>CAIFEV010000021.1 GCA_903789615.1 uncultured Lachnospiraceae bacterium | reverse complement strand
TGGAAAAGACCCTCTCGGACTACGCGGAGGATGTGAACGACATCGTAAAGCAGGAGATCAAGGATGCCGGGAAGGAAGCTGTGAAAGAGCTGAAGGAGAAATCGCCAAAGCGCACCGGAAAGTACGCAAAAGGATGGCGATCTACCGTCCAGAAGGAGACGGCGGTCGGCGCAGAAGTGGTTGTTCACAACAAGATCTATGGACTGACACACCTCTTGGAGAAAGGGCATGCCAAGCGTGGAGGCGGAAGGGTTGCGGGCATCCCGCACATCGCTCCGGTCGAAGAAGAGATCACCGGGAAGCTGTCAGGTGAGATTGAGAAGGAATTAAAGGGCTGAGGATGGGAGGAAGCAATGGATGAGATCATAAAGATTCTGGAAGAACTGGAGAAGCAGGGCATCCCTTATGCCTATGATCACTTTGCGGAAGGGGAAGGGCCGGATCCTCCCTTTCTCTGTTTCCGCTGTCCGAACAGCGACAACTTCGCTGCGGACGGAACTGTGTATTTCCCGATCACAGAGATCGACATCGAGCTCTACACGGATAAGAAGGATCCGGAAACAGAAAAGAAACTGGAAGATCAGCTGATCCAAAGCGGGATCTTCTTTGAAAAGACAGAGACCTGGATAGATTCTGAGAAGCTCTATGAGGTCCTGTATTCATTTGAACAGGAGGCCTGAAATGGCAAGTAAAAAGAACAAGGTCAAGTACAACCTGAAAAACGTACATTATGCCATCGCGACGATTGCGGAGGATGGGACTGCCACCTTTGCCGATCCGGTTGCATGGCCGGGTGCCGTATCCCTCTCTCTGGATGCGCAGGGAGACCAGACGATCTTCTGGGCGGATGGCGTGCAGTATTTTGTCACCAATGCGAACAGCGGCTATAACGGAGACTTCGAGTCGGCAATGGTGCCGGAGGACTTCCGGGAGAACGTGCTCGGTGAGATTAAGGACGGCAACGGGGTTCTGGTTGAAGATGCGGATGCCCAGCCCATTCACTTTGCCCTTCTCTTTGAGTTTGACGGCGATGTGAATGAGATCCGCCACGTCATGTATAACTGCACCGCAACAAGACCGTCTGTGGCATCGAGCACCAAGGAGGACTCCATCGAGGTTCAGACGGAGAGCCTGACCATCAACGCGACCAGCATCAAGGATGCGACGCTTGGCAAGAATATCGTCAAGGCCCGTTCCGGTGCAGATACCACAGATGCGACCTATCAGAACTGGTACAGCAAGGTCTACACCCCGTCGGCAGTGAAAGCGTCTGGAACGACAAGCACGACACAGACATCTGGCACATCCGGTTCCAGCAAGTGATAAGGAGGAGTAGACATGTATCAGGAAATTTCCCTCCGGCTCAATGATGGGTCGGAGCAGAAGTTCCCGTTTCTCGCAACGGGGACCACAGCATACCGTTATAAGCAGGTCTTCCACCAGGATCTCATGATCCTCTTGAACAAGATGGAGAACAGCGAGGATGACCAGACCGATATGACCGTCGGTGACAAGCTGGCCTTTATCATGAACGCGCAGGCCAAGAAGCGAGACATGAACCAGCTGAACGAGGATGCCTTCCTCGAATGGGCGGATCAGTTTGACGGAGCCGAGCTCTTTCTTCACATGCAGGAGTTCATTACGCTCTATCTTGGATCGCGGAGGACAAGTTCGAAACCAAAAAAAGAAGCCGCCCAACGGAGCGGGAAGTAAACACGGCGGTGTTCCTCCTGAGGGCGAAGCAGATGGGACTGACGCTGTCTGAGCTGGATGAGATGGACGAGGGGACTGTGATGGATATGATCATTGAGTCCGGGAATGACTTCTGCGACGATGAGTACCGGCAGGTGGCAACTCAGGAGGATTTCGATTCGTTTTAATTCGCATCAGGGGACTGATGCTTTTTTCATGCCATGAAGGGAGGAGGACGCTATGGCAGATCGTATTAAAGGAATCACAATCGAGCTGGACGGCGATACGACCAAGCTCTCCAATGCCCTGAAAGGTGTGAATAAGGAGATCCGGGATACCCAGTCCAATCTTAAGGATGTGAACAAGCTCCTCAAGATGGATCCGGGCAATGCAGATCTTCTGGCACAGAAGCAGAAGTACCTGACCGAAGCCATCGATGCGACAAAGAAAAAGCTTGCCGAGGAGAAGGAAGCCCTCGCCCAGCTAAAGGCCGGCCCGCAGACCGAGGAGACGGAAAAACAGCAGGAAGCGCTGACGCGGGAGATCGAGGCGACCAAGCAGTCGCTGGAAGGCCTCGAGGACGAGTATAAGAAGTTTGGTTCTGTTGCAGGACAAGAACTTCAGGTTGCCGGGGACAAGATGAAGGAAGTCGGCGGCAAGATCAGTGATGTCGGTGAAGGACTCACCAAAGGCATCACGGTTCCTGTTGCTGCGGTTGGTGCCGCCTCGGTTGCCGCGTGGAAGGAAGTCGATGAAGCGCTCGATACCGTAACGCAGAAGACGGGAGCTTCCGGTGCAGCCCTTGAGGATATGCAGAAGCGTGCCAAGTCGATCGCGGAGACGATTCCGACAGACTTTCAGACTGCCGGAGATGCCGTCGGTGAGGTGAACACGAGGTTTGGTCTGACGGGGGATGCCTTGGAGGATCTCTCTAAGAAGTTCGTAGAGTTTGCATCGCTCAACAGTACAGACGTCAGTACTTCCGTTGATAACGTATCTTCTGTCCTCAATGCCTTCGGTCAGTCGTCCGATGATGCCGGGAACCTCCTCGATGCCTTGAATCAGGTCGGACAGGCAACCGGTGTATCGATGGATACGCTCTCGCAGGACCTTTCTAAAAATGCCGCACAGTTCCAGTCGATGGGTCTTTCTGCCGAGCAGGCCGCTGGGTTTATGGGTGCAGTGGAAATGTCCGGCCTTGATACCTCGACGATGCTCACTGGCCTTACCAAGGCGCAGAAGGCTGCAACAAAGAATGGACAGTCCTTAAGTGATGCGCTGAAGGATTTCTCCAAAACCATGAACAGCAATGCCTCTGATACCGAGAAGCTGCAGGCAGCCTACGACCTTTTTGGCTCCCGTGCCGGTGGTGCGATCTACAACGCGGTGCAGAGCGGGAAGCTCTCTTTAAGCGGCCTCTCTACCACGCTGGGAGATTACGCGGGATCGGTGGAGAGTACGTTCAATGAAACCCTGGATCCGCTCGACCAGATGACGGTTGTGATGAACAACTTAAAAGACCTTGGCGCGGAGATCGTAGATGCGTCTGCACCGATGATCACGGAAGCGATGACCCAGATCAAAGATGTGGTGACGGCCCTGAAAGGTGCATGGGATGGATTATCACCCGGTATGCAGGAGGCAATTGTCAAGGCCGCCCTCATCGCTGCCGCTGTCGGCCCAGTCGTCGTCGGAGTTGGCAAGGTTGTCACCGCTGTGGGGTCCGTCACAAGCATCGTGGGTAAACTGGTCGGTTTTCTTTCCACAACGGCGATCCCGGCGATCACAGCAGTTTCCGTTCCGATTCTTCCGATCATTGGAATCATCGCGGCGGTGGTGGCTGCTGTAGTCGCA
>CAIFEV010000020.1 GCA_903789615.1 uncultured Lachnospiraceae bacterium | reverse complement strand
GAGCATCTGCCTTACAAGCAGAGGGTCATAGGTTCGAGCCCTATTGGTCCCATTTTTTATTGCTTTACAAGCATGTACTTGCCGATGGTTCCATCTGTATGGTATGATATTCAGGCATGCCGGTGTGGCGGAATTGGCAGACGCCCGGGACTTAAAATCCCGTGGGTAGAAATACCCGTACCGGTTCGATCCCGGTTACCGGCATTTTTCATAAAGCACAGAGAGCTTAACAGCTTTTCTGTGCTTTTTTTGTGTTCTGTAGTAAGATAAGGACAATGCAGAACAGAGGACGAATGTGCTCTGTCATCGTTGTAAATCTCAATCCTGAAAGATTTGAAAATAATAAGCTGTGAGGTGTGGTTTATGGAAGATGAGCTTCAGCAGTATGAAAAGGAGCACATGGCCAGTGTGCGCCGGATGGCGCCGGAGTGCATGGTGCTTCTGAAGACAGACGGAAGGCTGCCGCTGCGGGATCTCGGAAGCCTGGCTCTGTATGGCAACGGCGCACGCCATACGCGCAAGGGCGGAACAGGTTCCGGAGATGTCAACAGCCGTTTTTATCCGACGATTGAAGAGGGACTGGAGCGGGCCGGATTCACGATTACGACGAAACAGTGGCTCGACGAGTATGACGCGGTCCTTCAGAAGGCACATGAACAGTTCACGGAAGAAACGCGCCGGAAAGTTGAGGAGAGCGGCAGCTGGATGGCGGCATTCGGCGCGGTTATGAAGGAGCCGGAATATAATTTTCCGATTGACGGGGCGGGCGACACCGGCGTGTACGTGCTGGCCAGAATCTGCGGTGAAGGTACGGACCGGACCGACGAGAAGGGCGATTTTAAGCTTTCCGACACGGAAGTCAGGGACATTCTGGCTGCCAGTGCCCGGTATGAGAACTTTGTCCTGGTTTTAAATGTGGGCGGAGTCGTGGATCTCACGCCGGTCATGGGAGTGCAGAATATCCTGCTGCTGTCGCAGACGGGGTGTACCGTCGGCGATTCGCTAGCTGACGTCCTGCTCGGCAAGGCCTTCCCGTCCGGACATCTCGCGGACACATGGGCGCGCTGCGAGGATTATCCTTTCCCGGAAGAGTTCGGGGATCCGGATGACACGCGCTATAAAGAAGGCATCTATGCCGGATACCGGTGGTTTGACACACTCGGAAAGAAGCCGCTGTTCCCGTTCGGATACGGGCTGTCGTACACAACATTTGCCATCAGCGTGGCGGATGCCGGCTGCACGAAGTCGACGGTATCCGTCCTGACCAATGTCAGGAATACCGGCGCGCACGCCGGCAAGCAGGTCGTCCAGCTTTACGTCTCGCTTCCGGAGGGACGGCTTGACCAGCCGTATCAGACGCTGGCCGCTTTTGAGAAGACAGCGCGCCTGCTGCCGCAGGAAGAGGAGGATGTTTCGCTGCAGTTTGACCTTGCACAGCTGGCAGGTTACGATGCGACGCGCCGGGCGAGAGTCCTGGAGGCGGGCGACTATATCCTGCGCGTGGGCGCAGACAGCCGGAACACACAGGTTGCCGGCGTGGTGAGGCTGACAGGGGATGTCATTGTCGAGCGCGTAACTCCGCTCACGCGGAAGCCGGATTTTGAGGATTTCCGGCCGGCCAGAAGGAAAATGGCTGAAATTCCGGAGGACGTGCCGCATCTCACCGTGACGCCGGAGGCGTTCCGGGAGGTATCGCATGATTTTCCGTGCGCGATCAGTCCGGACGCGGCAGATGCGGTGAAGCACCTGACGGATGAGCAGCTTGCGAAGCTGTGTGCCGGCGCGTATTCGGAGACTTCCGGGAAGGGAATGGTCGGAAACGCCAGTGTGAAGGTGAGCGGCGCGGCCGGGCAGACAAGACCGGACCCGGAGCGTGACGGAGATTCGAGCCTGGTGCTGGCGGACGGGCCGGCAGGACTGCGGCTTGACGCCCGGGTCGGAACAAAAGCGGACGGGACTGTGTTTTCCCTTTCTGCCGGTATGATGGACGGACTGGCCGAACTGGTGGGAGGTTCCTTTGCCGATATGGCAGAGAAAGCCGCCAGAGACCGGGAGACGTATACAGGCCGCGTGAAGACGCAGTACTGCACGGCAATTCCGATCGGGAGCGCCATTGCGCAGAGCTTCAGCCCCGTCGTCGCCCGGATGGCCGGATCTCTTGTCGGGGACGAGATGGAGCGCTTCGGCGTGCATCTGTGGCTGGCACCGGCGATGAATCTGCACAGAAATCCGCTCTGCGGGCGCAACTTTGAGTATTTCTCCGAGGATCCGCTCGTCACGGGCACCATGGCGGCGGCGATAACAGAAGGTGTTCAGGAGCATCCGGGCTGCGGTGTGACGATCAAGCATTTCTGCTGCAACAATCAGGAGACGAACCGGCTCAACTCCAATTCCATGGTAAATGAGAGACCGCTGCGGGATCTGTATCTGCGCGGCTTTGAGATCGCGGTGAGACAGGCTTCCCCGGCGGCCGTGATGACGTCCTACAATCTGCTGAACGGCGAACACACCTCGCAGACCAGGGAGCTCCTGGAGGGGATTCTGCGGGATGAGTGGGGATTTTCCGGAATCGTCATGTCCGACTGGGTCATCGCCTCGGACATATACGGAAATCCGAAGTGGCCGGGCGCCTGCGCGTCCGGTGCGATTGCGGCCGGGAATGATCTGTTTATGCCGGGCAGCGCGGGAGATGTCGAAGAAATCATGCGCGGCCTTGCGGGAAAGGGACGTTTCCCGGTAACGCGTGCACAGCTTGAGACGAGCGCGGCGAGGATTCTCACGGCAATCCGACGCCTTGCGGAGAGTGAGAGGTAAGTGTTTTAAACAAAAAGCACTCTGAAACGGAAGGAGACTTTCAGAAAACATGGAAAAGTGGGCGAGAATCAAGTATCAGCCGAACCTGCCGCTTTACGCCGGGAAGCGGGTGACAGCATCCGGGGAGCACATCGCGGTTTCAAAGGAAGCCGCCAAAGAGGGGATGGTTCTCCTGAAAAATGACGGAACGCTCCCGATTGCTCCGGGAGCACGCCTGGCGCTCTTTGGCAAGGGAACCTTTGACTATGTGAAGGGCGGCGGCGGATCCGGCGACGTGAATACACCTTACATCCGCAATCTGTACGACGGATTTAAGGAGCATGCCGATCTCGTAAGCGTGTACGAGCCGCTGGCGGACTTTTACCGCACCTATGTGGAAGCGCAGTACGCGGCCGGCAGAGTGCCTGGCATGATCGCGGAGCCGGAGATTCCGGACGAGCTGCTTGCGGGGGCACGGAATTTCACGGACACCGCCGTGATCTCAATCAGCCGCTTCTCCGGAGAAGGATGGGACCGCAAGCTTGCCGGAACGTCCGGTCAGGCGGCGGCACACAGCGAAGATGCCACGCTGCAGAAGGCGCAGGATGCGCTTTTTGAGAAGGGTGACTTCTATCTGTCTGAAGCCGAGCAGGCGATGGCGGAAAAGGCAGATGCTGCCTTTAAGCACGTGATTGTCGTGATGAATGTCGGCGGCATGGTGGATTCGGAGTGGTTTGCCACAGATGCGCGGATCTCGGCTGTTCTCATGGCCTGGCAGGGCGGCATGGAAGGCGGGAGCGCCGCGGCGGAGCTGCTGCTGGGGTTCGGAAATCCGTCCGGTCATCTCTCGGATACGTTTGCAAAGCGCCTGGAGGATTACCCGTCGACATTCGGGTTCCACGAGTCGCCGGATTTCGTGAACTATTATGAAGACATCTATGTCGGGTACCGCTATTTTGGCACCATTCCGGGCATGGCGGACAAAGTGATCTATCCGTTCGGATACGGGCTGAGTTATACAACATTTGCCACAGAGGTTACAAAGGGCTGCGAACTGCCCGGAAAAGAAGGGCAGGGCGCGGCGGTGCGCTTCCTGGTACAGGTGACCAATACCGGGGAGTACGCAGGAAAAGAAGTGGTGCAGCTGTACGTGCAGGCGCCGCAGGGGAAACTGGGCAAGCCCGCCAGAGTGCTCTGCGCCTACGCAAAGACGAGGCTTCTTGCGCCCGGGGAGACGCAGTGTGTCCCGCTTACCGTGCGCGTTTCGGCACTTGCATCGTATGACGACCTCGGGAAGGTCTGCAAATCCGCGTATGTTCTGGAAAAGGGGCAGTATTTCTTCTATATCGGGACGGACTGTGTCAGCGCGGCGAAGTGCGATTTCGCATATGAAGTGAAGGAAGATACGGTGACGGAGCAGCTTAGCGAGCGGTGTGCGCCAAGGGCGCTGCCAAAGCGCCTTCTTGCGGACGGCACCTGGGAGGAGCTGCCGCAGCACGAAGCGGCGGATGACGGCACGGCGGATCCTGAAATGGGCGATCCGAACGAACTTCTCGCTTATTATCAGCCGCAGGTAAGAGGCACCGAAAGGCAGTACATGCCCTGGGAAGCGGCGGCACAGAAAGACAGAAAGCCGCAGCTTTCCGACGTGGCGGAAGGAAAGATGAGCCTTGATAAATTTGTCGGGAAGCTGCCGGACGAACTGCTGGCGCATCTGGCTTCGGGGCAGCCGAACACCGGTGTGGCCAACACATTCGGCTGGGGCAATCTGCCGGAATACGGTGTGCCGAATGCGATGACAGAGGACGGTCCGGCCGGCGTGCGGCTTAACCGCGAGACGGGTGTCACCACGACGGCGTTTCCGTGTGCGACGCTTCTGGCCTGCACCTGGAATCCGGACGTGACATATGCCGTCGGGCGCGCCGGCGGTGAGGAGCTCAAGGAAAATAATCTGGCTGTCTGGCTGACACCGGCGGTGAACATCCACAGAAGTCCGCTCTGCGGCCGGAATTTCGAGTATTACTCCGAGGACCCGCTGCTGGCCGGAAAGCAGGCGGCCGCCATGGTGCGCGGCATTCAAAGCTGTCACGTGGGCTGCTCGCTCAAGCACTTTGCGCTCAACAACAAGGAGACGAACCGCAAGGCTTCGGATTCCCGCTGCTCGGAGCGCGCACTGCGTGAGATCTACCTGAAGCAGTTTGAGATCGTCGTGAAAGAGGCGCATCCGTGGTCTGTCATGAGCAGCTACAATCTCGTGAACGGCACGCACGCCTCGGCCAGTGTTGATCTGCTGAACGGAATCCTGCGCGGGGAGTGGGGATTTGACGGACTTGTGACCACGGACTGGTGGACGCAGGGCGAGCACTACAAGGAGTGTGCAGCGGGCGGAGATGTGAAGATGGCTGTCGGCTTCCCGGACCGCCTGATGCGCGCGAGACAGGCAGGGCTTCTTTCCAGGGAGCAGCTTGAGGCTGCGGCCAGGAACGTCCTGGGACTGATTCTGAAGCTTGACTGAGCAGAACAAAGATGAATTGCCGGTCCGGGAAAAGCGTGTCCGGACCGGTTTGAGCTTTCGGATATGCCGATCCGGATACGCAGGCGGCAGGAAAATGGAATGCAGATGGAGGAGTGAAAGATGAAGACCGTAATCCTGGAGTCGCTGGGAATTTCACGGGACAGTCTTGCGGCGCTTGAGAAACCGTTTGAGGGCGCCGGAGTTTCGTTTGAAAAATATGAAAGAACATCGGACGCGGACAAACTGGTGCAGGAGATCGGAGATGCGCAGGCGGTGATACTCGCCAACATGCCGTTTCCGGGAGATGTCATCTCCCGCTGCCCGAATCTGAAATTTATCGACGTCGCATTTACCGGCGTGGATCACGTGGGACTGGATGCCTGCCGGGAAAAAGGGATCGCGGTGAGCAATGCGTCCGGGTACTCGGATGAGGCCGTGGCGGAGCTGGCCGTCGGCATGAGCATCTCGCTTCTGAGGAAGATCAGCCAGGCGGATTTCCGGGCGCGGCACGGCGGCACAAAGGACGGCATTGTCGGCGGACAGATACAGGGCAGGACGGTCGGCATCATCGGTCTCGGGCGCATCGGAAAACGCTCGGCCGCTCTCTTTCACGCCTTTGGGGCGCAGGTTGTCGCCCACAGCCTGCACACGCACAGCGACTGGCCGGAATACATCCGTCAGGTGACGCTTGACAGGCTCCTGGAAATATCAGACATTGTCGTGCTGCACTGCCCGCTGAATGCCTCGACGCGCGGTATGATTAACGCCGAAAAGCTTGCTCTGATGAAGCCGTCGGCGCTTCTCATCAATGTGGCCCGCGGGCCGGTGGTTGTGTCGGCGGATCTGGCGGACGCTCTGAAGCGCGGCGTGATCGCGGGCGCCGGTGTCGATGTGTTTGACGCAGAGCCTCCGATTCCGTCCACGGAAGTACTGCTTTCGGCTCCGAACACACTTCTGACGCCGCACGTCGCCTTTGCGACAGAGGAGTCGATGAAACTGCGCGCGGGTATCGTGTTCGACAACCTGCGCGCGTGGATGGACGGAGAGCCCAAAAATGTGATCCTGTGAGGGAAGTGGGCCTTGCTTTTCTGATGCGTGGCGGGGGCCTGGGATTTGCGGGAGGCATCGGGATGCTTTCCTGACCTGATTTTCCGATGAGCGGCGGATGTCCGGCAACCCCGGAGCCCGAAACCAGAGGACAGGAGTCCGAAAACCAGAATCCCGGAGGCCAGAATCCCGAAAGCCAGAAGCCTGGAATCTCCGGAAGTCCAGCTCTAACAAGCATCAAAAAACCTGCCGTACAAGCTCCTACACAGGTGCCCGTACAGCAGGTTTTTATTCAGAGTAGCGAGGGGGAGACTTGAACTCTCGACACCGCGGGTATGAACCGCGTGCTCTAGCCAGCTGAGCTACCTCGCCATATATAAGTGGGACCAATAGGGCTCGAACCTATGACCCTCTGCTTGTAAGGCAGATGCTCTCC
>CAIFEV010000019.1 GCA_903789615.1 uncultured Lachnospiraceae bacterium | reverse complement strand
TCGATGGCTTTTCCATTGCCTATTCAGTTTTTGCGAACATTAGTGTACTCTATCCACGACCGGATTTTTCGTGTCAAAGGTTCTTCCCGCGTCGATTAAAAGTCCCTTTTCATTCCGCGTAAAGGCTGCCGGAGTCTCGTCTCCCAGGAGCTGGACCCGGCGGATCTCGCTGAACAGATCCGGACCCTTTCCGGCAGTTTCCGGGAGCTTCGCGAGGCTGCGGATGAGAAATCTTCCGTCTTCCGGCGCCCGCATGCAGATTGCGTACACATTGCCGTGATTGCTTGTGAAGCGGTAATCCTGCGGCGTATAAATCTTGTCGTTCTTGTCGGAGAACTGTCCGCCGGCCTGCTTTGTCGGTCCTTCCTGGCACACGCGCCACGGCCGGCTTCCATATACCGCCTCGCCATTTACCATGAGCCACCTGCCGATCTTGCGAAGAACCGACACGTCTTCCGGTGCAATCGTGCCGTCCGCCTTCGGGCCCACATTCAGCAGCATCGTGCCGTTTTTGCTCACCACGTCCGCGAGATCGCACAGCAGACTCCACGGCTTCTTGAAATCATTGCCCTCCGTGTAGCACCAGGAATTCTTGGCAATCGCGGTGTCCGTCTGCCACGGGTAGCTTGTCACGTCCTCGAACTGGCCGCGCTCCACATCCACCAGCGCGCTGCCGAATGCACACGCGTCATGCTTGTACGCCACCAGAACTTCCTGATCCTTTGCAGCCGCCCGGTTGTAGTAATACGCCAGAATCTTTCTCAGATACGGCTTGCAGGCTTCCTCCTGAATCCACCAGTCAAAGTACAGCTCCCGCGGCTCGTACCTGTCGATGATCTCGCAGGTGCGGATGACCCAGTCCGTGAGGAACAGTTTAACCTGCGGGTCCTTTTCCGGGTCCGCGAGGAACCGGACATCCGTGTGATCTTCCGGCTCGTCTGCCGCCGGCCAGTAAAAGCCGCCCGGCTCGTTGTAATTCTTGGGATCCGTCTTGTCCTCCCCGCACGCGCGTCCCGGATGCATGAACCAGTAGTGCTCGATGCGGTGGCTCGACGCGCCGGGAATCAGTCCCTGGCGCTGCTCTTCGCGCGTCAGCTCGCCCAGAAAATCCCGGTGAGGTCCCTTTTCAGCCGAGTTCCATTCGCTGAGCTCCGACGCGTACATCTGGAATCCGTCGTGGTGCTCGGCAACCGGAACGACATAGCGGGCGCCTGCCTCCTTAAACAGCTTCACCCACTCAGCCGCATCAAATTTCTCCGCTTTAAACGCGTCAATAAACTTCCGGTATCCGAATGCATCCTGCGGACCGTACGTCGCTTTGTGGTGCTCATATTCCGGCGTTCCCTCCCGGTACATATTGCGGGAATACCATTCATTTCCAAACGCCGGGATGGAAAATACTCCGAAATGAATAAAAATCCCGAACTTCGCGTCCCGAAACCACTTCGGCGTCTCGTGCCTTGAAAGCGACTCCCACGTGTCACTGTACGGCCCCGCCGCGATGCATCTGTCAATCTCAGCCTTCCTGGCCTCTACGTCATAGCGCAGCATATCCCCCGTTCCTCCTCTTGTCCAGCCTGCAGGCTTATTTTTATGTCTCTTTCATTTGTCAAGTTCACAGGTATTTGCTGCCACTATATCATCCCGCTGTCAGAAGTCAAACACAATCTTCCGCCGCGTTCCGTCTGCTTCCAGAACCGACACCATCGTTTTCTCCTGCTCTTTTCCAAACCGGACTTCCCGCACCGGCATCTCCTGTCCCACGCGCCAGCTCCCGATCACGTGAGCCGTCACAAACCGGGAGACGCCACGCCTGCGCTCCATAAGAAAGGAAATCTTTCTGGATGACGGATTGTCCGGACCTTTCGCTGTGATCCGCACCATATCGGCATCTGCACCGAAGATGACGGTGCGGGCATCTCCGTCCTGATATTCAAGATTCCAGGTCCCGCCGTCCTCCTGCAGCACAAATGCGCGCGCGTCGGTCAGACAGTTCAATGGCTTTTTGACAAAGTAATCTGCCGGCAGTGCCTCTCCCGGATCCGCCGTGATCAGCTTTCCCGAGAAATGCCACATCCAGTCCGCCGTCTCGTTCTCCGGAATCCCCTCAGCCTCCATCAGTTCGACAAAATACCGTGGCCTGAACGCAATCTTCCGGGTCAGTCGTACATTTTTATAATTGGTTTCCGACCACTGCCGGATCACAAAACTGTCCGGCATCAGGTACGGCTTTGTCCAGTCCGCCTCTGCTGCCGCAAACAGAGTCCCGTCTTCGCTCTGACTGAAATGCGTCAGAACCGACTGCACCGGAGCCTGATTTTCTTCGCCGATCACCAGCGTGTTGTGCGTGCCGGAATTCTTGTAATATCCGTAGTGCAGAGCCGCCCCGTATCCGGTTGTGCCAAGATCCCGGGAAACCGGTTTCCCACATGCAAGATAGCTCAGGTCCAGTCTGTCATAGTGGTCATGCTCTCCGCCGTATGTGTCATGCTTGAACAGAAGATACTGGTCCTCCGAGCGGAAAATCGTATACCCGCTCTCCCCGACCTGCGTGTGGAATGTCCCCGGCGCAGGCCCGGTTTTCTCAATATTCTCCGCGCCGTAGAGCAGCGCTTCCTCATTATCCCGACTGTGATCACGGTAATACGTGTTCAGAATATAAGCCAGTCTCTCTCCGCCAAGTTCCCGGTAGGGGAACTCATACAGAAGTTTCATGGTCCCGAGATGTCCGTAATTCGTGTCATTTAACATCGGCACGCTGCCGTCCGGCTCCAGGTAATCCGCCAGAATGTTCAGCATCTTCCGATACGCGGGATGATCCAGATGGCTGTATGGTGTGTGAAGGGCCATCTTTTCCATCTGAAGAAACCCTTCCAGCGCATAAAAGTGATACCCGAAAGACCCTTCAAACCACATACCGTTCTTCTGCACGCCGTGTTCCAACAGATACAGCAGTCCGTATTTCTCATCCATCGCCGCGTGAATCAGATCTTTTCTGTCAAACAGGATCCCGATCATAGCGATCGCTGAATTCACAAAGATCTCGTGATTGTGAACCTGCCGCACTCTGTGCTCCATGAGGAATTCAGCCGCCGGCATCAGCATGCGGTCCCGGATTATCCCCAGTTCTTCCTGACTCAGAAAATCCGACAGAAGATCGACAGCCATGACCATATCCCGCTGAAAATTTGCCTCATCCAGCGTCTGCGCGCCGACGCGGCCCGGCCCGTTGTACGGAATATCGCCGTGCGGCTGATACTCCGGATAATACCGGGCATACGTCAGCAGGATATCCTTTGCCTTCCGGGCGAAACTCTCATCCCCCGTGATCAGCCAGATAACGGCAAGTTCGCGGACAGCCCTGCTGTTCTGCGCATTGATCATGCCCCACCAGGCGCTGTCATACGGTTCCCCGCTAAAAACGCGCCCGCACACCGGGCAGCGGTGCCGGTGAGGCTCCTCCCGGTCAAATTCCAGCCGGACCGAACAGTCCGGGCAGTAATAATAATGCGTCCAGTTGGCGATTCCGGTCTGCGGGACCAAGATTTCTCCCTGATACACCTCCCTGACGCTCTCCTTCAGATTCCGGATCGTCTCCGGATACCTCCTGCTCCGTTCCCGTATTGTCTCCAGCTCTGTCTGCGTAAATTGAATCATGGCTGTACCTCTTTTCTGCTGTCTGCAGCCGCTCTGCTTTCTCTTCTTTCCTTATATTCTGTCGGAGTGCAGCCGAAATATTTTCTGAAGCTGCTGGCAAAATACCGCTGATTGTCATATCCACACCGCTCAGCTACTTCGGATATCTTCATAGAACTGTGCAACAGATAATCCCCCGCCCGTTCCATCCGGCTTCGAATAATGTACTCTCCCAGATTTTCTCCTGTCTGCTCTTTGAAAATCTGCCGCAGATAACTGGGACTGAATCGCACATACTCAGCTACCTGTTCAACGGACAGTTCTGCATCTGCAAGATGCTCATCCATGTACATTCGCGCCAGGCGTACGCAGGACTGCGCCTTCTGCGCATCTGCCGCCTTCAGCGTCTCTCTGCAGCATGCCGCCAGAAATTCACTCAGCCGTCTCTGCAGCTCAGAAAGGCCGGCTACATATGAACGCCCGGAGAGCCATTCCATGATTTCTCCATCCGGCCGCGGGCAGCCCTTTTCAGCCAGATCATCGCCAATCTGAAGAACCAAGTCCTGCGCGGAAATAAAAATATAATCTGTACCACGATCCGGAAGCTGTGCATACAGCTGAATCAGGTTTTCGAGAAGTCTTTGGATTTCTTCTGTCCGGCCACCGCTTACACCGGCCCGCATCAGTTCCTTCGTCCTGCGGATCTCCGCCTTGACATCATCTACTGTTTTCTGTGCGACATCCGGATCGCGGTCAAACAGACGAATCTGCGTATCCGGAATAAGCGTACGCTTCCATGTATTCAGGGCATCTCTGGCAGACTGGGAAATCTCCCTGACGTTCCTGCTAATCCTGCCCAGCGTACAGTAAATCAGCACATCATAGTATTTTTGGAAACTCGCCGTAAATTTCCGGAGTCCGGTATTTACAGCATTGCAAAATACATTTTCAGGAAGCGCCTCCGCGTGGAAGCAGACCATCACTTTCTGCGGATCAAGCCCCACTGCACTGACACCGAGCTCTCTGCCGAAATAACCGGAAGTCAGTTCTTCCATAAATTTCGCAAATGTATCAGATACATGAAAATTCCACGAAGTTCCGTTCAGATTCAGAAGGCAGCACTGATAAAGCGAATCCGACTTCCCGTCATCAGGATATCCGAGACACATCACCGCCTCTTTGCAGAAATCCCCCTGCAGAATGTTCCTCAACGCCTGCTCTCTTTCCAGGAACCGTTTCCGATCAGCCTGTTTCACCAGATTCTCCAGGTTTTGGTCAAAGGCCTTCCGGTTATCAAGCTCCTGAATAATTTTGACGAGGACGTCCCGCATTTCCCCCGGAAGAAACGGCTTCAGGAGATAATCGGTAACTCCCAGCGTGATGGCAGTGCGGGCATAATCGAACTCATCATACCCGCTGATAATGATATTTTTTGTCTGGATTCCCTGCTCCTGCAGCCTGCGAATCAATTCCAGGCCATTCATAACCGGCATAGCAATATCTGTAATCAAAATGTCCGGTTTTTCCGCGAGAGCAAGGTCCAGCGCCTCCTGTCCGTCTCCGGCAACGCCTACTACTTCAACCGGAATATCCATGTTACTCAGACTGCGCACAAGCCTGTCCCGAACCTGCGTCTCATCATCCGCAAGAAGTATTTTATACAATTCCCTTTACCTCCCCGGAGTCTCTCCTGACCGGCAGTGTAAGAACCGCGCAGGTATATACATTTTCCTCTCCCTCGTAGAAGAGACCATACCTTTCGCCATAATACAGACGAATCCGCTCATTGACGTTATAAATTCCATAACTTTCACTGCTTCCTCTTTCCCCCGCACGAAGAGCGGAATTTATTGCGTCTCTCTGTTCCTTCTTCATCCCCACAACATTGTCCCACACGGACAGATGAAGCGTCTGCTCTTTCCTTTCTGCCCGGATAATCAGCTTACCACCAGACTTTTTCTCCCGTATCCCATGATAAATGGCATTTTCCGCCAACGGCTGAAGAATCAGTTTCGGAACCAGGCAGTCATTCAGAGAAGAATCGGAAATAATTTCATACTGCATTCTGTCCCGGTAGCGTATCTCCTGAATGGAGAGATAACTCCGCACATGTTCAAGTTCATCGGAAAGTCTTATATTTTCCTTTCCTTTGCTGAGACTGATCCGGAAGAATTTCCCGAGCGAACTAG
This sequence comes from uncultured Lachnospiraceae bacterium, assembly GCA_903789615.1. GTDB lineage: Bacteria > Bacillota > Clostridia > Lachnospirales > Lachnospiraceae > UBA4285. The sequence continues at coordinate 1,126 of CAIFEV010000019.1, read as the reverse complement.
CCAGAACACTCACATCGTCAAGCCCCTGATCTGACGCCTGCCAGATGATTGTGTTAAGTGTGTTATAAAGAAAGTGCGGATTAATCTGCGCCTCCAAAGCCCGCAGCTCTGCCCTGCGTTTCTCCTTCTCCATATCCCGCACGCGGTCCCGCTCCTCTTGAAGCTGCCGGATCATATCATTCTGTGCATCGACAAGATTCTGAATTCTGTCGATCATGAAATTATAGCTTCGGGAAAGCTGCCCGATTTCATTGTCATACGCATAGTAAAACCGGGCTGTCATGTCTCCCTTCTGTGCGCGGAGCATTGTTTTTTCCAGTCTTCCGAACGCCTCAGTCATCTGTCTGGAAATAATCCAGATGCAGATCAGGCAGATTCCGAACACAACAGCTGCAATCTGGGCAATCCTGAGTCTGAGCTCCCGGAAGCTCTCAAGGAGACTGCTCCTTGACTTTATTCCGTATATAGTCCAGGTACCGTCATAGAGTGATGTACTCACAATCAGCCAGTCTTCCTGATTCTCCCGGTATTCTTCGGGATCTTTTTCCCCGAGAATACGGTTTCCGTCACCGTCTGTGAGAACAACATCATCAAAAAACGGCTTGGCCCCCATAACAAGATTCTTCATACCGACACAGCTCAGCTGATACACAAAGTATACATCACTGCGGATGCTGTCCATGTGGTATCTCTGTACACAGGTTATCACTTCTCTGTCACCGGCAAAAATCTGGTCCGCATGAGGTGGAAACCACTGAACCGCAGCCGTGTTTTGATTCAGATAGTTCCGATAATACGGTGAGTCGGTGAACCGAAAATCTTTTTTCAGAACATGCGTATAGGAATAAAAGGCTCCAGCCTCTGTTTTCAGATAACTGGATGCAATAAGCGGCTCACTCCTCTCAAACCCTTTCAGACTGTCATCCAGATAGGACTGCAGCTGAATAAGGTGCTGTTCCGAGGGCTGGTCCAGTTCCCGCGTGATGAGATCATAAAACGTTGTGTTTGTGAGCAGAATCCGCATTCTGGTGTTTGTTTCCTGAATCTTTGAATCCAGCGTGTCGGATATCTGTAAGCGCCTTTTAAAACAGTGGATTGTACCTGTACCTTGAAAACTTCATAATCA
>CAIFEV010000018.1 GCA_903789615.1 uncultured Lachnospiraceae bacterium | reverse complement strand
ATGAACCTTTGGTTCTTCTTTTTATAAGCTGTGTTTTTTCACAGCCCCTTTCTTTTTTTGTGTCCGGAAGGGAGAAACCGCGCATGGTACATCCGATCCAGCCATATTTTGCGATCAGCGCCGACAAATACTATAAACGGCCGCTTTCCGCCACAGGCATCGCCCACATGTATGAGTATACATGCCGCAACAATTCCGACAACACCACGGTCGCCATTCCGGACGGCTGTATTGACGTGATGTTCGACACGTCATCTGATGACGCCGCGGCCCGCGCCGCCGGTACGGTTCTGACAGGTACAAGAGTCCCGATGGAACAGGGGCACACGTATTTCGGGATCCGGTTTGAGCCGGGAGTCATGCCGGTCTTCCTGGATGGAACCTTCCGGGAACTGGAGGATTTCACCGGCTACACGTCCCGCTGCATCGACAAGATCTTCAAGGCGTATGCCGGCATGAGTCCCAGCCCGGATCATCCGTTTTCAGCGCACGATCGACCATCTGGACAGAGACAACACCATTCTCTTCACCGATCTGGCGGCAGACGGCGGCGGAACACGAGGACGTCCACGCAGGAGATCGCATAGGCCGCCATCCAGAACACACTGCCGATCAGGATCAGGTTGTGTTCATCAACCTTCGCGATCACCACGCCGGTCACATGATCCGTTCCCTCCGCCTCCTTTATGGTGTACGGAAGATAGAAGGGAATGCCGGTGCGCACCACAATTTCCTTGTCCTGATAGATGCCGATGACCGTCGCGCCGAGTTTCACCTCGACACCGGCCTTGTCAGCCTCGTCCAGCAGCATCTGCCCGATACAAAATCCCCGTACCTTCGCGCGGTGCTCTTTCGATCCGAAAAACTTGTGGATCTGCTTGAACAGCTGCCCGCCCGGCCTCGCGTTCTCATCAAAGACCACCGTCTTCACGCCGCGGCGGCTCGCCCTCATACCCCTGCAGCGTCTTCCCGTCATGCGTGAATGTCACAAGTCTTCCCCTGGGTATCGTCCCGAGAATCGGATGTTCGGAAATTCTGGATTCCATAACCCTGACCTCCTTTGCGCTTCTTCCTAATTCAAGCTTTCCGGCGCCCCTGCGCCGTCTTACGGCGCTACGGCTCCGGATAAAAAAGGAGCTGCAAGCCGGGATTTTGTATCCCCGCCTGCGGCTCCTTTGCCTTACCGTTACACGCATTGTAGACAAAAGACCTGGCCAATTCTTGTAAAAATCGGAACTAACCCGGCAATTTTCTTTTAAGAGCTCCCATCAGTCCGTCGCACCCCTCCCTGACATCGCGCAAAGCCGTTTCAAAGTCGCGCGTGTACCAGGGATCGGAAATCTCTCCGCCCTGCGCCGTAAAATCGGAGAGAAGACAGATTTTCCCCTCCGGGTCACCTCCGGCGATGCGCCGCATCTCCCGGAGATTCTCATGATCCATGCCGATCAGAAAATCGTAATGCCGGTAATCTTCCCTTGTCATCTGCCTTGCCCGTTTCTCCTCACAGCCCAGATCATTGTCCGGTGTCCCGATTCCGTGCTCCGCCAGCACTTTTCTTGCCGGCAGATAGATCGGATTCCCCTCGCCGTGCCAGATTTCTTCTGTTGAAGTCGCAGCGGACGCGATCTCAAACCGGCCGTCCAGATGTTCCCTGCGCGCCATATCTTTGAGCACAGCCTCTGCCATCGGACTCCGGCAGACGTTGCCGTGGCAGACGAAAAGTATTCTGACCATTGTTTTCTCCTTTATGAAATGCCGTGAAACGCCGCACCTGGCGATGCAACGAAAAAAACAGGTTCCTTTTATTTCCGTTGCACTTTTCTCCCGTTTTTTGGCAGGCGTGCAACGAATACAAACTTTCTTATGTTTTCCGTTGCACATTTCTCCTGATTTTTGGAAAAAGTGCAACGAAATAAGGCATTTACCATTATTCTCGTTGCACCCGCTCCATTGGGTAGGCAAAATGTGCAACGAATTCAGCTATTTTTTCAAATCCCGTTGCACCTGCCTCTCTGAAAATCATTAAAAAGGCGAATATCGAAAAATCCCGATGCCACGCCAAAACGCCCCTCCGGGCGGGCTTTATCTTGAATAGGCGTAAGTCAGCGCAATGTCTGGTGCAGTCTGGAATGCATCCCTGTCTTTATCTTTGTGACTTTATCAGAATGGGGAACCGGAATAAATACCAGATCTATACCGGCCTCTGCAATGGATATAATTCTCTTTGCATTTTCATGCACAATTCCTCATATTAATCTGCAGCCAAGGATGAGCCAAGAGAATCGGAACTGTGGAAACGACAACCGTCGCCATCTTCAGGCACTATGTCATAACCTGTGTACCGATTCATCCGCATTGGCTCCGGCACTATTCAGCACTGCGGCAAATAGTAAATTATATGGCTGAAGCTGAAGCGTGAACTTTTCAGGGGTAGTTATGTAGACCAGTTGTTATAGTTACCGCTTTATCACTCTGCATACAGTTCTCTGCCACCTTGCCCGCATGATAAGAATCGTATGTGTATGCAAAGAAAACTGTGATGAGTAGTATCCAGACAATCAGGCTCAGCGGAACAAGCACCCTAAACTTTCCAATTCTTGTTTTATGGTGGAATATAAGCATTCCGAACAATGCTCCAACACCGCCGCCAATCCACGGAAAAAGGATAAGCACCCTCTCCGGGACACGCCATTTATGACGGACAGCTTTCCTTTTATCAACACCGTAGAGAATAAACGTAATGGCGTTGATGATCGCAATGTAAATCAGAAGTATTTCAGTCATCTCTCAATTCCCATCCTTTATGTAAGTATATCAGAAAGCTTTATTTCTGAGAAAACGTTATTTCTTCTAAAAAGCGTACCATTCTCCTCTCCCGTACTGACATGACGAAAGTCACATCATCATCATTACGCCGCTCACTGTTCCGAAAACAGGACATACTCTATACTAAAGTACAGATAAAACTGTCTCTATGCCGGAAAGGAGTCTTATATGCAGCAGGAAGCGGCACAATTCACGCCCGTCGTCAGCATCAGCAACCTGGTCAAACGGTATCACGAGAAAGTGGCGGTGGATCATTTTTATTTGACAGTCGGTGAAGGCGAAATCCTGGGTCTTCTCGGTCCGAACGGATCCGGCAAGACAACCACGCTCAACTGCCTTCTGTCCCTTCTGAAATATGACAAGGGCGACATTTCTGTCTTCGGAAAGCCGATGACGCCGTCCGCGTATGACATCAAGCGCGACATCGGCGTCGTAATGCAGAATGTCGCCGTCATCGACGCTCTTTCCGTATATGAAAACATCGATTTCTTCTGCGGCCTCTACATCCGCGACAAGGCACAGCGGAAACGCTGCGTGGAGGACGCGATTGCCTTCACGGGGCTTTCCGAATACCGGAAATACCGCCCGAAAAAGCTCTCCGGCGGACTGCTCCGCCGCCTGAACATCGCCTGCGGAATCGCGCACCGGCCAAAGCTCATCATCTTTGACGAGCCGACGGTCGCCGTGGATCCGCAGAGCCGCAACGCGATTCTGGATGGCATCCGCCGCCTCAACAAGGAAGGCACCACCGTTATCTACACCTCGCACTACATGGAGGAAGTGGAAGAACTCTGCTCGCGGATCGTTATCATCGACAACGGGCACCAGGTCGCGGAAGGAACCGCATCAAGCCTCAAGGCCAGCCTGAGAAACCGGGAAACCACCACCGTCGAAGTCAGCCGCATTACCGAAGAAGACCTTCGTTCTCTGCGCGAGATCTCCCATGTCTATGACGTGATGGTAAATGGCGGCACACTCATCATCCGCTGTGACGGCGGAAGTCACAACCTCGTGCACATCATGAATTTTCTTATGGAGCGCGGCATCGATTTCGGACGGATCAGCACGCAGCTTCCGACACTGAACGACGTTTTCCTGGAAATTACCGGAAAGGAGCTCAGAGACTGATGTTTGGGCACATTTTCCTGTACAAGACAAAAGAGCTGCTCCGGCAGAAATGGTGCCTCGGATGGAATTTTCTCTTTCCGATCATCCTGGCGACTGCTTTTTACGTCGGCTTCGGTGAACTGATTGACTCCCCTGGTGTTCTGACAGAGGTCAGCGTGGCCATCGTGCAGACTCAGGACGACAGTACGGCAGATGCCTTCACCGATCTGGTTCGTTCGCTGTCCTTCATGGATGTTCGCATCGTTTCGGATGACGAGGCGCAGCAGCTTCTGAAAGACGGAACCGTCTCCGGCATTCTGTACACACCATCAGGGGACGCTGCGCCCGGCGAACCATCCCTGGCTGTTTGCGCCAATGGCATAGACCAGACAATCCTGTCGCAGTTTCTGAAATCCTACATTGCAAATGAAAGAGAAATGGAGCTCATTCTCGCCACGGCGGACAGTCCGGACGACATCCGGAAAGCAGCAGACCTCATCGGGGAAGACATGTCTTTCGGTTCAGATGAGATCAATCTGCGGTATGACGACAGCGGGGCAAAGCAGCTTTCCCCCTACATGCACTACTTCTTCTCCCTGATCGCAATGGCAAGTCTCTTCGCGTCATGGATCAGCACCAGCATCCTGGGCGAGTCAATGGCAAGTCACACAGAGATTGGAAAGCGCTATGAATGTGCCCCGGTTCCGAAAAGCCTTTCCCTTACCGCCGGCATTCTGTCCGGCCTTCTCACGCAGCTGCTGTGTGTCACCTGCCTGATTCTGTACATTCAGTACGTTCTGAAACTCAGCTTTAACACGCCGCTCATATATGTGATCCTTCTTACTTCCGTCTGCAGTGTGACCGGGATCGCCTCCGGCGTAATGTTCGGCGCCCTGTTCGGGGAACATCCGTCCATGAATGTCGCCGTCCCGCTTCTTTTCTCCATGATTTGTTCCTTTTTAAGCGGTCTCATGGTCGGCAACATGCAGCAGATCATCCAGGTGTATATCCCGTGGCTAAACCGCGTCAACCCGGCCGCGCTGCTTACCGACGGCCTGGACTCCCTCTGCAGCTACGGACTCAGTTCCGTGTACTGGCTTGACATGCTGGCTCTGCTCATCCTCGCGGCTGCAGCCATCGCCGTCAGCTCTCTGATACTCAGGAGGAAAAATTATGCCAGTCTTTAAAGTGTTTTTCCAGATTTTAAAAACAAAAAGCACGCTGATCCTCATCTACATGGCGGTGTTCATGACCTTCATGGCTGCCAACGTCTCGCAGAGCCGCTCTTCCGGAGAGACGATGTTTGAGTCAAAGAATCTTTCCATCGCCGTGTATGACGAATGCCGGGACGATCTCTCCGACCAGGTCATCCGGATGCTGCAAAGTGATAATCAGGTGGAGCTTTTGGACACGGCTTCCGACACAGCCATTTCGTCTGAAAAACAGCGCCTGCGGGAGCTGAACGACAACGTGCGCTATGGAATCTACGACTACGCCCTGATCCTGCCATCCACTTTCGGAACGGATTATCAGTACAATTACTTCGCGACAACAGAAAGCTCCGCGGGCTATATCGTCAGCCGGCAGATTGACACATTTCTCAAGTGTGTGAAGATCAATACTGAAGCCGGCATGGATCCAGGCGCGGCAGTCCGGGAAGCTGCTGGTGTGGCCGAAGCCGCACAGGGCGCGCCGGTCCGGATGATTTCGTTTCCCGGAAACGGGGGCGGACACAGCGGCCTGTACTACGCCTACAAATTCATGTGCTATTCCCTGATGATGACGATCGTCACTGGAATCTGCACCGTCCTTTCCGGCATGAAAAATGAAGACCTTCTCCGGCGCATCCGCTGCTCCGCTCTTTCAAACCGCGCATTCAGCCTTGCCAGATTCCTCGCGTCGCTCCTCTTTGCCACTGCCATCATGTGCCTTTTCATCGTTATGGCGGCGCTTGTTTACCGGGAAGATACAACAGCTGCCGCGGCAGCCGCGCGGATCCTGAATCTCATCCCTGTCTGCGTATGTTCCGCCGCTTTTGCGTATTTGCTGAGCGCACTGACCGCAGACGAGAGTATAATAAATATGGTCACGAATATGGTCTGCCTGTCGATGAGCTTCATGTGCGGGGTCTTTATCGATCCTTCCATCCTGAGCGCCGGTGTCTTGAAAGCCGCACAGTTCATGCCGTTCTACTGGTATGTGCGCGGCGTCAGCCTGGCAGACCAGGCTGTCGGCATCACTTCGCCGGCATTTCTGGAGTGCATCGGAATCCAGTTGCTTTTCGCCGCAGCTTTTACCGCTGGTGGCATCGTGATCTCCCGCAGCAAAGCCGCCGGGCGTTAGGCAGCAAAGCCGGCGCGCCGGCCTTAAGTCCCGCAGAGAGGCAGACGTTCACAAATGATTGAAAAAACAGTATCCCGGTCCGTTATCTATATCGCTCTGGAATGCATTCTGCTGACAGAAGGCACCACCGCGGGAAGCGTGGCGATGTCTCTCTGTCTTTTCGTTTGTCGGGCGCTCTCCGCGATCATTCCGCAGAAAAACCGGATAGAAACATTCCTTTCCCTGCTCCCCTTTTCCGCCTGTTTTCTTGCCACGGCCCTGTTCACCCACACTTCGGAAAGAGCGATGCTGATACCCGTCGCGCTTCTTTCCGGCGTCATTCTCTGGGTCACAGGGCGCCTGAACCGCCTGCGGGCAGCACTGCACAGCATGCAGGACGCTGACCGGGAACTCGAGATGATGCTGCGGGAGCAGAACAGCAGGCTTCTGAAAAGCCAGGAATATGAAATCCGGCTCGCCACCATGTCCGAGCGCAACCGCATTGCCAGAGAAATTCACGACAATGTCGGCCATATGCTTTCGCGAGCGCTCATCATGCTCGGCGCGATCCGGACGGTGAACCGCGATGATTCTCTCTCCCCGCACCTGGACCTGCTCGACAGGACGCTGAACACGGCCATGCAGGAGATGCGCGACAGTGTGCACGATCTTCACGATGACTCGATCGATTTCCGGAAAGCCATCGATGATATGGCGGAAGAACTGAAAGCTTCCCGCCGCTGCCGGGTGATGGTGGATGTGGACATAGAAACAGAGCTGGAACGGTACCTCAAAATTACACTGATCGCAATAGCGCGGGAAGCCGTGTCCAACTACCTGAAGCACAGCAATGGCGACAAAGTGGAAATCACCGTGCATGAACACCCCGTATTCTGCACCCTCTCCGTGGGCGACAACGGAACCCTGACCCCGGAAACTATACAAAAAGTGCATAGTCAGACCGGCACAGACCGAGGCAACGGCCTGAATAACATCCGCGAGCGGGTGAAAGCCCTCGGCGGAACGGCATACTTTTATACAGACCACGGTTTCCGGGTATTCGTGAACCTTCCGAAAGGCGCGAAAGCATCGGAAAACTTTGGGCAGAAACTTTCCTGAGAGGTCATACATTGTGGATATTCGTATATTGATTATTGATGACGACGAACTGGTGGCAATGTCCCTCGGGATGATCTTAAACGCCGAAGATGATCTGAAGGTTGTCGGCAAGGGATACGGCGGTGCCGACGCGGTCCGGCTGTATGACGAACTTCATCCGGATGTGCTGCTTATGGACATCCGGATGAAGGATATGACGGGACTTGACGCCGCGCAGCTTATCCTCTCCGATCACGCCGACGCGCGGATCCTTCTTCTCACGACATTTTCCGACGATGAATACATTGTGAAGGCTCTTCAGATCGGCGTGAAAGGTTATCTGCTGAAGCAGGACTACAGGTCCGTAGCTTCGTCCATCCGCGCCGTGTATCACGGACAAAATGTGTTCGGCGGCGCCATCGTAAAGAAACTCCCCGGGCTCATGCAGCCGGACAGAAACCAAAACGGACAGCGTGCACAGGACGGTGGCGATGCGCCCGCGGCAGGGGATACCGCGGAGGACGAAAAAGTACAAAAAGCGTATCTATCCAAAGGCATTACGGAAAGAGAATACCAGCTCATCCAGCTTGTCGGGCGCGGCCTCTCCAACCGGGAAATTGCCGAAAAGGTATTTCTTTCGGAAGGCACCGTCAAGAACTACCTGAGCAGTATACTCGACAAGCTCGGGCTGCGGGACAGGACACAGCTGGCGGTGTATTATTTTGAAAACCGGTGAGGCGCCGGAAACAGGGGGTAAAAGCGATTATGATGAACGGTAAATATCTGTTTCATGTACATACCTATCGCTGCCATCATGCGGAAAAAGTCCCAGATGAGGCTTATATCAAACGAGCAGTGGGACTTGGCGCAGAGAGTATATGGTTTTCAGACCACGCTCCATTTCCCGGCGACCCATTTGGCAACAGAATGGCATATGTACAGCTTTCTGAATATCTTTATACTCTAAACACTCTGAAGCAGCAGTACAAAAACCAGATTGATGTACATGTCGGATTGGAAATAGAATATATTCCATCCTTCGATCATGATGGTTACTATCGCAAATTAAAAGCCATCCCTGGACTGGAATTTCTCCTTCTTGGACAACATATGGCCGAATTACGACCGTCACCTGCTTTGTATACGTTCAATATGACAACAGAGTGGTTAAATCAGAATGAATTCAAAGTATTAGGACTGGCAGAAATTGATGGTATCAGAACCGGTTATTTTGATTATATTGCCCACCCGGATCGCATATTCAGACGTTGCAAAACGTGGACACCAGAGATGCAGAGTCTTGCAGAACAGATCGTTAAGGCTGCCGTAGCTATGGACATTCCATTGGAACAAAATGAATCATCGAAGTACCAGAAACATCACTATTGGCCTGAGTTATGGAAAGACGCAGAAAACGCCCCAAAAATTATTCATGGACTGGATGCTCATGCGGTTAAGGAGTTGAAATTAATCGTGTGAAAATGGCCTCGGAAAAATCGGATATCCGAAATAAGTGGTTGAAACACACTTCTCAAAATACCTGTTCTGCAATACATTTGGCCCCAATAAGTGGTTGAAAACTTATTGTGTATCGAATCCACCCTGTCAAAAAATGGTTAAAAGAAGGATATCTGGAATCGACATAATAAAACGCCGGGTCTGGTTGAAAAATGCCATTCCCGACGTTTTCTGTAATTATTGATTATAGGACTCTAGTTGTAAACTCACTCATTGTCTGTGTCTGGGAACGGCTCATAGCCGTCTTCTTCGTCCAGATCGTCATCATCTTCTTTCGTGCTGTCAAAATGAAACACAGGATCATCTTCCGAAACAAAGGAAGCCCTGATTCCCCTTTGTTCAAAGATGGTTTTTGCGATATTTCGGGCTTCTTCCAGGTCAAGATGCAACACAAAAACAGGTTCCTTCTATTTCCGTTGCACTTTCCTCCTGATTTTTGGCTGGCGTGCAACGAAAACAAACTTTCTTATTATTTCCGTTGCACTTTTCACCCGTTTTTTGGCTGGTGTGCAACGAAAACAAACTTCGTAAACGTCAAACCATTCGCCTAGGCAGCGGCCGAAAAATTTGAGATACTCT
>CAIFEV010000017.1 GCA_903789615.1 uncultured Lachnospiraceae bacterium | reverse complement strand
ATGCAAGTAAAAGAAAGGGACGTGTGAAAAGTTTTCATTTTTTCACACGCCCTTTGCGTATCTTTTATTTATTCTAGAATCCCCGGCGGATGATGTCAATGTCTTCTGGACCGGATGTCTGTTCTCATGATATGGTAGAAGCAGCTGTATCGTGGACAAACAACCGGAGGAAAACATTTGAACTTTATCAGCCTGCTTCTTCTGACGGCGGTCATTATATTTGCCTGCGTCATTCTGAACAACTTTTCAAGCCGGATCGGCATCCCGTATCTGCTTCTCTTTATTCTGCTGGGAATGCTGTTCGGCTCTGACGGCTTGTTTCGGATCGAATTTGACAATCTGTCCGTGACAAGAGATGTCTGCTCGGCCGCTCTGATTTTCATCATGTTTTACGGCGGATTCGGGACCAACTGGAAACGTGCCAGAAAAAGGGCTGCACCGTCCATCGCGCTGGCTTCTGCAGGCGTTGCGGGAACAGCGGTTCTGACCGGAGTGTTCAGCCACTTCGCGCTCGGCCTGCCGCTTCTGGAGAGCATGATCCTTGGTTCTGCCGTGTCTTCCACCGACGCGGCGTCCGTCTTTTCGATTCTGCGCTCCCGGAAACTCAACCTGCGCGATAATACCGCGTCCATCCTCGAGATGGAATCCGGGAGCAACGATCCGTTTTCCTATCTCATGACAAATGTATGCATCTTAATAGCCGCCGGCAGCACCGGACCCGGCGGAATTCTGAGCATGGCGCTGCTGCAGATTGTGCTGGGAATTTTGTTTGGGGCCGGTATCGCGCTGGCCGGGAAAGCGGTCCTGCAGAAGATTCACTTCGCGAATGACGGCTTCAACCTGGTCTTTGTATTCGGTATCGCGGTTCTGTCATATGCGCTGCCGGAGAGGCTTGGCGGAAACGGATATCTCTCGACGTATATCGTAGGAATTGTCATCGGAAATGCCGATATTCCCGGAAAAAAGGAACTGGTTCACTTTTTTGACGGCCTGACCGACATCTGCCAGATGCTGATCTTCTTTCTGCTGGGGCTTCTCTCGTTTCCAAGCCGCCTTCCTTCTGTCGCGCTGCCGGCCTGTATCCTGTCCCTGTTCATGATTCTTGTGGCCCGGCCGGCGGTGGTGTTTGCGCTCGGACGGCCATTTGGCATGCGGCTGCCGCAGATTCTGCTCATTTCCTGGGCGGGCCTTCGCGGCGCTTCCTCTATCGTATTTGCGATCATGGCGGTGACGGAACTGGATCTGTCCTTTGATTTGTTCCACATGGTGTTCTTCGTCGTGCTGATTTCCATCCTTCTGCAGGGATCGCTGCTCCCAAAGGCCGCCGAAAAACTGAATATGATTGACGAGAGTGAAGATGTCATGAAGACATTTAATGACTATTCGGAAGAACGCCCGGTCGAGTTCATCCGCATCCGGATCCCGACCGGCCACCCCTTTGCCGGGCAGACGCTCTCAGAGGCTGCGCTGCCGCCCGGGACGCTTGCCGTAATGCTGGAGCGGGGCGGCACCCGGATGGTGCCGGAGGGGACGACGCGCATGGAAGCGGGAGATGAACTCATCCTCACGGCTCCGTCCGCCGGTCAGGAGGAGGCACTGGACATCACGGAAATACCGGTAGATAAGGAAAGCCCCTTCCTCGGGAAGGCGCTGAAGGATATTTCCCGCGAAAACGGACTGATCATTCAGATCATCCGGGAAAATCACACCCTGATCCCGGACGGGCAGACCCGGATCCGGGAAGGAGATCTGCTGATTCTACACAGAGGAAAATAATTTTTCGAAAGTTTCTTTACAAACGTACAACCTTGCTTTGATATAGACCAAGTGGTCTATATTTGCAGCCTGATTTCCTTGTTGCAAAATATTAATCCGCTGCTGCCAATTCTTTTGAGCAATATGTCCACCGGAAAAGAGGCTTGATGAAATAGACGGAGAAGAGCGCGGCGGCGCAGGATAAGATCCTGAGAGCGGCGACCCGCGAGTTCGCCCTGCACGGCTATGAAGCGGCGTCCATGAACGTTATCTGCCAGGGCGGCGGCATCTCAAAGGGGAATCTGTACCATTATTTTCCATCGAAGGAGGCGCTGTATCTGGCGTGTGTGCAGGAGAGCCTGCGGGGGCTGACTGCCGGTATCCGGCGCGGGTTAAAAGAGGCGGACGCGCTGCCGGACAGGCTGATGGACGCCTGTTTTAATGCTAGAATGCGGTATTTCCGGGAACATCCGGATTCCGGTATCCTGTTCTGCCGCTGCCAGGCGGTTCCGGATCCGGTTATGCGGGGGAAAGTGCTCGCGCTGCGCACAGAACTGGATGAACTGAACCGTGAAGTTATCCGGCAGGCTTTTGAAGGAAAGAAAATCCGGCGCGACATCACCCGGGAAGAAGCGGCCGGAATGTTCCGGATGCTGGAAGAGATGTGGAACAGCGAGAACCTCAGTCAGCCGGACGATGAAGAGAAGATGAAGAAGAAAGAGACGTACTGCCGCAAGATGATCACGGTATTCTTTTACGGCGTACTGGAAAGAGAGGATGACAGATGATGATGCTGATCCGCTGGATACTGGTTCTTATTGCAGCCTGGCTGGCCGGAAAACTGATCACAAAGCTCAAAATGCCGGCCATTCTTGGCTGGCTGATCGCGGGGATGTTTCTGGGTCCTCACGCGCTGGGACTGCTGCCGCAGGCGACCCTTGATGCCGGTTGGTACAAGGTCACAATCACCTGGATGCAGTGCGCGTTCGGCCTGATGCTCGGGACAGAGCTGATCTGGAAGAGCCCTTGCGACCGCACCGGCGCCGGCTCTTTCCATCGTACAGGAATTCTACACAAAGGGACCGGTGACCGACATACTGCTTCCGATGGCGGTGCTCGATGATGTGGTTGGAATTGTCGTTTTCTTTTCCGTGAACTCCTACATCGCGAGCCGGGTTTCCGGAGGCGCGGTACCGCTGTACATGATTCCGGTGATGATCTTCCTTCCGATCGGCATCGGTATCCTTCCGGGATTCGTGGCGGGGGAAATTCTGCAGAAAAAGGACGGCCGGGCTGCTGTGCTTGCAGCGCTGCTCTGCGGCATCACCGTGACGGCGGGGGGCCTGTTCTTCAATCTGTATGTCTTCACGGGCATTGTGTGCGGTGTGCTGGAAGGAACCAGGCCGGACCTTGCGGCCATCGTCAAAGGAACAATCGCGGCAGCGGCCGTGATCAACGAGATCATCGCCGTCTTTGCGGCCAAGCGCGGATTTGAACTGGCCGGCGAGATCGGCGGGAAGTCCCGTTTGGCGGCAACAGCATAAAACGTTGTTCAAAACAGACAGGCAGCCACGGGTTGACCGGGGCTTTTTTTGTTGTGGCGCAAATGTCCGGATCACCGGGGAAACCTGATATAATCAGGGAAAGAAAAAGACGGCGAACTACCGGAAGAATCTGGGGAACCGGCTGTATCATAAAATAATGCTGGACAAGTACAGGCAGTACGAATTGCTGAATTAGAGAATACGGTATGGGAAGACAAAACATTTTTGAAATGAAAGTATCAAAAATTTATCCACTTCTTGCAGCTAAAGCAATGAAAAAGGGAAGAATGCCGGATGAGGTAGACAAAGTGATCTTCTGGCTGACCGGCTGGGATATGCACTATGTCGATATGGAGATGTCTTACGGTCATTTTCTGGCAGACGCCCCTGCGTTTAATCCACGTGCAGATTTGATCAAAGGATCCATATGCGGCGTAAAAGTAGAAGAGATTAAGGATCCGCTTATAAAAAGGATGCGTCAGCTTGATAAGCTGATCGACGAGCTTTCAAAAGGAAAGCCTATGGACAAGATATTAAGGTGACTATGAGATACGAATATGATGCAGTTCTGCATGAACTGCCTGAAAAAGAATGGCAGCATTGTCAATATGGGATTGAAAAATCCTGATGGGTCGGCATGCTACATCATCGGAGTACTGAAATCGATCCGGGCCGCATTAAATAAACATGATGGAGATACGATCCATGTGATTATTACAGAGCGGGAATCATAATATTTTCTTCCGGACAAGACCGGTGACAGCGTTCATTTCATCTTCATATTCTGTCATTCGCCGGTACTTGTCGTTGGAGGGCGGATCTTACATACACTCGCGCAGATGATCCGCCAGCGCCTCATCTGTACAATACACATAGCAGCCTTTCATGCCTCTCGTCAGGAGTGTGCGGTACGTATTCTTGATGATTTTATCCGCTTTTAACAGTGCTCCTTCCGGATCTTTTTTGTACATTCCCTTTAGCCCTTTTACAGACTGATCGGTCTTTGCCCGTTTCGTAAAGTCTGTGACAATATGTCCGTCGCGGAATGTCATGTCCGGGCCGATGATGACACCGACATAATCAAACTCGAGGCCCTGAGAAGTGTGGATGCATCCTGCCTCATTTACGGAATCCGGATCGATGGCCCAGATTCCGTCCTCGAAGTTCCAGCTAATCTCAAAGTCTCCGATTTTAATGTCGTGATACATCGGATTGTTGCGTTCTTTTTTCGGCCATTCCCAGCAGTACCCGGCAAGAATCCTGGATTTATTGGACTTTTTGTTGCGCGCGAAAATAAGATCCCGCATTTCCTGTGGTGTAGTGCATACCCGGAAATCGTAATCCGCATCCTTCAGCGTGAAGTTGGCGGTTTCCCGGATTTCCAGTGTGTTGTCTATCCAGGCCAGATAACCGTCGGAACCATTGCACCGGAACTGGGAGTTCAGATAAAGCTGTGTAACTTTAGAACCAAGAGCGGCTGCCCATTTTCGGATTTCCGCGACAGAACCAATGTCTTTGACCGTGACCTGCTGCTCTTCATCAATGAAGAAAACGGAACATCTTGCAGCTCGGATGATTTCCATAATCTGGTTCTGTCCCAGATTTCCGAACATGCCGGATTTTTCTCTCAGACGGTGTGCCTCATCCGTCAGGATCGTGTCTATGGAATCCGGAGCAGCATCATAATACGCATCGGTGCTCTTAAACATGTTGTCAACGCTGCTCTTATGGCCCTTTCCCTTCAGTTTGTTCAGGTAAACCTGGCGCGGTGCACTGTTTTTGGTAGCGTACTGGACAAACTGGTTGTCGGAATTGGTCAGAGCGGCAAGAAGGTTTATCGCAACTACGGTCTTCCCGGTACCGGGTCCTCCGCTTACAATGACAGTCCGCTTTTTCCGGTCTGCTTTGGATTTTCTGGCGATGCTGTATATTGTCTCATAGACGACTTTCTGATCGTCAATCATGACAAATTCCCGATTGCCCCGGATCATGCCGGCAAGTGCATCCTGAAGGCTCTTTGAAGGTGAAACTTTGCTCTGCTCGATGCTCCGGATGACAGAAGAGGCATCGCCTTTTGCAATCCGCTTTCCGATAAACCGGCCGAGTGTACGGGTCTGCCCCTTTGTAAAGGCAGGCGCTTCTTCTTCATAGGTGCTGTACTGCGGGGCATCGAGCGGATCATCCGGTCTGCGCAGGTAGTTGTGCAGAAAAGCGCAGGGAGAGAGATGAATGTCATTATCCCGGACTGTTTCAATGTAATCCCTGATCAGAGCCGCATATGACCACGCCTGATAGCAGGGGTGGGCAACCCGGCGGAGGGCGCCTCCGGTCCTGGTTTCTACAACCGCATCCATGCCGGGGATCGGGGCAAGGCTTTCCCACTGCTTCAGCTCTATGATGACAGCATTTGGCCGGTTATTCTCGTCGTATCCGGATACGATGACGTCAACGCGTTTGGATGTATTCGGAATATTATACTCAATGGCTACGCCCGCGTCATTCGGAATGTTGGATGCTTCCAGTGCTTCCTTTACGTAAAGCAGAGAATTCTCCCACGAACGGAATTCAGGCAGACCGGTCTTCCGGTGCATCCTTTCATAAATTGAATTTTCCAGCTTGCCGGCAATCCGCTGATCAATAACATCATTTACAAAATCGGCTTTATTCTGATCATAGATAATCATCTGAGGTTCCTTCTGTTCCGGTGGATGTCAGGAAAGTTCCGTGTATTTTTTCGCGTTTCCTTTTGCCTTGCTGACCGGATATTTCCGGTTATCTGTCTCCAGCTTTTTCTGTATGATCTCACCGATATCAGCGTGCACGGAATCCGCCATGAGAATGCAGTAGATCATGACATCCGCCAGCTCTTCTCTGATATTTTCGGGATTTTTCCCCTGCAGATCACTTCCCGTCCACTGAAAGTCAGCCAGAAGTTCTGCAGCCTCCATAGAGATCGAGATCGCAAGATCTTTCGGATTGTGAAACTGCTCCCAGTCCCGTTCTCTTGAAAAGGCAAGAATTTGTTCAACGAGCTCACTGGAAATATTCATTCTCCTGCACCTCCGGATAAAAATAACAGTATGCTTTGTGACGACAGATTTAAATACAAATATATTAGCATTATTTCGAAGATATGTCTAAATGCGCCGCACAGTATACCTGAGCGTGCAAGCACAAGATGATGTGAAAATGGCGCTCCCTTTTGCTTTTCGTTTTCGAGCATATAATTTTCGGAAAACTTTCACATTTGCTTATAGATAATGATTCTCATTTGTGTTATAAAGTATGAAAACTGCAAAAAGATCGCATAGTTACGCTCTTTTCTGACAGTAAATCTTAACAAACATGGGTGAGATTGGGGAAAGGAATGAAACCGTTGAAAAGCAAAAATCGGATTCTGATGGCACTGTTTTTATGTGCTGTCCTTATCTTTACGACGGGCGGCTCGGCCGTCCGGGCGGCGGCCGGCGCTGACAGCCAGGCGGAAAGTGCTGCATCTGCATTCGGCCAAGCCCCCGGAATAAGTCTTGAGACGACCGGAGGGGGTAGTGAAACTGCATCTCTTGAGCTGGCGGACACTACCGCAGCGTCCGCCGCATCAACAACACAGACGGAGATGGCTGCGCAGACAACGACAGCTTTTGAGAAGGCAACTCAGACGCAGAGCACTTCTTCTGCCGCTTCTACAGTCACGCAGACGACAGCAGCCCGGGCGACAGCTCCGTCGCTTTCTCTCATGGCGACAGCAGCGACGGGAATTCAGATTCAGTATGATGATGAGACTACAATTCATTCCGTCGGAGACGGAGATGACACTCTGATCCTGTACTGCATGAACAATGCGCTGCACTGGCCGCACAGTACAGCCAGCACGCCGTCAGTTCCCGCGTACAGGCAGACCACGATTGCGGATTTTCTGTCAGCAAACGGTGTGACGGACAGCAGCAAAATCAGCACACTGGAATCGGAATTAAAAGCACTGCTGTATGCCGGATATCCTTACAATGGACTCGGTCTGTATCAGGTTGTCGATTCGGTGCCGGACATTACGGAAGATGAGTTTAATGAACTGCTCACACCTCCGCAGTTCCTGCGGGATGATTTTCCGGACAGCCTGGGAACAACCGTTTTTACTCTTTCCGACGCAACGGCTTCTGATCAGACAAATATCAATCTGCTCAGGAAATTTCTTCAAGGCGCCTTAGACTATCGGAACGGCCGGACAACCGCGTCGGGCCTGACCTATCAGCAGATCACAGCGACTCCTTTCTGGAAAGCTGCATACTGCCTGACAGCCTACGGCTCCCGGGCACCGCAGGCCTATACCTCATGGTATGTAAGCGGTTATTATGTGACTGCAGCTCAGGCGTATTCGGCAACTTCCAATGCCGTGTGGCATCTTCTGTATTCAGCCGGTTTGTCGAATAACAGGGAAGTGGACACAAGCGGGCTGGTCGACAGATTGTTATCCGAGTCATCCGATTATACGCTGCTGGAATCAGAACCTTCCGGTGATAACGTATCTTTGACGGGAGATTTGTCATTTTACTACAATGCGGAAGACGGCAGATGGCACACATATCCCATTATGCTTTCGGTTCCGGACAACTATAATACCTATTTCAAACTGGTACTTCCGGACGGCGTTCAGGAAGAAAACCAGCAGGCTGAGATTAAAAAGGGAGGCGGCTTCAGCCTGGTGGCAGACGATCCGGCCGCGTTCACGCAAGTCCAGCTGATTGCAGAGATTCCATGGATTGTCGGAGACCTGAAAGTGTATGAGCCGGAGGCCGGTGTGACAGCTTCTGACGGCAAAGGATTTCAGAATATGATAGGTGCGGTCATCCGCACGACCAAAGTTTCCAGAACATTTCAGATAGTAAAAAAGACGTCGGTCTCCGTGACCAAGGAATGGAACGACAACAACAACCAGTACGGAAAGCAGCCTGAAAGCGTACAGGTACAGCTCTATGCAGACGGCACTAAATCCGACGCTCCGGTCACGCTGAACGCAGACAATAACTGGACATACACCTGGGAGAAGCTCCCGGTGAGTGAGAACGGACAGAACAGTATTTCTTATACCGTGAAGGAACTGAACACTCCGGACGGTTATACAGCATCTGTCACGGGTGACGCAGAGAGCGGCTACGTGATCACCAACAGTTATACCCCGGAGACAGAAGCTCCGACGACACAGGCGCCGACGACGGAAATTCCGACAACGCAGGAAGTGACAACGTCGACGACAGAAGTTCCGACGACACAGACATCGATGGCGCCGACAGATAAGACATCTGTAGCGGAGACGGAGAAAACCTCTGCAACCCAGGCACCGATAATGCCGACAGCGCAAACCACGACGGCGCAGACGCAGACAACATCAAAGACAGGCAATCTGACCACATCGTCTTCAGGATCGTCTGATGCAGCTGTGACGACTTCGCCGATGGTGCCGGGGACTACAACGGAAGTGCCGTCAAATCCTGCTTCTGAGACTTCCGCCGGAACGGACAATACATCGGCATCAGCAGTGTCTGAGGCTGCAGAAGTAATTGATCCTTCCCAGATATCAACATCTGGTTCAGCAGCTGCACAAAACACTGTTCCCTCGACCGGTGATCATTCGCATATGAGCCTGTTCGGCCTTATCATGGCCGTCTGCGCGGGCGCGATCGCGGTGAATCTGGTCCTGAGAAGGAAGAACAGAGAGCAGAGGTAATACAGACAACAGGACTGTAATTAAGGGGGCAGGAGCTTCCGCCAGATGGCGGAGGTTTTAGCTCCCTTTTTTAGAGAGAAATCTCCGGAAAATTTACATTCTCTTCTGTAAAAACTTCATTTATTCCGCTCCGCAAGTGTGTATACTTAAAAACAGAATACAAAGACTTAATGCCTTGCGGGAAGGAAATGGACATTTGCCATGAAGATTACACTCAGACAGTCGTGGGATGATGCGGAAAAGGTTTCAGCGGCCGGAGAGCATGAGGCGGCGCTTGCGTGGGCCGGTGAGTACATGCCGGGGGATTATTTTGTGATCGAGGGGCTTGTACCCGGACATTTTTATGACATCACGATTGATGCAAGTATCGGGCCGGCTCTTGTACTGGCCGCTAAGGACACGGTGCGCTACACGATTCCGTTTTACGAAAAAAAGAGGGGACACAATCCGCTTGCTTTCGTCGGGAATCGTCATTATGCGCGGGTGCGGGAGGCGGATGCCTTTGAACTGGGGTATCGGAACCTGGCGGTGAACCCGATGGACTTGCCGGATGCGGACGGGCTGTATCCGCACGCGTCGGCCAACATTGAGACCCGGGGCGAGGCGGTCTTTGCCGCACGCAATGCCATCGACGGGGTTATCGCGACAAGGTCTCATGGTGAGTGGCCATATGCGTCCTGGGGGATCAACCGGGATCCGGAGGCGTGTCTGAAGCTTGAATTCGGCCGGCCGGTGGACATCGATGAGATCCGCCTGTACACGCGCGCCGATTTCCCGCACGACAGCTGGTGGACAGAAGGGACGTTCACATTTTCGGACGGAGAGAAGCAGACCGTTCATATGGACAAAAGGACTGGCGAGCCGCATGTATTTAAAAATATCGGCCGCAAAGGCGTCACATGGCTTACGCTTGACGCGCTGAAGAAGGCGGACGACCCGAGCCCGTTCCCGGCGCTTACACAGATTGAAGTATACGGGACGGAGAGCGGAAAGAGTGCGGAATAACCAACGGTATTCATTTAAAGCTGGAAGCACAGAGGTCGCTTATATTGCAGCGCCTCTGCGCTTTTTTATTTTCGCCGATTGTAAAATCAACTTGGACACCATCTGAATAAATAAAAAGATCCATGGC
>CAIFEV010000016.1 GCA_903789615.1 uncultured Lachnospiraceae bacterium | reverse complement strand
GTCGACTGTAAGATTGCCCAGGATTTCTACTCACACGCCCCTCGCGGGGCGCGACAGATCCATGCCTACAAGACCAATCACAGGATCCGATTTCTACTCACACGCCCCTCGCGGGGCGCGACCCATTACAAAGCATTGCAGCGCAAATGAATGGTTAATTTCTACTCACACGCCCCTCGCGGGGCGCGACTAAAACCCCTACTATTCCTCCCATTATTATGAATTTCTACTCACACGCCCCTCGCGGGGCGCGACAATTTTATCCGTAAAGTATTGACATACAATATTATTTCTACTCACACGCCCCTCGCGGGGCGCGACAAAACAAAGCAGAATATACCGGGGATTTTATAGATTTCTACTCACACGCCCCTCGCGGGGCGCGACAAGGTGCCCTCATGATTTTCAGCAGCCCGCACCAATTTCTACTCACACGCCCCTCGCGGGGCGCGACCCTGTGCATCGTGTCACGAGCATGAGCACGAAGAGATTTCTACTCACACGCCCCTCGCGGGGCGCGACGCGGACGCGATATGTCCGGCTGGGGAAGTACAGGATTTCTACTCACACGCCCCTCGCGGGGCGCGACATCGTAGATCAAAATCTGCTGGTAACTATATATGATTTCTACTCACACGCCCCTCGCGGGGCGCGACCGCAAAATATTGTATTATTTTCAGAATCGCGCCTATATTTTGTACCGAAGGGACGGAAATAACAAACTCGATAATAACAAACTGTTAATTATCCAGCCTATTTTCCAGCGAACCTGTATGGAAAAAACAAATCACATACGGTTCTCCAATATTAATGGCTATTATATTATTATTGTACCCTCAGGATCATATCCCTTTTTAACCCCATAGTGCTCCACTCTTCTCTTCCAATGATTTCCAAGGTAATAGAATCGCATACTGTCTGCCTTTTTGTCTACAATTTTCAATAGACTTTCTTTCAGATTCAAAAATGATGAATAATCAAGATCTGCTTCAAAAACAGAATTTTGAACCCGTTGAGCGTGAGCCTCACAGGCTTTGGCCACCTTACGAAGCCGTTTTTTCCCTGCCGGCGTTTCTGTTGAAACATCATAACTGATCACTACCATCATATCCGGAATCAATGCCTTTCTATTTTGCAGTTCTCTTAAGCAACAATGGAATATATTCATCGGTTTCTCCACGAATATATTTTGCCAGCAAATTACTCTGAACATAGGGAAGCAAACCGTACGGAATATTTTGTTTTAAGACGGGATGATAGATTTCTGATCTCTTTTTCTCCTGCCACTTTGAAATAAGTTTCTTTTTGCCATCGCTGTTCAACAATACAGCACCAGTCAGTTGCCTGTCAAAATCCTCCCTTCCGATTATTTTCAAATTTAAAATCGATAAAACAAACCGTTCACCTATCCCACGAAACTCCTCAACAAGATCACACGCAAGTGAGACACGGCCGCTCCGTAGCGTATGATAGAAGCCGATATAACTGTCCAGGCCAACAGTTTCCAACGCTGATGAGCAGTCTACCGTTTCCAGAGTATAGACAAACGACAGCAGCGCATTGACCGGATCTAGAGGTGGTCTCTTATTTCTGAATTGAAAAGTTTCCGACAAATCACTGCCTGTAATCATTTTATGGAAAATTGCGAAATACTCACTTGCACAATTTCCCTCAATTCCAAGAAGTGATTCGGCCGAATCACACGATTCCGCTTTTTGGATTCCATCTTTCAGCACCTGAAGAGTTGAAACAACTTTCTCATCACCCTTAAATTCCGGATGATCATGCATTGTCCGCTTTACCGTATAAATACAGTTGCTGAACTTTGCCGCCATTTCATTTTTGGCAAGCTGCAGTCCCTGTTCACGGAAGCGGTCAATCTGTTGTATGCGTAAAAAAACATTCCCCTTCGTTTCACCATATACCTTTGCCAGAAACTTTCCGCCCGGTGTCAGGAAATTTATAGGGATTTTCTTTTTGACACACTCTCCCATAAGCCCTGGAGAACATCCCAAATAGCTGAAACAGACTATATTTTCAACATTATCAAGCGGAACTTTTAGCCTAACTGCTTTTTCGACTGTGCAGACAAGATTATTACTTTCCAAAGAAAGATAAGCATTCTCATTTGTTACATAGATCGTATTCAGTAATTTTCTCATTCCTGTCCCCTTGTCTTAGGTTTAGGATCAATCCTCCTGTTCCACCATTTC
This sequence comes from uncultured Lachnospiraceae bacterium, assembly GCA_903789615.1. Classification (GTDB taxonomy): domain Bacteria; phylum Bacillota; class Clostridia; order Lachnospirales; family Lachnospiraceae; genus UBA4285. The sequence goes on along the minus strand of CAIFEV010000016.1, from coordinate 16,499 downwards.
CAGAAATTTCTCCTTCTTTTTCCGCGTAACAACCTTTGGAATGCACAAATCCTGAAACGAACATCCGCTGCATTTCTGATTTTTACGAATTGGAGGGATTTCGCCCTTTATGGTAAATTTCCGAATTTCATTCAGTACCCTTTTCAACTCTTGAAGATAGCGCTCCTGCTCTTCTGGAAACGGAAGTACGATTCGTTTCTTTTCATCTGCATAATATAGAACCCCTTCTGCATCACAATGAAAAACTGAATCCACACACAGTTTCTGAGCAAAAACCTGAATGGCATCATCTACATTAAACAGGCTGTCCTTTGGTTTATGTGGCTTATATTCCACGATCGTCAATTTATAGCGGTCCGGAAGACTCTCAATCCGAACACCATTTCGGGATTTTGTCAATTCTATGCAATCTGCAACACCATAAATTCCAAGTTCATCGTTATACACCGCAGCGGATGTAATCACTCGTTTGTTTCTTGTTACATATGAATTATCCGGGTCATGAACCCTGTCATGGATAATATTCCCTTTAGTAACAAAATAGTTTTCAGCCCAGGAGCATTCGATATTTATCAGTCCCCAGCGATGAGGGCAGTACAGATAATGCTGAATACTTCGAATACTTACACTTATTTCTTCCATTCCGTGCTTGTCCCTCCAGCGGGGGCTCAGAGAAAATTACAGAGCTCCCGCTGATCATTGGCACATTAATACTGAAACAGTGTTACCCCTTCCGGCATATTTGTATCAATCCTGACATCATAATCATCAAACTTTCTGGGAACTACAACTCCATCTTTAAGGGTAACCGATATTTTCTTATCAAGTTCCGGGAAACGTGCATTTCCAAGCACATTGTCATGCTTGAAAACATACAGTCCTCGAACTTCCATATCACCTCTGGCCGCACTTCTGTCCTCATCAAACATATTAAGCAGAGCTTTCCAGAGCAATTCAACATCTTCCTCCGACAATCCTGTCTGCTTATTTGCAAGAGCTGCTGATACATGACCACTCATACGGTACAGGGCATACGGTACAAGGCTCTTGTTTCCCATTTCCGTATCACCTTTTTCAGCTCTCTTCGAATCGGTTTTTGCCTGACGGGTAATAGTTACTGTATTTATGCTGATAGGCGAAATGCTGTCAGCAAAACTAAACTGCACCGGTCCCCGTACAATTCCGCATGAATTATCTCCTGTCGACATCACAGCCCCAAACGTTCTAACATCATAATAATTCCGGCACATGAACTGCTGGGCTTTCCACTCATTTGCCGGGTTTGTTCCCTTTTTTGTCTTGTCCAGCTCCAGTCCTTCCGCTTCATAAGCAGCCCTGAATTTGTCATTCAGCGGCTTGTCGCTCTTGATCAGGATGTTATATCCGGGGTCACCATTTTTAACTAAATCAACATAATTTCTGACTTTTCTTTTCAAGCAGACATCGGTGACATACCCTATACCGGTTTCAGCATCCATTCTCGGCTCATTTCCGGCATCCGGATCACCATTCGGATTTCCATTCGTTACATCGAACAAATAAACGAAATCATACTTGTTTTGAATCATACTTCTTCCTCCTCATTTTCTGTTTCACTGTTCTTTTCATTTTTGTTAAAAAATGCCTGATATCTCTGGTAATAACCCAGAATAAATCGACCCTGATCATACAGGTTCAGTGTTCCCGGGAACTGAGCCCCCAGCTTACTCATAATGTCCGACAGTGCAATTTCATCATTATTTGCCCATGCAGGATGATCCCTGTGAAGCTTTTTTATATGATAGGATGAAAGCTTTATCAATTTCGGCATCACCGCTGCCGGATTACATATTGCCGAACTAAAATATGCATCCTTAATTGTTCGGTTCAATTTAACCGGCAACGCGGAATCCTCCTGAATCTTTTGCAGAACGGCAAACAGAGAACCGCACACATATGCCGGGTTGTCATTACTGCTGTCATATGCCATACTGATTTCCTCCTTTTCATGTCTGATCAGGCAGGCCTTTATAAATCCTGCTCGAACAGAATTAAGCCGGATGTACTGATTGTTATCATCATCCGAATCTTTTTTCACTCTTGTGATCATTCTTTTAAGACACCATACCGGGTAATCTGTCCCGTTAATGACTGCCCGGAAGATCGAGTCAAAAGGTGTGTCATCCGCCTCAGGATGTGTAGAAGCCGGAGCCGCAAACTCCCGTTTCAGTTTCCAGAGTGGAACCGGTCTTTCATCTTTGAACATCTGCATATCACTCTGAAACCTGGCAACATTTCCGAGCAGCTTTCCAAAACGCTGTCGATACAGGAATTTAACCTGAATTCTCGAAGCGTTCGGGACAAAACCCACAATATAATAATTTGCGTCCGGAGTTATCCTGTGTTCGACATCTCTCATTTTAAATATCGTCACAGTCCCCTGTAGAGCCTCTTTCATAAGGTTTGTAAGTGCTGAATCCAGTTCATTTCCCTTATATTGATCTGACTGCTGCTTGAATATTGCAGACATCAGGGAATCATTGGCTTCATTCCCGTCTTCAGACCAGCAAACAATCGTCTGGCCGTCAAGATAGCTGTGATTTTCCGGCTGCTTCAAAAGATAATTCAACGCCTTAGTGTAACGCTTCATCGCTTCGACAGATATGCAGGCATTTTCCCCCTGCTTATGGTTGTATGAAAGAAAGGATTCCGGTTTAAAATTCACAAGGCTGGGATTAATTCCTGCGTTACGAATTCCAATGCCTGCTCCACTGACCAGTGTATCATGCACTTCAGCAATTGGAAGCTCTCTTCCTGTGACGGAACATTGACAAATCTTTCGGCCTTCCGTTTCCGTTTCTGCAGCTCCGCGAAGGGTTTTCCATTTTTCTTTCACTTCACTTTCATCCTGCAGAAGCATTTCCGGATGTCCTTGAAGGCAAAAAGCAAACTTACATTTATTGAGATCTGCCTTTAAGCCTAATAGAAACGGATTTTGCATCTCTGATTCCGGGTTCCAGTTTCTCGCGAATTCAGTGTATGCTCTCGCCAGCGGTGAAGTCATAGCACCAAAGTCTTGTTCAACTTCATCAGAAAAACTCTGATGTTGCAGTTTCAGTTTTTCTTTCTGCTTGTCTGTTTTGGCATTTGATATAACAGTTGAAAGTATCCCCTCTCCACTCTCCTTGTCTGTCTCGTACTCAAGTCCAAAAATATATCCAGGACGGACTTCCACAAAATTTGCGCTTACCGTTGTCGATCTGGGTCTTTCCGGAATGCTGACACTTTTAGGAATCAACGTCTTTTTTATCTTTCCCTTTATATTTGCTTCCTCTTGTTTTCTGCAATCCTGAATTCCTGATAATTTCCCATCAGGAGACAATATAACAATGTAACTGATATCGCATTGTTCATATCCCGGAGTAGTAAATTTGTTCTTTGAAGAGAGAATATCATAGTATCGGTTCAGGGCACTGATCAGCACATAACCACCCCCTTATATTTTGCAACATCAATCACGCCATCCTTCATAATCGGACGATAAAACCTGCTTTCCGCTTCATCCGAATAAAGCCTGCTGTTCCAATCATCATGGACGGGATGGCCTCCATCCTTGAAACATACTTTGTACAACATATAGCCAAGGTCATGAACTCCCATATTCTCCTGGCAAATCTGCTCCTTCTGAAAATTGTCTGTCAGCGAAATCTCTGCAGGAAACTCCGCACACCCCAGACAAGGCTGTCTGAAACACTGCCCTTTTCTGCATCTTCTGATAAATTCCGCCTCATGTTTCTTCAATGGGTCACATTCTTGATTTTCTCTCTCACAGCGCAGGCCGGTGAGTTCAATGTGAAATGCTACTCCGTACCTGACATTTTTCAGGATCATGGATGCTCTTTGTGTACGCTCATCTCCGAAATTCGTGTATATACGCGGATCTGATTCTATCGCAATGTCCGGATTTTTCTGTGCTTCTTCCGCCTCTTTCATCTGTGCCTTCATTTTGCTGAATTTCACTTTTGACTTTACTTCATTGCGCCGGACACTGGTAAATTCAATAGGGTTAAATACGATAATCTGATCAATTACATATCGCATAGCCGGTTTCCAGTACACGCTTTTCAGAAGTCCTTCCAGTGCACCCGGTGTCGGAACATCATAACTGACACGTTCAGCTTTCATCTCAGGTCTTGTGAAACAGGCTCTCTGTCCGCTTATAATCACCTTAATCGACATAGTAATCTCCCCCTTCCGTTAAAATTCCTTTAGATTTGTTGTAGTATCTCATTGTTTTCAGTGCATAAATACCGCCGTTAGAAGTGTTCTTATTCATCCCGGAATTTGCGATATCTTCCACAACCCCCTGCCTCATCAGTTCCTCCATGGTTTTGCGCGGAACACTGCAGGTATATTGCTGTAAGGTGCGAAGGACTTTCCCGGAAACACCGGCATACTTTATCTGATTGATTAATTTTTCTGACTCCTCACATTCCGGGACTATAAGAGATTCATCCTGGCTCAAAATCATCTGTCCATCATATGAGGCAAACGGTATTGATCCGACAGAATCAAAATTCAAAGCAAGTCCCATTTTTTGCATCTGACTGTGCATAGAATTTCCAACGATCTCGGTTTTATCTGCAAGATACACACGTCTGTAATACTCCTGAATACAGTCTTCTGATGATATATCCGGATATTCATCAAGCAGACCTCTTGTAACGATAACTTTCGGATCCCATTCCTCTCTCCTGATCTTATCCTCCCCGGCAATTTCAAAAACACAAACCTGTCCCGATTTTCTTTTCCCTTCACGATTGCATCTTCCGCCTGTCTGAAGAATACTGTCCAGACCTGTCATTTCACGAAATGCCGTTTCAAAATCAAGATCTACACCAGCTTCGATAAGAGAAGTTGAGATAACAATCACAGGACAATCAATCGTCTGATTCTCAGCTTCGTGAAGCTTTCGTTTAATTTCATCAATGGTATCCTGAAGGTCTCTTTTTGTCATCAATGTAGAGAGATGATACAAATTTTCCCTTGTCTCTCCACCCATTCTTTCATATAATTCCCGTGCTCTTTGGCGAGAATTGACTACAACCAGTGATGACTTACCATTTTCTATCTTTTTCACAAGCTGCTCTTCCGAAATACATCCCAGATTGTTGAAAGAGCATTTCCGAAAGGCATCAAATTCCGATCGATCCGGAACAAGTTCCTTCACTTGCAATCCAACCGGAACATATGTGTTAAGCAGTTCCCGGTAATCCGGCATAGTCGCTGTGAGTAGGATAGCTTTACTGCCAAGTTTCCTGGTCAGCACAGCAATAGCTTCCAGACATGGCTGTAGGAATTTAACCGGCATCAGATGCGCTTCATCGAAAATCAGGACACTGTCAGCCATGTTGTGCAGTTTCCGTAATTTACTTCGTCTGGATGAAAATAGTGACTCAAAAAACTGAACAGCCGTTGTGATAATAAAGTCCGCATCCCAATTTTCAGTTGCCTGAATCACTTGTAATTTATAGGAATCATCTGCATCTTCATCATCTTCAATGGAATAGGTCGACTGATGCCTCAAAATATGAATTTTCGGCAATCCATCGTCCAGGTTCTCATTAAATATCGTTTGGAATTCCTGCGCAGTTTGTGTGATGATACTGTTATACGGAATCACATAAATAATATGTTTTTTATGTGATTCCAAAGCTTTCATTAGTGCACATTTCGCGCTGCACAACGTTTTACCGCTTCCTGTCGGCATATTCATGAGATATACATCTGCTTCTTCATGTATGTTTTGAAATGCCTGTTTCTGAATCTCTGTTCGTGTTCTCTGAAGCCTGGTCTGAGCCTTCGCCTTTGCAAACTGCTCAAACCTGTCATTCAGCCTTTGCAGGCATACATTATAATCAGCTTTCAGCGTCTGACGCAGAGTACCGCGGCAGAAATGCTCCGTATCAATAGAATCCGCATCAACCAGGCAAGAATAGCAGTATCGGATCATGTAGGACATCTCGTCAATGTATAAATTGAGAGCCATGTTTCCGTCGATCTTTTCAAGTTCTGCAAGGTCTTCGACCAGATATCTCCCGAATTCCTGAATATTAATATCTCTCAGCTTTATTTCTTTTTTATACGCATCGTAAGAATCAAATTCAGTAAGCTTGAGTCTCGAATTCAATGAAAAATGTCCGGAATACGTCTCGCCAGACTGATCCTCTTTTCTACCGCCATCCGGAAGACCTGCATGATGTCCAGCGATACAATACTCAAGAATAAGAGATACCGGTGGCTGTAGGTTTCTTTTTGCTTCGATTGCTCCACATGTAGAATGATCTACCCGAATGGATGCTCCCCGTATCCGTTTCTGAAAAGAGCTCTGATATTTACCCACATCATGAAGTTGTCCGCAATCATATGCCACGTCCTTCCATGGTATAATAGCAAAAGATTCAGCTATACGGGCGGTTCCTTCCAGATGGGAATGTAACGGCTGTTTATCTGAATCCGGGAGTCGATCCACATTTTCCGTTCCGCTTGCAGAATCTGTTTCTTTTAGGTGTGCTATGTATTCCATACTCACCTGTGCTTTCTGTTGTTTCACGTCTGTTTCTGTTATTAACGATTATAGCTCTTATTTCTATAAATGCAACTATTAATTACAATTACTAAGAGATGTTTAATAGCATATTATTAATGTCATCCTCAACAACAGAAAGCTGAGAAAGCCCTAAACAACACGGCCCTCCCAGCTTTCCTCAAAAACTGAAATAACAATCACTAAATTTCTACTCACTTCCCCTTCCGGCGAAGAAAACAAAAACGCGATGCTGTTTCGTTTCTGTCTTTCATCAGTATACGCATATTTCGTGCTTATGCAAACTGTTCGTCCCCAGAACCCTTTCTCACGATCCACAATTCGGTACGGCTCTTATTCTCCGCACGTTTCCGGATTTTCCTGCTTCTTCTCTGTCACGCATCGGATTGCTGCCTTTCCCTCTTAGCGTCCTGCGCGTTTCTGCAAGCGGATTCGATCATTTGCCGGCCTTTCGGATTTCACTATTCTCCTGCCCTGGCAAAAATTCCCGGAAACAACAGCGTCACCGGCAGCAGATAGTACACGCTGAATGCATATCTCGGCCAGTAGCAGTCCGGAGCGGCAAGAAGGAGCGTCAGGACGGAAGCCAGGCAGGGAACGAACAGCAGGCTCTTCAGGGACTGTTTTCTTGACAAGGCGTAGACCGCGGCAAACAGCATCATCCACGCACACAGGGCAACCGCAGGCAGGGCAGACGCCGTCGAGAACAGAACTTCCGGCACAAACGGAAGTCCTTCCAGAAGGTCATCAAACTCAATGCCCATCAGATCCATGTCCTCCGGGAATCCCGCGCGGGTGATATTTCCCACATACAGATTCAGATCCCATTTGTTCACTGCCCAGTAGCCGAACGTGTTCAGGCTCCACGCCCGCAGATAGATGCCCGGATTCTTTACTCCGACGCCGATCCACGTCTTCAGGACTTCACCGCGGTTCTCGCGCACATAGTATATATTGAACTGGTCATCCCATTTGATCGTATCGACGATCCCCGGCTGGTAGGCCTCTTTGTATTCTTCAAGCGGCATGATCTCCGCCACCACGCCGCGCTCGGCGTCGCTCATCTTCCCGTCGTACACAACCGCCGCGGCCAGCTGCTGCAGCGGAATGCTGAGGCTCTCCTCCGTGTGCTTTTCGACCCCCGCCGCCGAGCACACTGGTCCGGTCACCGTCACAACCACCGCAATGATCAATGCATGCACGAGCCAGAAGCCTCTGGGCAGCCGCAGTCTCTTTTTAAAGTGCAGCTTGAAAAGCAAAAGCAGTACAACGGTGAAGAGGATCACGTACAGTCCGTTCGAGCGGAAAAATCCGATCACGGCAAGAAGCCCCAAAAGCGGCAGCAGCGCGGTCCCGGTCTGTTTTCCGCTGCCCGTCACGATATCTGCGAGCTTCAGGCAGTAGATCGCCAGCGCCATCGAAAAAAGCGGGTCCTTCCACATACTGATGCCAAACAGAGAAAACATCGGCGTCAGCGCGTAATACAGTACGACAAAGTACAGGAGCTTTTTATTCACATTTTTCATGGACAGCCATACGACGATGTAGGCGCATCCGGCACTGATGGCGGCCATCTGAAACAGGCTGTAGAGAGCGCAGCCGGCAGTGATGCTGTGGAAAAGTGCTTTCCCCGCCGACAGGAATATCCCGATGAACAGAGTGTAAACGACCGGGAACTGGTCATAGTACGGCATCTCCCCCTCATACTGGTAAATGGAGCAGAGAGAATCACCGTATACCAGCCCCGGCCAGTGGGCGAGCAGGTACGGGAGCATGCACAAAAATAAAAGGCCGGTGACGAACCAGAACAGCTTCCGGGTATCCTGGCGCCCGGAAGGGCTTTCCGCATTGCCAGCAAGAACGGGCGCCAGGCGGTCCAGCCCCTCCATCACCAGAACGACAAGTATGTAGAGGAACGGGAGCAGAAGCAGCAGGCGCAGAATGTCAGCCATCTGCAACGGCAGCGCATAGGTCTCCCAGTATTCGTCGTACAAAGTATCTTTGTTGACCTGAAGGGTGCTGCCAAGAAGAAGGGAAACTGCCAGCAGAACGCTGAAGATCCAGCCCCAGGCGTCCGGTTTCCGGAACGCGCGGATGATCGTTTCTTTTTTGCGCCAGAACAGGAACGCAAAAAGGGCGGTGACAAGGACCGTCACTGCCGTGTTGATCTTAAGTCCGCAGACATCAAGAAAAAGAAATGTCTCAATATAGAGCAGCAGGCACGCAGCCGCGCACTTGATTTTCTCTCCCATGGATCTGACCTCTCAGAAAAAGTTTTCCTCAAAACGCCGCTTAAAAGCCGGTCAGAAAGACACGCCTGGCGGCAGCGGAATTCTGTATATTGTTTATTATATCCCCTCCGACAGATGCTCACAAGCCGGGCAGGAAAGGGGGCGGAGTGAAGCAGACGGATAGGTCATTGACGGACTCATAGACAGGTGCTGAATTATAATCACAATTGAAAAAGGGGAATACCTTTTTGGAAGAGGCGGAGATTTTGCTTTTGCAGAGTCCTGTCTCTTTTTTATCCCAATAAAAAAGAGAGAACGGTTTTACCCGTCCTCTCCTCTTTTGTGTTATGTATCGGAATGCACTCTCCGCGCGGATTACATCATCCCGCCCTGCGGTGCTGCCGGAGCTGCCGGAGCCGGCTCTTTGATGTCGCCGACTGCCGCTTCGGTCGTGAGCAGGGTCGAAGCTACGCTGCATGCGTTCTGAAGTGCGGATCTTGTAACCTTGACCGGATCCAGGATGCCTGCCTCGATCATGTTCACATATTTGTCATTCAGAGCGTCGTAGCCGTTGCCCGGCTCCATCGTCTTAACCTGGTTGATGATGACAGCGCCTTCAAGGCCTGCGTTCTGGGCGATCTGCTTGAGCGGAGCTTCCAGAGCCTTCTCAACGATGCGGGCACCGGTTCTCTCGTCGCCCTCGAGGGTCTTCGCGAGTTCCTCGACCTTCTTCTGAGCGTGGATGTAAGCGGAGCCGCCGCCTGCGATAACGCCTTCCTCAACAGCTGCCTTTGTGGCATTGAGAGCGTCCTCCATGCGGAGCTTGGCTTCCTTCATCTCAGCCTCTGTCGCAGCGCCCACGCGGATTACGGCAACGCCGCCGGCGAGCTTTGCGAGTCTCTCCTGAAGCTTCTCGCGGTCGAAGTCCGAAGTTGTCTCGGCAATCTGGGCACGGATCTGAGCGATGCGGGCCTGGATCTCATCCTTGTCGCCTTCGCCGTCAACGATCGTGGTGTTGTCCTTGTTGACCTTCACGGACTTTGCGCGTCCGAGCATCTCCATGGTCGTGTCCTTCAGCTCTCTGCCAAGATCGGAGGAGATAACCTGGCCGCCTGTCAGAACGGCGATATCCTGAAGCATTTCCTTTCTTCTGTCGCCATATCCCGGAGCCTTGACAGCGACAACGTTGAAGGTGCCTCTCAGCTTGTTAACGATAAGAGTTGTGAGTGCCTCGCCCTCGACATCCTCAGCGATGATGAGAAGCTGGGAACCGGTCTTTACGATCTGCTCGAGTACCGGAAGGATATCCTGGATGTTGCTGATCTTCTTGTCTGTGATCAGAACGTACGGATTCTCGAGGTTTGCCTCCATCTTGTCGGTGTCGGTGCACATGTAAGCGGAAACGTATCCTCTGTCGAACTGCATACCTTTTACAAGGTCCAGCTCGGTCTTCATGGTCTTGCTCTCTTCGATGGTGATGACGCCGTCTGCGGTAACCTTCTCCATGGCATCCGCAACCATCTTGCCGACTTCCTCGTCAGAGGCGGAGATCGCTGCAACCTTTGCGATCTGATCCTTGCCCTTGACCGGCTCGCTCATGCCCTTGATGGCATCAACGGCAACATCGGTGGCCTTCTTCATGCCTTTGCGGATGATGATCGGGTTCGCGCCGGCTGCGACATTCCGCATGCCTTCGTTGATCATCGCCTGCGCAAGAACCGTAGCGGTGGTTGTGCCATCACCGGCTACGTCGTTGGTCTTGGTGGCAACTTCCTTTACAAGCTGCGCGCCCATGTTCTCGAACTTGTCCTCAAGCTCGATCTCCTTGGCGATCGTGACACCGTCGTTGGTGATGAGCGGAGCGCCGTAGGACTTGTCAAGAACGACATTTCTGCCCTTCGGGCCGAGTGTTACGCTGACTGTATCAGCAAGCTTGTTGACACCGGCTTCCAGAGCCTTTGTGGCATCAATACCGAATTTAATTTCCTTAGCCATTGTAAAAAATCCTCCTGACTCTTTCTTCTTCTATTTATGCAATGATCGCAAGGATATCAGACTGCTTTACGATGATATAGCTCTCATCCTCAAGCTTTACTTCTGTTCCTGCGTACTTGGAGTAGATGATCTTGTCGCCCGGCTTTACTTCCATCTTGACTTCTTTTCCGTCAACGACGCCGCCCGGACCAACAGCTACGACAACAGCCTGCTGCGGCTTTTCCTTGGCCTGACCCGGAAGAACGATTCCCGACTTGGTGGTCTCCTCTTCCATAATGGCCTTGATAACGACTCTGTCACCCAAAGGTTTTAATGTCATGATAACATCCTCCTGTTGCTTTTTATCTTGTTAGCACTCATTTCTCACGAGTGCTAATTCAACTTACAATAAAATAACACCATGCCCCGGCAATGTCAACACAATTGATGCGGGCCGCGGCAAATTTATAAATTCTTTACAGAATGAAAAAGGAATGCGCGCAGGTATTTCCCCGGTGCATTCCTCTTATCTTTACCAGCTCATGACTTCGTATCCGTCGTCGGTCACGTGAACCATGATCTCCCACTGGGCGGAATCGCTGCCGTCGTCGGTGTAGATGGTCCAGTCGTTCTCGTCGTCGACATAGATCTCGGAGGAGCCCTCATTTACCATCGGCTCGATGGTAAATACCATGCCCGGCGCCATGACCATGCCGGTGCCCTTGCGGATGACATAGCTGACAAATGGGTCCTCGTGGAACTGCAGGCCGATGCCGTGGCCGCCGACCTGGCGGACAACGCTGTATCCGTTTTCCTGCGCGTGGTCGTTGATGGCCTGCGCCACATCGCCCAGATGGCCCCATGGCCTGACCTGCTTCAGGCCGAGCTCGACGCACTCCTTCGTGACCTGCACGAGCTTACGGCGGCTCTCGGAGACATCTCCGATGAGATACATGCGGGAACTGTCGCTGAAGTATCCGTTCAGAATCGTGGAACAGTCGACGTTGATGATATCGCCGTCCTGCACGGTGATGTCAGAGCTCGGGATGCCGTGGCAGACCTGATCGTTGATGGATGTGCAGACGCTTTTCGGGAAGCCTTCGTAGTTCAGCGGTGCCGGGATGCCGCCCATGCGGGTGGTCTCCTGGTACACCATCTCGTCGATCTCCTCGGTCGTAATGCCCGGGTGAATGTGCTCTCCCACGTAGTCCAGCACGGCGACGTTGATTTTAGCGGACTCCCGCATGCCCTGCAGCTGCTCCTCGTTCTTTATGATCGCGTGCGGCGGAACGATGTTGAACTTCTTGCGGTAAACTTCTATTTTCTTGTCCCATCCGGCGTGGCACTCTCCGTACATCTTCCCGCTGCCGCACCAGCACGGCTCATCCCTGCGTAACTTTCTCAAAACTGCAACCTCTTTTCTTCCCTTTCCTTCTTTATTTCTCCGTCAGCGTCTCGATGAGCGGCGGAACCAGCTGTTTCTTTCTGGAGACGACGCCTTTGAGGAACACGCCCGAACCGTCCGCCTCAACGCCGAAGGTGTTCACAAGTGCCTCAACGGCGCCCTTTCCGGCCCCCAGCACGATGGAGGACTCGTTCAGGATGTCCGTCAGCATGAAGAACAGCATGCTCAGTCCTTCTTTGCCGGCGGCATCCCGCATGTACTCCGCCATGCGGTTTTCTATCGAGGCGAGCTCATCGGCACTCATACTGGTCACCTGGCCGACGCCGAAGCGGATCTTTCCCGCCTCAAACGTCTTGTAGTCCTGGTGAAACAGCTCGTCAGCCGGCTTGTTTTTAAGATTCCCGGCCGCGGCGAACATCTTTGCGGCGTACTCCTGCAGATTGATGCCGGCTTTCTGCGCCAGCTGCTCGCAGATTTCCCTGTCAAGCGCGGTGCAGGTCGGGGAGCGGAACAGCAGCGTGTCGGAGATGATCGCGGAACACAGAAGTGCCGCTGTCTGGCTGTCGATTTCGATATTCTTTTCCTTATACATCCTGGCCACAATCGTGCAGGTGCAGCCGAGCGGCTCGCCGCGGAAATACAGCGGTCCCATCGTCTGCAGCGACCCGAGGCGGTGGTGGTCGATGATCTCGAGGATATCGGTGGTCATGACGCCGGCGACGGCCTGGCTCTCCTCGTTGTGGTCCATCAGGATCACCTGCTTGCGCCCGGCGCCGAGGATGTTGCGGCGGGAGATCATGCCGACGTAGTTCCCGTTTTCGTCCTCAATCGGGAAGTCGCGGTAGCGCTTGGTCGCCATGGTCCCGTGGATGTCCTCCAGGTATGACTCCATCGTGAAGCACGTGAGCTTCTCCCGCTCGCGCATGAAGAAGCTGACCGGCATGCTCTGGTCGATCATACGCGCGACCATGTATGTGTCGTACGGCGTCACGATGATCAGTGTACTGCTGGCCTCGGCGAGCTTGATGACGGACCTGGCGACTTCCTCGCCCTCGCAGACGATGAGGCAGGCGGCGCCGGTCGCGATGGCCGAGATCTGGGATTCATAGCGGTTTCCGAGGATGACGACGTCGCCTTCCTCGATATAATTCTCCATGAGCTCGGGGTTGGCGGCGGAGATGACAACCTTGCCGGTCACTTCCCGGTCTGCGTCTCCCGTCACGACATGCCCCATCAGTGTCTCCACGATGCTTGTATAGCGGGTTTTCGAGCGCGCGAGGATCTCGTTGTCGTAGATTTCAAAGGAGGAGCGCGCGATATCGCCGATGGTCACCAGTCCGGCCAGCCGGTTTCCTTCCGTTATCGGCAGCGTGAAGATGTTTGCCTCCTTCATCTTCCGGTAGCCTTCCCGCACGGAAAGCGTACTCTCCACACCTTTCGTGTGCCGGATCTCGATGTCCTTCACCTGCGGCCGCACATCCGTGATGTACTCCGGCGGCTCAACGCCCAGGGTCTTTAACACGAACCGGGTCTCGTCATTCAGATGGCCGCAGCGCGTGGGGATATAGCGGTCCGTCCCCTCTGCCCTGTTCTTCAGTCTGGCATAACAGATCGCGGAGCAGACGGAATCCGTGTCCGGATTCCTGTGCCCGATGACGATCACATTTTTCTCACTCATACCTTTCCTCCGCCTCCGGTACGTCTCAGCTAATTCTGACTTCTAATGATACCACTTGTACCGCACAAGGCGCAATTCTATTGCATTTACCATTCGCTTTTCCGGTGGAGGCGCCGGTACCACTTCGACAGCCTGTACTCATGACCGCCGAAATACCGGCGGATGCGGTCGATCAGCGCCGAGAGGCCGAAGAACAGCGCACCGGCGGCGGCGCAGGTCGGAATCAGCATCAGGATCTCCCGTCTGGAGATCATCGTCATGGAGAACACCGACGGGAACAGGATGATCGCCCCGACGGCGGCTACGACGGACAGCACGATGACGACGACGCGGAACACATCAAATGGCCGGCACACGCGGATGAGCACGCACACACCCACGAACAGCATGACGATGACCGTCATGACCGACTGGTCTGTGGTCGGGATTCCGGCCATGGTCCCCAGCAGCGTCATGCTGGCCACCGCCGCGAAGTCCGTCAGGCCTCCGGGCAGTGCGTTAAGGATCGCGTTGGTCAGGAATTTCCCGCGGATCAGCTTGTTCTCCGGCTGCATCGCCAGCAGGAACGCCGGCATACCGATGGTAAATGCGGAGATAAGCGAAATCTGCGCCGCCCGCAGCGGATACGTCAGCGCGAAGGCAAGCGTCAGGAGGCACATCAGGATGGAGAAGATGTTCTTCACGAGGAACAGCGACGCGGAGCGCTGGATGTTGTTTACGACCTGGCGGCCCTGCAGGACAACTTCCGGCATGCAGGAGAAGTCCGAATCAAGCAGCACGATCTGCGCGCAGTTTGATGCCGCCTCGCTTCCCGAGGCCATCGCCACGGAGCAGTCCGCTTCCTTGAGCGCAAGCACGTCGTTGACACCGTCGCCCGTCATGGCGACCACGCGTCTGTCGGCCTTGAGCGCCGCGATGAGCTTTTTCTTCTGTTCCGGCTGAACCCGGCCGAATACGGTGTAGCGGGAGACGCCGGCGCGGTAGTCGCCCCAGGTCTTCAGCTCTCCGGCGTCGACATACCGGTCGGCGTCTTTGATGCCTGCCATCTTCGCGACCGCCGATACCGTGACGGGATTATCTCCGGAGATGACTTTGACGGTCACACCCTGCTCCTGGAAATAGCGGAATGTCTCCGGGGCCTCCTCTCGGATCGCGTTGCCAAGGAAAATGAACGCCTCCGGGATGATCGGGGAAGTGAGCGGTTTTCCGTTCAGGCGGCAGCCAGGCGGCAGACTTCCGAAAGCCAGCACGCGGTATCCCTGCTCGGCGCCCTCTTCAATGATGTTGCGGTAGCGGCTGTACTCCGAGAGAAGGAGCCGCTCGGGCGCGCCGATGACATAGTCGGCCGCCTCAAAGGAGACGCCGGAGAACTTGAGCTCGGACGTGAACGGAAAGACAGCCAGCGGCGCTGCGGCCGCCGCAGCCGCCTTCGTCTGCTTGTGCTCGATGTAGGCCTTGAGTGTTGCCATCGTCAGGTTGTCGCTGCTCATGGCCTCGGTCAGATCCGCCAGATGCGCGAAGACTTCTGACCTTTCCACGCCTTCCACGAGTTTCACGCCGTGGACTTTCATCTCATTTTCCGTGATGGTTCCGGTCTTGTCGACGCAGAGCGTATCGACCCGCGCGAGTGTCTCAACACTTGCCATGCGGTGCACGATGACCCGCTGATGCGCCAGAAGTGCCACAGCCATGGCCAGACGCACACTGGTCAGCAGATAGAGGCCTTCCGGGATCATGCCGATGACGGCGGCCACCATCGCCACAACTGACTGGTAGACCGTCATATTCAGGAACATGATATCCTGAACCAGCATCCCGATGCCAAGCGGCACGATGATGATGCCGATCACGTACAGGAGTCTGGAGAGGGAGCGCATCATCTCGGTCTGCTGCTCCCCTTCGGCCTTTTTGGCCTCAGCAGTCAGATGGGAGACGTAGGAATCCTGCCCGACGGCCGTGAGCGTCGCGTCACAGTTTCCGGACACGATAAAGCTTCCCGAGAGAAGCCGATCTCCCGGCTCCTTGATGACTTCGTCCGCTTCTCCGGTGACAAGTGCCTCATTAACACGCACACTGCCCTCTTCCACTCTGGCGTCGGCTCCGATCTGCCTGCCGGAGCGGTAGTGAACCAGGTCTCCGAGAACAAGCTCCTCCGTCGGTATTTCGGTCAGCTCTCCGTCCCGGTATACCTCCGTCTTCGGCGCGTTCAGCACGGACAGCTTGTCCAGCACCGACTTGGAGTAGAGCTCCTGCCCGATGCCGATCAGCGTGTTGGCGACGATGATGATGAAGAATGTCATGTCCCGGTAGGCACCGACGACAAAAAGCATGGCGCCCAGCACCAGAAACAGGAAGTTGAAGTATGTGAAGATGTTTTCCCGGAGAATCTTTCCGACGGTCTTGGAAGACTCGTGTACCTGAACGTTTGCCTTTCCCTCTTTCGTGAGCCTTTCCGCCTCAGCTGAGGTCAGTCCCCTGTCTGCTGTGTTCAATACGCATGTTTCCTTTCTGTGTCCTGCCGCCCCTGGCACATTCTTCTGCGCTCCTCAGATACCGCGTATCCTGAGTTTAAATCAAAACCACCAGCTCAGCTGGTGGTTTGCCCTCCGCCTGAAAGGCGGCGAT
>CAIFEV010000015.1 GCA_903789615.1 uncultured Lachnospiraceae bacterium | reverse complement strand
GAGGACGGACATCAGCTGGAAAAAATAGCCGGCCTGTTTGACAAGGAGCATCCGCTGGAAACTTCTATTGATGGCGTATTCAGTCTGGATCAGGTAAATGAAGCTCTGGACAAGGTTAGGCGCGGCGGCTCCAAAGGGAAAACGATCATAAAAGTTCATGAGCACATTGCCAAAGATTGATACCTGTTGTGAGGAAGACTGGCCCGGGCGGACAATGATGAGTAAGGACGCGATCTGACTTCTTCTGTATCGAAACAAATTGGAGTATGATAAAGGAAACAGTATCTGAAGATAAAATGCTTACAGGACAGTCGGGAGAAAAAAGAATGGAAAAAGAAGCACAGTGGCCTGGACCGGACGGCCTGATTCCTGCATTGCCAAAAAATGCATCAAATGCAGCCTGGCATACGAGACGCTTTCTGGATGAGATTCTGATTGAAGAGCGCATTATCGGGACAAAGGTGGCTGATATTTCATTTGAACTCTGGGGAAAGAAATTCTCATCTCCGATCATGATGCCGGCATTTTCGCATCTGAATAAAGCAGGTCTGGATCACAAGCCGATGGAAGAGTACGCCCGGGCGGCGAAGAATCTCGGACTTGTCAACTGGGTCGGCATGGAGTCAGACGAAGATTATAAAAGGATCGCTGACATTGGTGCAGAAACGATTCGCATCATAAAGCCTTTTGAAGATCATGAAAAGATACGTTCGCAGATGACCTTCGCAGTGAGAAATAAGGCTCTGGCGGTCGGAATAGACATAGACCACAGCATCGGTGCAGATGGAGAAAAGGATGTGGTCGACGGTGAGAAAATGGGAACTCTTACCGAAGAGGATCTGGAGAGTTTCGCCGGCTTTGCCCATCAGCTTGGAGTCCCTTTTGTCGCAAAGGGGGTTCTCAGCGCGAGAGATGCTTCTGCCTGTAAGAGAGCTCATGTTGATGCAATTGTGGTAAGTCATCATCACGGCAGGCTTCCATTTGCAGTTCCTCCGGCAATGGTACTTCCTGAGATTAAGAAAGTTTCCGGAAAGATGATAGTTTTTGCCGACTGCTCTGTTGATGACGGAAGAGATGCCTATAAGCTTCTGGCATTGGGAGCCGAAGCGGTATCAACAGGAAGAGCGATTCTGCCAGGTCTCTTAAAGGAAGGAACGCCGGCAGTAGAAGAAAAAATACACCAGATGAACAGACAGCTGAAAGAACTCATGGGTTATACCGGAGTGGCCGGATTGACAGACTTTGACCCGACAGTGCTCTGGTATCATGGGAGACATTTCTGATTTGTTGAATAAAGGGACCAGTCAGATGAAGATTGAAGAAGCAAAAGAGGCGGATTTTGAAGAGCTTCGCAGATTTTATAATCGGATGTGTGAAGTTCTTGGCCAGGAGAGCTTTATCCCCAATGGCGATAAAGGCGGCTTCCCTTCAGATGATATGATCTGGGATGCCATCCGGCATACCGAACAGTTCCTTGTGAGAGCGGACGGAGGAATTGCTGCAGCGTATATAATGAATCACGACTGTGACGCTGCATACGCACAGGGGCATTGGAGGACTGATGCGGCACCGGATCAGGTTGTGACGCTGCATGCGCTTCGTGTTCTGCCGGAATATAGTGGGAGAGGATACGCGAAAGAGCTGGTATCTCATGCTATCCATAAGGCGGAAGAAAGAGGAATGAGAGCAATCCGGCTTGACTGTATCGTGGGAAATGATATCCCTCAGAAAATGTACCAGTCGTTTGGATTTAAGTATGCCGGAACGGTCCCGATCACCTATACGGACATTGGAGAGCCGCGGGATTTCAATCTGTATGAGCTGGTTCTGAATAAGGTCGGCTTCCTGATTTGAATCCTAAAGAGAAAGATATCTATCATAGGGCATTTTATATAGTCCCAAAAGCATTCAAAAAAGACTGATACACCGGGGCGTTTACAATTAACCTCAGCGTATCAGTCTATGCACGTCAACTGTTGAAACCGCTGTACACACAATAGATATGCCAGGCGGCGTGAGAGGGCGGAGATAACAGCCTCCGCCCCACCGGATGTTCAGCGGATCAGGTTTATGCCTGCTCAGCGTGAATCTTCTCTACAATCTCGTGAGCTTCCTTAACCTTGGCCTCGATCTCATCGAACTTGCCGGCGTCAATGAGCGCACCCTTAACCATCCAGGAGCCGCCTGCGCAGAAGATCTTGGGATCCTTCAGGTAATCAACAACGTTCTCAGCGTTGATTCCGCCGGTAGGCATGAACTTCAGGTTAACCAGGGCAGCACCGATTGCTTTGATCTTCTTGAGACCGCCGTTGAGCTCAGCCGGGAAGAACTTGACATGGTCAAGCCCCTGGCGGATGCAGCCCATCATCTCAGATGCGGTAGCGGTGCCCGGGCACACGCAGATGTCCTTCTTCAGGCAGTAGTCAACGATTTCCGGATCATAGCCGCAGGAGACGATGAACTTCGCGCCTGCATTGACTGCACGGTCAACCTGGTCCTTTGTCAGGACAGTGCCTGCGCCGACGAGCATATCCGGGTACTTCTCTGCCATAATGCGGATAGACTCCTCAGCGGCATCAGTACGGAATGTAACCTCAGCAGCCGGAAGGCCGCCCTTCATCAGCGCGTCAGCCAGCGGAGCTGCGTTCTTTGCATCGTTGAGAACAACAACCGGAATAATGCCGATTTCGTGAAATTTGTCCAGAACAGCCTGAACCTTCGGTGAATTTGCCATTTTTTTCTCCTTTATACGGCCTGCCGTAAGAAACCGGCAGGCCATTTTACCCATTCGGGAACGTAATATATTGTCAGATCAAGAACAGCTGCCAGATCAGCGATCAGCGCTTTACCCGTGCACCTGCACCGCCCATCAGACCTTCTACTTCGTCCAGGGAAGCCATGGAAGTATCGCCCGGGGTAGTCATCGCAAGAGCGCCATGTGCGGCACCGTAGTTGACTGCCTTCTCCGGATCCTGATAGGTCATGAGGCCGTAGACGAGACCGGAAGCGAAGGAATCTCCGCCGCCGACACGATCCATGATCTCGAGACCGTTGTATTCCTTGGACTGATAAATCTGGCCGTCCGCCCAGCAGATAGCCTTCCAGTCATTGACGGTTGCCGTCTTCACAGTGCGAAGGGTGGTTGCAATCGCCTTGAAGTTCGGATAAACCTCAGCGGCATGGTCGATCATCTTCTTGTAACCGTCGATGTTGAGCTTCTTCAGGCTGGCATCCTGGCCCTCGATCTTCAGGCCAAGGCAGGCGGTGAAGTCTTCCTCGTTGCCGATCATGACATCAACGTACTTTGCGATCTCCTTGTTGACTTCCTGGCACTTCTCCAGGCCGCCGATTGCCGACCACATAGAAGGACGGTAATTCAGATCGTAGGAAACAATCGTTCCATATTTTTTCGCTGTCTTGATCGCCTCAATGACGGTCTCGCAGGACTGCTCGGAGAGGGCAGCATAGATGCCGCCGGTGTGCAGCCAGCGAACGCCGAGATCGCCGAAAATGTGCTCAAAATTCAGCTCCTCGGGAGTTGCCTGGGAGATGGCTGTGTTGAATCTGTCGGAACAGCCGACAGCACCGCGGACACCGAAGCCTCTCTCGGTGAAGTTGATTCCGTTGCGGCAGATACGGCCGATACCATCGGTCTTCTTCCAGTAGATCAGGGAGGTATCCACTCCGCCCTGCTCGATGAAATCCTTCATCAGCTTGCCGACTTCGTTGTCCGCGAAGGCGGTGATGACAGCGGTGTTCAGGCCGAAGCACTTGTGCAGGCCGCGGATAACATTATACTCGCCGCCGCCTTCCCAGGCGCGGAAGCTTCTCGCGGTCCTGATGCGGCCCTCGCCCGGATCCAGGCGAAGCATTACCTCGCCGAGAGATACGGCATCATACTTGCAGTCCTTGCGGTCTCTTAACTTTAAATCCATCTGTTTATCCTCCATGTGGGATGAAAAACTTGCTCCATTGCGGAGCGTCAACCGTGTAACTTGAACGTTTCATAATGCGAAATAAGATTTCACATTGCGGTCTCTATATTTTATTATAGATTTGGCAGGGTTCTTGTCAAGCGCAAGATCGGAAAAACTTGAGAACTCCTCTGAGATTACCGCGATGCGGAGGGCTTCCCTGCTTGAAAGCTGTTCCGTGATACGATATGATATTTCACATAGTGAAACAATTATCAGGAAAGTCCCATCGCCGGGAATCAGGATTTTCCTGGGGATTCATCGGGAGGAAATGCCGCTGTGCGGCAGCACCGGGGAGCAATCATGGCAGAAAACAAAAATCCGATTCAGGTAGCGGGCCGACTGTTCGGCGCGCTGGAATACCTTGCCGATCACGGGCAGACCGGGCTGACGGAGCTTGCCGCGAATATTCATCTGAATAAGAGTACGACTCACCGGGTGGTGGCTTCCCTTGAATATATGGGATATGTACGACAAAACCCGGAAAATGGCAAATACGAGCCGACCTTTAAGCTCGCTGGTTTGGCGAACCGGATTATGGAGCGTATGGATATTATCCAGACTATCCGTCCGCATCTGCAGAAGCTGATGGAGATGTGCGGGGAGACAGTCCACCTTGTCAAGCGTGAAGGTGCGGAAGTGGTCTACATTGACAAGGTCGAGTCTTACGGGAACAATGTGCGCATGGTTTCCTATGTAGGCAAGCGCATGCCGTTCTACCGCTCGGCGGTCGGCAAGGCACTGGCGGCCAATATGAGCGAGGAGGAGGTGCGCGGTCTTTGGAATTGCTCCGTCATCGAGCGGACCACGCCCTACACCATCACCAATTATGAGGATTTTCTGGAAGCGCTGGATGATGTACGCCACAAGGGGTATGCCCTGGACAATGAGGAAAATGAGCAGGGCGTGCGCTGCATCGCCGTCGCACTGGATGTGTCCGGAGACAACAAAACCTATGCATGCAGCATTTCCGTTCCGGTCTCCCGCATGGACAATGACCGGATCAAGAAATTCTCCGGGTATCTCAACGAGGTGCGGGTGGAGATCAATACAGAGATGTCCAGGGGATGACAGATAACTTCACGCTGCCTTTCCGGGATACTATGAAAAGCAGAAGTGACGGATGAAGAAAACCATACGCAGGGCGGATCCGCCCTGCGTATTTTAGGCCTGTGATTTTATTTTTCGTTTGACCAGAAGAATCCGGTCATGGCAATGGAACCCAGATTGCATACGTTGTTGAATACCTGTGCCGGGGCGCCATCGGCCGCGCCAAGGCAGTAAAGCAGTGGAAGATAATGTTCCGGCGTCGGAACGGCATAAGCGGCTTCGGGGCCTTTGGTGTAATGAAGGATGCGATCCATTGTGCCATTTTCCACGGCGTTGATGATGTAGTCGTTGAAGGCGCGGGTCATCGGTGTCCCGTCCGGATTGTCCCATTCAACGCGGCGCAGGTTGTGGACGATGTTGCCGCTGCCGAAAACAAGATACCCCTCATCCCGGAGAGGAGCCAGTTTTTTCCCGATTTCGAAGCACTCTTCACTTGTCAGGGTGCTGTCGACGGAGAGCTGCACGACCGGGATGTCCGCCTTGGGGAACATGTGGACAAGGACGGTCCATGTGCCATGGTCTATACCCCAGGAATTGTCGACGGCGACCCGGTTTCCAAGCAATTCTGCAATGCGGTCCGCGAGCGCCGGATCCCCGTGAACCGGGTATCTGACCTGATACAGCTCCTGGGGGAAGCCGTACATGTCATAGATCTGGGTGGGGTGTTCCTCGCTCTGGGTAAAGGTGCCTTTGGTGTACCAGTGGGCGGAAACGGCGAGAATGGCTTTGGGCGTCCCGTATTCTTTCAGGACTTTGCTGCCCGCAGCTTCCATGCCGGCTGTAATTTCGTCCTGCTCCAGGGCGATCATCGGGCTGCCGTGTCCCGAGAAAATGACGGGTGTGCGTGTCATAGCGTGACTCCTTAAAAGATAAGTACTTCCGGTTCGTGGGTAAATGAGCTGATCGCAGCCGTAGCATGCTCGAAATAGAATACGGCTGTGTTGCCATTGGCTCCGGTTGTATACATCTTCCGCAGCTCCGGGTAGGCATCTAACATGGACTCCTCCGCCTCCTGGCGTTCATCTTGGATAACGTTGCCGCACACGCGGATCCATTCCCCGTTGTACAGGGCGCAGATTTCTACCTTTCCATTGGTGGTCATCTGGCGGTACACATCCTTGCCTTTGCCTGTCTGGATGTACAGCTTGTTTTCAAAGATATGGGCGGTGCCGAAGGGGCGCACATGCGGCTGGTCGCGCTCCGCCGTGGCAAGATAATAGGTTCCCGCATCCTTTAAAAAGCGGCAAATGCGTTCAATTGCTTCCATGATTTTTCTCCTTTTCATCTGAAATTTTTTCCTGCTGCAGAAGATGATGCATATCGTCCTGCATCTGTTGGATGGTCATGCGTTCCATTTCGGAATGCAGCGCATCTTCCAGGACGCGGACGCGTGCATCCATGACGCTGCCGATGGACCGCCCGACGGGGCAGTTCCGGTTCGGGTTGGCGTGCATGGGGAAAAGAGGGGCTTCCTTGTCCTCGACCGCGTCGAATACATCGGCCAGCGTAATCCCTTCCGGCCTGCGGGTGAGGAAGGTGCCTCCGATACCGGGGCGCACCTCAATCAAATTCGCTGCCTTGAGCAGCCCCAGGGTTTTACGCACATTGACGGCATTGACACCGGTCGTCGCGGAAAGAACTTCGGATGTCACCTTCTGCGTGTCCTGATATTCCGCAAGATAGAGCAGAATGTGGCACGCAAGATTTAATCGGCTTGAAAACTGCATTTTTCCCCTTCTGTTGTAGTGAAAGTAGCTACAACTATAAATGAGATCGTTTCATCTGTCAACTACTTTACTTTGGCAATTGAACGGCCAGAGTTCTGGCTGCGCATAGGTGAAAACTTCCGGGCGCGAACCTGAGTGCATTGATGATATATGAAAAATGCGGGATTCTTCGCGTCGGGGAAAAAGACAATATGGTATCATGGATGCAGTGCTGAATCGGAAGGTGAGTCTATGATATGCCCTTCGATAAAAAGGATGTACTGATACATAAAATCAATGCACAGGCCGTTGACGATGGAGAGGCGCTTTACCAGTTTACATGGCAGGTCGGGAGGAAGTCTGTCGTGCTGGACAATGCATCGATTGAAAAGACACTGCGCTTTGAACAGGAAAATCTGTCTATATGTCCGGAATGGACCTGTCTGATTCGGAACGGTAGATGGATTTTCCAATGCGCCGGCTGCGTTGGATGGGGTACAATGAGTAAAAGAAAGGCTGTGGGTTATTGAATGAATGCTTCGATCGGCGAGGTAAAAGGGAAAATTGCTTCTTATGTTCACGGCGCGTTTCTTGACCGAGAGTACGTCAATGAGCAGGATCTCCCGGCAGTCAAAGCTCTTTTGCGGCCGTATTCCAATGTCAGGGTGAGCATTGAGAAGGCCGGGAGCGATGACGGGTATCTTGACTGTGTGATCCGCGTAAGTGCTTTTCTGAGTGGCGGAACGCTCCGATATGAGATCCGCTCGAACGGGAAAAAGAAAAAGTATTATGATCCGCTGGCGTGGATCGATGGGATAGAGAAGTGGAAGGCGCTGTTCTTTTAAGACGCTTTTTGTGGGATGATGTGGCGCGGGATCACAAAATTGATGACAAGGACAGGAGGAAAAGGAAATGACATTTGAAGAGATGGCGAAAGCACGTTATTCGGTGCGCAAATACAGTGACAAAAAGGTTGAGGATGAGAAGCTGCAGAAGATCCTGCAGGTGGCAAATCTCGCACCGACGGCAAAAAACACGCAGTGCGTCCGCATCTATGTCCTGAAATCGGATGAGGCGATGAATAAAATCAAAGGCCTTACTCGGTGCAGCTACGGTGCTCCGGTTGTGCTTCTGTTTGCCTACGAGGAGTCCGAGGCGTTCTGTTATCCGAACCAGGAGGTTCTTAATTCCGGGGCGGAAGACTGTTCGATCGTCGCGACGCATGTGATGTTTGAGGCGCTGGAGCAGGGGCTTTCTACCTGCTGGGTCAATGTATTCACTCCGTCTGAGGTCGAGAAGGCGTTTCACTTACCGCCAACCGAACATGCCGTGTTACTGATGGATCTTGGCTACGAAGCAGAAGGGAATACCCCGGCGCCAAGACACGGTGAGAAAAAGGCACTGCGTGAGATCGTAAGAGTATTGTAAAGGTGTTCAAAGCAGGATTCCCAGCATGATGCAGAACTGGGCGATGGAGTTGGTGATCTGTTCTTTCCAGTTTGCTTTTGCGTCGCGCCGGTCTTTCTTTTTGGCAAACCACACCATGAGGCCCAGGCCGGCGGCTCCGGTTAAAAACAAAAAGAGCGCCGGCACATTTGTCATGTGGCGGATTACGGCTGCAATGGACCAGCGGCCGCGGTCAACGATCAGCGCCAGAATGACAAGCAGGAATCCGGCGGGCATCAGATAACGCATCTGTCTGTTTAAAAAGCGCAGATCCCTGTGCTGCAGGGCGATGACGAATTTCCATCCGGCCTTGAGCGCGCCGGCGAGGATCACCAGCAGGACGCCCGTACGAAACAGCCCGCTGTCTAAGCGCGTCGCCAGGATGGCGGAGCTGATGCTGAAGAACAGGACGGGCAGGCAGTCGACAAGCGCCATGGAAAGGGTGAAACCTTCCGGCACCGTTCCGGATGCCGTCCTGCTTTTCTTTGTCCATTATGCCACCAGCCATTTGTGGTCCTTTACGGAGTAGAGGGGGATGAACGGGATCATGATCGGGGTCGTGGACTTGTATTTCTGATATTCCGGGTCGTCGCCGTAGTTCTTGTCCTGGCGGATTTCCAGCCGGCGGGCGCCGCCGAACATGATTCCGGAGACGAAGACACCGGTCCAGAAGATCATCTCACCGAAGTAGTTCGGGCAGCGCACGAGACGGAACAGACCGGTGTCCACGAAGCGCCCCGGATTCTTTTTCTTAGCTTTGTTTTTCTGGAAATCTGCGGTTGCTTCCAGCGTCAGGCCGGCAGCGGAGATGAGAAGCCCGGTGACGCAAAGCGCGTCAGTGCCGCTTCCGTTCATGAGGCGGAATGTCACAGGGGATGTCTGGAGTACATAGAGAATCGAAGCGGAGATCCAGATCGCCAGTTTGGCGCCGAAAGAAACCCCATCGTTTTGCTTGACTTCCCCTTTCATGCGTCTGGTGTAAGCTGTCTTGCGGTCCCGGTAGACCAGATAGCCGGAAAGCCGGCAGCCGTAGAGGATGAAGAGCACGCACTGCAGGGCGGTGCCCACGGTGAGCGCGTGAAAGGAAAGCGCGAGCTGCCCGGCGCCGATAAGAGCCACCGCCGCGCCATATCCGATGGAGATGAACCAGACATATTTGCGAAAGCCGCAGGAACTGGCGATCAGGGCCAGTACCAGAAGGATCAGAAATGTTTTCATAAAGTATCCTCGTTTCTGTTTGACAGGTTCTGCCTGTTTGGAGCATAATTAATCATAGCGACAACTGTCGTTATTTTCAAGATGATTCCGATGAAAAAGTTTTGCTTGCAACAAAAAACAGTAGGTGTCGCTTTTATGAGAAGGAAAGATCTGGACGAGGACCGTATCCGCGAATGCCTGACCGGTGCTCTCCTGCAGCTCATGAAAGAAAAGGAGTACGGCGCGGTATCCGTCGGTGAAATTGCAGGACGGGCGGGTGTGCACCGCGCTACCTTTTACAGGCATTTCCGTTCAAAGGAAGATGTCCTGCGTGCCTTCCTGTCGCAGATCTTCAAGGGGGCGGCAGAAAACAGGGAGATGCTGCAGAAGGACTTTTCATCTTTTATCAGGCCGGTCTTTCAGACGCTGTACGACAAAAAAGAGCCGATTCTGCTGCTGCAATGCGCCGGCCTTTCCGGCCTTTTTATGGATGCCCTGAAAGACTATTTCGATTTGGACGGGCAGCGCGAAGCGCCGGGACGGGAGAAAACGGGCGCGGGCGGTGGGGAGACAACTTTCGGTGCCGGGCTTCTGGAAGAATACCGGACAGCTTACCGGATCGGGGGTATTTATTCCTGCCTGCTTCTCTGGTTCTCCCACGGGATGGCGGAGACGCCGGAAGAAATGACGCGCATCGCGTCCTCGATGTAAGAGGCGAGCGTAATCAAAACCAGGACAGATGTCAGGAAGTGGAAGATGGATAAGAAAAGAAGCTGTTTTGACGGGTACGCTGCCGGCGATACACTCATGCAGCGCTATCACGATGCGGAGTGGGGCGTTCCGTGCCGCGACGAGCAGAAACTCACGGAGTTCTTTATTCTGGAGATGTTTCAGGCGGGGCTTTCGTGGAAGACAATCTTGCATAAACGGGAAGCGTTCCGGGAGGAGCTGGACGGGTTTGATATCGAAAAAATCGCCGCCTACGGACCCGAAAAGGTTGACGAACTGATGGCGAATCCTTCGATCATCCGCAACAGACGCAAGATCGAAGGGATGATTGTAAATGCCGGATGTATTCAGAAGATCCGCGAAGAATTCGGCTCGCTTTCCGCGTATTTGTGGCATTTCACAGACGGGAAAACGATCCCGGAGCCGATTGCGGTGACCACAGATGAGTTGTCGGATGATGTGTCTTCTGACATGAAGAAGCGCGGGATGAAATTTGTCGGGAGTGTCACGATTTTTTCCTATCTTCAGTCTGTCGGGATCATTTATTCGCATCCGAAATCCTGTTGGCGATACGAGGCAGATCATGCGGAGCGGTTTGAGGGAAACACCTATAAGCATCGGTAAATAGTTAACCGATTGGAGGCAATAGTTATGGATTATGAGGCAGCAGCGAATTACTGGATCGAGAAGGACAAGTCCGCCGTGAAAATGGATCCGGGGGAACTGAAGGCGGAGATAGAAGGGTTCCTGAAGAAGCACAAGGTTTGTGCGCTGGCGACGGCGGCGGGGGATTTTGTCCGCTGTACTCCTATCGAATACAACTACGTGGACGGCTGCTTTTATCTGTTCTCGGAGGGCGGCCTGAAGTTCAGGGCACTGGAGAGCAACAAGCATGTCTGCCTTGCGGTCTTCCGGGAAAGCGCGGATTTTGGCAATCTTGCCAGCCTGCAGGTGACGGGGACGGCTGAAATTGTGGAGCCGTGGTCTGAGGAATATATGAGGATCGCAGCATATAAGAAGATCCCGGTGGAAGTGCTGAAGAAACTGCCGCGGCCGATGAATCTGATCAAAATTGTTCCGGAAGTCTACGATTTTCTGGAATCAGACCTGAAGAAGAAGGGTTACAGCTCCAGACAGCAGCTGAAAGTCGTATAAGCAGACGGTACTGGCATCATTGCCTTTTCTAAATAAAAAGCTGACGTACATCACGCAGTGCAACCTGCGCGATAAGATTCCGGCCTGTCTTTCGGCAGAATCTGTACGTCAGCATTCCTCTAATTTTGATATTCCGTCATCTGATGTCTTACTTCGCGAGAATTTCGCGGACTTTTTTTTGCAGATCCGGAACCGCCTGCTCTTCGAACCAGGGATTCTTCGCCAGCCACCGGAAGTTCAGCGGACTTGGATGCACGATCGGGAAATAGTCCGGCAGGTATTCTTTGTAGGCTGCGACCGTTTCGGTGAGGTTCCTGTGTTTTCTGTCCTTGAGATAGTAGTCCACAGAATACTTGCCGATCAGGATGGTGAGCCGGACGTCCGGCATCATGCCAAGGATTTCCGGATGGTACTCCCTGGCGATGAACTTTCTCGGCGGGAGATCGCCGGAGCGCCCCTTCCCCGGATAATAGAAATCCATGGGGACGATGGCGATTCTCGGCGAATAGAATGTATCCCGGTCGATTCCCATCCAGCTGATCAGCTTTTCACCTGACTTGTCGTTGAACGGGATTCCGGTCTCCTCCACTTTTTTCCCCGGCGCCTGTCCGATGATGAGGATTCTTGCATCCTTGTCTACCTGGAATACCGGATAGACGCCGCGTTTTGTGTACGATTGATTTCTTTCATCCGCTTCTAATCTGCGTTTGATTTTATCTACCGTCATTTAAGCGTTTTCTCCGAAGAACAGCTTTAAATCATCATCAACGGTTCCGATGCCGGCGATGCCGAAATTGTCAACCAGCACCTTCGCCACATTCGGGGAAAGGAAAGCCGGAAGGGTCGGTCCGAGGTGAATGTTCTTCACGCCCAGATAGAGCAGTGCCAGGAGCACGATGACAGCCTTCTGCTCGTACCATGCGATGTTGAAAGCGATCGGAAGGTCATTGATGTCATCCAGCCCGAAGATCTCCTTCAGCTTCAGCGCGATCAGCGCAAGAGAATAGGAGTCGTTGCACTGGCCTGCGTCAAGCACGCGCGGAATTCCGTTGATGTCGCCCAGGTTCAGCTTGTTGTACTTGTACTTTGCGCATCCGGCTGTCAGAATCACGACATCCTTCGGCAGGCGCTTGGCGAACTCCGTATAATACTCGCGGGATCTCTGTCTGCCGTCGCAGCCTGCCATCACGACAAATTTGCGGATTGCGCCGCTCTTTACCGCGTCAACGACCTTATCTGCCAGTGCGAATACCTGCTCATGCGCAAATCCGCCGACGATCGATCCTGTCTCGATTTCTGTCGGAGCCTGGCACTTCTTTGCCTGCTCGATGATGGCGGAGAAATCTTTGGTCTGGCCGTACTCGCCGTCGATGTGTCTGCATCCCGGGAAACCAGCCGCGCCGGTTGTCCAGAGACGGTCCTTGTAGCTTTCTGCCGGCGGCACGATGCAGTTGGTCGTCATCAGGATCGGACCGTTGAATTTCTCGAATTCCTCTTTCTGTTTCCACCATGCGTTGCCATAGTTTCCGGCGAAATTCGGATATTTTTTAAATGCCGGATAGTAATGAGCCGGAAGCATCTCGGAATGGGTGTAAACATCGACACCTGTTCCCTGTGTCTGCTCAAGCAGCATCTCAAGATCCCGCAGGTCATGGCCGGAAATCAGGATGCCCGGGTTCTTGCGCACGCCGATATCGACAGTCGTAACCTCAGGATTTCCGTAAGCATCGGTGTTGGCCTTGTCAAGAAGCGCCATGCCCTGTACGCCGTACTTGCCGGTCTCAAGAGTGAGCGCCACCAGATCGTCTACTGTCAGGGAGTCATCCAGCGTCTTCGCGAGGGCTTTCTGGATAAAGATGTCTACTTCCTCATCATCGTGAAGAAGCGCATTCGCGTGCTTGGAATAAGCGGAAAGACCTTTCAGGCCATAGGTGATCAGTTCGCGCAGAGAACGGATGTCCTCGTCCTTCGTGGAAAGAACGCCGACAAGGGCTGCCTTGCTGTCGAATTCTTCCGGCTTGCCGTTCCAGAGGGCTGCTTCCGGAAGATTATCCTTGTTTTCAAGCTGGCCGAGAAGCTCTTCCTTGACGGAAAGTGTTTCCTCAATGTCGCGGATGATTGCCTCGCGGTCGAAGTTGGCATTGGTGATGGTCGTAAACAGGTTTACGGTTACCAGGTGATTGACTTTCGGATCAATCGCTTTTCCTTCTTCGCGAAGTCTCGTGGTCACGCTTGAAAGACCCTTCGTAACATAAATCAGAAGATCCTGCATAAGGGCTACTTCCGGCTTCTTTCCGCAGACGCCTGAGATCGTGCATCCCTTGCATCCGGCTGTTTCCTGGCACTGGTAACAGAACATCTTGTTTTCCATTTTGTTCTCCTTTATTTAAGCGATCTTATTTACTGCCCTGTATTATTGTGTGGTGCTTTCATCACTTGATCAGGATTATGGCACAGACTGTGCACCATTTATGTTGCTGAAACAACAAAGGATGCGTATTTTCAGAAAAGATCCAATTCATTGTCCAGATAGATTTCCTCCCGGACTTTGAGCTGACAAGCCGGCCGGGTCATGTAGTAGAGCAGAAATTCAAGAATCAGCGCGCTGCCAAGACTCCGCCCCTCAATCTTAAAGTTGGAGAACCCCATCGGAAGATAACGCTCCTGAATATCCTGAACGCTGATGAATCCGGGATTTTCCATGGCTTTGGAAAAGCGGTACCCTTGCGCTGCACCCGGCGCCCTGCAGGTGAAAGCATCCCCTGGCGCTCCCAGTGCGATCCGGCTCACGGCCTCATAACAGGCCCTGCGGTTCCGGCATCCGAAATCGCAGCATTCATTGCACAAAAACTCGATCTTATCTTTCCGGCGTGTGTTCAGGCGCGCCAGCCTGGCAAATTGCCGGTTCAGCCGGAAATCCGGGACAACGTACCGGAATTCTTCCCGGTCACATTCCGCCTCAAGCGCCGTGAAATCGGTGAGGACTTTCGTGGTGGAAGAAACCAGGTACAGATGCGGAAAATTTTTGCGCAGGTGCGGGACCAGAAGATCGGAGTGGACGATCACGCCGTTTTCAGGACCGGGACTTTCCTCAAAAAGGCGGCAGAGTTCATTGCACCGCTCATCCGCCAGATGTTCTTTTTGAAGCAAAGAATTGCTGAACGTGAGCCTCGCGGAGATCCCGTATTCACGCGTCAGAGCCAGCACGTCACGCGGATTGCCATTCCCGGATCCGACACGGCCGCCGCTCCACAGACAGCCGGCCGGCGCGCCGTAGATTGAACCGATGTCGCACCAGTCATAGAAATACTCGCGGTGCTTCCGGTAGAGAGGCAGGAATACGCGGTAAAAATCAAAGAACTCAAACAGCCCCGGGAGATGAAAATGCGCTGCGGCGCTGCATTGCAGATTTTTCTTGGTAGTAGATGACATATTATGCAGAGTGTTTCTATGACCCTTGCGATTTCCTTGTGGATACACCATTCATGGCCATTTCCGCCATGGCCGTAACGGGGCGGCTGGCAGAAAGTAACCGTGGAATTTCGTCCTGATTCAATGTAATACTGAGTTTAGTCATTGGTTTTCCCTTCGGTACTGTGTTGAATGCCGCGATTCTCATTATACCTAAAGGCTGAGCCATTGGCTCTTTTAAACAATTGAACTTACTCCATTATACGGCTTTATCGGGTATTCCGGAAGGCTTTACGTTAATGGCTGCGGAAAATACGCTTGTCTATGGAAAGCCGGTGATTTATCTTGCCAGAGCAGGAGATATGAAGCGTGACGGATACGCGTTTTACCGCTCTGTGAATGGCGTCTGGCTCACGAAGAAGGTACCTGTAAAATATCTGCAAAAGAAGATCTGGACATAGAGCAGACAGGATATTCGTGGTAAGATCAAAGCCGGTTATTGGCAGTTCCAGGAGGGAATGCATATGTTCAGAAAGATGAGAAGATTCAAACAGCAGCTGGAAGACAGCGATGCGATGGCGGTCCTTAAAAACGGGCACCGCGGTGTTTTGTCCCTGATCGGTGACGACGGGTATCCGTACGGTGTCCCGGTTAACTATTACTGCGGAGAAGACGGGCATATCTACATTCACTGCGCGGGCGAAGGACACAAGATCGATGCCCTGAAAAGCAATGACAAGGTTTCCTTTACCGTCATAGAAGACCAGCCGGCCGTTCCAGGCGATTTTGCCCTGTATGTGAAGAGCGTCATTGTCTTCGGACGTATCAGCATGGTTGAAAACCGCGAAAAAGTGCTGAAATGCGCGATGGATCTGGCCCGTCACATTTACCCGGAGCACATCGGGGACACATACGTGGCCGATCTGGAGCGGAACAAAACAAGGGTTCAGGTACTTGAAATCGTGCCGGAACACATCACGGGGAAGAAGATCCACGAGAAATAAATCCTGAAAGAAACAAAAACCGAGATGGCGGATTGACGCCTCCGGGTGGCTTTAAGCCGGATACGGAAATGTATCCGGCGAGTAAGTATCAGTTTTTCGCATCGTCAGGCCTTTGCGGATGCGGAGAGCTGATATTTTTTTGCTTTTTCGGCACATGGAATGTTTTAATACGACGGTGTAAAATGGGAGACATCATTATTCTTGTGAAATCAGATGATAGTTTAAGGAGCGGACAGGACGGAATGGAATTCAATTGACAGACAGGATTAATCGGGGGGAAAAGAAGCAGTATGAGGAGCGAGGAATAAAGTACGAATGAAAAAAGAGAGGGATATGACCAGCGGGCCGATCGGCCGGCAGATACTGATGTTTGCTCTGCCGCTGATGTTCGGTAATGTATTTCAGCTGCTGTACAATACGGTTGACTCGATTGTCGTGGGCAATTTTGTCGGAACGCAGGCGCTTGCGGCGGTTGGTTCGACCTCGATGATCACGAACCTTGCAATCTTTTTCTTCAACGGATTTTCGACAGGCGCCGGGGTCATTATCAGCAATGCGTACGGGGCAGATGACTGGAAACGGCTTCACACCGCGGTCGAGACGGCTGTCACGACTACTTTTATCTGCTGTGCTCTTTTCACGTTTCTTGGTATCCGCGGCGTGAATTTCATGCTTCGCCTGATGGATACGCCGGATGATGTCTTTGATCAGGCGGCGGTATATCTTTTGATATATTTTGCCGGTGTTTCCGGGCTGCTGCTTTACAACATGGGCAGTGCGATTCTGCGCGCAGTGGGAGACTCCAGAAGACCGCTGATTCTGTTGATTATCACGAGTGTCGCGAATATTTTCCTGGATCTTCAGTTTGTCCTTCAGTTTGGACTGGGGATCGCGGGTGTGGCGTATGCCACGATTATCGCGCAGGGGATTTCCGCCGCGGCTGTCATGTTTCTTCTTACCGTGGAGAAGGGCGAGTTCCGCTTCGTGTGGAAGGATATCCAGATTGACCGCGCGGAATTTGGCAATATCATGCGGATCGGACTTCCGACCGGCATTCAGTCGGTGATCACATCGTTTTCAAACCTATTTGTTCAGAGTTACATCAATTACTTCGGCTCGACGGTCATGGCCGGATGGAGCTGTTACAATAAGGTTGATTCGTTTATCTTTCTGCCGGTGCAGAGCATGGCCATGGCGGCAACAACTTTTGTCGGGCAGAACAACGGCGCGAAGAAGATGGACCGTGTGAACAAGGGAACAAAAGCCAGCGTTTACATGAGTCTGATTTTAACGCTTGCCACCTCTGCCCTGATCTGGATCGTGGCACCGCAGGCAATCGAACTTTTCACGGATGATCCGGTAGTGGTGGCAAATGGCGCAATGTTTGTGCGGATGAACTGTTTCTTCCTGCTTCCCAACGACATCAATCATGTGCTGGCCGGCTGCCTGCGCGGCCGTGGCGATTCCGTCGGGCCGATGTTCATTATGCTGATCGGCTTCGTGGCGGTGCGGCAGACGTATCTTTTCTTCGTCACCCGATTCGTCATGAATACGGCGCAGATTGTAGGATTCGGCTATCCGGTCGGCTGGATGGCGACATGTGTCATCGAGGTGTTATATTTCCTGAAGCACTGGAACCGCAAAGAAAAAGCGATGGTTGCCTGACAGCCTTGCTGAAATTCCCGGCAGATGAAATATATTGACAGATATCTATGCAATGACTACTATTATTCATAGATGATCATCAATCTTTAAAACAGGAAGGAGTATCATGGAAACCGAAAATATTTCGTCCATCTGCAAGGCGCTCGGTGATCCGAACCGGCTGAAAATTGTGCAGATGCTTTCGGGCTGTGAGAAGTGCGCGTGTGTGATCCTCAGGGCGTTTGATATTACGCAGCCGACACTGTCGCATCACATGAAGATTCTCTGCGGCAGCGGACTGGTTAATGTCCGGAAAGATGGCAAATGGAGCTATTATTCCCTGAATTGCGAAACGCTGCGGGATTTTCAGGAGTTTATCGGCGCACTGGATTGTGAGAAAAATACGGGCTGCGCGGATGGAAAGTGTGACTGCAGATGAAACGACAGACCGGAATCAGCTTTTTCCAGAAATACCTGACATTATGGGTTCTGCTCTGTATGGCCGCCGGCATTCTGATCGGCCGCTTTATTCCGGCCGTGCCAAAGACGCTGGGAAGGATGGAAATCTCCGGCATATCTATACCGATCGCCATTCTGATCTGGATCATGATCTATCCGATGATGATCAAGGTTGATTTCCAGAGCGTAAAAGAGGTCGGGAAAAATCCAAAGGGACTCTTTGTCACATGGATTGTAAACTGGCTGATTAAACCATTCACGATGTACGGATTTGCCTGGCTTTTCCTTTTTGTGATATTCCGGAATTTCATCGCGCCGGACCTGGGGACACAGTATCTGGCCGGTGCCGTGCTTCTGGGTGCGGCCCCCTGTACGGCGATGGTCTTTGTCTGGAGTACGCTGGTGAACGGCAGTCCGGCTTATACTGTGGTGCAGGTTGCGACAAATGATCTGATCGTTCTGATTGCTTTTGTGCCGATCGTGAAGTTCCTGCTGGGCGTTTCCAACGTGTCTGTACCGTACGGCACGCTGTTTGTCAGCATTTTCCTTTTCGTGGTGATTCCTCTGGCAGGGGGCGTTATCACCCGTATTGCGGTGACCAGAAAGAAGGGGAAAGAGTATCTGGAAGATGTATTTGTCCACAAGTTTGATAACGTTACGACGGCTGGGCTTCTTCTGACACTGGTGATCATCTTCAGTTCACAGGCGGAAGTCATTCTCGGCAATCCGCTTCACATTGTGCTGATTGCGGTACCGCTGATCATTCAGACCTTTGTGATTTTCTTCATGGCCTATGGGGCGTGCAGGCTGATCCGGCTGCCGTTTGAAATCGCAGCGCCCGCCGGCATGATCGGCGCGTCGAATTTCTTTGAGCTGGCTGTCGCCGTAGCGATTGCCCTGTTCGGAACCACAAGCCCCGCCGCACTTGCGACGACGGTCGGTGTTCTGACGGAAGTTCCGGTCATGCTCACGCTGGTGAAAATCGCCAACAGGACGAAAGGATGGTTTGCATATGGCAGATAAAATCGTGGCATTCATCTGTACGCACAACGCCTGCCGCAGTCAGATCGCAGAGGCGCTTGCAAGACATGCCGGATATGAAGGGTATGAATTTTTTTCTGCCGGTTCAGATCCGCTGGTACAGATTGATCCGAATGCCGTCCGCATCATGAAAGAAAAATTCGGTATCGATATGCATTCGCAGCGTTCTAAGACAATCCGGGACATTCCGGCTCCGGACATAGCCATATCCATGGGCTGCGGAGTGAAATGTCCTTATGATGATGACTGGGGAATGGAAGACCCGACCGGGAAACCGGATGAAGTGTATCTTAAAGTAATCGGGCAGATTCAGGAGCGGCTGAAAGAAACCTTTGGCGAACACGAATTGAACCTGAAGGAATTGTTTGACCGCCATTTCAGCGACCGGATGACGCCGGCAAGGTACCGGCTGATTTTTGCGAATACGATCAGTCGGAGCGTTATGGACACGCCGATTGGACCCCTGCGGATTTTCGCGTCGGGAGAGGCTGTTCTCGGGGTGGAACCGGCGGAGCGCGAGAGGGCAGACGCAGGGACGGAAGCCGGAAAAATTTCGGCTGACCGGATCCTGCCCGGCGATGCTTCGGGTGAATTGGTGAAAGCCTGCGAGGCGGAACTGAAAGAATATTTCGCCGGAGAGAGACGTGCATTTGATCTGCCGGTGAACCCTGAGGGAACGGAGTTTCAGAAGAATGTGTGGAGCCATCTTCAGCAGATTCCGTACGGCGAAACCAGGACATACGGGCAGCTGGCAGCGATGGTGGGGAACGCGAAAGCCTCACGTGCTGTCGGAATGGCGAATCATTGCAATCCGATAATGATTCTGATTCCCTGTCATCGTGTCATCGGCGCTGATGGAAGTCTCACGGGATACGCAGCCGGTATAGAGGCGAAAAAATTCCTGCTGCAGCTGGAAAAACGGTATACAGAATGAGAGAAGCATCGTAGAAATTCCCGGTCTGGCGGAACCAATCGGCCTCCTGATTTGTATCCTTATAGAGAGACATCTCTCAAATGGCATTTCATCTGCGCTGCCGGGGCAAAGCAGGTGAAAGGAGGAGGCGGATATGCGGTATATTCTGAAGGTCTTGCCGGTGCTTCCGGCAGCTGCTGCCGCGGCGGCAGGAATCTACGGGCTGATTTATCGCAGCAGAAAAGGAAAGCGCGCGAAACCGTCAGGCGGCCGTGTGGCGGCGGAATATCTGTTGACCGGCTGGTTTGTCATGTTTATTTTTGTGACACAGATCATGCCGTTTGGCAATGGGATGGGGACACGGATCAACCTTCAGCCGCTGCATATGTTTTATATTGCATATAGGTATGGTTCGGCCAATGCATCGGGAGTGTGGCAGTTTCTGCTCAATATCATCATGTTTGTGCCGCTGGGGATTCTGTTTCCGCTGGTGTTCCGCCGGTATAGAAGCTGGCCGAAGGCGATTTTGGTTTCGTTTCTGATCTCGCTTGCAACGGAGCTTCTGCAGGTGATTCCCCAAAGAGGAACGGATATTGATGATGTAATAGCCAATACGGTCGGCGGGATGTGCGGGTTTTCGCTGCTCCTGCTGGTGTTGCGGATATCGGATCATAAAAGGAAGCCAGGCGCCTCCGGCCGGAAGGCTATTGCTCCGGTGATGGTTCTTTGTCTGACGGCGCTGCCATTTGTCAGCGTGAAGCTGTCGGACGGCTCTTCGAAATACGGGAATCTTTATTATGGGCACCTTATTCCGGAAGAACTTGATGTGCAGTGTGACGTAAGTGACCGGGAGACAGTCAGAGATGTATACCGGTATAAAGAAAGGATTCAGCTGTCTGCTCTGGAGCAGGAACTGCAGAAGAACGCCGGCATACAAGGGACCTGGACGGCTGGTGACGGAAAGGATACGGAAGCTGTATTGACGGGAGATGACGGGGCGTGTATTTATGTGTATCCATACCATACATGGATGGTGAACTATGCGGTGCCTGAGACGTCAGGGGTCACGCTGGAAGAGGATACGCTGGTACAGAAGGCGTGGGATGGCCTGCACCGTTTTGGCATTGATGAGAGGGCCGTTTCGTTTCTGAAAGATGACAGGGATGCGTATGGGGACAGCGATGTGCATCTGATGTTTCAAAGCAAAGAGAGCACAGATGATCTGGCTGTCCATGGCAGCATTGAGGTTTCACTGACAAAGGATGGAAAGCTGAAAGGAATCAATGACGGAGGGTGTATTGTCAGCGCTGTGACCGGGCGGAGTGTATTTCAGCATCGAAAAGTCTGGATATTGCCGGAGACGTAGGCGCGGGACCATGGCCGGGCAGAGGAGTCGTGACGGACATTTTTCAGGAATATGCTTTCATACCGGAGACGGGTTATCTGATCCCGACGTGGCAGATCGATGGGTATCTTGTATGCTCTGACGGGTCAGAAATAGAATGGAAACCGGAAATTGATGCGGTGGAGTGAAAGACGAAAGGAAGAGAACGGAATTCTCGGCGGTGATTCCTGTGAAATGATTGCACCGCTGCCGGTTCCTGGTGTAAATTATATATCAGATTGAGGCACGAAGCGGACGAGGGATGTCAGACATACCCGGTGGCTGTATGCAGAACAGGCGTGCACAGTGCACTAAATACAGTGTCATATCACAAGGCAGGTGAGAATCATTGACGGGTTCAGAACGCCGGGAGGCTATTCTGAAAATTCTAAAGGAGAGCGACAGGCAGGTTTCCGGAGGCGCGCTTGCCAGACAGTTTTCGGTGAGCAGGCAGGTCATCGTTCAGGATATTGCCCTGCTTCGGGCAGAGGGAATCCCCATCCTTTCAGCCGCGAGAGGCTATGTGCTGGACCGGCAGGAGAAGCCGGAGCTGAGCCGTGTGTTCAAGGTCCGTCACACGCCTGAAGAAGCCTGTGATGAAATGAATCTGATCGTCGACTGTGGGGGGAGAATTGAAGATGTTTTTGTCTATCACCGGGTGTATGGCATTATCCGCGCTCCCATGAATATCCGCTCCCGTCTGGATGTGAAGCGCTACAGGGAAGAAATTTCCGGCGGAAAGAGTTCTCCTCTGTCCAATATTACCGCTGGGTATCATTACCATACGGTCACGGCTGACAGTGTTGAAACTCTGGATATTATTCAGAAGGAACTGGCGGATCACGGGTTTCTGGCAAAGTTACAGGATTACGAGCCGGTGGATTTCTGGTCGGACCAAAGCCGGAAATAACCTGACTTCAGTATGATTTACCAGATGAACAGCTGGATTAATAAGGCACACCTTTTCAGAAATAATGGGAGAGGGGTGCCTTTTGCATTTGAAGAATATTTTTAAAAGAACGTATGCATTTCCGGCGGATGGAGAAAGGAATTCCTGTGGTTGTATTTATGCAATAGGGAATACTGAAATCCTGGATGAGATCAGAGAAATCCCAGAGAATGAGCTCAGCTTTTTTTGCACAACTCAGGCGGTGGTTACCAGTTGCCGGAATGAAGCTGGATTTTGATGCATGCGTGGAAAGCTTTCTTTCGGAGCGCTCGGAAGCGCTGAAATAAAGCACGCTGCATATCATTAGAGCAGAAAAGAGGAAGAAACGTTCATGTCGGCAGAAAAGGTCAGAGAATATCTGGAAAAAAGAGGCTTTGGGGACCGGATTACAAGACATGCACAGAGTATCGACACGGTGGAGCATGCTGCAGAGCAGATCGACTGCAGCGAGGCTGAGATTGCGAAGACGCTTTCTTTTCTGGTCGCCGGCAATCCTGTTATTGTCGTGATGTCGGGGGACGCCCGGGTGAACAGTTCAAAATTCAAAGCGCAGTTTCACGCGAAGCCGCATATGATCCCGCGGGAAGATGTGGAACGGATTACCGGGGATCTGCCGGGAGGGGTGTGCCCCTTTGCCATGCCGGAGGGGATCCCTGTCTGGCTGGATATTTCGCTGAAGCGCTTCGCATGGGTATACCCGGCAGGAGGGGACTGCTTCACATCAGTGAGAATTCGGCCGGATGAACTGGAGAAGACGTCCGGTGCCTCCGGGTGGTGTGACGTCTGCAAGGGCTGGCAGATGGAATTAAAAACTGAAAGTGAAAGCTATGGGGAAAATCATGACACAGTATAAGAGGATGATTCAGGGACTGGTTTACGATCCGGGGGATCCGGGAATCATGAAGGAACAGGTTCACCTGCAGGATAGACTCTGGGAATTTAATCAGCTGAAGCCTTCTGACTATAAGAAATGGGAAAATTTACAATAATGCTTACATGAACGGGCAGAATATGATATTCTGGCAAGGTTCAACACAATAAAACGGTAGAATTGGAAACGCACACTCCTTCGGGTGACACGAACAACACGTCTGGCACGGAAGGAGTATATTATTATGCCGCAGAACAAGTTTGAAAACTTCATTTTTACGGTCATCATGGCGTTTCTTATGGTTTACGCGATGATCTGCTACAATATCGCCCTGAACATCGGCGGGATGCGGGATGCTGTATTCCTGATGGCCTTTGGTGAGCTCAGGATCATGTGGCCGGCAGCCATCATTCTGGAGATGTTCGTCATGGAGCGTCCGGTTATGGCGCTGACCGGCCGTGTTGTTACAAAGGAGATGCCGTTTTTTCTTGTGCTTCTCATCCGCTGCTCCCTCACGGTCTGCCTGATGTGCCCGGCAATGAGCTTCATCGCGACTTTGCTGTTCAAGGAATTTCATGAGGCGGGGCTTGTGAGCGTCTGGCTTCAGACGGCGGCGTTGAATTTCCCCATGGCGCTCGGATGGCAGATCTTCTTTGCCGGTCCTGCCGGCAGATGGATTTTCCGCCGGCTGTTCAGAAAGAAAGCGGGAACCTGATCCTTACAGGGTCAGACCCCCGCTTTTTTGTCTGTTTGTCTGTCTTCTTGGGCGGTTCCGGACTCTTGGGGGAAAATGTCAGCAGCAGCTGCTTCAGGAACCGCTCTGCGATTGGTGTGAACGCCTGATAGCGCTTCCATGCGATGTACAGTTTCGTTTCCAGCGCCGGTGACAACGGGCAGCAAAGAATGGTTCGACGGCGCGAGATTCCCCGGAGATGTGTCGGAGACGGAGCTGGAAAGCTGGATCTGGGGACTCAGCTAAGGGTGATGGAATATGCAGAATGGTGAGAAATACAAGGTGAAGCGGTGTGTTGACATTGGTCTGACGGCGCTGAAATACCCGTTGAAACAGAAATGGATTCCCACCAAGACACAGTCCCACACATATCCGCACAGATACTGCCCGCCGAGCCTGACAACATCGGCGCCGGCAGCGCTTTGCGCGTCCGTGAAAACCGTTGTACAATGGCCCCAGGTATTGTCGGAGGTGACCTTGTGTGCTGCCGGTATTATGTTGATGATGAGACGCCTGAGATGGCAGAGATTGTCCGGGATGTGAACTCTTCACCGCTTTTAAAGAAGTGGGGAGATGACAGAGAATTGAAAACACATGGGGAGATCCGCCCCGCTGATGTCGCGCCGGTGCTTGCAACGGACAGGAACGGAGCGGTATCGGTTTTCCCGATGAAGTGGGGATACAGCGGCCGGTCGCTTCTCATCAATGCGAGAGTCGAAACGGCGGCTGTGAGACCTTCGTTCCGGGAGGACTGGGTGAGACACCGCTGCATTGCACCGGCGTCCTGGTACTTTGAATGGGAGCATTTTCAGGATGAAGGCGGAAGAGTGCGCACCGGAAACCGGTACGCGCTGAGCCCGGCAAAAGGCGGTATGACCTGGCTGTGCGGTTTGTATCGCATTGAGGGCGGGAGGCCGGCATTTGTCATACTGACTCGTGAGGCGGGGGACGGGATCCGCTTCATTCACGACCGCATGCCGCTGATCCTGCCGGAAGATGTGACGGAGGAATGGATACGCCCGGGGACAGATCCGGAGGCTCTTCTTGACAGCGCGCTGACGGATATGAAGTTTGAGAAACGGTGAGAGAAGGAGAACTGTATGTCAGCGCTGTGCGTGACTGACATGGAAGAAGACTGCATCTTGCCGGAATCATGCATGAGCAGTAAGATGGATTGCAGGGAAACAGTGTGTACATGAACATCGGAGGAGCTTACATGAAGAAAATGCCGCAGTGGCTGAAAAAAGCCGTATTCTACGAGATTTATCCGCAGTCCTTTTGCGACACGAACGGGGACGGAATCGGAGACATAGAAGGAATCATTGAGAAGCTGGACTACATCCGGTCTCTCGGATGCAATGCGCTCTGGATTAACCCATGGTACGATTCACCGTTCAAGGATGCCGGGTATGATGTCAGGGACTTCAAAAAGATTGCGCCGCGCTACGGGACCAACGAGGATGCACGTAATCTCTTTGAAGAGGCGCACAGGAAAGGAATCCATGTGCTGCTCGACCTGGTGGCCGGTCATACATCCGAGGAGCATGCGTGGTTCAGGCAGAGCCAGCGGGCTGTGAAAAATGCATACACAGACCGGTACATCTGGACGGATTTCTGCTTTGAGAACGGGGACGGTATCCCGTATGTAGCCGGCGAGAGCGAACGCAGCGCCGCGTATCTGCTGAATTTCTACAAATGCCAGCCGGCGCTCAACTACGGCTTCCTGCATCCGGATCGCCCGTGGCAGCAGCCAATGGATGCACCCGGCCCGAAAGCCACGGTGGAAGCACTGGAAGACATCATGCGCTTCTGGCTTGATATGGGGTGTGATGGCTTCCGGGTCGACATGGCGTCATCTCTCGTGAAAAAGGACGATGAGACGAAGAGCGGGACAAGGGCCATCTGGGAGCAGATAAACGGGAAACTGAGCCGGGACTACCCGGAGGCGGCCATGGTGTCGGAGTGGAGTGACCCGCGCCTGGCGCTGAAGTGCGGCTTCCACATGGATTTTTATCTGAACAACATGGGCAACGGATACTGCGCGCTGATGCGCGATTACTGGAACGACGCGATACGAAGAGTTGGCGGCGGTGAGCGCGCGTTAGTGCCGGAGGGGGCGGCGTTTACAGGTGCGCTGGAAGATGCGCTGCAGCCCGGTTCCACCGGTGATCACTCGTATTTCCGAAAGGACACGGATTCGGACATCACCCGTTTCACAGAGGACTATCTTCCTCAGTATGAGGCGACAAAGGACGACGGACTGTTCTGCTTCCTGACCTGCAATCACGACACGCCGAGGCCATCCTGGAATCTGGGGCCGGATGAGCTGAAAATCGCCTACGCCGTGCTTTTCACGCTGCCCGGAGCGCCGTACCTGTATTACGGAGACGAGATCGGAATGCGCTACCGCAGAGTGCCGACCAAAGAGGGAGGATATTTCCGGACGGGCGCACGCACGCCGATGCAGTGGTCAGGCGGAAAGAACCTCGGATTTTCAGCGGCGCAGGAAAAAGATCTGTATCTTCCGGTCGACCCGGCCCCGGACGCGGTGACGGTGGAAGGAGAGGAAGACGATCCGGATTCTCTTCTGACATTTGTCAGCAAGCTCCTGAAATTCCGCGGAAGCCGTGAAGAGCTGAATTCGGACGCGCCGTTTGAAGTCGTTTACGCCAGGCCGGACAGCCCGGTCTTCGCCTATCGCAGAGGAAAGCTGCTCCTTGCTGTTAATCCGAAAACAGCCGCGCACACCGTGCCGGTACCTTCCGCGGGAAAGGTTGTATTTCAGACGGGAGAGGCAGACGGAAGTGCGCAGGCTCTGACCATGGGACCGCAGTCCTTTGTCGTGATACAGATGTGATGAGTCCCTCATACTTATTATGAAAATTCCCCCGGACTGCCTTACTGTTTGGCAGTTCGGGGGAATTTGTGTCTTCAGGATTCTAAAATCAGCGTATGGAGAATACCCGTCCTTCTTTTCTCGGGCCTGCTTCCGGAATCTCACCGTCCGGATATCCCACGATCAGACTGTCGACGCCCATATACTCCCGGCTGTCGATTCCCGCCTTTTTCAGGATTTTCTTCCCTTCTTCTGTCTCAAACTGTTCTTTTCCCCGGTGGATCCAGCAGCTGCCGAGACCCAGAGAGGCAGCCTCGTTCATCATGTTGGACAGGACGCTGCAGCCGTCAAAGACTGCAGTCGGGGTATCTTTCTTTGAGAGGACACACAGAACAGCCGGCGCGCCGTAAAAGCCGTCAAGTCCCTCGCGGCCCATCAGTTTTCCGTTTATAAGACCGAGTTCCTTCACGACAGCGGGACTGGTGATCTTCAGAATAATCGTGTCCTGACGGTTCATGCCGGTCGGCGCGTAAAGGCCTGCCTCTACAATTTCCTCAAGCAGCGCTTCCGGCACCGGGTCGGACTTATAGCGGCGGACGGAACGCCTCTTCTTTAATACTTCCAGTATATC
This sequence comes from uncultured Lachnospiraceae bacterium, assembly GCA_903789615.1. Classification (GTDB taxonomy): domain Bacteria; phylum Bacillota; class Clostridia; order Lachnospirales; family Lachnospiraceae; genus UBA4285. The sequence continues at coordinate 8,648 of CAIFEV010000015.1, read as the reverse complement.
CTGCATGATTTCTGCCTCCTTTTGGCTCAGTATACCGCTTTTAGACGGATTTGTCGTGTCTGACGCTTCTTTCTTGTATGTAATATATGGTATGATAGGGACATCAGATTGTGCCACGTGATACAAGAGGGGGAACTGAATATGGATGATCGGAGCAGTGCAGGCGGCGCAAGCCGGCTGACGGTAAAGCATCTGGTCGGGTATGCCTGCGGGGATCTGGGCGGATGTATGACCTTCGCGATACTCGGGTCGTTTCTTACGCCGTATTATACGGAGATCGCAGGCATATCGATGCGCGCGGTCACGATCATGTATCTGATTCTGAAGATCTGGGACGCCGTGAATGACCCGATGATGGGTGCGCTGATGGACAAGGTGTTTGCCAGAACGCACAGTAAGAAGGGGAAGTTCCTTCCCTGGATGTTCCGCGCAGCGCCGCTTCTTTTCATTACGTCCGTCGCCATGTACACGGCGCCGTCTCTTGCGTCCGGAGGGGGCAGGGTGGCGGCTGCCTTTATCACATATCTTCTGTATGAAGCCAGCTACACGATGTTCAACATTCCGTACGGATCGCTGCTTTCGGCCATGGCCGACAACGACGCAGAGCGCGCGAAGCTCTCGAGCGCGAGGGGATTCGGCTCGATCATAGGCACACTGATCCCGATGGTGCTGTTCCCGGTCATCATTGACAACACGAAGAACAACCCGCAGGGTGGCTACGCGGCCGGCGTGACGCTGTGCGCCGCGATCGGGCTCGCTGCGTGCCTGCTCTGTTGCCGGTGGTCCAAGGAGCGCGGCGCCGGGACAGCGGAGCTACAAAAAGATTCCGGGGAGATCCGGCTTTCTGACATTCTCGTGGTCGTCCGGAAAAACCGCGCATTTGACGCGCTCTGCATCCAGGGACTCTGTTACTGCATCAGTCAGTACATGGTCAACACGCTCGGCATCTACATGTTCCGCGACGTGCTCGGATCGCTCTCCATGATGTCGGTTATGACGGTCCTGATGGTGGCGGCCAATGTCGTGGCGCTTCTCATTGCCCCGAAGACGGCGGAAAAGATCGGGCTTGAAAAGACGGTGCGCCTGGCACAGCTCATTGGCATCGCGCTCATGCTTCTGGATTTCATTGTGGCGGTATTCTCGGCAGATGTCATTGCCTACATGGCGCTGACCGCCCTGGCCAGCTGCTTCACGGGGCTCACGGTCCTGATGCAGTGGGGCATGGTCGGTGAGGCTATCGACTACAATGAGCTTCTGACCGGAAAGCGGACGGAAGGCTCGATATACGGGACGTTCAATCTGATGCGCCGGATCGGGCAGGCACTCGGCTCCGCACTGGCGGTGGGACTGCTGGGGATGACGGGCTATGTTCCGAACGCGCAGGCGCAGACCCCGGGCGTGATTTTCGGCATCAAGATTCTGGTTATCCTGGTTCCGGCGGCATTTGTCTTCCTGTGCTGGATCGCGCTGAAGTTTATCTGGAACATCACGCCGCAGATTCGCAGGGAGATTGCGGAATACAAGGAGAATGGCGTATAATCAAAGCCAATATTCAATAAAGAGGGGGGAATATGAACAGCATTACAAAGATTTTTGCTGTTTTGACAGCGCTTGAATTTCTTTACATTTTTTATCTTGAGACGCTCGTCACAGCTTCCGCTAAGACTTCAAAAGTCTTCGGTATGGAGAAAGACGAGCTTGAGCGGAAATCTGTCAACACGCTTTTTAAGAATCAGGGCGTGTACAACGGACTGCTCGCCGTCCTGATCCTGCTGGCCGTATTTGCATTCGCGAGCAAAACGGCGGTTATCTGCCTGATGGTGTACATCATTGCCGTGGCGCTGTATGGCAGTTTTACCAGCAACCCGAAGATCATCCTGATGCAGGGAGGGCTGGCCATTCTGACACTGATCTCCAGTCTGTTTTAATGTGTGCGGGCGTTTTCTTCATTCTGCTTTATATTGGCAGGAAGAAGAGACGCCCAAGTCTTGTATGTGACAAAGTCAGCCGGCATCCTTATTATATGCATAACTTTCCTTATATACTGTTTCCGGAGCGATGTCGATTTCACCGTTATTCCATGTGATGACACCGTGGAAAATTGTTGGGTTGTTTAATATCTTTTCATCTTTAAGCGGTGCAAATGCTGATCCCTGCAGAAGTGTGGTGTCGAATAACCGCTGTTCTCCAGTTGAAAAAGTAACAAGCATCATGCCGCCTCTGAGCGGCTTTGCATCTGTTATCTTAATTCCTTCTTTTAATTCGCCGGCATAACAGATCCCATCTTTTATATACATACTTTTTCTCACCTCATTTCATTGGCGGAATTTTATTGAAATGCTCACCTCTAACAGCAAGATTCCATGCGGCATACGCTTCTTCCTCGTGGAAAGCCAGCCATCCGGTTACAATTTTTAGCTGTCTGCGCGGAAGAGAGCCTGCCAACAGTTCTCCGTCAATTGCAATTGCAGCTTCATACTCGCCGTAATACACATGAACATGTGGTTTATTATGCTGCCCTGTATCACGGAACAGCATATAAATGACCATTCCACCAAAACGGCTTAATTCCGGCATATATTTCCTCTCCCGTATTAATATAAAATCTATTATAATAATAACACAGACGGATGGCTTTCTCAATCGAACAGCACTTTGTTTTGCAGTATTGTGTGTTGAAATGTCCCAGGATCCGATGGTATAGTAGCTGCCGTCACGGTCAAAGGACCGGGTGTACAGTTGAATACGAACGTCGGGAGGCTGCCACCGGGTAGTCTTCCAGAAGGGCGTCATCTCATTCCGTCAGGTCTTTGCAGGAATGGGAGGCGCCCGATTTTTGTTTGCGGGCACTGCTGTCTTGTGAAGAGGAGGAAAAGACCATGGCAGAGAAACAGAATGCGGATTCTGCGCTGGCGGGGGAATTTGATCGGTATGTTATTATGAATATCCTGAGTATGATCGGCATGTCCATCTATATCCTGGCCGACACGTACTTTATCTCGCTGGGAATCGGAAGCGCCGGACTTGCCGCGCTGAATCTGGCACTGCCCGTCTATAACCTGGTAAATGGCGTCGGCCTGCTGCTTGGTATCGGCGGCGCCTCGCGCTTTATCATCAGCCGCACACAGAACCGGAAAGAAAAGTCAGACAGCGCTTTTTCAGCGGCTGTGCTGGCTGGCCTCGCGTTTGGCATGATCGGCATCCTGGCCGCCTGCTTTGCAAGCGGCAGGCTGGCGGTCTTTCCTGGAGCAGACGGGACGACATTTGCGAGTACAGAAGTTTACCTGAAAGTGATCCTGTTGTTTTCGCCGGCATTTGTCAATGAGATGGCCTCCGGCATTGTCATGTTCGTATTCAATTTTCTGATCCTGCGGCTTGAAGGAAATGACGGTGTGGCGGCGTACGGAATTCTGGCAAATATTCTGATTGTGATTCTGGCGGTGTACAATGGTCTTGCGCAGGGCTCCCAGCCGGTGTTCGGGCGCGCATATGGCTTGCCATGCCGGTGGCGGAGTGCATCGTACTTGTTGTCGCGCTTTAGAAGGAGGAAAACATGAAGCTCATGATCAGCGCCTGTCTGCTGGGACAGAATTGTAAATATAACGGCGGGAATAACCGGAATGAAAAGGTCCTGCAGTTTTCCGAAGGCAGCACAGTGATTGCCGTCTGCCCGGAAGTGATGGGCGGTCTTCCAACACCGCGGACGCCGTCGGAAATCCGGGACGGGAGAGTGATCACAAAGGACGGAAGGAATGTCGATGCTGCTTTCCGCGATGGAGCCAGGCAGTGCCTGGAAATTGCGCTGCGGGAGAAACCGGACAGAGTAATCCTGCAGCCCCGCAGTCCCAGCTGCGGTGTGAAACAGCATTATGACGGGACTTTCAGCGGACGGCTCACGGAAGGTCCCGGTGTGACGGCGGAACTGCTCATCCGGAACGGGTTCGCAGTTGTGGATGCGGAGGAGTTATAAGGAGAAACGTTTATGTCCATGATAAAGGTCGAAAATCTGACGTTTTCTTATCCGGAAGGGGCGGAAGATGTTTTTGAAAATGTGAGCTTTCAGATCGACACGGACTGGAAACTGGGACTGATCGGGAGAAACGGAAGAGGAAAGACGACGCTTCTGAAACTCCTGATAGGTCAGTACGAATACAGAGGAAAAATTCTGAGTTCCGTGACATTTGATTACTTTCCGTACGAGGTTGAGGATGCGCAGAGAAAAACCGGGGATGTGCTGACGAATATCTGCCCGCAGGCTGAAAGCTGGGAGCTGGAACGGGAACTGGCAGGGCTTTCGGTGAGCGATTCGGTGTTGGAAAGACCCTTTGCCACGCTTTCAGGCGGCGAACAGACAAAGGTCCTGCTGGCAGCACTGTTCCTGAAAGAGGGGAATTTCCTGCTCATTGATGAGCCGACCAATCATCTGGATGAGAAGGCGCGGGAGATCGTCTCGGCGTATCTGAACCGGAAGAAAGGATTCATTCTGGTGTCGCATGACCGGTGCTTTCTGGACGGATGCGTGGATCACATCCTTTCGATCAACCGGTCGGACATTCAGGTGACAAATGGCAATTTCTCCGTGTGGTATGAGAACTTCCGGCGTCAGCAGGCATATGAGGAAGCGGAAAACGATAAACTCAGCCGTCAGATTACCGGCCTGCAGAAAGCAGCAGGGCGGACGGCCGGATGGTCCGGGAAAACGGAAGCGTCAAAATTTGGAAACGGGCCGGTCGACCGGGGGTACATCGGACACAAGTCAGCAAAGCTGATGAAACGCGTGAAGGCAATTGAAAACAGGCAGCAGCGCGCCATAAAAGATAAACAGAAACTGCTGCAAAACCGGGAACAGACTGATGTTCTGAAAATGGAGCCGTTTTCATACTTTACAGACAGACTTGTTACGTTTTCCGGTGTCGCGTGTGTTTACGGCGGAAAGGAGATCTTTCGTCCGGTCACATTTGAATGCAGGGCAGGCGATAGGATTGCACTTGACGGCGGAAACGGGTCCGGAAAATCCAGCCTTCTGAAACTGCTGGCGGGTCAGGATATTCCCCATGTCGGTGAGGTGAGGACAGGATCGGGATTGATCGTCTCTTATGTGCCGCAGGATATGTCCGGACTGCGCGGCAGTCTGTCAGACTTCGCAAGGAGCGCCCGGATTGAAGAGAGTGTATTTCTGATGATGCTTCGCAAACTGGGATTTCCGCGTCTCCAGTTTGAAAAGGACATGGCGTCGTATTCCGCAGGGCAGAAGAAAAAAGTTCTTCTGGCAGGGAGCCTGTGTCAGCGCGCGCATCTGTATGTCTGGGACGAGCCGCTCAATTACATTGACATCGCGTCCCGGATACAGATTGAGGAGCTTATCCGCGGTGCCTGCCCGACACTTATTTTTGTGGAGCATGACCGCGCCTTCCGCGAAGCGGTGGCGACGAAAGTAGTGGAAATCCATTTGTAAAGAGCAGCTGCCCGTATCATCGCCACAGACATTGACTTCTACTCTCCTGTCTGATATTATGAAAATGAAAAAAGATTCGTGATTATATACAAGACAGGAGGAGATATGAAAAGGAAACTTCCGCTATTTCTTCTGCTGCTCCTCGGCCTTTCCGGATGTCTGTCCGCCCCGGACTCCGGGCTTCGCACGGTGCGGGCTTCCTTGCCGGATCCGGAAGGAGGCAGCGCGGCTGAATTCGTGGGCAGTGAAGCTTACCGTACATGGCAGCAGAACCGGCAGGCAGCGGCTTCGGAACTGGCGACGTTTCAGCCGCAGCTGTATCCGTTTTACCGGGATGTGATGCGGGAAATCTTGTCGGGGGAAGAAAAGAATACGGTTCTTTCCCCGGTCAACCTGTACCTGGCTCTCGGTATGCTCTCCGAGACGGCGGATGGCGCCACGAGAGAACAGATTTTATCCCTCGCCGGATGTTCGGACATCTCCCAGATGCGGGAGAGGGCGGGGAAACTTTTTGAATCGGAGTATGCGGACACACCGGTGTGCAAAGTCATACCGGGCAGCAGCTTCTGGCTTAACGGCAGTCTGAGCGTGAAGCAGGAGTGCCTGAAGGAACTTTCATCGGTGTACCGGGCGGATTCGTACTGCGGCGTCATGGGCTCGGAAAAAATGAATTCGGCGCTTCGCGACTGGACCAATGAGAAGACCGGCAATCTGATGGGAGATTATGTGTCGGGGATGAAGACCGAAGAGGATACGGCAATGGAACTGGTTTCCACGCTGTATCTCAAGGGGCAGTGGGCAGAACCTTTTGCAAAGGAAGCCACGAAAGAGGATGTCTTTCATGGCGCCGGGGGCGACGAGACGGTTCCGTTCCTGCACGGATCGGAAACCGGCGCGTATTACCGCGGAGATAACTTCACGGCCATAGAGCGCAGTATATCAGATGTCGGGACGATGTTCTTCTTCCTGCCGGGGGAGGGTGTCAGTCCGCAGGATCTGGCGGATGACGGACAGGTCATGGCTCTTCTGGAGAATCCGTACGGATACGACGATGCCGTACGGGTCATGATCCGGGAGGCCATACCGAAATTTACCGCGTCCTCAGACACAGACCTTGCGGAGGTTCTGCAGCGTCTCGGAATCACAGATGCCTTTGACGAGGGCAGAGCGGATTTTTCTGCGCTGTTTCCGGACGCGAAACAAAACAGCGTGTTTCTCTCAAAGGCGGAACACGCGGCCACATTTGCAATTGATGAGCAGGGCGTGACCGGCGCTGCCTTTACGGATTTCGGGATAAGTATGGCGGCCGCACCGCCGGAAGAAGAGGTGTCCTTTAATCTGAACCGGCCGTTCTTCTTTGCCATGACGGGTGAAGACGGGTCGGTACTGTTTGTGGGGACGGTTTATACGATTGAGGCGGAGTGAATAAAACACACGAATCCCTGTAAGTCTTGAATCTGCAAGGCTTACAGGGATTTTTTGTGCCTTTGGAGTACAAACATATTGAAAAGGTTGTATTCAATTGCAACGGGATTTGAAAAAATGGCTGAATTCGTTGCACATTTTGCCTGTCCGGTGGAGCGGGTGCAACGGGAATGATGGTGAATGCCTTATTTCGTTGCACTTTTTCCAAAAATCAGGAGAAAAGTGCAACGGAAAACATAAGAAAGTTTGTTTTCGTTGCACGCCAGGAAGCAAAAAATTATTTTCAACAATATGGTGTGAGTATCGAAGGATTTGAAAAGCAAGATATTGAGCAAATTAAAATTACACTGTCCGGGGCTGATGATACTATATCCGTATTACAGGGGGTTGAAAATAGAATTTCAAAAATCCAGTATAATCCAAATCTTAAAGTGATGGGAAAAATGAGTTCCAGTGGTATAATGCAGATAGGGAAAGCAGGCTTGAAAGACTATGGAACCGGTGCACGTGAAACTGCACATGCCTTTGACTTTTATAAATCTGGAGGGGGCAGAACTATATTCTGATACAATTGTGGATCAGGCCAGAAAAAATCTCAAGCTAAGAAAAAATTCAAGAGAATATAAAAACCTGATTGTCCAAATTACTGGCGATCCTCGTGAGGCAAATAAATCATATGAGGTGTTTGCATACGCTATAGAAACACATATGAGTGGGATGAAAAATAAGTTTGCTGATGAGATATTTCGATTAGTAATGGAGTAGAGATGATGGATTCTCAAATACCACAAAAATTAAAAAAAGAGCATGATAATTTAGTGAAAATATATCTTGATGAAGATGACACAGATTGGAATGACGTACTAAAGAAAAACGCCTCTAAAGAGTACAGAGAATATGTAAAAGAGATGGATATGCGAGATAAGGAACTCCTGAAAAAGGGAGTTATTGAGAATTAAAGGCACCCGCTTCGGCAGGTGCTTTTTTAGTGGGAGAATCAAACTATGAGTGAAGTATATATTTTACAACTTGGCGCATTGTTATATAAAAGAAAATTAGAAAATACGGACGAAGATATTGAGAATGGTAGATGGCTGGTTACGGAAAATGTTTTTGATGCATGTCCTTTCAGAAGCGTAGAAGCAGCCAAAGATATACAGAAAATTATCGGCGGAAAAATAATCAGGTTGAATATAAAAGGTCAGCCAGTTACAGAAACTGACTGACTTTGCGGTTAATACGTGATTTTTGGCTTGCTATCAGACTGATTATCAAGATATTGTTTGATTTCTTTGCAGATATCAGTGTATTTTTCGGCAAGCTCGGCAGGCTTAAGATCCGAAAAATCATGATGATCAAGATAATACTTTGCAAGCATTTCAGTCTTATCGATTATGCTCATAGACATGATGATCACCTCCTTTCAAGGCCATTATAATCCGGCCATTTATTTTATTATGCTTTAAAGTGGAGAAAGCAACATGAAATTTGACAGAAATGATGTCGAAAAGATTAGTAAAAAAGAAGCAGCTGTAATACGTGCCTGCGGAGAATATCTGATAGACCATGCCGACGATATTGCGTATAAGGCTGGATACCTGACGCCGGACGGAGGCCAGATAATTTTGAATCTCTATGCGACTGAAATTCCAACAATAACGATCAGGCACGAAGCATTTATTGAGAAATAAACCGGAAACCGGAGGGGAAGTTTGGTAAACGTCAAACCATCCGCCCTGGTCAAAAGAAAGGCCGCTGACTTTCATCA
>CAIFEV010000014.1 GCA_903789615.1 uncultured Lachnospiraceae bacterium | reverse complement strand
GAGCATCTGCCTTACAAGCAGAGGGTCATAGGTTCGAGCCCTATTGGTCCCATTTCCGCCTACTTGGCTCAATGGCAGAGCAGCTGATTTGTAATCAGCAGGTTGTTGGTTCGACTCCGACAGTAGGCTCTTTGCACATGGACGGATTCCCGAGTGGCCAAAGGGGACAGACTGTAAATCTGCTAGCATTGCTTTCGATGGTTCGAATCCATCTCCGTCCACTGCTTCTTTTTATGAAGCATCATAATGTATCGCGGGGTAGAGCAGTTGGAAGCTCGTCGGGCTCATAACCCGAAGGTCACAGGTTCAAGTCCTGTCCCCGCTACTATGCCTAGATAGCTCAGTCGGTAGAGCAGAGGACTGAAAATCCTCGTGTCACTGGTTCGATTCCGGTTCTAGGCACGAAGCCTGCAGAAGTGATCTGCAGGCTTTTTTGTTACGATAAGCAAAGCATAAAAATTTGGTGGTCAGATGACGCATGAAATCTGAAACAGACACACTGTATACCCGTCTTCTGGGACTTTCCGGGTCAGATGAACTGCCTATGCACATGCCGGGCGGAAAGCGCAAGGCGCAGGGGTTCCCGGATCCTTTCCGGATTGATATCACAGAGATTACAGACTTTGACAATCTTCATCATCCCGATGGTATTATAAAAAGCGAAATGGAGCTTGCGGCGCAGCTTTACGGCGCCGATGAAACTCTTTTCGGAACCAACGGATCGACCGGTGCCATTCTTGCGGCCGTTATCGGCGCGACGAGACGCAATGACAAATGTCTTGTCGGCCGGAACTGCCATATTTCCGTCTATCATGCCCTTGAATTAAACGGCCTGGATCCTGTATATCTGATGCCGGATACAGCGGATGCCGCGAGCGGCATATACGGGCAGATTTGTCCCGAGGATGTCAGAAAGGCATTTGAAAACAATCCGGATATCCGGGCGGTGATTCTGACTTCGCCGACATATGAGGGCGTTGTGACCGATATCCGGGCTGTTTCAGACATTTGTCATGAGAGAGGGGCTGTGCTTGTTGTCGATGAGGCGCACGGCGCGCACTTCGGCTTCGGCGGAGGATTTCCGCAGACGGCGGTGCGGCTTGGGGCGGACGTAGTTGTTCAGAGCATGCACAAAACGCTTCCGGCACTGACGCAGGCAGCACTGCTGCACATGAGTGGCCCTCGAATTGACAGGGAACGCGTGAGACACTACTGGGATATTTTTCAGACGACAAGTCCGTCGTACGTAATTATGGGAAGTATGAGCCGGTGCCTTTCCTGGCTGAAAGAAGACGGGAAAGAGGCATTTGAAACCTACGGCCGGCGGATTGCTGAGGTCAGGAAGCGGCTTTCGGGGGCGGGACAGGTGCGCCTGTTCGCTCCTGAAAGCTGCACAACGGACCCGGGCAAGCTTGTTTTCCTGGTGCCGGACGGTCCGGCAGCCGCCGCGTGGCTGCTGAAAAAAAAGCATATCGCGCTTGAGATGTCATCGCTGCGCTACTTCCTTGCGATGACATCGCCGATGGATACAGAGGCAGATCTGGACAGATTTGCCGCCGCACTTGAGGAGATGAAGGAAATTGCGTTTCCGGAGAAAAAAACGAATATTGCGCCGTTTTTGACCGGAGAGCTTCCGCAACGAAATTTACGGATCGCGGAAGCGCTCGGCGCACTCTCAGAGGCCGTTCCGCTTGAAAAGGCTGTCGGCCGGACGGCTGCGGAACAGGTGTGTCTGTATCCGCCGGGGATTCCGACGGTATTACCCGGGGAAATTTTCGGAGAGAGAGAAATTGACGTGCTGCGAGCGGCGCGGGAGGCGGGGCTTCAGATTCTGGGGCTTCGCGGGAGAAAGGTGCGATGCCTGAGATAATTTTTCTTATGGGAAAGAGTGCAAGCGGAAAGGACAAGATCCGCAGGCAGCTGGAGGCGGATGTTCAGCTTGCGCTGCATCCGGTCGTCATCTACACGACGAGGCCGATGCGCCAGGGAGAGCGGCAGGGTGTGGATTATCACTTTGTGAGCTGTGAGGAGGCTGCTGCGCTGTTTGCATCCGGCCGTCTTATAGAAAAGCGCACGTACGAGACGATTCAGGGGCCGTGGCATTATTTCTCGATGGATGACGGGCAGATTGTGACAGACGGGAAGACGCGCTATCTGGCGATCGGAACGCTGGAGTCGTATCTGGCGTACGTGCGGTATTTCGGCCGGGAACACGTCTATCCGGTGCTGATCTCGTCACGGGATGACGTGAGGCTTCTTCGCGCCATACACCGGGAACAGAAGCAGGAACATCCGGATTATCAGGAGGTCTGCCGGCGGTTTCTTGCAGACAGTGAGGACTTCTCGGAGGAGAACATCCGGAAGGCCGGAATTGAGCAGCGCTTTGAAAATGACGGTCCTCTGGAGGCGTGTGTGGAAAAGATCCGGCAGGCAGTTCTTGCAAATACCCCGTGAGGTGGGACAAAGATGAGGATTTGGGCCGCTTGAAGCACTGACAGTCCCATGATACAATGCAAATCAGGTGGCACAGGAGGGCAGGATATGGATAATTTCTCCCAGATGATCGGGCAGGAAGAGGTGAGCTCTCATCTTCAGCAGGCGATTGCAAATGACAGAGTCTCCCACGCGTATATTTTTTCGGGGAGCAGAGGAACCGGAAAGCGGACGATGGCAGAACTTTTCGCCAGGACGCTCCAGTGCGAAAAAAAGGGAGAGAATCCCTGCGGAAAGTGCCATTCCTGCGTGCAGGCAGCTTCTCACAATCATCCGGACATCCGGATCGTGACGCACGAGAAGCCGACGGTCCTTTCGGTCGATGAAATCCGCAGGCAGGTTGTCTCGGATATTTCGATCCGGCCGTACCAGGGACCGTATAAAATCTATATTATACCGGACGCGGAGCTTATGGCGCCGGAGGCACAGAATGCTCTGCTGAAGACAATTGAGGAGCCCCCGGCGTACGGCGTGATCCTTCTGCTCACGACCAATGCGGGCAGACTCCTGGAGACGGTCAGAAGCCGCTGTGTGCGCCTTGCGATGAAGCCGGTTCCGGATACGGACGTAATGGAGTATCTGAAGAAGAATCTGGGTGTCAATGCCCGGAAAGCACAGTTTGCGGCTGCATTTGCCCAGGGGGCGCTGGGAAGGGCGATTCAGATCTGCGGATCCGAGGATTTTTCGCTGATGGTGAAGAGTGTCCTGGATCTGGTCCTGAACATTCACTCGATGAGTGCCGCGGATATGGCAGCCGCCGTGCGCAGCGCGGAAACATCGTGGAAGCTGAGCATTGATGATTATCTGGACGTCATCGCCATGTGGTTCCGTGACGTCCTGGTCATGAAGAGCACACAGGATCCGAACCGGGTGATTTTCACCGGATATCTGCCGGAGCTTAAGGAACAGGCCTCCAACTGCACCTATAACGGAATCCGCGAGATTTTCGCGGCGCTTGAAAAGGCAAAGCAGAGGCTGAAGGCCAATGTAAGCTTCCAACTCACGATGGAGCTCCTGTATCTGACCATCCGGGAGAATTCATGAGACGGATTCATACATCCGGAGCCGTACAGAAGAAAGAATTTGGAGGATTTATGGCAAGAGTAATCGGCGTGAGATTCAGACAGGCCGGTAAGATTTATTTTTATTCGCCGGAGGAGCTTTCTCCCAGGCTTGGCGACCACGTGATCGTGGAAACCCGCCGCGGCGTGGAGTACGGGACGGTCGCATTTGCCCCGAGGGAAATTCCGTCGGAGAGTCTTCCGGCGATCGTGAAGAACGTCATCCGGATCGCGACGCCGGAGGACGACCGGCATTACGAGGAAAACAGGATCCGCGAGAAACAGGCGCTGGAGATCTGCGAAGAAAAGGTTAAGTACCACAAGCTGGATATGGAGCTTGTGAGGGCGGAGTATACATTTGACAACAACCGGCTGATCTTTTTCTTCAAGGCGGAGCACCGCGTGGATTTCCGGGAATTGGTAAAGGATCTGGCCTCGACGTTCCACACGAGGATCGAGCTGCTGCAGATCGGCATCCGGGATGTGGCGAAGATGCTCGGCGGCATCGGGATCTGCGGAAGACCGCTCTGCTGCACGACGTATATGCAGGGCTTTTACCCGGTTTCGATCAAGATGGCGAAGAATCAGAATCTGAGTCTGAATCCGGAGAAGATCTCCGGTATGTGCGGCAGGCTGATGTGCTGTCTGAGCTTTGAGGATGACACGTACACCTACCTGAATGCCAGAATGCCGCGCAAAGGGGACTATGTCCGCACCAGCGACAACCTGGAGGGCGAGGTGTCGGCTATCGATATTCTGAAGCAGCGGGCCAGGGTCATTGTAAATCTGGACAATGACGAGAGAGAGCAGCGGGACTATCCGGTCAGCGAGCTGGAGTTCACCCGTGGGCGCAAGCCGGACCGGCGGTTCAAGGAGGCAGTCGCGCAGGCAGAGGCCAACAAGGAAGCCCGGGAAAACGAGCGGCTCGAGAAATCCATGGAGCGCCGCAAGGCCCACAAGAACAGTTACCGCAAAGTCGTTGACGGAAAGATGTCGGAAAAGGATTTCAGCACGCTGGCCAACATCTCCGGCGACGCAAAGGACGCTGCAGACAGACAGCAGTCCGGGCGCGACGGCAGGATGAAGCCGGAGGGCGACGTCAGGCGGCGGCGCAGGCTGGCGGCAGGTCAACCCGCTGACAGAAACTCAAAACCGGAGCGCGATAAAAGCCGCAGCAGGCGGATTGAGAAGGCTGCAAAAGAGAATCAGGAGCGGTCGTTAAAGCAGCTGGAGGACATGGACCGCCGGGAACAGAATTCCAACATGGATCATGACAGAGGCTGAGGGAAGAATCTTCAGTTTTCGGAGGACAAAAAAGGTGCCGGACACACAGGTCAGAATCAGGGACGGAGAGAGGATCGATGATCTTCAGAGAAACGGGTATCGCCTGATTCAGAATCCGAAAATGTTCTGTTTCGGAATGGACGCTGTGCTGCTCGGCTGTTTTGCGCACGTGCTGCCGGATGAGGATGTTCTGGATCTCTGCACGGGAAACGGCGTGATCCCGGTTCTTCTGCGCGCGCGCGGCAAGGGAAAGAATTACTGCGCCATGGAGATAAATCCGGACAGCGCCGACCTTGCGGAGCGGAATTTCCGGCTGAATGGCATGCAGGACTGCGCCGGAGTGGTTTGCGGCGACATCTGCCGCGCCTCTGAGGTGTTCGGACGCGACGCCTTCCCGGTTGTCACGGTCAATCCGCCGTACATGAAGGGCGGACACGGGCTTCTGAATCCGGACGCGGCGAAGGCAGCGGCGCGGCACGAGATTTTCTGTACGATCGACGACGTGGCCCGGGAAGCTTCCCGGTGCCTGAAAGTGAAGGGGAGATTGTATATGGTCCACCGGCCGGCAAGGCTGCCGGAGGTTTTTGAGGCGCTTACCAGGCACGGGCTGGAGCCCAAGCGGATGCGCCTGGTGTATCCGAAGGCGGGGCAGGACGCCAACATGGTTCTTCTGGAAGCCGTTAAAGGCGGCGGAAGACAGATGACGGCCGAACCGCCGCTCATCATCTACGGCCCGGACGGAGGCTACACGCAGGAGGTGAAAGATGCCTACTGAAACAGGAAGTCTTGTGCTGTGCCCGACCCCGATCGGCAATCTCGCGGACATGCCGCCGAGGGTGACGGAGTGCCTGAAAGAGGCGGATCTGATCGCGGCGGAGGACACAAGGAACAGTCTGAAACTCCTGAATCACTTTGACATACACACACCCATGACCAGTTATCATGAGTACAACAAGGTGGACAAGGCGCGTGTGCTTGTGAGCCGGATGCTGGCCGGGGAAAAAATCGCGCTGATAACAGACGCCGGGATGCCGGGAATTTCCGATCCGGGCGAAGAACTGGTGCGGCAGTGCCATGAGGCGGGCATCCGGGTGAGCGCAATCCCCGGTCCGTGTGCCTGTGTGACAGCTCTCACCATATCCGGTCTGCCGACGCGGCGATTCTGTTTTGAGGCATTTCTGCCGTCCGATAAGCTTAAGCGTCGGGAAGTGCTGGACGAACTCGCCGGGGAGCGGCGGACGATTGTGCTGTATGAGGCACCGCATCACCTGAAAAAGACACTTGAAGAGCTTGTTTTGGTTTTGGGAGAAAACAGACCGGTAAGTATATGCCGGGAACTGACGAAGATCCACGAGGAGGTGTGCCGCCTGACGCTTGGCGAGGCCGTGAGGCGCTACGAGACGGTGCAGCCGCGGGGTGAGTATGTGCTGGTCATCGGCGGGAAACCGGAAGAGGAAGTTCTCCGGGAGACCCGCAGCCGCTGGGAGGATCTGACACCGGAACGTCACGTTCAGATGTACGTTGATCAGGGAATGGACAGAAAAGAAGCGATGAAACAGGCGGCGAAGGACCGCGGCGTCTCAAAGAGGGACATTTACAATGCGATTATCGGGCCGCCGTCGTGAGGCGGAAAGCGGGGAAGTCAGTTTTTCCTGCTTTTTTTCATAACGAAAACGAAAGAGTAAAAAAGCTCCGGCGGAAACTTTATCCCGCCGGAGCTTTTGCTCTTCACATATGCATCTGAAGTTTCAATCAGCCGAAGTATCTGTCGAGAAGGCCTTTGAAGCCCTTGCCGTGACGGGCCTCGTCGCGCGCCATCTCGTGGATGGAATCGTGCAGCGCGTCAAGATTCATCTGCTTGCACTTCTTCGCAAACTCGGTCTTGTTCTTTGTAGCACCGTTCTCGGCCGCAACGCGGACGGTCAGATTCTCCTTCGTGGACGGGCTCACAACCTCACCGAGCATCTCGGCATAGCGGGAAGCGTGATCAGCCTCCTCAAGGGCAACCTGGCGGTAGAACATGCCGATCTCCGCGTACCCCTCGCGGATCGCTGCACGGCTCATAGCCAGATACATGCCGACTTCGCTGCATTCACCTGCGAACTCTGCTCTCAGGAACTGCTTCATATCTTCCGGAAGGTCCTTCGCAACGCCGATCACGTGCTCGGAAGCCCAGGAAAGATCATCGGTGTTAACCGGAGCATCCGTCTTCGTTTCCTCAGCCTTCGGAGCGCTTTCCTCAACAGGCTCGAACATCTTCTTCGGAACGCCGCATACCGGGCACTTCCAGTCATCCGGAAGATCCGCAAACCTGGTTCCTTCTTTTTCTTCATCATAGATGTAACCGCAAACTTTGCACTTGTATTTCATGATTCTGTTCTCCTTTCAAGAGATAGCTCTTAACTTCCTGACATACTCAGAATAGCACCGGTTATGGCAAATGTCAACAGTAATGATAATTATTATCATAAATTATGCGGTTTCTTTTTCCCGTTTCAGGCACTCTCCGCAGATACCCGTGAAGACAAGATCATATCCGGTGATGTGACCTTTGAAGTCGGTCTTCGGGTGATTCAGGTTCTCCTCGAGCTGTCTGCCGTCCTCCAGATTCAGGTCCAGAAGGGCGCCGCAGGAGGAGCAGAGGAAATGAAAATGCGGCTTCACGTTCCCGTCAAAGCGTGTCTGTCCGTCGGTCACCGGAATCCGCACGGCTTCTCCGTGTTCGACGAAAAAGTTGAGGTTGCGGTAAACGGTTCCCAGACTTATGTTCGGGTAATCCTGACGGATCTCGTTGTACAGCATGTCGGCTGTCGGGTGATCATGATGTTTTCTGAGGCATTCCAGGACTGCGTCGCGCCTGGTGCTGTGCCGGGTCTGAACTTCCATGGGAGTCTCCTTTCTCCTGTGTGATTTAAGCTTTGGCCAGACCGGTGAGAATGTCCGTAATCGTTCTGACAGCGTCAGATGTCGGACTTTTCTCCATGGCCCGGATATAGGTATCTCTGTTTTCATAGACCTTCCGGACGGCAGCAAGCAGATCTTCCGGCTTCATCGTATCCTCGTCCAGAACCTCGGAAAATCCCTGCTTTGCAAATGACCGGGCATTCAGAATCTGATCGCCGCGGCTTGCCTGCGCGGAAAGAGGAATAAGGACTGCCGGTGTCCGCGTCGCCAGCAGTTCGCAGATCGCGTTGGATCCTGCTCTGGATATGGCAAGACTGCAGGCCGCCAGAAGGTCCTTCATCTCATCGGACACATATTCAAACTGCACGTATCCGGCTGTGCCGCTTAATGCAGGATCTGCCTTGCCTTTTCCGGTGAGATGGCAGACGTTGAAGGTTTTCAGAAGTTCCGGCAGGATCTGCCGCACGGCTTCATTTACCTTTACGGCGCCGGTACTGCCGCCCACGACAAGGAGCATCGGCTTGTCATCCGTGAATCCTGCAAAGGAAAGTCCCGCGCCCCTGCTTCCGTGAAGCAGTTCCTCCCGGATCGGAGCGCCGGTGAGAACGGCCTTGTCCTTCGGGAGATATTCAAGCGTCTCCGGGAAGGTGCAGCAGATCCTGGAAGCTTTCTTCATGGCGATCCGGTTGGCCAGTCCCGGGGTCATGTCCGACTCGTGGATGACGACCGGTATGCCCTTTGAGGCAGCGGCCAGAACGACCGGGACGGAGACAAATCCGCCCTTGGAAAAGACGACATCCGGCCGGATCGTTTTCATCAGTCCCTTTGCCTGGGATATGCCGTGCAGCACACGGAAGATATCCGTAAAATTTTTCGCGCTGGCGTACCGGCGGAACTTTCCGCTGGAAATACCGTAGTACGGCAGTCCTTTTGAAGTGGCGAGCGTCTTCTCGATCCCGTCGTAGGAACCGATGTAGGATACGGAGAAGCCGGCCTTTTCAAGGGAGGGCAGCAGTGCCAGGTTCGGTGTCACGTGGCCGGCGGTCCCGCCGCCGGTTAAAATTATTTTTTTCATGGAAGGCCTTCTTTGCAATTTTCCTACTTACCAGTAAAGTATATCATTATCAATCTGATGATACAATCAAAAACAGGATGGGTAGGATAATAAAAATATGATATAATTGGCCGAAAAATACCCGGAGGGGAAAGTATGCTTGGAATAATCGGCGCCATGCCGGAAGAAGTGGCGGAACTGATAGAAAAAATGAAGGAAGACGATACCAGAACAAAGGCCGGCATGGTCTTTCACGCCGGAACGCTTGAGGGAGAACCGGCTGTCATCGTGAAATCCGGCGTCGGAAAAGTCAATGCGGGTATCTGTGCCCAGATCCTCGTGGATGACTATCATGTGACAGAACTCATCAACACCGGTATCGCCGGGTCACTGGACGCTTCGATTGACATCGGTGACATCGTGATCTCTTCCGATGCGCTGTATTATGATGTGGAGGCAACGGTCTGGGGCTACCGGCCGGGCGAGATTCCGCAGCTGGGACAGCGCGAATTTGCAGCCGACGCGCAGATGGTGCGGCGCGCGGAAGCGGCCTGCCGGAAAGCTGTCCCGGATATCGGCATTCACAGAGGCCGGATCGCCTCCGGAGATTCATTTATATCAGATAGAGTAAAAAAGGAATGGATCCGGGAGACATTCGGCGCCTCCTGTGCAGAGATGGAAGGTGCGGCGATCGCCCAGACGGCATGGCTGAACGGGATTCCATTTGTCATTCTGAGAGCGATAAGCGACAAGGCGGACGGATCGGCAACGATGGATTATGACGTCTTCGAGAAGAAGGCGATCGACCATCTGGTCGGCGCGGTGCGGGAGTTCTGCCGGACCAGATAAAGGAGAACAGAGGGATGTTTCGTCTTTGGTGCAGGATGATCGACCAGGGCCGGCACACGGTCGGCGAGTACGTCTATGAAGACGGGGACAGCAGTACAAACCGTACGAAGAAGATTTTCGCCGGGATCACGGAGGCCTGCCGGGAGTTTGATCTGTCTGAGCCGATCTGGCTGGACAGCAACATCCGGGATTTCCAGACAACGTCGCATGTCCGGTTCAGTCAGGACAATTTCGTGGAGGAAATCCCGTTTCGGTTCCTGGACGTGCAGGTGATAGAAGAAGACTGAAGGTTTTTGAGGGGAGAAAGTATTTCATGACTACAGCTCAGATCGGGATTCTGATTGTGATGGTCGTATATCTGGCCGGCATGATGTGGATCGGCGTCAAGGTGGCGGACCGCAACAAGACGGCGGGTGACTTTTATCTGGGCGGCCGGAAGCTCGGACCGCTTGTCACGGCGATGAGCGCGGAGGCTTCCGACATGAGCAGCTACCTGCTGATGGGGCTTCCGGGGCTGGCATATCTGTCGGGACTGGCGGATGTCGGATGGACGGCGATCGGTCTTGCGGCCGGAACATACCTGAACTGGCTCATCGTCGCCAGAAAGCTTCGCCGCTACACGGAAAAACTCGGCGCGATCACGGTCCCGGAGTTTTTTTCAAAGCGCTATGATGACCGGAAGAACCTTCTGACACTGGCCGGCGCGCTGATTATCATTGTGTTTTTTGTCCCGTACACCGCTTCCGGTTTTGCAGCCTGCGGCAAGCTGTTTTCGTCGCTCTTCGGGGTGAATTACTACGCGGCCATGGTGGTTTCCGCCGCAGTCATCATCTTTTACACTTCGACGGGAGGATTCCTCGCCGCGTCCCTGACGGACCTGATCCAGAGCATGATCATGACCGCAGCGCTGATCATCGTTCTGCTGTTCGCGCTGAATCAGGCGGGCGGCGCCGCGGCGGCGGCAGACGGCGTCAGGGCACTCCCGGGGTATCTGTCGCTCACGCAGAGCTATGATCCCGTCACCGGCGGCGCAAAACCATACAGTCTTCTGACGATCGTCTCGACGCTTGCCTGGGGACTCGGATATTTCGGCATGCCGCATATTCTGCTGCGGTTCATGGCGATTGAAGATGAGAAGAAACTTTCCGTTTCCCGCCGGGTAGCGTCCGTTTGGGCGCTTCTTGCGATGGGAATAGCGGCGGCAATCGGCGTGGCGGGTCTTGGCATGACCCGAAACGGCCTGATCGCTCCGCTTTCCGGGGCGGCGTCCGAGACGGTCATTGTGGAGATCACCGGAAATCTGGCGCAGCACGGGATTTTTGCCGCAATGGTCGCCGGCGTCGTGCTCTCCGGCATCCTGGCGTCCACCATGTCCACCTCGGACTCCCAGCTCCTGGCCGCCTCGTCCTCGGTATCCAATGATATCCTTACCCGGTTCTTCCACCGGGAGATGTCGGAGAAGAAGACGCTTCTGATTTCCCGGATTACGCTCTTCCTCATCTCGCTTATCGCCATCTTCCTTGCCTGGAATCCGGACAGCTCGGTATTTAGTATCGTGTCCTTTGCCTGGGCCGGCTTCGGCGCGGCCTTCGGACCGGTCGTTCTGCTCGCCCTGTACTGGAGGCGCTCCAACGGCGCCGGCGCGCTGGCGGGAATTCTTGCCGGCGGTCTGATGGTCTTCATCTGGAAGTTCGCCGTGCGGCCGCTGGGCGGCATCTGGAACATCTACGAGCTGCTGCCGGCCTTTCTCATCGCCCTCGCGGTCAATGTGGCGGTAAGTCTTGTCACGGCGGCGCCGGGAAAAGAAATTACGGAAACTTTTGACAGTGTGAAATAAGTCTCAGTCCTGCGGGCAGCGGGAGAGGTTCAGGTGGCGGGGCAGGCCGTCCACCATCATTGGCGGGAGTTCCTGCTGGATCAGCGGGTGGATGTAATTTATCATGTCCTGGGTCACGTAGTCGTCGTCCGTTATCCAGTCTGCCGGCACTTTTTTCTCGATATTGGCGATTTTGTGCACGTCGCATGCCTCGGTGATGCACATGTACGGGTCATCGCTGATGCGCTTGAGCACGATAACTTTTCCCGTCTCGCCTCCGAACGCTTCCTTAACGGCGGAGCCGCCGACGTTGAAAGCTTCTGTGATGTCCACGCGGGATGCCATGTGGGCGGCGCAGCGCTGCAGTGTCGAGAATTCGATGGAGCGGGTGCGGATGCCGTACTCGGCGGCGATCTTGTCGGCCAGGAACTTGGCCGAGCCGGAGAGCAGCTTGTGCCCGAAGGCGTCGACCATCTCGACGTGATCGGCCAGCTCGAAGACATAGCGCCCGTCGGCTACTTTGATACCTTCGGAGAGCGCGATGACAAGCGAGCGGTTCTGGCTCGTCAGATCATGGATGCGCTCCATGAAGTGATCGATGTCAAATGTCTTCTCCGGCAGATAAATCAGATCTACCCCCTCGCAGTCCTCACCCTTTGCCAGAGCGGCAGCGGCGGTGAGCCAGCCGGCGTTGCGGCCCATGATCTCCACGATGGAGATGGTCGGATAGTCGTAAACGAGGCCGTCGCGGATGATCTCCTTCATGGTGGAGGCGATGAACTTGGCGGCGCTTCCGTACCCCGGCGTGTGGTCGGTCACGGCCAGGTCATTGTCGATGGTTTTGGGAACGCCGATGAAGCGGATGTCACTGTTGATGAAAATGCCGTAATCAGAGAGCTTCTTGATGGTATCCATCGAGTCATTGCCGCCGATGTAGAAGAAATACTTCACGTCCAGATCGGTGAGGCGTTTGAAGATCTTTTTGTACAGGTCCTCGTTTTCCCGGATCTCCGGGAGTTTGAAGCGGCAGGAACCCAGAAACGAGGAGGGTGTTCGCTTCAGCAGGTCAATGTCCAGATCGGAGCGGATCTTGTCTTCCAGGCGGACATACTGCCCGTCAATCAGGCCCTTGATTCCGTGCATCATGCCGTAGACGTTCTTTGCACCCCGGTCTTTGGCTGTCTTGAAGACACCGGCGAGGCTGGCG
Source organism: uncultured Lachnospiraceae bacterium (assembly GCA_903789615.1). Taxonomy (GTDB): domain Bacteria; phylum Bacillota; class Clostridia; order Lachnospirales; family Lachnospiraceae; genus UBA4285. Next base: position 33,355 of record CAIFEV010000014.1, on the reverse strand, counting down.
TTAATGACAGACGTGGGGCCGCCGGACTGTCCGACAATTACGTTTCCTTCCATACGGTTGATTCCTCCTTAACCCTCTGATTTCTATGATTTTTGGCAGATTTCACAGATGTAAATATTTACATCTGTGAAATTTCTGTTGATTCTTCTAGTTTAGCATAGATTTTAAAGCCGTACAATGAATATGAATATGATATTATGATGGCAGAACAGGGAAAGGCCGACACGACATGACATTTTTACGGAAAGAAGAAAACGCCAGATTCCTCGGAACCGGGGAGAAAAACGCAGACGGACTGACGCTGCAGGCATTTCTGGAAGCATATGATCCGAAGAAGTATGATTCACCCTGCAGCACGGTGGACAATCTGATTTTTGAGGCGCCGGGGGAGCAGATCGCGGCGGGAAAGCCGGTTCCTGACCGGATTCTGCTGATAAAGAGAAAAAACCACCCCAGCATCGGCTGGTGGGCGCTTCCGGGCGGCTTTGTGGAGTTTCGCGAGGATCTTGATACGGCGGCAGCCAGAGAGCTTGCGGAAGAGACCGGGCTGACGGGAATCGCCGAAGAACAGATGAAGACGTACGGCGAGGTGGGACGGGATCCGCGGACCCGGATCATCACAACGGCATACATCGCCCTGGTGCCGGACGGCAGCGTGAAGGAGAAGGCCGGAGACGACGCGAAGGACGCGGGATGGTTTTTAATCTCGCGAAAAAAGCTCTCGGAAAGAGAGCAGAACGGAAAAAAATACCAGAACTGGGAACTGACGCTGAGCAAAACCGGCGGCGGTGTTGTGACGCACACGGAAGTCGAGATCTCGGAGCGGACGGACTCTTTCTTTAAAAAGAGACAGTACCGGGTGGTGAAGACCGATCTTCTGGCGGCGGACCACGGGGCTGTGATTCTGGAAGGACTGGATGTGATCGCGGCGAAGGCCGGCAGGTGAGAAAATGGGGAAAATCAGTTTTAAACCAGGCAACATGCTCTATCCGGTGCCTGCGGTCATGGTCAGCTGCCGCGGCAGAGACGGCCGTGACAATATACTTACCATCGCGTGGGTGGGAACTGTCTGTTCGGACCCCGCCATGGTTTCAATCTCGGTGAGGCCTTCCCGGTTTTCGTATGACCTGATCCGGCAGTCGGGAGAATTTGTCATCAATCTGGTTACGGAGCGCCTCGTACGGGCGGCGGACTTCTGCGGCGTGAAGAGCGGGCGTGACCTTGACAAATGGGAGAGCTGCCGCCTGCACCGCTGCGCGCTCCCCGGTGTCGCCGCCCCCGGCATTGAGGAGAGCCCGGTGAACATCGGCTGCAGGGTGACGGAGGTGAAGCATCTGGGGTCGCACGATCTGTTCCTCGCGAAGGTCGTCTCTGTGCAGGCGGACGAGAGCTGCATGGACCCGTCGGGCAGACTGCTGCTAAACGCCTCGGGACTTGTCTGCTACTCGCACGGAGAATACCGGGCGCTCGGAAGCCGGCTCGGGACATTCGGCTTTTCGGTGAAGAAACGGAAGAGAGATACCCGGCGCTGACCAGGGATTTTGACGGACCCGGTACATTGTGTTAAGATTTCCGTGACAACAGGCACGTATATATGGTAGAATCTAGTGCTTGTGTAACGGCAGCATGCGGCTGCCAGAAGAGGGAAGGCGCGGAATTACCGGCGTCTGCAAACGGAAAAGGTCAGATACGTTCTATGGATGCATATATTGTTAAAGGCGGCGCGCCGCTTAAAGGTATGGTTACAATCGGGGGAGCAAAGAACGCGGCGCTGGGAATTCTGGCGGGTGCCATTATGGCGGACTCGACGGTTTCCATCGACAACGTCCCGAATGTCCGCGACACCGGCGTGATGCTGCAGGCGATCGAGGGAATCGGCGCAAAGGTACAGCATGTATACAGCAACTCCGTGCAGATCAACGGCACGGGGATCACCAATATCGACGTGGAGTACGACTATATCCGCCGTATCCGCGCTTCGTACTATCTGCTCGGCGCGCTGCTGGGCAAGTATCACGAGGCCAGCGTGGCGCTTCCGGGCGGCTGCGCTATCGGAAGCAGGCCGATCGACCAGCACCTCAAGGGCTTCCGGGCTCTGGGCGCATCGGTGGATCTGGATCACGGCATGATTTACGCGAAGGCGGAACATCTGCACGGCGCCCACATTTATTTTGACGTGGTCAGCGTCGGCGCCACGATCAATCTGATGCTGGCGGCCTGCATGGCGGACGGCTACACCGTCCTGGAAAATGTCGCAAAAGAACCGCACATCGTGGACGTTGCCAACTTCCTGAACGCCATGGGCGCGGATATCCGCGGCGCCGGCACGGATGTGATCCGCATCAACGGCGTGAGAAGACTGCACGGGACAACCTACTCGATTATTCCGGACCAGATTGAAGCCGGGACGTTCATGGCGGGGGCCGCCATCACGCACGGCGATGTCACGGTGAACAACGTGATCCCGAAGCATCTGGAGTGCATTTCCGCAAAACTCGCGGAGATGGGATGCACAGTCATCGAGGATGACGAGAGTGTACGGGTGATCGGAGCTGAAAGGCTTCGCCCGGCCAATGTCAAGACGCTTCCGTATCCGGGCTTCCCGACGGACATGCAGCCGCAGATCACCGTGGCGCTGTCACTGGCGGACGGCTCTAGCCTGGTGACGGAGAGTATTTTTGAAAACCGCTTCAAATATGTCGATGAGTTAAACCGTATGGGGGCCCATATTCAGGTTGAGGGCAATACGGCTTACGTGACCGGTGTCTCGCAGCTGACCGGCGCACAGCTGGCCGCCCCGGACCTTCGGGCCGGCGCAGCTCTTGTGATGGCGGCGCTTTCCGCGGACGGCTTCTCGAAAATTGAAGATATCCACTTTATTCAGAGAGGGTATGAGGATTTCGTGGGGAAACTGCGCGGTCTGGGCGCAAAAATCGAAGAGGTGGATGACGACTATAAGGAAAGAAAGTTCAAGCTGAGATACGCGTAAATCTGCGGAAGAAGCGTGCCTATGAAGATCCGGACGAAACTACATCTGACATTTGTTGTTATGGTACTGCTCCCGGTCGTCCTGGGGGCGGCTTCGGTCAACTTTGCGTTTCACGTTCAGAGCCAGAAGCTCAGGAAACTGTACGATATTGAGGAAGATCTGAATCTGAACAGCCTGGTTTCTCCGATGAATCTTCTCTCGGAGATTTCGCAGAGTGTCTACAGAATCGTCGACGAACAGGCAAAAGAGAACCCGGACAGTTTCACGGACCCGGACAGTCTTGAGGTACTCGGAAACAGCCTGAAGGAGAGGCTTTCTTCCGCGATTGTCTATGCGGGCGGCCGGCAGATTTATTCCAACTCGGAGCGCACGCTCTCGGATATTTTTTCAACGATACCGGACGTCAGGGCACTGCAGCGGGACGAGGGCGCCGGGTACTATCTGTACGGCGAATATCCGACGATCATCCGTGCGGTGCCCTTTGTCACTTCAGACGGGACGGGCGGAATGATTTTTCTGCTCACGTCCACGCAGGAGGTGCTCCCGCGGATCCGCGGCATGCTCACGGAGGCGCTGCTGATTGTTCTGGCGGTTCTCATTTTCACCAGTTTTATTCTGGATTACTGGCTTTATCTTTCCATCATCATTCCCCTGGACAGACTGAAACTCGTGGCCAACAACGTGCGCGACGGCAATCTGGATTTTGAGATCCCGTCGGGTGGGAAGGACGAGTTCTCCGAGGTTATGGCGGATTTCGAGGATATGCGCAGGAGGCTGAAGGAGTCGGCCGACGAACGTCTGAAAAATGACGCTGAGGAGAAGGAACTGATCCGCAATATCTCCCACGACCTGAAGACGCCGCTGGCGTCGATCCGGGGCTACGCGGAGGGGCTGCGTGACGGCGTGGCGAAGACGCCGGAGAAGCAGCAGAAGTATATCCTGACGATCTGCAACAAGACACAGAATATGGACCGGCTGATCAACGAGCTGACGCTGTACTCGAGGCTGGACACGAACCGCATTCCGTACAATTTCACGGACCTCTCGGTGCGCTCGTATTTCAACGACTGTGTCAGCGAGCTGTCACTTGACCTGGATGCCCAGAACATCCGGCTTGACTATCAGTATCACCCGGATGATGACATGATCATCACGGCAGACCCGGAACAGCTGAAGCGGGTTGTCAACAACATCATCAGCAATTCGGTGAAATATATGGAGCCGGGGAGACCCGGGCGGATCCGTATTGATATATACGATGAGGGCGAATACGCCCACATCGCCATAGCCGACAACGGCAAGGGCATCGCGGCGTCGGATCTTCCGAAGATTTTTGACCGTTTCTACCGCACGGACCGGGCCAGGAACTCCCAGACGGGCGGCAGCGGCATAGGGCTCGCCATCGTGCGCAAGATCATCACCGATCACGGCGGCAAGATCTGGGCGGAGAGCGTGGAAGGCCAGAGCACCACGATGCACATTGATCTGAAGAAAAAGAGGACAGGACCCGCGCCGGCACTCCCGCAGAAGACAGAGAGCGGGCGGCGGGGAAGACGCAGGCGGCAGCCGGAAAGAAGTGACACATGAGTAAAGTACTGATCGTAGAGGATGAGGAGTCCATCGCGGACATCGAAAAAGATTACCTGGAACTGTCCGGATTCGAGGTAAAGATCTGCAATGACGGGACCAGCGGGCTGGCGGAAGCGCTGACGGGAAAGTATGACATTCTGATTCTGGACATCATGCTCCCGGGCGTGGACGGATATGAGATCTGCCGCCGGGTGCGGGAAAAGCAGAATATCCCGATCATCATGGTGTCGGCCAAGAAGGAGGACATCGACAAGATCCGCGGACTCGGCATGGGAGCCGATGACTACATGACGAAGCCCTTTTCCACGAGTGAGCTGGTGGCGAGAGTCAAGGCGCATCTGGCGGCGTATCAGCGCCTTGTGAACACGCCGGAAAATGACGTGCTCGAGATCAGAGGGCTTAGGATCGACAAGACGGCGCGCCGGGTATTCGTAAACGGCGAGGAGAAGCAGTTCACGACCAAGGAGTTTGACCTTCTGACATTTCTGGCGGAGCATCCGAATCACGTGTACACGAGAGACGAGCTGTTCCGGGAGATCTGGGGCATGGACTCCATCGGCGACATCGCGACGGTGACGGTGCACATCAAGAAGATCCGCGAGAAGATCGAGGCGGACACAAGCAAACCGCAGTATATTGAGACGATCTGGGGCGTGGGATACCGGTTCAGAGCGTGAGAAGCATTTGTATCCGCACAGTATTCGTGATAGGATGAGGCAGTATACACAAAAAAACCGTCTGCTTTTGTGAAATCCGGCAGAACGGAAGAGAGAGGAACGAAATGGCTGACAACGGAAAATTGGTTAAGGAAATCACCTCCATGGAGGATGACTTCGCCCAGTGGTATACGGACGTGTGCGTCAAGGCGGATCTGATCGCCTATTCGCACATCAAGGGGTTCATGGTGATCAAGCCGTACGGATATGCAATCTGGGAGAATATTCAGAAGCTTCTGGACGCGCGGTTCAAGGCGACGGGTGTGCAGAATGTGTACATGCCGCTCCTGATCCCGGAAAGTCTTCTCGCAAAGGAAGGCGAGCTGGTGCAGGGATTTGCGCCGGAGGTTGCCTGGGTGACAAGCGGGGGCACGGAGCCGCTGACCGAGAGGCTGTGCGTTCGGCCCACGTCAGAGACCGTATTTTCCGATTTCTACAAGGATGACGTGCATTCGTACCGGGATCTTCCGAGACTCTACAATCAGTGGTGCTCGGTCGTGCGCTGGGAGAAGGAGACGCGCCCGTTCCTGCGTTCCCGTGAGTTTTTGTGGCAGGAAGGCCACACCATCCACGCGACGAAGGAAGAGGCCGAGGCGCGCACGCAGCAGATGCTGAACGTCTACGCGGATTTCCTGGCGGACGAGATGGCGATTCCTGTCATCAAAGGGCGCAAGACCGAGAAGGAGAAGTTTGCGGGAGCGGAGGCGACCTACACGGTGGAGGCCATGATGCATGACGGCCGCGCCCTGCAGAGCGGAACGTCCCATTTCTTCGGCCAGAAGTTCGCCGAGGCCTACGGCATCCAGTTCACAGACCGCGACAACAAACTGAAGTATGTATGGCAGACATCCTGGGGCATGACCACCCGTGTCATCGGAGCCATGATCATGGTTCACGGCGACAACTCCGGTCTGGTTCTGCCGCCGCACATCGCCCCGGTTCAGGTTGACATCATCCCAATCCAGCAGAGAAAGGAAGGCGTTCTGGAGGCCTGCCGCAAGGCACAGTCCGAACTCATCGATGCCGGATGCCGCGTGAAGGTCGATGATACAGACAAGAGCCCGGGCTGGAAGTTCTCTGAGCAGGAGATGCGGGGCATTCCGCTTCGTATCGAGATGGGCCCCAGAGACATTGCAGCAAATCAGGCGGTTCTTGTGCGCCGGGACAACGGACAGAAGATCACCGCATCTCTTGACGGGCTGGGAGAGGCGGTTCTGGCGCTTCTTGAGACCATTCAGAGGGAGATGCTGGAGAGAGCCGCGAAGCATCGCGACAGCCACACATGGACGGCGTCCGGATATGACGAGTTCAAGGACACGATTGCAAGCAAGCCGGGATTTGTCAAGGCGATGTGGTGCGGCGATCAGGCCTGCGAGGACAAGATCAAAGAGGATACGGGGGCAACGTCCAGGTGCATCCCGTTTAAGCAGGAGAAGATCTCCGGCGTCTGCGCGTGCTGCGGGAAGCCGGCGAAATATATGGTTTACTGGGACAAGGCGTACTGATGCCGCTGAAGTTTAGTCTGAGGTGAGAGGAGACAAGATGTCTGATTCCGGCAGAAATGCTGCCGCAAAGTTCACGGTTCATGTGCCCGCGGACGTCAGGAGAATCCTGGAGACAATAGAAGATGCCGGATATGAGGCGTATGTGGTCGGGGGCTGTGTGCGGGACTGCGCGCTGGGGCTCCCGCCGCACGACTGGGACATCACCACGTCGGCTCTGCCGATGGATATCAAGCGGCTGTTCTACCGCACGGTGGACACGGGAATAAAACACGGCACGGTGACGGTCATGTCCGGAAATCACGGATATGAGGTCACGACATACCGGATCGACGGGACGTACGCCGACGGGAGGCACCCGGACAGTGTGGAGTTCACGGACAGGCTCTCCGAGGACCTGAAGCGGCGGGACTTCACGATCAACGCCATGGCGTACTCGGACAGCCGGGGGCTTGTGGATCTGTTCGGCGGAAGAGAGGATCTGGCGCGCAAAGTGGTGCGCTGCGTCGGGATCCCGCACGAGCGGTTCGGCGAGGACGCCCTGCGCATGATGCGCGCCATCCGCTTTTCGGCCCAGCTCGGATTTTCCATCGATAAGGACACCTACAGCGCGATCACCGACCTGGCCGGCAATATCAGACTGGTGAGCATGGAGAGAGTGCAGGCGGAGCTGACCAAGACTCTGCTTAGTCCCAATCCGGCCCGCTGCAGTCTGTTCACGGACACAGGGCTGTTTCACCGGATTCTGCCGGAGGTCGACGAGGCCTTCGACATATGCCGCCGGGAGAAGACCGTCCGGCTTCTCGAGAGCATGCCGGCCAGGAAGAGCATGCGCTACGCGGCGCTTCTGTATTTTGAGACGCCGGAAGAGGCGGCCGCGACACTGAGGCGGCTGAAGATGGACAATCAGACGATCCGGGATGTGAAGACGATTCTCTCGGCCAGAGATCTGCGGATCGCGGAAAATGAAGCAGCCGTGCGGGCGGCCATCCACACGTACGGACTGGACTCGCTGAAACTCATCGCCGCCTTTGATGACGGCATGACGGCGGCCAAGGAAAAGATAACGGGATTTCCGCCCGGAAGACACCGGGCGCACCGCCTGGCGCTAGACCGCCTGATGAATACGGTCATCTCCCGCGGGGACCCGGTGAATATCCGGGACCTTGACATTTCGGGCGAGGACCTGATGGCGATGGGGATTCAGGGGCGCGAGATCGGCGCGGTTTTAAACCGGCTGATGGCGCTTGTCCTTGAGAAGCCGGAGCTCAACACGAAGGAATCGCTGGAGGGGTATGTCAACCGGATGCTCGGCCATCTGCAGTGAGTGCAAAGGAGAAGATTCATGAAAGTGCCTTTTTCACCGCCGGATATTACGGAAGCAGAGATAGAGGAAGTGAGTGACGCGCTGCGTTCGGGCTGGATCACGACCGGTCCGAGGACCAAGCAGCTGGAGCGGGAAGTGGCGGCGTTCACCGGAGCCCCGAGAGCGGTATGCCTGTCTTCGGCGACTGCCTGCGAGGAGCTGGCGCTGCGGCTTTTTGAAATCGGGCCGGGGGACGAAGTCATCGTTCCGGCGTATACCTATACGGCGACGGCGGCGGCTGTCTGCCACGTGGGCGCAACACTCCGTCTCGTTGACTGCGGAAAAGACACATACGAGCCGGATTACGACGCCATCTCCTCCATGATAAATGAGCACACCAAGGCCATCATTCCGGTGGATCTCGGCGGCGTCATGTGCGACTATGACCGCCTGCGCGCAATCGCGGAAGAAAAGAAGGCTCTGTTTCATCCGTCGGGCCGCTACCAGGAGGCACTCGGCCGCATCCTGATTCTGGCCGACTCGGCGCACGGTTTCGGGGCATCCAGGGTTCTTGCGGGAGCAGACGGAAAGAGACAGTGGGTGAAGAGCGGCATGGCCGCGGACTTCACAAGTTTTTCGTTCCATGCGGTCAAGAACTTCACGACGGCGGAAGGCGGCGCGCTGACCTGGCGCACGCTCCCGGGCATTGACGATGAGCAGACATACCGGATGATGATGCTTCTGTCCCTGCACGGGCAGAGCAAGGACGCACTTGCCAAGACAAAGCTTGGAAGCTGGGAGTACGATATCGTCGGCACCTGGTACAAGTGCAACATGACCGACGTGCACGCGGCAATCGGCCTGGCGCAGATGAAGCGCTACCCGGCACTTCTTGCGCGCAGAAAGGAACTGGCCGGCCGCTATGAAAAGGGACTTGCGGGCAGCGGCGTGCAGCTCATCTGCCATTACAGCCCGGAGAACTGCTCGTCCGGGCATCTGATGCTCACCCGCGTTCCAAAGCTTGACGAGGCGGGGAGAAATGAACTGATCACGCACATGGCCCAGGACGGCGTGGCGACCAATGTTCACTACAAGCCGCTTCCGATGCACACGGCGTATAAGAAGCTGGGATTTTCCATTCAGGATTTTCCGAATGCCTACGACCGGTACCGGTGCGAGATCACGCTGCCGCTGCACACGAAACTGACCGATGAGCAGGCTGACTTTGTCATCAGCGAAATGCGAAAGTGGATATAAGAATACGGGTATGAGACGCTTCGAGGATCTGCCGGAGGATATGCGCACGCCGGAGGTAAAAGAATATTACGACTGCCTGGCGCCGCGGCGCGCGTACCGCTTCGCAAAGCGGGCCTTTGATATTGCCGCGGCTGCTTTTCTGACGGTGATTCTGCTGGTCCCGATGCTCATCATTGCCGTGCGGATCAAGGCGAGTTCACCGGGACCGGTCTTTTTCAGACAGACGCGGGTGACGCGCTACGGGAAGACGTTCCGGATTTTTAAATTCCGCACGATGGTCACGAACGCCGAGACGGTCGGACCGCAGGTGACGGTGGGGGAGGACCCGCGCGTCACACCCGTCGGAAAGACGCTTCGTGCGCACAGACTCGACGAGATTCCGCAGCTTTTCAACATTCTCGCGGGGTCGATGACATTTGTCGGGACGAGGCCGGAGGTGCCGAAGTACGCGGCGCTCTACACGCCGGCGATGAAGGCAACGTTTCTGATGCCGGCCGGCCTTACAAGCCGCACCAGCATCGCATTCAAGGATGAGGCGCAGATGCTTTCTGCGGCGAAGAGTCCTGAGGAGGCGGACCGGATTTATGTGCGGGAGGTCCTGCCGCGCAAGATGAAATATAATCTGGAAAATCTGAAAACCTGCTGCGCAAGGGAAGACCTCTGCGTGCTGTTTCAGACGATCGGAGCCGTTAAAAAATGACTATGTTTGTGACCTTTGCGGTTATCGCTTATAATGAGGAAAAGACGCTGACGCGACTCCTGGAGCAGATCGCGGCGCAGGATTATCCGCACGCGTTCCTGGAGGTTCTGCTTGTCGACAGCGCGTCCGAAGACGGCACGAAAAAGGTCATGGAAGATTTCGCCGGCCGGGAGGGGAAGACATTTGCAGCGGTCCGGGTGCTTGACAACCCCGGCCGCTCGCTTCCCTGCGGCTGGAACGTGATCCTGCGGGAAGCAGCCGGCGAGGCCATTGTGCGCGTCGACGCCCATGCACAGATCCCGGCTGATTTTGTGAGCAAAAATGTCGCCGTGCTGCAGGAGGGCGAGGACGTCGTCGGTGGCAGGCGTCCGTGTATAACGGCTGAAGAGACGCCCTGGAAGAATACGCTTCTGATGGCGGAGTCCTCGATGTTCGGCAGCAGCTTCGCCTCCTACCGCCGCGGCGGGAAGACGGCCGGGAGAGCGGAGAGTACGGAGAAGCTGTATGTGAACTCCGTCTTTCACGGCATGTACAGGAAAAAAGTGTTTGACCGCGTGGGAGGCTACAACGAGTCTCTGAAGCGGACAGAAGACAACGAGATGCACTGGCGGATCCGCCGGGCGGGATTTAAGATCCGGTTTGCGCCGCAGATCGTCTCCCGGGAGTACATCCGGGGGTCTCTTGGCGCGATGCTCTCCCAGAAGGCGGGCAACGGCTACTGGATCGCCCTGACCTGTGCCGTGTGCCCGCAGTGTCTTTCTGCGTTTTATTTTATACCGCTTATATTCACGCTGCTGGCGTTTCTGGGAACGGGAATTTCTGCCGTGAGCGCGGTGGCAGGCTTTACGGGTGTTTTCTGGAGCACTGTGCAGTTTCTCACGGGGCTGCTGTGGGCGCTTTATGTCACGATGGCGCTCTTCATGTCCATGAGCGCCGGCGTGAAAAACAGGGACAGACACTATTATTTCTGGATGCTTCCGGTTCTGTTTCTGCTGCTTCACGTCAGCTACGGACTGGGAACCCTGGCGGGCTTTATCTGTCTTCCGTTTAAGCGGAAGGGGCTGAAGAAATCTCCGGATCCGTCAGAAAAAGGAAAGGACAGCACTGTATGACGACATCAGAAGGTGAAAAGAAGGACCGGATGCAGCTGCTCGTGCGGCGTGTGTTCCTGATCATCATCGATATCTTCTGGCTGAATGCGACGACAATCTTTGCGCTTCTGATCCGGTTCGACATGCACTTAAGCTACATCCCGCCGGAATACTGGCGGGCGTACGTGCAGACCTGTATTCCGTTCACCATCATCGGTCTGTGCGTGTTCTGGGTCTGCCGGATGTACCACAGCCTGTGGCAGTACGCCAGTATCGCGGAGGCGTACCGGATTTTCGAGGCGTGCATTCTGACGGAGATTTTCTACGCATTTCTCACGATGATCACGTTCAACAACATGCCGCGCTCGGTATATTTCGTGGCGGGGTGTTTCCTCATCCTGGCGGAGTGCTTCACGCGGTTCTTTTACCGCACCGTCCGGCAGCTGCTCCACCGCTGGCGCGGCATCAAGGACAACAACGACAGCACGCGGATCATGATCATCGGAGCCGGCGAGGCGGCGAACATCCTGGTGCGTGAGCTGCAGATGAGCCGGTATCTTGCGGGATCCGAGGTCGTGTGTCTGATCGACGACGACCCGGGAAAAAAGGGCAAATACATCCGCGGCGTGCGGGTCGTGGGCGGCCGGGACAAGATCCGGCAGGCGGCAAAGGATTTTCACGTCGACGAGATTATTTTTGCGGTTCCTTCCTGTTCCAATGAGGAAAAGGGAAAGATCCTCAACATCTGCAAGGAGACGAGCTGCAAGCTGAAGATCATTCCGGGCGTATACCAGATGGTGGACGGCGAGATCAACCTGCGGGACATCCGGGACGTCGATGTCCTGGACCTGCTGGGGCGCGATCCGATTTCCGTCGACCTGGATTCCATCATGGGCTATGTCAAGGGCAAAACGGTCCTGGTGACGGGCGGCGGCGGATCCATCGGCTCGGAGCTCTGCCGGCAGCTGATCACCCACAAGCCGAAATGCCTGATTATTTTCGATATTTATGAGAACAACGCATATGACATTCAGCAGGAGCTGAAATTCACGCATCCGGAAGCCAATGTCGTCACACTAATCGGCTCGGTCAGAAACCGCGGAAGGCTCGCGGCCGTCTTCTCAAAGTACCACCCGGACATCGTCTATCACGCAGCGGCGCACAAGCACGTCCCGCTGATGGAGGTCAGCCCGAATGAAGCCGTGAAAAACAACATCTTCGGTACCCTCAACATGGTGCGCGCCGCAGACCGGTACGGTGTCGAGCGCTTTGTCATGATTTCAACGGACAAGGCGGTGAATCCGACCAATGTGATGGGCGCCACCAAACGGATCTGCGAGATGATCATCCAGTACTACAACAGCCGGAGCAGGACGGAGTTCGTGGCGGTCCGGTTCGGCAATGTCCTGGGAAGCAACGGCTCGGTCATCCCGCTGTTCAAGAAGCAGATTGCGGCCGGCGGGCCGGTGACGGTCACAGACCCGGACATTATCCGGTATTTCATGACGATCCCGGAGGCAGTGTCGCTGGTCCTGCAGGCCGGCGCGTACGCGAAGGGCGGTGAAATCTTCATCCTGGACATGGGCAAGCCTGTCAGGATCGACGATCTGGCCAAGAACCTGATCCGGCTCTCGGGATACACGCTGGGTGTTGACATGCAGATCCGCTATACGGGCCTGCGGCCCGGAGAGAAGCTCTATGAAGAGATGCTGATGAAGGAAGAGGGCATGCAGGACACAGCCAACAAGATGATTCACATCGGACGGCCGATCAGATTTGACCAGGAACATTTCGAGGAGCGGCTTGTGAAGCTCAAGGAAGCGGCGTACGACGAGGTCGGAGATATCCGCCCGCTGCTGCATGAGCTGGCACCGACCTACCACCCGGAGCGCGGCGGCGAGTCCGCGGTCAATGAGGCTGCGAAGCTGGAACTGGCCCGCAAGCGGGAGGCCGAAGAAAAGGCTGCCGAGGAAAACGCGAGCAGGGCTGCGAAGGAAGCGGAGCGGGAGGCCGAGGAGAGCGGACAGAGTTCGGAAAGAGAGGGCGAGCGATGAAAAAACTTGTCATCAACGGGGCGTTTCTGGCAGAACCGGTGACGGGAGTCCAGCGCTATGCAGGAGAGACGCTTTCCTGCCTCGACCGGAGACTTGCCGATGTGCCGGTCGAGATCGCCGTCCCGGGAGATCTTCCGGAAAGTGCCATTCCGAAGTACAGGAATATCCCGGCGGTGAGGCTGGGCCCCACGGGCAGAAGCATCCGCTGGTGGGAACAGAAGGAGCTTGGAAAATATCTGAAGGAAAAACAAACCTTCGGGATCCACCTTTGCAACACGTTCCCGCTATCCTGGCCGAAGGGGCTTATCGTCATCCACGACATTGTCTACAAGACCAGGGAGCCGCTTTTTTCTCCGGGGCCTGACAAAAAAGAAATCATATACCGCCGGCTTCTGTACAAAAAAGCATTTGAAGAGGCTGATGAGCTGGCGACGGTAAGCTGCTTCACACGAAGAGAGATTTTAAACTGCTACAACCCAAGGAACCCACGGATCACCATTGCCGGGAATGGATGGGAGCATTTCCTGCGTGTCGTTCCGGATAACGCGGTATTTGCCGAAAATCCGCGGATCATTCCGGGCAATTATTTTTTATACTGCGGTTCCCTTTCGAAGTATAAAAATATCCCGTGGGTTGTCCAGAATGCCAGACTTCATCCGGAACTCTGGTATGTAATCAGTGGAGGGAACTTTGGTGAGACGGTCCTGGGACAGGATCTTCCGAATGTGATCCTGCCCGGAAGAGTGAGCGACGAACAGATGAAGGCGCTGATGCAGCACTGCCGCGCATTTCTGTTTCCGTCGAAGTATGAAGGGTTCGGGATCCCGCCAATGGAGGCGCTGTCCTGCGGCGCGAGAATCATCGTTTCGGACATTCCGGTCATGCATGAGATCTACGGGCAGACGGCTCTGTACGTGGATCCGGACTCGCCGAAGTATGACCTGGAGGATATGCTGAAGACCGACACGGCACCCGCGGAAAATGTGCTGATGCATTTTTCATGGGAGAAGACGGCAGCGGCTCTCTCAAAGCTGATTCACAGACTGGCAGACAAGTTACGGGTAGAAGGCTGAAACACAGAAAACAGATAAAATGAAAAAAATCCGGATCGCGGCAGACGCAAGAAATCTCGGAAGCCGGCCCAGCGGAGTCGGGATGTATTTTTATGATTTCCTGAAAATTCTGGGAAAGGATGAGCGCTTCACGTTTATTCTTTTAACGGATGTACAGACCAGTGAATATATAAAGGAATGCCGTCAGGCCGGCATGGAAGTGCGCGCGTTCGGGACGGCGGTCAACGTGTCCTCGGCGGTGTTCGGATATTTCCGCTGGATCCGCCGGGAACTGCAGGAGGTGAAGCCGGACCTGTTCTGGGAAGTGAATTCGCTGATTCCGGTGCATCTCCCGGGGGATTTCCGCACGATGATCACCATTCACGACATGTTCCCTCTGGAGTACCCGGAGTATGTGGGACATGTCTACGGCCTGTATTTCCGCCTGTGCCTGCGGCGTACGCTTAAAGACACGGACATGATCCTGTACAACTCGGAGCAGACCCGCACGTCCACGTACCGCTTTTTCCCGCAGGCCCGGAAAATCCCCAGTGCGGATTCCTACATCATTGCGCATCCGCTCCGGGTGAAGCGGCCGGTCACGGATCAGAATTACTTCCTCTACGTCGGCAACATGGAGCTGCGCAAGGGAGTGGATCTGCTCCTGAAGGCGTACGTGCTCTACCGGAAGCAGGGAGGAAGCCGCCCGCTCATCCTGGCGGGCAAGATTCAGGAAGAGCCCGTCGGGCAGCTCATCCGGCAGATGCAGCGGGAAGTTCCGGGGATTACGTATAAAAACTATGTACCGCACGAGGAGAAGCACGCGCTCTATGCGGGCTGCTCCTGTTTTGTCTTCCCGAGCCGGGCAGAAGGCTTCGGGATGCCGGTCATCGAAGTCATGAAGTTCTATAAACCGGTGCTGGTGAGCGACCTCCCGATTTATGACGAAATTGAGGGACCCGGCGTGCTGCGCACGTCGCCCTGGGGCGGGAGCGATACGGACCGCATACAGAATCTGGCGAAATCTCTGGCGGAGTTTGACGCAGAACCGGACGCACAGGTTGACCGGAAGCGGTATGACGAAGTGATAAGCCGCTACAGCCCGGAAAAACTCGGGAAAGTTGTGGCGGACTTTATTGTGGAGAATGTCGGATGAGTACCGGAGGAGTGCTGGGCGCGGCGGAAAAGCTGCGCCCTATGCTTAAGAAAGTCATCCCGCAGTCCGTACTGTCGGATCTCAAGGCAAAGGCAATTCTTAAAAAAGTCCCGGAGATTAAAAATAAGATAGCGCCCTTTGACCGGGCGGCGCGCCCGGAAGGCGTCAACCTGATCGGCAATATCAAGGCGCCGACCGGACTCGGGCAGAGCATGCGGCTGGTGGGAGAAATTCTGCAGGCGGGCGGCGTGCCTTTTGCGGTGCAGCCCTGGGTTGTGCCAACCGATGCGGCGACAGAAACCGACCCGTTTGCCTCCCTTGAGACGGACCATGACCGGTATGGCATCAACCTGATCCACGTGAATCCGTCGGAATTCCCGCTCCCGTTCCTTGATCTCGGGACCAGGCGTTTTTCCGGCCACTACAATATCGCGTACTGGCTCTGGGAGCTGCAGGAGTTCCCCGAGGCCTGGATACCCTGCATCCGCCTGGCGGATGAGATCTGGACGCCGTCCGGGTTCATCACGGACACGATCCGGAAGGTGACGGACAAGCCGGTATGCACCGTGCCCTATCCGGTGAAGACTGACGCAGATCCGGCCTGGGACCGGAAGCGCTTCGGACTTCCGGAGGACCGCTTTTTATTCCTCACGATGTACGACGGCGGGAGCGGAGCTGTGCGGAAAAATCCGGCGGGGGCGATTGAAGCCTACCGGAAGGCGTTCGCCGGCCGGGAGGACGCGGCACCGGAGAGTGCCGGAAGCGGCGAGAGCGGCAGGAAGATCCGCGGGAGCGGACTCGTTCTCAAGGTGCACGAGGAGACGCCGCAGCAGAAGGAGCAGCGGGAGAAGCTTTGTGAAGGGCTTGAGCACGTATACGTGATTGGCGGCGATCTGCCCAAACGGCAGGTGGACGCTCTCACGAAGGACTGTGACGCGCTGGTCAGCCTGCACAGGGCAGAAGGGTTCGGACTTGTCATGGCGGAGGCCATGCAGCTCGGCACGCCTGTCATCGCCACCGGCTGGTCGGCCAACACCGAATTCATGGATGATACCTGCGCCTGCATGGTCCCGTACACACTGGAGGAAATCCGGCACACGTCCGGCGCGTTCCGGAAAGGCATGCGATGGGCCAGCCCCGACATACAGGCGGCCGCGGGCTTTATGAGACGTTTATACACAGACACAAAATTCTATGATAAAATAAAACGTACGGCTTTCCAGACCGTGAGAGACAAGCTGAGTCTTGCAGTGCCGGCAGAAACGGCAGCGGCGCGGGTTAAGGAAATATTCCGGCGCGGCTGAAGTGACAGAGGACAGAATGATAAAAGAAATAAAGGAAATTTACGCGTACCGCGAGATGATCGCGACGCTGGTCCGCAAGGACCTGCGCGGGCGGTACAAGGGTTCTGTGCTGGGATTTTTGTGGACATTTATCAATCCGCTGTTCCAGCTGCTGATATACACCATGGTTTTCTCGGTGATCATGCGCTCGGGCGAGGACCAGTACTATCTGTTCCTGTTCGTCTGCCTGATCCCCTGGATGTTCTTCGCCAGCAGTCTCCAGGACGGCTCGATCTCCATCATCCGGGAACAGGACATGGTGAAGAAGATCTATTTCCCGCGCGCCGTCCTTCCGATCGCGACGGTGACCAGCGGCTTTGTGAACATGCTTCTGACATTCATCGTGGTCATTGCGGTGACGCTCATATCGGGCCGCGGCATCAACCCTGCGGCACTCGCGTGTCTTCCCCTTGTCATGATCGTCGAGTACATCCTGTGCCTGGGCGTCGCGTTCATCGCGGCGGCCCTGACGGTGTATCTGCGCGACCTGCAGTATATCTTCGGAATCTTTGTCATGGGGCTGCAGTACGCGTCGCCGGTGATGTACCGCGTGGACAACGGGCTGGTGCCGGACCGGCTGATGTGGGTTTTCAAGCTGAATCCGATGACGTCGATACTCAACAGCTACCGCGACTGTCTGTACGACAAGGTTATTCCGGATTTCGGACTGCTCGGATACGGACTGGCATTCGGCGTCGTGCTTACCATAGTCGGCTTCTTCCTCTTCGAACATCTTCAGAAGGGGTTTGCCGAGAACTTCTGATGTTTGGAGAAACCAGATGGACAGTGAATACGCTATTGAAGTCAATAATATAACGAAGGCCTTCAAGGTCTACTATGACAAATCCAATTCGCTGAAGGAAAAGATGATATTCTGGCGGCGCAACCGCCATGAGAACCGCGAGGTCATCCGCGGCATCAGCTTCAAGGTGAAAAAAGGCGAGTCCATCGGTCTTGTCGGCAAGAACGGCTGCGGAAAGTCGACCACGCTCAAACTCCTGTCCCGGATCATCTATCCGGACAGCGGATCCATAAAGATAAACGGACGCGTTTCCTCGCTTATCGAGCTGGGCGCCGGGTTTCACCCGGACATGAGCGGCCGGGAGAATATCTACACCAACGCGTCGATTTTCGGGCTGACCAAAAAAGAAATTGACGAGAGACTGGATGATATCATCGAGTTTTCGGAGCTCGGAGACTTCATCAATGAGCCGGTGCGCACGTATTCGTCCGGCATGTATATGCGCCTGGCCTTCTCCGTTGCTATCAACGTGGACGCGGATGTGCTTCTGATCGATGAGATCCTGGCCGTCGGCGACGCAAACTTTCAGCGCAAGTGCTACAATAAGCTGCGGGAGATCAAGGGCGAGGGGACGACGATCGTCATCGTATCGCATGACCTAAGCTCGATCGAGCAGTTCTGCGACCGCTCGCTGTGGATCAAGGACGGAAAGATCGAGAAGGAAGGTCCGCCGAAGGAAGTGCACCTGGCGTACCTGGACTATATGAACGACGCGGCGATCGCCCGCCAGAAGGCGGAGCTTGAGCGCAAGAAGCACGAGCAGGAGGAGGCCGCGAAGCGTCAGGCCGAGGAAGAGAGAAGGCGGAAGGAAGAGGAGAAACGAAAGGCAGCGGCCAGGCTGCGCTATGGCAGCCAGGACGCCATGTTCACGGAGATCCATCTGCTGGACGAGAAGGGACAGGACAGCAATTCCTTTACCACGGGCGAGCCGATGACGCTGAATCTTCACTACACTGTGAAGACAAAGGTCACGGACTGCGTGTTCGGCTTCGGCATCTTCCGCTCGGACGGACTGTGGGTCTACGGCACCAACACGCGGATCGACCGCCTGCCCAACTTTGACATCGAGAAGGATGGCAGCTACACGGTGAAGATCGACAATCTGAATCTGATTCCGGGTTCATACTGGTGTGACATCACCATTGAATACGGGGCCGGAATTCCGGTAGACTACTACAAGAAGGCCCTGAAATTCACGGTCTTCAGCAACACGGCCGATGTCGGCATAGCCAGATTTCCGCACACCTGGAAGCTGGACATCTGATTTTCAGGCTGCCCGTTTGCTAAGGCAGCCTGCCCCGGAAAGGAGAAGAGGATGGAGACGCATACACTCGGAAGCTGCATCGACTTCCTGAGACAAAAAGGACTGGTGAGCAGCCTGTCCTGTCCGCAGGAACTGGAGGAAAGGGCGGTACGGCTGGTCAGCTGCAACTCAAAAGAAGTTGAGGAAGGGACTCTTTTCATAGTAAAAGGCGCTCATTTCCGCCCGCAGTACCTGCAGGACGCGGCGGATGCAGGCGCCTTCTGTTATGTGGCAGAACAACAGGTTAAGGGCAGCCATCTGCCGTTCATTCAGGTGACGGATATCCGCGCCGCGGCCGCCTGGCTTGCCCAGCTGTATTACGGGCAGCCGTGGAAGCGCCTTACACTCACCGGTATCACGGGAACCAAGGGCAAGTCGACGACTGCATTTTTCATCAACGGGATCCTGTCAGCGTGGGAGAAGAAGAACGGAAAGCCGGAGCCGGCGCTGATCTCCTCCTTCACGACGTACAACGGCGTCGACCGGTTCGACTCGGTTATGACCACACCGGAGCCGCTCGACCTGGAGTATCACTTCTACACGGCGGCGCAGCACGGGATTTCGTACGCCACGATGGAGGTTTCCTCCCAGGCGCTGAAATACGACCGGGTTCTGGGCGTGGAGTTTGACGCGGCGGTGTTCTTAAATATCGGGTACGATCACATCTCCCCGATTGAGCACCCGACGTGGGAGGATTACTTTGCCAGCAAGCTGAAGATCTTCGACCAGTGCCGCACTGCCGTCGTGAACCTGGATTCGGACCACGCGGGTGAGATTCTGGAGCGGGCCGGACAGAGGGCAAAGAGGGTCATCACATTTTCCATGAAGGATGAGACGGCAGACGTGTACGGACACTCGCTTGTGAGAGATGGCGGGACTCTCACGTTTCTGGCGCGCCGGGGCGGGCGCGACGAGGCGTACGAGCTGAACATGCTGGGGAGCTTCAATGTGTCCAATGCGCTCGCGGCGATCGCGGTGTGCGCGGAATACGGCGTTTCATACGAGTGTATGCGGGAAGGTCTGAAGGACACGAAAGTGCCGGGACACATGGACTTTTATCACAGTGCCGACGGAAAGCTCACGGTCGTCGTGGACTACGCGCACAACCAGCTGTCGTTTCAGAAGCTTTTCGAGGCGGTCCGCGAGGATTTCCCGGGAATGCGGACGGTCATCGTCTTCGGGGCGCCGGGCGGAAAGGCGCTGGACAGGCGGCATGACATGGGGGAGATCGCGGGGAAATACGCCGATTTTGTGTATATCTCCGAGGACGACCCGCAGGAGGAGGACCTGGCGCAGATCAACGAACAGATCGCGCAGGCCGTCCGGGAGCAGAAGTGCCCGTATGTGATCATTCCGGACAGGAGAGAGGCGATCCGGCGGGCGGTGTATGACAGTAAGGAGCCTACGGTGATCCTGCTGGCCGGCCGGGGCGAGGACCCGATTATGAGGAGAGGCACGCAGTTCATTCCGTTCCCGACAGACGGAGATCTGATCAAGGAGATTCTGAAAGATTACGACGCTCAGAATCCGAACACATGAATTAAAAGAAACAGAAAGGACAGAGCTGATGTCCGGCAGTAAAAAAGCCCTGCGGCTCGTCGCGTTTTTCGCGGTATTCTTCATACTGGTGAAACTCTGCGATTATGTGTTCATGCCGTACGGGACCACGGAATTTTTACTTCGCAACGTAGGAAAGAAAGACGAGGATTACAACTTCATCATCGTGGGATCCTCCCACGCGGCGTACGCGTATGATCCGCAGGTGATCTCCGACGCACTGGGCGTCAACGCGTATACGCTCGCGGTGCCGGGAGAGACCCTGAACCAGAGCATCGACGTGATCCGGTACGCGATCGAGACCAATTCCGTCAAGACCGTTCTCTTTGACGTGGACTGGCAGTATTTCTGGAACGACAGGACAGAAACCGGGCAGCTGTACGAGACGAAATATTACGCCTGCACGCCCTTTTCTCTCACAAAATGCACGGAGCTTCTCCGGAACTGCAACACTTACGATGTCCGCGGGGCTATCTCCGGGCGCGCCATCTATCAGCTGACGCCGTCTGAGATACAGCACAACCTGTACGTCAAATCCACCGACTCCTGGAAGAATGCCACGATCGACGAGGTGAACACCACGGGTATGCCGGACAATTACATGGGCCGCGGATGGTTTTCAGCGCCGGATATGACACAGGAACCTTCCGGAAAAGAGTATGTCGACAAGATGGCAGAGCACTCCCGGGCGCAGTTCTCGCAGAAGATGCTGGAGCAGATGACGGAGATCAAAAAGGTGTGCGACGCACACGGCGTGAAGCTGGTGTGCTTCTCGGTTCCGACAACTCCGTACGCGGAGTCCGTATGGGATCTGAACAACATCCACACACAGCTGGCCACGTATTTTGCGGGCGAGGAAATCGAGTGGTTTGACGGATATTTCATGAAGCAGAGCGTCTTCCCGCGCCAGACGATGGATTACCGGGATCTGGAGGGGCATATCGCCGGCAGCGCCGGAAGCCGTTTCACGGCCGTCGTGGCCGGGATCCTTCAGAAGAAGGACGCCGGGACGTATGTGGAATCCGATTATTTTGAGACAATGCCGGGGGTGGACACGCAATGAGCTTTACAACGGTATCCTGGTTCCTGTTCCTGGCAGTGGGACTGCTTGTCTACTATCTTCTGCCCGGCCGGTGCAGACGCTTCCAGTGGGTCGTTCTGCTGGCGATGAGCCTGTTTTATCTGAGTACCTTCAGCGTAAAAGGAATTCTTCTTCTGTTCATGACCATCATCGGCACCTACGCGGGCGGCCGGGTGCTGGATCATCTGAACAAAACAGAGAGTGAGACCGTCGCCGCCAACAAAAAGACCTGGACGCGCGAGGAGAGAAAGGCCTACCGGGCTTCCGTAAAGAAGAAAAAGAAGGCGGTCCTTGTCGTTCTCATGCTGTATGTGTTCGGCATTCTGGCGGTCATCAAGTACACCGGCTTCGTCCTGGAAAATGTCAACGCCATCCGCGCCGCTCTGGGACAGAACACATTCTCGATCCCGACAATGCTGCTGCCGCTTGGCATATCCTTCTATACGTTCCAGTCGGCGTCGTACCTGATTGATCTGTACAACGGCAGAATTGAGGCCCAGAAGAATTTCGGGAAACTGGCGCTGTTCGTGTGCTTCTTCCCGCAGCTCATGCAGGGACCGATCGGACGTTTCGACAGACTGGAACCCCAGCTGATACAGGAGCGCCGGTTTGACTTTGATAATTTCGAGTATGGGCTGATCCGCATCGGATGGGGACTTTTCAAGAAAATGGTTCTGGCAGACCGGGCGGGATCGGTGACCTCAGTCGTCTTTGCCGCCGGTGTCGGAAATTACCACGGCTTTCAGGTCGCGGTGGGCATTCTGATGTATTCGGTCCAGCTGTACGCGGACTTTTCGGGCGGCATCGACATCGTCATCGGAGCGGCTCAGATGTTTGGCATCACCATGGACGAGAACTTCCGGCAGCCTTACTTCTCGACGTCCATCAGTGATTTCTGGCGCAGATGGCACATCACGCTGGGAACCTGGATGAAAGATTACATCTTTTATCCGTTTTCGCTGAGTAAAAGTATGAGTAAGCTGGGGCACTGGGCCGGCAAGAAGCTCGGGAGATTCGGACGCGGCCTTCCGATCGCGCTGGGCGACCTGCTGGTGTTCTTTGTGGTCGGTGTCTGGCACGGCGCTTCCTGGAAGTACATCATCTACGGCATCTACAACGGCGGGATCATGGCATTTTCCAGCTTCATGGCGCCGCTGTACCGCTCGGGCTTCAAGAAACTTCACATCAATCCGAAGTCGCGGGGGTGGCATATCTTCCAGATTATCCGCACATTTATCCTGGTGCAGATCAGCTGGTACTTTGACATTCCGAACAATCTCTCCGAGGGCAATCTGGCGCTGAAGCTGACTTTCACGTCCCCGTCGCTTTCACAGTTCACGAATGGCGATATTGCGGCGCTGGGACTTTTAAAGTCGGATTACCTGATCCTGCTCTTCGGGTGTCTCGTTGTCTTCTTCGTGAGCCTGTACAAGGAGCGGACCGGAAAACAGGTGCGGGAGACGCTCGCCGCAAAGCCGGTGGCGCTGCGCTGGACACTGTATCTGCTGATGCTTCTTTCGATCCTGCTCCTGGGCTGGGCGAAGCAGACCAGCGGATTCATTTACGCAAATTTCTGATGAGGGCAAATGCAGCATGAAAATCTGTATTGATTCGAGAAAAGTGGAGAAAGGCGATGTCTTCTTCTGCATGCCGGGTTCTGTCACGGACGGGCACCGCTTTGCCGGCATGGCGGCGGACCGCGGCGCGGCGGTCATCGTCTATCAGGATGAACTGCCGGAGGCGGAGAGTGACGGCGTGTGCTACATCCGCGTGCCGGACGTCGTGAAGGCGCTGAATGAGGCCTGTGATTCGTTTTACGGCCACCCGAGCCACCACATGGAAGTGTTCGGAGTGACCGGGACCAGCGGCAAGACGACGACGGCCGGCTTTATCAGCCAGATCTTCGGGCACAGAATGCCCTGCGGGCTGATTGGCAGCGAGGGCATCTGCTTTGACGGGAAAGAGTACGGTACATCTCTCTCGACGCCGGAGGCGGTTACGCTGCAGACGGCTCTGAAGAGAATGCTGGATGACGGCGCAAAGGCCGCCGCGCTGGAGGTTTCCGCACACGCTCTGGCTGAAGGGCGCGCGGAGAGCGTCGATTTTGACGTGGCGGTTTTCACGAATCTCTCCGAAAATCATCTGGACTTCTTCGGCAGCATGGACGCCTATTTTGACGCCAAGAAGAAGCTGTTTTGCGGTCTGAGAGGAGACGCTGCGGCGGTGCTTAACATCGATTCCGACACCTACGCCGATCTCGCTGCAGTTACAAAGGGACGTGTCGTCTCCTACGGAATCCGGCGGGAAGCCGATTACAGGGCCGTTGATATCTGTCGGGATAAAAGCGGGACCTCCTTTACGTTTCGCAGCGGCAGCCGGGAAGAGCGGGTACATGTGGGGCTGATGGCGGAATTTGACATTTACAATCTGCTGGCGGCTATGAGCGCCTGTGCCGCGGCCGGCATGCCGTTTAAGCAGGCCGCACAGGCCGCCTCGGAGGTGAAGCCTGTCCGCGGGCGGATGGAGCGCATCGATGCGGGACAGCCGTTTACGGTGATCGTGGACTACGCGCACACACCGCAGGGATTTGCAGACGTCTTTGCCGTCGGAAAGAGCCTTCTTGGAGAAAACGGGCGCCTCATCGCGGTATTCGGTGATGACGGAGGCCGGGACGCAGCTGCCCGGCACAGACTTGGTGAGACGGCATCCGCAAACTGCAGCAAGGTCTTCCTGACCATGGGCGATCCGGGAGATGAAGACCCGGACGAGACAGCCGCGCAGATCAGGTCGGGGCTCAGTCCTCAGACGGAAAACCTGTACATCCGCGACAGGGCGGAGGCGCTTAAGGCGGCCGTGCGGGAGTGCCGGGATGGCGATGTTCTGCTGATACTCGGCCGCGGCGGCGACGGCGATATCCGGCTTGGAAGCCGCGTGATCCCTTATCCGGGTGATGACGTACTCGCGAGGAAGATTTTGACGTCAGAAGCCACGTAAACCGACACATCTGACCGTGCATACAAGGCCCGGAACCGTATGTAATCCCGGGCCTCAAAGATAAAAATACCTCCCGCCTGACAAGAAAACAGAGCGGGAGGTGTTTTTTATTCAGCGGCACAGAGGAAGCGCCGAAGCGTCATGCGGACGGCCTGTGTCATGCGGAAACAGGCTTACCGGGACATCTCCGAGTGAACCGTGCTCTTGTGATCGGCGATGACGCTCTCGAGTTCCTGGCGGTCACTGGTCGGAAGATCGCCGGGCACGGTGTTCTTCACGGCGCTGGCTGCATCGCCGAACTCGATCGCGCGCTGGATGTTCTCCGGGTCCGAGAGAAGGGCGTAGAGAACGCCGCCCACATATGCGTCGCCGGAGCCGATTCTGTCCACGACCTCAATGTTGTGGTACGGGTCCTCGGTGTAATAGCGGTCGCTCCTCGCGTCATAGATGACCGAGCCGAAGGTGTGAATCTTCGGGCTGTGCACGATGCGCTGCGTGGAGGCGACGATCCGGATCGGATATTCCTGTGTGAAGCTCTTCATGATCGAGTGCAGGTCGCCCGTCTTTTTGAAGGTAAGCTGCGCGGTGCTCTCCGAGCAGAAGAAGATGTCCACGTACGGCAGGATCCCCTCGATGGTGCGGCGTGCTTCCTCGCCGGTCCAGAGGTTGGCGCGGTAGTTCACGTCAAAGGAAATCAGGGCTCCGGCCTCCTTGAACCGCTTGATCATCTCGATGGCGGTCTCCCGGGACTGCTGGCTGAGCGCCAGCGTGATGCCGCTTGTGTGGAACATGCGGGCCGACGCGTACAGCGAATCTGAGTACTCGCTGAGTGCGATCTTGTTAAAGGAGGAGTGCTTCCGGTCATAGACGATGCGGGGCTTTTTCGGGTACGATCCGCTCTCGTAGTAGTACAGGCCGACGCGCGCGTCCGGGGACGAGTCCCAGACAAGATAATCGTCGGAGACGCCGCAGAACCGGACACGGTTCTTCACATAGGTTCCGATGTCGTTGGCGGGGAGCTTTGAGATGATGCCGGAGCGCAGGCCTGCCAGTGCCACGCCGGTCAGGACGTTGAGTTCTGCTCCGCCCACCTGCTTCTCAAAGGTCTCGCCCCGCGTCAGGCGGTCTTCGCCCGGAGGGGAGAGACGGAGCATCAGTTCTCCCATGGCGACAAGATCAAATTCCTTGTGATTATTCATGATTTCCTCCTGATATGCTTAAAATCCGGCTTTCAGGACGAACGAAAGACCGGCACTTAGGCTTCTTTCTTCATTATAGTGATTTCGTCCGGCCGGTTCAATCCGCAAGGCGGCCGGTTGTGTTATGATAACGGAACACAGAGGATACCGCGCAAAGATAAAGGCAGACAGCATGGGAAAATTCATACTCCATTCCGATTATAAACCGACCGGCGACCAGCCGCAGGCGATCGACGCGCTCAGCCGCGGATTTCTTGAGGGAAACCAGTTTGAGACGCTCGAGGGCGTTACGGGGTCCGGCAAGACATTTACCATGGCCAATGTGATCCAGAAGGTCCAGAAGCCGACACTCATCATGTCCCATAACAAAACGCTGGCGGCCCAGCTGTACAGTGAGATGAAGGAATTTTTCCCGGACAACGCGGTGGAATTCTTCGTCTCGTACTACGATTACTATCAGCCTGAGGCGTATGTGCCGCAGAGTGACACATACATCGCCAAGGACTCAGCGATAAATGACGAGATCGACAAACTGCGCCACTCGGCGGTGGCGGCGCTTTCCGAGAGAAATGACGTGATCATCGTGGCTTCGGTCTCCTGCATCTACGGGCTGGGCGAGCCGATCGACTACCGGACGCAGGCGGTCAGTCTGCGTCCCGGCATGGAAGTTGACAGAGACGATCTGCTGCGCCGGCTGATCGACATCCAGTACACGAGAAACGAGCAGGATTTCAAGCGCTCGACGTTCCGGGTGCACGGGGATATTGTGGAGGTCTATCCGCCGGGGTCATCCGGAGATGCGTACAGGATCGAATTCTTCGGGGACGAGATCGACCGCATCTGTCAGACCGACGCGCTGACGGGCGAGGTTAAGGCGGAAGTCGACAACGTGGTGCTGTTCCCGGCGTCCCTGTACGTTGTGGACAAGGTGAAGATGCAGCAGGCCGTCAGCCGGATCCGGAAGGAACTGGCGGAGCAGGTCGCATTTTTCAAGAAAAATGACCGGCTGATCGAAGCGCAGAGAATCGAAGAGCGTACCAACTACGACATCGAGATGATGCTGGAGACGGGCTTCTGCTCCGGCATTGAGAATTACTCGGCGCCGCTGGAGGGCCGGAAGCGGGGGACACCGCCCTACACGCTGCTTGACTACTTCCCGAAGGATTATCTGATCATCGTGGACGAGTCCCACATCACGCTGCCGCAGGTGCGGGGCATGTATCACGGCGATCAGCAGAGAAAGAAGACGCTCGTGGATTACGGCTTCCGCCTGCCCTCGGCGCTTGACAACCGGCCGCTGTCCTTTGACGAGTTCGAGGGAAAGATAAATCAGATGCTGTTCGTGTCGGCAACTCCCGGTCCCTACGAGGCGGAGCACGAGCTGCTTCGGGCCGAGCAGGTGCTGCGGCCGACGGGACTTCTTGACCCGGAAGTTTCTGTCCGCCCGGTGAAGGGGCAGATCGACGACCTGGTGTCGGAAATCAACCGCGAGACAAAAAAGCACAACAAGGTGCTGGTCACCACTCTGACCAAGAAGATGGCGGAGGACCTGACCAAGTATCTGAAGGAACTGGGCATCCGGGTCAACTATCTGCACGCGGACATCGATACGATGGAGCGGCAGAAGATCATCCGGGACATGCGGCTTGACGGCTTTGACGTGCTGGTCGGCATCAATTTGCTGCGCGAGGGCCTTGACATCCCGGAGATCAGTCTGGTGGCAATCCTGGACGCGGACAAGGAAGGCTTCCTGCGCACGGAGACGTCGCTCATTCAGACCATCGGGCGCGCCGCCCGGAACGCGGACGGACACGTTATCATGTACGCGGACAAGATAACCGATGCCATGAAAGCTGCCATCGAAAAGACAAAACGGCGCCGGAAGATCCAGCAGGTGTATAATGAAGAGCACGGCATCACGCCGACGACGATCCGAAAGGCTGTCCGTGACCTGATCTCCATCAGCCACGCGGCACAGGCGCAGGGCGATCCCGGAAAGCTCGCAAAGGACATGGAATCCATGAGCGACAGGGAGCTGAAGGCGCTCAAGACGAAGGTGGAGAAGAATATGCACCGGGCAGCGGCCGAGCTGAACTTCGAGGAAGCCGCCCGCCTGCGCGACCAGATGATCGAAATCAACAAGTACCTGTATGAGGAAAGGAAGTAAACCTCCATGGCCGAGACACGCGGCAAGTTCAGAAAATACATTAAAATCCGGGGCGCCAATGAGCACAACCTGAAAAATGTCGATGTCGACATCCCCAGAGACGCCCTGGTGGTGCTCACCGGCCTGTCCGGATCCGGGAAATCAAGCCTCGCCTTTGACACGATCTTTGCCGAAGGACAGCGCCGCTACATGCAGTCGCTCTCATCCTACGCCAGACAGTTCCTCGGGCAGATGGAGAAACCCGACGTGCAGTCCATCGAGGGCCTGCCGCCGGCCATCTCCATTGACCAGAAGAGCACGAACCGCAACCCGCGCTCGACGGTCGGCACGGTCACGGAGATCTATGACTACTTCCGTCTGCTGTACGCGCGGATCGGTATTCCGCACTGTCCGAAGTGCGGCCGGCCGGTTTCCCGCCAGACGGTCGATCAGATGGTGGATCAGATCATGGCGCTTCCGGAGGGGAGCCGGATCCAGCTTCTGGCGCCGGTCGTGCGGGGCCGCAAGGGCACACACGTCAAAGTGCTGGACGCGGCGAGAAAGAGCGGCTATGTGCGCGTGCGGGTTGACGGCAATCTCTATGAGCTGACGGAAAAAATCGATCTGGACAAGAACCGGAAACACAATATCGAGATCGTAGTGGACCGCCTGAAGGTCCGCCCCGGCATCGAAAAGCGCCTGACAGACTCCACGGAGACCGCGCTGAAGCTGGCTGACGGCCTGATGGACGTGGAAGTCTTCGGACAGGAGGAGATGATGGCGTTCTCCCAGTCGCTTTCCTGCCCGTTCTGCGGCATCAGCATCGAGGAGATCGAGCCGCGCTCCTTTTCCTTCAACAATCCGTACGGCGCCTGCCCCGAGTGCCTGGGCCTGGGATACAAGATGGAATTCTCGCCGGAGCTCATCATTCCGGACGGGACAAAATCCATCCGGGACGGCGCGATCACGGCGCCCGGCTGGGCCTCCTCCGGGAAGGCCGGCTCCTTTACCAACGCGATCCTGACCGCGCTGGCAGAGCACTACCATTTTTCACTGGATACCCCGTGGGATGAGTACCCGGAGGAGATCCGGCAGATGCTGCTGTACGGCACCGGCGGCGTGTCCGTGAAAGTGCGCTATCAGGGCCAGCGCGGCGTGGGCGTGTACGACATCGCGTTTGACGGTATCATCAAAAACGAGGAGCAGCGCTACAGGGAGGCCTTCTCCGACACAGCCAAGGCGCAGTACGAGGCGTTCATGACCTTCACGCCCTGTCAGGCCTGCCACGGTCAGCGCCTGAAGCCCTCGTCGCTGGCGGTCACCATCGCGGACAAAAACATTTACGAGGTCACCAACATGCCGGTCTCAGACCTGCTCGGGTTTCTGGATGGCATGCAGCTGACAGAGCAGCAGCGCTTCATCGGATCGCAGATTTTAAAAGAAATCCGCTCCCGCCTGCAGTTCATGAAGGATGTTGGGCTGGAGTATCTGTCCCTCTCGCGCGCGACGGCGACGCTCTCCGGCGGCGAGGCGCAGCGCATCCGCCTCGCGACCCAGATCGGGTCCGGGCTTGTCGGCGTGGCGTATATCCTCGATGAACCCAGCATCGGCCTGCATCAGCGCGACAATGACAAATTGCTGGCAACCCTCAAACATCTGCGGGATCTCGGAAACTCCGTTATCGTCGTGGAGCACGATGAGGACACCATGCGGGCAGCGGACTGGATCGTCGACATCGGTCCGGGCGCGGGCGAGCACGGCGGAGAGGTGGTGGCGCAGGGGACAGCGGACGACATCTGCCGCTGTAAAAATTCCCTGACCGGCGACTATCTGTCGGGGCGCAAATTCATTCCCGTACCCGAAAAGCGGCGGCAGCCGGCGGGATGGCTCACCGTACGGGGCGCGCAGGAGCATAACCTGAAGAACATCGACGTTCGCTTCCCGGTTGGCGTCTTCACCTGCGTGACGGGCGTGTCCGGCTCCGGAAAGTCGTCCCTTGTCAACGAAATTCTCTACAAGCATCTGGCCAGAAGTCTGAACCGGGCCCAGTGCATACCGGGAAAACACGCCGGGATCGACGGGATTAAGCAGCTGGACAAGGTCATCGACATCGATCAGTCTCCGATCGGGCGCACGCCCCGCAGCAACCCGGCCACATACACGGGTGTATTTGACATGATCCGCGAACTCTTCGCGTCCACGGCGGACGCGAAGGCAAGAGGCTACGACAAGGGGCGCTTCAGCTTCAACAAGAAGGGCGGCCGCTGCGAGGCCTGCCAGGGCGACGGCATCATCAAGATCGAGATGCACTTCCTGCCGGATGTCTACGTCCCCTGCGAGGTCTGCCACGGCCGGCGCTACAACCGGGAGACGCTGGAGGTGAAGTACAAGGGCAAGTCGATCTATGACGTTCTGGACATGACGGTGGAAGAGGCGGTAAAGTTCTTTGAGAATGTACCGGCGATCCGCCGCAAGATCGAGACGCTTAATGACGTCGGCCTCGGCTACATCCGCCTCGGACAGCCGTCCACGGAGCTCTCCGGCGGCGAGGCGCAGCGCATCAAGCTGGCCACCGAGCTGTCAAAGCGGGGGACCGGCCACACCATCTACATCCTGGACGAACCGACCACCGGCCTGCACTTCGCGGATATCCACCGTCTGACCGATATCCTGCAGAAGCTCACGGACAACGGCAATACCGTGGTCGTCATCGAGCACAACCTTGACGTCATCAAAACCGCCGATTATATTATTGACATGGGTCCGGAGGGCGGAGACGGCGGCGGAACTCTCATCGCACAGGGCACGCCTGAGCAGGTGGCGGCCGTCCCGGAAAGCTACACCGGACAGTTCCTGAAGAAAATATTTGACAGGGACAGCCGAAACAAAGCCATGCGCGGGGGAGATGAGACGTGAGAGTTCAGGCAGTGCTTTTTGACATGGATGGTCTGATGGTCGACACCGAGAGACAGTCCGACGAAGGCTGGGTGTGGGCCTGCCGTCAGCAGAACACGCAGATGCCTGTCTGGCTCATGAACGACTTCAAGGGAGCACCCCGTGAGCCCTGCATCCGCATGTTCAACGACTATTTTCACGGCCGCATCGAATACTGGCACACGAGGGAGCTGAAGAACCGCTATGTGGCGGCACTCCAGGAAAAGGAAGGGATACCGGTCAAGCCGGGACTCTTTACGCTCCTGAAGTACCTGCGTGAAAAAAACATTCCCGCCGTGGTCGCTACCTCGACCGAGCATGCTACGGCGGAAAAAATCCTCCGGCAGGTCGGCGCCTGGGAGTATCTTACCGGCGTCGTCTTCGGCGACCAGGTGGCAAATGGCAAGCCCGCGCCGGACATCTTCCTGCTGGCGGCAAAAAAAGCAGAAGCCGGTCCGGCCACCTGCATCGTTCTGGAAGACAGCATCAACGGCATCAAAGCCGGGGCAGCCGCGGGCTGCGCCGTCATTCATGTGCCGGATACCATACAGATAAGCCCGGAAGTCCGGGCACTTACGAAGGCCGTGGTGCCGTCTCTTTCTGTGGTGCCGGACCTGATACAGCAGTGGGAAAAGGGAAAGGAGTCCTGATGGAACAAAAGGAACTGATACTGGTCATGGATTTTGGCGGCCAGTACAATCAGCTGATTGCCCGCCGCGTGCGCGATCAGCACGTCTATGCGGAAGTGATTCCGTCTACAACGCCGTTACAATCGGTTCTGGCGCGTCACCCGAAGGGCATCATTTTCACGGGCGGACCGAACAGCGTGTATAAAGAGGATTCCCTGACATACGATCCGGCGATTCTTTCGGCCGGGATCCCGATCCTGGGAATCTGCTACGGCTCCCAGCTGATGGCGCATCTCCTTGGCGGACGCGTGGCGACGGCGCCGGTCAGTGAGTACGGCCACACCGAACTGAAGCTTAGTGAGGCAGCGGCTTCCTCGAAGCTCTTCCGGGATGTGGCCGGGGTCAGCACCGTCTGGATGAGCCACACCGACCGGATTGAGTCCGTGCCGGAAGGCTTCGCGGTCACGGCCTCAACAGACAACTGCCCCATCGCCGCGTTTGAGAGCGAAGAGAGAAAACTTTACGCCGTGCAGTTCCATCCGGAGGTTATGCATACCGTGGAAGGACCGAAGATCTTCCACAATTTCCTCTTTGACATCTGCGGGTGCGCAGGTGACTGGAGAATGGATACATTTGTCGAGGATACCGTGAAGGCGATCCGCGAGAAGGTGGGCAGCGGCCGCGCGCTCTGCGCCCTCTCCGGCGGCGTAGATTCATCTGTGGCGGCGGTTCTGATGAGCAAGGCCATCGGGAAGCAGCTCACCTGTGTGTTTGTGGATCACGGACTTCTGCGCAAGGATGAGGGCGACGAGGTGGCTGCGGTCTTCGGACCGGATGGACCGTATGATCTGAACTTTGTCCGCGTGAACGCGGCGGATCTCTTCTACAGCAAGCTGGCCGGCGTAACCGAGCCGGAGAAGAAGCGCAAGATCATCGGTGAGGAGTTCATCCGTGTGTTCGAGCAGGAGGCGAAAAAGATAGGCGCCGTGGATTATCTGGTTCAGGGCACCATCTATCCGGACGTGATTGAGTCAGGACTCGGAAAATCGGCCACCATCAAGTCTCACCACAACGTCGGCGGCCTTCCGGATTATGTCGACTTCAAGGAAATCATCGAACCGTTGCGCATGCTCTTCAAGGATGAGGTGCGCCAGGTGGGCAGAGAGCTTGGCATCCCGGAGAAATTCGTCATGAGACAGCCGTTCCCGGGACCGGGCCTCGGCATCCGCATCATCGGCGAGGTGACGCCGGAGAAGGTGAAGATCGTGCAGGAGGCGGACGCCATCTACCGCGAGGAACTGGAGGCCGCCGGCATTCAAAGATCCGCGAACCTCGGACAGTATTTCGCCGCGCTCACCAACATGCGCAGCGTCGGTGTCATGGGCGACTTCCGCACATACGACTACGCGGTCGTGCTGCGCGCCGTCTGCACCGCCGACTTCATGACGGCCGACTGCGCGCAGATCCCGTGGGACGTTCTCACAAAGATCGCCAACCGCATCGTCAACGAGGTGCACGGCGTCAACCGCGTACTTTACGACTGCACGTCAAAGCCGCCGGCGACGATAGAGCTCGAATGATAAGCGAGAGGCTGCAGACCCTTATATTCAGCGGGGGTGCAGCCTCTCTTTCTGTTCAGTGACAATACGGTGACAATACAAAAAATAATTCATCACTGAATGGTGTCAAAATTTTTCTTCGATAACGTACAATAAGTTTCGCAAATTCAATTGAATAAAAATAGACATAGTCTATTGCCGTCGGTAAAATTAAGTTACCACACAAAATCCACCAAGGTGGTAAAATTATCTTACCGCGCACAAGCACGGTTCCGGTATCGATTCCTGCATGATCCAATCAGGGCATTTACCACAGGCGTTTTCATCTTTTTGTGCCAGAAGATTAAAAGCCCTGCCGGCATCAAAATACAAAACAGCCCGACAATGACAAGCGC
>CAIFEV010000013.1 GCA_903789615.1 uncultured Lachnospiraceae bacterium | reverse complement strand
GTACTTGGGACGTAAGTGGCATAAGATAGCAGTCAAATATAACACCAGGGCGATCTCAACCAGAAGCTCCAGAGATGGTTTTCCCTGTCCGCGTTCCATATTTCCGAGATGTTCGATACTGATATTGAGCTCCTCGTAGGCTTTCTCCTGCGTCATACCTTTCGCTTTGCGGAGTGTTTTCAGGCGTCCTGCAAAATTGGCGTTTTCTAAACTATACATACTTTTTCCTTTCCGCCTGGTGCGGGGAGCGGAAAGATACACCTGCCTGCAGTACAATCCGGAATCTTCAGAGCCTGACAAGGGCGCAAAAAGATAAGGGTACCGATACTGCTTTTCCTTAATCGGGAAATCAGCAATTTGCGTATCCTCGCCTTTAATGCATGTCAGGCTTTCAATATGACTTTTGATAGTTGAATGCCCCGCCGGCGGCCTCTCATGTAATGTATCTGGTTAAACCAACCGATTTTTCGTGTATATGACCTGGAAATGGTCTTATATAGCCTGTTTCATCTCGGCCATTCCGTCGTTATACCCAGTATGCGATTATCTGATTTGAATTTTAGAACTGAACTTATGCCAGATCTGTGCTTTACCTTACTACTGGCGACAGCCCCTTTGATGCGTACACTTCAATTGTGCCGTAACGTCTGCCCTTCGGTATTCGTATGCTCACGGTTCTGCATCTGCTGCAGGCTGCCTTGAATTCTCCCTTTCCGTTCTGATAAGCTGTGATACGCTGACCACAATTCGGGCAGTGCCACGAGAGCGGGCGCCATGAAAAATCTCCAGTCTCTGTCATCTGTGACCTCTCCATTCGTACTCAACAATATTTCAAATGTGGTTCCAGTCTTCCGTTTCCTCCAGAAAAAGTCCGCGATTGATTTTGCCGCAAATGGGACATTTCACGTCATATGTTCTCAATTCCAGACACCCCCTCTCAACGGGTTCACCCAATTGCTTTGATGACATGCTTTGCGACTCCCTGAACTACCAGTTCCCGAACCCGGATTTCCTTGTCAGAATATCGCTCCTTATTGCAATATCTAAGAATTGCTTCTCCGGTGTCTTCATCGACACCCGCAAAAAGTTTCAGGATATTTAACTGGTGTTCGTCCAGCGCTGCCACAATGTCACCAACATTAGCGGAACTCTGTCTTCTGATAACGACCATATCTCCATTGTCATAGCAATCAGTTCTTCATTCTCATAGAAATCCTTAATCGCCTGCGGTTTGGTCAACGCATCATAGAAGGCAAGCTCATCGGCTGTAAGCCCGAGCTTTTCTCCCCCTTCTGGGCAGCTTGTATTTGCTTTGCAAGATTCAGCATCTCCTCAATTACCTGCTCATTTGTAAGCATTCCATTGAGATACTGGTTCATTGCTTTCTGCAAGATCTCACTAAATTTTTCTGTTTTATTAGTAGTCCTCTAATCGAAACCCGAAAATATTAGATGAAATAAAAAAAGCATGGAAGAATTCAAAATGAACTCTTCCACGCCTTTACGGGTAATGTTCCTGGGGGGATTCGGACCCCCGACCCCTCGCTTAGGAGGCGAGTGCTCTATCCTGCTGAGCTACAGAAACAAAAACAGGCCTGCAGTTTCAATGCCGGCCTGAAGCAAAACGCCGGCGGGCAGCCCCGCGGGTGCGGCAGGTTGTGCAGGAGCTCCTGTGATATCTGCCGCCGCCTTTACAGGCGGAAATCATTTTAACACAGCCTCCGTCAAAGGGCAAGCATATGCACTGTACGCCTGCCCTCAGGCGGCTTTTTTTATTCCCGTCTGTCTCTTCGGCTTTTGCGGGTCTGTCCGCCGGTCCGGGTCAGTCTTTGGTCATAGCCGGCAGTGCGGCGGTCTGGTCCTTATACTTCCTGAAAAGTTCCCGGAATGTCGTCTCGGACGTCAGAGAAAACAGAAAAGACTGATTGGAGCTGTCCGAATATGTCATCCAGACAGATACATCCGTTCCCGTACTTCTGTCTGCCTGAGCCTGAGTTTCCCGCTTCAGAACAAGCAGCATCTCGCGAATCGCATCCGGATCGGAAAGGGAAAGCGAATTATCTTCGGTACCGTCTCCGAAATACAGCTCCATGCCTGTCGGATACGGGGCCGGCGAGGTGTGAAACTTCGTCTCCGGCGTGAGTCCCTGCGCCTCCAGCTGCGCCAGAGTCGTTTTGTAAGAAGGATAGATATATATGGTATGACTGTAATATTGCGAATAACTCTCGTGCCCGCTTTTTTCCGTCATGCCTGAGAGCTCCAGCGTGCAAAGCGGCGTCTGATCCAAAAGCTGCGTCAGCGTCTGCGATGTCGAATCCTGCGCCAGCGCGTCAACCAGCGCCTGGCGCTGCCCTGCATTCAGGGAAAGACTGACCGGTGCCGTGCTGCTTTCCGGATCCCAGGCAGTAACGGACGCGTCTGTGAAATCAGCCGGAAGCTGTGCTGTCATATAATAGTTTTTCCGATACTCCTCTGATTCCGACAGTTTTTCAGCCACGCGGTACAGTCTGTCTGTGCTGACCGTATACTTCCGGTATGCCTTCCGGCCATCGCCCAGAAGATATCCGATTATGACGGTCTTTTCCATTTCTCCCGTATCCGCCGCCACCTGCCGGTCTTCGGAAGCGCGGCCTTCCACACAGGTCTGCGCCAGATCGTACAGAGCTCCGTACTCCCGGAAGAATTCCCCGGTTCCGCTCTGCTCATCGTCATAATAGGCATACGAGTTCTCCGCGAACCACGGATTTGCAATGTCGGAATTCACGCTCATTGCCTGGACATCTGTCTTGTTCGGAATCCAGAGATTCACCCGCATGGGATCAAGCACCAGGAAGAGGTATACCGCAAGGCTTATCGCAGCCCCGACGCCTCCTGACTTCCAGTGCCGGCGGATATTGCGGAAATCCGGCTGAAACAAAAGCTCCAGCACCGTGTGCATCAGAAACGCGCCAAACAGCAGGCCGAATGCCATCCAGGGGGCGCTTATCGCCGAACCGGAACTGTAGTACACGGCACTGCCGGGCGAATTCGTGTAATACACGCTTGGACCATTCTGACCGGCGATGCCTCCCAGAATCATGCCGATGCCAAGAGATGACGGAACCATGATCATGCACTTGATCACAGTCGTCTCTCTCTTAAACGGGAAGGCACTTCCCGCCGCTTCCGACGGCCTGACGCTGTACGCCGCCAGACCGGCCGCAAATGCCGCCGCGCCGTAAATCAGGATTCCAAGGCAGGAAAGTGCGTGAGAAAGCACCTCTCCCGCCGCGCCGTACGCCAGGAATGCCGGCGACAGCCAGAAAAACACAGTATCGGAAGTCCCGTTCACCAGCGTGTCAAAGAACTGCTGGCGCAGCGCTTCAAGCAGCCAGTACAGAAGCGGCCCGTACAGCCAGAACAGAGCCGTCATGAGCACCGTCGTCATAGTCCGGGCCGAGAGTACCGCCGAGAGCACCACGAACGAATACAGGCAGAGGAACACCAGAATGGCAAATGCCATCCCCCGAAGCCCGATCCCGACGAGCCGCCAGGAAAACACCCCCTGCGCCGCCGGCATCAGGAAAACCGCCGCCAGGTCACAGAGGACGAAAGGAACCAGCACCTGCAGCGCGCCGGACGCGAAGATCGCCGAGAACAGCCGGCCTCTCTTCACCGCCGTGCTGTTGTAGAAATCCACCTGCTCCTGTGCGTGAAGCCACAGATATCCGCTGTATCCGGAAAGAAGTGCCGCGATGAGCGCCAGGGTGACAAGAAATGCGGACCGGGTTCCCAGATAACTCTCCGCCATGTAGGCAATGCGGTCGTAATACCCGGCGCTTCCTTCTATTCCTCCCCGCACGGCATCGCCCAGCACGAAATAATATCCGATCACCAGCGCAAAGATGCCGGTGACGGTGATCAGAAACGGAAGCCACTTCCGCTCCCGCGCATTCTGCGCGACCAGTTTATGAAAAGAGATTCCGGATGTCATACCCCGCCACCTCCGTTTCGTTGATGAAGATCTCTTCCAGCGACAGCGGCAGGAGCTCCGCAAATACCGGCTCCGCCGCGTCCACGACTGCTTTCACCTCCGTCGCCTGGCCCCTGACCACAAGCGTCATCATCGACCCGCGGTCCTCTCGGCGCACAACATCCAGTTTCTTTAGCATCGCGTCACGCCTGTCGGGGTCTGTTATCACGCACTGCACCTTCTGAAGCCCCAGCTTCATGTCCGCCAGATTGCGGGAGAACAGAATTCCGCCCTTATAAAGCATCCCCACCTCGTCGCAGAAATCCTCGAGTTCCCGCATGTTGTGGGATGCAATGACCGGCGTGAACGGCCTGTCCGCCATCTCACCGGCAAAAATACTCTTCACGCCCTGCCGCATCACCGGGTCAAGCCCGTCGAACGTCTCGTCGCAAAGCAGGACCTCCGTATTTGCGCAGACACCCAAAAGAACCGAGACCTGCTTCTTCATGCCCTTGGAAAATGTCCGGATCCTCCGCTTTCTGTCCAGCCCGATCTTGTCCAGCATCGAAAAGAACCGCTTCCCGTCAAAGGCCGGATAAAATGTCTCATACGTCTTCGCCATGTCTTCCGGAGACGCTCCGACCGGTGTATACCAGCTGTCCGACAGAAAGCAGATCCGGC
This sequence comes from uncultured Lachnospiraceae bacterium, assembly GCA_903789615.1. Classification (GTDB taxonomy): domain Bacteria; phylum Bacillota; class Clostridia; order Lachnospirales; family Lachnospiraceae; genus UBA4285. The sequence goes on along the minus strand of CAIFEV010000013.1, from coordinate 41,577 downwards.
TCTTGACTTCCGGATTTTCATAAACCGGCTTCCCGTTGTAAGTAATACTCCCCTCGTCAGCCCTGAGCACCCCCGCCATCATCCGCAGCAGCGTGCTCTTGCCGGCCCCATTGGTCCCGATCAGTCCGTATACCTGGCTGTCCTGGATCGCCGCACTCATGTTCAGGACCGCGGGAACGCCGTCAAAACGTTTCGTCACATTCCGGATCTCAAACATGTTTCCCTCCTTCCCGGTAGATCTCCTCTGTTATCGCGAGGATCTCCTCCTTTGGAACCTGCGCCTGTCTGGCTTCCTGAAGCCTGACACGCAGTTCTTCCTTGATCGCATCCCGCTTCTTCTCCCGGAGAATCTGAAGATGCCTGACATCCGCCACAAAACTGCCCCGCCCGCGCACCGTATAGATGTATCCGTCCCGCTCCAGCGCGGCAAATGCCTTCTGAACCGTATTGGGATTCACCGACTCCTGCTGCGCAACCTGCCGCACCGACGGCATCTGCTCATCCTCGGGCATAACGCCGCTTAGTATCAGCTTTTCATAGTATTCCGCGATCTGTTCGTATACCGGCCGCGGATCCTGAAGATGAATCATGTCCACTGGCGCTTCGCCCTCCTCTCTGTCCGATATCAGTCCTGTTCACATGAGCTTTTCCGTCTCATCTGTACTATATATAATAATACACTTGGTTCAGAACTTGTCAAGTATAAAAAAAGAAAGCTGCCCGGGCGCCGTCAAAGGCGCTTTAGGCAGCTCTCATTTGTCATCCCGCGCAAAACGGCGGGGATTAGCCGCGTCACAGGAAATACGTCACAATCCCGTATACAACCAGGAATCCGGTGATGGCGGGCAGAATCCAGGTAAGATAGAACCGGAAACCCTTCCACAGCTTCAAGCCTTTTCCTTCGTTTACTTCCTGAATGTACTTGTCAAAACCCCAGCCGAAGCGGTGCGTGCAGAACAGAATGATCAGGAAGGATCCGAGCGGCAGACAGATATTTGACACATAGAAATCCTCCAGGTCCATGACCGAGTTGCCCGCGCGCAGCGGCTGAAACGCGCTCCACACGTTGAACCCGAGGGCGCAGGGTATGGAGAGAAGTGCCAGGGCGATCCCGTTGATGATGCCGGCCTTCTTTCTCGGCGTCTTTTTCAGGTCGATCATATAGGACTGCAGGTTCTCAAACACACCGATCATCGTGGAAAATGCGGCAAAGAACAGGAACAGGAAGAACACCGTGCCCCAGAGTCTCCCAAGCGGCATCGATTCGAACACCAGCGGGAGAGTCTTGAAGATGAGACCCGGGCCCGCTCCCGGGTCCACGCCGTACGCAAAGCAGGCCGGGAAGATGATGAGTCCCGACGTGATCGCGACAACCGTGTCCAGCACCGTCACGATCAGTGCCTCTCCGGTCAGCGAGCGGTCGCGGTCGATATAGCTGCCGAAGATTTCCATGCTGCCCATGCCGATGGAAAGCGTGAAAAAGCTCTGGTTGAGCGCAGAGTAACAGACATTCCAGAAGCCCTGCTGCTTCACATGCTCAACACTTGGCACCAGATAAAAAGAGAGCCCTTTTGACGCTCCCGGCAGGGTAAACGAGCGCACCGCCATCAGAAGCATCAGAAGAATCAGCAGCGTCATGACGACCTTCGTCACCTTTTCGACACTGTTCTGAAGGGAAAACGAGCAGACGAGAGCCGTGAGAACCACGACGGCGAGCATGCAGCCGACCTGAACCGCCGGCGAGCCCATCATGGCGCCGTACACCGCATCGACGCCGCCAGCGTCAAGCCCCGTAAACCGGCCGGAGGCCATCAGTCCCGTATAATACAAAATCCAGCCGGCAATGACCGAATAGTACATCAGCAGGCAGTAGTTGCCTGCCATCGCAAAATACCCCATCACATGCCACTTGCTCCTGGAAGGCTCCAGGCTGCGCAGCGCCGGCAGGATGCTCTTGTGGCTGGCACGGCCTATGGAATACTCCATCGTCAGAATCGGAATTCCCAGAATTGCCAGAAAGATCAGATAGATCAGAACAAACAGTCCGCCGCCGTTTTGCCCCGTGATGTACGGAAAGCGCCAGACATTGCCAAGGCCGATGGCGCATCCGGCCGACAGCAGAATAAATCCGAGCCTTGATCCGAGTTTTTCTCTTTTCCCCATTATTAAGGTTCCTTCCCTTTTTTACTGCCGCGCTCATCTGCCGGAGCAGCTGCGGCGGTCATTTTCCAGGATCAGATTGCGGTAAAACTGCACGCATCCCGGCAGACAGCTGTACTCAATGTTCTCATTCAGCCCGTGCATGCCCCGCATCTGTTCCGGGCCGTAGATGACCGGCGCGAACCGCACGACATTGTCGCAGATTTCCTCGTACACCCGCGCGTCCGTAGCACCCGTCATGACATACGGGCTCCCGGCGACGCCTGGGAATGTCTTCTGAATCACATCCGTGATCATCCCGAAGGCCGGCCCGTGAATGTCCACCGTTTTCGAGTAGTCGTTGGCATGCATGATCTCCATCGAAAGGTCATACTTCTTCGCCGTCTCCTGCATGAGTGCCAGACTCTCCTTCATGCCCTGATGCGGGATAAACCGCATGTTGGCCGAGACACTCGCTTCCTCCGGCAGAACGTTAACCGCTTCCGATCCGGACGCCTGCGTGAATGCAACCGTCGTGCGCAGCATCGCGCCCGCCTGCGCGGAAATTTTCGGCAGCAGCTTCACCAGAAGCGGCTTGAACAGCCACATATTCTCAAAGACATACCGCAGCCCGAACGAAGCATACGGCGCAAGCGTCTCAAACATCGCCTGCACCTGCGGCGGCATCGCCTTCCGGAACATCTTTCCCTTCTCAACTTCCATGACAAATGCCGCCAGCCGCACGATCGGGGAATTTGCCGGCGGGGCGCTGGCGTGTCCGCCGTTTCCCTTCGCCGTGAACTTCACGTCGGCCTTGCCCTTCTCAAACACGCCGACCATCGCAAAATTTCCCGGAATGCCCGCGATCGGATCGGTTATGATTCCGCCGCCCTCGTCGACCACCAGATACGGTCTGACGCCGCGGCGCTTCATCTGTGCGACAAGCTTCGGGCATCCGTCCCCTGCCCACTCTTCCGTGCAGGAGGACGAGAGATACACATCCTCTTCCGGCTCATAGCCTTCCTTCAGCAGCTCTTCCACCGCCTCAAAAAAGCCCATGACCGAGCACTTCGTGTCCGACGCGCCCCGTCCCCAGACCTTGCCGTCCGCGATGTCGCCGGAAAACGGCTCGTGCACCCATTTCCCTTCCGCCGGGACCACGTCCTGATGGCTCATGAGTACCAGCGGTTTGTCGTGCTTCCTGCCCTTCCAGGTAAACAAAAGGTTTCCGTCGATTTCCGTTTTCTCCAGCTTCTCAAATACCAGCGGAAACAGTCCGGCAAGCACCTCGTGAAATTTCCGGAATTTCAGCACGTCGGTCTCTCCCGCGTGAGACACTGTCTCGCACTGCACCATTGCCGACAGCTTCCGGGCGAGGACAAGAGCCTCCTTTTCGTCCGGCTCCGGCCTGTATGCCGCGTGCTTCACCGGGAGAAGGAGCGTGCGGATAAGCGCCGCCATCAGCGCCGCGCCGACGCACACAAGGACAATGCCTAAAACCATCAGTACAATCTTCATACGCTGTTCTTTCCCTTCTGGTCTTTCCGCCCCTTCCTGTACATCCGGTACGCCAGGCCGATGGTGATGGCGCCTGCCGGCAGGATCAGCACACTCGTCTGCGCCGTAAGAGACGGCACGCAGACAAAAAGGACCGTCATCAGTGCCAGCGGAAGTGCCGCCAGCTTCGGATTTTTCCGGAAATACTGATACCCGAACGCGCCGAACAGCGCCGGCACCACGTTGTCAAAGGCGGGCGAAAGCGTCGGGCTCGTCAGAAGCGGCTGCAGCGGGACCATCAGAAGAACACCAAGTGCCAGAACCCCGATCGTGACAAGGGAAGACGTCGCGATCGAAAGCGTCGAGACGATGTCATTTTCCGTCGTTCCCGCCTTCGTCCCCGCAATGTCCCGCGCGTTCATGGCGCAGGGAATCTTCATATTAATCAGATTTCCCGTGATAAATGCCAGATATCCGCCGCCCGCCCCCAGCATCGGCGTGTAGATCAGAAACTCCGCGACGCTGGACACCGTCCAGACAAGGCCGACAGCCAAATACCCCCGCAGGACCGCCATCATGTCCGGCTGCGCTCCGATCACGCGCCCGATGAGAAAAGGCGCGCCGACAAGCAGCAGAAGCGCCACGGCCGTGCATATTCTCCCGAGCCTGTGCGTATTGGTTTCATATCGCGCAAGGAATGCCTTTCTCTCTTCCATATTGTCATCCCCCTCAAAACAGCACCGCCGTCAGCATGCCGATCAGCATGCTGCCCGCGATGGAGAACCCTTCCAGCCACTTCAGTCCCTTCTTTGCAGACAGCCATGTGAACACGGACATAACCGCCGCCGACGCCAGGCACACCAGAATCGGCGTGAAATCGCCCTCAAAGGTAAACCGGCCACGCCCCGAGACAAATCCGCCGATGTAGCTTCCAAAATACACCGACACAAGCCCCGTGAACATCGCCGTGACCGCCATGTCCCCGAATCCACCCTTTTCCGGGCCCTTCTTTGCATCCCCGCCGCGCCTGCGGATCTTCTTCAGATATGACTTGTTAAACAGCACCGAGAGCACCATGCCCCACATGATGCAGATGCTCATCAGCAGCGCGATCGTGACAAATGCCTCCGGTGTCATCGTGCTGGCTGAAAGCCGGCCGATTCCGACCTGCTCAGCCGCTGCCTCCGCGACCTGTGTCTCGTAGTGCAGCGCGCCGATGACCGACAGCCGCAGCCACGGCCACGGCGTCCCCAGACTGCCGGACAGTGCAATAACGCCGAGCAGGATTCCGACACTCGGCAGAACACTGAACGTGGCGCTCGATATGATCGCCCGCTTCAGAACCGCCGGATCCATGCCTGCCTTCTTTCCGGCCCTGTATGCCCGCACCAAAAAACACACGCACACGATCGCGACAAAAAGAATGATGAGTCCGCATATAAGATACAAAGGCGGACTGTTCAGCTGACTCAGCATACCGATTTCCTCCCCCATCGTACAGATATTTCAAAGATAGCATTTTACCGTATGCAGAACAAGAAAAACGGACCTGACAGCCCCCGGATTTTATCGGAATTCCTTACATTTATGAAATTCATGCAAAATGTCAATATTTTCAAAAAAGTACTGGACAAACTTGTGCGATAATGCTACTATACAATTGCACCAGATAAAAGACCAATCTACTGATCCTCAAAATCCTTTCTTCATAAGTTCCGGGGCAGCTCCAAATGCAGGGGTTGCCCCGGAACTATTTTATTCCCCTCAAGATTTCATTAAATGCATCACCACGTATCATATTAAAAAATGCAGCTCCTGTTTCCGGGAGCTGCATTTCAGTAGGAATGTATTTATCTTTTTATTATCTTCCGATTTTAATTCCGGTCAGTTTCTCATAATACTGAGCCATGGCAGAATGATCGGCAGCCCCTTTACCCTGATTATGAAGCCATTGAAGAACTTCCTGAGCCTCTGCTGCCATAGGTACCGGTGCGCCAACAGAATGGGCGCAATCAAGAACATTATTTAAGTCCTTAATGTGAAGATCAATCCTGAATCCTGGAGCATCATTTCCTTCCATCATCATCGGAGCTTTTGCATTCATGACCGTTGACCCTGCAAGACCACCCTTAATCGCTTCGAAAACAAGATGTGGATCAACACCTGCCTTCTGAGCCAGAGTGAGAGCTTCTGCAAGTGCCTGAATATTGCATGCTACAATTAGCTGATTTGCCAGTTTTGTTGTATTTCCAGCTCCGATATCACCGCAACGGGTGACAGAAGAGCCCATTGTTTCCAGAAGTTCCTTATATTCATCAAATATTTCCTGCCTGCCTCCAACCATAAAAGAGAGCGTCGCATCAATAGCTTTCGGTTCACCACCTGACACCGGAGCATCCAGCATTTCAATTCCCTTTTTCGCAAGTTCTGCCGCAATTTCTTTTGAGGCAACCGGATTAATGGATGACATATCGATAAAAACTTGACCACTGTGCATTACATTAATCAGGCCGTTTGCCCCCAACATTACCTGTTTAACCTGCGGAGAATTCGGAAGCATAGTTAGAACTACATCGCACTGCTCGCCGATTTCTTTATTGGTTGCAGCTTTTGCACCACATCCAACAACTTCATTTACCGATTCTTTTTTCAGATCAGAAACATACAGATCATAACCGGCTTTCACTAGATTCTTGGCCATCGGCTTCCCCATGATGCCAAGACCAATTAATCCTATTTTCTTATCCTTCAACATAACTACTCCTTTCCTGTCAACTATAATTGACTTATTTCTCTGAGAAGCTTGGATTCACAAAAGTCCAGCTTCCTCCATAGCTATCCTTATCTTTTTCAATGACTCTCCCTTTGTCGGCAGATTCGGCATATACGGTACTCCGACATTCTGACCTCTGAGATTGGCCATATCTTTGGCTGCTACCGGAAATGAAGCAAGATCCATAGAAAGTCTTACCGGATTCAGCTTAAACTGTGCATTTCTGGCGCCTTTATAATCACCTGTCTCAAATTTTCTATACACATCTTCAATCAGCTCAGGCATAAAGTTTCCAGCTGTGCACACACCACCCACAGCTCCGACACAAAGAGAAGCAAAAAGCAATGTATCTTTGCCGCCAAATACCTTGAACCCGACATCTGCATTCCTGCGCACGCACTCTTCTGTCAGCGTAATATCACCGGATGTGTCCTTCATACCGACAATGTTATTAACTTCATGTGCGAGACGACTGACCATATCGGCGGTCATTCCATATCCAACTCTTCCCGGATTGTTGTAAATTAACACCGGTGTATCCGGAACAGCTTCGGCGATAGTTCTGAAATGAAGGAAAAGCTCCTCAGAAGTCGGCTTCAAGAACATCGGCTGAAGAACCGAAATGCAGGAAGCCCCGTTTGCGACCGCCATTTTTGCCAGTCTGACGCATTTTCTGGTATTGATGGCACCAATGCCAAAATATACCGGAACTCTTCCTGCCGCCTGATCAACTATAATCTTCAAGCCGCGTTCCATCTCATCTTCTTCAACCTGATAAAACTCTCCGTTCGACCCAAATGTCAGAATTCCCTGCAGGCCGCCATTAATTACAAAATCAACCTGCTTTCTCATTCCCGCTTCGTCGATCTTCTCCTGATCATCAATGACGGTGATGATCGGGACAACAACACCTTTAATGAAATCCGTATTCATTTCGATCAAGCCTTCCCGTTAACCACATCAATAGCTGAATTCAGAAGTCCCTTCAGATATCCCATGCTGTATGCCCATGCTATTGTCGAACCGCCAGTGCCAACGCCTTTGCCCCAGAGCGGCACATGATCCGCATGAATCGTTCCCTTGTAATCACTCTCGACAAACTGTTTCATCAGAAGATACATGTCCTGATAACCATCTTCCAGCAGGGTTTCTTCAAATTTCGGTAGAGTTGAGGAAACATTTCGGAAATGAACATTCAGCACTTTCCCCTTTTCCACAAAATACCGGATATCATCCAGAACTTTTCCAAACTTGTCTCCGCCTTCCAGCCAGCATCCTATGCACATTTTCATACCAAGATACGGACTGTCGTTTGCCAGTTTAAATGCCCGCTTATAGGATTCAGCGGATGTAATCAGATTGGAGATGCCACATACATCACTTACCGGCGGATCATTTGGATGAAGAGAAATCTTAATATCGTACTCCTCGCAGACCGGAAGAACTCTCTTGAGCCAGTACTCAAAGTTGCTCCAGATTTCATCCTGAGAATAAAATCGTCCATGCGTATAACTTCTATGGGCAAGCTCGGATGCATCCACAATCCTGCCTACTCCACCGTGCATCTCTTTCCCTTCAGCCCATACAGATGTATATACCTGATTTGGTTCCCAGGTCATGTAGCCAACATGAATATTACCTTTTGAAAGAATACGATTAAACTCATTGTAATTCTCAATCGCCTGATCCCACCCCTCAAGCCCGAGATGCATTTTATCGTTCTTATAAATATGGGTGTTACCTGCATCTGTACAAGTCAGGCCGAATTTTCTTAACCTTTCGGTAAAGCGCATGACTGCGTCATACGCCTTACCGGAATCCAGCTTTCCGCTTTTACAATCGTAACCGATATCTTCATCTTCAAATATTGTGTAAACATACTTGATACCCATCTGTTTAATGAGTAAAAGCTGTTCATCCGTGTAGGATGAAGACGTCCTCGACTGTACCTTAATGCTGTCACCAAGCATGATTCAATGTTCTCCCGCCTCTTTGTCATTTTGCAAGTTTCAGGTCTTCCGGAGTCCAGACTACAGAATCTGCGGTCTGATAAATGCCCGAATCAACAAACTTACCGGAAGAATAGCAGCATGCATACGTAGCAGCTACCGGAACAACAAGAGCATGCTCGTTGGTCAGCAGTCGGGAAGCTTCCTTCAACAGTGTCTTCTTTTCATCAAGTGTCTTCGCAGCCTGCGCTCCGAAAAGAGCTGTCTCATAATCTTCCGGATGTGCCATCATATTCAGATAGTTGACACCTTTGGAAGAGTAAAGACGGATATAGTTTGCGGTGAAATCCATCTTGGAAGCGCCCTGACCGGTGATGATACCACCGTCATAAACGCCTTCTTTCTTCTCAGCATTGAACTCAGAATTCTCAAGAGTCTTGATTTCTGCATTGATTCCGATCGCCTTCAGAGAAGCCTGAAGAAGAACTGCAATGTCATTGTTCGAAGAAATCGTCGTGATCGTTGTGTCGAAACCGTTCGGATATCCTGCTGCAGCAAGCTCAGACTTAGCTTCTTCTACATTGTACTCCGGAAACTGAATGGAATCGTCATATGACCATGCGCCAGGAACACCAAACTGAGCTGTCTTGATACCGAGACCACCTGTGAGCGACTGAACATATCCATCCCAGTCAATCGCATGCATTACTGCCTTGCGAACTGCCTCATTATAGAACGGCGAATCCTCATCACCAGAAGCAAACATGATATATTTGATTTCGGCAAGATCCGGCGAATCCTGGGCAATATCTTTAATTCCCATGGAATTCAAAGTCTGAATCAGTGTTGCATTGCTGGTATTCAGGAAATCAATCTCACCATTCGTGATTGCCGCCTGCTGTGTTGTGGTATCCGTAATAATCGGGATATTGATACTATCTACATACGGCTTACCTTCCTGCCAGTAATTCTCATTCTTGGTATAGGTGATATGATCGCCCGGCACATATTCTTCCATAATAAATGGACCTGTTCCGACTGCATTGATCGCCGCCCAGTCTTCGCCATTGTCATCAAAAGCCTTCGGATCATAGATATAGACCTGACCGAGAAGAGTGCTCCAGTTGTTTGCCCATGATCCATACTTAAGTTTTACGGTATAATCATCCACTTTTTCATATGAATCTGGTGTGCCTAATTCACTGGCCTTGCCGCCGTCAATCATCTTGTCAAAGTTCCAGATTACTGAATCCGCATTAAAATCCGTTCCATCTGAAAACTTAATGCCCTGCTTTAAAGTAATCGTAGCTGTCAGATTGTCCGCATCAATATCAAATGAATCTGCCAGCCAGCCTTCCATATTTCCTTCTGTATCCGGCCGTCCGAGCGACTCAATTGCCGGTGCCGCATAGAAACGATCACCTGTTGAAGTCGAATATGGCAGGAAAAGTGTTGCCGGACCGGACTGATACACGACATTTGCCGTTCCGCCATATGTTGCAGTACTGCCCGTTGTAGAGACAGATTTCCCACTGGAAGATGTTCCTGTTGTAGAACTGCTTCCTCCTTCGCATCCTGCAAGTGCGGATGCGGCGAGCGCAGTCCCTAATGCCGCTGCTGCAAATCTTCTTACTTTTTGATTCATAACTTACCTCCTGTTGGTCCTGTACTTTGAATCATTCCTTATCGAACAAAAAACAAGCTACCTGATGTCCGGAGTCAAACTCTGTTAACTGCGGAACTTCTTTTGTGCACCGCTCCATGCAATGTTTACAGCGATTATGGAACGGACATCCTGCCGGGCGGTTGATAATACTTGGAACTTCTCCTTCCAGTGCAACAGCAGGTTTTGTTTTTTCAACATCCGGATCAGCCTCCGGCACTGCCTGAAGAAGCGCCTCTGTGTACGGATGAAACGGATGCTTATACAATTCATCACAGTCTGCAATTTCAACAATATGTCCAAGATACATAACAAGTACCCGGTCACTAATGTGTTTCACCACAGCAAGATCATGCGCGATGAAAATATAACTCACACCAAGCTTAGCCTGTATCTCTTCGAGCAGATTGATGATCTGTGCCTGAATTGATACATCCAGTGCGGAAATAGGTTCGTCACAAACAATAATCTCCGGATCCGAACTTAAAGCTCTGGCAATTCCCAGTCTTTGTCTCTGTCCGCCGGAAAATTCATGTGGTACACGATTTTTCAGTGACGGATCAAGTCCAACAAGTCTGAACAGTCGGTCTACTTTCTCCTGACGCTCTTTTTCAGTTTTGCAGGAATGATTAATTATCAGGGATTCTTCTACAATGGATCCGGCTGTCTGTCTGGGATCAAGAGAAGAGAATGGATCCTGAAAAATCATTGCAATTTTGCTTCGATAGGGTGCCAGTTCCTTATCTTTCATGCCCGCAATATCGATTCCGTTAAAGCGGATAATACCGGCTTCTGGTTTGTAAACTCTCATGACACACCGTGCCATGGTTGTCTTTCCACATCCGGACTCTCCTACAATTCCCAGTGTCTCGCCTTTTTTGAGGGTATACGAAATGTCTTCGATAGCCTTTACATCTCCAACATGCCGGCGCATAATTCCTTTTAATATCGGAAAATATTTCTTTACCCCTTCAACTTCGAGAACATTTTCATCTCTGATATTTTTGACAGGTGCCGCTTTCTGTGGTCTGTTGCGAAGCTCTATTTCTTTCGCCTGCATTTCGTTCTGACTTAACAAGCAGGCTGAATAATGGTCAGGTCCAATTTCCTGCAAATCCGGCATCGCATTCTCTTTACATGAATCTTTACGGTACTCGCACCGCTTGTAGAACGGGCAATATGTAGGCCTGTCTGCAGGGCTTGGCGGAAGCCCGTCAATCGGAATCAGTACACGGTCCTTCGGATCGTCCAGACGGGGAATTGCTCTGAGCAAAGCCTTTGTATACGGATGTCCGGATTTCTTGAAAATATTCCAGGTCTTCGATGTTTCCATCACTCTGCCGGAATACATAACGTAAATACGCTCTGCAAATCTTGCAACAATTCCTAGATTATGCGTCACGATAATCACAGCCGTATTGGTCTTTTTGGCAATTGAGCGAATCATCTCGAGAATCTGCGCCTGTGTTGTTACGTCAAGTGCTGTTGTAGCCTCATCCGCAATCAGAAGATCCGGATTTGCCGATAATGCAATGGCAATCATGATACGCTGACGCATACCACCGGAAAATTGCTGTGGATAATCGTTGTATCGCTGCTCTGCATCCGGGATCTTGACCATTTTCAGCATTTCTATGGCCTTTTTCTTTGCTGCCTCAGGATCAAGATCTGTGTGCTGGAGAATATTTTCCTGAATCTGATAACCGATCGTCAGGACCGGATTCAATGAAGTCATCGGTTCCTGAAAGATCATGCTAATCCGTCCGCCGCGAATGGAACGCATCTTCTCAGAGTCTGCCTTGTATGTAAGAAGGTTTCCTTCTACGCCATCAAGATATACTTCGCCAGATTTCACATAGCCCGGAGGACTGATCAGTTGCTGTATACTCATCATGGTCACCGATTTACCGGAACCAGATTCGCCGACAAGTCCGATTATTTCTCCACGGTCTATATGTAATGAAACTCTGTCAACCGCAGTCACATCTCCATCATCTGTGTGGAAACACGTGACCAGGTCTTTGACTTCCAATAAGTGATTCAACGCTTTCACTCCTCCCTGCTACTAGACCTCTTTGCCTGTTTATCTTCTTCCACGCATACGCGGATCCAGAACATCTCTCACGCCGTCACCAATCGTATTCAGGAAAATAACAAGCAGAGCAATGCAGATACCCGGTGCAATTGAAAACCAGGGATTCTGAAGCAGATACTGACGGCCATCACTCACGATACTTCCCCAGGAAGCGGTAGGTGCGCTGATTCCAAGTCCCAGGAAACTAAGTCCTGCTTCTGCAAGAATTGTCTGTCCGATCTGAAGCGTCATCTGTACGATGATAGGAGAAACACAGTTCGGAAGGATATGCTTCATCATCATGCGAAAGCTTTTATTCCCCTGTAACTTTGCTGCCATGATGTAGTCCTGCTCTTTAACGCTTAATACCTGACCTCTCATCATTCGGATGTATACAGCAATATTTGAAATTCCGAGGATGATCGCAAGATTGACAACTCCGCCCCCGAAGATCGCACAAAGAGACATAGCCAGAACAATCTGTGGAATTGCACGAATTGCTTCGCTGATACGATTGATCACATCATCAATCCATCCTCCGAAAAAGCCAGAAACCATTCCGAAAAACGTTCCGATGACACATGCGCCCAGAACAGCGGCTACACCCACAATCAGTGAAACCCTCCCGCCATAAAAAATACGGCTCAGGATATCTCGTCCATAGTTGTCCGTCCCGAAAATATGAGATGCTGAAGGCCCTTGTAATGCTTCGCTCAGCACCTGGGCATTCGGATCGTAAGGAGAAATCAACGGTGCAAAAACAGCTGAAAATATAATCAATAACAGCCCGATTGCGCTGACAAGAACAATTTTTCTCTTAAAAAGTGACTTAATAAATTTTTTTGTTCTCTTTCTGCTTTCACTTTCTATTGTTTCGGTTTTGATTTCCTGAACATTTTCCATTATTCTTATCTCCTCAAATTCTGATCCGAGGATCAACTGCTGCATAAACAATATCCGTGATGATATTGGCAACGCTGCCAACTACTGCAATCAGAAGAACGCATGCCTGTATCAGCGGAATATCCTGCGCACGAATCGCCGAAACAAGAAGACTGTCCATTCCTGAAATGTTGAAAACTGTCTCAACAAACATGGAGCCTCCCATCATTCCACCAAGTCTTAGTCCCATAAGCGTTATGACTGGAATCAGCGCATTTTTCAGCGCGTGCTTCATGATTATTTTGTGCTGTGAAAGTCCCTTTGATTTTGCTGTGCGGATGTAGTCCTGATTGATAACTTCCAACATACTTGAACGAGTTTGCCGGCAGATCGAAGCGACACCACCGATCGCAAGACATGTAATCGGCATGATTGTCTGTGAAACACTCTTTCCAAAATCTTCCCACGGCCAGGTAAATCCATAAGAAGGAAGAAGATGAAGGATCATCGAAAACAGATACAGGAACAGAACGGAAATAAAGAACTGTGGAAGGCAGCTGCATACATTGGCAAATGTTGTAAGGATACCATCCAGCTTTGTTCCTCTGTGAACCGCGGCAAGAACTCCCAGAAGGATTCCAAGCGGAACACTGATGATAAATGCAAGAATTGAGAAATACAGTGTAATCGGAACGCGCTGTGCAACGACATCAATCACAGCCTTATGCTGACTTGCTGACGTTCCGAAATCACCGACTAGTGCCTTGCCAAGCCAGGAAAAATATCTCACGACAATCGGCTTGTCAAGTCCAAGGTCATAATACCATTTATCATATGTTTCCTGCGAGATTTCTCCGCCGAGCATGGCATAAACCGGATCTCCCGGCAAAAAAGAAACCATCAGAAATACAAAAATAGAAACAATAAACAAAACAATTAGTGTCTGCCCCAGACGTTTTAAAATAAAACGGCCCATACTTTCTTACGTCCCTTTCTGAAATTATTAACAATGACCACACGTTTGTTTCTTACTAAATTATGCGCTATTACTAAACGCAAGTCCAATTCGTATTAATAATTTCCTATATAAGTATTGCTTATGATTGTGTTTTAATATAAAATAGTTAGTGTTAAACATTTAATCGATCATTTATATAAGATCACAATTCAATCAATTATTATGGATATTGAATATTTAAATTATATATTAGAACTATACAAAACAGGCTCCATGACTCGTGCAGCGGAAAATTTATTTATTTCGCAGTCGAATCTGAGTCAGTTTCTAAAAAACACTGAAAATCATCTTGGAGAGAAATTGTTTATTCGAAAAAATAAAAAATACATACCAACAAATATTGGTATGCTCTACATTGAATATGCAATGAAAGTCTCAGATCTTACTCGTAATCTGAACGAACAAATATCTCAACTTTCTGCGCCTCTTAACATCTCAATCGGATCTGCTTCTTCAATTGATAAAAAAGTATTGACCGCAGTATTATCAAGATTCGAAAAGAAATATCCATCTACTGTTTTTTCCGTGATTGACTGCGACAATATCGATTTCATTAAATACAGCCTGGATCACAATACACTTAATGCTGCCTGCACAACCATACCTTCTCTCAATTTCTTTGAAAGACCAAATATTTGCCTGGCGGAGGAAGAGCTTCTGCTAGCTGTCCCGTCTGCAATCTGCAACGCCAGAAATCTTCCGGATCAGATTCGGAAAACTAATACAATGAATATACATGATGTAGTAAATTCGTTTGGCAATAGTCCATTCATATTCCAGCACCATGGAAGCTGTATTCGATATATTATCGACGATTTCTTCTGTAAAGAAAATTTCAAGCCACCCATGGTCAGTCATGTTTCAGGTGCAGACACTCTCAGGGACATGGTTGAAAAAGAGATGGGATTAGGATTTATTCCAGCACTGAATGCAATAGAAGAAGATAAAATTATTTATTTTCATCTATCTCCAGCTCTGATTCGATATCATGTATTTGTTGTTAATCGCGAACTTGAATCAAACTATATAATTCAATCCATTGGAAATGAATGCAAGCATCGACTCTCAACAATATGCAGGCAGAATTCTCCAATACGCAAGCTGTGTTAACCATAAAGCATTTAAAAATCAGTCAAACAGCACTCCCTAAATCCAACCGGTTTTACTTACTCATCTTCCAGAGCCGGCAGCAGGTGCAGCGCTCCGCGCAGCCAGATATCTCCCTCAAACCGCCTGCCCTTCGCCGGCACGCCCTCACAGGTTTTCTTCGGAATTGAAAGCGTCATCCGGATTCCGTTGCAGTTGAGCAGCAGAATCCACAGTTCCGTTCCCGTGATGCGGTTTCTGTCCTCCAGCACCTCTTCGATTTCGCCCAGTACGCTGTACAGATCGCACTCCGCACCGCAGGGCATGAACATCGTGTCGACGACACTGTAGAGGTTTTCTCCATTTTCCATGCGTTTTCCCGCAGATCGCGCCAGCGCCAGCTGGCGGTCATAGAGCCAGTCGCTCTGCTGTACCGTGTCACCGAGCTGATCCAGGAGCCGCGACTTTGATGTGTCGTTCTCAAGCGGCCTGCGAACCTGCTGAAACGGAGGAAAATACGGATATGCACACTTCCTGTCCGGACTCATCGGAAGAAGAATTCTGCCCTTCACCGCCAGTGCGCCAAGGCTCGCCTCATTGCCGACCGCCTGCAGTTCTATGTCTCCCAGGTCTGAGCGCGCGTTGACCGCAAATTTTCTGGTTTCGCCCGGGATACACTCCATCTCTTCCATCAGGCCCAGATAATCCCCCGGGTTCTGCAGCGAAAACACAAGCGTCACACCGGATGTGACCGGCCCCACGTCGACCACATACGACTCGTCACGCACCAGCCGCTCCACAACGATGTGATCCATCGGCAGGACATTCAGAACCTGACCGTCGACAAATGGGACAAATCCGCCATTTCCCGTCTCTTCCGATTCATCCTCCGGCGTCAGCCATAGACCGGTGACTCCCGTATATTTTCCGGTATAAATCGTGACATAGTCCCGGTGGTACCGCTCCGAACCTTCCACGCGGTACCGGGGCATCTCTTTCTTTGGAACTTTGTCCATCAGCATACGGCTGATGTCCGCCATTTCTTTCATCATCGTCTTCTCAAATGTCTGAGAAGACATATTGTCAAATCCAATCGAAGCTACGGCAAGATTCATGGAACATCACTCCCGTCTGTATCTGTCACAATTTATGTCACAGTAACACACGCACAGAAAAATCGCAACTTGAGCGCGGTTTATGCTATACTGTCAGTACCTGACACCGTGCATTTAAACAATCAGAATTCAGCGTATACGCTCAACCGGAGGTAGCTGTATGGAGCTTAAAAACTGCATTCACAAGGGCAAGACAAAGTCGGTATGGCTTGTTGACGGAAAAGCCGTAAAAGTGTTTGAGCCGGGATATTCCAAGACCGACGTGCTCTACGAAGCACTCAACACGGCCCGCGTTGAAGACGCGGGAATGGACATTCCAGATCTTCTCTCTGTAGAAGTTCTGGATGACGGGCGCTGGGCCATTGTGAGCGAGTATATCGAGGGAAAGACCCTCGCCGCTTTGATGGACGAAAATCCAGACAAGACGGAAACCTATCTTGACGCCATGGCGGATCTGCAGATCGAGATAAACCGCAAAACCAACCCGCTCCTCATCCGCCTGAAAGACAAGCTCGTCCGCGAGATCATTGACGGGGATGCACTCGATGACGCCATCAAGTACAATCTGCTCACAAAACTGCAGGGCATGCCCCGCCACACAAAGCTGTGCCACGGCGACTATCAGCCCAATAATATCATCGTAGACAAAAATGGCAAATGGCACGTAATCGACTGGGTTCACGCGACGCAGGGAAACGCGTCTGCCGACATTGCCAGAACCTGCCTGCTCCTCGAACTTCGCAAACCGGGACTCGCCGAAGCATACATGAAGCTTTTCTGTGAGAAGACCAATACCAAGATGTCTTATGTCCGGGAGTGGATGCCGATCATTGCGGCAGCCGAGCTTCAGAAAAAGCGGCCCGAAGAACGCAAACTCCTCGAGCTGTGGACCAATTCCCTGAACGGTTGAATGGGTCTTTTTAAAAGCCCCGTCTCACGCATTTTCGCATGAGGCGGGGCTTTTTTTATCGTCTGATAAAGATTTACTTTGTGTTCACAACCTTGTGTTTCGGAATAAGAACTTCTGTTCCGCCCATGTACGGCTGAAGGACCTTCGGGATCTTTACACTGCCGTCAGCCTGCAGATTGTTCTCCAGGAATGCGATCAGCATCCGCGGCGGAGCGACAACCGTATTGTTCAGAGTATGCGCCAGATACTTCTTCTTATCCGGTCCCTGCACACGGATTTTGAGTCTTCTCGCCTGTGCATCGCCGAGATTCGAGCAGGACCCGACCTCAAAATACTTCTTCTGACGCGGTGACCAGGCTTCCACATCCAGAGACTTGACCTTCAGATCGGCCAGATCTCCCGAGCAGCATTCCAGCGTGCGGACCGGAATATCCATCGAGCGGAAAAGTTCCACGGTGTAATTCCACAGCCGGTCAAACCACATCATAGAGTCTTCCGGTTTGCAGACAACGATCATTTCCTGCTTTTCAAACTGGTGAATCCGGTATATACCGCGCTCCTCGATACCATGCGATCCCTTCTCCTTGCGGAAGCAAGGAGAATAGGACGTCAGCGTCAGCGGGAGCTTTTCCTCCGGCGTGATGGTGTCAATGAATTTTCCTATCATGGAATGCTCCGACGTACCAATGAGGTAGAGGTCCTCCCCCTCGATCTTGTACATCATGGCATCCATCTCGTCAAAGCTCATAACCCCGTTCACCACGTTGCCATGGATCATAAATGGCGGCACACAGTAGGTGAAGCCCTTGTTGATCATGAAGTCTCTGGCGTAGGAGAGAATGGAGGAATGAAGGCGCGCGATATCGCCCATCAGGTAATAAAACCCATTTCCGGCCACCTTTCCGGCCGCCTCGAGGTCGATGCCGTCAAAACTCTCCATGATATCCGTGTGATACGGAATCGGGAAATCCGGAACAACCGGCTCGCCGAACTTCTCCCGCTCGACATTAAATGTGTCGTTTTTGCCGATCGGCACCGACGGATCGATGATGTTCGGGATCCGCATCATGTCATTAGTCAGTTTTTCGGTGACCTCTGCATGTCTGGCATCGAGCTCCCTGATCCGGTCTCCGTTCCTGGTTACCTCCTCTTTGATCTTCTCCGCCTCTTCTTTATTTCCGGCCTTCATCGCGGCGCCGATCTGTCTGGAAAGCGCATTTCTGGATGCCTTCAGTTCGTCGGCCTCTGTCTGAATCTTGCGCGCCTCCTCGTCAAGCGCGATCACTTCATCGACAAGCGGAAGCTTCTCATCCTCAAACTTCTTTTTGATATTTTCCTTTACGATATCCGGATTTTCTCTGACAAATTTAATGTCAAGCATTCCTCTCCACCTCTCAATTATTTTTTGTGTTTCTTACTTTATCTCTTTCTTTTTCCTGACTCCGGCTGGGGTCTCTGCTGCTTTTCTTTTCCGCCGCCAAGCGCCCGTTCCAGAGAAATCTGCTCCTCTTCGCTGATATCTCCCTTGCACTCTCCGTTTTTTACTTCCCGCGCAAAGGTGAAGGATCCGCTCGTCGCGTGCATTATATTTAGGATAAACCCATTGTTGTTTTTGTCAAGAAGCGTGACTGCGAAACTTAAGTTTCCTCCGTTTTCCTCATATGCATTATACTGGACAAATCCGACCTTCTGCAGGCATTTGTTCTGCTGGGCGTACAGATCATTCAGAGAATTCCGGTTGGCCTGCTGCATCTCCCGGATTTCCTGAATATCATCCAGACTGTCGGCGAGCAGATGTTCCACCGACTTTCCGTCATCTCCTCGCATGAGCCTGGCCATTCTGGCTCTGAGCTTGTTTTCCCTGGATATGGCCACAGCCGCCATAGAAATGGAAATAATGGACAGGACAGCCAGAACTGCGATCACGGCAAGCAGCAATACTTTCGTATCCGTACTCATCTTATAAACTCTTCTTTCCTTCCTGCATCAGCATCTGGCAGATTCGTTCAAAATCCTCCTGTGAGAAGAAGCTGATCTCAATTTTTCCCTTGTCCTCTCCGGATTCACGGATCCGGATTTTACTCCCGAGGGCCTCACCGATCGTCTCCTCATACTGCCGCAGATACGCTTCCCGGACTTTGTCTTTCTTCCCGGATGTCTCCGGCTTCGGAGTCTGGATATCTTTTACCAGTTTCTCCGTTTCACGGACAGAGAGTTTCTTTTCGACTACCGCAAGGGCAGCCTGATACTGTTCTTCTTTTGAATCCAGTCCAAGAAGAGCTCTCGCATGACCTCCGGAAAGTGCACCGTCAATAAGCAATGCCTGAACCCGCTCATCCAGTTTGAGAAGCCTGAGAGAGTTTGTCACCGCTGCACGGGACTTTGACACTCTCTGAGCAACATCCTCCTGCTTCAGACTGTATTCACTGATCAGCTGCTCATACCCCTTTGCCTCTTCAATCGGGTTCAGATCCTCTCTCTGAATATTTTCAATCAGCGCGATTTCCATCCGGTTCCGGTCTGTGTACTCTCTTACCAGAACAGGAACTTCCTTCAGACCTGCCATTCTGGCAGCGCGCCAGCGTCTTTCGCCGGCAATAATTTCATAAAAATCCCCGTTCTTCTGTACCAGAAGCGGCTGTATGACACCGACATTTTTGATGGACTCCGCAAGTTCCCGGAGTGACTCTTCCCGAAAGACCTTTCTGGGCTGTCTTTTATTCGGTTCTACCATAGAAATCGGCACAAGGAGTTCTCCCTGTTCCTCCGGTTTCTTTCCGGCATCTTTCAAAGCAGCGGCGGCTGCCCCCGCGGCTGCGTCCTCTGATTCCGGCTCTGGCTGCGTAGCATCTGTTCCGGCCCATTCCTTCTGTCTGGCCGCCTCTTCATCCGTCGTTTTCTGATTCAGTACTACCTTGCGCGTTCCGGCTGTTTTGTTCTTCTTTTCTTTTTTGACGGATGACTTTTCCTCTTCTCTGACATCCGTCGGGATAAGAGCGCCAAGTCCTCTTCCCAGAGCCGAATGTTTCACTTTCTTAGCTGTCATTTCTTCTTATTTAATCCTTGAACTTTCTTCTGATGATTTCCTTTGCCAGTTTTTTGTAGGCGAGCGCGCCTGCAGACTTCGGATCATATTCCGTAACCGGCATGCCGTGACTCGGCGCCTCGGCCAGCCGGATATTTCTCGGGATAATTGTCCGGTAGATTTTCTGGTTCAGATTGTCCTTGACGTTTTCCACAACCTCAAGGGAGAGATTTGTCCGCGCGTCATACATCGTAAAGACTACCCCCTCAATCTTCAGGTCGGGATTTAGTCCCTTCTGGACCAGCTCGATTGTCTGAATCAGCTGGGTCAGTCCTTCCAGGGCATAGTACTCACACTGTATCGGCACCAGAACCGTGTCGGCAGCTGTAAGTGCATTGACTGTCAGCATGTTCAGCGACGGCGGGCAGTCCATAAGAATAAAATCATACTGATCCCGGATCTTCTGTATGGCATTCTTTAGAAGATATTCCCGCTTGTCCATGCTTATCAGTTCAATCTCAGCACCTGACAGATTGACATTTGAAGGTATAAGATCAAGATTTTTATACACACTCCGGCAAATGCAGTCTTGTATCTCACACTCGCCAAGAAGCAGTTCATAAATTGTATTCTCAATCTCATCTTTGTTGACGCCAAATCCGCTGGTCGTATTTCCCTGCGGATCAACATCGACAACCAGAACCTTTTTCCCCGCATCCGTAAGACTGGCAGCAAGGTTGATAGACGTTGTTGTTTTTCCAACGCCGCCTTTCTGATTCGTGATAGCTATTGTTCTTTTCATTCCCTTTCTTTCCGCGTATTCCTGATCCACAATCCGGAAATGTTTCACGTGAAACATTCTCCTCATCGATTTTGCTTTATGTTTCACGGGAAACATAAAGTTGCCAAAAAATGTTTCACGTGAAACATCTGGCGATTATTAAAAAGTTCACGTGAATCCTATCCGGACGGTTCCAGAAATGTTTCACGTGAAACATTTCTGGTGTTCATTATACCATCACTTTCAGTACTCTGTGCACTGCCGGAAAATATCTTATGATAATTTCCGCTTCCTGTCTGATTGAAAACCAATTCATACAAAACTATAATAGAAGAACTAAAGATGTAAACGTGTCTGCTTTGTGCAGAGAAAGGCGTCTGATGAATAAAAAGGTAAAGAAAACAATTTTTCTTCTTACCGGCGGTATTACGGCGCTCGGTTTGTGGAATCAGTATCTGGAAAAGACGATCCGCAGCGAAGATGAACCTGTCGATCAGCCACAAGAAGTCTTTTACTTCCGGAAATTTGCAATCCGCTACTCCTGCATGGGAGAAGGCTCTCCCGTTCTCCTTATTCATGATATTGGAGGAAATTCGTCTTCTGTAGAATGGAGTGAATCAGCGCCTCTGCTCGCGCGCAGTCATAAAGTATATATGATCGACCTCCCCGGTTTTGGATGTTCGGACAAGCCGGTGATGACATACACAGGATATTTTTTTGCCGATGCTGTCGCTGATTTCATCAGGGAAGTGATCAAAGAGAAAACGGATATCATTGTTTCCGGACAGACATCGGGAATAATCCTCTCTGTGAGTAAGATGGAACCGGACCTTGTCAGAAAAATAATACTCGTCAATCCATCATCACCGGATCTTCGTCAGCCTGTCTCAGGATGGCGCCGCGTTCTCCGCTCCGTGTGCAAAGTTCCCGTTCTGGGAACCTTTATGTATAATCTGGCTCACAACCGGCTGCACATGGAAGGTGTTGTGCCGGCAAGACAGTTTTACCGGCCGCAGAATGTGTCGAAAAAACTCATTCACGCATTTTACAAAAATGCACACCGGAATGAAAATGGCGCGATATCCGTTTTCACAAGCCAGATCAATAACATGTTTGCCGTCCCGACAGGGACTTTCGTTAAAGAAGCCAAGGACCTTTCCATCATCTACGGAAAATACAGCCTGGAAGAATTTCCGGTCCTGCGCAAATATAAGGTTCTGAATTCCGGGATTCTTTTTGCGCCGATTGAAGAATCCAAAAAATTTCCGCAGCTTGAGATGCCCGACGTTTTTACTGCGCAGGTGGAAGCAATCCTATGAAAAGGCGCAATGTCACCGGGTAATCATCTGTCCTGTCAGAAAGAAATTCAAAACCGTATACCGAACACGAACGCGGCAGAATCCGTATATCAGATTCTGCCGCGCTATTTTCGTTTTTTTAAATTTAAAGAGGATTGCTTTTTGGGGTTCCGGCTTTGCGCGGATATGCCTTTGGCGTTTTTGCACATTTCTGAATAAAAACAATTGCTCTCTGCACATTTGTCCCCGGCAGTGTGAAAAATATGGTGGAAACCGTCTTTCCGCCGAGGGTGCGGATAGCATGTTCCGCATCACGAATTTCGTCTGAAACCGATGTTGTTTTATATGCCGCAAAATAACCTCCGACGCGCACGTACGGCAGACAGTACTCACAGAGTACCGGGAGGGATGCGACGGCACGGGATACGGCAATGTCATACTTTTCGCGAAGCTTCGGATCTCTGGCCCCGTCCTCTGCCCTTGCGTGGACAAGCTTTACATCGCTCAGGTTATTTTCCTGAATCACCGACGAAAGGAAATTCAGCCGTTTGTTCAGAGAATCCAGGAGTGTCAGACGTATTTTCGGAAGCATGATCTTTAAGGGAACACCAGGGAATCCGGCACCCGTTCCAACATCAATCATCCTGCAGTCAGATGGTATTGAAATTTCCGCTTTTCCTGCGGCCGGAATCAGGCTTAGACTGTCCAGAAAATGCAGACGATAGACGTCCTGCTTTTCCGTGATCGCCGTGAGATTCATCACCGTATTCGTCTGAATGAGCCGTTTGTAATACGCTTCGAAAGCTTCAAGCTGTCTCTTATCCGCCACAAGACCGAAGCTCTTCAGTCCTTCCGTAAATTCTGCTTCACACATCAGTTTTTAAGCTCCTGCTTTGTTTTTCAAGGTAAACGAGCAAAACGGAAATATCCGCCGGCGACACACCGGAAATCCGGGAAGCCTGTCCGATAGAGCGCGGCCTTATAGAAGAGAGTTTCTGAAGTGCCTCTATCCGAAGACCATATACATCCTCATACCGGATATCGTCCGGGATAAGCCGTTTCTCGAGCTTTTCAAAATGGCGCACCTGAATCTGCTGACGCCGGATGTATCCCTCATACTTTATCCGGATATTCACCTCTTCCTGCACAGCACGGGACAGAGCAGGCCGGTCAGGATCAATACTTTCCAGCTTCTCATAAGAAAGTTCCGGACGGCGGATCAGCTCCGCAAGCGTAGTTCCATTTTCAAGTCTCTGACTCCCAAAGTGGTCCAGAAGAGCTTCAATCTCCGGCTTTGTCCCGACATGCGTGTGCATAATACGGTCAACTTCCCGGTCGATTTCCTCCTGCTTCTGCGCCGTTTTCTTCATTCGTTCGTCGGATATAAGTCCTACGGCATGTCCGTAATGTGTCAGTCTTTCGTCTGCATTGTCCTGCCGCAGCAGCAGCCTGTATTCGGCTCTCGATGTCATCATGCGGTACGGCTCCTGAGTCGGCTTGGTCACAAGATCATCGATCAGCACGCCGATATATCCTTCCGACCGGCTGATGATCAGAGGTCCTTTTCCCTTGACATACTGCGCGGCATTGATTCCCGCAAGGATTCCCTGTGCAGCCGCCTCCTCATATCCGGAGCTTCCGTTTATCTGTCCTGCCGCAAACAGCCCGGAAATATTCTTAAATTCCAGACTTTCTTTCAGCTGTGTGGCATCAATGCAGTCATACTCGATCGCGTATGCATTGCGCACGATCCTCGCGTGTTCCAGTCCGGCCACCGTGCGGATCATCGCGTACTGAACATCTTCCGGCATGGATGAGGAAAACCCGCTCAGATACATTTCATTGGTGTATAACCCTTCCGGTTCAATAAAAATCTGATGCCGGTCCTTGTCGGCAAATTTCATCACCTTGTCTTCAATGGAAGGACAGTAGCGCGGTCCTGTAGCATGAATACGGCCGGAATAGAGAGGACTTCTGTCTATATTATCCCGTATTATTTTGTGTGTTTCAGTATTAGTATACGTCAGCCAGCAGGAAACCTGTCTCTTCTGAATGCTGTCCGGATCAGTCGTAAAGGAAAACGGAACAATTCTCTCATCTCCGAACTGTTCGGTCATCTTTGAAAAGTCAATCGAGCGTCTGTCGACTCTTGCCGGTGTGCCTGTCTTAAAGCGGCGCACGCTGATGCCGGCCGAAAGAAGTGAATCCGTCAGATGATTGGCAGCCATCAGCCCGTTCGGCCCAGTATGATAACTCGTCTCGCCGAAGATGCAGCGGGATTTCAGATAGACACCGGTCGCAAGCACGACGGCCTTTGCGTAATAGGTGCCCCCGGAAAGTGTCCGCACCCCGATGATTCTGCCGTGCTCTATCAGCAGATCGGACACCTCTGCCTGACGGACAAGCAGATTATCGGTATTCTCAAGGACCCGCCTCATCCGGCGGCTGTACTCCTGCTTGTCGGCCTGAGCGCGAAGCGAATGGACGGCAGGACCTTTCGAGGCATTCAGCATCTTGCTCTGGATGAAGGTTGCGTCAATATTCCTGCCCATCTCACCGCCGAGTGCATCCAGTTCCCGCACCAGATGCCCCTTGCTGGTTCCGCCTACATTCGGATTGCACGGCATAAGCGCGATACTGTCACAGCTGACCGTAAACACAATTGTCTGAAGTCCCAGTCTGGCACTTGCCAGCGCAGCTTCACAGCCCGCGTGTCCGGCTCCTACAACGATAACATCCCAGTATTCTTCGATATAGTGACTATCCATGCCGTTCCTCATTTACCAGTTCACTTCACTTGCCCATGCAGAATTTTGAAAAGATGCGGTCTGCCAGATCATCCTCAATTTCTTTGCCAAGTATCTTCCCGAGAGAAGTATACGCACCCATCAGATCGATCGTAAAGAAATCCTCACTTAAGCCGTCCTGAATGGATTTTTCCACATTTTCCAGGCTCTTTTCCGCTTCCATCAGCAAAAACTTATGTCTCTCGTTTGTAATGATCACCTGATCATTTGCTTTAACCGCCCCGGACGCAAACTTTTCCGTCAGAATTCTCTTCAGCTCGTCCATTCCGTCTCCGGTGCGTGCCGAGAAGGAGATTACCGGTGAGGAAAGCTGTTCCCGGATGTCGTCTTCGGTGAGCCGGGCCTCAAGATCACTCTTGTTAAGCAGTGTGATGCAGAAAGCTCCGCTTGATTTTACTTTCCGGATGATGGAATAATCTTCTTCCTCTAGCGGTCTGCTTGCGTCGATGACATACAGAATCAGATCCGCATCTTTAGCAGCTCCCCAGGCCTTTTTTACGCCGATCTTTTCGACAACGTCATCGGTCTCACGGATTCCGGCCGTGTCCATCAGCAGCAGGGAGAGACCATTTACCATGACCGTCTCCTCGAGAATGTCCCGGGTTGTTCCGGCCACATCTGTCACGATAGCCCGGTCGGCTCCGGAGAGCAGATTCATCAGGGACGATTTTCCGGCATTGGTGCGGCCGAGAATGACCGTGCGGATGCCTTCTTTCAGAATTCTCCCCTCGTCGGCGCCGCGGATAAGTTCCAGGAGTTTCTGTTTCCAGCGGGTGATGTCCTTTTCCAGAATGATGCCGTAATGATCCAGTTCCATATGCTCCGGATCATCAAGAGCCGCTTCGATTCTCGCCGTGTGATCCAGAATCCCGTCACGGATCTGCTCAAGTTCAAGCGAGAGCCTGCCGTCCAGCTGGTCTACAGAAGCCCGGACTGCCCACGAATTCTTTGCGTTGATGAGGTCCATGACCGCTTCCGCCTGGGACAGGTCAATCCGGCCGTTTAAAAAAGCTCGCCTGGTAAATTCTCCCGGCTGTGCCGGCCGTGCACCGGCAGCGATGAGTGACGCAAGAACTTTTTTCTGTACCAGAACACCTCCGTGACAGTTGAATTCGGCCACATCCTCGCGGGTGTAGGTGTGCGGCGCGCGCATGACGCTCACCAGACACTCGTCGCACACATTCCCTTCTGCGTCCAGTGCCCTTCCGTAGTGGATCGTGTGACTTGGCGCGTCGGAAAGTTTTTTTCCGGAGGGAGATAAAAAAATTCTGTCAGCTATGGCGATGGCGTCTTCTCCGCTCACGCGTATGATGCCGATACCGGCCGGACCGGAAAGGTTCGTTGAAATTGCTGCAATCGTATCTTCCATATACAAAATCCGCCGTCAGAAGCATATATTCTGACAGCGGCCTCAAACGACTTTATTCCTGTTCTTCTGTTCTTCGGCTGTTCCTGGCGTCCGCCGGACGGTTTGCAGCCTTCGCGCGGTCAATGTAGATCACGACATGCCGGTACGGCTCCTCACCTTCGCTCTTTGTGGAAACATAACGGTCACCCTGCAGGGCTGCGTGGATAATCCGTCTCTCGTACGGATTCATCGGCTCCAGTTCGACCGGATGTCCCGTGCGCTTGGCCTTGGAAGCCATATTCCGGGCAAGATTCTTCAGGGTTTCTTCGCGCCTCTGACGGTAATTTTCTGTATCAAGCTTGACGCGGATGTACTTTTCCCTGCCCTTGTTCACAACAAGACTTGTCAGATACTGAAGCGAATCCAGTGTCTGCCCGCGCTTTCCGATCATGATGCCGGTGTCATCACCCTCGATATCGACGACAACCGTGTTGTCGCTCTCATAGGAAAATGTGATCGTCTCCGTGAGCCCGACCGCATGGAAGACTGCATCCAGAAAATCCGTCACTCTTCTTTCGATCTCTTCATGCGTGAGCTGCTTCTTCTCCGTCTTTTCCGCAGAAACGGCGTCTGATTTTGGTGCAGGTTCCTCCGCACTGGCATCTTTCTTTGCCTGTTTTACACCGGCCGGTGCAGCCTTTTTCTTTTCAACCGCCCTTTCAGCCTGTCTGCCGGAAGATACTGCAGAAGAAGATGCAGAAGATGCAGTAGATTTTTCGTCTGTCTTCTCTTCTTTTTCCGGTGCTGTTCTTCTGGCCGCTATTTCCTGTACTTTCTGAGAAGCTTCCTGCCGGCGTCTGTCGTCTGCCAGCTCCTCGTCTGTTTTCTCCCAGGCTCTGATCTTTGCCTGCTTTGCGAAAAGACCCAGGATACCGGCGCTGCCCTGCTCAAGAACTTCATAGGCAAGGTGGTCCGAAGAAATTCCGAGCTGAATGCAGGCTTCCGTGACAGCGTCATTCACTGTCTTTCCTGTTACTTCAATTTTCTTCATAACTCTATTCCGCTTACTGGCGCTTATCGGAAGTATTCCGGTTCAGATACTTCTTGTTTCTGTTCTCATAGCGGTTGTTGAATTCGGCAACCATTCCCGCCTTTGCGGCAAGACTCCCGGGCGCTGCCTTTACGGTCTGCGCTGCCGCAGCTGCCTGTCTTTCCTCTTCCGCCGTCACATTGCTGCCGGCTCTCCCGGCTTTTTCTTTCATGCTGGTTTTCGGTCGCGCAGCCTGAGAAGCTGCTACAGCCTGTGCATACCTCTGGGCGTAGCTGCTTCCGATCTGTCTGGTGTTGATTGTCGCCTTTCCCTGGAGCTCTGTCGAAGTAAGTCCCTTCTTCTCAAGTTTCTTTCTTCTCTTCTCCTGGTTCTGCTCGACGATCTTGTCCACGCCGATTTCATCGATCCGTCTGTTTACGATGACCGTCTGAATCGTCTGGATCACGGCTGTCGCAATCCAGTACAGACCGAGGCCTGACGGAAGACTGAACGCAAACCACGCCGACATGATCGGCATGAAGTACATCATCATGTTCATGGAGGCGTTCATCGGGTTGTTCTTGTCTTTGGATGTCGGATTCTGAACCTGTGCGACTTTCACGGAGATAAACTGCGTCACACCGGAAAGGATCGGGATCAGAATGGCAATTCCCATGACCGCCTGCGGCGTCTGGGACATGGAGACGCCGAGGAAGTTGTTCATCGCATCGAGCTTCGCAACACTCTGGCTGATGACATCCGCCGAATTCGGGAAAATCCCGGAAATCGTCTGCCACTGGGACGGTGTCAGGCTGGACATGGCAATTTCGGCTGTCCTTGTAACATCCCAGTCAACATTCATCCCCAGCGCGCCATTAAGCGTGTCCTTAAATCCCGGATTGGCCGAGAGCGACGTCAGAATCTCCTGAAGAGGCCCCGCGAGTCTGCTCACATATGCCGGGATTTCCCGGAATACCTGATACAGACCGAACAGGATCGGCATCTGGATGATCAGCTGAAGACATCCGCCCAGCTGGGAGATTCCGTATTTGTCGTAAACTTCCTTCATTTCGGCCTGCATATTCAGCATGGCCTGCTGATCGGAATTTTTTCCCTTGTACTTTTTCTGGATCGCATCAATCTCCGGCTGCATAACCATCTGGAGTTTCTGCATACGGGACTGTTTGACGGTCAGAGGCATCATGCACAGCTTGACGATCAGCGTGAACAGGATGATCGCCAGGCCGACATTTCCGATGCCCAGCCTGTACATGCCCTCAAAAAGCAGATTCAGGATAAATCCGAGGACATTTGCGATAGGAGTAAAAATCGCATACATTCGAGTGTTTCCTCTCTGACACCTGCCTCACGGGACAGGATCATATCCTCCCTTGTGAAAGGGATTGCACCGTAGAATTCTTTTCAATGCCATAAATCCGCCCTTCAGGGCTCCGTATTTGTTGACCGCCTGAATGGCGTATACGGAACACGAAGGAATGTAGCGGCACGTCGGCCCGCCTTTATACGGTGATATTGCCTTCTGGTAGAACCGAATCAGCCCGATCAGAGCTTTTTTCATCATTCTGCAGTCTTCCTGCTTCTCCGAGAAGCCTTACCATGGCATTTTCTGTCTCTTTGTAACCTTTGTTCTTCAGACTCATTCTGGCGATAAAGATATAATCGCAGTTTTTCTGTACACTGTCCGCGTTCAGCCGGAAGGCTTCGCGGATCAGTCTTGCGAGTCTGTGCCGGACGATACTGTTCCCGACCTTCTTACTGACGGATACCCCGAGTCGAATTGTATCCGCGTGATTTTCAGCTGTATAGAGCACGAGGTACCG
This sequence comes from uncultured Lachnospiraceae bacterium, assembly GCA_903789615.1. Taxonomy (GTDB): domain Bacteria; phylum Bacillota; class Clostridia; order Lachnospirales; family Lachnospiraceae; genus UBA4285. Next base: position 12,341 of record CAIFEV010000013.1, on the reverse strand, counting down.
GTTTGACCGGCTGTTGTGCTCCCGGTAGACTTTTTGAAAATCCTGATTCTTCCGTAGTGTTTCAAAATTTCTGTATTTCATAGTTCCCGGCCTGTTACTGTTTTGCCGCCTATCAGGATATCAGACTGAAAACGGCGGGTGTTTCTGATAGAAAAAAAGATGCCGATTAAAGCAACCGGCATCTGTCATCCTTCTGTCTGCTTAAAAAGACCTGCCGCCTGTCTCAGGCTGAAAGCTGCTTTCTGCCCTTTGCTCTTCTTGCAGCAAGAACTTTTCTGCCGCCCTTTGTGCTCATTCTGGAACGGAAACCGTGAACCTTGGCTCTCTGTCTCTTCTTCGGCTGAAATGTCATCTTCATAACGCAACTCACCTCCATCTTTCTGAAATCGTGGCGGGATATTTCACAGTAAATTGAAAAAACACCATTTGTCATTATAAGAATGAAAAGTCTGAACTGTCAATCCTTTTTTTATTTTTCCCGCGTCTTTTCCGGTTTTCCACATTTGATGTGCAAAACACGTGGAAAATGCCGAAAAACCGCCCCTTTTCGCTGTGAACATATGTTTTCCACATTATGTGGATAACTTGTGGAAAACCGGTTCATATCCCGGGGGATATCCGGTGCATCCGGGTGTAAACCCGCCCGGAATCAGACTTTCAGCCGCCGGGTCTTCCGGTGCAAAACCCGGCACTTCCCTGTGTACAGACAGCCCTGAGCGCATTGTAATCTGCCCCATTTTGGTATATTATAAGTAAGACTATGTTTTTACCTTCTGGGCAGGAATCATGTGAATATGGACGAATTAAAAGCAAAATGGAACGACATTCTCGAGGCATTCCGGCAGGATTTTGAAATCCAGAATGTTTCTTTCTCAACCTGGATCGAACCGCTGAAACTGTATTCTCTCGAGGGAAATACCGTGATCCTCGTCAGCGACGAGGATCCGCAGGTCATCGACTATATACGGAGAAAATATAAAAAGCCCCTGAAGGTAGCTATTTCCGAAGTTATGGGCCGGGAGTATGACCTGGAGATCACTTCGGTCAAAGAAATCAAAAGCGCGAAGACCAATTCGACGGAAGAGCAGACCCGCATATCCAAGGCGGCCAGTGAGATGTCGCTGAACCCGAACTACACCTTCAGCAACTTTATCGTCGGGACCAACAACAATCTGGCTCACGCTGCCTCGCTGGCAGTAGCCGAGACGCCGGGAGAAGTTTACAATCCGCTTTTCATCTACGGAGGCGTGGGACTGGGCAAGACCCATCTGATGCAGGCGATCGCGCACTTTATCCTGGAACACCGGCCGGAACTCAAGGTCCTGTACGTAACCAGTGAGACCTTCACTAATGAGCTGATCGACTCCGTAAAGAACGGACGCAATTTCCAGTTCCGCGCGAAGTACAGGAACATCGATGTTCTCCTGATCGATGATATTCAGTTTATTATAGGAAAGGAAGCAACTCAGGAAGAATTCTTCCATACCTTCAATGATCTGTATCAGAACAACAAGCAGATCGTCATCACGTCCGATAAGCCGCCAAAGGAGATGGAAACGCTTACGGAGCGCCTGCGGACGCGGTTTGAGATGGGTCTTCCGGTGGATATCCAGATCCCGACATACGAGACCAAGATGGCTATTCTTAATAAGAAGTGCGACATGAAGGGGCTCGACATCCCCGCGGACGTCAAGGACTTCATTGCCACGCACATCAAGTCCAATATCCGGGAACTGGAAGGATCTTTAACCAAGCTTTCCTTCTACTCAAATCTCACGCACGAGAAGATCACCCTTCCCGTTGCGCAGGAAGCCTTAAAGGATCTTATCTCCCCGGAGAGCAGCCGCGAGATCACACCGGATCTTATCGTCAAGATCGTCGCCGATCACTTCAACCTGACTCCGGACGCCATCCTGTCCCAGAGCCGCAACGCGGAGCTCAACTACGCGCGCCAGATTGTCATGTATCTCTGCCGTCAGATGACGACAGCCACCCAGAAACAGATCGGAGACCTGCTCGGGCGTGACCACTCGACAATCAAACACGGAGCAGACAAGATTGCCAAGGACATTTTAACCGACAGTTCCACACGCGATACCGTAAATGTCCTCATCAAGAAGATAGATCCTTCCTGATTTCCAAGAGTTTTCCACATCAATGTGGAAAACTTTTTAAAAACTTTTCCCTTTTCCGCCTTTTCTTAAGATGCCGGCGCACGGCGGATGTGAATATCCACCGGGATTTCCGGAGGAACAGACGTGCACAGCCGTTCAAAAGACGTGCACGGGCAGGCAAAAGACGAAGAAGGGTACGCGGAAGTCCCCGGGGTTTTCAAAAGAATTCCCGGAACCTTCCGCCTCAAATCCGTTTTGTTTTACACATCAGAAACCGCAAAAGAAGCGGCCTGATGACATTTTTCAGCTTTTGCGCGGCCCCTACGGCTACGACGGCGGAAAAATATATATATATACACACAGCCGGCCACACCAGTCTGAAAGTGGAAAGGAGTTTTCACACTATGAAACTGTCATTCAGCAAGCAGAATCTTCTCAAGGGAATCAACACCGTCGCCAGAGCGGTTCCAACCCACACGACCATGCCTGTTCTCGAATGTATCTTTATAGATGCCAGTACCAATCAGATCACCTTCACGGCCAATGACACGGAACTGGGGATATCTACGGTTACAAACGGCACAATTGTTGAAAAAGGCACCGTCGCCATCAATGCGAGAATCTTCAGCGACATCGCGAAGAAACTTCCGGATGATCTGATCCGCATGGAGACGGATGAGCGCAATACAGTGACCATCACCTGCGGTTCTGTTGTATTCAATATCCCGGGACAGTCCGGCGAAGAATTTCCGTACCTTCCGGCCATCGCAAAGGACAAGGCAGTTACGCTCAGCCAGTTCCTGCTGAAGTCTCTGATCGAACAGACGATTTTCTGTACTGCACCCAATGACAACAACAAGATGATGCAGGGCGAGCTGTTTGAAATCCGCAACGGCGTGCTCCGCATAGCCGCTCTGGACGGACACAGGATTGCACTGCGCACTGTGGCGCTTGACGGGACACCGGATGACGAGAAAGTGATCGTTCCCGGGAAGACGCTGCAGGAAGTTGCGAGAATTCTCGGTAATGATACGGACAGCAAAGTCGATCTGTTCTTTACAAAGAACCACCTTATGTTTTCCTTTGACAGCACGCTGGTTGTCACCCAGCTGATTGAAGGAGAATATTTCCGGATCCAGCAGATGATCAACTGCGACTATGAGACAAAGGTTACGGTCAGCAAAAATGATTTTGCCGGCGCCATCGACCGTTCAACCACGATGATCCGCGAGACCGAGCGCAAGCCGATCGCGCTGAAAATCGGAGAGGACGTGATGGAAGTTTCTGCCAACACGGAGCTCGGCAGGATGAATGACCGGATTCCGGCGACGGTAGAAGGAGAAGAACTTATGATCGGCTTCAATCCGAAGTTCCTGCTGGATGCTCTGAAGGTCGTTCCGGACGAGATGGTAACGATGTACTTCTCCGGCTCCAAGAGGCCTCTTTTCATCCGGGATGAGGAGAGTTCGTATCTGTATCTGATTCTTCCGGTCAATATGGGAGTGTGAGATGGATAATGTTTCATTTACCGGAGATTTCATCAAACTCGGTCAGGCGCTGAAACTGGCCGGGCTGGTCGGGTCCGGGGTCGAGGCGAAGATCGTCATCCAGAACGGTGATGTCACTGTAAACGGAGAGACGGAGACGCGGCGGGGCAGAAAACTGACCGGCGGAGAAGAAATAGGCTATTTGGGAAAGTCATTTACCGTGCAGAAGGAATCCTAAAGTTGATCATTGAGTCCGCAGAGCTGAAAGATTTCCGGAATTACGAATATCTCAAGGTGTCCTTAAGTCCGTCCGTAAATATTTTTTATGGCGACAATGCCCAGGGAAAGACCAACCTTCTCGAGGCGCTGTCGGTGGCAGCGACATCCCGGTCACACCGCGGGGCAAAGGACAGGGAGATGATCCGGATCGGACAAAATGAGGCTCACATCAAGCTGTTTCTTGACAAGCACGGTATGAGAAACCGCATCGATGTGCACCTGCGCGCCGGCAGCGCGAAGGGTATTGCCGTCAACGGCATTCCCGTCCGGCACATGAGTGAGATCTTCGGGACGCTCAACCTGGTGTTCTTTTCTCCGGAAGATCTGGATATTATCCGGGAAGGACCGGCGGTGCGGCGGCGCTTCATGGATATGGAGTTGAGTCAGATTGATAGTATTTATCTGAATCAGCTTCTGCGCTACAACAAGGTCCTCCAGAATCGGAACAAAGTTCTTAAGAGCTTGTCCCTGCGGCCGTCTGAGACGGACAGGGCAACGCTGGCTGTACTTGATGAGCAGCTGGCGCTGTACGGCGAGACGGTGATCACGGGCAGAAAAAAGTTCATTGACCGGATCCGTCCTATTGCCGGGAAGATTCACTCGGACATCACCGGGGGACAGGAAAGTCTGCAGATTGTCTATCTGCCCGATACAGATCCCGGTGCATTTGCCGGGAAGCTGGCTGCCGGGTATGAAAGAGACCTGCGGTTCGGGCAGACCGGCGAGGGACCGCATCACGACGACCTCGGATTTCTTATAAACGGCAGCGACGTGAAGCGTTTCGGTTCGCAGGGGCAGAAGCGCACGGCGGCGCTCTCCGTCAAACTTGCCGAGATTGAACTGGTGAGGAGTGTGATCCGCGACGATCCGGTCCTTCTGCTGGATGATGTGCTCTCAGAACTGGACCGCCGCCGACAGGAATATCTGCTTGAGAGCATCAGCCGGATTCAGACGATCATCACCTGTACGGGGATTGATGAATTTGTCAGGAGACGCACCCTGCAGCCAGGCGGCGCACAGACGAAGGTTTTTTACGTAGAAAAGGGAAAGGTTACAGAAAATGGCAAGTGAAGAGGCAGAAAAGAACTATAGCGGCGATCAGATCCAGGTACTTGAGGGTCTGGAAGCTGTGAGAAAGCGGCCCGGCATGTATATCGGAACCACTTCTTCCCGCGGTCTTCATCATCTGGTCTACGAGATCGTTGATAATTCCGTGGACGAGGCACTTGCCGGATTCTGCAAAAATATTTCCGTCACGATAAATGAGGGAAATTCCGTCACGGTACAGGATGACGGCCGCGGTATTCCGGTCGACATCAACCACAAGACCGGAAAACGGGCTATTGAGCTGGTCTTCACGGTCCTGCACGCCGGAGGAAAGTTCGGCGGCGGCGGATACAAGGTATCCGGCGGTCTTCACGGCGTCGGCGCGTCGGTCGTGAACGCTCTTTCCCTGTGGCTTGACGTGAAGGTAAGAAGAGAGGGGAAGATTTACGAACAGCGCTACGAGAGAGGAAAGATCTGCTATCCGCTGAAGGAGATCGGAACGTGTGAGCTGAGTGACACCGGGTCGGAGATCACATTCCAGCCGGATCCGGAGATCTTCACGGAGACGACGCAGTTTGACTTTGACATTCTCACTGCCAGGCTGAGAGAGATGGCATTCCTGACCAGGGGGCTGACAATCCGCCTGTGCGACGAAAGGCCGGGGCAGGAACAGGAAAAGGTATTTCACTACGAGGGCGGCATCACTGAATTTGTCGAGTATCTGAACCGAAGCAAGACGCCGCTGTATCCGAAGGTGGTTCACTGTGAGGGGCTTAAGGAAGGCGTCTATGTGGACGTGGCATTCCAGCATAACGACGGGTACAACGAGATCGTCGACTGCTTCGTGAACAACGTCAACACGCCGGAAGGCGGTATGCATCTGACAGGCTTCCGCAACGCCCTCACCCGGACATTCAACGACTACGCGAAGAAAAACAAGATCATCAAGGACTCGGAGCAGCCGCTCTCCGGAGATGACATCCGGGAGGGGCTGACGGCCATTGTTTCCGTTAAGCTCGAGGATCCGCAGTTTGAGGGACAGACCAAGCAGAAACTCGGCAACACGATCGCCCGCACAGCGGTTGACTCGGTCGTGTCGTCCCAGCTCACGCTGTTTCTGGAGCAGAACCCGGACATCGCGAAGGCTATCTGTGACAAATCTCTCCTGGCCCAGCGCGCCAGAGAGGCGGCCCGCAAGGCAAGAGACCTGACAAGACGTAAGACAGCGCTGGAAAACACCGCGCTGCCGGGCAAGCTGGCCGACTGCTCGGATCCGGATCCGTCCCACTGCGAGATCTTTATCGTAGAGGGTGACTCCGCAGGCGGTTCCGCAAAGACAGCCCGTTCCCGCGCGACTCAGGCGATTCTGCCGCTGAGAGGCAAGATCCTGAATGTCGAGAAGGCGCGCCTTGATCACGTCCTTGAAAATGCCGAGATCCGCGCCATGATCACGGCTTTCGGGACCGGAATTCACGACGACTTTGATATCAGTAAGCTGCGGTACAACCGCATTATCATCATGACCGATGCCGACGTGGACGGCGCCCACATCGCGACGCTGCTTCTGACGTTTCTCTATCGGTTCATGCCGGACCTGATCCGCCAGGGCCATGTATTCCTGGCAAAACCGCCTCTTTACCGGATCGAGAAGAACAAAAAAGTGTGGTACGCCTACAGCGATGACGAGCTGAATCAGATCATGACGGACATCGGGCGCGATCAGAACAACAAGGTTCAGCGCTACAAGGGACTCGGCGAGATGGATGCCGAGCAGCTGTGGGAGACGACGATGGATCCGGATCACCGGATTTTACTGCGCGTCAACATGGACGATGACGATGAGGCCGACGTGGATGTCACTTTCTCCACGCTGATGGGAGACAAGGTTGAGCCGAGGCGCGAGTTCATTGAACAGAACGCGAAATTTGTGAAGAATCTCGACATTTGACATGGGGTCTTAACGGCAGAGGGATCGGATGGACGAACATATTTTTGATAAAAAGATAACCGACGTGGATATGGACAAGACGATGCGCTCGTACTACATCGACTATGCGATGAGCGTTATCGCCTCCCGCGCGCTCCCGGACGTCCGGGACGGCATGAAGCCGGTGCAGCGCCGGATTCTGTATTCCATGATCGAGCTGAACAACACGCCGGACAAGCCGCACCGTAAATGTGCGCGTATCGTCGGCGATACGATGGGTAAATATCACCCGCACGGCGACAGTTCGATCTACGATGCGCTGGTAAAACTTGCGCAGGACTTTTCGACGAGATATCCGCTGGTGGACGGACACGGCAACTTCGGTTCCGTGGACGGCGACGGCGCGGCAGCCATGCGGTACACCGAGGCCAGACTCAGCCGGATCTCCATGGAGATGATGGCGGATATCGGCAAGGACACGGTCGATTTTGCGCCGAACTTCGATGAGACAGAAAAGGAGCCGACCGTTCTTCCGGCGCGTTTTCCGAATCTTCTTGTAAACGGCGCATCCGGCATCGCGGTCGGCATGGCAACCAACATCCCGCCTCACAACCTGCGGGAAGTCATCGCCGCGTGTCTGAAGATCATCGACAACAACATCCATGAGAACCGCGACACGTCTGTGGATGAGCTCATGGAGATCATCAAGGGACCGGATTTTCCGACCGGAGGTGAGATCATCGGCCGGCGCGGCATTGAGGAGGCGTATCGGACCGGCCGCGGAAAGATCATCGTGCGCGCCGTCACCGACATCGAACCCATGGCAAGTGGCAAGCACCGCATTGTCGTGACAGAGATTCCGTACATGGTGAACAAGGCAAGACTCATCGAGTCCATCGCCAACCTTTCGAAAGAAAAGAAGATTGACGGCATCACGGCTCTGAGGGATGAGTCGGACCGTTCCGGCATGCGCATCGTCATCGAGCTGCGCCGCGACGTGACGCCGACAGTGATTCTGAATCAGCTGTTCAAGCACACGCAGATGCAGGATACGTTCGGCGTCATCAATCTGGCACTGGTCAACAATGAGCCGAAGGTCCTGAATATGCACGACATGTTGATGTACTACCTGATGCATCAGGAGGATGTCGTCACCAGACGGACAAAATATGATCTCAACAAGGCGGAGGAGAGAGCACATATCCTGCGCGGGCTTCTTATCGCGCTGGATAACATCGAACGGGTGATTCAGATCATCCGCGGGTCACAGACGGTTGCGGCTGCCAAGGAAAGACTGGAAGAAGAATTCGGGCTGTCCGATGCCCAGGCTCAGGCAATCGTAGATATGAGACTGCGCACCCTGACCGGTCTGGAACGGGAAAAACTGGAAAATGAACTGCGCGATCTGGAAGTGAAAATCGACTACTACAAATCCATTCTGGCGGACAAGAAGAAGCTGCTCGGCGTGATCCGGGACGAGCTCTCCGTAATTTTCGAAAAGTACGGCGATGACCGCCGCACTGCCATCAGTTACGATGAGGCCGAGCTTCTGACCGAAGACCTGATCCCGGATGAGCCGACAATCATCTGCCGGACCAATCTGGGGTATATAAAGCGCATGACGCCGGACAACTTCAAGGCCCAGAACAGAGGCGGGCGCGGAATCCGCGGAATGCAGACCATCGAGAACGACTATATCGTCGATCTCTTCATGACGACCAACCACCATATGCTGACCTTCTTCACCAATACGGGGAGGGCCTATAAGCTGCGCGCTTTTGAGATCCCGGAAGCGGGAAGAACCGCGAGGGGAACGGCGATCGTCAACCTTCTGCAGCTGCAGCCGGACGAGAAAATTCAGGCCGTCATCGCACTGGATGTGCGTCATCTGACGGAAGGACAGTATCTGTTCATGGCGACGCGGAACGGATTTGTCAAGAAGACGCCGGTGCAGGAGTTTGCGAATATCCGGAAGAATGGAATTCAGGCGATAACGCTTCGGGAAGGCGATGATTTGATCGAGGTGAAGCTCACGGATTTGACGCGGGATATCTTCCTGGTGACGAAGAAGGGCATGTGCATCCGCTTCCCGGAGACCGACGTGCGGCCTACCGGAAGAAGCGCGCAGGGTGTCATGGGCATGACACTGGAGGAAGGAGATGCCGTTGTCGGAATGCAGCTGAACACCGAAGGAAGTCAGCTTCTTATTGTCTCGGAGATGGGACTCGGAAAGCGGACGGACATTGCGCGCTTCAGTCCGCAGCATAGGGGTGGCAAGGGCGTCAAGTGCTACAAGATCGTTGAGAAATCGGGAGATGTCGTCGGCGCAAAGATGGTGGATGAAACCAGGGAGATTCTGATTGTCACGACAGAAGGCGTCATCATCCAGCTGCGGGCTTCGGATGTATCCGTTCTTGACCGGATCACGTCCGGTGTCAAGCTTATTTCGCTTGATGAGGGCGTAAAGGTGGCTTCCATTGCGAAAATCCGCAAGAAGCCGGTCAATGAAAATGAGGAGCAGGACGCGGAAGGCTTCGAAGAGGAAGAGGATCCGCAGATTAAGGAATAATCAGTGGGAAAAAGCAGTGATCTCTATTCTGATCTGGCAGATACCGGCAACGAAATCATGGATTCGATCAACCGGGCTGTTTCGAGCGGAGATTTCAGCCATCTGAATCAGGATATAAGTAGTGCGGCGTCCCAGATTCAGAAAACAGTCAAAACAGCCACGCAGCAGTTTACGGAAAATACCGGCAGCGGCACTTCTTCTCAGAAAAGCCGTGACAGGAACGTCCGCTCGGTTTACGACATCCCGGAGATGGCGGTGCGCTTTAGCCACAAAGGTGCCGGAAAAACGCCGTTTTTCCAGAGAACGGTCAAAAAAAGCGGTGGGCTTGTATCCCTCATTCTGGGCGCTTTCGGACTGTTCTTCTGGGGTCTTCCTGCGATGGTCATGGTGGGAATTTCAGCGCCGGCAGCGGTGACATTTGCCGTACTGGCGGGTGTCAACGGCTGGCTTATGTACCGCGGGCTGAAAATTCAGAATCTGGTTAAAAAATATTATCAGTATGGTGACATTGTCGGCAGCAGACCGTATTATGATATCAGAACACTGGCAGACGGAACCGGACAGACGGAAGAAAGCACTCTGGCTGCTCTGAACGGAATGATCCGGAAAAATTATTTCCGGTGGGCCCATATATCGCGGGACAACCGGACATTGTTTTTGACGCAGGATTCATACAATGAATATCTGCGTGCGGTTTCTGACCGGAATCAGGTAAGGAATGAGGCAGCCGCCAAAGAAGCCTCCCGGGCGGACCAGGAGACGGCAGGATACAGTAAGGAAGTTCAGCAGATTCTGGAGCAGGGCAGAAACTACATACTTTCTGTCCAGGCGGCCAACGACGCGATTCCGGAAGAGGGAATGAGCGAAAAACTGGACCGGCTCAAAGCGATTATGGAGCGGATTTTTGATACCGTGAAAAGAGATCCGTCGAGCGCGTCCGGCCTGAGGAGGTTTATGAATTACTATCTGCCGACGACGGACAAGCTTCTGAAGGCGTATGTGGATCTGGAAAATCAGCCGGCCGGGCCGAATGTGGAGAAGACCAAGAAGGACATCGAAGACTCGATGGACACGATTATCGGCGCGTATGAGAAGCTGCTGGATTCCATGTTTGAGAACCTGTCGTGGGATGTGGCATCGGATATTTCCGTCATGAAGACGATGATGAAACAGGACGGACTGGCGGGAGACGGTATCCGCAGCCAGAACAAAGAATAAAGCATAGATGAGGAGTGTTGGAATGGAAGAAAGCAGACAGGAACAGCAGGCTGTCACGACTCCGGTTCTCACCTTCGGCGATCCGCTTCCGGCCGTGCAGACAGCGGACAAGAGCGGGGAGCTTGCCAGACAGGCGGAAAAAGTTTCGGAAAATGTACTTTCGCCGGAAGAGGTGAAACAGGCGGAAGAATTTGCCGGGAAGATTGATCTGACCAATTCAGAGGCAATCTTAAGTTACGGCGCCGGGACGCAGAAGAAGATGGCGGATTTTTCGGAGAAAACGCTGGATTCTGTGAAAACAAAGGACATGGGAGAAGTCGGCGGGATGATCACGAATCTGATCGTCCAGCTTAAAGATTTTGATGTCGACAACGAGGAAAGAGGCATCCGGGGCCTTTTCCGGAAAGGCCGGAATAAGGTGGAGGTTCTGAAGACCAACTATGCGAAAGTCGAGTCCAACGTCGAAGTGATCTCCGGTGAGCTGGAAAAACACCAGCAGACTCTGCTCAAGGACATCGCAATGCTCGATCAGATGTATGATCTGAACCTGAGTTATTTCAAGGAACTCTCCATGTACATTCTGGCCGGAAAAAAGAAACTTCAGGAAGTGAGGGAAGGTCAGTTAAAAGATCTGCAGACACGTGCACAGCAAAGCGGTCTGCCGGAAGATGCCCAGGCGGCGAAGGATCTCGCCGCGCAGTGCGAGCGCTTTGAGAAAAAACTTTACGATCTGGAGCTGACCCGCACCATTGCTCTTCAGACGGCGCCGCAGATCCGCATGGTCCAGAGCTCTGACACCATGATGGCGGAAAAAATCCAGACGACTCTTGTCAACACAATTCCGCTCTGGAAGTCCCAGATGGTTATAGCGCTCGGTGTTGAGCACTCCAATCAGGCCGCAGCGGCCCAGCGCGCCGTGTCGGAGATGACCAATGAACTTCTGAAGAAAAATGCCGAAAAACTTAAGACCAGTGCCGTTGAGAGTGCAAAGGAGTCGGAGCGCGGCATTGTCGATATCGAGACGCTGAAATCGACCAACGAGCAGCTCATCAGTACGCTCGATGAAGTTACTGCGATTCAGAAAGACGGCAGACAGAAGCGGCAGGCAGCGGAGGCGGAGCTTTCCGGAATCGAGAATGAGCTGAAAAAGAAACTTCTCGAGATGTCCCGTAGCTGATTTTAAAAGATATGGTGTCAGATGTATGACAGACATGCGGGGGAAGACACTTTTCATGACTTTCCCCGCGGTGTCCATGATATTTTTGAATCTTCCTTCGCGGTGTTCCTGGCTGTGTGCAAGATTTGTTTGACAAGTGCGTAGGAGTTTTGTATAATCATATAGTCTCTGCAGAGAAGACAGCTTCCTGCAGAAATTGCATATCGAATTAAATTCGGTTGATGGAGAAGTACTCAAGAGGCCGAAGAGGCGCCCCTGCTAAGGGTGTAGGTCGGGCAACCGGCGCGAGGGTTCAAATCCCTCCTTCTCCGCTGAGAGAAAGAGCTGTTTCACGGATGTGAGGCAGTTCTTTTTCTACCCCTGGATTCTGTGAGAGATCTGTGCAACACTGCTTTGATGTATTTCAGACAGAAAAAAGCCGGAAAAGTTCAAAAAAATTGAAATTTCCTGTTGACACAGCTAAAAACAGATGATAGTATATATGAGTCGCCGCGAGAGAGGCACGGGTGCTGAGGTTTCAGAA
>CAIFEV010000012.1 GCA_903789615.1 uncultured Lachnospiraceae bacterium | reverse complement strand
CGCGGCGACTCATATATACTATCATCCGTGCCCGGACGTGTCAACAACTTTTTTCGGCATTTCAGGCAAAAATTTCAGCCAGAATTTTAGCCGGAATCAAATCCGTATTCACCCTGCAATGCCCTTAAGAAACGGATCCGAGGCATACAACACTTTCAGAAGCGGATTGGCGGTAATTGAGAGAACCAGCGGTGAGCTTTCGCTCTGCCCCAGCGTCACGACAGAGAGCACAAGCCATACGATCAGAACTGCCTCAAAGATACCGGTGATGGCCCCGAGTGTCCGATTCACACCGCTCACCGTCCTGCTGCGCAGCCCAAGTGAAAGCGCCGCATAAAGCAGCCGCATCAGCAGCCAGGTAATAAAGAACAGACCGATTCGCACGAGCGAAGAAAAAAGCGTCTCGGTGAGAGCATCGGCAATTCCCGTCACCACAGTGTCCTTGACCGAGGCAGCCGCCTGGCTGATGCCCTCAATGACAGCTGTGGGAAGAGACGCCGGCAGTCCGGATTCACCCGAAAGCGACGGATCCGCCCCTTCTGAATAGGCTTCGCCGTTTTCTGCTTCACCGTCAGCTGTACCCGCATTTTCCGACAAGGTCGAATAGACAGACGAATTTACCGTCTGATAAAAGTCTGTTTTATCTTTCAGAAAAGATTCTGCCTGTCCGCTGAAATGCCCCGCAACAAAAAAGCATACCACCAGTGTCAGTACCGAAAACAGGATCCGAAGGAATCCTCTTGCCGCCCCGGAAATAATGCAGACCGCAAAGGTCAGCAGTACGATGCATGTCAGTATATCCACAGGTTCTCCCTATTTCTCCCTTTATCACCGCAGGCTGATTTTCTGAATGTAATTGGTTGTGATCAGAAAACATCCGCCTCTGCTGCCCGTCGGGATGACGGCAGTAACCGGAAGCTGTGCAGTGATATCGGCGATCTTTCTTCCGCCGGCCGTATAAATCCGGAACGAACTGTCATTGTTCATGTAAATTCTTCCGTGGTCGAAGCAGAAATTTGAATAGCTCTGGTCGATGGAGGCAGAGCACAGTCTGTTGCCGGAAAGATCATACACCTCAATTCTGTACGCCGAATTCTCATCCTCAATAACCAGGCCGATCCGGTCCTCTCCGTAGAACGCCTTCTGTATCTTTCCCTCAATCTGCACCCGCTGTGTCTGGGACGGATAATCCTCCACCGAATAATAGGTGATCGAGTCTTCGCTTATCGCGGCCGCACTTGTGTTGCCGAAAAAGTGTACATCACCCACCAATTTGTCATCGAAATTGTCAAATCCGCCGACAAGCCGCTTATTTTCGCTCTGACCGGTGTCCGAGAAATTGTAGAATGCGACGTTGGCCGTCACGGCGTCACCCGAGATGCAGGCGTACGCGAGAACCAGCTGCTGCGCATTGTCGGAGATGGAAATCGACAGCGGATAGCCTTCGCCGGTCAGCGTCGTCTTGACGGAATACACCTGATTTCCTTCCGCATCATAGAGCGTCACGTAATTGGCACTTCCATCGCTCAGCGAGGCCGCCACAAGACCGCCTGCGCTCAGTTCGATCTGCGTGATGGTATACGCCGTGGTGATCTCTCTGAGGAAGCCGGACTTATTGAAGACCATAACCTGGCTGCCTGTCATGTCGCCGATTGCAAAATAGCCGTTGTTGATGCGGATTTCCGGGTTATTCATGGAATACGGATAATTCCAGAGCATCTCTCCGCTGCTCCCGAAGCATGCCGCCCCGTCATTGGAATAGCGGATAAATCCTCCGCCGTAGGACACAAAGTGGGAAGCATCGGTGTCCTCACGGCTCACAGACGCCTTGATCGAATACGAATTGTAGCTCCGATTGAACAGCCAGACGACAAGCAGCACGCAGACAAGAACGAGGACAAGCCCGAGCTTCATAAGTCTTGCCCTGACTTTCCTGCGGTGCCTGCGCAGTCTGCTGTTCATCTGCGATCTGTCGTCCTCTTCGCTTGGGTTCCCGCGGCGGATGTTGATGACCTTGCCGTTTCTGCCCTGCCGATTGTCGTAATTTCCACTCATCCGGCGGCTAGCCTCTCTTTATTTTTTCCTCGCCATATCCATCGCCTCGGCAATCGTCGTCAGACTGTTGTCCGCCATAACCTTCCGGAGCGCCTCCAGCTTGTCCAGATCGGAGAAGTCCGGGCCCAGATACGGTTCATAATTCGTAGATATGTACAGTCTCTGCTGCTTGACCCTGTCTTCCAGCTCCGTCTCCGTCTGCCTGCGCTGCTGCAGTGTGGACTTGAGAGAATCAGTCTTCTTCTGATGTCTCCCCTCGATTTCCGAGATGATGTCCGGCTTTGTATTTTTCTCAAAATCATCCAGAGCCTGTTTCTGCTTTTCATTTATGCTCTGAATCTCATCGTTTATCTGTTTAATCTTCTGATCATATTCCTCAAGTCCGTAAGCAGCCTCGTCCGTGTCATTCCGTATGCCGCGTGTGATCTGCTTCATCTTCCTCCTGTTCGCGCGGGCCTGCTTTTTCATCCCGCGGGCCGATTCGATGACGTCAAGATGCGTCAGAATTGCCTCCGTCCGGACAGAACGGATGATTGTAAAGAAAATAACGGCCATCACGGTGTCATACAGGAGCGGAACCAGCGGAGAAACCGGCACCAGCGGCAGCTTCTGAGGCAGTATGTACAAAAGCCCGACCGGAACAATCAGAAAGGCTGTCAGCAGAATGACTGCGTACAAAAGCTTCGGGCCGAATCCCTTCGCGTAGCACAGCGCATAAAAGAACGTGCTGTCCGCATAGGACGGGATGT
The DNA here is from genome assembly GCA_903789615.1 of uncultured Lachnospiraceae bacterium. GTDB lineage: Bacteria > Bacillota > Clostridia > Lachnospirales > Lachnospiraceae > UBA4285. The sequence continues at coordinate 68,148 of CAIFEV010000012.1, read as the reverse complement.
CATTTTCCGCAAACATTTCCTTTCTTTTTTTCTTCAGCTGCGCGTTCTCATTTTTCAGATGTTCCGTCTCATTCCGGATGCGGTCCCTGACGCCTGCCTGCTTGGATTTTTCGCGGGCATCCGTCACATCTTTCAGTTTCGCCTTTTCCGAGCTGACCGATCGGTCAAATCCCATACGTACCGCCGACTCGCCGTCCTTCACTTTGGTGTTGATCTCATCCTCGATCGTCTTCTCCGTCTCTGAAATTTTCTCTTCCAGGTCGGAGATTTCCCGTTTCACCTGTTCCTGACGCGTGACGCTGCCCTGATATTCTTTTATTTCCGCAATGATCTTGTCCAGATCGTCAAGCGATCCGTTCAGAATGTTCTTTTCTGCCATATTCGTATTTCACCTCACTGTCTGAGGCATACCCGTCACTTTCCGGCGCGGTAGAAATTGATGAGGCAGCCGTCCAGAATGATTTCCTTCTCGTCGTCTGTGAGCGGATCCATCCTCAGCTCAATCTCCTTCATGCCCCTTGTGACAACAAATGCCCGGTAGGCTGCTTTCCCTTCCGCAAGATCCTTTCTGACATCCGGTATGAAAATATAATCCCCGTTGGCAAATGGCAGTTCTCCCCTCTCAATAAGCAGAGGAAGCATGCCCCAGTTGATCAGATTGCTGCGGTAGCGCTTCGTCGCGTATTCGTTGGCGATATTAGCCCAGCCGCCGAGAACCTTCTGGCAGGAGGCCGCCTGCTCTCTGGCAGAACCGTCTCCCGGCTTCACCGCAAAAATCGTACTTCCGATGCCGATATCGGCAGTTTCCGTGCCGAACGCCTCTTTTACAGCCTTCAGGACCTCTCCGGTTTCCGGAAACGCCTTCACCGGATCTTCTCCGTTTTCTATCGCCTGTTCCGCTTTCTGTACTTCTTTGGCTCTTCCGACATAAGCAGGATCCTTTCTGGAAAGTGCGAACTCTGCCAGCCGCAGCGGATTGGAGCGGTACGAAGAGGTTTCACCCGACGGGATCAGTTCGTCCGTTGTTGTGACCGGATCGTGAATCTCCGATACAACCTTGATAAGCAGATTCTCCGGGAGAGGTGCCATCTTAGGCCACGGTTTGATATTCGGCCCCTGAACAAGCTCCTGTTCCGGATCTGCGTGGCCATAGCCGTCGAAAACTCTGTTCTTATAAATCGCGGCATCGAAATGATACACCGGACCGGTGAATTCCGTATCCATCTCGGTCGCTGCGGTAAGTCTTCCCTTGTTGGCCGCTGTGGCCGCGATGGAACGCGCGTCCATGAGGGCAACCGAGGAAATCTGTCCCTCCTGAACCTTGCTGCCTTCGCGGTTCGGGAAGTTTCTGGTCGAGTGGCGGATGGAGAAGCCGTTGTTGGCCGGGGTATCGCCCGCGCCAAAGCACGGTCCGCAGAAACACGTCTTTACAACCGCACCCGCCTCGATCAGATCAGCCATTCTGCCATTTTTCACGAGTTCCATGTAGATCGGCATGCTCGCCGGATATACGCTCAGGGTAAACTCGTCGTGGCCGACATTTTTCCCGCGCAGAATATCCGCCGCCGAGCAGATATTTTCAAAACCGCCGCCCGCGCATCCCGCGATGACGCCCTGGTCGACATACAGTTTTCCGTTCCGCACCTTGTCCTGCAGGGAAACCTTAACCCTGCCGCCGAAGCTCACCTTTGCGTTCTTCTCAACCTCGTGCAGAATGTCTGTAAGGTTGTTATTGACCTCGTCGATCGTGTACGCATTGCTCGGATGATACGGCATCGCAATCATCGGCCGTATTTCCGAAAGATCCACTGCAAGAATTCCGTCATAGTAAGCCGTCTGCCCCGGTGTGAGTTTTCTGTAAGCACCGCTGCGGCCGTGGATGGCGTACCACTCCTCTGTCTTTTCATCGGTCTCCCAGATCGAGGAGAGGCATGTCGTCTCCGTCGTCATGACATCGACGCCGATCCGGAAGTCCATGCTCAGGTTCCGGATGCCCGGTCCGACGAATTCCATCACTTTATTCTTGACAAATCCGTTTTTGAACACCGCCCGGATAATAGCAAGCGCCACATCCTGCGGGCCGACGCCGCGGACCGGACTGCCGGTCAGGTAAATGCCGATGACCTTCGGGCGCGCGATATCATAGGTCTTTCCGAGAAGCTGCTTTACAAGCTCCGGGCCGCCTTCCCCCATCGCCATGGTGCCGAGCGCACCGTACCGGGTATGGCTGTCGGATCCCAGAATCATGGCGCCGGTCTCAGCCAGCATCTCGCGGGCATATTCGTGAATGACGGCAACATGCGGCGGAACGTAGATTCCGCCAAACTTTTTCGCCGCCGAAAGACCGAACACATGATCATCCTCATTGATCGTGCCGCCCACCGCACACAGAGAATTGTGGCAGTTTGTGAGCACATACGGCACCGGAAATTCCTTCAGGCCGGACGCGATTGCCGTCTGAATGATGCCGACGTAGGTGATGTCGTGTGAGGTCATCTTGTCAAAGCGGATCTGAAGATGCTCCATGGAGTCCGCTTTATTATGGGCTTTCAGTATGCCGTAAGCCATTGTCTGCTGCCGCGCCTCGTCACGGCTGACATCACGGCCTGTTTCCCGACGGATTTCGGCTGCTGCCTCCGGACCGTCAGCAATCAGTTTCCGGCCGCCGATCAGATAGGTTCCCGTATCCCTGCATGTAATCATCTGCTGTCATCCCTTCTGTTTTCCGTCTTCCATTGCGCCAAGAATTGCAGCCTTGATATCCGCGATCTCATCCGCACTGATCTCATGCTGCTTCCAGGTCACCTGCACTTCGTCGTTCTTGTACCGCGGGATCATATGGACATGATAATGGAATACCGTCTGTCCGGCGGCAAGACCATTATTCTGAACGACATTCAGGCCATCATATCCCAGAGCCTTTTTCATGGCCTTTGCAATCTTCACGGCCGTCTGCGCCACATGCGCAGCCGTCTCATCGTCCAGATCATAAATATTATCGAAGTGATTTTTCGGAATGATCAGCACATGTCCGCGGGTGGCAGGACCTGCGTCAAAGATGACTTTCAGGACGTCATCTTCATACAGGGCATTGACAGGTATATCGCCATTTGCAAGTTTGCAGAAAATGCAATCGTCTTTTTTCATCGCTGTGCTCCTTTTCGCCGCTAAAGCCTAAAGAAATACAGCTTAATAATAGTCCAAAAGCAAAATCACCGCAACAGGCCATTTCCCGCAATGCATCACATCCGGATACATAAAAAGCAGAAGGGAGTATGCGCATCGTCTCCGGTGCACTCAGCTCAGAATATGAATTGTCAGATGCTCTCTTCCGAGTCCCAGCACGTCCCCGTTCCTGAGCACTCTGTTTTCCCCTGAACCGATTCGTCCTCCGTTTACCGTTGTTCCATTTGTCGATCCGAGATCTGTCACCGCGATATTTTCTCCTATCCGGAGCAGCTTCAGATGACGGCGGCTGACGGTTCTGTCGGAAAGCCGCGCGTCACACACCGGATTCGTCCCGACAATAAAGGGAAATTTCTCTATTTCAAACACCCTGCCTGCACCGTCGTCCAGGTACATTCCCGCCGTCTCGTCTTCGGTTCCATTCCAGACTGTCGGAAGCGGACTGGTCGCATCGTCAAACAGTTCTCTCTGCGTCTTTGCATGCTCCTCTTCCTCCTCAGGACGGATCTTTTCAATCTCCAGCGTGTCATAGCCTTCCTTCTTTTTTATTTTCGGCTTCCGGGTGGTGCTGCCGGCCGCTTTCGCCAGGATGGCTGCGGTGACGGCCGACAGCGTGCAGACACCAAGCAGCATATAGGAGTTTCTCTCAAACGGCAGGACTCCCGGGCAGATAAGCAGCCCGGCGCTGCCGACAGACAATATTCCTGACAGTATCGCCGCTATGGAAAAAGGGACCTTCTTTTTCCGTTTCTTTGGCTCCTCCGTACCACAAAGCCCGGCGCCTGCTTCCGCAGACGGTGCAGCAGACTCCGGCGCCTCCTGTACCGCCGGCATCTCCCCGGAGGCTGTCTTTCCGTCAGACTCCTCCTTCTTCTCTCCGCGCATCCTCACGCACGCAGCCGGATCAAACGTACCTTTGAGAATCCGGCTGTATATGTCATAAACCATCACTGTATCATCCCGCTCGGCGGTGTGATCAAAATGCTGCAGGACAAATTCAAACAGCTTCTGAAGCTCTTCCGGATACAGATCTTCCGTGACAGACTTGTCCGGGTCATACAGGAACAGAAAACGGTCCAGGGCAGGTGTGGAATAGACATATTCCGCTCCCATCCTGACCCGGTCGATATCCAACAGATATTCATTCATGCTCCCGGAAAGCTCCGCCAGCGCCTGACACAGATTCAGAACCGACTCCGGACTGAATGTCAGCTCCCCTCCCAGAACGGAAAGACTCTGCAGTCCTGTCACGTCGTAATAATAGTAGCCGGAACTGTCAACGGACCGGACGGAAAACTCCAGCAGCGGCCTGATGGCATTGCATGAAAGCATCTGAAGCTGATAGGTTTCTTGTGCGCCGGGATCCTGCCCTGTCACAAGAAACTTTCTGTTGTTAAGCCTTTCCGTCGTGTACCCCATCGTCTTTTTCCCCCGAAATCATGCTGATCTGTTTTGAAATTGTGTGCGCAAGCCGGATACAGTCAGCCGGTGAGCGCGAGACAAACTGCTCTGTCCGGCTGAGACCTGCCTGTGCATCGATAAACGGAATCCTCCAGCTGTCCACCGCCTCAATCTTTACGCCGGTACTTCGCCTGTTTTCAATAATTTCCACCTCCGGGTCAGACAGCATAAGCGTGCTGTTATCTACAGCCTCCCGGATACTCTGTTCCAGCGCTGTACGTTCCCCGGCGTCCGGTTCTTCCTGTTCTACTTTCAGCGCACCGCGCAGACCGGCCGACTCAGCAGCGACGTTATCATACGCGCGTATATTCATTTTCAGGCAGACGAGAATAACAACCGTCGCCAGCGGAATTAAAACAGCACTTCCCACCGTGGCGGACGCCTTCAGCCGATGCTTCCTGTATCGCAGCAAAACACAACACCTCCCGCAGCTATCGCAAGAAAAGGGATAAACGGAATTTCAAGCTTCCGGAAGGCACTGCCCTGCCGGACAAGACACAAGATGGCAGCCAGAACTGCCGCAGTCAGAAAGATGAGCACTGTCTTTTCCAGTCCTTCCGAAAAGCCGATAACCGCCAGCACCCAGATATCTCCGGATCCGAATTTCCCCCGGTCCGGCAGTGTAAACAAAAAAGATAAAAATGCCGGCAGCAGTCCGGAAAAAGCTGCCGGCAGCCGCAAAGTCCCCGTGAAGACAGATGTCAGGAACAGTGCGGCACTCAACGCAAGGGTGAGACCGGCCGGGATGCTCCTGGTCCGAAGATCGCAGACCGAAAGAGCCAGAAGACCGGTCATCAGAATAATATGCTGTAAAACCATAGACCTCCCTCGCGTGAAAAACAATTTATATAACTGCTCCAGACTCAGCTTCCGCATTTGCTGCAGGGGCGGAAACTCCCGGCTTCCGACACCGGGATTTCCCGGACATGCCGCTCAATGGCCGGGCAGTCCGTGCGCGTGTGACAGCGCTCTCCGTAGCGGGTGATAAAAAGCCTCTGTCCCGGTTTGATTTTCGCTTCTCCCGCGCATACCTCACACGGATAGTATTTGTGACCGGACGCATTCCGCATTCCATCCACATCTTCCGGAACAGTTTCCAGAAGCACAACCTCGATATATGTGCAGTTCCGGTCGCGGTGATAGACTTTCCCGTTTTCGGTGATATACACTCTTTCTTCTTCATCCTCTTCCTCCCCGTCTTCTTTTTCTCCGGCTTCTCCCAGCCAGGCGCTGGTCATGACCGTCTCTCTCACACTCAGGCTCTGATGGAACAGATCGTAAAACGGCAGCTTCACCTCATACACCGCCCGCAGGACAATATCATTGTCCTCTTGGGCGATCTCCGGATTCAGAAGGAGAATTCCTGCTGTCCCGCCCACGATTCCATGCCGGCTCCCGTAATCCGCCCCAAGCTGCCTGACAAGCAGCGCCTTGGCAGCCACAGCGCTCAGTTCGTCCGCCGCTTCCCACGTCTCTTCGTCTTCCGTGTCAGAAGAATCCGTGAAATGTCCGCCCGCCTTCCGGCAGGCATATGCTGACTGGGCAAGGATTCTTGCGTCCTCATACAGTGCCTGTCTCACCCGCAGCTTTATTCCCGGTATCAGGATCAGCTGTGTTACCAGCACACTGAAATATATATACAGCGGAAGTACCAGGGCAGCCTCCACGATAGTGCTTCCCAAAAGGCATGGACATGCTCTTTTCCCGAGCCGTACTACGGAGCGGCCATTTGTTTTCACCAGCCGTCTGTCCTTTCCTGTATTTACATTCCCTTCTTTCTTTGCCGCTGAAAAAGAGCATGTCCACACCTTCTTAAGCTCTGTCCTTTCTTATTCATAGCTGTAGGAAACCGGACAGGTAAACGTCTTTCCGGTCGGTTTCCAGACAAACTGCGCCTCGCCCTCAAAGGAAAACAGATATCCGCTCATCCGGAAGTCTGCTTCCCCCGCCCTGATCATCCCGGACTCCATGGCGCCCATGGTCCGGAAATATTTCGGTATCAGCGGACAGGACAGAAGAAGGATCCTGAGATATTCATCATAGGAAATCCCACCGGGATCCTCTCTTCCTTCTGGAAAATCCAGCGTCAGCAGTTGTTCCAGAGAGGTGTTCCATCCGGCCTCTGTCTTGACGGCACTTATTTTCTTTCCCCCAAAGAGGACCCGCAGATCCGTCAGGGCCTCTGCGTAACTCCACGCTGTTAAAACCAGGAGCTGCGCTGTTTTTACAGCCGGAAGGCTTCCCGTGAATCCGGTCATTGCAGATGCCAGACTCATCGCCTCTTCCCGTTTGGAAGGACTCAGCATGAGGCAGGTGAAATTCATGCCCTGCCGGATCAGCATGAGCCTGGCGGTCACCTCGTTCAGATTTTCCGCATCGCTGCTTTTCCCGCACAGAATATATTCCAGCGGATATGCGAGCTCTGTCTGCGGTTTTGCACTTTTTCCCTTAAGCGTATCCGCGTAGGAGTCAAAGTACAGGAAAAGGTATTCATTGTAGAGTGCCTCATCCATAATGCGGGAAGCCCACTCTCCTGCGCCTTCCGGTCCGGAATCCAAGGCAGTCTCTCCTGCCCTTCCCGCGGTGTCGATCTTTGCGCTGCTCACCTCTCTGCCGTTTAAGATGAGCTCTGTCTGATGCCCGCCCAGCACATTCAGAATTTTGTGCAGTCTTTCCGTTCCGCTTCCCTTCTGTGTAAAATCAACGCCGGAATAATCAAACACAAGATCGGAATTATCAAATTCACGGCAGATGCTCTCCAGTGTTTCGGCTGACTTCTTCCATTTTTCAGATGACGCCGCGTCTTCTGGCAGCCGCATTTCCTCAAGCGTATCCGATGCTCTCTTCAGCTGGGAAAGCCGTGTCCTTAGCGCCGCTTCTGCCCGCGCGGTGTCAATCAGGCCGCGCGTATCCGCCGCATCTTTTGTATCCTGAAGCGTCTGCTGTGCCGCGCTGTATGTTTCCGGATCCATAAGACTCTCCGACTGCGTGAGCAGCTGTCCGGCCTGCGCGGCCTTTTCCAGAAAAGAGCTGTACCGGCTGTCCTCCTCTTTGATAACCTGCAGAGCTTTTCCGGCTGCCCGGATGCTTCCGTCAACTGCCTGACACGCCCTCTGCCTTGCGAGTCCGAATGCCGCCGCATCAGTCCGCCCGGCGTCAAATTCCGATCCGGCGCCGTTTTCTTCAAAAAGCGCCTGACGCATGCGGCCTGCCATCTCCGGAATGCTCACATACCCGTCCGGAAGGGAGATGACCGCCTCGAAAACCGACCCGCTTTCAACTCCGACAGACCCCTGGCTGATCCCGCTGCCGACCGCTGTTTTCACACATGCCTCCCCTGTTCCAACCGGTCTGCCGTTCACTCTCTGTATGCTTCCGCCGCCAGCGCGGATTCCCTCTATCAGCGGAAGGAGCTCCAGCTGCTTTTCTTCTGTTTCCATGGCTGCCTCCTGCGTCTCCTGGAGCTGCTGCATCACCTCGCCGGTCGCCTCCGCCTTCCGGTACATCTCCGTATTCTCAAGCGCCGCTGTTACAGCTTCAGACAGAGCGCCGTCTTTCATATACGCCGTCACCTCTTCCCGGATCGTCATGCCGCCGGCATCTGTCATGGATACCAGCCTGTCAAAGCGCACGCCGTCCAGACTGACCTGATCGTTTTCCTGAAGATTTCCTCGGATCATCCGCTCCACCTTTTTCTCCAGATGCCCGTCGTCCTTTAAGGCAAAGATCCCGTATGTCTCAAGCAGTCCTTCATGATACCCGGAAAGACCGGCTTCCGAAGCCAGGCGGCAGGCCATATCTGCCTCCGCCCGCGCTCCGGAGTACACGGCTGCCTGTATCAGAGCGGCGATCAGGGAGATCGTCACCGTCATGACAAGAACCGTGTACACCAGTACCTGACCTGACAGGCAGCACCCCGCCCGGATGCGTGGTCGGCGCATCCTCATATCGACGATGCCTGGTTTTTCATGGTCTCGGTCAGCGATTCCACCAGGTCATAGATACTGTCCTTGAAAAGAACTACCAGCCCGATCACCACAATGGTGATCAGAATAATTTCCACCGTTCCGACTCCTTCTTCATCTCTGTGGAATCTCCTGAGCACATCCTGCAAAAGGCCGATTACCGTCCACATAGCTTCCTCTCTTTCCGGCGTCTTGCGCCTGACATGTTTTCCGTCTCTCTCACACGGCAAAGGACATCAGTGCCGGGACCAGTATGATGGCCATCACTGCTCCCAGCATCAGCATCAGCGGAAGGATAAGCCTTGTGGCAGCCTCCTCGCCTCTTTGACGTGCCTGTCTCTTCCGCTCCTCAAAACTTCCGGCTGCCTCCGCTTCCAGAATCCGGGTCAGATGGCCGCTGCCCTTTCTCTGATTTTCCGCCAGGCAGCTGCCCAGTTTGCGGTATTCCCGCGTTCCGCACATCTGCCCGAACCGCACCCAGCTCTCTGTCTCGGGCGCACCCAGCCTTAGCGCCCGCACCGTCTGCACGATGGCCTCATAGGCCGGCCTTTTTTCCGTGACTCCCGCCTTACGGTCGGAAATGTATCCCTGTGCGATCCGCTCAAATGCCCTGCGCACCGTCATGCCGGCACCGATAAAAAGGGTGATCTTCAGCACCAGCTCCGAGTAGTCCTCCCCGAGAAGGTCCCGGCGTTTCTTCTCATCCTGTCTTTTTTTCTGCTGCTCCCGGGCAGGGAAGGCAGCGGCCGCCGCACCGCCTATGATCAGAATGGCCGGTGAAGGCGCAGATTCTGAGTTCCCGGCAAATGTCACCTTCTGCCCTGCAATCTCCTCCGGAAGCACAAACTCGTCCCCGCCCCTCGAATCCTCCTCGGCACTCTCCACCGCTTTTCTCACCTGTGCCTGAAACTCCTGCTCTTCGCTGCGCCGGGGTGCACACACTGTGACATCGATTCTCTCAAGATGCCTTACACTTCCGGCTTCTATCTGCGCGGTGAGCTGTACCGGCTTTTCCTCTCCTGTAAGCAGCGCATCCGTATTCACGTTTCCCGCCGCGTCGATAACAGAAGGGGATGATGAGCGCCAGGAAACGGTAACCCGTCCTTCCTCTGTCTGTGTAATGAGCTTCAGATTCTGTGACACATGCTCCAGATCCGTATTGTCCCCGAGGATTTCTTCCCTAAGACTGTGCGCCGCCTCCTCGGTCAGAGCAGCGGCTTCCTCTGCGGAAATTTCCTTCGGCTGCACCCGTACGGTTACCGGCGCGGGCGTTCCGTCTTCTGCCTGCGCCACAAGCTGCACCGTCCGTGCATGATTTTCTCTTTCGATCCCGTTCACGTTCCCGGCGCCCCTGCGCGTCACCGCCCAGTCCGCAAGAAACAGCAGAACTGTCAGCGCCGCGATCAGCATGGATTTCTGTATGGACTCCGGGAGCCTCCGGACTTTCCTGCCCTGCAGAAAGTTTTCCGCTTTCATGTGTCCCTCTCTATATCCGTCTCGTAAATCAATGCCTGTACCGGCCTGTGTTTCCTGCCTTCAAATCCGGATGTCCGATATCTTTCTGCCGAGCAGCCATGCAGCCGCCATCACCGCCAGGGAAGCACTCATGACAAGAATTCCGGCCGGATTCTTATACAGCGGAGCGAGAAATCCCGGCATCGTGAGCCTCAGGTAGAGAATCAGGGCAAACGGCATACCGGACATGATCCGCTGCTCAAACTTCCTGCCGCTCAAGACGGTTCCGATCTCCTGCTTCACCTCCTGTTCGTCCGACAGCAGACGGACGGTACCGGATATGATGGACACAAGACTTCCGCCAAGACGCTTCGCGCACTCAAAAACCTCCGCAAAATCCCGGACCGGATCCGAGCGGCTGGCGGCGGCGAATTCCCGCAGCGCCGTTTCCAGCGGCACACCGCTCCGGTTTCTGCGCACGATGCGCGCAAAGTTTACTGTCATGGCATCCTCCTCACCGTACAGAAGCGTCAGTTCCCTCCATCCGTCGGCAAATGCGCGCTCCGGCGATGCGCCGGCTGAAAGCGATGCAGCAACGGCCTGAATCCCGTCCCTGAACTTCCGCTCATCCCGGTCTTTCCGTCTCTGGCGGCAGTCTGACGCCGACTGCTGAACGTACAGGTACAGAAACGGGATGCCGGCGATGAGCCCTGCCGGGCTGTCGTAGAACAGCCAGGCGGTAAGTACGGCGACAGCACCCCCGACCGCCAGGGCGCACGCATATTCCTTACCCGTAATCTGCAATCCCCGCGGCGTGCATCTTTCCGGTCTGATATAGCGGCTCAGCCGTCCTGACAAGTGTCCCATATACTTTTCCTCCCCGTATCTCCGTCTGTTTAAAGCAAAACAGCTCGTGAAGCTGTATCCTGCCGTTCTCTGTTCCGCAGATTTCCGATATGGAAAGCACCCGGCGGCTCCCGTCCTGCAGACGTCCCAGATGTATGATCAGTTCCAGCGCCGACGCGATCTGCTGCCGGACCGCCGCCAGCGGCATGTTCTCCATTCCCATCAGGCACATGGTCGCCAGGCGCTCCATCATGTCGGACGGTGAGTTGCCGTGGCCGGTCGACAGGGAACCTGCGTGCCCCGTATTCATGGCCTGCAGCATGTCGATAGCCGCCTCATCCCGGACTTCGCCTACGATTATGCGGTCCGGCCTGAGCCGGAGACTTGCACGGATGAGATCGCGGATGGTGATGGCGCTTTTCCGGTCGGAAGTCGCGTTCCTGCTTTCAAGTCGCACCAGATTTTTTACGGTTTTCAGCTGAAGTTCCAGCGAGTCTTCGATGGTGACCACCCGCTCGCCGGACGGAATAAATTCGGAAAGAGCGTTCAGAACCGTTGTCTTGCCGGCCCCTGTGCCCCCTGAGATAAAAATGTTGTACCTTGCCCGGACCGCGTCGGCCAGAAACTCTGCGGCCTGCCCTGAGAGTGTGCCGGCAGCCGTGAGGTCCCTCATCGTCAGCTCGTCCCGGCTGAATTTCCGGATCGTGAGGATCGGGCCGTCCGGAGCGGCCGGCGGAAGAACAATGCACACGCGGGATCCGTCCTCCAGATGAGAGTCCACGATGGGAGAAGCGGTATTCACCGTGCGGTCCGACATTCCGGCGATGTGCTGGGCTGTGTTTTCCAGTTCCTGTATAGAGCCGAAGCGCCGGGAAAGCTGCCGGATCCTGCCGTTCTGTTCGATGTAAACGGGATCCAGACCATTTACCATGATTTCCGTGACACTGTCGTCCTCCAGAAGATCCGTGAGAAGCCCCAGCCGGCGGACGGAGTTGAAGATTTCGCGGCCGATATCACTTTTCTCCCGGATGGAAAGCATGGTATGCCGGCTGTACTCTTCCAGTGTCTCTTCAATGAGGTCCCGGATTTCCGCATCGGAATACTCTCTGTCCTGTGCTGTTTTTTCCAGGAAGCAGGTCAGAACGCCCCTGTACTTTTCTTCCGGCAGGCACCGGTCTGCCGCGCTGTCCCGGTTTTCCAACTCCAAGCCCCCTTCTGCCTTTCAGAGCCTGATACATACGCATCACCTCCGCTCCGCAAAGCCGGAGGTCCCCGCCCGGGCCGCCGCAATCTGCCCGGGGATCTGCTTTCTGAGTTGTGCACCCGGGGGCTGTAAAAAGCAGCCGTCAGGCAGGCGGCAGGCAGTAAACGGAACGCGCACGATCCGCTCAGGCAGTGTCTCCCTCCCGGAAGCCACAAGATACTCTGCCAGCGCATCGACGCGTCCGGACGAGTTGTCGTCCTGTGCGATAAAGACCGTGTCGCAGACCGGGAACAGGTCCCACACTCTCGGAAACGCCTGGCCGATGTCAAGGACCACGGTGGTGATGCCGAGAGCCTCCGCCATGGCGCGCAGAAACCCGGAAAGCTCGGCAGGCTGCATCTGCGCACAGTCTTCCGCGCAGATAAATGGCGCCAGATACCAGAACCAGGCATTTTCTCCCGTCATCTGCGCGAGTTTTCCGCCGCAGCACGACTCGTCCTTTCGATACGCGTACACGGCGTCAGACAGTGTCTTTCCGGAAACAGCCGGGAGCATCGGAATCAGGCAGGAGAATTCATCGAGATTCAGAAAGAGCGCTTTTTCCGGGGCTGCCTCGCTGCCGGATCCGAGCTGCCACGCGGAGAGTGCCGCGAGGCAGGACGCGGCATACGCCGGCATAAACGAATAAAATCCGAAGATGCGCAGTTCTTCCTGCCCGGTTAGCATCTTCTGCCCGCAGTATCCCATCAGCTGCCGCACGAAGCTGCTGAAGCTCTGATACTTGAAAATACCGGAAATTCCTTCCTCCCCGGTATCCGCTCCTGCCTCTTCCAGAAGAAGCAGCAGATTTCCGGAATACAGATGCCGGATGTCATCGCCGAAGCTGTCGGCTCCGATAAGCAGAACTTCGGGACTCTCTGTCTGCAGATACCGGCACAGTTCCTGCCGGCCGGTGAAAAGCTTCACATAAAACGGAAGATCCCGCCGGGCTGACAGCGCGCCGGCCAGTCTTCTGGCGTACTGCTGGTCGCGGTCAAAGACCGCGCAGACATGTGTGCTCATAGATCCCTCCCCCAGGGAAAATGACTTGCGAATGACTCGCATCAGAAAAAAAGGTTCACAAACAGAAGCAGATCTTTGCATCCTTCTGCGGATTTCCGGGAAACCGCGCGCAAAGAAATGCTGTCTGATTCAGCAGGCTGTCCGGGAAAGATGTTCCGGCGTCTGACACCAGCCGGAATGCGAAACCTCACGCTCTTCCTGACAGCAAAAAAAGACTACACAATATTCCCCCGGATATTTGTAAAATGGAAAATTTCTGAGCGGAAATGCCCAAGAGCTGTGGAAACCACAGCGTGAAAAAGATGCATGCGGGATTGTTTACCCCTTGCAGGATTATTATACCGGCAGGCGCCTGTCGTGTCAATACGCTTCACACGGAACGCACGCAGAAAAAACCATCTGAAAAAAGGCCGCAAAAAAAGGCCGCCGCCCCGGCCAAAAAGCCGTCGGCAGCAGCCTGACACAATCTTTAAAGCTTAATTGTCTGATCCAGTCTCCTGGATCTCGATGCTTTCCTCCGCATCTCCGTCTTTCGTGTCTTCCTCTTCAGCGGACACTTCCTGCGCTTTTTGGGCGCCTGCGCCGCCTTCCGATGCGGCCTTTATCTCCTGCGCGGCCGTCCCGGCTGTTTCCGGTTCCGCTCCCGCAGCCGCTTCCGCATTGTCCACCGCGTCGTCTGCTTCCCCGACGGCCTCAGCTGCCGCGTCATCGCCGCTCTTTAAGAACAGGGCATATACAAACGCCGCCAGAAGACCGCCCACCAGCGGAGCAAGGATAAAGACGACCGACTGGCTCAGGGCCGTCGCGTCGCCCTTGCACACGTACACGGCAAGCGCTGGTCCGAAGCTTCTGGCCGGGTTCACGCTGGTTCCCGTGAATGGAATGCCGAAAAGATGAACCGCCGTGAGAGCAGCGCCGATCACGATTCCGGATACCGCCTGGTACTCCTGCTTCGCACTCACGGTGAGAACGACCCAGACGAAGAAGAAGGTGAGGATCACTTCGATGCACGCCGCGCCCAGAGCACTGATCTCAAGGAATGAGGAGGCGCTCCCGTACCCGTTTACGCCAAGTCCTGTGAGGTTGTAGCCATTTGCCACGAAGAGCGACAGGCGGTCAGAAGAGAACGTGCGACTCAGCACATAAAGGCCGAAGCCGGCCACGATGCCGCCGAGGAACTGTGCACAGATGTACACAAAGAACTCCAGTGTGGAAAGTCTGCCGGCCACCCACATGGCGATGGAAACGGCCGGATTGACGTGCGACCCGGACACGTGCCCGATGGTGTAGCACAGGCCGGTGAGCACAAGACCGAATATCAGGGCGATGCCGACCGTCCCCAGATATCCCTGATAGCCCGCGGTATAAGATGCAGCGCCGCAGCACAGGAACACCAGAAGGAAGGTGCCGATGAATTCGGCCAGGAATTTTTTCAACATGTTTCTGCCTCCTAAGTCAGATGTGACGGTTGTACAGAAGGCGCTTTCCAGTCCGCGCCCTGTATTCCGTCCATTATAGTCTTCCGGTCAGGGTGCCGCAAGAGCCGCTGCGCACGGGGGAGGCCGAAACACTCAGAAGACCCCGGGGAGCCCGTATGCCTGACCGAGAGCGATTCCCTGATCGCCGGGAGGCACGATCTCGTTGATATCCGGGCGGATGCCGGTCTTTTCAAGCACGTCCAGAACGCTGACAAGCAGCCGTCTGTTTGCGAGCAGCCCGCCGGCTAAAATCACGCGGTCCACACCGGTCCGTTTCATGAGAATCTGAATTGTCTGCCCGGCGTACCGTGCAATGGCCGGAAAAATGCCGGCAGCCAGGCTGGCACGGCTTTTCCCGGCGTTAAGTCCGTCCACAATCCGGTCAAAAAGCGGCGCCGCATTGCCAAGCGGCCTTCCGTCCTCATCTTCTTCGATCCGGATTTCAAGCGGTTCGGGCGCCTCTGCCTCCGAGGCGAGCCGGTCCAGAATATCCAGCGCCTCCAGCGGATAGTGAACTTCCTTTTCCCCGCCCAGAATCGCCGCCGCGCTGAAAAGAAGCGAACCAAGAGACGATGAGCGCGTCGTGTTGATCTTGTGCAGAACCGCCGCATAGACAAGATCGGACGCCTTTTTGTCCGTCCAGGTCTGATCCGCGATGCGGCTGCGGAAATTTTTCTCCAGGATATATCCGCCGGCGCCGCTCTCCCGGAGTGCCGAGCGCACGTCACAGTCGCTCAGGTAACTGCCGGCAAGCGTCACGGCACTTCCCGGCACAGAGCCGTCCCCGATGAGCTCTCTGGGGAACAGTCCCGCCTCCCGCACCATCGTCCCGTGCGAGACGCTGAAGAAATCCATCCCCCAGAGGGTCCCGTCCGTCCCGGGATGTGCGTTGTCAAACACCGCCGCGACCGCCGGGGTGTAAGGATTTTTCTCCATCAGCACCGACGCCGCATGGGCTTCCTCGTGCTGAATCCTGACAAATGGTATTCCCCTTCCGGCATTCCCCGCCTCGTAGGCGGTGATGGCCGCCGACACGCTCTGACTGGAATAGTCCGCCACGCAGTGATCCGGATACAGGCCGAGCCTTGCGCGGGCCGCCTTGAGCTCCCGCCCGTATGCCTCCGCCGCCTCCGCCCGTCTGAGACTTCCGAAGTTTCGGCTCAGATACGCCTGATTTCCGCTTGTGTAGGCGAAGGCTGTGTCCTCATCGGACCCCGCGGCAAAGTAATCTTCCCGCGGGCCGCCCGAAAGCGGAATCGGGCTGTCTGTCATTCCCGCGGCGCGCCGCAGGACCTGGCGGTACCCTTTCACCAGCCGTATCACGGACTGCTCTGCCGTCTGCGAAAAGTCGTCGGAAGTCCCGAGAAACACAAGCGCGGAGTTCATCAGCGTGAACCCGGCTGTCATAGACGCCGTCAGCATCCACTCCGAGAGTGCCTCCTCGTCCTGCGGCGTGTTCTCGTACCAGCGGTTGGCGCTGGTGATCACAAGCGTTCCGCATCTTTTCGCCAGTTTCAGAGGGAGCGGACCCGGCGCCAGGCTGACACCCTGCTCCGGAAAAGAAAGCCGGACCGGATCGGGACTGCTGTCCGCCGGAACCGGAACGAGAACAACCGGGCGCGCCGGATCCTCAAGCGCCCTGCGCTCTTCTTCTGTCACCGGAAAGTCCGCCACAGCGGCGTCGGCGTCCGCATATGCGAGGGCAAACGGCCGGTAAAAGCTCTGCTTCAGAATGCGCAGCTGGCGGACCGTCCGAAAGGCGTCCGCCCGGCACACAAGATAGTAGGCCGAGTCCCCCTGAACGCAGACAATGCCGCCCGCGTCAAGCACACCGGCAGCCTGCGCTATCTCTTCTTCCTCTGTGAGTCCCTGTTTTTCCTCCGGCTCGTCCAGCCGGCGCCCATGGTCATAGTAATACCTGATCATACAGTTGTCCGCTTCTGTCCTCCCATGTGATCCTCCCGGAACTTTTGCATCATCTCCCGCGTCAGGCTGATCCCGTCCGCCTCCGGCACAAGGTCGCCTGCCTCAAACCACTCCGCTTCCTTCAGCTCTTCCTCCTGAAGCGTGATCGCATCGTCCCCGTCCAGATCACAGAAAAATCCCGCCAGAAGCGAGCCCGACAGCCCCCAGGGCTGGGACTTGTAGTAGCGGATGTTCTTCACCTTCAGACCGACTTCCTCCATCACCTCGCGCGAAACTGTCTGTTCGAGCGTCTCGCCGATTTCCGTAAACCCGGCGACCAGCGCGTAGTGACGGTAACTGCCGGACGCGTATTTTGTCAGCAGGATCCGGTTTCCGTCCGTGACGGCCACGATCACGGCCGGCGAGATCCGCGGATAAACCATATTGCCGCAGGAACAGCGCATCATCCGCTCACGGTGGTCAGGGCTCATGCGTCTGCCGCATCTCCCGCAGAACTGATTGTTCCGGTACCACACGTTCAGATGCCACGCCGTCACCGCGGCATATGCCATGTACTTCGGCCTCGCCTTGCGGAAGCTGTTCACCGGGAAGAACGAAAAGCCGGAAGGCGGCGTAAACGGCGCCTCTTCCGGCAGATTCCTTCCCACCGCGAGAAAGCATTTCCGCTCGTCGACCCGCAGCAGATATACAAAATGAAATTTTTTCCGGTCTTCTTCCCGGAAATCCCGATACCGTGGATAGTCCATCCGGTCTTCCTCTCCGGGAGCGGCAAGAATCTGTCCGTCCCGGAAAAGGAAACAGGTGTCGTCCTCTGACGGCTTCTCCTCATGGTACTCGTTGAAAAGATGTCTGGGCCCGATATCCTGTATCACTTGCTGTCCTTTCCGCCGCCCGGGTATCAGAACGAAACGATCTCATTTGCCGGCGGCTCTGCCTTCTCTACACGAATGCACTGCAGGACCGGTCCTTTTTTCCGGTACTCGGTCCGGAAGGCGTAGGTGATCTTTGCTGTCACTTTCACCCACTCCTTATTGGTGAGTTCATCGACTTTGTCGTACTCGGCGATGTAGCCGATAAACTGCATGTCGGCAGCGCAGCAGGTCATGACCTTGCGCCCCGGCACAAAATTTTTCTTCTTGAACTGGCGGTTCTTCAGGACCTGGCCCTTTACGCACACAGTCTTGCCCTTGTAAACCTCCGGCCGGTCATTTACATCCATGTACCAGATGCCGTAGTCGTCATCATCCACCTCGATGACATCCTGACTGATGTCATAGGGAAGCTGTTCGGAGATGGCCACCTGATCGCCGTTCTCGTCCTCGAACACGACCTGCAGATTGCCGTTCAGCGCCCGCATCGAGCGGCGGAATGACCCGAGGTTCATGCCCTTTACGCAGCGGTTGAAAATGACCATGTCAGCCCGCTTCACGGACTCCGCCATGATGGACTTCATGTTCTGCCACTGCAGCTGGAAGCTGCCTGCGTCCATCATCGTGATGGTCTGGTAGATCTCCCAGCCGCGCGGCTTGGCGATCTCCTCGATCAGCTTCGGATCCCACATGCCGTTGTACTCGACGATAACGACCCAGGGGTCGTACTGCCTGTCGAGCTGCTCCAGTTTTTCCGGCGTGAACTCGTCCCTGTCCAGGACGACCATGTCGACCGCGTTCTCCCTGAGAAGCTTCTCGTCGTATTCTTCTTCGCCTTCCTCACAGACGATCAGCAGTTTTTTCTGTGCCTCGTCAAACTGCCCCATCTCGATGGTATCGGAGATGAAAGTGGTCTTGCCGGATTCCAGCTGGCCATTTATCAGGAAAATCGGGATTGCGTAATCTTCATCTGCCATATCAGACCTCAAACAGTTCCTGAAGCCGGTCTTCCTTAAGCTCCGATCCGATGACGACGATTTTGCCGGTCACTTCCGCGCTGCCGTCCCGGACATCGGCCTCGCCCGGAACCATGTCGAAGAACAGCCATCTGCCGTCCGGTGTCGGCAGCATTCCCTTGGCCCGCAGAACAATGCCGTACTCGTCGGAACCGGAGAGCTTGTCCAGGATCTGCGTGAGCTGCTCCTTCGTGTACTTCTTCGCGGTCTCCCGTCCCCAGCTTGCAAACACATCGTCGGCATCGTGATGATGATGATGCTCATGGCTCTCATGGTCATGCTCTTCATGGTCATGGTCGTGCTCTTCATGGTCATGATCGTGGTCGTGCTCTTCATGGTCATGATCGTGGTCATGCTCTTCATGGTCATGATCGTGGTCATGCTCTTCATGGTCATGATCGTGATGATGGTGATGATGCTCGGCCTCGTGCTCAGCGTGCGCCTTCTCGGCGGCTTCCTTGAGCATATCCAGCTCCATGCTGTCGATCCCTTCCATCGCATCAAGGATCTGCTTTCCGTCAAGATCGTCCCACGGCGTTGTGATGATGGTGGCCCTCGGGTTCTGCTCCCGGATCATGGCGACCGCCTTGTCCAGCTTTTCCTGCGGGACAAGCTGCGTGCGGCTTAAGATGATGGTGCCCGCATACTGGATCTGATTGTTGAAGAACTCGCCGAAGTTCTTCATATACATCTTTACTTTCTGGGCATCTGCAACGGTGGACGCGGAATTTACCTTCAGGTCATCGTCGTGAAGACCGGTCACGGCGGCCATGACGTCCGAGAGCTTGCCCACACCCGACGGCTCGATGATGATCCGGTCCGGATGATACTTCGCGACAACTTCCTTCAGCGCCACGCCGAAATCGCCGACCAGCGAGCAGCATATGCATCCGGAGTTCATCTCGCGGATCCTGATGCCGGCGTCCGCAAGAAATCCGCCGTCGATGCCGATCTCGCCGAATTCATTTTCAATCAGGACAACCTGTTCGCCTGCCAGTGCTTCTTTGATCAGCTTGCGGATGAGCGTCGTCTTGCCGGCGCCAAGAAACCCGGAAATGATATCAACTTTTACTGCCATTGTATGAAAAAACCTCCTTACGTGTCCTTTCTCCCTTATAAGCCCCTTCAAGGCACATTATATACACCTTGTCAAGAGGCTTCCGCCGGATCGGTATACGAAACGGCTCATTCGTGAAGCAGCGCAAGCGTGTCGAAGAAATTCTCAAACGTCTTTCCCGTGCACTCGCCGTCACCGATCACGATTCCGTCCGCTGCCAGTCCCGTGACGGCAAAGGCCATCGCGACCCGGTGATCCTCATATGTGTTCACGCGGTGTGGCCGCACCTGTCCCGGCCAGATCCGGATTCCGTCCTCACTCTCCTCGGTACGGATCCCCATGCCGGAGAGTTCCGTGACACACGCGTGTATCCGGTTGCTCTCCTGCAGGCGGATGTGTCCGATCCCGCGGATCGAAGTAATACCGTCGGCAAATGGCGCAATGGCCGCCAGCGTCAGCGCCTGGTCGGAAAAATCCTTCATGTTCACATCCACGCCTCTCAGGCGCCCGGGTCCGGGTCCCGTGACGCGGATCCCCGCCTCCGTGTCTTCCACAAGGCAGCCCGCCTCCCGCAGGACCTCAAGAAAGCGGATGTCTCCCTGCAGCGTGTCCGCGTGCAGATTCCGGAGCGTCACACTTCCGCCGCAGACCGCCGCGGCCGCATAAAAATAACAGGCAGCGCTCACGTCCGGCTCAACCGTGTACTGCCTCGCAAGGAACTTCTGGCCGCCGGGAATTAAAAATTCGCCGCTGCCTTCCTCATGCCTCAGTCCGCACCCGAACTGACGCATCATGCGCGCCGTGATCTTCACGTACGCGCCGTCTGCGCGCTTCCCGGCGGTGCGGATGTGAAGGCCGCCCGGCAGAACCGGCGCGTTCATGAGCAGCGCGCTCAAAAACTGGGTGCTCTCGTCCGTCGCGACCTGCACCTCACGGCCCGGGCACCCGCACCCGTGTACAATGGCCGGCAGATGACCGGGCCTTCCCGTGAAGTCGAAAGAAGCGCCAAGAGACGAAAGAGCTTTAAACAGCTCCTGCATCGGGCGGCGGCTCATCTGCTCCGAGCAGTTCACCGTCCAGGTGCCGTCGCGCAGGGCAAGCAGTGCCGTGAGAAACCGGGAGGCGGTCCCGGCGCTTCCGGTGTAAATACTGACATTCGTATTCGGGATCTGCCCGCCAAGACCGCGGATGCGAATCTCCTTTGAAGCCTCATCGGCATGGGTCTCAAATCCCAGAAGGGCGAGGCTCTCCAGGAAATACCGGGAATCGTCCGAGAACAGCGCACCGGAGAGTACCGAGGTTCCGGAGGCAAGCGCCGCCATCAGAAGCGCCCTGTTGGTGACGGACTTGGACCCGGGAACACTCAGGATGGCTGAGAGCGGCCCGCGGACTCTCTGAATCGGGTAATCCGCCATCTCTCACACCTCCCCGTTATGCGGCTCCCCGCTCATTTCTCCGTCCTTTTCCTGCCAGATGATATCAGGGGTTCCTGCTCCGGGAGTGCCTGCGTCTTCTGCGTGCTGCAGGGCTGCCACCGGATTGTAGCCGATCCCCTGGCGGGCCAGCGGATCACGGTCATCAATCGGAACGTAGCTGCGGTGATGACCGACATATTTGTAGGCCGGACGAATGATTTTTCCGGCGTTGTCCAGCTCCTCGAGACGGTGTGCGCTCCAGCCCGCGATCCGGGCCGTGGCGAAGATCGGCGTGAAAAGCTCCTCCGGAATACCGAGCATCTGGTACACAAAGCCGCTGTAAAAGTCCACATTGGCACAGAACGGCTTGAAGATCTCCCGGCGCGCGTTGATGTGCTCCGGCGCGATTTTTTCGACGAGATTGTACAGGGCGAATTCTTTCTCCATGTGCTTTTCGCCGGCCAGACGCGCCGCGAATTCTTTGAGGATCCGCGCTCTCGGGTCTGACAGCGTGTAGACCGCGTGGCCCATGCCGTAGATAAGCCCGGCGTGGTCAAACGCCTGCTTGTCCAGAATCCGGTCAAGGTACTCCCCGACCTCCTCCTCACTGGTCCAGTCAGAGACATTGGCTTCAATATCCCGGAACATGTGCTGTACCTTCAGATTGGCGCCGCCGTGGCGGGGTCCTTTGAGCGAGGCGATGGACGCCGCGACCGCCGAGTACGTGTCCGTGCCGCTGGACGTGACCACATGGTTGGTAAATGTGGAGTTGTTGCCGCCGCCGTGTTCCGCGTGCAGGACCAGGCAGATGTCGAGCACCTCCGCCTCCAGCCTCGTGAAATCGCCGTCATCCCGGAGCATGTGCAGGATGTTCTCGGCCGTCGAGAAGCCCTTGCGCGGGTTCTTGATGACCAGGGCACCGTTGCGGCGGAAGTGCACATAGGCCTTGTATGAATAAATGGAGATCAGCGGGAGCTTGGAGACCAGCTGAAGCGACTGGCGCAGGACGTTGGGAATCGAGATGTCATCCGGCTTTGCGTCATAGGAATACAGCGACAGGACAGCGCGCATCAGAGAGTTCATCAGGTTGTCATTGGTTCCCTTCATGATGATGTCGCGGATAAAGGAACCGGAGAGCTCCTGCAGGTCCGAGAGCATCCTCACAAAATCCCGGAGCTGTCCGGAAGAAGGCAGACGACCGAAGAGGAGCAGATATACAACCTCCTCGTACCTAAACCGCCTTCCTGCGCCGCCGCGGATGATATCCTCCACATTGAAGCCCTGAAAGAACAGGGTTCCGTCCACCGGGATCTTGCGCCCGTTGATGTTCTTCGTGCCGGACACGTCAGAGATCTCCGTCAGTCCGGTCAGTACGCCGTTTCCGCTGCTGTCGCGCAGCCCGCGCTTCACATCGTACTCCACATACAGGTTCTGGTCGATCGAGCCCGACATCTGGGCTTCTTCAACCAGCTGGCGGAACTCCGCCTCATTTACATTGGTCAGTTCCATCATCTCTGCATTGTCCGCCATATGCATCCTCTCTTCCTGTCATCTGCTCATCTGCCGTTTGTGTCTGAAAGCCCGTCCGCGATCTGAATCAGCCGGCGCAGCCTGTGATTTACGCCGGACTTGCCGATCGGCGGGTCAAGCGTCTCTCCGAGACTCTTCAGGTCCAGTTCCGGGTTGTCAAGCCGCGCCTTTGCGATCTCCCGCAGCTGTGCCGGGAGACTCTCCAGTCCGCACTCGTCCCGGATCTTCTCGATCGCCTTCAGCTGCCGGACCGCTGCCACCGCCGTTTTGTTGGAGTTGGCCGTTTCGCAGTTCACCTTGCGGTTCACCTCGTTGCGCACTTCCTTGTAGATCACGACGTTGGTGAGATCCATCTGGCTCACATACGCGCCCATCAGATTCAGGGCATCGGTTATCTGCCCCGCTTCTTTCACATAGACCACCGTGCTGTTCTTGCGGTGCACGGTGCGCGCGTCGATGTGGAAGAACCAGAAAATTTCCGTCAGCTTCTTCGCATCCGCAGCAAAGGCACACACAATCTCCATGTGATACTGCTTGCGCGGGTCTGTAAGCGATCCGGCCGCTAAGAAAGCCCCGCGCAAAAACGCCCTGCGGTCGTCCTCGCGCTGGATCAGGATATCGTGCACAAAGACCGGCTCGATCCGCCCGCTCTCCGGGTCCATCCACTTCACCGCAAGAAGGACCCGGCGCACCGTGTCGCTGTCCGTGAGCCGTACCGTGTAAACCCGGCGGCCTTCCCGCTGCGCCGCGAGACTTTCCTTCGGGACGGCAAAGGCTCTTTCCAGCAGCCCCTTGTACGCCGCCAGAGCGCTTTTGTTTTCCGTTGAAAACAGGAGCTGCCACAAGCCGCCCCTCGCCCTCCGGACCTTGCCGGAAAAGGCAAGAAGCCCGGCAAGCTCAGCGATCTGACAGTGCTTTGCGCCGTCGTTTCGTTTTTCCAGTTCTTCCTTTACGTCTGATGAAAAGCTCATGTATCCTGCCTGCGTGCGGCTTACCGCCTCACATCCCTGTGCTCCAGCCGCATCCCGTAGGGTGTCTTGGACAGAGCCTCGTATACCTTGTTCGCGATGGCAACGGACCGGTGCCGCCCGCCGGTGCAGCCGAAAGCCACCACAAGCGATGTCTTCCCCTCCCGCACATAATTCGGAAGCAGGAACAGCAGCATGTCCGTCACCTTTTCCAGAAAATCCCCGGCAACTTTGAATCCGCACACATAGTCGCTCACCGGCGTGTCGTTTCCGGTCAGAGGTTTAAGCTGCGGGACATAGAAGGGATTCGGGAGAAACCGGACATCAAAGACCAGATCGGCGTCCGCCGGGATCCCGTACTTGAATCCGAACGAGCGGATCGTCACGAACAGGTTCTGAAAGCCCTCGCCCTGCTCAAAGATCCGCTCCAGCTCCTGCTTCAGTTCCCGGGTCAGAAGCTGACTCGTGTCGATGAGAAAGTCCGCCTGATCCCGCAGCGGCTGCATGGCCTCCCGCTCGCGCCTTATGCCCTCCGCGATGTCGCCGCCCTTTGCCAGCGGGTGCAGCCGTCTCGTCTCCTTGTAGCGCCGGATGATCGTGGGCGTCGCCGCGTCAAGAAACAGGATCCGGATGTCTGCAGCCTTTCCCCGCATGGACGCGATCAGGGCCGGGAGCGTCTCATATCCTTTCGTCCGGATGTCCACACCCACCGCGATGCCGGGCAGATCCGGGTTGTCCTTCAGGAAGTCGCCTGCCGTCCGCCTGATCAGGTCTGCCGGCAGGTTGTCGACACAGTAGTATCCCATGTCCTCCATCATATTGAGCGCCGTGCTCTTGCCCGCGCCCGACATCCCGGTGACAAATACCAGCTTCATACCCTCTCTCCCACGATTTTCACTTCCGGCTCCAGCAAAACCCCGGTCTGATCAAAGACTCTCTTCCGTACCTCTCCTATCAGCGCTTCGATGTCTGCAGCCGTGGCACCGCCCCGGTTTATCACAAAACCGGCGTGTTTTTCGGAAACCTGGGCGCCTCCGATGGTAAGTCCTTTCAGCCCCGCGTCCATGATGAGCTTTCCGGCAAAATATCCTTCCGGCCGCTTGAACGTCGACCCGGCGCTCGGAAATTCCAGAGGCTGTCTGGCGCGTCTCTTTTCGGCAAGTTCCCGCATCCGCCGCGTTATCTGCTCCGGATCGCCGTGCGTCAGATGAAACGTGGCGGAAAGTACCAGACCTCCGTTTTCATCCAGAACACTGTGCCGGTAGGAGAGCTGCAGGTCTTCCGGGGTGCAGGTTCTGACCTGTCCGTCCGGCATCAGGACCCGGGCGCAGCGCAGAATGTCCTTTATCTCGCCGCCGTAGGCGCCGGCGTTCATGCGCACGGCACCGCCGACGCTCCCCGGTATCCCGCAGGCAAACTCAAATCCGGTGAGGCCGCGCTTTTGTGCCTCGCGTCCCACTGCGGAGAGCTTCGCGCCCGCCTGGGCCCTGAGAAGAACGTCTCCCTGCGCATCCTCTGCCTCTTCTGCCGTGATGCCGGCAAAACGGCTGCCGAGCTGCAGAACAACGCCGCGGATCCCGCCGTCCCGTACGAGCAGGTTGCTGCCGTTTCCGACGACAAGATACGGAATGCCCGCGCTTTTCAGAAATGCTGTCAGCGCGCGGATCTGTTCTTCCGAGCCGGGCGTGCACAGGAAGTCCGCCGGGCCGCCCGCGCGAAACGTCGTGAAGCGGCTCATGCTCTCGTGTTCTCTCACATTCTCCGCGCCCAGAAGACTGTCAAGTGCTCCTCTGATATCCTCCTTCACGTCTTTCCTCCGGTCTTCTCAGGCTTCCAGACTGTCAAGCACCAGGCGCGCCGCGCCGTACATGCCGGCGTCATTGCCGAGTGCCGCCTGCACGATCTTTGCGTCCCGGGAAGCGTAGAAGGCAAGCTCCCGGTACGCGGCGCGGATCTTGTCCAGATAGAAATCGCCGGCCTTTGACACACCGCCGCCGATGACGTACATCTCCGGGTCCACAACGCCGGCCGCAACGGCCAGCCCCTGTGCGAGATACCGGCAGGAGTAGTTCAGGACCTCATCAGCAAGCGCGTCGCCGTTTCGGGCCGCGTCCACGACATCCCTGGCCATGAAGTGATCCAGGCTCCGCAGCGTGCTCGGTGCATCACTCTGTCTGAGTTTCCTCTGTGCCGCCCGGATGATGCCGGTCGCGGAGGCAGCCTGCTCAAGGCAGCCGGTCTTGCCGCAGTTGCAGGGCTCTGTAAGGCCGGTGACGAGCGGGATATGCCCCAGCTCACCGCCCGCGCCGTGCGCGCCGAAGACAACCCGTCCGTTCACGATGACGCCGCACCCGAGTCCGGTGCCCACCGTGATCATCAGCATACTCCCCGAGCCCTTTCCGGCACCCTTCCAGAACTCACCGAGTGCTGCCACATTGGCGTCATTGCCGGCGGCAGACGCGATCCCGCCGTTTAATTTCCGGGACTCCTCTGCCACGGCGACTTTACCCCAGCCCAGGTTTACGCAGCCATTTACCACGCCGTCTTCCTGGACCGGACCGGGAACGCCGTACCCGATTCCAAGAACATCTCCCCTGTCGATGGAGAATTTCTTTTCCAGTTCTTCTATGTGCCGGCTGATATCCCCGAGGATAAAGCGTCCCTTTTCCTGCGTTCTGGTCGGAATCTCATCCTTGTACAGCAGTTCTCCTTCTTTGCTGAAGATGCCGCACTTCACGGTCGTTCCGCCGACATCAATGCCAAATACCGTCTTTCCATCAATCCTCGTCATCGTCATCCGTGCTCCCTTTCATTAAGTTTTCCTGAACGCGCCGGTAGAGCTCCTTGGCCGCGTTGTATCCCATCTTTTTCTGCCGGTGGTTGACGGCTGCCGCCTCGACGATAACCGCCAGGTTGCGCCCCGGCCGGATCGGAAGCGAGTGGCAGACGACCTTGGTGCCGAGGTACTCGGTGTACTCCTCCTCCATGCCGAGTCTGTCGTACTCCCGGTCCTTGTTCCAGTCCTCCAGCTTGATGACCATGTCGATCTGCTGGGTCTCCTTGACCGACTCGACGCCGAACAGCGTCTTTACGTCGATGATGCCGATGCCGCGCAGCTCGATGAAGTATTTGGTGACGCCCGGCGCCTGGCCGACCAGCACCTCGTCCGAGATCTTCCGGATCTCCACCGCATCGTCCGTCACCAGGCGGTGTCCTCTCTTGATGAGCTCCAGGGCCGCCTCGGACTTTCCGATGCCGCTCTCGCCGGTGATCAGCACGCCTTCGCCGTAGACGTCCACCAGAACGCCGTGAATGACGATACAGGGTGCCAGTTCGGCGCGCAGCCAGCGGATTACTTCCGCCATGAAGGACGAGGTGGACTTTGCGGACTGAAGGATCGGGATGCGGTAGGTCTTGGCCATTTCAAGGACCTGTGCCTCCGGCGCCAGCTCACGGCAGAACACCAGACAGGGAATGTTGCTGGAGAGCAGCTGCCGGTAGCGGTCATAGCGGTCCGCCTCCGGAAGGCTTTCCAGATAGGAATATTCGACATTTCCGATGATCTGAAGCCGGTCATTGTCAAACTGGTCATAGAATCCGGTCAGCTGCAGTGCCGGCCGGTTGACCTCCGGTATGTGCAGGAAGATGTCCCCGGTGTTCACCTCCGGCGTCAGATTCTTCAGCTCCATCTTTTTGATGACTTTGGTCAGTTTTACTCTTTCATTACTCGCCATATGTCTGCCCTCTCACGTAAATTTCATACGTTCCGCCCCTTTATGCGCTTTTGCGCGCACGGGCATGTGCTGCGCTTATTATACCGTAAAAGCTCCCTCCCGGACAGACGGGACCGCCTGTGATTCTTCCGCTTTTTCCGGCTGCCCGTCCTTTACGCGTGAAAGGCATTCCAGACATTTTTCGCGGCCGCCGCGTTCATGCCGTCCACCGCCGCCAGTTCTTCCTCGGACGCCTCCCGGATTCTGCGAATATCCTGAAAGGCCCTCATCAGAGCCTTCCGGCGTGCCGGACCGATTCCGGGGATCGAGTCGAGCACCGAATCCGTCTCGGAGCGGGCGCGCAGCTGCCGGTGATACGTGATGGCGAACCGGTGCGCCTCGTCCTGTACCCGCGTGATCAGCTTGAACCCTTCGCTGTGACGGTCGATGGGGATTTCCACATTGTGGTAATACAGGCCGCGCGTGTTGTGATGATCATCTTTCACCATGCCGGCGACCGGGATAGTGATTCCAAGACTGTCCAGCACCTCCAGCGCCACATTGACCTGTCCTCTTCCGCCGTCCATCAGAATCAGGTCCGGAAAGCGGGAGAAACCGGTGCCGAGCTCCTTTTTCTCCTGATTCTGCTCGGCGAGACCTCTCGTAAAGCGCCTGGTCAGCACTTCCTTCATGCTCTTGTAGTCGTCGGGCCCCTTCACTGTCTGAATGCGGAACTTGCGGTACTCGTTCTTGTCCGGCCGGCCGTCCGTGAACACGACCATCGAGCCGACCGACTGCACGCCGTCGGTGTTGGAGATATCGTAGGCCTCGACCCGGTGGACTTCTTTAAGCCCCAGCCAGCCGGCGACCTCTCTTTGCGCACCGGTTGTCATCTGCTGTTCCCGCTTCTCTCTGTCCGCGTCCTTCACGAGCACCATGCGGGCGTTTTCTTCAGCCAGAGACACCAGCCGCTCCTTCTGTCCGCGCTGCGGTGTCTGCAGGATGACCTGTTTTCCGCGCCGGGATGTCAGCCATCTCTCAATGATTTCCCGGTCCCCGATTTCGGACTGAAGCAGAATGTAGTGCGGAATATACGGCGTTCCGCCGTAATACTGCTTGAGAAATCCGCTCACGATGTCCGCGATCGTGTCGCCCTCGGCCACCGCCATGCGGAAGTGATCCCGTCCGATCATGCGGCCGCCGCGGATGAAAAAGATCTGCACGACCGCCGCTCTCCCCGTCGAGGCGGCGCCGATGACATCCCGGTTCTCTCCGTCGTCGCTTGTGATCTTCTGCTTCTGGGCGACCTGCTTCACGTCCCGGATGAGATCCCGGTAGGACGCAGCGTCCTCATAGCGCAGCTCTTCGGAAGCTTTGTTCATCTGCTCCGTCAGGCTGTTTAAGATCTCGTCGTAGTGACCGTTTAAAAACGCTATAACCTTGCGGATCTGCTGCCGGTAGTCCTCTTCTGAGATGTACCCCTGGCAGGGCGCCTGGCAGATGCCGATCTCATAGTTGATGCACGGCCGCTCCTTTCCGATGTCCTGCGGAAGATTCCTCGTGCAGGTCCGGATTTTATAAAGCCGGCAGAGAAGTCCGATCGTGCTCTTCACAGCCCACGCCGACGTGTACGGCCCGAAATATCTGCTCCTGTCGTGCTTCATATCCCGCGAGAACAGGACCCTCGGGTATTTCTCCTGCACCGTGACCTTGATGAACGGGTATGTCTTGTCGTCGGTGAGCATCGTGTTGTAGTGCGGGTGATAGCGCTTGATCAGGTTGCTCTCCAGCACCAGCGCCTCCAGCTCCGAGTTCACCACAATGTACTCGAACCACGCGATATGGCTCACCATGTGCACGATCTTGGGGCTTAAGTTACGGCTGCTCTGAAAATACTGTCTCACCCGGTTCTTCAGCACGACCGCCTTTCCGACGTAGATGATCACGTCGTTCTCGTCGTGCATCAGATAGCACCCCGGCTTATCCGGCAGTTTCTTAAGTTCTTCCTGAAGGTCAAATCCCTCTTTCAAGCCTCATCCTCCGTAAACTTCCGAAAATACCAAGCGACAAATGGAATCGTGAGCACAAAGGAAAGAATATCCGCGACCGGCTGCGCGATCTGAATACCGGAAAGTCCGAGTAAGCTCCGCAGGATCAGAAGCACCGGCAGAAAGACAATCCCGCTTCGCAGCATCGAGAGAAACGTGGCGCCGCCGGCCCGTCCGGTCGACTGGTACAGCATGTTGGTGGCGACGACAAATGCCTGCGTCAGCTGCGCCACAAGAGCGTACCGCAGCGCCGGCGTGCCGATCTCAATGACCTGCGGGTCGTCCCGGAACAGGCCGATGAGCTGGCCGGAGAACGCCAGGCAGACCGCAACGAAGAAAACCAGCAGAACCTCCTGAAACAGAATCGTCCAGTGATAGGCCCGCCGCAGCCGCCCGTACTTTTTCGCGCCGAAATTGAAGGCCGCCACCGGCTGAAAGCCCTGCCCGATGCCGATCACAACCGTGAACGTGAGCA
This sequence comes from uncultured Lachnospiraceae bacterium, assembly GCA_903789615.1. Lineage (GTDB taxonomy): Bacteria > Bacillota > Clostridia > Lachnospirales > Lachnospiraceae > UBA4285. The sequence continues at coordinate 38,474 of CAIFEV010000012.1, read as the reverse complement.
TCGTGATACGCCCTACGATGGACATCGCGGCCACCGCGGCGTCCCCGTACACACGGGTGCTGCGGTTTAACATCATCGTGGAGAAGGATCCCATCCCCTGTCTGGTCAGGCTCGGGAAGCCCACCTTCAGGATATTGCCGATCACGGAGCTTTTCAGGGAAACATTTTTAAGAGAGAGCTGCGTCTGCGTCCGTCCCCCAAGAAACATGGAGAGCAGGATCGCGAAGCTGATGATCTGGGAGAGCGCCGTGGAAAGCCCGGCACCGGAGATTCCCATTCCGAATACAAACATGAACAGCGGGTCGCCGGCCAGATTCAGAAGTCCGCCGGCCATCAGGCCGATCATGGCAAGCGAAGCGTAGCCCTCATAGCGCAGGATGTTGTTGAGCAGCAGGCTGGTCGTCAGAAACGGCGCCGCGACGGCGATCCAGAACATGTAGTCCATAGCATACGGCCGGATCGTCTCCGTACTTCCAAGAAGTGCGGACAGCGGCGAGAGAAAGACAAGGGTCAGGACTTCCAGGATGGTACCGAGACAGAAGTCTATTAAAAATCCCGTGGATCCGATGACCGATGCCTCTTCCCGTCTTCCCGCCCCGAGTCTCTGCGCAGCCAGTGCACCGGACCCCTGCCCGCACATAAATCCGAAGGCCTGCAGAATCGCCATGTAACTGAAGACGATTCCGACCGCTCCGGATGCGCTGGTGCCCAGCTTCCCGACAAAGAACGTGTCACCCAGGTTGTACACACCGCTCACCAGCATGCTGATGACCGTCGGGACCGAGAGCTTCGCGATGAGTTTTCCGGCCGGCATGTTAAGCATCCTGTCTCTCTGATCCCGGTACTTTTCCGCCATTTCCGCCTCCATGAGTAAAATCAGACTGCCTCCTTAAAAAGCGGGGAGACAGTCTGTGTCTGATATATTCGTACGGACCGCCCCGCCGTTGCGGGGTGCCGGCTGTTTTGTTTTACCGGTCAGTCTCTGAAGTCCGTATCCGTGAGAAGCGCGTACTCGCCTCTCACCTTCTTCTTGTGGAACAGGCCTCCCTTGCGGTTTTCCGCGTGGCTGATCGCATCGTCGATCATACTGTGCAGATCATCCAGGGATACTGCCTTTTTCTCCTCGTGAAGCTTGTTCACCCGCAGATAAAGCTCCAGAAGTGCGTCGTCATCCAGGTCATACTTTCTGGCCCGGGCGAAGCCGTGGGCGATCTTCACCATCTCATCGACGGTATACTCCTTAATCGTCACGGTGTGGTTGAACACGGCGCTCATCTGCGGATTAAACTGCTCCAGGACCTGAAGCGCCTTTTCGTTATCCTCCAGAATTACAATCATCCGGCCGGTGTCGCCGTGCATCACGTCAAGCATGTCTTCCATCGCCTTCGGCTTGATGGCGCCGGCGTCTTCCACGATCAGGACGGTGCCGTACAGCTTCCGCATCGAGCGGCGGATGCCGTGTACATTGATGCTCTCGCCGGTCGTGCGGGCCACTCTGCGCCGTCTGTCCGGGTACAGGAAATTGACCGCGTGTACGATGGTTCTGGCAAGTCCCGTCTTGTCCGCGCTCTCGGTTCCCGTGATCAGCAGGTTGCCGACGGCAGAATCCTGGCGCATGAGCTCCGCGTCTGTCGCAGAGAAGTAATCATACAGCTGCGTCTCGATATCTTCCGAATTCAGATATTTGGTGAACATGACCCGAAGCGACTTCGGAAGCCGTTTGGTCTGCTGTCTTTCTGTCACTGCTTTCTGCGCTCCTTTCTGTGCCGGAGCCGGACGTGTCTGACGGGCTGTCCTGTCTGCGGCCGGAGCCGTCCTGACAGGTGCCGTCTGCGCCGCGCTGTTTCCGTCTGTCCGGCGCACCGGCGCCTCCGCCTTATTTTTTGCAGGCATCAGCCGCGTCTTTTCCATGTCAGCAGCCGTCTCTTTTCCTGCGGTTCCTGCCGGACGGTCGATCGGTATCGCAGATGACACCGCGCGTCCGGCTTCCGGTGCCGGGGATGCGACAGCTCCCTTTGCTGCAGGAGCCGGACGCTGCAGACGGACTGTCTGCGCCTGTGCCGGCTGTGCCTGCTCCTTCCGGGCCGCAGCTTCGGTTTCTGCCGGGGCGGACATCAGCTTAACGGCAGCTTCCTCGAGCTTCATGGTCGCCTTGCCGGTACGGATCTGAAGATCTGTCTGTGCCGCGTGCAGGGCAATCGCCGCCTCTACGTTGCGGCGGGCCTGCGTCTCGTCAAAGTCCCTCCCGGCTCTGCGGGCTTCCTCCCGCTGCTGCTGCATCATCTTGTCATAGGCTTCGCTCTTTTCGTCTTTCTCGTCGAGCATTCTCTCCAGCTCGGCTTTGGAAAACTGTCTGGTATCCTGTTTCCCGTACTTTTCCTCCCGCACGGTTTCCGCCCAGTCTGCCAGCGTCAGCTGCCCTTCGATCTGGTCATCCTCCGGCGTCACGTCTTCCTGGACACGCGCCGGGCGCAGGACCTTTTCGGCCGCCGCATTGGCGTGCTCAATCGCTTCCTTTATGTTGTCCGTGTCAAACATTCTGTAAGATGAAACGCCGGCGGCAAGATTCTCCTCTGCCTTCCTCTGCTCTTCCAGTTTCTTAAGCTGGGCGAGAGCTGCCTCGGCCTCGGCAACCCGCCTGGACTCTCTGGCCGCCTGTTCCTCAAGGAGCCTGTTCTGCTCCTCCAGAGCCTTCTTTTCAGCCAGAGCCTGCATTGCGGTCTCTTCCTTCTCGCGGGCAAGCGCCTCGTTTTCCTTCTCGAGCGCCTTCTTCTCCGCCATCGCCATGGCGGCCTCGCGCTCCTTCTGGCTGGCCATCTGGCTGTTCTGTTCCTGCAGATGTCTCTTTTCCTCCAGCGCCTTTTTAGCCGCCGACCTCTGCTGTTCCATCAGCACGCGGTTCTGTTCTTCAAGGACCCGCTTCTGTGCCTCAAGCTCTGCCTTCTGCGCCTCGAGCTTCTCGAGCGCTCTCTGCTGAAGGCGGATCGCCTCGCGGTGCGCCTCGGCCTCCGCGTTCCGGCTCTTTGCGCCTTCGTCCTCCGTCTTTTCCGGGATCTCCGGTGCCGTCTGTGCGCTTTGCTGCGTTTCCGCATCCGGTGCAGACGCAGTATCCGCCTGCACCGCTGCATCTGTCTGCGTTTCCTGCGTCGCCGGCTGTTCCTGTTCTTCCCGGCCGTCAAGAACTTCCTGTTCCTTTTCGTCATCCTTCAGGATGGCGCTCATGCTCTCCGCGATGCCGCGGCTGATATCCGCCGTATCCTGCAGGGCTGCCGTGCGCAGAGCCGCATCGATCTGGCGCACCTCGTCGCGCGCCTCCTGCTCCGGGTCTTTCTTCGGCGCGATCATGGCGTCGGTATCGATCACTATCTGGTCGAGATTCCGGTTCATCTGCTGCTTGGCCGCCGAAATCAGGCTCTCCAGCGATTCGGACGCCTTCTTCAGGTCCGCGGTTCCAAGCGCCGCCTTCCCGGCCGGCATGTCAGGGATTGTCTCTGTGAGCGTATACGGCGCTCCGGCCGCCGCCCTTGCCGGTTCCTGGATTTCCTCCTGCTGTGCGCCTGCCTGCGCAGTCGGCGCCGCCGGCCTTTTCTCTGCTATCTGAGCGGCGGCTTCCGGCTGCACCGGAACGGTGTCTGAAATATCGGCCGTCTCTCCAGTCTCCGGCATATCCGTACCGGTCTGCGGGAGCGGCGCCGTCTTCAGCGGGTCGTCCTCGTCCATCTCTTCTTCAGTGCTGTCCGCGGAGTCCTCCGGAACCTCCCCCGGCTGTATTTCCGGCGTCTGCTGGCGGGATACGGCGGCAGCTGCCGGCTGAATACTCTCCTGCTTCGGCGCAGGAGAAGCCGGCTCCTCAGCTTCCGGAAGGGTCTCTCTCCCGGCACTTTCAGGCACCGGTGCTTCCTCGTCCCCGCCTTCGTCATCCTTTTCTACTACGTCCTGCAGACCGCCGAACGCTCTGCGGAAGAAACCGCGCAGGCCGCCCTTCTTCTCCGGGATGATGGCCTTGGTGTCGTCGTCCATTCCGCCTTTGGCCGCGTAGTCATGAATCGCCGACTCCACGTCATCCTGCCGCAGCTGTGCAAGGCGGCTCTGTTCCGCGAAGAGAAGATCGCGGGTCTCCTCGAGCCTGGCCATCTTGCGGTCGGAGTTGTCATACAGCTCCTGCTGCTGCGGTGTGAGCGGTGCGCCGAGCGATTTCTTGAGCTTGACCGCCCTCTCGACAAATTCTCCGCTGTGAAAATACACGCAGATCTCATCGCAGACCGAGATGCAGTGCTCTCTCTGACCCGTCTTGGAATACAGCTCCGCCAGGCGGTACAGATACCGCTCGTCCACCTCGCTCTTGCGGTACTCCTCCAGAATCTGGATGAGCTCCGCATCCGGCGCCTTCTGCGCCCTGCGCAGATGATACCGCAGGATCAGGCGGCTCGCGTCATTTTTCGAGGCCTTCTCGTACTCGCGGCACATACTCTCCGCGTCCTGGAACTCGCCGGTGCGGATCAGCAGCTCCGTCAGTTTATAGATCAGCTTGCGCCCGCCCAGATTGCGGTTGTATGCGATCGCCGCCACGTCCCGGGCATCCTCGTAGTCCCCCGCTGCCTCGTGCACGTTGATGATCATCGCGAGGGTCGGCCAGTCTCTGACATGACGGAAATCCATGCCGGCAGCCAGACGGGAAGCCTCGTCATATTCCTTTTTCTTCGCCAGTTTCTGAACTTCTTCCAGCTTGATTCCAAATTCGTATTTATCCAAAACAGGCGCCTCTCTTTATTCTGTCGTATTCAGGAACATCCGTACCCCGCGCGGCAGATGCCGCCGGAATACAATCAGAGAAATTTTATCACAGCACTTTATCATTGTAAACATTTCTTAACATTTGAAGAGAGGATAAGAAGCGCCTTTCCGGAATGCGCTTCTTATCCTCTTTACCCGCTGTTCTGAAAACCGGTCCGCCCCGGGTGTCCGTGCGTCCGGCGCCGCCGGGGCACTTCAGCCGTGCCCCATATCCGTGCGCCCCTCGAGGGCGCGCAGAAGTGTCACTTCGTCCACATTGTCAAGGTCGCCGCCGACCGGGACGCCGCTGGCGATCCTCGTCACCCTGATGCCGGTCGGACGGATCAGGCGCGCCAGATACATGGCCGTCGTCTCGCCCTCCAGACTGGAGTTCGTCGCCAGAATCACTTCTTTTATATCCTCTTTCGCCAGCCGGGTCATGAGCTCCTTCATCCGGATGTCCTCCGGGCCGACGCCGTTCATCGGGCTGATGGCGCCGTGAAGAACGTGATACACGCCGTCATACTTGCCGGTCTTTTCATACGCCGCCATGTCCCGCGTGTCCTCCACCACCATGATGGTGGAGTGGTCCCGCCGCGTATCCGCGCACACCGGACACAGATCACCGTCCGTCAGCGTGCAGCACTCGCGGCAGTAGTGGACATTCTCCTTCGCGTCCAGGATCGCCCCCGCCAGGCTCTCCACCTGCTCCTTCGGCAGACGGATGATGAAAAATGCGAGTCTCTGCGCGCTCTTCGGTCCGATCCCGGGGAGCCTGGAGAGCTGCTCGATAAGCCGCCCGATATGGCTGCTGTAGATCTCCATGCTTTACATCAGGCCTCCGCCAAGACCGCCGAGGCCGCCGGTCAGCCGGCTCATCTGCTCCTGTGCCGCCGCGTCACACTGACGGAGCGCCTCGTTGGCAGCTGCCATGATCATGTCCTCGAGCATCTCGACATCATCCGGGTCAACGGCCTCCGGATCGATCTTGATCTTTGTGATCTCCTTTTTGCCGCTCACCGTCACTTCGACCGCGCCGCCGCCGCTCGTCGCGTGGAACTCCTGAGACTCCAGCTTTTCCTGCTGCTCCTGCATCTGACGCTGCATGCGCTGCGCCTGCTTCATGAGGTTGTTCATATTGCCCGGCATTCCGCCGCCAAAGCCGCCCCGTTTTGCCATATCCGTCCTCCTGTTGTCAGACCATCCCGCTCTCGCCATCCGCCGTATCCACTTTCATGGCAGGCTGTGGGATGACCGGTTCTCCTGTACTGTCTTTTCTGAGTTCTTTTGTTATTTTTACACCCTTTGCGATCCGTTTTAAAGGGGCTGTGATAGTCGGCGGTGCCTCCATGACAGGGGAATCCGGCGCATCAATCACCAGCTCGTCTTTCCCCCGGACCGTCACATCCACCTCTCCGGAATCAAGCAGGGCCCCGGCAAGCGGCTGCACCGCCCGGATGTATTCCTTTACCCGGTCCCAGTGCGAAAGAATGTACTCCGCGTCCGCCGTTCCGTCCGGAAGGTCAAATGCAGCGGGGGATTCCGGGTCGGCCGGTGCTGCCCTTTTTATCCTGCCGGCGCTGCCCGGTGCCGGACGGCTCTGCAACTGTCCGACAAGTGCCTGCAGCTGCTCCGTCTGCGCCTCAAGCGCCGTGATCCGCTCCTTGAGGCCGGACCGTTCTCCTTCTGTCAGACCGGCATCCATGGCCGGTCTGGTACAGCGGATTATGGTCACCTCCGTCAGCACCCGCTTCTGGGTCGTTCCCGTCATTTTTCCGGACAGGTCGCTGAACAGCTCAATATAGCGGATAATCCGGGAAATCCCTTCTTTTTTGTCTCCGTGGGCACTCTCCGCCGCTTGTCCGGCGTCCTCTGTCAGCTTTTTGAAATCGTCCTCCGACATGTCGACGATATCCGCCGTCACGCTCATATCCGCAGACGAAATGACGAGCAGGACATTGCGCAGATACCAGATAAAGCCGGACACAAACTGCGGGAGTTCCTGGCCCGAGAGCAGAATCTCATTTAAAAGTCCCAGAGCTCCGCCCGTCCGGCATGCGAGCAGTTCCCGCAGCATCGACGAGTACACGGCCGTGTCCGCGGCGCCCAGCACCTTCAGAACATCCTCATATTCCAGGTCCCTGCCGGTGTAAAAGGACAGACACTCGTCGAGCAGACTCAGGGCGTCCCGCATTGAGCCGTCCGCCTGCCGCGCCACATAGTGAAGCGCCTGATCGCTCGCCTTAAGGCCCTCTTTTTCCACCAGACATTTCAGCTGCTCAAAGATCGTCTCCGTCGGAATCCGGTGGAAGTCATAGCGCTGACAGCGCGAGAGAATTGTGAGCGGAATCTTCTGGATCTCCGTCGTCGCGAGGATGAAGATCACATAGGACGGCGGTTCTTCGAGCGTCTTTAAAAGCGCGTTAAATGCGGCCGCCGAGAGCATGTGCACCTCGTCGATGATGTACACGCGGTACTTTCCCTCCGTCGGCCGGTAGCGCACCTGATCCCGGATGTCCCGGATGTTGTCGACGCCGTTGTTGCTTGCCGCGTCGATCTCCACCACATTCATGTCCGAACCCGAGGCGATCGCCCGGCAGGACGCACACTCCCCGCACGGGCTCCCGTCAACCGGGTGCTCACAGTTCACGGCCCTTGCGAAAATCTTGGCCACGCTTGTCTTTCCCGTCCCGCGCGTCCCGCAGAACAGGTAAGCGTGCCCGATCCGGTCCGTTTTGATCTGATTTTTCAGCGTCCGAACGACCGCCTCCTGGCCTCTGACATCCTCAAACGTCTTCGGCCGCCACTTGCGGTACAAAGCCTGATATGCCATTTACACCTCTGTCACGACCAAATCAGGAAAATGCCGGAAACGCCGACTTTCTTACGCGGCATCTCCGGCTTTTACTCTTCACAAAATATAAATGCGCGGTCCGCTTCGAGCGAAGATAAACAGCCGTTACCGGCCTGACCTGCTCGGCCCAGGCGCCCTTCCGGCACATGAAAGCTTCCGTTTAGTGCTGCTTCATTCCTGACCTGACACGGTTCGCGGATTTCCATTGCGGAAGACCCGGGCTTCAACGCCGTCCCGGCCGGGCTGCTCTGCCCATCCTTGTCCTCAGTCGGACCATCACCCCTGCTGTAGCGGATTGCAGGTACAGGGGACCGCTGCTCCCCCGGCTGCGCATTTTTCATTATACCGGGGCGCCGCCCCACTTGTCAATTGCCGCGCCTGGCGTGCTATACTGCTGGCAAATGGATAAAAGGAGCATACGGCTTGATTCCACAGGATCTTTCAAGACAGCAGCTCCCTCAGGACGAGGGATTCATGAAAGAAGCCATACGGCAGGCAAAAAAAGCGGAAAAAAGAGGGGAAGTTCCGATCGGATGTGTCATCGTGCGGGGCGGCAAAATAATCGCCCGGGGATACAACCGGCGCAACACCGACCACACGGCGCTCGGCCACGCCGAGATTACCGCAATCCGGCGCGCCTCAAAGGCAGTCGGAGACTGGCGGCTTGAGGACTGCACGCTGTACGTCACGCTCGAGCCCTGTCCCATGTGCGCCGGCGCCATCGTGCAGGCGAGGATCCCCGACGTCGTGATCGGCGCCATGAATCCGAAGGCAGGCTGCGCGGGGTCGGTCATCAATCTCCTGCAGCTGCCGGGTCTCAATCACCGCTGCCGCATCACGCGCGGTGTCCTGGCGTCTCAGAGCTCCGGGCTGCTCCGGTCATTTTTTGCCGCCATGCGGCAGAGCCGGTCGGAGAGCCGCGCGAACTGTTCCAGAGTGAGTGCCTCACCGCGTACCTGAGGAGACAGCCCTTCCGCCGCTATCGCCTCACTGACGCACGTCTTTGAGAGCCCGGAGATCCCCGTCCCCGCCGCGTTGACAAGTGTCTTGCGCCGCTGCCCGAAAGCCGCTTTGATGAGCTGAAACAGGAAGTCCGGATCCTGCACCCTCACCGGCGGATCTTTATACAGCTTCAGGTGCAGAACCGCCGAGTCCACATTCGGGCTCGGCATGAACGAGGAGGCCGGCACCTGCAGCACAATCTGAGGTGCCGCGTGATACTGCACGGCGAGGCTGAGAACTCCGTACGCCTTCGTTCCCGGTCCCGCGCACGCCCGCTCGGCCACTTCCTTCTGCACCATCACCGTGATGGACTCAAACCCGGCGTCCGATTCCAGCAGCTTCATCAGAATGGGCGTTGTTATGTAATAGGGAAGATTGGCTGCCACTTTCACCGGCCGGCCCTCTCCCTTCTCCCGGACCAGTCTGTTCAGGTCCGTCTTCAGGATATCCCCGCAGATCACTTCCGTGTTGTCATACCCGGAGAGCGTCTCGCCGAGGACCTTCACCAGGTCCCGGTCGATCTCCACCGCCGTCACCGAGTGTGCGTGCTCTGCCAGGACCTGTGTCATCGTTCCGATGCCCGGACCGACCTCGATCACATCGTCGCGCTCCGTGATGCCGGCGCCGTCCACGATGTCCTCCACCACATCCTCCCGGATGAGGAAGTTCTGTCCGAACCGCTTGCGGAAGCGGATGTTATATTTGTCTAAAATGCGGCGAACCGCGCCGGGATTTGACAGATGCTCATACATGGAAGAATCTCCTTGCGTTTTCCGCTGTGACGCGAATGACTTCTTCGGCGCTTGTGCCGCGAAGACCGGCTACCGCCTGTGCCACGAAAGGAAGGTTCAGCGAACTGTTGCGCGTTCCCCGCACCGGTTCCGGTGCCATGTACGGACAGTCCGTCTCAAGCAGAATGCGGTCAGCGGGAAGCCGTTTGACCACTTCCTTCAGCTTTTTCGTCTTTTTAAATGTCAGCGCGCCGCCGATGCCGAAATACAGGCCCATCCCGGCAAAGGTGAGCGCGCTCTCCACCGAGTACGAGTAGCAGTGGAGAACCGTATTCACCGGCACACCCCACGCGCGCAGGATATCCTCGGTGTCTTTTTCCGCGTCCCGCGAGTGAAGGATGACGGGCAGATTCAGGCGCGCGGCCATGTCAAGCTGCATGGTGAAAGCCTGTTTCTGCACGTCGCGCGGCGGATCGGGCCAGTGATAGTCAAGGCCGATCTCACCGACAGCCACCGTCTTCGGGTCACGGGCCATCCGTTCCAGTTCCCGGATGGCGTCTTCTGTAGCTTCCTGCGCGGCATCCGGGTGCAGCCCGACAGCCGCGTAAAAATACCGGACCCGGCCGGCAAGGGCCAGCGATTTCCGGCTCGTTTCCAGGGAAGACCCCACATTAACCACGGGAGAAATGCCGCGAACCGGAAGGCTCTCTATCAGAGCCTCCCGGTCCGCGTCAAACGCACTGTCCTCATAGTGGGCGTGTGTCTCAAATATCATTATCCGACCTCACTGCCGGCGATCATGTCGCGGTCCGGAGTGAGTACGCTTATCTCACCCTTCTCGTTCATAGCCGCCAGGATCATCCCCTGACTCTCGACGCCGCACAGTTTCGCCGGCTTCAGATTCGTCACGACGATGACCTTTTTGCCTACCATATCCTCCGGCTTGTACGAGCCGCGGATGCCGGACACAATCTGGCGCACCTCCGACCCTACCCGGATCTGCGACACGAGCAGCTTCTTCGACTTTTTGACCGGCTCGCATTTCAGGACTTCGCCGACCCGCATCTGAATCCTGTCAAAGTCGTCGATGGTGATCTCCGGTTTCTTTTCAACTTCCGGATACTTCACGCCGCCGTTTCTCTGCTTTTCTTCGATCCCGGCGACTTTCTCCCTGATCTCCTTCGGATCCTTTCTCATGAAGAGGATCTCCGGCGCATCCGTCACCTTCGTGCCGGACGGGTACAGTCCGAACGTTCCCAGCGTATCGAAGTCGCGCGCCTCTGTGTTAAGCTGCGCAAAGATCCTGTCCGCCGTCTCCGGAAGGAACGGGGCAAGCAGGGATGTCGCCATCACAATGCCTTCGGTCAGGTTGTAGAGAACGGTCGCCAGACGGTCCTTCTTCGCCTCGTCGCGGGCTAAAACCCACGGATCCGTCTCATCGATATACTTGTTGAGCCGCTTGTAGACCGTGAAGATCTCCGTCAGGGCATCCGCCACGTGCAGCGTGTCCATCGAAGCCTTTACCTTTTCAAAGGCTCCTGTCGTGACCGCCTTCAGATCGTCGTCGACCGGCTCCGCCGCACCTGCGTCACGCACCACGCCGTCAAAGTATTTATTGGTCATGGCGATGGTGCGGTTCACGAGGTTGCCGAGTGTATTGGCCAGATCCGAGTTCGTGCGCTCGGTCATCAGATCCCAGGTGATGATGCCGTCGTTCTCGTAGGGCATCTCGTGCAGGCAGAAGTACCGCACCGCGTCAACACCGTACAGGTCCGCCAGGTCATCCGCGTAGATCACGTTGCCCTTGCTCTTGCTCATCTTCTCGCCGCCCTGCAGCAGCCACGGATGGCCGAACACTTTCTTCGGGAGCGGAAGACCGAGCGCCATCAGGAAAATTGGCCAGTAGATCGTGTGAAAGCGGATGATGTCCTTGCCGATCAGGTGAAGATCTGCCGGCCAGTATTTTTTGAACGTATCGGAGCTGTTCCCGTCCGCATCGTAGCCGATGCCCGTGATATAGTTGGTCAGGGCGTCGAGCCACACATAGACAACATGCTTCGGGTCAAAGTCCACCGGAATGCCCCAGGAAAACGAGGTTCTGGACACGCAGAGGTCCTGCAGGCCCGGAAGAAGGAAATTTTTCATCATCTCATTCTTGCGGGAAACCGGCTGAATAAAATCCGGGTGCGTGTTGATGTAGTCGATGAGCTTCGGGGCGTATTTGCTCATGCGGAAGAAGTACGCGTCCTCCTTCTCCTCATGCACCGTGCTGCCGCAGACCGGGCACTTGTCGCCGTCCACGAGCTGGGACTTTGTGTAGAATGCCTCACACTCGGTGCAGTACATGCCCTCGTAGCTTCCCAGATAGATGTCTCCCTGATCGTAGAGCTTCCGGAAGATTTTCTGGACCTGTTTCTCGTGGTCCGCATCCGTCGTGCGGATGAAGCGGTCGTAGGAAGTGTTCATCAGATCCCAGATGCGCTTTATCTCGCCCGCCGTCTCGTCGACAAATTCCTTCGGCGTCTTTCCGGCCTGCTTTGCGCGCTCCTCGATCTTCTGTCCGTGCTCGTCCGAACCGGTCTGGAAGTGGACGTCATACCCCTCCCGGCGCTTCCACCGGGCGATCGCGTCCGCCATGATGATTTCATATGTATTTCCGATATGCGGCTTGCCCGATGTATAGGCGATAGCCGTCGTGATGTAATACGGTCCTTTATTCTGCATAAAGACTCCTTTCCGCGCGGCCGCAAAACTCCCTGATGAAAGGCGCCGGCCTGCGTCCGTGAGTAAAGTTTACGTAACTTTGCGCGGACTGTCAAGACCGCCGGAAAGGCTCTTCAAGGCCCTCCCGAAGCGCTCCGCGTCTTCTGGAAAACGCCTGAAAATCCTCCGTCACGGTGTCTGCAATATCCCGGATCGCCGGCCACTCTTCCCGGTCCCAGACGTCCAGAATCCCGACTGTCTTAAACCCGGCCGACGCGGCGGTCTTAAGCGCGTACAGCGCGTCCTCGTAGACCGCGATATCACCGGGCCCGGCGCCAAAGCGCTTCGCGCACGCCATATAGATGTCCGGCGAACTTTTCCCCCCGTATTCATCGCTGGAGAGCGCGAACGCAAAGTCATCCGCCACCCCCGTCCGGGCGAGGCAAAGCCGGACATTTTCCGGGTCACTTGCCGAAGCCACACAGCAGCGCACTCCCGCGGCGTGAAGCCCCACGAGATACGCCTTAACCCCCGGCTTCAGCGTAACATCCCGGCGGTAGTGCTCCTGCATCAGGCCGTTTATCTCATCCGCGACAGCCTCCGGTGTCTGCTGCCAGTGATAGGTCTTCACCATCAGCGCCGAACTCTGCGAGATCGTCTGCTGCTCCAGAAGTGCCAGAACCGGGGCGGCGTCCCTGTCCGACACCCCCTTCATCCGCAGGAACTCTTTTCCCAGCCGCATCCAGTACTGCATCGAATCAACCAGCGTCCCGTCCATATCAAAAATGGCAAATGCCGGATGCATCTGCCACATGCGGGATGAATCAACTCTCATTCCGTAACCTCAATATTCTTTCGACTCTCAAACTGCTCCCGGGTCATCGTGAAAACGGCGTCGATCAGGTCCGTCCGGAATGTCGCGTTCCCGGTACCCTTTTTCAACCGCTTTTCCTCGGCGATCTCACCGGCGGCGTCCATAAGTGCCACCGCGGCTGCAGCTGCCTCAAACGGCCTGTCCGGCACCGCTCCCAGAAAACCTCCCGTGAGGGTGCTCAGCATACAGCCGCTGCCGGTGATCCGGGCCATCGTGGCGGCACCGCCGCGCACGACGGCACACCGCGTCCCGTCCGAGACGACATCGATACATCCGGAGAGCGCCACCACACTGCCAAGCCTCCCTGCAAGTCCTCTGACCAGCTCCATCACGGCCGGGAGATTCTTTTCCGTTACGCCGTCTGCCTCGTCTGCGTCAACGCCCCGCCCGGATGTGCCCTGGCCGGCAAGTGCCCGGATCTCGGAAGCGTTGCCCCGGATCGCCGCAAAGTGCACACTCTTCAGAAGCTTTTCTGCCGTCTCACGGCGCAGGGCTGTCCCGCCGGCTGCCACCGGATCCAGAACCACCGGGATATGCAGCCGGTTGGCCTCTTTCCCCGCGCTCACCATGGAGTCCGCGTACTCAATCGCCCCCATGTTGCAGACCAGCGCCTGCATGCGGCGCACGGCCTCCGCCGCCTCGCGGATATCCATCGTCATGGCCGGCGACGCGCCGGCGGCCAGCAGAATGTTGGCGCAGTCATTGACCGTCACAAAGTTGGTGATGCACTGCACGCCCGGATTGTTCTTTTGTGTCTGCTCATAAATTCCGTAAAGATCCAGATCCATGCTCACCGCTTCCTGTCCGGCGCACCGGCAGCCGCAGCCGTTTTTCTCTCACCGGCTGTGAGCACGGCCTGCATTCTGGCAAGCGCCCCGGTCTTCTTCAGGATCAGGACAACCATGACGCCCATCGCCGCCCCCATTGCAGCCGACGGAATGTAGAACGGAATGTAGAACCACCAGTTCGGCTGCGTGACGCCGTAAAACTTCGTCATCAGCGGGTAGGCGACACTGCCGCCGATAAAGCCCGTGCCGACGACCTCACCGACAGCCGTCAGGAACACGTTGTGGAACCGCCTGTACAGCAGTCCGCCAAGAATCGGACCGAAGATGGCGCCGACGACCGCCTGAATCGTGCGGCCGGTCATCATCCGCAGGATTCCCGCGAGGAACGCCGCCGCGCATGCATACCACGGCCCCAGAAGAACCGCCGCGATGACGTCGACAAAATGCTGGAACGGCGCCATCTGCGGGAAATACACAAACGTACTCAGGACAAATGCAAGACACCCCAGCATGGCTGTAAGAACCATCTTCCGGATCGCAACCGAATTTCTGTCATTCATGATTTGTCCGCCTTTCTGTGCTTGCCCGTCTTGAATTCCATGGTCATGACGCCCTTCGGCGCGTAGTTGATCTTTACATAGCTCATCACCGACGGAGCGCCGGCGTCAATGCAGATCTGCTGACAGTTCTTCACGATTTCCATCAGCTGGTCGTAATCGCCCTCCATCACCGTCTCAAACGGATCCACTTCCATGTGGACATTCTGACTGCGGATATACGCAATCACCGCGTCCACAATCCGGACGGTCTCCTCACTTTCTGCCACTTTGGGCAGCACCTGAATCGCCACACTTGCATTCATCTGCTTTCCTTCCTCCCTTTTTTCGCCGGCAAAGCCGTGCACGCATCCGCGTGCCCGAAAACCACCTGCCTGACGACGGCTTAATACAATAAAAATCCGGGCGCTGCCTTAAAAGGAGCGCCCGGACAAGAAAGGTCCTGTATAAAAGCATCCCTACGGCAGCATTATCCGCATCAGGTCAACGGGTCGAAGCATTGCGCTCTTCCTCTCAGCCCCGCGTGTTACGTTAAAAGGGCTCCCCGGCTGAATTGTGTTTATTATAGCACAGGGTGTGAAAAATGCAACGCCCTGACGTTTCAGATGAAGCAGCACATCGGATATCCTCCGGTCATGCAGACGAGGCACAGGGCGATCTGAAGCAGGGTGCCTGCCACCTGGCCCCAGCCGGTGCGCCCGTACTGCTTCTCGCCTGTGGAGGCGTATGTCCCGCCGCTGCTAAGCTGTCTGTAAAGCTGCTGGTATGCCTGGTTGTCCGGATCCATCTGCACGGCCGTGTTGGCGTGCTGCAGCGCCATCGCCTGATTGCCGGCCATGGAGTTTGCCTGGGCGCTCAGATAATACCACCGCGCGTCTCTTGGCTGGATCTGCGCCAGTGTGTTCAGGGCCTCCTCCCAGCTTCCGCTGCGGATGTAGTTCTGTGCCGCCCGAAGCCGCATGGACGTCTCGTCGTTCCCGCCCATCTGCTCTTCCTGGCGGCCGCCGGTGCCTCCGAACCCTCCGAACCCTCCGAAAAACGGGCCGAACGGGCCGTACCCCCACCAGGTCTGCTGAGTCTCATCTCCGTACTGTGTGCCGCCGCTCTGGCTGTAGGGACCTCCCGAATACGGTCCGCCGTAGCCCTGTCCGTAGCCATAGCCGCCGCCCTGCGAATAGCCGCCCTGCTGGGTGTTTCCGTATCCGCTCTGGCCATACCCCTGACCGTAGGAACCGGACGAACCGTAGCTGCCGCCGTATGACCCGCTGCTCCCGTAGGTGCGGTCGTGCATAATCTGCGAATAGGCCTGCTGCACCTCCTTGAACATCTCCTCGGCCTGCGCCTTGTTGGGGTTGTTCACATTGGCATCCGGATGATACTTCCGGCTGAGCCTGCGGTATGCTTTTTTTATCTCCTCTTCGGAGGCGTCGCGGGACACCCCGAGAACTTCGTAAGGATCTCTCATTTCTGCTCTTTTCTGTGGTGCCTGGCCCGGAATGCATTCGGGCGCGTCCACACGCCGGCGTACAGGATATTCTTCAGAATCGGGACATATTCGACAATGGGCAGCAGGCTGAAAAGCCGCACCGCGTCACCCATCACCCCGTTCAGAATGGCAAATACCAGATCTTCATACGTTTCGTCTGCCTCCGATCCGGCGCGCAGGGCACTCAACACGTTGAAGCGTCCCTTTTTCTCGTCCTTTTCCCTGTCCTCAAATGCGTCAGCCAGGTATACGAACTTTCCCAGACACAGCCCCAGATCCCGCAGTATCCGGTCCCACTCGTCGGATTTCCACGCGATAACCTCGGCGAACACCTGGCCGTACAGTCCGGCCGTCCGGTCGATATCCGTGTCGCCTCTCTCTTCCGCCTCGTAGAGCTGTCCGAGACTGTCCTGAATCTTCTGCACCTTTTCAGGGTATTTTTCCCGAAGCGCCGGCAGGAATTTTTCAAGCGCCAGCGCTTCCCGGTGTTTTGCGGTGCTCCCGTCATCCTTCCAGTCATCCATACATTTGTCATAGGAAAGGAGGACGTTCATGTCCGCCGCGTAGGCGGTTGCCTCCGAGATCCGGCGCTCCCGCTGCTTAAGCGGGTGGACGGCGCACCGCTTCTGTGCAAGGCTTATTTCCGGCTCATAGAGCGCCGCAAGCAGCAGGGCGATGAAGGTCATGTCGTAGTTGAGGGTCATCTGCCCGGCATGTCCGTAAGTTTCCTGCAGCCGTTCACACAGGCCGCAGTAAAAGGAACGGTAGCACTCGTAGTCCTCTTTGGAAAGCGACTGTCGGTTGATGATGATGTATCCTGTCAAATGCTGCCTCCATGCCTTATTTACACTGCGTAGACAATTGTATACGGACGGAAAAAGTATTGTCAACGGCAGGGTTATTATGAAAATCTGAATTCCTGGTAAAAAAAAAGCCCTTCAGCCTGGGCGATCCCCAAACCAAAAGACTTACAAGTGCACCACCAGGGGCTCGAACCCTGGACACCCTGATTAAGAGTCAGGTGCTCTACCAACTGAGCTAGTGGTGCGTCCCGTTGATGCCTCTCGGCAACCAACGAATGCCATTATAAGCACGGGAAAAGAAAAATGCAAGTACTTTTTTACGCATTTTTGAAATTCCGCCGCCGCAGCATCTTCCATAGCCGCAGGCTATCGGCATCATGGCAAATGTATATTAGCAAATATATCTCCCGGATGCTATAGTTACCGCAAACAGGCAAAGGCGCCGGTCCAGGTCAGGGCCGGCGCCTTTTTTCTGGCTTTCCGGGGTGCACTTGTGGTGTAATGGAAAACAGGAAGGGGGATGTGTATGAATCACAAGAAGAAAGACAACTTCACGGGACAGTGGGGATTTATCATCGCATGCATCGGATCTGCCGTGGGCATGGGGAATCTCTGGCGCTTTCCTGTTCTTGTCTCCGCGTGGGGCGGGATGACGTTTCTGATTCCTTATGTCATCTTTGTCGTTCTCATCGGCTCGACCGGCGTCATTGAGGAGACCGCGCTGGGCCGCAGCACCAAATCAGGCCCCATCGGAGCCTTTGGGGCAGCGACGGCACACGCGAAAAAAGGAGAAAAGCCCGGAAACCTCATCGGTTTCATCCCGGTCATCGGGTCTCTGGCGCTTGCTGTCGGATACAGCTGCGTGGTCGGCTGGATCTTCAGGTACGTGTATCTCTCGCTCAGCGGAAAGCTGTTTCAGATGGGCAGCGACATGGACGCGATCGACGGCATGTTCGGCTCAACCGCTTCCGCCTTCGGCAACAACTTCTGGATCTTCATCGCGCTGCTCGTGACATTCCTTATCATGGCACTCGGCGTCGCGCAGGGCATCGAAAAGTCCAATAAAATCATGATGCCGGTGCTCTTCGGGCTTCTTGTCATACTGGCTGTATATGTCGGATTTCAGCCAGGCGCCGCAGACGGATATCAGTACATCTTTACTGTGAATCCGAAGGGGCTTACAGATCCACGCCTGTGGATCTTTGCCTTCGGCCAGGCTTTCTTTTCTCTGTCCGTTGCAGGAAACGGCACCGTCATCTACGGATCGTACCTTCCGGATGAGGAGGATATCCCGTTCTCGGCGAAGAATGTCGCGCTCTTTGACACGATTGCAGCGCTGCTGGCGGCATTTGTCATCATTCCGGCCATGGCCACGTCTGGCGCGAAGCTCTCGTCCGGCGGCCCGGGGCTGATGTTCATCTATCTGGTCAACGTCATGAACCAGATGCCGGGCGGCGCCATCGTAGAAATTCTCTTCTTCATCTGCGTGCTGTTCGCGGGACTCAGCTCTCTCATCAACATGTTCGAGGCGCCCGTCGCCACGCTGCAGCAACACCTGCACATGAAGCGTCTGCCGGCCGTCGGCGTCATCGGCGTGACAGGTCTTGTCATCTCGCTGCTCATCCAGGGGATCGTGTCGCAGTGGATGGACGTCGTCTCCATCTATATCTGCCCGCTCGGCGCGCTGCTGGCCGGCATCATGTTCTTCTGGGTATTCGGAAAAGAATATGCCCTTGAAGCAGCGAATAAAAGTGCGGCGCATCCGCTCGGTTCCCGCTGGTTTGCTTTCGGCAGGTATGTCTACTGCGGCGCCGCGGCCGTGGCGCTCATCGCCGGCGCGCTTCTTGGCGGCATCGGCTGACACCTGTCCCGCTCTTTCCTGATTATGCAAAATGAGAGTACTACGAAGAAAGGAATTCGCTATGGCACCTGAAATCTCACACAAAATGGCTTCTCTTCACGGTTCGATGATCCGTGAGCTGTTCAAGCTCGGAGCAGACCCGGATGTGATATCCTTCGGCGGCGGAAATCCGTCCGCCGAGACATTCCCGGTGAAGGAAATTGAGGAAATCGCATCAGACGTCCTGACGCGTGATCCCATATCTGTTCTGCAGTATGGCCTGACGGAAGGCTACACGCCTCTGCGGGACACCCTCAAAACGTACCTTGCCGAAAAGGAAGGCTTTGACTTTGAGAAGAATGAACTTTTCATCGTCTCCGGCGGTCAGCAGGGTGCCGATCTGACGGCGAAGGTCCTGGTCAACGAGGGTGACGTGGTTCTCACGGAAGAGCCGGCATTTGTCGGCTGTCTGAACACGTTCCGCTCCTACGGGGCGAAGCTTGTCGGCATCCCGATGCAGCCAGACGGCATGGACACCGCGGCACTTGAGGCGACACTTTCCCAGCTTCGCGCTTGCGGGAAAACGGTCCGCTTTCTCTACACGATTCCGTCGTTCCAGAATCCGACCGGCATCACGGCAACGGAGAGCAAACGGCAGGAAGTATACCGGATCGCGCGGGAATATGACATCATGATTCTGGAGGACAATCCGTACGGGGAGCTGCGCTTCTCGGGAAAAAACGTCCCGACCATAAAGTCGATGGACTCCGACGGCCGGGTTCTGTACTGCGGCAGCTTCTCCAAGACCATGGCGCCGGCTTTCCGGATCGGGTTCCTCGTCTTTGACAAATCCCTCACCGGCCCCATCAGCGTCGCCAAACAGTGCACCGATGTGCATTCAAACGTGCTGTTCCAGTATATCTGCAATGAATACATGACGAAGTACGACTGGGACGCGCACCTGGAGAATTCCCGGAAGGTCTACCGCCACAAGGCATCTCTGATGCTGGAGAACATGAAACTTCACTTTCATCCGGACGTCACCTTCGGTTCCCCGGAGGGCGGCCTGTTCGTGATGGCGTTTCTGCCGGAAGGGATGGATGCGTATCCTTTCGTGCGCGAGGCGATCAGCCGGAATGTCCTGTGCGTTCCGGGATCCGCGTTTCTTGCCGATCCTGCCGGGCACTCAAACGGTTTCCGGCTGAACTACTCCTCTCCTTCGGATGAAAAAATCGTGAAGGGTATTGAAATTCTGGGGAATCTGACATACGAATGGATTGAAAAGCACGGAAAAGACTGAAATCAGGCAGGAGGGAACTATCATGAAAGTAAAAGCATTCTGTGCGAGGCCCGATGAGGCTCCGTATTTTGACGCATTTGCCGGGAAGTTCGGCCAGGAGCTCGAGAAGTGCCCGGACGCACTGACCATGGACAACGTTGACAGCGTGAAAGGCTTTGAGGGGCTCTCGCTGGTACACGACGGAAATCTAACCGACGAAGTCCTGAAGGCTGTGTCCGACCGCGGCGTAAAATACATCGCGCTGCGCACGATCGGGTACGACGGCATCAACCTGAAGCTCGCGAAGGAGCTTGGCATGCGGATCTCCAACGCCAGCTACTCGCCGTATTCTGTCGCCAACTACACCGTCATGCTGATGCTCATGTGCATCCGGCGCGCGCTCTACATTCTGCTGCGCTCGCACACCGCGGACGATTCGCTCGGCAGCGCGCGCGGCATGGAGATGCAGAACATGACCGTCGGCGTCATCGGAACCGGCCGCATCGGCAAGGCCGTCATTCAGAATCTGAGAGGCTTCGGATGCAAAATCATCGCCTACGACATCTATCCGTCCGATATCCCGGATGTGGAGTACGTGCCGCTTGACGAGCTCTACCGCCGCAGCGACATTATCACCCTGCACACATTCCTCAGCCCGCAGACGGAGCACATGATCAACGCCGCTTCTCTCGCGAAGATGAAAGACGGCGTCATCATCATCAACGCGGCCCGCGGCGGCCTGATCGACACCGGCGCACTCATCGACGCGATCGAGAGCGGCAAGGTCGGCGGCGCCGGCATCGACTGTGTCGAGGGCGAAGAGTCCGTCGTGCGCACAGACCACCGGTACAGCGACCGCGTAACCAACCACGACTATATCATCCTGAAGTCTTTCCAGAACACCATCATCTCACCGCACGTGGCCTTCTATACCGACCAGGCCGTGTCCGACATGGTCCGCTCCTCACTGGAATCCCTGGACCACTTCGGAAAGGGTGAGCCGGCTCCTCTTGAAGTGACGGGAAGATAAAAGGAAAGCTGCTTTCTATCCCTGCCGGATCGGATGGCTCATCTGCAGTGCGGTGAAGGAATCTTTCAGAAATCCGATGAATTCCGTCAGGCCTTCCGGATGATATCTGCCGCGCTTCTGCAGATAGATATAGCGGCACGGACGCCCTTTGATTGAAACCAGTCTGACGGACTTCGGCGGGCCGCTGGCCTTCCAGTTGACCGACGCCGCGAGCGCCACGCCCATATCCAGCGCGACGAATTCCTTCATCAGCTGATAGGACACCGTCCGCGCCGAGACAAGCGGCATCGCTCCGCCGGCAAAAATCTGCCGGAAGAACTCCCTGTAGGAATCCGAGCCTGCCAGGTCAATGAACGGTTCCGAGCGCAGTCTCTGAACCGGCACCAGACTCTGCCCGGCCAGCGGACTGGCAGAGGAAACAGCCAGGCAGATCTCCTCCGTCAGCAGAACCACGGCATCCGGCGGCAGGTCGGCGGCAACGCAGGAATCAATCAGAACATCGCAGTTCTCCGGATCCTCCGCTATGTCAAAGAGTACCTGCGGATTTTTCACGGCAAATGCCGTAAACATGCCGCTCATCAGGTCCGCCGCCGATCTCAGGCACACCCGGATTCTTGTTCTTCCGGCCGCGCTGCGCCGGATCTCCCGGGCAGCGCCGTCCAGAATCGGGAAGACTTCATCCGCCGCCTTGAGCAGGATCTCGCCTTCCAGTGTCAGTTCCATGCCGCGGCTGCTGCGGAAAAACAGCTTCGCACCCAGTTCATCCTCCAGGCGTTTCAGAGACTTGCTGAGAGAGGGCTGGGCAATGGAAAGCTGCTGTGCCGCTTTCGTCATGTTCCGGCAGCGTGCCACTGCCGCAAAGTCTCTGAGCTGACTCAGTTCCATGTTCTCCGTCCTTTAACCGTTCTGTATTTCTTTCTGCGGTTTTACCTGCTCCGTCTTATCCGGCGCCTCGATGATGAGCTTACCGATGGGGTTGCCCTGGGCCGAAAAGCGCTCCTCATACTCCGTCATCACGTTGCCTTCCGAGAGAACCGGGTCGGCGTGCAGGTCCCGCGTGATGGCTAAAATCTTCCACCCCGCTTCTTTCGCGCTCTCCACGGAAAAATCAAATAGCGCCATGTTGTCCGTCTTGAACTCGATCTGGACATTTTTGCGCCCGATGCGCGCGAAACGGCCCAGATAGGTCGTCGACGTCAGGCGCCTCTTCGCGTGCCGGTCCTTGGGCCACGGGTCGGAAAAGTTCAGGTAAATCCGGTCCACCTCGCCTGGCGCGAACACCTCTTCAATCTGTTCCGCGTCCATGCGGATAAAGCGCAGGTTGGGGAGCTGCTCCTCCTCCTGTTTCTGCACGCCCCGAAGCAGCACGCTCGAGTACTTCTCAATCCCGATATAATCAATGTCCGGGTGCAGGCGGGCAAGCGTCTGGATGAACTGCCCCTTGCCCATGCCGACTTCGATATAAAGCGGCGCCCGGTTTCCGAACTCCTCCCGCCAGTGCCCCTTGTACTCCTGCGGCTGTGTATACACATACGGACTCGCAGCCATCTCCTCGCGCGCGCCCGGAATATTCCGAAGTCTCATCTCCCCGTTCCTTTCCGATCCGGCCTCTTCCGGATTTTATCTGAATTCTTTCGGCTATTATACGGTCTGCCGCTTCCCATGGCAAATGCAGCCGGTCCGTGATATGATGAAACTGCATTTCCGCCGGCCCTGTGGCACGGCCTTTTTAAAGCTGTTTCGGAGACTTCTACGTACCATGTCAGAGAAAAAAATTTTCAGGCGCATCGGCGCCTTTCTGTGTGCATCTGCCATACTTGTGCTGACGGCCTTTCCGGCCGTGCCGGTGTCAGCTGCTTTGGCAGCCCCTGATGCCGAGGGGTATCCGGCCGCGCCCGATCTGGTCTCGGAGAATGCGATCTTAATCGACGCGGACACCGGAGCGATCCTGTACGAGAAAAACGCGCGGGAGAAAAGCTATCCGGCGAGTACCACGAAGATCCTTACCGGACTGCTGGCGTGCGAGAACGACTCGCTTGGCGACACTGTCACTTTCTCGTCTGCGGCCGCGAATTCCGTCGAGTACGGAGATTCCACACTTGGCTTCAGAGCCGGCGAGGAAGTGACCGTGGAGCAGGCGCTGTACGGCCTTCTGCTCTACTCGGCCAATGAGGTGGCCTACGAACTCGCCGAGTACACCGCAGGCAGCCTCAGTGCCTTTGTCGACATGATGAACGCGCGGGCGCAGGCCGTGGGTGCTGCGGATACCCACTTTGCCAACGCCAGCGGCCTGTACGACGCGAACCATTACACGACCGCCTACGACATGGCGCTGATCGCGCGGGAATGCTTCAAGAATCCGACCTTCATGCAGATTGATCAGACCACGTACTACGAGATCGGCCCGACCAACAAGACGGAGGAGACGCGGAAGTTCTACAACCGCAACAAGCTGCTTCCGGGGCTCTCCCACGGCTACACGTACTGCACGGGCGGCAAGACCGGGTACGTCGACGAAGGCGGTGACACCTACGTCGGATCCGCCGAGAAGGACGGCATGCGGCTGATCGTGGTCCTCTTCCGCTCCACCGAGGACGGCCGCTTTGACGACGCGCAGTCCCTGTTCGAGTGGGGATTCCGCTCGTTTACGCACTATGCGCTGAGTGACATCGCGTCCGCCGCGAACTTCACCGGCACAAACTTCCTGAAAAATGCATCCGCCGCGTCAGGCACCTACAGCTTCGGCTTCACCACTTCCTACATCACCGCGCCCACCGGTACGGACCTGAAAAACGTGACGATGTCCTCCGGCAGCAGCGGAAGCTTTGATGCGCTCAGCAGTATCTCCTCGCCGGTCACCTTCATGCTCGGTTCTCACACCGTGGGCACATCGACCCTGCAGCTGACTTCCGGGATATCCTCCGCGGGCATTGTGCTGCCGGACGACCTTCCGGCAGCAGAGATCACTTCCGTTACCTACGCCAGCAGAAACAGTTTCGTCATCAGCCTCTGGATTCCTGTTATTGCCGCTGTTCTCTATCTTATATACCGCTGGCGGAAAGCCGCAAAGCTGCGCGAGCAGCGCCGCAGCCAGATCATACAGCTGCGCCGCAGAAGAGACCGGGATTCCCGCAGAACCAGATACTGAATCCGTGCCATTATAAAAACCGCAGACAGCCGTTTCCGGCCGGTCTGCGGTGCTTTTTATGTTTATACTTTTTACGGCGTCACGACTTCTTTGTGGCGGGACGCTTCTTTCCCGCCGCGTGCGTTCTCGCTGCGGAAGTCTTTCTCTGTGGTTTTTCCGCCTTCCCGGAAGCAGTTCTCACCGCCTTTTCCGTCTCTTCAGCCGCCGTTGCTGCCTTCTTCGCCGCGTCAAACTCATAGACCGCCACACCGAACGGCGGAAGGTCCACGAGCAGCGACTGTTCCTGCCCGTCGCAGTCACCCTTGTCCGTCACGAGCTGTTTCTTCTGGTGCTTCTCGTCACTTCCGAGGATCAGCTTGTACGTCCCCGGCACCGGCGCGCCGATGCGGAAGTTGTCGCGCTCAACCGGCGTGAAGCTGATGCAGAAGAGAAGATTCTTCTTTTTAGCCGGATCCCAGCGCACCCAGCGGTACACGGAGTTGTCCCGGTCATCCGCGTTGATCCACTGAAATCCTTCCGGATCGTAGTCCGTGGCGTACAGCGCCGCATAGTCCCGGTTCAGGCTCATGCAGCGGCCGACAAAGTTCTGCAGATCCTTATGGCTCTCATCGTCAAGCAGGTACCAGTCGAGCTGATGTGCCTCCGACCACTCGTTCCACTGGCCGAATTCCTGTCCCATGAACAGAAGCTTCTTGCCCGGATGACCGGCCATGTAGGCATACCCGGCCTTCAGGTTCGCAAACTTTTCCTCCCGGTCGCCCGGCATCTTCCCGAGCATCGAGCACTTCAGGTGCACAACCTCGTCGTGGGACAGAACCAGCACGAAATTCTCACTGTAGGCATACATCGTCGAGAACGTCAGCTTGTTGTGATTGAACTTGCGGAAGTACGGATCCAGTTTCATATATTCCAGGAAGTCGTGCATCCAGCCCATGTTCCACTTATACGTAAACCCGAGGCACTCGCCGTCGTCCGGGTTACCCGTGACATTCGGCCACGCCGTGGACTCCTCGGCGATCGTGACAGCCTGTGGATAATTCTCCCGGATCATGTGGTTCACGTGCTTTAAGAAACTGATGGCCTCCAGATTTCCGTTTCCGCCGTAGCGGTTCGGAACCCACTGGCCGTCCGATCTCCCGTAGTCCAGATACAGCATGGACGCCACCGCGTCAAAGCGCAGTCCGTCGACATGATACCGGTCAATCCAGAAGCCGGCATTGGCCACAAGAAAGTTGACGACTTCATTTTTCCCGTAGTCAAAGACCTTTGTGCCCCAGTCCGGATGCTCGCCCTTGCGCGGATCCGCGTATTCATAGACACAGCTGCCGTCAAACTCGGACAGCCCGAACGCATCCCTCGGGAAATGAGCCGGAACCCAGTCCAGGATCACGCCGATCCCCTTCGAGTGCATGTAATCGACAAAGTACATGAAGTCCGCGGCACTGCCGTAGCGGGCCGTAGGCGCGTAGTAGCCAGTCACCTGATATCCCCAGGAACCGTCGTACGGATATTCCGCGATCCCCATCAGCTCCAGATGTGTGTACCCGAGCTTTTTCACGTAGTCCGCCAGGAGCGGCGCGATGTCGCGGTAATTCATGTACCCGTTTTCCGTGCCGTTGTCCTCTGTGCGCCAGGAACCCAGATGGCACTCATAGATGTTCATCGGCACCCGGAGATGGTCTTCCTTTTTCTTTGCCGCTATCCACTTCGCGTCGTGCCAGTCATAGCCGGAAAGCTCCGTCACGACCGACGCCGTGTCCGGGCGCAGCTGCGCCTGATTGGCATACGGGTCCGCCTTGTACAGCGCCCGGCCGTCTGCCGAGATGATCAGGAACTTGTAAAACTGCCCGCGCTTCACGCCGGGCACGAACAGATCGTAGATGCCGCCGTCCGAGACCGGCTTCATATCATATCCGTAGCCGCTCCAGCCGTTAAAATCTCCCACGACGAACACGTCCCGCGCCGTCGGCGCCCACACGGCAAAGTAACAGCCGGCTTCCCCGTCACGGCTGCACAGATGTGCGCCCATCTTCTCATAGATCTTGTAGTTTGTCCCCTGGCCGAACAGATAGGCATCAAACTCCGTGATCTTCACGTCTTTTATGTCACGTACCCCGCCGATACTCATGCGAAATCCGCCTTTCCGTGCAGCGTAAGGGTCTGCGGAAACTGCCCTTTTAAGGCCTTCATCCGTCTTCTCACGCGCCTGCTTCTTTCTGGTTATTATAGCACAGCGCTGCACGGGTGTGCTATACTCATATTCCCGGGTGCGCGACTGCTTATCGGCGCGCCGTTCAGGTTTTGATACATGGAGGAGGAAATCCGTTATGTTTTATCTTCTGTTTCCGCAGGCAGGCCTGCGCGTCATGACAACAGCCGCTGTTGTTTTTGCCAGCCTGCTGACATTTGCCGCGCTGGCCTGCTTAAAGGACAGGCTTCCGAAAGACGGCGGCAGGGAATTTGCCGTAAACGGCGCGAAGTCTGTCGGCAAGCCGCGGGGCGCGGGGCTGATCCTGATTTTTGTCTTTGTGATCACCTCGCTTTTATTCCTCCCGGCAAGCCCGGAGCTTCTGATCTACCTGGTCCTGGCCGTCGTGGAGATGCTGTCGGGATATTTTGACGACGCTTCCGACAAGCCGTGGGGGCGGCTCGTGAAAGGGCTTCTTGACTTCGGTGTGGCGCTCGTCTGCGCTGTGACCTGGCTTGCGAACAACCCGTCCACCTTCCGGATCGCCATGACCGGCGCCACGATCACCATTCCGTGGCCCGTCTACGCGTGTCTCATCATCCTGCTCATCTGGGCTTCCATCAACGTGGTCAACTGCTCGGACGGCGTGGACGGCCTGTGCGCGTCGCTCTCGGCCGTGACGCTGTTCTCCGTCTTCCTGATCCAGCTGCAGCGGGGTCAGGACAGCACCTACAGCCGGTTCAATCTGATTCTTATCGTCGTGATCCTCGCCTATCTGTGGTTCAACTCGTCCCCGAGCGTCCTGCTCATGGGCGACGCCGGATCACGCGCCATCGGTTTTCTCATCGCACTGGCCTTCCTGAAACTCGGATATCCGCTGCTGTTCATCCCGCTTGCGATCCTCATGATTCTGGACGGCGGTCTGGGACTCGTGAAGATCACACTCATCAAAGTCACGCACCGCAATCCGCTAAAGAACCTTCGCACGCCGATCCACGACCACTTCCGCAAGAACAAAGGCTGGTCGGACACGCAGGTCGTGGCGCGCTTCACCGTTCTTCAGGCACTCATCGGCCTCGCCGTCGTCTACGCATTCTTCTGATCGAAAAGGGCGTGAGAAAGAGAAAAGAAAAAACACAGGTACCGGCTGCCAGCCGTGCATCGGAAAAAGCAAATTATGGCGCCTGCCATCCGTCTTTCTTCCGTTCTTCTTTTTTTGCCTCTTCCGCCTTCCTCCGCATCCGCTCCGCTTCCTTCTCCTTGCGCAGGCGGATCCTGGCGGCCCCCTTCTCATCGGTCTGTTTCAGGATACGAATGCCGTAATACAGGCCGCTTGGCGCCTGCCTCACCCGGAAGCGCCCCTTGATCAGGCCGTGCTCCGGGCAGGAGAAGAGCCCGTAGGCATGTCCCTGATTGTCCACAAACCAGCGGACCTTTTTCGTGAGCGGTTTTCCGCAGATATAGCAGCGCGCCTGCTGCAGGTCCTTGTTTTTCATGGCGCTCTCCCGCTCCGTGAAGCCGCGTGTCACATATTTCTCATAGGTGCCGAAATTCAGGTGATACTCTTTGGCCCGGCTGTCCGGGATCCGGTACAGGTCCACGCTCTTGTAGTGCCCGAAGCGCTTAAGGTCGATCGTCTGAAAGATGTCCGATGTGTAGCGGGCGTCCGCAATGGCACGGTGAAAATGCCCCTCCTCCTTGTCAAGTCCAAGCTCCCGGAAGGCATTCTCCAGGCTCAGGCGCTTCTTGCCGTCCTGATTCTGCAGGCTGTAGAGCTTCTGCGCGTCCAGATACAGAAACGGCATCGGAAACGGGTTGGGAATCCGGTAAAAGGCCATGTTCCGCTCCAGCTCCGTCAGATCGCCCGGCCCCCAAGTGACAAATGTCGGATCCTCCCCGGCAAAGGCCAGAAACTCCCGGCACACCTCCGGAAACGGCCTGCCCTTCTTCAGATCTTTCATCGTGTAGGAGAGCATACGGCGTACCTGGTAGTGCAGCGAGTGATAGACCTTCGGGCTGATCAGGGCAGAGAACTCGCCGTCAGGTCTGAGGTCTTCCGTCAGGCGGATGGCGCCGATTTCGATAATCTCAAAAGGAAGGGCGGGATTCTGTTTCTCCCGCCCCTCCGGACACTGGTTCCATTCCAAATCAAAAACAATGTAGTTCATGTGTGCGCTCTGCCGCACGGATCACTTCCGGTCCTGCTTCTCAAGCAGGTCGCGGATCTGTGTGAGCAGCTCCTCCTGCGTGGGGCCGGCCGGCTTCTCCGGCTCTTTCTCCTTGTCCTTCTCTGCCAGTGCCTTCAGTTTTGCCTCGGTGCTGTTGAACGCCTTGACGATGATGAAGAGCACCAGCGCCATCAGCAGGAAATTGATGATGGCATTGATGAAATTGCCGATGTTCAGATACGAATCGCCGAGCAGATGAATCTTGATCGAGGAAAGATCCGTACCTCCGAACAGACCGAGGATCGGGTTTAAAATATCTCCCGTCAGCGAATCCACGATCGTCTTGAACGCGCCGCCGATGATGACGCCGACTGCCATGTCCAGGACATTGCCTTTGGCAATGAATGCCCGGAACTCTTCAAAAAACTTCTTCATCTCTCTTATTCCCCTCCTCTTTAAAGCCGCGGTTTTTCCGCGGACAGGAAGCTCCTGCTTCCCGTCTATTATTTCACAGACTCACATGCTTTCTCAAGCTCTTTGATCACGATTTTCAGCGCCTTGATCCGGGCATACTTTTTGTCATTGCTCTCCAGGATATGCCAGGGCGCAAACTCCGTGTTGGTCTTCTGCAGCATCTCGTTGACGGCATCCTCATACAGGTCCCATTTTTCGCGGTTGCGCCAGTCCTCGTCCGTGATCTTCCACTGCTTCTCCGGCGTATTCTGCCTTTCTGTGAAGCGCACCAGCTGGGTCTGCTTGTCGATCTGAACCCAGAACTTGATGATGACGGCGCCCCAGTTGTGGAGCTCGTACTCGAACTCGTTGATCTCGTTATAGGCACGCTGCCAGTCATTTTCCGAACAGAACCCCTCCAGGCGCTCCACCATCACGCGCCCGTACCAGGTCCTGTCGAAGATGGTGATGTGGCCGGTCTTGGGGAGCCTCGTGAAGAAACGCCACAGGAAGTGGCGGGCCTTTTCGTGCGGCTCGGGGCTTGCGATCGGCTCGACCACGTATCCTCTCGGGTCCAGGGCACCGGCGATCCGCTTGATGTTGCCGCCCTTTCCGGCCGCGTCCCAGCCCTCATAGCCGATAATCACCGGGATCTTTTTGCGGTACAGCTCGTAGTGCAGCTCGCCAAGCCGCTTCTGGAGCCGGTCAAGTTCCGGCTTGTATTCCTCTTCCGGGATCGTCTTGTCAAGCGGAATGTCGGCAAGTTTCGGGACCGGAAGCAGCCGGAACGGGTTCTGACGGATCGGAGCGGCCACATTGGCGTTCCGCAGTGCCGTCTCCAGCCCCTGATTCAGATAGTTCAACGTCTGCAGCTCCGCCCACTTCCGGTCCGTGGCGTCGATGATATACCACGGGGCTGTCGGGGAATTTGTCTCCTCCAGGTACCGGTCGTATACGGAGAGGCACTCGTCGTAGTGTTTGTTCTCCCAGAGATCGTCCTTATCGACGCGCCAGGCGGTGTTCTTGTCCGCCAGAAGCTCCTCCAGCCGCTTCTTCTGTTCCTTCCTGCCGATCTGGAAGAAAAATTTGAGAATCAGGTACCCGTTATCGCACAGCTGCCGCTCGCACGTGTTGATGCTGCGGATCCGGCTGCGGTACGTCTTCTCATCGTACGCGCCGGACAGCACCCCCTCCGTGACTTCTTCCATGTAACAGGTGTCAAAGAAGCGGAACTTACCGGCCTCCGGGATCTGAATAAAATACCGGTAGAGGAACGGCTCTCTCTTATCCTCCTCCGAAGGTCTGTCCATGTTGACAACCCGGAAAAACCGCGGGTCGATGTTGCGGATGATCTTCCCGAGAACGCTTCCCTTTCCGGCGGCGCCCCAGCCCTCGATGATCACAATGACCGGGAGCTTCGCCTCCTTGACCTTTATCTGAAAATCCTCCAGCTTCTCTCTTGCCGCGTCAAGCTCTGTCCGGATTGTATCCTTATCCGGTATGGCCGGCATAGCCGTTTCCTTTATCATGTGGTGCCTCCTTCCCGGCAGGAACTAAAGCAGCCCCGCCGGATTCACGAATGATTTACCTGTATTGTAACCCCGGAGCGCTTCCTTTTCCAACAAAATACGCCTCCCCGGGGGTGTCCCCGGAAAGGCGCAGAACAATCAGGAATTCAGGTCCTCCTGAATCTTCGGAAGGGTGTAGTCCCAGTCCGGAATCAGGATCTCATTTTCGCTCGTGTAATGGTCGTCGTACGGAATCCGCTCCTGAACGATCTCGTAGTTCTTGTAGCCGGTGATGCCGGCAAGCTGCGAGAGCAGGTCGGACTGGCTCAGATTGTGGGTCACGTGCGGCAGGATCTCGTCCGCGTACTGGGACATTTGCGTCAGGCTCGCCCCCGTGAGCTTGCCCATGAGCTGCGCAAGGACGTCGCGCTGCCGCTGGGTCCGCTGGAAGTCCGCATTGCCCGCGTACCGGATCCGGCTGTAAGCCACAGCCTGCAGGCCATTCAGATGCGTCTGGCCCGCCGAGTGAATGTAATAATCCTCCGCGTTCAGCCCCTGGAGGCTGCACAGCTCGTCCAGATACATGTTCAGATATTGCACTTCATTGTCCTGCACATCAATGTCAACGCCTCCCAGCGTGTCGATGATGCTTGCCATGTCGAAGAAGTCAACGGCCGCGTAGCTGTCGATGTTCACCCCGTAGTTCTTCTCGATGGTCGACATCAGCAGACCCGGCCCGCCCAGGTTGTTGGCCGCATTGAGTTTGCGCACGCCGTATCCGTCGATATCCGCATACAAATCGCGCATGAAGGACATCATGTGGATCTTCTTCGTGTTGTGGTTGACCGAGAGCAGAATCATGACGTCGGAGTTGCCCTTCACCTGATCCTCCCGGCTGTCCACGCCGATCAGCAGGACATTGTAGACGCCGCTCGTGGGCGCCACATAGTCCGGATAATCCGAATCTCCGTTGTCGCTGGCCACGTCGCCCACATTCAGGAAATTCATCTTCGAATAATAATGCTCAAAGAGCATGTAAAAAACGCCGAACAGAATAACCAGCACCAGAATGATGGCCATGATGACCGTCAGAATGATCTTCCGGCGCCTGCGCTTCTTCCGCTTTAACTGGATCTGCCGGATCTTGCGGACCCGCTCCTCGTCTGTCATGCGCGTGTTTCCTTTCCGTTTTCAAAAGAAAGCCGTACCCCGCCCCCGGCTTTCCGTGATGTATCATTTCATTTTAAAGGACCGGAAGCCCATTTGTCAAATCCGCGCGGCTCCCGGTCCCTGTTCCTGTTTGTAAATTCAGACGGCGCGCCTCACTGCGCGTCGCCGGCCTTCATACCTGTGTAGAGCTGGTAGTACCGGCCCTTCTTTGCGAGCAGCTGTTCGTGGTTGCCCCGCTCGATGATCTGTCCCTGCTCCAGCACAAGGATCATGTCGGAGTTGCGGATGGTCGACAGACGGTGCGCGATGACAAATGTCGTCCGTCCCGCCATCAGCCGGTCCATGCCGTCCTGCACCAGTTTCTCGGTGCGGGTGTCGATGGAGCTGGTCGCCTCGTCCAGAATGAGAACCGGCGGATCGGCGACCGCCGCCCGGGCGATGGCCAGCAGCTGTCTCTGCCCCTGCGAGAGATTGCCGCCGTCTCCGGTCAGCATCGTGTCGTACCCGTCCGGCAGCCGGCGGATGAAGCCGTCGGCATTGGCAAGTCTGGCAGCCGCCAGGATTTCTTCCTCCGTGGCGTCAAGCTTTCCGTAGCGGATGTTGTCGCGCACCGTTCCGGTAAACAGGTGCGTGTCCTGCAGCACGATGCCGAGCGACCGGCGCAGATCGTCCTTGCGGATCTTCCCGATGTTGATGCCGTCGTAGCGGATCTTTCCTTCCTGAATGTCGTAGAACCGGTTGATGAGATTCGTGATCGTCGTCTTGCCGGCGCCGGTGGAGCCGACCAGGGCCACCTTCTCGCCGGGCCTGGCATGCAGGCTGATGTCGTGCAGAATAACCTTGTCCGGATTGTACCCGAAGGTCACGTCCTCGAACACCACGTCGCCCTCAAGTGCCTTGTAATCCGTCGTGTCCGTATCCTTGTGATAGTGCTTCCAGGCCCATCTTCCGGTGTGTTCGTTTGTCTCTGTCAGCTTTCCGTCCTGTTCCTTTGCGTTGACCAGCGTGACGTAGCCCTCGTCCTCCTCCGGCTTTTCGTCGAGAAGCCGGAAGATACGGTCCGCGCCCGCCAGCGCCATGACGACCGCGTTCAGCTGCATGGACAGCTGGTTGATCGGCATGCCGAAACTCTTGTTGAACGTCAGGAAGCTGGCCAGCGCACCGACCGTGAATCCGGCGAACGTATTCAGAGCCATGGCGCCGCCCACGATCGCGCATACGACATAGCTGGCGTTGCTCAGCTGGGCGTTGATCGGACCCACGACGTTTGAGAACGCGTTGGCCCGGTACGCGGAGCGGCACAGCTCCTCGTTCAGCCGGTTGAATTCCTCCGTGGTCTGCGGCTCATGGTTGAACACCTTGACCACCTTTTCGCCCTCCATCGTCTCCTCGATGAAGCCGTTGAGCTTTCCGATGTCGCTCTGCTGCGAGACGAAGTTGCGGCCCGATATCTTCGTGGCCTTTGTCGTCAGGAAGATCATCAGCGCCACCATCACCAGCGACACGGCGGTCAGCGGCACACTTAAGATCAGCATGGACACGAACACCGACACAATGGTGATCGTGCTGTTTAAAATCTGCGGGAGCGACTGGGAGATCATCTGACGCAGCGTGTCGATGTCGTTGGTGTACACCGACATGATGTCGCCGTGCGCGTGCGTGTCAAAGTAGCGGATCGGCAGTGTCTCCATGTGTTCGAAGACCTGCGTGCGCAGATCCCGCAGGAATCCCTGCGTGGCAAATGCCATCAGCATCGACTGCGCAAGCGCCGCCGCCACACCGATTCCATAAAACAGAGCCACGCGCCCGATGGCCGCGGCAAGCGGCCCGAAGTCCGGGGCCTCGGTCCCCATCAGCGGCGTGATGTAGTCGTCGATCAGGCTTCTGGTGAAGAGCGTTCCCTGCACATTTGCAAAAACCGAAACAAAGATGCAGATGCACACCAGCACCATGTGAATACCGTATTTCTGAAACAGCAGTCCCATGAGACGGCCGAGGATCTTCCAGGGATGCTCGAGCTTCGGAGCAGTGCCCCGCATGCCTCTTGGCGGACGCCCCATCGGGCCTCTTCTTTCTTCTGCCACGTTTGCACCTCCCTTATTTCTTCTCGTCAAAGTCGCCGTCGCCGCCGATGCCCTTCTGGGAATCGTAGATCTCGCGGTAGATGGTATTGGTCTTCAGGAGATTCTCCGGCGTGTCAAAGCCGTCGATCCGCCCGTCGTTCATGACGATGATCCGGTCGCAGTCCTCCACCGAGGAGACGCGCTGCGCGATGATGAACTTTGTCGTATCCGGGATCTCCTCCCTGAACGCCTGGCGGATCTTTGCGTCCGTCGCCGTGTCCACGGCACTGGTCGAGTCATCCAGAATCAGAATCTTCGGCTTCTTCAGGAGCGCTCTGGCGATGCAGAGTCTCTGCTTCTGACCGCCGGAGACGTTGGTTCCGCCCTGGCTGATCATCGTGTTGTAGCCGTCCGGCATCTTCTCGATGAACTCCGAGGCGCAGGCCAGGTCGCAGGCGCGCCGGCACTCCCCGTCAGTGGCATCTTTGTCGCCCCAGCGCAGGTTGTCGTAGATCGTGCCGGAGAACAGCACGTTTTTCTGCAGCACGACCGAAACCGCGTCCCGAAGCGCCGTCATGTCGTACTCCCGGACATCCCTTCCGCCGACCATGACCGATCCGCCCGTCACGTCGTACAGACGGCTTATCAGGCTGACCAGCGTGGACTTGGCCGATCCGGTCGCACCGATGACGCCGATGCTCTCGCCGGACTTCACGCTGAAGTTCACGTCCTTGAGCACCGCTTCTCCCTCGCCCTTCACATTGTAGCGGAAATCCACATGGTCAAACACCACGCTTCCGTCCGGAATCTCCTCCACCGGGTTCTCCGGATTCTTAAGCCCCGGCTCCTCCTCGATAACCTCGGCGATACGCCGTGCCGATGCCGCAGACATGGTGATCATGACGATGACAAATGTCAGCATCATCAGGCTCATCAGGATATTCATGCAATAGGTCAGCAGACTCATCAGAGAACCGGTGGTGAGCTCCGAGGTCACGATCATCTTCGCGCCGAGCCATGAGATTGTCAGGATGCTGCTGTAGACCGCCGCCTGCATGACCGGCCCCATGACCGCCATGCGCAGCTCCGCCTGCAGGAACATGAGGTAGATGTTCATGGCCGCTTTCCGGAACTTGCCGATTTCGTAATCCTCGCGCACGTACGCCTTCACCACGCGGATGGCATTCACGTTTTCCTGTACGGATGCGTTCAGGGCGTCATACTTCTCAAAGACCGCCTTGAAGTACTTCATGGTGCTTCTGGACACGAAAAAGATCACCACTCCCAGGACGATGACCGCAAAAAGGTAGACGGAAGAAAGCCTGGCCGAAATCGAGAACGCCATGATCATCGCCACGATGATGCTCGCGGGCGCCCGCATCGCCATCCACAGAATCATCTGAAACGCGTTCTGAATGTTGGTGGTGTCCGTCGTCAGTCTGGTCACAAGACTGGACGTTGAGAAATGGTCGATGTTGGAAAAGGAAAAGCGCTGGATGTTGTCATTCATCGCTTTTCTGAGATTCTTCGCGAGGCCCGTGGAGGCTTTGGCGCCGAAGACCGCGCCGCCAACACCGCACAGCAGTCCCAGAAGCGCGACCGCCAGCATGATGATACCGGTGTGGACGATGAAGTCCATGCTGCCGCCGTAGATTCCCTCGTCGACGATCCGTCCCATAAGCACCGGAATCGTCATCTCGGCGACAACTTCTCCGATCATCATGCAGGGCGTCGCGATGGCGGGAGCTTTGTATTCCTTAATCTGTTTTGCGATCGTTCCGACCAAGCAAATGCCTCCTTCCCTCTTTCCGAAAAAATACGGGCTTCCGGTCTCCCAAAAGGAGCCCGCAAAGCCGCGTGTCGGATTTCATTTCAAGAATATATCGTTGTGTGAAAAAACAGGAAGATAAAGCGCACTGCGCCTCATCAGCTTTTAATTATAAGAGAAAAAATTCCCCGCTGTAAAGCGGGGGATATCTCTTTATAGTATTTTTACATTTCCGGCATCTGTCAGAAACGTCTTCCAAAGTCCGGATTACAGGTCCTTCGGAATGACGGTTTCCTTGTCCTCCGGAACGTACCCCGGATGGTTGGACGCCCAGAGCTTATCGGCAACCGGCTTCCACTCCTTCGCGTAGTTCTCGCACTTTCCGCACAGATGCTCCGCGCTCTCCGGGCTCATCATGTCGGTTGAGTGCGCGCCTGCCGCCTTGACAAGAGCCTGAAGCTTCTCCGGGTTCTCGAGGAACGGGCACGGACGGAGCAGGTTCTTATTAAACGGCTGGTTCGCCTGATACGCGTGGAACAGCGGCTGCTGCAGGCACTCGATGAGCGGCTTGTCATGAATGTTCGCGCTCGAATAATGAATGAATACGCACGGCTCCACGTCGCCGTTCGGGTTGATGTGGCAGTATGTCTTGCCGCCGGCGATGCATCCGCTCACCCACTCGCCGTCATTCTGGAAATCCAGCGTGAAGATCGGCTTGCCGCCTTCGTAGCCGCGGATCTCGCGTACTCTGTGATACATGTACTCTCTCTGCTCCGGTGTCGGAACCAGCTCCATCGTCGCGTCGTTGCCGACCGGCATGAAGTGGAAATACCACGCGAACGCAACGCCCTTCTCGATAAGGAAGTCGAGGAACTCGTCGCTTGTGACAGCCTCGCAGTTGGCCCTCGTGTAGCAGATCGAAACGCCGTAAACAAGTCCGTTCTTGTGAAGCAGGTCCATGGTCTTCATGACCTTGTCGAACACGCCCTGGCCGCGGCGGCTGTCCGTCGCGTTCTCAAGGCCTTCGATCGACATGGAGAGAACGATGTTCTTGCACTCCTTCATGCCGTCGCAGAATGCCTGATCCACCAGCGTGCCGTTGGTGTAGATCATGAAGCCGCAATCCGAATGTTTCTTCGCCAGCTTCAGGATGTCGTTCTTGCGGACCATCGGCTCGCCGCCGGTCATAACGTAGCCACGGCAACCGAAAGCCTTGCCCTCGGTGACGATCTTGTCCATATCCTCATAGGAGAGGTTCAGCTGACGGCTGTACTCGCTGGCCCAGCAGCCCGTGCAGTGAAGATTGCAGGCACTGGTCGGGTCAAACAGAATGACCCACGGAAGACCTGTCTTATAGTTTTTGCTGTTCTCGCGCGTCTCGCGGTAGCCCGTGAACCCCGCCTCAAAACCAAACGCCATGAACAGCCCCTTCAGATAGTCAAGATCGACATAATCCAGGAGATGATTGAAGAACTCCGTCCACTTTCCGTCCTTGGAGAACGCTGCTCTCAGACGGTCGTACGCTTCCGGCGGCCACGTGTTGCCGTTGAACTTCTGGACCGCATTGATAACTCCGACATATGCTTCCTCGCGGTCTTTGACAGCCTTCTTCGTCACCATATCCAGTGCGACGCCGAAAGCTTTTCTCTCCGCTGCATGTACGATTTTATTCGCCATCTTTCTTCACCCCTGGTTATTAATTCTGTTGATTACAGCTTGTTGTAGTTTACCGCAGGTTTAAAAAAAATTAAATGGAACAATTTCCGGAAACTGTCCATACCGCGGCGTCCATATCACATCTTCAGCAGGATCTCGATTCCAATCGCGATAAGAATCGCGCCGCCGAAAATCCCGGCCTTGTCCGCCAGCTTCATCCCCGCGGCATGTCCCAGCTTAACACCCGCAAGACAGATGGCAAATGTCACCGCGCCGATAATGAGCGATGCCGCCGCAGCCCTGAGCACCCCGTACTGCGCGATGGTAAAGCCGACCGAAAGCGCATCGATCGAGGTCGCAACACCCTGCAGCAGAAGCATCGGGACCGATGTGGCCGGCCGCTCTTCCTCTTCCTTGTGCCGGATGCTGCTGATGATCATGTTCAGGCCGATCGCCATCAGCAGGATGAACGCGATCCACGGGATCATCGGCCGGAATGCCTCAAACAGGTCCGCGATGAATGTCACGCACGCCCAGCCGGCCATCGGCATCAGAAACTGGAACCCCGCAAAGGTCCCGGCGATCGCAAGCTGTCTGCGCCTGCGCATCTTCGGATCACTCAGGCCGTTGGCAAGTGACACCGAGAACGCATCCATCGCGAGCCCGACGCCAAGCAGCACATTTCGTATGATAAAACTCCCCACTTCCGGTCACCTCACTGCATCCGTCATCTGCTCATGTCCGCCTATAGTACCACGGTAAGGCAGACTTACTCAAGAGACGGGAGAAAATTGCATTTGCCGGGGATTTTTACTATACTTGAGACATTCAAGCACGGGAATCTCAAGTTCCGGGCAGGCCCGGCGGCACGCACAGGCCGGCCCGGATGCAGAAAGGAGTTGTCAGTATGGACAGCAAATACACAAAGGTTGAGTCTTCTGCCGGGTACGGCATCGCCCTGCGCGTATGGCGCGGGCACTTCGCGACAGCCCAGGCCCACGTGAACTGCTACCTGGACATGACCGACATCAAGTCCCGCGAGACGGAAGCCCAGCGCCTGGCAAAGGCTCTGGCCGGGCACTACCAGACCTCGACGCTCATCGACACGATCGTGTGCTTTGAGGACACGGACGTCGTCGGCGCCTATCTGGCGGAAGCCCTCACGCACGCGGGATTTCAGTCCATGAACCTTCACCAGACCATCTACGTGACGCATCCGGTCAGCAGCACCGGCGGTCAGATGATCTTCCTTGACAACCAGAAGCACATGATCGCGGGCAAAAACGTCCTCCTGCTCATGTCAGCCATCTCGACCGGCCACACCGCCGATCAGGCGCTCGACTGCGTCCGCTACTACGGCGGACAGATCGCCGGCATCTGCTCGATTTTCTCGGGTGTGAAGAGCATCGAGAACATTCCCATCGCCGCGGCGTTCACCGAGGCGGACCTGCCGGGATACGGCGTCTACAAGCCGAACGAGTGCCCGTACTGCCACGCCGGGACAAAGATCGACGGCATGGTCGTCCCGCAGGGCTTCATCAAACTCTGAGCACGCAGGCAGGAAGCAGTCATAAAAAGGGCGTGTGAAAAAATGAAAGCTTTTCACACGCTCTTTCTTTTACATGCATACCA
>CAIFEV010000011.1 GCA_903789615.1 uncultured Lachnospiraceae bacterium | reverse complement strand
GAGCACTCGGCTGTTAACCGAGGTGTTGTAGGTTCGAGCCCTACTCGGGGAGCTTTCATAAGGCGACATAGCCAAGTGGTAAGGCGTGGGTCTGCAAAACCCTGATCACCAGTTCGAGTCTGGTTGTCGCCTCTAATCCTGAAAGGACCGGTATCTGACCGGTCCTTTTTTGTTGCCGTAACAGACGTATGATCCGCTTTTGGTGCGACTTTGCGGCGTATCGGCTGACCTTTCTTTTTAGCGAATCTTAAGTTTTAGACGTGGAATATAGTGCCGATATGAGATATTATATCTGTAACGAAAAATTAACAAAGAGGTCGAAATGAACAGCAGAGGATATATGTTAAGACTTAAGCCGGTGTTCACCGAGAACGTATGGGGCGGCACCAGGCTGAAGAGTGACTTCGGATATGATATACCGTTTGCGCGGACCGGCGAGTGCTGGGGAATCGCGGCGCATCCGCACGGTGACAATGCGATCCTGAATCCGGAATTTGCCGGCGAGACACTCGCTGGGCTCTGGAAGAAAAGACCGGATTTGTTCGGATCTCTTCCGGGCGACCGTTTTCCGCTTCTCATCAAGATTATTGATGCCAAAGACAACCTGAGCATTCAGGTCCATCCGGACGACGCGTATGCGGCAGCGCATGAGAACGGGTCGCTTGGAAAGACCGAGTGCTGGTATGTTCTTGACTGCCCCCCAAACGCACAGCTTGTCATCGGCCACAACGCCGGAACAAGAGAAGAACTCGCAGACATGATTCATAGCGGTAGGTGGAAGGATCTTCTGCGCTATGTTCCGGTCAAAAAAGGAGATCTGGTCCCGATCCCGGCAGGGACGGTTCACGCGATCACCGCCGGGATGCTGGTGCTTGAGACGCAGCAGAACTCCGATATCACCTACCGCATGTACGATTATGACCGTCTTATGAACGGCAAGCCGCGTCAGCTCCACGTACAGCAGTGCATCGATGTTGTCCGTGTACCTGCGGAGCCGGCAGAGAGCAGTGTAATTCATGCGCAGGAAATGGGTGAAAATGCCTGGGGAAAGATTTATGCCTGCGGATACTTCAATGTATACCGCATGAATCTTGACGGGCAGACAACCCAGCAGATGGATGCGCCATTTGTCGACGTGAGCATTGTCGACGGTGAAGGGGAGCTCAACGGGACCAAGGTCAGGAAGGGTGATCATTTTATTCTCACGGACGGATACGGACAGCAGAACTGGAGCGGAAAGCTTCTTGCCATTGCTTCGACTGCTGAAAGAAAATAAAAAGGGGAGCGGAAACAGATATCGTGGATCTTTCGCGGGAGGAAACTATGCAAAAGACAACGCTTGTAATCATGGCAGCCGGGATGGGCAGCCGTTTCGGAGGCGGCATCAAGCAGCTTGAGCCGATGGGCCCGAACGGTGAGATTATCATGGATTATTCCATTTACGACGCGATGCGGGCCGGATTTGATGATGTCGTATTTGTTACGAGAAAAGATCTGCTGCCGGTTTTTAAGGAAGTGATCGGCGACAGGATTGCGAAGGTGATGCCGGTTTCGTACTGCTTCCAGGAGCTGGACGATATCCCGGACGGCTTCACAGTTCCGGAAGGCCGCAAAAAGCCGTGGGGAACCGGGCAGGCGATCCTTGTGTGCCGCAAAACGGTCCGCAATCCGTTCCTGGTGATCAACGCAGATGATTACTACGGGCAGACAGCGTTCCGGCTGATTCATGACTATCTGGTTGAGGATCACGGAAAAGGAACAAAAATGCCGCTGTGCATGGCCGGATTCATCCTGGGCAATACTCTGAGCGACAACGGCTCGGTGACACGCGGCATCGCTTCGGTAGACGGGAACGGATTTCTGACGGGCGTACGCGAGACAGGCGGTCTTGTAAAGACGGAAGACGGCGCTGCCTGTGACGGACCGGACGGAACGAAGGTGCCTGTCAGCAGGGACCTTCCGGTTTCCATGAACATGTGGGGCTTTACGCCGGAGATCTTCGGCGCTCTGGAAGACGGTTTCCGTGCGTTCCTGAAAGAAAATGACACCAATCTGAAGGCTGAGTACCTTCTTCCGGATGTTGTCGACCGCCTGATCAAAACCGGCAGAGCGGATGTCAGAGTCCTGACAACTCCCGACAAATGGTTCGGAGTAACTTACAAGGAGGACAAGGACGTCGTGATGCGCTCGATCCGGAAACTGATCGCAGACGGAGTTTATCCGGAAAAACTGTACGGTTAAAACCGGGAGAGGATTCGAAAGGATATGAGGAAATTTGCGAGAAGAGTTCTGATCATTCTGCTTTGTGCCATCCTCGGAGGCGGAGTCGGTGCTGTGTTCACGCTGATTCGTGAGCCGGCACTCTACACCTCGGAGGCGCAGCTGTATGTTGTGCCGGGTGACAGCGAGAGTATGCTCCGGGCGTCTGACGGCGGGCTCAAGCAGGATTTCGCCATCGTTTTCAAGAGCCCTGTCGTGATGGATACCGTAAAGGCCAGCATCGGCACCACGGAGGACATCACGGACAATCTCGAGGTGGAGACACCGGCCAACAGCAACATCATCGTCCTGAAATATTCGGCTTCTACGGCTGAGGCGGCCAGGAACACGGTGGATGTCATTGCCAGCACGGCGGTACGCACCACGACGATCGTGCCGGTGACTTCGATCTCCATTCTTCAGCAGGGAACCATGCCGGAAAAAGCGCATCACCTGCATCTGCAGACCAATGTGACAAGAGGCGCAGGAGTGGGCGCGGCGATTGCATTTGCCGCGTGCATTCTGGCGGCACTGTTCTTAAATGCATTCCGCCCGAAGCGGGAGGAAGAGGAAAAGGACATGCTCTATAAAAATGTCCTTCCGAGGCTGAAGAAGCTTGAGCAGAACAGCTCGCAGCAGGTTCTTCTTCCGGGGGCGACCAGGGAAGCGGTGGCGGCAGCTGCCGCGCAGATCGCGCCGGATGATGAGCTGGTTCAGTATATGAAGAAACGCCGGAAGATCCGCAGAGCGGACGAGACAGACGCTCTTGCCGGCGATGACCTGGAAGACGATCTGATGGACATGGATGCCGGCGATGATGAGGACGACGAAATCGCCCGCGCAGCCAGGGCGGCTGAGGCCGCCGAGAATGAAGCGCTCGTCCACCACGCTATCCAGCGCCATGTGGCCAAGGCTGTCGCGGCAGCCAATGCCGCAGCTGCTACGAGCGCATACCCGGAGCAGCCGGATATTCTTGCCGGTGATGGCGAAAAAACGGAGCAGAAAGCAGAAACGGCAGTGCCAGCGGGGGCCGCAGCACCGGCAGGAAATGCAGGAGCAGGTCAGGAGAAAGCTGCCGGAGTAAAACGTGACGAAGAGAAGCCGTCGGAGGAGAAGCGGGCGGAAGAAAGACCGGTGAAAAACGAGCCGGCTGGAGAAAAGCCGCCCAAAGAAAATCCGGCGAAAGAAAAACCGTCTGAAGACAGGCCGGGGGAAGATAAGCCGTCCGAAGCGAAACCTGCAGAAGACAGTCAGATCGGAGAAAAAAAGGCGGCGGAGCAGCCGGCAGAAGCGGGACAGTCCGGAACGGCTGACCGGAAATGGCGCTCCGGCACGGAAATTCTCGGCAGAATCAGAAAGTGAGGGGGCCCGTATATGTTCAGTGTGAAAATCGGAAAACTGCTGGAGATGACGGACACCGAGAAGTCAGATTATCAGGAATTTGCCGACCGGTTCCGTGCGAAGGGAATCGGAGATGTCCGCACGCTTGCGGTGATCGGCGCCGGGCCGGACAGCCTGAAGATCGCGAAAACCCTGAGCGGGCCGAATGAGAGGGTCCTGTTTGTTGACGGCGATTTCACGCAGAGCGTTTTTCTGGGCCGCTACAAGCTGGGGAAAAAGCTGACGGGGTGGACCGATGTCTGCCAGACGCAGACCGATCTGTCCGGCCAGATCTGTGTGACGAGCGATCCGGACCTTGACCTGATGTTCACGGGCAATACGCAGACCGCGTGGAGCAATGTCGTGCGCGATGATCTGAAGAAGGGGCTGGATGCGCTGAAAGACCGGTACGCCTGGATCGTCATCTCGTCCGATGAGGAGGGCCGGACGGCGCAGAGTGCCGATGCCGCAATCCTCGCGATGAAGCAGTCTGAGTACTCGGAGTATAATGCGCGCAGCCGCGTGGAAAGACTGGACCGCGAAGGGGTCCGTGTGGCAGGTGTGATTCTGTATGAATGAGGAAACAGACAGAAAAATAAAGCAGTTTGAGGATATTATCAGACAGTCTGACAATATCGTCTTTTTCGGCGGCGCCGGGGTTTCGACAGAAAGCGGGATCCCGGATTTCCGTTCTCCGGACGGACTGTACAATCAGAAGTACAAATATCCGCCGGAGGAGATCATCAGCCATTCCTTCTATGAGAGCAATTCGGAGGAATTTTTCCGTTTCTACCGGGATAGAATGCTGTATCCGGACGCAAAGCCGTCCACGACGCATCTGGTGCTTGCCAGACTCGAAAAGGAAGGAAAGCTGAGGGGAATCGTGACGCAGAACATCGACGGCCTTCACCAGA
Source organism: uncultured Lachnospiraceae bacterium (assembly GCA_903789615.1). GTDB lineage: Bacteria > Bacillota > Clostridia > Lachnospirales > Lachnospiraceae > UBA4285. The sequence continues at coordinate 76,916 of CAIFEV010000011.1, read as the reverse complement.
AGGCCGGCTCGAAAAATGTCGTCGAACTCCACGGGTCAGTGCTGCGCAATTACTGCGAGCGCTGCGGGAAATTCTACGGGATCGACGCGATTTTAAACAGCACGGGAGTCCCGCGCTGTGACTGCGGCGGCCGGATCAAGCCGGATGTGGTTCTGTACGAGGAGAGCCTTGATATGGACAACATAACGAAGGCAATCCGTCTCATATCGGAGGCGGACGTGCTGGTTGTCGGCGGGACGAGTCTGGGCGTTTATCCGGCTGCCGGGATGATCGACTACTACAAGGGAAATAAACTGGTTCTCATCAACAAATCAGCGACTCCGTATGACGGACGGGCGGATCTGCTGATCCATGCGCCGCTCGGCGAAGTGTTCGGGCGGATTTAAGGCGCGGGCGCTCCGGGAAAAGAGGGTGCCGGGAAAAGAAAATTTGTCTTGCATTTGCCATGCACCTGTGGTAAATTATTAATCCGTGAATAATTTTCCTTGCTTTCTCACTGTGAGAGAAGGCCAAGAGACCAGAGGGAGGTGCGACGCATAATGAGCAAATACGAATTGGCATTAGTTGTCAGCGCAAACGTCGACGAAGAGGTAAGAAATGCAACCGTTCAGCAGGTAAAAGACCTGATCACGAAGTTCGGCGGCAGAATTACCGATGAAGGAACGCTTGAGAAGAAGAAGCTGGCTTACGACATTCAGAAGATGAAGGAAGCATTCTACATCTTCATCAAGTTCGAGGCTGAGACGACAGCTCCGCAGGAGATCGAGTCCAGAATCCGTATCATGGATAACGTTCTTCGTTTCCTGATCGTTAAAGACGAGATCGCGGAAGCAGCTGCAGCAGCCCCGGCGGCAGAACAGCAGCAGTAAGACAGCGTTCTGGCGGCAACTCCTGCAATATTGATTCGGTGTAATCAGAAAGAGGAGTAACCTATGAACAGAGTCATTTTGATGGGCAGACTTACAAGAGATCCGATTGTCCGCTATACTCAGTCGGCCAATGGTTCTCTTGCCATCGCAAGATATACACTGGCAGTCGACAGAAGACGCAGAAGCACGGGAACGGGCAATGACCAGCAGACGGCTGATTTCATCAGCTGCGTGGTTTTCGGAAGACAGGCCGAATTTGCCGAAAAGTACCTGCATCAGGGCACGAAGATCTGCGTGCAGGGACGGATTCAGACCGGTTCCTATACCAACAAGGACGGGAACAAGGTTTACACCACCGATGTCGTAGTCGATGACCAGGAATTCGCAGAGAGTAAAGCGGCAGCATCATCTGGCCCGCATACGGGATCGTATCAGGCGGGAGGAACACCTTCAGAGGAAGGTGGCGTTCCGGACAGCGGATTTATGAATGTCCCGGCCGGTACGGACGACGGTGTACAGGATGAGGGGCTGCCATTCGCGTAAAGTGATTTGGAGGCAGATATGGCAGAAGAAGTAAAGCAGGCAGCAGAAGAGGCTGAAACGCAGCAGGCTGCTCAGGATACAGCAGAAAAGAAGACAGAGAGAACGGCCCGCACCAGAAGAAAGCCGATGCACAGAAGGAAGAAGGTCTGCAGATTCTGCGCGAAGAATGCAGCTCCCCTTGATTACAAGGATACGGAGACCCTTCGCCAGTTCATCTCCGAGAGAGGCAAGATCCTTCCGAGAAGAGTGACCGGCTGCTGCGCAAAGCATCAGCGCGCGGTTACAACAGCCGTGAAGAGAGCAAGACATATCGCTCTTCTTCCGTATATGACCGAGTAAGTGCAGGAATACCTGAACAGACTCTCCCAGCGGGGCCGCATGCGTGCGGTTCCGCTTTTTTAATCGGCATGGTATAATAAAATCCGGACTTTGATTCCGGACTTTTTGGGAGACGAGGATAGAAATGAAAAAGAAAGAATACAGACCTTCCGGAAGGCTGCGTCTGTACTTCATATGGCTGACCGTGATCGGCGTGTTTCTTTCCGGCGTGACGGTTTACCTTTTGTTCCAGTATCCGCGTGTGGGGCTTATCATGCTGGCTCTGAGTGCTGTGTACTGGGGCGTGGATCTGTATGAGAATTTCTTCTTCAAGCCCACGTTCATGCGGGATCTGATTGAATTCTCATCCAACTACGCACAGGTTCAGAAGCAGCTTCTGGACGACCTGGAAATCCCGTACTGTCTGCTCGACGGAGAGGGGGATGTCCTGTACCTGAACAACGCCATGCAGAATCTCTCGGGAAAGAAACGCGGGTTCCGTCAGACGATCTGGTCGGTCTTCCCGGAGATAAAACAGGATACGCTTCCGGAGGACGAGATGAAGACGGAGGTGGATGTGCGGTTCGGCGAGCGGGATTACCGTGCGGAGATGAAGCGCATCTCAACGGAAAAGCTGACGGAGGACACGAAGATCCTGAAGGCGGAAAACGATTCTGTCTTTATTGCTCTGTATTTGTTTGACACGACGGAAATCAACACGTACAGGCAGAGGGACAGCGACAACCGTTTTGTCGTCGCTCTGATTGATATTGACAACTACGAGGAGGTTGTCGAGGAAGTGGATGACGTCCGCCGTTCGCTGTTCGTCGGCCTGGTCGACAAGCGGGTGAATCAGTACTTCGCGTCGGGCGGTGCCATCGTTCGCAAGCTGGAGAAGGACCGCTACATGGCTGTTTTCCGGAACAAGTTTCTGGCAGACCTGGAGCACGACCGTTTCCGGATTCTGGATGACATCAAGAACCTGAACATCGGCAACGAACTGAGCCTGACACTTTCCATCGGCGTGGGGACCGGCGCGGCGGATTATTCGGCCAATTTTGAGATCGCGCGCGACGCCCTGAACCTGGCACTCGGCCGGGGCGGCGATCAGGCGGTCATCCGCCGGGGCGACAAGGTGTCGTACTACGGCGGAAAAACGCAGCAGATGGAGAAAAATACCCGCGTGAAGGTCCGCACGAAAGCGGCGGCGCTCAAACAGATTCTGGAGGGCTGCAGCAACGTGCTGATCATGGGCCACAGCATGGCCGACGTCGATGCTTTCGGCGCCGCGGTGGGGATTTACTGCATCGCCCGGAAGATGGGCAAGAAAGCCAATATCGTCATCAACGACGTGACGTCGACCGTCCGGCCGTTCATGGAGCGCTTTCGCGGAAAGGAAGGGTATCCGGACAGCACCTTTATCGACTCAGGCGAGGCGATGGTGCTGGAACAGCCGACCACGGCGGTCATCGTCGTGGATGTGAACTCCGCGGCGCGCACGGAGTGTCCGGAGCTTCTGCTCGGATGCCGGACAAAAATCGTGTTCGACCATCACAGGAGCAGTTCCAACCCGATCGGAGACACAGTCCTGGCCTACGTGGATCCGAGCGCCTCGTCGGCCTGTGAGATGGTAACGGAGATGATCCAGTATGTGAACATGGACATCCGGCTCACCGGCGTGGAGGCCGATGCAATCTATGCGGGCATGCTGATCGACACACAGGGGTTTCTCACCAAGACAGGCCCGAGGACCTTCGAAGCGGCCGCTTATCTGCGGCGCAGCGGGGCTGATATCACCCGCGTGCGCAAGCTGCTTCGCACGAATATGAAAGAGTACCGGGAGATCGCCCAGGCGGTGAGCCAGGCGGAGATCTACCGGGGCGCCTATGCCATTTCCGTGTTCCACGGGGAAGGCATGGAGAGCCCGACTGAGGGCGGCGCCAAGGCAGCCAACCAGCTGCTGGATATCGACGGTATACGGGCCGCCTTCGTGGTGACGCCGTATGCGGGGCAGATGTACATCTCTGCCCGTTCCATCAACGAATCCAACGTGCAGCTGATCATGGAGCGCATGGGCGGCGGCGGCCATATGAACACGGCCGGCGCGCAGCTCAAGAACTGCTCACAGGAGCAGGCAGTCAGCAAGATAAAGGACACACTGGATACACTGCTAAAGGAAGGAACCATCAAATGAAAGTAATACTGCTTGAGGACGTAAAGGCACACGGAAAAAAAGGCGAGATCGTCAATGTGAGCGACGGCTATGCCAGAAACTATATCATTCCGAAGAAGCTGGGGGTTGAGGCCAACGCGAAGAACCTGACGGAGTGGAAGAACCAGAAGGCAAAAGAAGCCAGAATTGCCGAAGAAGAGCTTGCGGCCGCAAAGAAACTGGCGGATGAGATCGGAGAGAAGAGCGTTGAACTCACGATCCGAACCGGCGCCAACGGACGGTCCTTCGGATCGGTATCGGCAAAGGAAATCGCCGAGGCGGCCGTGAAACAGCTGGGACTTGACGTGGACAAGAGAAAGCTGAAGCTCGACGAGCCCATCAAGGCGCCGGGCACCTATATCGTTCCGCTGCGGCTTCACAGAGAGGTTTCCGCGAAGCTCACGGTCATTGTGCGCGAGGAAAAGGGCTGAGTCTCTATGGAAAATGACGATTTCCCGATCGATGACGGATATTCCATCGACGAGGAGGATGACGAGGACGCCGTCGATCCCTTTCTGGCCAATCACGTGGAAGACCCCGATGCGGCAGGCGCACCGGGTACGAAAAAAGACCTGACAGGCAGTCCGGTAGCGGCAGAAGCCCCAGGGAAAAAGGCGGAAAACGATATAGAGAAAGCCGCAGAAAAAGACGGGGGAAACGGCGCCGCAGGGGACACCGGGGAAGAAACAGAAGACGCTGAGAGTGAAGAGGCAGAAAGTCCGGATGCGGAAAGCTATGCGCGCGGGCCGGAGGAGGAAGAGGAGTTCATCCCGCCGCTTGCGGAGTCGGAGCGGCAGGCGCAGGCCGCAGGCCGCGTCGTGCCAAGCAGCCGCAGCTCGGAGCGGGGGCTCATCGCCTCCCTGTTAAAGGATCCGAACCAGATCGCGATGGCGGCAGGAATCCTGAAGCCGGAAGATTTTTACTTCGGCGTGTACCGCACGGTCTTCCAGACGCTCGTCGCGATGAATGAGGCCGGAAAACCGATCGACATGATTACGCTGAGCGAAGAGCTTAAGCACAGCGGCCGGGGCGCGGCGCAGGTGTCGCTCCCGGATCTGCTGGACATCGACCAGAGCGAGGCGACGTCGGCATTTGCCAGGGATTATGCGCAGATCATCCGCGAGAAGTCGGTCCTGCGCTCGATTATCCGGGGCAATGATGAGATTACAAAGGCCTGCTACGCGCAGGAACAGCCGGCGGCCGCGATCCTGGAACAGGCGGAGTCGCGGGTGTTTGCGCTCTCCCGGGAGATGAACGGCGAGTCACGGGAGCAGAGCATCGCGCAGATCGTTCTGGAGCAGGTTCATAATATCGAGGAGACCGCCAAGAGCGACAACCCGGTGACGGGCGTTCCCTCCGGCTTTACGGATCTGGACCGCTATCTGTCAGGCTTTCAGCCTTCGGACTTCATTCTGGTGGCCGCCCGCCCGTCGATGGGCAAGACGGCCTTTGTCCTGAATGTGGCGGATTATGTGGCGCGGCGGCAGAGTATCACGACGGCGATCTTTTCGCTGGAGATGAGCCGCACGCAGCTGGCCAACCGCCTGCTTTCTCTGGAATCCGGAGTGGAGGCGGACAAGCTGCGAAAAGGCAATCTGGATGCGAGGGACTGGAACGACCTCGTGGAAGGCGCCAACTCCCTCGCGAAATCAAAGCTCATCATCGATGACACGCCGGGCATCACCGTGGGGCAGCTGCGCAGCAAGTGCCGCAAATACAAGATGGAAGATGATCTCGGCCTTGTCATCATCGACTATCTGCAGCTTATGACGGGCAGCGGCCGTTCGGATTCCCGTCAGCAGGAGATCTCGGAGATCTCCCGTTCGCTGAAAGCCCTGGCCAGAGACCTGAACGTTCCGGTCATCACGCTCTCCCAGCTCTCCCGGGCCGTGGAGCAGCGCCCGGATCACCGGCCAATTCTCTCGGACCTGCGTGAATCCGGAGCCATCGAGCAGGACGCGGACGTGGTCATGTTCATCTACCGGGACGACTATTACAACAAGGAGTCCGAGGAGAAAAACATCGCCGAGCTGATCGTGGCCAAGCAGAGAAACGGTCCGATTGGTACGGTGAAGCTCGCCTGGATCCCCGAACAGACGAAATTCGCCAATCTGGCAAGACAGCCGGGCAGCTTTCATGCGTGAGAGGAGCGTGCACCTGAAAAAACCCGCCTGCCTGATGACGGCTTGAACAAATAAAAAAGCCTTTCCTGCACCGCAGCAGGGAAGGCTTTTTTTGACTGAAAATCAGATCCGATTACTGAGGATTCGGAGCTCCAACCGGGCAAACGCTTGCGCATGCGCCGCACTCGATGCAGGTGTCAGCATCGATAACTCTCTTGCCGTCAGCCTCGCTGATTGCGCTTACCGGGCAGCCGGGCTCGCATGCACCGCAGTTGATGCAGTCGTCATTAATTACATATGCCATAAGATTACCTCCTTGAATGACACTTCTTTTTAAATTGCCAATAGATTCCTACAGCTCTTTACTCCTTGAATTATAGGAAATGACCGCACAATTTGCAACCGCTTTTCGGATTGTTCTTAAAAAAATAATACCCGGAAAGCCGCATAAAACCTGAATCTTTCGGCGCTAACAGATCCCCCAAATCATACTGGAACACTTGCATTAATGTATACAATTCTGACAGGGATGGGCAGTTGACAGAAAAAAGGTGCACCGGTATGATGGATTTGTCGGATACTTCAAACATTCATGAGCAGAAGCTCATGTGTTCGGACAAGAGAAAGGATTGCACAGTATGGCGAAAGTTACAAAGGACACCGTGATCAGCGATGCGCTGATGATCGACGGCGGGATTGCCGATATTCTGATGGGATCGGGCATGGGCTGCATCTTCTGCCCGGCCTCCATGGGAGAGACGATCGAGCAGGCTGCGGCGGTTCACGGAATCGACAGCGACGGTCTGGTGGAAGACATCAACGACTATCTCGAGTCGAAAGGCTGAGAGGGGAGTCAGCTGAATTTCCGCAGCCGTCGGATGGCTTCTTCGCGGATCAGACAGGTTCCATGCTCAAGATAATAGTCCAGGCGGGAGGGAGCGCAGGCAGCGACCCTGCCGTACTCGGAAAGAATGCGGGCGATCTCACGGAAATCCGGAGAGTCACCCGCATTTTTGTGCTGCGAAGCGCGGATGAACAGAATGTAGGAGGCAGCAGTTTGTACTGCACCCATGCGGAACATCCAGCTTTCGGTTCTGTCCGCTATGGCGGGCAGAACGGAGCATGCCGTTGCGGCTTCCTGGAAATTTTTGAAAGTCACGGCAAGAGCGGATATGGCCGGGGCTGCATTTCCTGCGCCGGAGCGGGATGCCCCGTCTTTTTCCGAAAAAGCAGCGCCAAACGGTGACGAAGTGCGGAAAGCGTAACTGTCTTCCTGAGAATCGTCGTTCGCGAAATCATCCCCTGTATCATCATACGCGGCATCCTGCCCGGAGGCGTCCGTGTCCGCACCGTAAAGCCCCATGGCCTCATCCTCGGGCGAAAGCTTTGAGAAATGCGCATACCCGTTGCCGGCTTCCTCCGCGTAAGGAACCGGAATAAAGTTCAGCACCAGCTGCTGCACATTCACAGGTATGGCTTCTATGGCGACCGGCAGGCCGTCCGGGTTGAAGCCCTGCTCCTGACGCAGTTTGCTTCCGATCCGGCGGAAGAGTTGTTCCATCCGCGGAGAGCCGTACGCGTCACGGTGCAGATCGATGCCGAAATGCTCCAGATCCTCGGAGTCAAGCGTCACCTTTATGGAGTTATTCTCAAACGGTTCGATTTTCATGTTCCGCTCCCTTCGCCCTCATCATACCCGAAGCGGCCGTCACTTTCAATCGACGGATCGTCTGCCGCTGCATCGCGGCGGGCTTGATGCGCGGTGTGACGTGCGGTATAATAAATTTACGTTCCGGCACCGGAAAGGAGGCTTTCCGGAGGGAATACGGATTCTGCCGCCTTTGTGAGCGGCACACAATAATTTTTCTTCATTGATCCCCAAATCAGCAGCCTGCACGCTGGAATATCGGAATATATGCCTGCATCAGCCGTGCAGTTTTTTCGGGACCGCATTATCAGAGAAATCTTTTTTTGTTTAAGGGGCGCCGCAGATGCCGACGGGAATCACAGGCCCGGCAGTGCCTGCGGGGGCTACGAAAAAAGGTGCGCGGAACGCAGTTACTGCAGTCAGGCCGCATCGGCCGGTTATTCACGGATGAAAGGAAGTTTAGTGAAGCGGCCGCCCCGGTCCTTTGCCGGGGCGGTTTCCGGTTGACAAATGCCCGATTCCTGTATAGTCTGTAAATTACACTGTAACGTTTTTGTAACATTTGGGGCGATTATGCGCGGGACATCAGACAAAAGAAAAAGCGGAAGACGCAGAAAACATTCCGGGAAAAAGCGGAAAAATATCAGAATTCTTTTATTTGCCATCGTCATGGTGATTCTCGTGCCGGCGGCTGCGGCAGGGATCTATACATTCACGCCGACGTCAAAGACGATGGATCTTCAGGAATATTTCGGGTCGTCCGGGGAGACCGGAAAATGTACGATCATCATCGACGGCATGGCCTATCCGGACGCGGGGACCATTGTGGACAGCGAGGTGTACGTGGACGCCGGCTGGGTGCGGGAACATCTCACCACGCGGTTTTACGAGGACTCCGAGTCGGATGCGGTTCTGTTCACAGACGGGGACGGCACGTGGGAGTACCGGGCCGGTCAGACAGAGTTCACCTCGGATGATGGGAGAAAGGAAACGACCGATAAGCCGGTCGTTTTAAGCGCAGACGGCCAGAAGAGTCTCTGGCTCGCGTACTGTCTGAAAAGTGCTGATTTCAGCGCCTCCTGGTACTTTTCAGAAGACAGCGGCCAGTCAGGTGCGGCTGCGGCAGGCGCAGCACGCGTGGTGCTTCGCAGCGGAGGGGCGCAGAACAACACGGCCGTCCTTTCGCGCGGCACGCAGCTGCGGTACCGGGGCGGCATTAAGAGCCCGGTTTTAGCCTCTCTGACGCAGGGAGAGACGGTCACGGTGCTTGAGGATCTCGGGGACTGGGTGGAGGTGCTAACAGAGGACGGCATCACGGGATATGTAAAGAGCCGGTATCTGAGCGGACAGCAGACCGGCACGGTTGCGCACACCTTCGACGGGGCGTACTCACATGTCCTGCTGGGGCACAGGATCGTCATGGGATGGCTGACCAGCAACCGTTCGGTTCTGGACGGGGATGAAAACGACCCGGCAGCGGCTGAAGAGCTGAACGTCGTTTCGCCGACATGGTATACGATATCGGATACGGCGGGGAATGTAGACGACACGGTCTCAGACAGCCTCATCACGGAACTGAAGAGCCGCGGGCTGTCCGTGTGGCCGCTGATTTCGGACTTCACGGAGGATGTGGACAGCAAAGCGCTGCTTTCCAGCCGCGCGGCAAGAAGCAGCCTTATCACCCGTCTGATGGCGGATGCCGATCAGTACGGATATGACGGCGTCAATCTTGACTTTGAGGCTGTCACACAGGAGAGCGCGCCGGATTTTCTGCAGTTTGTGCGGGAGCTTTCCGTTGAATGCCGGAAGCGCCGGATCATCCTTTCTACGGATAATTATATTCCGGTCCGGAGCAGAGAATACTATAATTATGAAGAACAGAGCGATTATGTGGATTATATCATCATGATGGACTATGATGAGCACTGGTCCACATCGGAACCCGGAAGCGTTTCGTCGCAGGAGTTTTTCAGTACGAATCTGACCAATGCGCTCGAAAAGGTGGACAGCAGCCAGCTGGTGTGCGGATGTCCCTTCTACACCCGGATTTACCAGGTGTCGGGCGGAGAGTCGTCTGGCCGGGAGTACGGGATGCAGGAGGCGCTTGACGCCGTGGCAGAAGCGGGAGCCGCGCTGTCCTGGGACGATGGTGTCGGACAGTACACGGCTTCCTGGAGCAGCGGTGATACGCAGTACTATGCGTGGCTTGAAGAGGAGCGGTCTTTCACGCTGCGCATGCAGGCGGTGAAAGAGTCCGGCTGTGCCGGCGCCGCCTTCTGGCAGCTGGGAAAAGAGCTTCCGGATATCTGGGATATAGTGCGGGAAGAATTGGGGTAAGAGATACGATGGATACGGTCATTGCAAAGCTGACAGGGGATACCAGAAAAGACGATGCGTATTTTGCCCAGGCGGGAGAGATCCTGCGCTCGGGCGGGCTGGTGGCATTTCCCACGGAGACAGTCTACGGCCTCGGGGCTGATGCGCTGAATGTAGAGGCGGCGAAAAAGATCTATGCGGCGAAGGGGCGCCCGAGCGACAATCCGCTGATCGTCCACATTGCCGACAGGGCGGACTACGCGAAGCTGGCGAGGGAAATCCCGCCGGCGGCCGGGCTTCTTTATGACCGGTTTCTGCCGGGACCGCTGACGATGATCCTGAAGAAGAGTGCCATCGTCCCGGATGCGATCACCGGCGGTCTTGACACGGTCGCGATCCGGATGCCCAGCCACCCGACGGCAGCAAGGCTCATCCGGGAGTCGGGCGTATACATCGCGGCGCCCAGTGCCAACCTTTCCGGAAAGCCCAGCCCGACAAAGGCTGAGCACGTCATTCACGACCTGAACGGCCGCATCGACATGATCCTCTGCGATGACACGGTGGATGTCGGCGTGGAATCCACGATCATCGATCTGTCCGGCGATGTTCCGGTGCTGCTGCGCCCGGGCTATATCACGCTGGAACAGCTCCGGGACTGCCTGGGGCGGGTTGATGTGGACCCGGCCATCCGGGGCGTCAGCGTGCCGGCGGGCGTGGTTCCGAAGGCACCGGGCATGAAGTACAAGCACTATGCGCCGGATGCGGATCTTGCGATTGTTGAGGGTGAGCCGGAGGCGGTCATCGCCAGAATCAACGCGCTGACCAGAGACGCTAAGGCACGCGGCGAGAAGGTCGGCATCATGGCGACGGAGGAGACGGCTTCCCGGTACCCGGAAGGCATTGTGAAGGTGGTCGGCTCCCATAGGGACGAGGCAACGGTTGCGCACAACCTTTTTGCGGTCCTGCGGGCGTTTGACGAGGAGAAAGTCGACCGGATCTATTCAGAAGGATTCTCGGGACACAACGTCGGACAGGCGGTTATGAACCGTTTGATAAAAGCCGCCGGACATACTATAATTAATGCCTGAAAACGGCTTTAGAGCCGCATTGTAAGCAGAAGATACGGTGTCTGACCGGACGGGATTATGAAGACATTTGACAGGATTCTCTTTGTGAGCAGAGACGGGACGTGCCGTGCACCGCTTGCGGCAGCCGCTGCCCGGCAGTGCCTCAGGACGTCACGGATACAGGTGGGCTCCCGGGGAATGATTGTGCTGTTCCCCGAGCCTTTCGACAACCGGGCGGGAGAACTGGCGACGAAGAGCGGCATCAGATGGACACCGGGATATTCCCGCGAGATAAGCAGCGGGGATTTTTCGGACAGGACGCTCGTCCTGACGATGAACGCATCGATGAAGAAGACGCTCTACCGGAAATTTCCCAATGCGGTCAATGTCTTCACGCTCGGAGAATTTGCGGGCGAGACGGATGCAGAGATAAAGGATCCGTCGGGGAGAGGCGAGGAGGCGCTGGAGAGCTGCTTTGTGCAGATCCAGGTGCTCACGACTGTCATCGGCGGAAAAGCTGAACTGACGTCAGCTGGAAAGGATGAAGATGATAGCAATCGGAAGTGATCACGGCGGGTATCTTCTCAAGCAGGAGATCATGAAGCATCTGAAGGCAGAAGGAAAAGAATTTACCGATGTGGGATGCTTTGATGAGAAGTCTGTCGATTATCCGGTATATGCAAAGAAGGTGACCGAAAAAATCCAGGATGGTTCCTGCGAGCTGGGAATTCTGGTGTGCGGCACCGGGATCGGCATGAGCATGGCCGCCAACAAGGAAAAAGGCATCCGCGCCGCGGCAGTCTCGGACTGCTACACGGCGGAGAAGACCAGAGAGCACAACAACGCCAACGTACTGTGCCTGGGCGGGCGCACGCTGGGACCGGACCTCGCCGTGAAAATCGTGGACTGCTTCCTCTCGACGCCGTTTTCCGGCGAAGAGCGGCATATCAGACGGATCCGGATGTGGGATAAATAAGATAAGGGGCTGGCATGAGCGACAAGCGGAAAGACTATATTTCGTGGGATGAGTATTTCATGGGGGTAGCCAAGCTTGCTTCCATGCGCTCCAAGGACCCGCACACACAGGTCGGTGCCTGCATCGTCAGTCAGGACAACAAGATCCTGTCGATGGGGTACAACGGCTTCCCGCTGGGATGCTCGGACGACGAGTTCCCGTGGGCCAGAGAGGCGGGCGATGAGCTGGACAAGAAGTACGTGTACATTGTCCACTCGGAATTGAACGCGATCCTCAATTACCGGGGAGGAAGCCTGGAGGGCAGCAAGATGTATGTCACCCTCTTCCCCTGCAACGAGTGTGCCAAAGCCATCATTCAGGCCGGAATCCGCACGCTCGTCTACGACGATGACAAATACGCCAAAACGGCCAACGTCATCGCCTCCAAGCGCATGCTCAAGGCAGCCGGTGTGAATTTTTACCGCTACGAGCGCACGGGCCGGGAAGTAAAAATCACCCTGTGAGAACCCAGGCCGGCAGGAAGCCGGCTCACCCGGCTCCTTCCGGCGCTGACGGCTTTTCCGGTATGTGTCTGTCGAGCTCTCCGATCACACGGTCAAATGCGCCGCTGTAGATGCAGGAGAGCAGTTCGTTCAGACTGCGCAGGACGCCGGTCAGGGCCGGGGCGGACAGAATCCCTCTGTCGAAGGCGTCCGCCAGTTCGTCCAGATCGACGACCCGCACAAGGCCGGAACTCTCCAGAATCACGTCCGCCAGAAGGTCGGTAAAGATCCAGGTGTCGGATTCCTTCACGTAATCCGAGCGGATGATGTCGCAGTAGATGTAGTACAGGGATCCGTCCTGCCGGAAAAAGCGGCTGACTTTCCAGCCTTTTTTCAGGAAATAGCAGGAATATCCGTGCGAGAACTGCGCTTTCGGGTGAAGTGTCTTCCATGCCGTGACGATGATTTCATCGGACCGGTACAGGATCCTGTCATCGGTAAGCGGAATGTACTCGTCCGGGATCAGACGTTTTCGAATGAGTTCTGGCATACATGACCTCCGGCCTCCCCTTAAGCGGCCTGAAGAAATTCCGGTTACGACGTTTATTATCTTTGATTATAGCACCAGCGGACGCCCTGACAATCCGCTTCAAGGGAAAATAGTATGAAAGGCCGGTTTTTGAGTAATTTCCGTCAGATTAATGAGAACCTTCCGGTGCTGCTGGCGGGAGAAGGAATCTTCCTTGTCATATCCGAGCTGATAACGGTGCTGTTTGTGCCGGAAGGGCTGAAAGCAACAGCCGCAGCCGGAATTCTCATCGGTGTGCTTGCAGCGGCCTGCGGCAGTATTCTGCTGGCCCTGATCATCCGAAGCGCTCTGTACCGGGACGGAAACAAAGGCGCCGCTGTCTTTCTGACGCTTCTTCGCGCCGGTCTGGCGGCTGTCATTCTTCTTGTGTGTCTCGCAAAAGATCCGAAACTTGGCGTGGCGGTTCTCATCGGCATGCTGTCCGGGCAGACGGGAGTGTATCTTGCGCCGGCGGCGGCGCGTTTCAGAAACAGAAAAGAGAAAAAGTGATGTCCAGAACCGGTAAGAGAAGAAAGCGGGCACTCGGAGCTCTGTTTGCGGCTGTATTTGTCATAACCTGTCTCGGGACCTGGTGGCTGTCAGGACGGCGCGCCAGGGGGAGCTGGCAGGACAGCTCTTACTGGAGCGAGGCGGCGGCGCCTGTCATCTATATGGAAACGGAGAGCGGCGAGCATTACGACTGCCTGATGGGATTTACGGACGCGTCGGCTGCGGAGAGCACCGCGGACAGAAATCTCATCGCTCTGCCGGAGAGTCTCGCGCAGAAGATGGTCATCGAGACATACGGGAGCGGCATCGCAGATATTCATTACGAGCTGCGCCGCGCGGACGGACAGCTTCTTGAGCGCGGAAACGTCACGGACACGGAGAGCGACGGGACGAAGCTTTCCTTTACCGTGCAGTTCCGGGACCTGATGAGCAGCACGGAAAACAGTCTCCTCACGCTGTATCTGACGCTTCAGGACGGAAGCGTCTACGAATATGTCACCGGCATCATCCCGGCACCCGGTGCGGATATCGGCACAAAGCTGGCGTATTTTCAAGATTTCTTTGACGCCGTCTATGACAAATCCCGGTCCGCCGAGGCGGCCGCGCAGCTGTATGTCGTGGCCGGAAAGGACAACTCTTCGTTCGGAAACGCAACCATAAACACGTCGGCGGAACTTCTGACCTGGGGCACTTTGAAGACGGTGCCGACGCGCGAGATCATCCCGTCCCTTCGCTCCATCGCAGACGACGAGTGTGAATTTTACGCCCGCTACCCGGTTCTTGTCACGGACAGCAGCGGCGTGTCCCAGACGGTCATGGTCGCGGAGACGACGACGATTGGTCTGGATAAAAACGGGAACTGTCAGGTGAACAACTATCAGCGCACGGCCGGTGAGGTTTTTTCCGGAGGCAGTGCATTTACCGACTCCCGGACGCTTAATCTCGGCATTCAGGGCGGCGGGATGGAGGCGATGGCGGTCAGTGCATCCGGCAAAGATTACTGGTTTTTTAACGCCGGGAATCTGTGGCGGTATGCCTCCGGAGAAGACAGGCTTGTCCGGGTGTTCTCGTATGCGTCCATGGACTCTGACGGCGTGCGGGAGGGAAATCAGGATTACACCGGCCGGATTCTGCGGTGTGACGATGACGGAGACTGCTGGTTCGCGCTGATGGGCTATGTGAGCCGGGGACATCACGAGGGACAGACCGGGCTTTCTGTGTGGCACTACTCTGCCTCGGAAAATGCCACGGAGGAGATGCTGTTCTTCCCGATATCCGGAACAGCGGACGAGATCGCGCAGCAGACGCAGAATCTGATGAGCGTCGGCGGTGACGGTGTGTTTTACCTCAGCTGCGGCGGGCAGCTTCTCACGGTCGGGACGCCGGGAGGCGAAGTGTCCCGCGAGACGGTGGATTTTTCCGGGGAGAGCTTTGCGGCCAGCAGCGACCAGACCCAGATTGCTTACTGCGTCGGAACGGGGCAGTGGCAGACTCTGCGCGTCATCAATCTCACGCAGGCACGGGCACAGGAATTCACGGCGCCGGACGGAGACTGTATCCGGCCGCTGGGGTATATCGGACATGATCTGGTAGTCGGACTTGCCCACCGGGAAGACATTGACGAGGCGGACGGCAGTTTTCCGATGTACCGGATATTTGTCGTGAACGATGCGGGAGAGCAGGAAACGGAGTATCAGCCGGACGGCTCGTATATCCTTCAGGTGCAGATTGATGCGGCCCGGGTTTTAATGAGCCTCGGCGTGAAAGCGCCGGACGGAAGTTTCAGCGACGCCGGGTCGGACCAGCTGATCAGCCGCAGCCAGACGGACGCGGAGGTTCAGACGGTGACGGTGACGTCGGAGGAGTGGAAGAAGGAGACGGCCATTTATCTGCCGAAGGCCGCGGCCAGCAGCTCCGGAAATCCGGAGGTGGATATCGTCTGGAATATCACGGAGAACACCGGCGATCTGGTGCAGATAACCGGAGAAGAATAACGCCAGGAAAGACAGGACAAAAAAGCCGTCCGGAAGGGTATACCTTCCGGGCGGCTTTGCTTTACTTTCGCTTTATAATGGGAAGTAAGAAAGAGCAGCCCCTGCAGACACAGGTCTCTTATTTTCCGTAGTGCTCCTTGTTGTACTTCTTCACGCGGTTCTGAATTCTTTCCACCGGGGAGAGAAGGTTGCTGATGGAGGAGTCGTGATTCAGTGTATCGATGATCAGGGCGATGTACTTGCTCATGTCGACGCTGATGTACCACGGCTTGCCGAGCAGTTCGTCCGGCTGATAGATCAGGTTGGTTGTGAGGATGCGGTCGATCGTGCCGTCCTCATACGCCTTGTCAAACTTGTCAAAGCCGCTCGTGAACAGACCGAAGGTCGTGGCCGCGAACACTCTTCTTGCCTTGCGCTCCTTCAGTTCTCTTGCCACGTCCAGCATGGACTCGCCGGAGGAGATCATGTCGTCGATGATGATGACATCCTTGCCCTCGACGGAGGATCCCAGGAACTCGTGCGCGACGATCGGGTTGCGTCCGTCGACGATCTTTGTATAATCTCTGCGCTTGTAGAACATGCCCATGTCAAGGCCGAGAACGTTGGCGAAGTACACGGCGCGGTTCATGCCGCCCTCATCCGGGCTGATGACCATCATGTGCTGTGCGTCGATGTGCAGGTCGTCCACATTTAAAAGCAGATACTTGATGAACTGATAGCTGCAGGACACCGTCTCGAACCCTTTGAGCGGAATCGCGTTCTGGACGCGCGGGTCGTGCGCATCGAACGTGATGATGTTGTCAACGCCCATGTTTGTCAGTTCCTGGAGCATGAACGCGCAGTCCAGAGACTCGCGCTGCGTCCGTCTGTGCTGACGGCTCTCGTAGAGGAACGGCATGATCACGTTGATGCGGCGCGCCTTGCCGCCGACAGCCTGAATGATGCGCTTCAGGTCCGCGTAGTGGTCGTCCGGAGACATGTGATTCACCATGCCGTTGAGCTTATAGGTGATATTGTGGTTGAGAACGTCCACCATGATGAAAAGATCATACCCGCGGACGGACTCGTTGATGATGCCCTTGCCCTCGCCGGAACCGAAGCGCGGCGTAGAAGCGCTCATGATATACGTATCCTTCTTGTAACCGTCGAAAGCAAGAGAATTGGTGTGGGCCGCATCCCGCTGCTGACGCCACTGTACCAGATAGGCGTCGACCTTGCGGCCGAGCGGCATGCAGGATACAGTTGGAATAATTCCCAGCTTTCCGTAAGGAATCGAATTGGTGTGCTTCTCGTCTCTGGGCATCTTTGTTCTCCTTTTTCTGTGCGGCAGACGCGGCATAAAGCCGCAAATCTGGCCAAAATCCGAACTTACTATAATAAGAAATTTCCGCGGCGTCAAGTTGAAATGCCGTCCGCGCGCGGCGCGCCGGATAGCCCTTCCTTCCGCAGC
Source organism: uncultured Lachnospiraceae bacterium (assembly GCA_903789615.1). GTDB lineage: Bacteria > Bacillota > Clostridia > Lachnospirales > Lachnospiraceae > UBA4285. Next base: position 59,840 of record CAIFEV010000011.1, on the reverse strand, counting down.
TTCAGGATCCGGATATCTTCCCCGGTGAGCTGCCGGACCTGGTAATTCCCCATGATCCGCGAGGAGATCCGCTCCGTGTAAAGCGACCGAAGCCCCGAAGGCGCCAGGTTCGTCGAGATCAGCGTGGATTTGCGCAGGTTCAGGCGCGTATTGATGACGTCAAACAGAACGGAGCGCGTGAAAGCGTTGGACATCTCCGTCCCGAGATCGTCGATCACCAGCAGGTCGCACTCCGTGACAAATGTCGCATCCCCCAGCCCCTGCGCGCCGGACTTTATGCGGCTGGTGTAGGAGAGCGCCTCAAAAAGGTCGACGGCGGAAAAATAAATGACGCTCCGGTTCAGCTGCAGCAGTTCGCTGACGATGCAGTTCGTGAGAAATGTCTTGCCTGTCCCCGGATTCCCGTACAGAAGCATATTGACATATCCGTGGCCGGCGCCGACGGTTTTTGCGAAATCCTTCGCCTGCCGTAACACCGTCTCTGCCTTGGTGCGCGGCGACTGCCCGTCCGGGCCCGGCTCTTTTGAATACCAGTCCAGAGAAAACGAGGAGAACGAGGCGTCCGGATCCAGGTTGCGGTTGTTCATGCTTCCGTAGACGAGCCGGACAGCCTTGCTGATGTAGCAGGAACAGGGCTGCCCGTCCGGAAGGAAACCGGTGTCGCGGCATTTGTGACACGCATAGACCGGATCCAGAAAGTCCTGCGGAACATCCAGATTGTCCAGATACATCTGCTGACGCTCCACCAGCTCTTCGATACGTTCGCTGTAATCAGGCCCCTCCATGCGCTTGTTCAGAATTCTGTCCCGGGCCGCCTGGGAGCTGATGGATGCGATCTGGCTCCGGATTTCAAAAAGCTGCGGGCACTGCTCCTTTGCCCATGACCGCCGTCTGTCCTGCTCGTCCAGATCCCGCATCCGGATCTGGTCGTATTCCCGCTGCAGACTCGCGCGCTGTGTCGGCGTCAGCCGGCTGATAAGTGACATGTGGAAATCTCCTTTCGGAACGCTCAGCGGCTGCTCTCGATCTGAAGCTGGATGGCCAGGGCGTCGAGGTCATCCGTGCGCTGGGTGAATCCCGCGATGGAAGACGGGGAAGAGGACTTCAGCCCTGTCCCTGCCGCAGGGCCGGCATTCCTGGCGCTCTGCTTTGCCTTACCGGAAGCCTTCAGGCGGTACGCCTCGTCGGAGAGTGCGAGCGTCTTCTGGTCGTGGACACCTTCTCTGCTCCACTCCTCCAGAATCCGGTCAGCATACTCGAAGGAGGCTTTCTGCGTTTTCTGAATCGTCCGGCTGCACGCCTGCGCGATCAGCTCGTCGGACATCCGGTAGTTCTTCTTCCACTTCTCAATGAATTTCAGATCCGTCGGTGTCGCCTTCCTGTCCAGCCCGAACTCCCGGAAGACAGTGTGCACGGTGTGACTGTGCTGTTCCGCCTCCTCGCGGGCGTCCTTGGCTGTGCGGATTCCCTGGCGGTACCATCTCTCGGCAATTCCCTGCATATACCGGAAGTCTTTCTTCCCCCGCTCGTCGATGGACAGCGCGATGAGATATTCGATCATATCCGTCGGGAAATGCAGCCCGTCATAAAAATAGATGAGGTGATCGACGTCGTCATTTTTCAGGTTGGTCTTCAGCAGACTCTGCGCGATCTTGATAAGCGCGGCAAATTCCGGATCGTTCATCTTATCCGCCAGCTGTTCCCGCGTGACAGGGGCGGGCTTCCTGGTGCGGCTGATGGAGATGACGCCCTCACCGCCCTGTTCGTCCGTGAGGACGAAATCCCGGGAAAGGACTTCCCGGCGGCTGTCATCCGGATCAATCTGCCGCTCAGCAGGAGACGCTGTCTCTGACTCCCGGGCTTCTCCGGATTCCTGCGTGCTCCGTTCTTCCGGCTCAGACTCCTGCAGGCCGGATACACCGGCGCTTTCCGGCCCGTCCGTCTCTCCAAAGGAGAGCAGTCCCTGCTTTTTCCAGTACAGAAGCGCACGCGTCACATCCGACTCCGGCGCGCTAAGCAGATCCGCCAGCCGGCAGCTCGTCACGGTGTGCCCCTGCTGCCTCTCCATGAGGATCAGAAGATACACCTTGACAAATTCTCCGTTTGCCTGCGGCATGTAGTCAGTAAGAAAAGAATCCGGAACAACGGTGGCGTCAGCCAGCCCTTTCCCGGAGATCGTAATAGTATTCAACTCGTAAGACTCCCTGGTGAAAACGGTTTGTGCACTCCCCAGTATAGCGGTCAGACGGTCCGGGTGCAAACGGCCCCCTGCAGGGGACTCCTGAATGTGGAAAGCGTGGAAAAAGTGGAAATGTCCCGCAAAGTCCGCATATACCGGCGTATGGTTTTGTACGTTTTGTGGATAAAAAAAACCCCGCGGTGGATACGCTGTCCGCCGCGGGATGTGGAAAATGTGGAAAACCGGGTTCAGTCTGCTGCAGAAAGCAGTGTATCTCCGATCTGGTATACGTTTCCGGCTCCCATAGTTATCAACAAGTCATTGTCTAAAGGCAATTCTGATAAAAATTTTTCGATACCCTCAAAGGTGTCGATGTAGCGGGCGTCGCCTCCGCGCGCATTGATCGCGTCGGCAAGAGTCTGGGAGGAGATGCCCAGATTGTCGGTCTCCCGTGCGGCATAGATCTTTGCGAGAACGACGTGGTCGGCACCACTTGCCATGGCGTCTGCAAACTGGTCCATCAGAAGTTTCGTCCGGGAATACAGATGCGGCTGGAAGACAAGCCAGATCTCCCGGTGCGGGACGTGCGCGGCGGTGTCAAGCGTCGCTTTGATTTCGTCCGGATGATGCGCGTAGTCGTCGATGACGTGCGCGCCGTGATAGACGCCCTTGTGCTGGAAACGGCGTTCGGCGCCGGTGAAACGGCTCAGTCCTTCCTGAATCTGTTCATCGCTGACGCCCAGCTGGCGCGCGGCGGCGATGGCGGCGAGCGAATTCAGGACGTTGTGGCTGCCGGGGACGCGCAGGCTGATCCGCATGCCGGGTTCTCCTTTGTACAGAAGCGTGTAGGAGCAGCAGCCGTCGTGGCCGAACGTTATGTCCTTCGCACTGTAATCGGAGACGGACGGATCCGTACCGAAGGTGATGACGTGGCACGGAAGGCCTTCCGTGAAGTATGTCCAGTTCTCGATCCCTGTGTTTATGATCAGGTTCCCGTCAGAGGGCAGACGTCTGGCAAACTCGCGGAACGACGCGCGGATGTTGTCCAGGTTCTTGAAGAAATCAAGATGGTCCGGGCGCACGTTCAGGATGACGGACGTGGTCGGGAAGAATGACAAAAAGCTGTTGGTGTACTCGCAGGCCTCGGCCACGAAGATGTCCGACTTTCCGACCCGGACGTTGCTGCCGATGGAGTCGAGGATTCCGCCGATGGAAAGCGTCGGGTCCTTGCCGGCCGCCATCAGGATCTCGGAGACCATGGAGGTCGTTGTCGTCTTGCCGTGCGTGCCGGCGATATTGATGGAGTGACGGTACTGCTTCATCATCGATCCGAGGAGCTCGGCACGGGTCGCCATCGGAATACCGGAGGCTTCTGCAGCCTTGAACTCCGGGTTGTCCGGGTGGATCGCCGCCGTGTAGACGATGAGGTCAGTTCCGGGGCGGATGTTAGCAGCCGCCTGCGGGTAATCGACGCGGCAGCCCATTCTTTCAAGCTTCTGCGTGAGAGGCGACGGCGCGCGGTCCGATCCGCTGATGGCAAATCCCTTGTCAAGAAGAATATGCGCGAGGCCGCTCATGCTGATCCCGCCGATCCCGATGAAGTGGATATGTATCGGATGAGAAAAGTCTATGTCTTCCATAATACCTCCGGGTATTCGTACATGCTGTTAAAACCGGGCTCATTATATATCTTTTCAGTGCGCATGCGCAAGAAGCGGCAGGCAGCAGTAACGCGGGGCAGTGCGGGAGACGGATGAGGCGGAAGAAGACAGAATGTGCCGAATTCCATATTCAAGTCAACCGGGCAACGTGGTATAATGACAGTACTAAAAAGTCGTACCCTTGGTATCGGAAGTATGAGGAGATTCGTATGATTAAGAAGGAAATGATTGCCATGCTGTTGGCTGGTGGTCAGGGCAGCAGACTGGGCGTGCTCACTTCAAAAGCGGCCAAGCCGGCTGTTGCGTTCGGCGGAAAGTATCGCATCATTGATTTTCCACTGTCCAACTGCATCAATTCAGGCGTTGATACAGTCGGCGTCCTGACGCAGTACCAGCCGCTCCGCCTTAATACGCACATCGGGATCGGCATTCCGTGGGATCTGGACCGCAACGTCGGCGGTGTGAGTGTTCTCCCGCCGTATGAGAGAAAAGAGAACAGCGAATGGTATACCGGAACAGCGAACGCCATTTACCAGAACCTGGAGTACATGGAGCAGTACAATCCGGATTATGTTCTGATTCTCGGCGGTGATCAGGTCTATAAGATGGACTACAAGATCATGCTCGATTTCCACAAGGCCAACAACGCGGACGTGACCATCGCCGCAATGCCGGTGCCGATGGAAGAGGCAAAGCGCTTCGGCATCATCGTGACCGACAAGAACAACCGGATGACGGATTTCGAGGAGAAGCCGGAGGTCCCGCACAGCAACCTGGCTTCGATGGGAATCTATATCTTCAACTGGAGTGTCCTGAAGGATATGCTGATCCGGATGAAGGACGTGCCGAACTGCGATTTCGGCAAGCACGTCATCCCGGAGTGCATGAAGGAAAACAAGAGAATCTACGCCTATGAGTACAACGGCTACTGGAAGGATGTCGGCACGCTCTCTTCCTACTGGGAAGCGAACATGGAACTCATCGACATCATCCCGGTGCTGAATCTGTATGAGGAGTTCTGGAAGATCTACACCAAGGCGGACATCCTTCCGCCGCAGTACATTGCACCGACCGCCTATGTGGAGAAGAGCATCATCGGCGACGGCTGCGAGATCGCGGGCCACGTCGTCAACTCCGTCATCGGGTCGGGTGTCACGATTGAGGAAGGATGCGAAGTCCGTGACTCCATCATTATGAACAACACAAAGATCGGAGCCGGCACGAAAGTCGAGAAGGCGATCATCTCGGAAGACACCGCCATCGGCGCGAACTGCAGCCTGGGTGTCGGTGATGAGGCGCCGAATGTCCTGAAGCCGAATGTCTATAATTCCGGTCTTGTCACCATCGGCGATCACGCCGTGGTTCCGGACGGTGTCACCATCGGAAAGAATACCTGTATTGACGGCGTCACAACGCCGGAAGACTACAAGAACGGAGAGCTGCCCAGCGGCGGCGCACTTATAAAGGCGGGTGATCAGGCATGAAGGCGATCGGTATTATTCTTGCCGGCGGAAACAACCGCCGGATGCGCGAACTGACAGAGAAACGGGTGGTGGCGGCTATGCCGATCGCAGGTTCCTACCGGGCGATCGACTTTGCGCTGAGCAATATGACCAATTCCGGCGTCGGAAAGGTTGCCGTCATCACACAGTACAATGCGAAGTCGCTCACGAGACATCTGAGTTCTTCCAAGTGGTGGAACTTCGGACGAAAACAGGGCGGACTGTTCGTATTCACACCGGCCATCACGGCAGAGTCCAACAACTGGTACCGCGGCACGGCGGACTCCCTCTACCAGAACATTGATTTCCTGAAGCACTCGCATGAGCCGTATGTCATCATTGCCTCGGGCGACGGCGTCTACAAGCTGGACTACAACAAAGTCCTGGAGTATCATGTCGAGAAGCGCGCGGACATCACGATTGTCGTAAAGGACATGAAGGACCGCTCCGAGATCAACCGGTTCGGCCTGGTGTCCATGACGGACGACAACCGGGTGACCAACATCGACGAGAAGCCGCTGGAGACAAGCCTCTCCATGGTTTCCACCGGCGTTTACGTGATCCGCCGCCGGATGCTCATCGAGCTTCTGGAAAAGGCGGCCGAAGAGGACAGACACGAGTTCGTGCGCGACATTCTGGTGCGCTACAAGAACCTCAAGAAGATCTACGCGTATGAGCTGAAGGACTACTGGGCGAACATCTCCACGGTCAACGCGTACTACAAGACCAACATGGACTTCCTCAAGAAAGATGTCCGCGATTACTTCTTCCACCAGTATCCGGATGTGTACTCCAAGGTTGAGGATCTTCCGCCGGCCAAGTACAACTTCGGCGCACACGTGAAGAACAGCCTGATCTCTTCCGGATGTATCGTGAACGGTACGATTGAGAATTCGGTACTGTTCAAGAAGGTGTATGTCGGCAACAACGCCGTCATCAAGAACAGCATCATCCTGAACAACGCGTACATCGGCGACAACGCATATATCGAGAACTGCATCGTTGAGAGCAATTCCACGATCAAGGCGGATTCGAAGTTCATCGGAGAACACGAAGTGCAGATCGTCCGTGAGGACAATCCGATCTATATGTGACGTGCGGCAGGCACGAATGCAGCCGGCCGGCACGAAAGCAGGACAAATGTTTTAGGGCGTACCTCCCGGGCTGCCGGGAGGGCGCTTTTTGTGTGAAGATGAAGAAAGAGGACGGAAGATGCAGGTTATAGCAGGACTGGGCAATCCGGAGAAGCGGTTTGACGGTACACGGCACAACACCGGATTTGCGGTGGTTGATCTGCTGGCGGAAGAATACGGGATCGGCTGGGAACGTTCAAAGTTTAAAGGCCTGAGCGGAAAGGGTGTTATCGGAGGACAGAAGGTTATCCTCGTGAAGCCTCTGACATACATGAACCTGTCCGGCGACTGCATTCAGCCGCTTCTTGCCTACTACAAACTGCAGCCTTCGGATCTGATTGTGGTCTATGACGACATCGACCTGATGCCGGGCAAAGTCCGGGTCAGACCTTCCGGCAGCGCCGGAGGCCACAACGGCATGAAGAGTATTATCGCAAGACTCGGCAGCCAGGAATTCCGGCGCGTGCGGGTCGGCGTCGGCGCAAAGCCCGCGGGCTGGGACCTGGCCGACTGGGTGCTGTCGCACTTCAGCCCGGAAGACGAGGAGAAGATGAAGGAAGGAAGAAGCCGTGCCGCGAAAGCCGCCGCAGAGCTTCTTGACACGGACACGGAAAGCGTCATGAACCGCTACAATGCGTAACCGCGGGGCCGTGGGGCAAAAAGCCCCGGAAGATGAGGAAGGAATTGTGAGGAATGCGTTTCTGACACCTGTCAGTGAAATGACAGGTCTCAAGGATCTGCGGGAAATCTACCGGAAGGGGCCCTGTCAGGCGCTCGCCTCCGGGTGTATTGACACGCAGAAATGTGAATTTGTCCATGCCGCGGCCGGAGATTTTCCGGTGCGGCTTTTTGTCACGACCGGAGAAGTGAAAGCCCGCCGTTTCGCACAGGAGTGCCGTATCTACGGCTCGGAGGCTGTATACTATCCGGCGCGCGACATTCTGTTCTACGCGGCGGATACCCACGGAAAACAGACGGAAGGAGAGCGGATCGCCTGCATCGCGCAGATCCTGGACAGCTTTGCCGGACGGCGCAGGGATCCGCGCCCGCTGACCGTCGTCACGACAATCGACGCGCTCGCCGACCTTCTCCCGTCTCCGGAGACGTTTGCGGGCAGAACGATCACCGTGAAAAAGGGACAGGTGCTCGATCCGGCGCGTCTTCAGGAACAGCTTTCGGCAAGTGGCTATGAGCGCACCGCTATGGTTGAGGCGCCGGGCGAGATGGCCGTCCGCGGCGATATTATCGACGTATTTCCGTTCACAGAGGATACGCCGGTGCGCATCGAATTCTTTGACGATGAAGTCGATTCGATGCGCTTCTTCGACGTGCAGAGCCAGCGATCCATCGAGATGCTGACGGAAATCCGGCTGTTCCCGGCAAGAGAGTGCCTGCTTGACGAGGACGAGATCGCGGCCGGCACGGCAGCCGTAAAACAGGCGGCCGCACAGGCGGAAAAGAAGATATCTGCAGGAAAGAAAAGCCTGGACGATTCGGATCTGGAGCGGATCAATCACCTCCGGCATCTGGTTGATGAAATGGAGCGCACCGGAAACTACGGCCGGTTCTTCCCCATGTTTTGCGAAGGAGCCGTGTCGCTGCTGCGCTTCTTTGATCCGGACAGGACGCTTGTCGCGCTGGATGACGCGGCCCGCCTGAAGGAAACCATGGACGGAGTGTACCGCGAATTTGAAGAGAGCGCGAAGACCAGACTGCTCTCCGGGACAATGCTCGCCGGCCAGACGGGACTGCTGCGCCCCTTTGACGCAATCAGCCGCGAGCTTGCCGGGTACCGGTGCCTTATCACGGCGACATTTGACTCCCAGCCGGATGGATTTAAGATCACCTCGTATGTGCGCGCGGATGCCAGAAGCGTGAACAATTACGGAAACTCTTTCGAGGAACTGAGGAAAGACCTGGAAGGATATGTGAAGCGCCGCTACACCTGCATCGTCGTGTGCGCCAGCCGGAGCCGGGCGGGGCGGCTTGCGGATGATCTGACAGAGGCAGGGCTGCCGGCCGTATCCGGCGGGACGGAGGCAGAGGTCCTGCCGGGACATATTCTCGTCACCTACGGGAACATCAGCGGCGGGTATGAGTATCCGATGCTCCGGTTTCTCGTCATCGCCGAGAGCGATATTTTCACACGGAAGAAGGAGAAGCGCCGCAAGGCGGCACACGAGAAGAACGGGGATGCGCTGACTTCCTATCAGGATCTTGCGGTCGGAGATTACGTGGTTCACGAGGACTACGGCATCGGTATCTACCGCGGGATCGTGCACATCAGCCTTGGCGGCGTGGAGAAGGACTATGTCCGGATCGAGTACGCCAAAGGCGCGGCGGTGCAGGTCCCGGCGACGCAGCTGGACCGCCTGCAGAAATATCAGACGGCAGACACCGCAAGAAAGCCGAAGGTCACGGACCTGGGCACCTCGGAATGGAAGCGCGTAAAGTCCCGGGCGAAGATGTCGGCGGAGGCCGTTGCAGACGACCTGGTGCGGCTGTATGCGGCCCGCCTCACGAAGAAGGGCTTTGCCTTCGGGCCGGACACGGAGTGGCAGCGGGAATTTGAGGAGATGTTCCCCTACGAGGAGACGGGCGACCAGCTGAAGGCCATCGCGGATGTGAAGGCGGACATGGAGAGCCCGCGGATCATGGACCGGCTCATCTGCGGCGACGTGGGATTTGGCAAGACAGAAGTAGCACTGCGGGCGGCGTTCAAGGCCGTGCAGGATGGGAAACAGGTGGCCATGCTCGCACCGACCACAATTCTGTGCGACCAGCACTACAACACATTTCTGCAGAGGATGGAGCACTTTCCGGTTCGGATTGCGCAGCTCTCGAGTTTCCGCACGCCGGCCCAGAACAAGGAGACAATCCGGGCGCTCGCAGACGGGACGGTGGACATCTGTCTGGGGACGCACCGCCTTCTCTCAAAAGATGTGTCGTTTAGGGATCTGGGACTGCTTATCATCGATGAGGAACAGCGCTTCGGCGTGCGTCAGAAGGAGAAGATCAAGAACCTGCGCGAGAGCGTCGACGTGCTGTCTCTCTCCGCAACGCCCATACCGCGCTCACTTCACATGAGCCTGGCGGGAATCCGCGACATGAGCGTGCTCGAGGAGCCACCGGTGGACCGGCTGCCGATTCAGACATTTGTCACGGCTCTGGACCCGGACATGATCCGGGATGCCATCCGGCGGGAACTGGGGTGCGGTGGGCAGGTATACTTTGTGCACAACCGGGTCAGCAATATCCTTGAGGTCACCGAACAGGTGCGCGCGCTGGTGCCGGAGGCCAGTGTGGTCTATGCCCACGGGCAGATGGACAAGCGGCAGCTGGAGAAGATCATGGAGGACTTCGTCAACGGTGAGATCGACGTGCTTGTGTCCACGACCATCATAGAGTCGGGAGTGGACATCGGAAACTGCAACACGATCATCATCGACGACGCCACGAAGCTGGGGCTGTCCCAGCTGTACCAGCTTAGGGGGCGCGTGGGCCGGACCAGCCGGACATCGTACGCGTTTTTGTTCTACAGCCGGGAAAAGCAGGTGTCCGATCAGGCGGAGAAGCGCCTGAACGCCATGCGCGAGTTCTCGGACCTGGGCAGCGGATACCGCCTGGCGATGAAGGACCTTGAGATCCGGGGTGCCGGCGACGTGCTGGGGACGATGCAGCACGGCATGACGGAGGCCATCGGATACGACCTGTACTGCAAGATGCTCAACACAGCCGTCGCGAAGCTCAAGGGCGAGAAGATCCCGTATGAGTTTGAGACAAGGCTGACGCTTCCGGTTGATGCGTACATGCCGGAGAATTACATCCGCACCGAGGCGGAGAAGCTCACGATGTACAAGCGGATCGCGAGGCTCTCCGGACTGGAGGAACTCTCCGCCCTGGAAGACGAGCTCACGGACCGCTACGGGGCGGTACCGGCGCCGGCACATCAGCTGCTGCTCTCGGCGCTCATCAAAGCGAAGGCGCATGCCATCGGAGCCTGCGAGGTGAAAGGAAAGCGGGACGGCCGTTACTGGATCACGCAGCTTTCTTTCACGCCGCAGACAACACCGGATACGAAGAAGGCACAGAAGGCGGCGGGGGAATTCGGCGGTGCGATGCTCTTCGCGCCGGGAAAGGACGGCGGGATCTTCGTCTGGAGAGTCGCAGAGAACCGCGCGGCAAATGTCCAGGAGTATCTGAATGGCATCATCTCGATGCTCGACAGGCTTACCCCGATGCTTTCCTGACAGGATATCCGGGAACTGACGGGACCTCTGTCTTTTCCGGAAAGCGTTGACGAATGAAACGGCCGAGATTATAATTTACCCAAATCGACAGTCGGAAACACCGGATACACAGCAAAAACCGGCCAGTGTCCGCCGCCGGAAACACGCAGGAAAGGAAGCTTGACAGATGGAAAAGAAGAATCTGGATTGGGCGAATCTGAGTTTCAGCTACATGAAGACCGACAAGCGGTATGTGGCCAATTACAAGGACGGCGCATGGGATGAGGGCGGCCTCACCGGTGACGCGATGATCACCATGAGCGAGGACGCAGGCGTGCTTCAGTATTCCCAGTCTGTATTTGAGGGCCTGAAGGCGTACACGACGAAGGACGGCCGCACCGTGACATTCCGGCCGGACCTGAACGCCGAGAGACTGTACAACTCCGCGAAGCGGCTTGAGATTCCGCCGTTCCCGAAGGACAGATTCGTTGAGGCGGTTCTTGAGGTTATCAAAGCCAACGAAGCGTGGGTTCCGCCGTACGGCACCGGCGCGACGCTGTATCTGCGCCCGTATATCTTCGGCATCAGCCCGGTCATCGGCGTAAAGCCGGCCGACGAGTATCAGTTCCGAATCTTCGCGACGCCGGTGGGCCCGTACTTCAAGGGCGGCGCAAAGCCGATCCGCGTGAAGATCTCGGACTTTGACCGCGCGGCGCCGCACGGCACCGGCAACATCAAGGCAGGCCTGAACTACGCCATGAGCCTTCACGCGATCGTGACGGCCCATCAGGAGGGCTTTGCCGAGAACATCTATCTTGACCCGGCCAGCCGCACATACATCGAAGAGACGGGCGGCGCAAATATCCTCTTTGTAAATCAGAACGGCGACCTCGTCGTTCCGAAGTCGGACAGCATCCTTCCGTCTGTGACCAGAAGAAGCCTCGAGTATGTGGCAGAGCATTACCTCGGCATGAAGGTCGACGAGAGAAAAGTAAAGCTCTCCGAAGTGTACGACGGCGAGTTCAAGGAGTGCGGCCTGTGCGGAACTGCGGCGGTCATCTCCCCGATCGGCCAGATAAGCGACCACGGAAAAGAGTACACCTTCGCAAATGGCATGGAAGAGATGGGACCGGTCATGAGCAAACTCAGAAGCACGCTTCTGGGCATCCAGGAAGGCGAGATTGAGGCGCCGGAAGGCTGGATCTACGAAGTAAAGTGATGCGCGCGGGCCTTTAAGCCTGGCGCAAGTGTCCTGAAACTGAAAGTCACCGGAATCTGCGGCCCTGCTGCCCGGTTCCGGCGGCTTTTTTTGCGCCTTTCCGCCGCCTTCTTCTCGTGGAATTTAGCACACTGATATGATAAAATATTGGCTGCCGGTCAGAAGCTGCGGGAGGGTGCCGCTTCGGCCGATTTACGTGCGCCCGGGCATCTTCCGGGCTGAAATGAGGAAGTATGAGAGCAAAGTATGGAAAATGGACGGTTCCGCTTGTCCTTCTCTTTGCGGCGGCGGCCGTGATGGCGCCGGCGGTCCGGACGGAAGCGTCCGGAAGCGCCGGCAATGACGACAACACCCTGATCGTCGGGTTTGACGCGGAATTCCCGCCCTATGGCTACAAAGATGAAAACGGGGAGTACGTTGGGTTTGATTTGTCGCTCGCCCAGGAAGTGGCGGACCGCAACGGCTGGACGCTCATCAAACAGCCCATAGACTGGAACTCCAAGGACATGGAACTGAATTCCGGATCGATTGACTGCATCTGGAACGGATTCACGATGGACGGCCGCGAGAACGAATACACCTGGTCGAGCGCCTACGTCGACAACTCACAGGTCGTGGCGGTGAAGCGTGATTCTAAGATTCAGTCGCTGGATGACCTGAAGGGAAAGACTGTCATCGTGCAGCAGGATTCTTCCGCTCTGGCGGCCTTTACCGGGGAGGATGCGACGGATGAAAACAAGGCGCTGGCCGCATCCTTTGCGGCCCTGCAGCAGGTCAGCGACTATAACAGTGCGTTCATGAACCTGGAGTCCGGCGTGGCGGATGCGGTGTGTCTGGACATCGGCGTTGCCAACTATCAGCTCGCAGGCAGCGGCGGCAAGTTCCGCCTGCTTCCGGAGCAGGTCTCCAGCGAGCACTACGGCATCGGATTCAAGAAGGGCAATACCGCTCTGCGCGACAAGGTGCAGGCAACGCTTAACGAGATGCTCTCGGACGGGACATTTGCCAGGATTGCGGATGAATGGGGGCTGTCTGACGCGGTGTGTCTCGGACAGGAAGGCGCGGACGCGGTGATGCGCGAGGAGACGGAAGGCGGCGGCAGCGGATTTGGCGCGGCGGATTTTCTGGACGTCATGCGCCAGCTGCTTGCGGGTTTCGGCGCGACGCTCATGATCTTTTTCCTGACGCTCCTCTTCTCCCTGCCGCTGGGGCTTCTTGTCACATTCATGCGCATGTCCCGGCACGCCGTTCCGCACTGGATTGCCCGCTTCTTTATCTCGATCCTGCGCGGGACGCCGCTGATGCTGCAGCTTCTGGTCGTGTTCTTCGGGCCGTACTACGTGTTCCGGATAAGCCTCTCCAACTCCTGGCGGTTCTGGGCAGTGATCATCGGCTTCTCGGTCAACTACGCGGCTTACTTTGCGGAAATCTTCCGCGCCGGCATTGAGGGCGTGCCTAGGGGACAGCGTGAGGCGGCTCAGGTTCTGGGGTACACGAAGCACCAGACCTTTACCCGCATCATCTTCCCGCAGATGGTCCGCCGCGTGATGCCGCCGGTGACCAACGAGGTCATCACGCTGGTCAAGGACACGTCCCTGGCCTTTGCGCTGGCCTACACCGAGATGTTCACGCTCGCCAAGCAGATTGCGGCGACCCGCTCGAACATCCTGCCGCTCTTTGCGGCCGGTCTGTTCTACTACATCTTCAACTTCCTCGTTGAGTTCGCAATGGGCCGCATCGAGAAGAAGCTCAGTTATTTCGAATAAAGGAGAGCCGATATGCCCGTATTATCGATCAGTCATCTGAAAAAAAGTTTTGACGGAAAAGAAGTGCTCTCGGATATCTCGCTTGCTGTCAATCAGGGAGAAGTCGTCGTCATCATCGGTCCGTCCGGCTCCGGCAAGTCCACACTTCTGCGCTGCGCCACCCTGCTGGAGACCATGGACTACGGGGACCTTTCGTACAACGGTGTCTCTGCCATGGACAGTGCCCCCGGCCGGCCCTGCGTCTATAAACCGGAGGCGGAGCTTAGGAAACTCAAGAGTAATTTCGGCCTTGTGTTTCAGGATTTCAATCTCTTCCCGCACTTCACGGTGATGCAGAATCTCTGCGACGCGCCGGTGCACGTTCAGAAGCGGGACCCGGAGGAAGTGAAAAAGCAGGCACTGTCCCTTCTGGCAAAGGTGGGACTTTCGGACCGCGGCGGTGCGTATCCGGGGCAGCTCTCCGGCGGCCAGAAACAGCGCGTGGCGATCGCGCGGGCGCTGTGCATGAATCCGAAAATGCTGTTCTTTGACGAGCCGACCTCCGCGCTTGACCCGGAGATCACGGCCGGCATCCTGCGCGTCATGCGCCAGCTTGCCGCGGAGCACATGACCATGGTCGTCGTCACGCACGAGATCGACTTCGCCCGCCGCGTGGCCGACCGCGTCATCTTCATGGACGGCGGCGTCATCGTCGAAGAGGGAAAGCCGGAGGATGTCATCGACCATCCGGGCAACGCGCGCACGCAGGAATTTCTGCGGAAGCTATCCTGAGGAGGACTGCAGTATGAAGCTTTTCGTGTACAGCATGAGACCGTATGATGAGGCACCACTTTTTGAGAAACTCTGCGCCAGATATAATGTGGAATTTTCTTCAACAGAGCAGACACCCTGCCTGGAAAATGTTAAAATGGCAGAAGGATATGACGTTGCGGATATCATCACGACGCCGATGACGGAGGAACTGCTGAAAGCCTTTAAAGACGCGGGTGTAAAGTGCATCGCGACCCGTACGATCGGGTATGATCATATCGACCTGGAGGCTGCCAGGAAACTGGGACTTGGTGTCGTCCACGTGACGTACTCTTCGTCGACGGTGGCGGATTACGCGATCATGATGATGCTCATCGGGCTGCGCCGGCTGCCATTTATCATGAAGAAAGCGGACGCGCAGGACTTCACGCTCAAAGGGAGCATCGGCCGGGAGATCGAAGACTGCACGGTGGGTGTCATCGGGACCGGCCGGATCGGAAAGACGGTGATCCGGCATCTGTCGGGGTTCGGCTGCCGGATTCTGGCGTATGACGTGTACCCGGACGAGAGGGCCGGTGTGCAGTATGTCAGCCTGGACCGGCTCCTGCAGGAGAGCGACGTGATCACGCTGCACGCGCCGGGGATGGACGAGACGTATCACATGATCGGAGAGAAGCAGTTTGCGCAGATGAAGGACGGTGTGGTTCTCATCAACTGCGCGAGAGGGTCGCTCATTGATTCCGATGCGCTGCGCCGCGCGCTTGACGCGGGCAAGGTCGGCTTTGCGGGACTGGACGTTGTCGAGAACGAAGCCGGGCTGTATTACTTCAACCGTATGGGAGAGCCGCTTAAGAACCCGGAGCTGGCACTCCTGAAGTCCTATCCGAACGTGCTTGTGACGCCGCACACGGCTTTTTACACCGAGCGGGCCGTTTCGGACATGGCGGAAAATTCGATAACGGCAGCTCTGGATTATATGGAAGGCAGAGAGAATCCTTTCATCGTGAGCTGAGGGAAAGACTTACGGAAACGGACGGGTAAGAGGCAGTCTGTTGGAAAGGAGAGCGGCAAGGTGACACAAAAAGGTAAAACGGGAATCCGGGATGTGGCGGAGGCCGCCGGCGTATCGCTTTCATCGGTCTCCCGGTATCTGAACAACGGATACGTGAGTGAAGAGAAGCGGGAGAAAATCCGCCGCGCGATCGAGAAGACCGGATACACGGCCGACCGGCAGATCGTGTCCAGCCACGGCAGAAAAACCGGGCTCATCGGAGTGATCATCCCGAAGCTGCGCTCGGAGACGATCGCGAGTGTCGTGGACGGCATCCAGACGGTGCTTGGCGAAAAGGGCTATCAGATGCTTCTGGCCTGCACGGAAAATGATGAAGTCAAAGAAGTGAGCTACATCGGGCTTTTCGGTGCCTATCCGGTCGACGGCATCATCCTGTCGGGGACTGTCCTTACAAAAATGCACCGGATCGCGATGAAGAAGACCAGGATCCCGATCGTGACGGTGGGGCAGCACTTTGAGAACACCTGGTGCGTATATCACGATGACGTGGAGGCGGGGAGGCTTCTGACGGAGGACCTGATACAGGCAGGGTGCCGGAAGCCGGCCATGCTGGCGGTCCGTCAGGACGATGTCTCTGCGGGAGCAGACCGGCTGAAGGGGTACCGGGAGGCGCTCTCGGCTGCCGGGCTGAAATTTGACCCGGACTATGTCCGGGAGGTGACATTTTCCACGGAGGGAGGCTACGCGGCGGCAGGAGAGCTGATGACGGATCACCCGGACATCGACGGTTTTTTCTGTGCCACAGACTCCATCGCGATCGGCGCCATGCAGAAGCTCACGGAACAGGGATACAGCATACCGCGCGACGTGAAAGTATGCGGTGTGGGACACAGCAGGCTCAGCCGCGTGGTCAGCCCGAAGCTGACGACGGCCCATCTGTTCTACGGGCGAAGCAGCGAGGAGGCTGCCCGGATGCTGCTCTCCCTGATTGAGGGGAAAATACCGCCGGCGGAGCAGATAAAGCTTCCGGTCGAGCTGGTTAAAGGCCAGACGACGGCGTCTGACCAGGAGGGCAGGTGAAAAGTATGGATTATGGGAAATCCGCACACGAGGTCCTTGTGTGTATAGGCGGGAAGGGGAATCTCGTCTCCGCCGCGCACTGCGCCACGAGGCTGCGCCTTGTGGTGGCGGACAACAGCAAGGCCGACAAGAAAAAGGTGGAGGCGATCGACGGCGTTAAGGGCGTGTTCGAGGCCTCCGGACAGCTGCAGGTCATTTTCGGGACCGGTACGGTCAACAAGGTTTTCGATGAATTCATCAAAGAGGCCGGGATCGAAGCCGGCACGAAGGATGATGTCAAGGCGGCTGCGGCACAGAAGCAGAACTTCTTCCTGCGGCTGGTGAAGACGCTGGGCGATGTATTCGTCCCGATCATTCCGGCCATCGTGGCATCGGGCCTGATGATGGGACTGGTGGAGGGCATCGGCAAAGCAGTTCCGGCCTTCCAGACGACCGACATCTACTCGATGCTGGATATGTTCGCCAACGTCGCGTTTACGTTCCTGCCGATTCTCATCGCCGTGTCGGCGGCCAAGGTGTTCGGTGCGAACATCTTCCTCGGCGCCGTCATCGGCATGATCATGGTTCACCCGAACCTGACCAACGCATGGTCGGCGGCGGAAGCCATCGCAAACGGAACGATGAAGACATGGAGCATCTTCGGGCTGTACAACGTGAACCAGGTCGGCTACCAGGGACATGTGATCCCGGTCGTCATCGCCGTGTTTGTGCTGGCTTCCATTGAGAAGAGGCTTCACAAGGTCGTCCCGGAGATGATCGACCTGTTCGTGACGCCGCTGGTATCCGTCATGGTGACCGGTTTCCTGACCATTGCCGTCATCGGACCGATCTTCGGACAGCTCGAGACCTGGGTGCTCGCCGGTGTGCAGTGGCTCATCACGATTCCGTTCGGATTCGGCGCAATGGTGGTCGGCGCCATTTATGCCGTCACGGTTGTCGCAGGTCTGCACCATATGTACAATGCGATTGAGGCGGAGATGATCTCCGCGAGCGGCCGCAATATCTGGATGCCGATCGCGACGGCCGCCAACGTTGCGCAGGGCGGCGCGGCGCTTGCCATCGCACTGAAGACAAGAAACAAAAAGATCAAGGAGATGGCACTTCCGGCATCCCTTTCCGCGTTCCTGGGAATCACCGAGCCGGCCATCTTCGGTGTCAACGTCCGCTACCGCAGACCGTTCATCGCCGGCATGATCGGCGGTGCCGCCGGCGCCATGGTCGGCTCCATCACCGGCGTGTACGCGACGGCATACGGCATCACCGGTATCTTCGGATTCCTGATCACCACGGAGACGATCGCGGGATACGCGCTGGATATGGCGGTTGCCTTTGCCGTGTCGTTTGCGATCTCCTGGGCGCTCGGACTGAAGCCGGAGGATGAGAATCCGGACGGCGCGGCCGTTGAAGCCGGAAAAGCGGCGGAGGCGGTGGAGGAAAATCCGACACCGGCGGTCGAAAAGGATGAACATTTTACGGAAGTGATCCCGGCTCCGATGAGCGGAGCCGTGATTCCGGTCACCGAGGCGCCGGACGAGACATTTGCCTCGGAGGCGCTCGGAAAGGGCATCGCCGTCAGCCCGACGGACGGCACGGTGCGGGCCCCGTTTGACGGTTCCGTTCTGATGCTCTTTGACTCGGGACATGCGATCGCGATCCGCTCGGATCTGGGCGCGGAAGTCCTGATCCATGTGGGCCTGGACACCGTGGGACTCGGCGGAAAGCCGTTTGCCTATAAGGTGGAGGATCAGGCACACTTTAAGAAGGGCGACGTCCTGATGACGGCCGATCTTGCGCAGATTCAGGCGGCCGGACTCAAGACGGTGACGCCGATGGTAGTGACCAACGTGGACGACTTTAAAGACGTCCGCGTGGAAAATGACAGCATCGTGGTGGAGAAATAATGATTACCGACAGCAAATGGAACCCGAAGTTTCACATTTTTCCGCAGAATGGCGGCTGGGTTAATGACCCGAACGGCCTGTGCCAGACAGACGGCGTCTATCACGCGTTCTATCAGTACCGGCCGGACGCAGCCGACGGCAGCGGCAGGGTTTTCTGGGGGCACAGCGTCTCGAAGGATCTTCTGCACTGGGAGTTTAAAGGTGCGCCCATTGCGCCGGACACAAGAGCAGACCGGGACGGGGCGTACTCGGGCTCGGCGCTGATCGAAAACGGCGTGATGAAACTGTATTACACCGGCAACGTGAAGCTGCCGGGCGATTATGACTACACGACGGCCGGACGGCTCTCCAACACGATCCTTGTGGAGAGCCGCGACGGCGGCAGCACCTTTACCCCGAAGAAGACGGTCATGACCAATGCCGACTATCCGGCCAACATCAGCTGCCACATCCGCGACCCGAAGGTCTGGAAGGAAGACGGAAAGTACTACATGGTGCTCGGCGCCCGCACAAAGGCGGACAAGGGCGAGGCGGTCCTGTTCGCATCAGAAGACTCGGAGCACTGGAAGACGGAAAAAGTTCTCACCACACAGGAGCCGTTCGGCTACATGTGGGAGTGCCCGGATCTCTTTACGCTGGACGGCAGGAGATTTCTGTCCGTCTGCCCGCAGGGAGTCAGAGCAGATGGGATTCTTTACAACAACATCTATCAGTCCGGGTATTTCACGCTTCAGGACGGAAAGCTGCAGGATTTCACGGAATGGGACAGAGGCTTTGACTTCTATGCGCCGCAGAGCTTTGTGGACGAGCAGGGGCGCCGGCTCTTCATCGGCTGGATGGGAATGTCCGACAGCCCGTTCCCGAATCCGTCCACGGAGGCCGGCTGGCAGCACATGCTGACCCTTCCCCGCGTGCTGGAAGTTTATGAGAAGGACGGCCGGACGCGGATCGCGCAGCGGCTTATCCCGGAGATCGGGATGCTTCACGGCGCGGCCGGGGAAATCATCCCGGGGACAGACAGCCGTCCGTACAGCTGCTTTCACGCGGAACTGGAAAATGCGGGAGGCGATTTCTCCGTGCGTTTCGGCGACATGGAGCTGCATTACTCGCAGGCGCAGGGCCGCATGGCGCTGCTCTTCACAAACTGGGGAAACAGCATCGGCGCCGGCCGCTCGGGCAGACGCGCCATTGTGGGGGATGTACAGAAGCTTGATATTGTGGTCGACGTCTCCTCGGCGGAAATCTTCGTCAACGACGGAGAGGAAGTCTTTACGACCAGGATTTATCCGCAGAGTGCGCTGCCGCTTCACACGTACGGCAGGGGCCTCTCGGGGCGCATCTATGAGCTGAACGTGTAATGCGCAGGGAATGAGAAAGACATGCGGGAGAGCTTAGGCGCTCCCGCAATTTACTATGTAACGGAAACAAAAAAAGGAGAAGACCATAATGATAAAGATGGAGCGTACGGCCGTCATGAATTTCGAGAACGCCATGCGGGGAGCCAGAAATCCGTTGAACAGCTGGAGCAGAAGCGACAGCCACACGGCTCCAGACGGGACATTCACCTTCGGGCCCAATGACCTGGATCTCGCGAAGCGCCTGGCTCGGGCCGGGAGCGACCACCGCAAGTTCATCCGCCAGATCTTCGTGTCGGTTGACATCACGGCGCCGATCTACTGGTGGAAAGAATTCGACACGTACAAGATTGCGACCGTGGCCAACTCCACGTCCACGATGCACAAGATCCACGCGAAACCGTTTGAGCGGGACGACTTCTCCCATGACCACATGGACGAGAAGACGCTTTCAATGCTGGACAGCGTGATCGCGTACCTTGAGGAGATCCGCGGCCAGTATGTGCAGACAAAGGACAAGCAGCTCTGGTACGACATGATCCAGCTTCTTCCGGAGAGCTACAACCAGATGCGCACCGTCACACTGAATTACGAGACCCTCGTGAACCAGTACTTCGCCAGACGAAATCACAAGCTGGAAGAGTGGCACGAGTACTGCCGCTGGGTGGAGACACTCCCCTACTTCCGGGAACTGTTTCTGGATGAAGAGACGGAAGGGTAAACCGTCTCTTCATCTTGTCCGATCCAGTTCTTCTTCGGTCGGCAGGTGCGTCGCGCCGCTTTTCAGGCCCTGCATATAATGGTGCATGGATTCGGCCACGATCTTGGAGTGAGCGACGGCTTCGACAACGGTGCGGGCACCGGCGACGACGTCGCCGGACGCAAAGATTCCGGGCACGGAGGTGTGGCCGGTGTCGTCGGCCTCCAGAAGGCCGCGGTCGTTGGTGTGCAGGCCGCGCGTCGTGTTGACGAGGCGGTTCTGCGGGCCCTGGCTGATGGAGATGATCACGGAGTCAGACGGGAAGAACTTGTCGCTGTCCGGAATCTCCTCAAGCGTCCCGTCTTCCTTTTCTTCGATCTTCCGGAAGATCACGCCGTCATCCTGAATCTGGACGGGTTTCCAGTTGTACTCGAAATCCACACCTTCCAGCTGCGCGTAGCTGAACTCATGCTGACTCGCGGCTATTTTTTTCGTGAGCGAGAAACAGGTCAGGTGCCGCACGCCCTTGCGGATCGCGGTGCGGGCCACATCCATGGCGGCGTTCCCGGCGCCGATGACACTTACACGGCTGCCGAGGTGATAGCTGTCCGGGTTGTTCAGATAGTTGATGCCGAAGTGCACATTGCCGAAAGTCTCGCCCTTGATGTGCAGGACATTCGGTTTCCACACGCCGGTCCCGATGAAGATGGAACTGTACCCGTCCCGGAAGATATCGCTGATGGTGATGGCCGTGCCGATCGTCGTGTTGGGGCGGATCTTGATGTCCTTCATGCGCAGGTGGCGGTACTCGAAGTCGTCGAGCACCGATTTGGGCAGACGGAATTCCGGGATGCCGTAGCGCAGGACACCGCCGATCTTGTCCTTGCCCTCGAAAATGGTCACATCATACCCGTAGCGCTGCAGGATGACAGCGATCGTGAGCCCCGCCGGTCCCGATCCGATGATGGCAACCCGCTGTCCGTTCTTGATGCTGGGCCCCTTGGTCATCTGATTGGCGTATGTCTCGGAGATGTAGTTTTCAATGATTGAGAAATGTACGGGTGCCCCCTTGATGCCGCGTATGCAGTGACCCTCGCACTGATTTTCGTGGTTGCAGATGAGCGAGCAGACCGTGGTGAGCGGGTTGTTCTCAAAGAGCATCCAGCCGGCTTCATTTAACTTTCCCTCCCGCAGCAGACGGATCGCAGTCGGGATGTCTGTGTGAATCGGGCAGCCCTCCCTGCATCTGGGATTCTTACACTGCAGACAGCGGGAAGCTTCGTCAAGTACATGGAGAGACATAGTGAGTTCCTTTCACAGATATGCTAAATTGGCAAGAAAATTGTTCCGGAATCCGTTCACGAAATACATATCGGTTGTAATTATTTATTATAGAATCCGGAGCCGATGTTGACAAGTGAGATGGGGAATGATATATATTCAATAAGTGCTTGAAATAGCGAATTTAAGCGATTAAGGAGAGTTTTTACAACATGAACAAGACGGAGCTGACGGCGGAAATTGCCGCGAAAACAAAACTCACCAAAAAGGACTGCGAGAGCTTTCTGAATGCATTTTCCGAAGTGGTCACAGATGCTCTTGTCAGGGGCGAGAAGGTTCAGATGATCGGGTTCGGTTCCTTTGAAGTAATCGACAGATCGGAGAGAACCGGCAAGAACCCGCAGACAGGAAAGACCATCACCATTGCGGCCGTGAAGGCACCGAAGTTCAGACCTGGCAAGGCACTGAAGGACGCTGTCAACGCCTGAGTCAGAAGGCGGACCGATACAAAAGAGACGTGAAGATGGGACTGCTGCTCGTGCATGCGCAGCAGTCCTTTTAACTTTACCGGAAAAGGAGAGCTGTGTATGCGCCTTGACAAATACCTGAAAGTATCCCGCCTCATAAAGAGGCGGACCGTGGCCAATGAGGCCTGCGACGCGGGCCGCGTCACGATAAACGGCCGCCCGGCCAAGGCGTCCGCGGAAGTGAAAGCGGGCGATGTGCTGGAGATCCGGTTCGGAAACCGGGACGTGAAAGTGCGTGTCAAAGATGTGAAAGAAACAATTCACAAAGAAGACGCAGCCGAAATGTTCGAATACATATAAATTGTGTTATGATGTCTGTATAGGAAGACAGGTCTGCGCTGAAAGCGCAGGCATGCCTTTATAACGCCTTTGCAGGAAAGGAGGCATCCGTTGGCACACGGCAAATACATCACGGCGAAAGTGAAAGAGCGCAGAAAGCGCCGCAGGAAAAGGACCATTCAGATCGGCGGTGCCGCAGCGGCTGCCGCAATCGTTCTTCTGGCTGCCATTCTTGTCGCAAACGGACTGCAGCTTCGCGCGAAGAATCAGCAGTATGAGGCGCAGATCGAGAGCCTGAACGCGCAGGTTGCAGCGCAGAAAGAGCGGCAGGAAGCTCTCAGGGCCAGAGAAGAATACATGCAGACGCAGGGCTACGTGGAGGAAATCGCGCAGGAAAAGTTCGGACTCGTGTATCCGGATGAAATCCTTTTCCGCGCCGTCAGCGGACAATGAATAAGACAAGCGGAAAGGAAAGTCCCGGAAAGAGACAGGAGCAGATCCTTAAAACCGTTCGGGACTTCTGCAGAGAGAGGGAGTTGTTCGGGGGCTGCCGGGCAGTTGCCGCCGGAGTATCGGGCGGGGCTGACTCGGTATGCCTCCTGTTTATTTTGCGCAGACTTTTTGCGCAGATGCCGCCGGAAGTGCGGCCGAGTCTCACAGCAGTGCATGTTCATCACCAGATCCGCGGGGCGCAGGCCGATGCGGACGCCGAGTTTACAAGAGACCTCTGCGCGAGGCTTGACGTACCATTTGTCATGAAAAGGGTCGATGCGCCGGGGGAGGCAAAGCGGGCGAAGATTTCGCTCGAGGAGGCGGCCAGAAACTTACGCTACGCGGCGCTGCGGGAGGCGGTGCCGGGGGCGCTGATTGCGGTCGCACACACAGCGACGGACCAGGCGGAGACGGTGCTGTTTCGGCTCGCGCGGGGCACCGGGCTGACGGGACTGGCCGGCATGAGCCCGAAGGCAGGCGACATCGTGCGCCCGCTGCTGTGCCTGACAAGGCAGGACACCGAGGCATTTCTGATGGCGGAGGGCCAGCCGTACGTCACGGACAGCACAAATTTCGGACGCGACAACGCGCGGGCCATCCTGCGCGCCGACGTGATGCCTGGCCTCTCAGAGATCAACGCGCAGGCGGTCCGGCACATCGCACAGGCGGCCGGACAGCTCGCCGAGGCGGGCGAACTGATCCGTGAGCAGAGCGGGGCACTTCTGGCCAGGGCACAGGCGGCTGACCCGCGGGCACAGGCCGCCGGAGGAAACGCAGGAGTCACGCTTGACATCCGCACGCTTGAGGAAGCGCCGCCGCTCCTTGCCAGACAGGCACTTCTTGCGGCGCTCGTAAAGGTTTCCGGGCACGAGAGGGATATCGGCGCCGCGCACATACAGGCAGTCATGGGGCTTCTTGCGAACCGGACGGGGTCAGAGGTGATTCTTCCGTATGGTGTGCGGGTGAAAAACAGCTACGGAAAGCTGTACATTGAGGTGCCGGGAGGTCCCGAAGAGGCGGGGCAGGAAGAGAACCGGGAGATGCCGGTGAACCTTGAGGGCGCCCTTGCGGGGCTTGATGAGAGCGGCCCGGTGCGCCTGCGCTTCGGAAGATGGGAGGTGCAGGCCGGCTTTGCCGCAAAATTTGACAGGGACCGGGATAATGAGTTCACGAAGTTCTTTGATTATGATAAAATGCAAGATGGATTAGTGCTCAGAAATCCGCGGAAAGGCGACTTTCTCCGCACGGGAGAGGCGTCTGGTGCGCCGCTTTCGAAAGTGCTAAAGGACCGGAAAGTCCCGAAAGAAGTAAGAAGCGGTCTGCTGCTTCTTGCGGCGGGAAGCCGGGTGTACTGGGCGGTCGGCGTGCGGCGCAGCCAGGACGCGCTGATTGATGAGAATACGACGAAACTGCTGCGTCTTGATGTGCGGGAACTTCCGCACGGGTGAGACGCAGGACGGAAAGGAAGTCCATGGACAACAACTATTACAGCAACATCAGCGTGCTGATTGACGAGAAGACCCTGAACAAGCGGATCCAGGAACTCGGCGAGACAATCAGCCGGGACTATGCGGGACATGAGCTGAAGCTGATCTGCATCCTGAAGGGTTCGGTACTGTTCATGAGCGAACTGGCCAAGCGCATCACCGTGCCGGTTCTGTTCGATTTCATGCAGGTATCCAGCTACGGTTCGGGGACGAGCAGCAGCGGTTCGGTGAAGATCCGTAAGGACCTGGACGAAGATATAGCCGGGCAGGATGTGCTGATCGTGGAGGACATCATTGACTCCGGCAACACGCTTCACAAGCTGACGCCGATCCTGAGGGGCCGAAATCCGAAATCACTGAAGGTTGTGTCGCTTCTGGACAAGCCGGAGCGGCGCGAGGTGCCGTTTGAAGCCGATTACAGGGGATTTGAGATCCCGGATGAGTTCGTGGTGGGATTCGGACTGGACTATGACCAGAAATACCGCAATCTCCCCTACATCGGGGTGCTTCATCTTTAATGGAATGGCCTTAAAAACTTCAGGGAGTTGACGTAAAGCCGTATGAATACAAAAAGAAGGACGCCGGGAGGCAGCGGGCTGGGGATATTTTTCATTTTCCTGATCATCCTGACGGTGTTTTACCTGCTTACATTTGAGATGCCCGAGAGTGAACAGCGGTATGAGTACTCGGATTTCCTGGCGCAGGTTCAGACGGACAGCTCGCAGATAAGCGAGATGACAATCCGGCAGAATCAGGAGATCCCGACCGGTGAGATCATCGTCACGATGAAGGACGGGAGCCGCTGCAGAGCGTATGTATCGGACGTCAATGACGTCGAGCAGGTGGCGCAGGAGAGCGGGATCCGCTATCAGCTGGAGGATGTGTCGCGGCTGAATATCTGGGCGAACATCATCCTGCCGGTCTGCATCATGGCGTTCATGTTCATCATCCTGATTCTGCTCATCCGCCGGCAGGGAGCCGGCAGCGGCGCGAACGCGCAGATGATGAACTTCGGCAAGAGCCGGGCGCAGAAAATCGAGAGCAGCAAAAATCCGGTCACCTTTGACGATGTGGCCGGTCTGAAGGAAGAAAAGGAAGAGCTGGAGGAGATCGTTGATTTCCTGCGGGAGCCGGCGCGCTACACAAAGCTTGGCGCCAGGATTCCGAAGGGCGTGATCCTCACGGGGCCTCCGGGAACCGGCAAGACGCTCCTTGCCAAGGCAGTCGCCGGTGAGGCGGGCGTTCCGTTCTACTCGATCTCCGGATCGGATTTCGTCGAGATGTTCGTCGGCGTGGGCGCGTCCCGTGTCCGCGACATGTTCGAGGAAGCCAAGAAAAATGCACCCTGCATCGTCTTCATCGATGAGATCGATGCGGTGGCAAGACGCAGAGGCGCGGGTCTTGGCGGCGG
The DNA here is from genome assembly GCA_903789615.1 of uncultured Lachnospiraceae bacterium. Classification (GTDB taxonomy): domain Bacteria; phylum Bacillota; class Clostridia; order Lachnospirales; family Lachnospiraceae; genus UBA4285. The sequence goes on along the minus strand of CAIFEV010000011.1, from coordinate 33,876 downwards.
ACATGACGAGCGCGAGCAGACGCTGAATCAGCTGCTCGTGGAGATGGACGGCTTCAGCCCGAATGCGGGCATCATCGTCGTCGCTGCCACAAACCGCATCGACATCCTGGATCCGGCCATCATGAGACCGGGACGGTTTGACCGCAAGGTGGCGGTGGGACTGCCGGATGTGGACGAGCGCCTCGCCATTCTGAAGGTTCACGCCCGCAAGAAGCCGCTGGCTGACGACGTGGATCTGGAGGCTCTGGCCAGGACGACGGCAGGCTTTGCCGGGGCGGACCTGGAGAACATTCTCAACGAAGCCGCGATCCGGGCGGCAAGAGAGCGCAGAGAGTACATCAACAACGAGGACATTCAGACTTCATTTGTCAAGGAAGGCATCGGAACCGAGAAGAAGAGCCGGATTATCTCCGAGAAGGAGAAGAAAATCACGGCGTACCACGAGTCGGGGCACGCAATTCTGTTCCACTGCCTGCCGGACGTGGGGCCGGTGCACATGATCTCGATCATTCCGACGGGCATGGGCGCGGCAGGATACACGATGCCGCTTCCGGGCAGAGACGAGATGTTCAACACGCGCGGCAAGATGCTGCAGCAGATCATCGTGGACTTCGGCGGCCGGGTGGCGGAATCGCTTGTCTTCCCGGACATCACGACCGGGGCGAGCCAGGATATCCGCCAGGCGACCAGGACCGCCCGCGACATGGTCATGAAGTACGGGTTCTCCGATGCGCTGGGGCCGATTGACTATTCCTTCGGCGACAGCGATGAGGTGTTTATCGGCCGCGACATCGGGCACGCAAAGCCGTACGGCGAGGACGTGACCGCGAAGATCGACGAAGAGGTCAAGCGCATCGTGGACTACTGCTACGGCGAGGCGAAGCGTCTGATCAGTGAGAACCGCGGCGTTCTGGACGCGAGCGCGAAGCTGCTTCTGGAGAAAGAAAAGGTGACCGGAGAGGAATTCGACGCGCTGTTTGAGACGGCGCAGGAACAGCCGGTCTGAACGATTCAGGGAATCAGGATTTATGAAAATAGTTAAGGATCTTACTCAGGATTCTGATGCGGACAGGAAACTGTTCTATATGTGCAATGTGCGTCCGATTTTAAATGCGGACGCACTTTTCGCCGATGCGACCAAAGAATACCGTGACCCGGAGGAGCCGGTGCCGGGCGACACCGTCACGCTGCGATTCAGGACCGAGCGGCTTGGTGCCGACCGGGTATTTGTCAACCTGAACGGGAAGGACGTGGAGATGGAGCGTGCGGAGTCGGACACGAACTTCGACTACTACGCCACGTCGTTTGCGGTCACGGACGAGCATGTCTTCTATTATTTCCGCGTCGTCACGGGCCGCACGGTGGTTTACTACAACCAGCTCGGGCCGGATGCCAAGCTCAACCCCTACTACGATTTTCAGATCATGCCGGGATTCACGACGCCGGAGTGGGCAAGAGGCGCGGTCGTGTACCAGATCTTCACCGACCGGTTTTATAACGGCGACAAGAGCAACGATGTTCTGACGGACGAGTATTCCTATCTGGGAGAACACGTGCGGCACATCGACAACTGGGATCAGTGCCCGTCTGCCACGGAAGGGGTCCGCGAGTTTTACGGCGGCGACCTGCAGGGCGTGCTGGACAAGATGGACTATCTGCAGGATCTGGGCGTGGAGGCGATCTACTTCAACCCGCTCTTTGTCTCTCCGAGCAATCACAAGTACGATATTCAGGACTACGACTACATCGACCCGCACTTCGGGCGGATCGTGGAGGACACCGGGGAGCTTCTTTCGCCCGGCGATCAGGACAACACCCACGCTACCCGCTATATCAACCGGGTGACCGACTCGGCCAATCTTGAGGCCGGAAACGAGCTGTTCAGGCGGCTCATTGAAGAGGCGCACAGCCGCGGCATGCGGGTCATCATCGACGGCGTGTTCAATCACTGCGGATCGTTCAACCGCTGGATGGACCGGGAACACATCTACAAGACAAGCCAGCACTCGCACACCGACGGCGCCTACGTCAGCAAAGACAGCCCGTATCACGACTTCTTCCAGTTCAACGCCGACGCGTGGCCGGACAACAAGTCCTACGACGGCTGGTGGGGACACGACACGCTGCCCAAGCTCAACTACGAGGCGAGCAGCCGCCTCGAGGACATCGTGCTGGGAATCGCCGCCAAATGGATGTCGCCGCCGTTTTCCGCGGACGGCTGGCGGCTGGATGTGGCGGCCGACCTGGGCCACAGCCCGGAGTACAACCACTCCTTCTGGAAGAAGTTCCGCAGGACCGTGAAACAGGCCAATCCGGATGCCATCATCATCGCCGAGAATTACGGCGACTCCTACAACTGGCTGCAGGGCGACGAGTGGGACACCGTCATGAACTACGATGCCTTCATGGAGCCGGTGACCTGGTTCCTGACCGGCATGCAGAAGCACTCCGACGAGTTCCGCAAGGACATGCTGGGCAATGCCGACTCCTTCTTTGACGCCATGCGCTACAACATGGCCAGACTGGGCGGCCAGCCGGCGCGCATCGCGATGAACGAGCTGAGCAACCATGACCACTCGCGCTTCCTCACGCGCACCAACCGCACGGTCGGGCGCCTGAACTACATGGGCAGCGAGGCGGCCTCAAAGGGCATCAACCGCGCCGTGATGATGGAGGCGGTCGTCATCCAGATGACCTGGCCGGGCGCACCGACCGTGTACTACGGCGACGAGGCAGGCGTGTGCGGATGGACTGATCCCGACAACAGGCGCACTTACCCGTGGGGCCATGAGGACAGGCTTCTCCTGGACTTTCACAAGGCGATCATCCGTCTGCACAAGACCTGCCCGGTCCTGCGCTTCGGTTCCCTCAAGAAACTGAAAGCCGGATACAACCTGATCGCCTACGGGCGCTTCAACCGCGAAGACCAGATCATCGTCGCCGTCAACAACAGTGAGGACGAGCGGCGGGTCATCCTGCCGGTCTGGGAACTCGGCCTGACAGACGATGACGATGTGGAGCAGATCTTCGTCACGTACGACGGCGGATTCTCCCAGGAGCCGCTCGGATACCGCATCCGGGGCGGAATGCTCAACCTCGGCATGCGCAAAACCTCCGCCATCATTCTAAGAAAGAAAGTATGGTAAATGAACTTCCACGTACTCACACTGTTTCCGCAGATGATAACCGACGGCTTTCACACAAGCATCACGGGCCGCGCGATGGACGCCGGCCTGCTTAGCCTTGAGACCGTCGACATCCGCGACTTCTCAAACGACAAGCACTTCAAGGTGGACGACTACACGTACGGCGGCGGTGCCGGACTGCTGATGAAGGCCGGGCCGGTCTGCGCGGCCTATGACGATCTGGTGCGGCGCACCGGCCACGGAATGCGGACTATCTACCTGAGCCCCCAGGGAAGCGTCTTCACGCAGGAAAAAGCCGCCGAGCTCGCGAAGGAGAGCGACCTGTGCCTCCTCTGCGGCCACTACGAGGGGGTCGATGAGCGGGCGCTTCAGGAACTTGGCGCCGAGTTTATCTCTGTCGGCGATTACGTCCTGACCGGCGGCGAACTGCCGGCGCTCATCATCATGGACGCGGTGTCGCGCCTCGTCCCCGGCGTGCTCCACAACGGCGAATCCGCCGAGACGGAAAGCTTTAACGACGGGCTGCTCGAGTATCCCCAGTACACGCGGCCAGAAGATTTCCGCGGCCGGAAAGTGCCGGAGATTCTGCTCTCCGGGGACCACGGAAAAGTGGACGTGTGGCGGCACGAACAGAGCCTGCGCCGGACGGCGAAATACCGCCCGGACCTGTTTGCGGCGTACCGGGCCGCGCATCCGGACGAAAAAATGCCGGAAGACCTGACGGACAATCCGCCGGAGGACGCAGACGCATGAGACTGGGGTGCCTTGCCGCCGGCCCCCGCCTGCGGGCCGTCGATAAAGTTTTCAGCAAACAGGCGGACGAACACGCCGTTTTCCCGGGAAAGCGGCTTGACGGAGCGGTCCTGGAAATCCCGGGCGATCCCCGGCACTGCCTCGTAGAGGCGACGGCCACAGGGCCGGAAGCGCTGGCACAGGCCTGCTGCCGCGTGTACGCCTGCGGAGCGTGTCCGGAAAGCGCGCAGATCACGATCTTCCTGCCGCAGGAGACGGATGAGCCGCAGTTAAAACGATACACGGGAAATCTTGCCGGGCGCGCCGGCGCGCTTCACGTGAACGTCACAGACGTAAACGTGCAGGTCCGGGCAGGGTTGACAAATGTTCTCACAACCGCTACAGTGACTGCAATCGGCGATACGGCATATATCCGCGGCTTCACCGGCCCGCGCCCGGGCCAGGCGCTCATTGCCGCCGGGTTTTCCGGCCAGGCAGGCGTACGCCTTTGTTTTCCGTTTTTTCCGGAGGAAGTCCGGAGGCACTTCCGCAAAGACTATCTTGTGCGCGCATTCGGGCAGGAGAACGACGTAAGCGTTTCTGCTGCGGCCGGAGTCTGCCGGAAGGCGCTTGAAAGCGGCGATGCCGGCATCAGCTGTCTTCACGCGGCGGGAGAAGGAGGCATATTTGCGGCACTCTGGGACCTTGCGGCGGGAAGAAATATAGGGTTTACGGTTGACGTACACAAGATCCCCGTCAGGCAGGAGGCGCTGGAAGTGGCGCAGGCAGCGGGACTGAACCTGTATGAGATAAACGCGCAGGGATGCCTTCTCATCGCGGCAGATGACGCGGACGGCCTGCTTCACGCAATCCGGGAAAAAGGTGTTCCGGCCGAACAGCTGGGCAGTTTCACCGATACCCGTGACAAGATTTTGAACAATCGCGGAAAAGTCCGGTTTCTTGACAAGCCGCAGGAGGACTTGTCCGTCGACTTCCGGTACAGACTGAAAGGAGCAGAACATGGAACTCAGAGAACAGATTCTCAGGGATATTGAGAAGGATGCCCGTGTCAATCTTCATGAACTGGCAATCCGTCTCGGCGTTTCCGAGGCCGAAGTCGCCAACGAGATCGCGGATATGGAGAAAGAACACATCATCTGCGGCTACAACACTCTGATCAACTGGGACAACACCAGCCTCGAGAAGGTCACCGCGCTGATCGAGGTACAGGCCCAGCCGCAGCGCGGCCTCGGGTTTGACGCGATTGCCGAGAGACTCTACAAGTACAGCGAGATCACATCGGTGTATCTTATGAGCGGCGGCTTTGACTTCACGGTGATTATCGAAGGCAAGTCCATGAAATCCATCGCCCAGTTCGTGGCGGCCAAGCTGGCCACGCTGGATTCCATCCGCAGCTGCGCCACGCACTTTGTCCTGAAGAAGTACAAGGATTACGGTGTCGTTTTTGACGAGACCCGCCGCGATGAAAGGGAGAAGATCACACCATGAGACCAATGACTTCCGATAAGATCCGCGCGCTCGCTCCTTCCGGGATCCGGAAATTCTTCGACATCGTTCACGAGATGCCGGATGCGATCTCCCTGGGCGTGGGCGAGCCGGATTTTGACACACCCTGGAACATCCGCGAGGAAGGCATCTACTCGCTGGAGCGCGGCCGCACCTTCTACACGTCCAACGCCGGACTTATGCCGCTGCGCGAGGAAATCTGCAGATATCTCGTTCGCCAGCAGGGCCTGAAATACAACCCGAAGTCAGAGGTCCTCGTCACGGTCGGCGGCAGCGAGGCGATCGACATCGCCATGCGCTGTATCGTCAATCCGGGCGATGAGGTGCTGATTCCGGAGCCGAGCTATGTTTCGTACAGACCGTGCGCGGTCATGGCCGACGCAAAGCCGGTGACCATCGAGCTGCAGGAGTCGAACGGCTTCAAGCTCACCGCGAAACAGCTGGAGGACGCCATCACGGACCGCACCCGCGTGCTGGTGATGCCGTTCCCGAATAACCCGACCGGTTCTATCATGACGCGGGAAGAGCTCGCGCCGCTCGTCCCGATCATCATCAAACACGACCTCATCGTGATCTCCGATGAGATCTACAGCGCGCTCACTTACAGCGGCCGGCACGTCTCCATCGCAGAGTTCCCGGGCATGCAGGAGCGGACGATTTTAATCGGCGGGTTCTCGAAGGCATTTGCCATGACGGGCTGGAGACTCGGATATGCGTGCGGGCCGGAAGAGATCATCAGACAGATGACGAAGCTGCACCAGTTCACGATCATGTGCGCGCCGACGACGAGCCAGTATGCGGCGGTCGAGGCGCTGGCCAACTCGCAGTCCGAGGTGGACCAGATGGTCGCGGCGTACAACGAGAGACGCCGTTTTCTGCTTCACGCATTCAAACAGATGGGCATCGAGTGCTTCGAGCCGTTCGGCGCATTCTACGTGTTCCCGTCGATCCGCAAGTTCGGGATGTCAAGCGAACAGTTTGCGACGAGACTTCTCACGGAGCAGAAGCTGGCGGTCGTGCCGGGCACGGCGTTCGGTGCATGCGGCGAGGGCAACATCCGGATTTCGTACGCATATTCCATCGATGACCTGAAAAACGGCCTCTCCCGGATCGAAGCCTTCATCAACTCCCTGAAGTAAGGGGGATGGCAGATGACTCGGTTTAAGTCAGTCGGGACGATCCTGGTGGTGGTCGCCATCGTGCTTCTGGCAGTCATGCTCAATCCGCTGGCAAAGGATCCGCTGGAGACCTCTGCGGCCGCGACCAGCGAGTCGGAGAGTGAGACGGCGCAGGAGGCGGGAGACTACACGGTCAGCCAGACGGTCATGAAAGCCAGCCCGGAGGACGCGTATGTCCAGGTGGATGATCTGGTCTTCTTACTGGGCTACCGGGAGCGCCTTTCTACGGCCATCAGCGACATCACGGCCGCCGGGCGCTACACCGTCGAAGGATATGATGCACAGGAGTCTTCCCGCAGCGCGGAAATTTTTGTCTACAAAGACGGGCAGCTGCGCTTCACGCTGCGCGCCAGCAGCATAAAAGAGTATCCGAACGATTCCGGTGTGAGCTACTCGGCCTTTCTTTTTGCGGCCGACGAAAAGCAGAATATGGTCCTGACGGGCATCAGCATCGCGGAAGACGCCATGTCCGACGCGTGGATTTTTTCCGGAAACCGCCTGAGCGGAAGCGGCATCCGCAAGGAAGCGTTCATGACGCGCTTCGGCTCCTACTCGTCCAGCAAGACGTCGTATCCGTCTCTGGTTCAGGAGAAAACAGAGGATTCTAACCGGTCGGTCTATGTGCTGAGTGTGGAAGTCAACGACCCGAAGCAGGAAGTGCTGTCCGGCCGGGTTCTCGCTGAAATTCACAGCCTGCGGACCCTGCAGTACACCTTTGCCTTTGACAATACCACGCAGGAATGCGTATCCGTGGGCATAAGCTGCAAGGTGAGCGCGGACGAAATCGCGCAGTACTGGGACAGACGCGGCGAGGAAGCCGCCAGAAAGACAAGCACGGCACAGACAGCCGCGGCCGCGGCGACGGGCAAAACCGGTTCATCCGGGGATGGCATACCGACAGAGCCGTCGGCGAACTCCGATTCCCCGGAGGCTTCTGAATCCTCCGATTCCCCGGAGGTTTCTGAATCATCTGTTGAGTCCGGAAATTAGCCGCTGTCATCGGATTCTTCCCTGACTTGCTATTTCGATGCTTTTTGGAGGCCGGAATATTGCAGCTGTCATCGAAATTTTCCCTGACTTGCCATTTCGATGCGCTGCGGGGGCCGGGATTTTGCCGCTGTCATCGGAATTTTCCCTGACTTGTTATTTTCGATGCCTTTTGGAGCCTTGTATTTTACCGCTGTCATCGGATTTTCCAGCTGACAGTAAATTGATGACATTATTATAGAATAAAATCCATGCCTGTCAGCAATTTGATCCCTAAAAGAGGTTTCCGATGACAGAATCCCAATTCGGGGTTCAAAAAATCATCGGAAATGACAAGAATTGTTTGATTTGTTGAATCAGGCGGCCCGGGATACCTGGAATTGTCCCCGGAAGTCAGGAAAAAGCTGATTTCCGATGCAAACCCAGCGCTGCATGCCTGCAACCCCAGCCCTGCAAGCCTGCAACCCCAGCCCTGCAAGCCTGCAACCCCAGCTCCTGCAAGCTTGTAAACCCAACTCCCGCAAGCCTACAGCCCCAGCTTCCGGGGGCCGCAGCCCAGTTTTACCCTGCCTCCCCGGCATCCGTTTCGAATTTATAACCGACGCCCCAAACGGTCTGGATGGACCAGCCGGGGCCGCCGGTTATTTTTTTGCGAATTTTCCGGATATGCGTGTCGATGGTGCGGTAGTCGCCGGCGTACTCGCGGCCCCAGACCTGGTCCAGAAGCTGTTCGCGGCTGAAGACCTGATTGGGATGTGAGGCGAGAAAATACAGAAGCTCAATCTCCCGCGGAGAGAGGTCCGCGGGCTCTCCCTGAAACAAAACCTGATAATTCTCAAGATTGATTTCAAGATCCGGGAATACAACTGACCGGCCGGAGGTGCCTGAGACAGGGAGTGCTGGCGCGGATTTCCCGGCGCGTCGCAGCAGAGCCGAGACTCTGGCTGTCATCTCGCGGGTGTCGAATGGCTTGGTCAGGTAATCGTCGGCGCCGGAGGCGAAAGCGTCTAATTTGTCATCGATATCGCACCGCGCGGTGATGACAAGGATCGGGATCTGCGATTTCAGACGGATCCGGCGGATCAGGTCCGTGCCGTTCATGTCGGGCAGATTCAGCTCCATCGTGATGAGAACCGGCCTGCTTCTTTGCAGGCAGGCAAGCGCTTCCCCGCCGGAAAAGGCCGGCGAGGCACTTAAGGCTTCCCTGGTGAGGGAAGAGACGATGAGAGAAGACAGATCTCTGTCAGATTCAACGACAAGAATTTCAGATGCCGGAACGGCCATCAGACACTCCTTTCCACAGGTTTACAAAAAAACGCTTAAACCCGGGCTCCTGTCAGAGCTTCACAGACTCACGATCGTGACGCCTGCGTCGCCCTCGCCTGGTTTTCCGATGCGGTAGCCGCGGATGTAGCCCAGCCCGTCCAGCCAGTTCCAGATGCCGGCGCGCAGAGCGCCCGTTCCCTTGCCGTGGACGATGCGGACTTCCCGCAGCCCGGCAAGACTCGCGCTGTCCAGATATTTTGACAGCTCGCTGACAGCCTCGTCCACCGTCATGCCGATCACGTTGATCTGTGAAGACACATTCTGCGACGCCTCCATGCGCAGGGCACCCGTGTGCACGGCCGATTCCCGGTGCTTGCGCAGAAGTTCCTCGTAGCGGTCCTTAGGCCGCTTCTCCTGAACCTGCGGCGCCCGGTAATTCTCCACCATGGCCACGTCGTCCACCCGGACTGTCATTGTCATCGAGCCGATCTGCACCTTCAGCCGGTTCTTCTTGTCCGGCGCCTGCGTCACATCGCCCTCAAGTCCCGAGGAGAGAATCCGCACATGCCGGCCTGGCTTGTAGTCCGCGGCCGGATGCTTGCGAAGCTGCTCATCCTGCCCGGTCGTCTCCGGCTTGCGGTATTTCTCGTTTTTCTTCAGCTTCTCCCGCAGACCGGCCCGCGCCTTCTCCATCTCGCGCGCGTTTCCGCCGTGCCGGTTCAGCTCCCGGATCGACTCGTCTGCGTACGCCTTCGCGTCCGCCAGAATCTTCTCCGCGTTCTCATTGGCCCGCCTCAGGATCTTGTCCTTGCGTCTGGCGATCGCCTCCCGCTGGGCGCGCAGTTCCTCCTGAAGCTTTTCCGCCTCGGCCTTGTAGCGCGCCGCCTCCTCGTGCTCCTTCTCAACCTGACTGCGCGTGTTCTCCAGATCGCTCAGCAGATCCTCAAACCGCACCTGGTCGTCCGAAAGCCGCTGCTTCGCGTCGTCAAGGATCTCATCCGGAAGCCCCAGCTTCTTTGAGATGGCAAATGCATTACTCTTCCCCGGGATCCCGATCAGCAGCCGGTATGTCGGAGCCAGCGTCTCAACGTCAAATTCACAGCAGGCGTTGGTGATGTCCGGCTCAGAGAGCGCGTAGGCCTTCAGTTCGCTGTAGTGCGTCGTGGCGATCGTCTCGATTCCGTCATGATGCAGCTTGGCGAGAATCGACATGGCGAGCGCCGCGCCCTCCGTCGGGTCCGTGCCCGCGCCGATCTCGTCAAACAGGATCAGGCAGCGGGAGTCTGCCGCCGCGAGAATACGGATTGTGTTGGTCATGTGGGCGGAGAAGGTACTCAGGTTCTGCTCGATACTCTGCTCGTCGCCGATGTCGGCGTAGATCTCCCGGTAGACGGCAATGGAAGAGTGGTCGTCTGCCGGGATCAGCAGCCCGGACTGGGCCATCAGCGTCAGAAGCCCGACGGTTTTAAGTGTCACCGTCTTGCCGCCGGTGTTCGGTCCGGTGATGACAAGCTGGTGAAAATCCGTCCCCATGCGGATGTCGATGGGAACCACGCGCTTCGGGTCAATCAGCGGGTGACGGCCCTTGCGGATGTCAAATATTCCCCGGTCATTAAGAGCCGGAGCGGTGGCCTTCATCGCGCGCGCAAGCGCCCCTTTCGCGAAAATCAGGTCCAGGCGGGTGAGAACGGCGTAGTCCTCCTCCAGAATGTCCGTGTACTGCGCACATTCCCGGGAAAGCTCCCTGAGAATTTCCGCGATCTCCTTTTCCTGCTCCATCGCATTGGTCTTCAGGTCGTTGTCAAAGTGCACGACGGACTCCGGCTCAATGAAGAGCGTGGAACCGGATGCGGACTGATCGTGGATCATGCCCGGAACGCGCGAGCGGTACTCTGCCTTGACCGGCAGGCAGTAGCGGCCCTGGCGCGTCGTGATGACCGCGTCCTGAAGGCAGCTGCGCAGCGAACCGGTCAGCATCCGGGAAAGCTCGCTGTGGATCTTTTCATTGATGCGGTCCTGCTCCCGCCGCAGGCTGCGCAGCTTCGGGCTGGCACTGTCGGCGACCTCGTCCTCCGCGACAATTGCGCGCGTTATTGTCCCGCGCAGTGCCTCGAGGCCGTCCAGCACGGCAAGAAGCCCACTCAGCGTGTCCGTCTCCGGCTCGTAGTAATTCTTCACGTGGTCGGCCGCAGACAGCAGCGCGGCGATCTTCAGCAGCTCCCCACAGGAGAGCGGCGCGTCCGCCTTCAGCCGCCGGACAGAGCCGCGGATGTCGCTTGTCCCCGCAAAAGAGACCTTCCCTTTTGCGAAAATCCGCCGCAGGGCGTCGTCCGTCTCCTTCTGGGCAGCCTGAATCGTCTGCAGGTCCGTCATCGGCAGCAGCGCCCTCGCGGACGCCTTCCCAGGCTCCGAGTCGGCAAGCGCCGCCAGCCTCTCCGTTATTTTGTCAAATTCCAGTGTGCGCAGTACTTTTGTGTTCATATCCGGTTTCTATACTTTCCAGCCGGTTTGCCCGGCCAATGGGAATGAAAATGCATACTTACCATTTTACATCATCATATCAGAAGGATCCTTAAATTTTAAGCTGTACTTTGATGGATTTGTCTGGCTCCGGCGGGTATAATCGGTAGACAGAAACGGAGGACAGCATGATTTATATCAAAGATTTTCAGGAAGGCGATCGAATTTCCGGCATTTACCTTGTGCGCACGAAGGCGACGTACCAGTCCAAGCGCGGCAAGGATTATTATAGTCTGACACTGGGAGACAGGACCGGCACGGTTGACACAAAGATCTGGGATGTCGATTCCCCGGCCATCGCCGATTTCGAGGCCAATGATTTCGTAAACGTCAGCGGCACTGTCACGCTGTACAACGGCAAGATCCAGTTCAAGGTCGAAAAGCTCATGAAAGCGCAGCCGGGCAGTTACAGCCCCGGCGACTACATGCCGGCCAGCCGCTACCCGGTGAAGGACATGTACGCGGAGCTGATGCAGTTTCGTGACAGCATCAACAACCCTTATATCAGAAAGCTACTGAATTCTTTCTTTGAGGACGACAAGGAGTTCATCCGGAATTTCGCGGCGGCGTCGGCGGCGCGCACAGTCCACCACAGCTTTGTCGGCGGACTGCTTGAGCACACGCTCTCCGTCACGAAAATCTGCGATTTTCTGGCCATGCGCTACGATTTTCTGGACCGGGACGTTCTTGTCGCGTCGGCCATGCTGCATGACGTGGGGAAGACGCGCGAGATGACGCCGTTCCCGCAGGTCGATTACTCCGACGAGGGCAACCTGCTCGGCCACATCATGATCGGCTTTGAGATGGTCCGCAGCCACATGCGCGCCATCGAAGGCTTCCCGCAGGATCTGCAGGACGAGATCGGCCACTGCATCCTCGCGCACCACGGCATGCTGGAGTACGGCTCCCCGGTGCTCCCGAAAACCGCCGAGGCCCTCGCGCTCTCCAAGGCCGATGACCTGGATGCCAAGATGGAAACCATCCGCGAGGCCCTGAACGTCCGCAACAGCGGCGAGTGGCTCGACGTCAACCGCTGGCTCGGCGGTGTGCGAGTCCGCCGCACTACCGAAGACGGAAAGGCCTTCTACGAAGGCGAAGAGGACAGATGACAAATGCCGGCAGATAAGCAAAAGAAAAAGAAAAGACCGGCAGGGCGGCCGGAAAAGGCGGGAAAACCGGCAGAGGCACAGAAGCCGGGCCGCCAGAACGGTGTGCCGGCTGCGGACAGAGCGTCAAAGTTTTCCGTCGCAAAAGGGGACATCCTCACGCTGGACATCACGACACTCTCCAGTGACGGCGCCGGAGTCGGGCACGCCGGCGGCCTGACGCTCTTTGTGAAGCGGACCGTCCCGGGCGACAGAGTCCTGGCGCAGGTCATCCGGCTAAAAAAACCTATGGCTTCGCAAAGCTCGTGCAGGTGCTTGAGGCATCCGCGTCCCGCGTGCGCCCGCAGTGTCCGGTTTCGGAGCGCTGCGGAGGCTGCCAGATCATGCAGATGAGCTACAGCGCACAGCTGGCCGCCAAAGAGACGAAGGTGCGCGACGCGCTCACCCGCATCGGAGGCCTGGATCTCTCGGATGTCAGCGTGGCGCCGATTCTCGGGATGGACGACCCGTGCCGCTACCGCAACAAGGAACAGGTTCCGGTCGGTACGGACGCATCCGGAAATCCCGTGTTCGGCTTCTTTGCGGAGCACACGCACCGGATCGTCCCGATGCCGGAGTATGACTGTCTGCTTGGCGACGCGGGCAACGCGGCCATTCTGAAAGCCGTCCGCAGCTGGCTGCTGCAGTACAGCGTGCCGGTCTACAGCGAAGAAACGCACACCGGGCTCATCCGCCATGTCCTCATGCGCACGGCCGGTTCCGGCGAGACCCTCGTGTGCCTCGTCTGTGCAAGAGAAAAAGTCCCGCATCTTGACGCACTCGTACAGGCTCTGCTGAATCTTGGCGTAGCGAGTGTGTGCCTCAATGTGCAGCCGAAACCCGACAATGTGATCCTGGGACCGCACACGGAGATTCTTTCCGGCAGCGGCCGGATCACGGACACGATCGGGAAGCTCTCCTTTAGCGTCTCGCCGAATTCCTTCTTTCAGGTGAACCGCACGCAGACGGAGAAGCTCTACGCCAAAGCGCTGGAATTCGCAGACCTGCACGGCGGTGAGACGGTCTGGGATCTCTACTGCGGCATCGGCACCATCAGCCTCTTCCTCGCGCAGAAAGCGGCTAAAGTCTACGGCGTCGAGATCATCCCGCAGGCCGTTGCGGATGCCCGCGAAAACGCCCGCTTAAACGGACTGACAAATGCCGAATTTTTTGTGGGAGAAGCGGAAAAAAAGGTCCCGGAATTCTATGAAAAGAAACACCCGGGCAATGCATCCGGCGGGACAGACGAGGCGGGCACGGAAGACCAGGCACTCACGCCGGACGTCATGGTTGTCGACCCTCCCCGCAAAGGCTGCGACAGGCAGCTTCTTGACACCATGGTGCGCATGAGTCCGAAACGGATCGTCTACGTCTCCTGCGACCCGGCCACCCTGGCCCGCGACCTGAAAATCCTCACCGGTTCCGGCTACCGCCTTACGGACGTCCAGCCGGTCGACATGTTCCCGGAGACGATGAGCGTGGAATGCGTGACGAGGTTACAGAAGGACAGCTGAAAACTGCATACAAAAGTCAGGATACGAATCTGAGAGAACTTCTGCAGTTTCAATAGCTCTTAAGCCGGGGATCACTCCTTGCAGTGCTCCCCGTTTTTTTTATGGAAAAACACATCCTGAACGGCAAAGACCGGTTTCTGGTTGTTCATGTACATAGAACAAAGTGAAGTACGTGAAGTTCAAGTGAAGTGAAGTGTAGTTTTTAGTGAAGTGAAGTGTAGTTTTTCTTCACTTGTTCACGTGGATTGTTTATACTGTATAAAAAGAACCGCTGAAATCGCACTAAAAAGGTGGAACTGCTGACCAAAATCTATCACTGCTGTCCTCTGAAAATCAGAAAACACGGATCAACGAAGTCCACAAAACCGATCATTGGAGCAATGCCTATAAGCGCAGGAAGCATTCAGGTTTCTATAAAGGACTCGTTGAGAAGAAAATCTTCTACTCCGATATACTGAATCCCTTTGTCGTCTTTCCGCGGATTAATAAAATCCCTAACAACTACAATTTTCTGAAAGGAATCAGGAATTCGCAGAAGGGAAGCAACCTCCTGCTTTTTCTTTTCGGGATCTGCTACGGAAAGGGCGGATTGTATATAACAGCGGGTATCCCCGCGGTTGATTACAAAATCCACTTCCAACTGTTTTAAGGCATGTTTTCCGTTCTCTTTTTTTACGTTGTATGGAACTACCCCGACGTCAATATCAAATCCACGGCGTTTCAGATCATTGAAAATTACATTTTCCATCAGATGCGTTTCTTCTATCTGCCGGAATCCAAGCCTGGCATTTCGGAGCCCGACATCGGTAAAGTAATATTTGATCGGCGTATGAATGTATTTTCTTCCCTTTACGTCGTATCGCTCTGCTTTATCAATCAGAAATGCATTAACAAAATAATCGATGTACTTTGCTATCGTCTGCTCGCTGATTTGTAGATGCTTCTCGGAGGCAAATGTTCTTGAAATTCTTGTTGGATTTGTCAATGATCCGATTCCGGAAGACAGAAAACTTGAGGAATTTTTACGGATAGATCAAAATTTTCATCGAGTTTTGAGGCTTAGGTCGACATGTTGGGACAAACGCAGACAGCCGAGAATGTGCTCCTGCTAATTCGACAGAACTGGAAAAGAAGCGGAAAAGCCCGTGGTCAAGCCGTTTCTACGGAATCTGTCTTTCTGAGAAGAGAGGCGGTACCGAATCATCATCTGCACCGTCTCCCATTGTTTTAATTCTCTTTGAAGAATTTTGGCCATGGGTTTTACCAGGTGTAATCAGATACAAAAACGTGAGGCATGATATCATCAAAGTCTTGCATTCCGTGGTCACATGGGTGTAGGCATGATTGCTGGCAATACAATACCAGATAAAAGGCGTGACAAAGATGATAACAAAGCAGATGTCGGCCTTTATATGCTGGAACACGGAACCGTCCTTCAATTTATAATCTTTCCTAAGACAATAAATTGTGTAAATGATCAGAAAGACAGAAAGTGGATTTAAGATAAAACCGCCGATATTCCGTACGAAGATGCCGCCAGGATTTATGCTTTCGCCATAACCGCCGACCATGGAAGAGCGCATCTCAATGCCGGCAGCGGCATCGTCAAAAACATTGACAGAAGTCAGCAAAGTGGCGATTGCCCACTTTCCGAACCACATTCCCAGATATCCGATTCCCCATCCGAAAGATCCTTTTACGAGTTCAGTCAGTTGGCTGCGCCTGCCGCATTCCGTGATGGAAGCCTCATAGATTGTCAGCGGAACCATGAGTGCTACTAACGGATATGTCAGATAATCGAAATAGCTTGTGGCGATGCCAATAAGGAGAAACAGCTTATCTGTTTTTCTATATACTTGTCCCCCCCGATTTTCAGAATCAGAATAGACGCCAGAACAGAGATGTAATAAATATCTGACATCTGAAGAGACTGACTGATAACGGTCGGAAGCAGCATGCCATATGAAAGCAGATAGGGGATGAACATCCGCCTGAGGGTATGATAGAGCAGGTATAACAGATAAATTGCCAGGGCGCTCTGAAGGAAGAGATTGATCCAACGGATCTGATGGAGGTTAAAAAGAAAGAGAAGCGGCTTCATGAAAATCAGATAGCCATGCCAGTACCGCGGATATATTAACGCAAGGAATCCATCTTTTGTTTTGCCGAAATTTTGGTCAATGATTGTGTAAAACGGATTAATATTGCTGCCATTTTCCATCTTCTCATAATGGTAGTTAAGCAGCGCCTTATCAGACAGACTTCCTGAACCGTCAAATCCGGACTCCAGTAATATCAAAGCATCTGTATAATTATCCAGCTGGCTGAAGCTTACAGGAAGCGCCATGGGATAGATGCCTTCTTTGACAAAAATATCCTGTGATTCCATGACGTTATCCATTATCGGTTTTGTTGGGATCTGATAAACTGCCAGAAGCAGCAGAAAACCTACAATACCCCCGGCAAAAATGAGCAGAAAGTCATTCAAAAGAGACACACATAATTTGCGCATATAAGTTCCCCCGTGTAGAGTGAAGAGCAGACTGTGGCGCAATCCTGGCAAATTCACGCTTACTGTAAGATAGTGTGATTATGTTGTACATTGCCCTTGTCCATGTTGTCAAGACACGTTACCGTTTTGCAGATGCCTTTTCGGCTTCTTCCGCAGCAAAAATCCCGCCAGGGGAATCATTGCCAGTACATATGAATTATCTCATGAAATGGACACAGGTGGAGATTTATATCGTCCGTGACCGCCCGGATCCTGGGTATTCCGCATCGCGGCGATCTCAGGCTGTTCTGGGACAGGGATAGCTGGAGAGCGCTGTGCAAGCGGTGCCACGACCAGAAGACAGGAAGAGAGGATTCGAATCCGGTGTACAGATACTGAGAGAAAATAGTGCTTATTTGCAAATATCAGGCAGCCTCCATACAAAAAAAAATAAAGCACGGGATAACAAAAAGTCATCCGGCGCGTGCCCACCTTTCTCCCGGTGCGGGTCAGGTATCCGTCCGGATATCTGATGAGTCTTGCAACTAACCTGTCCAAGCACAGTACAGCTTTTACGTGCCGCTACACGGAACCATTTGGTTCATCTATATAACACGGACGTCAATGCATCTCAATGAAAATATTAAAATACAAAACGAATATTCGTGCCTGATCGGGTTGTAAGCAGTTGACATTGCCTTCAGTGCGGGAAGCAGGGAAAAGGTGGACGAACTTACCGCCCGGATGAAAGCGGACGGATATGAGGTGGCCAGCGGGCCGCGCACAGCCGGGGATGGATATTACGAGAGCTGTATCAAAGCTTTTGAGGGGAATCAGATCGGGATCACGGTGTGATGGCAGTGTTGTGAATAGGGAATTGAAAAATCCTGACGGGTCGGTATGTTACATCACCGGAGTGCTGAAATTTTCAGTTCCGCAATTTTCGAAAAATCCGAAATCGCAGACCAGATCTTGAAACCGAACTGCGGATTATGCTATAGTAATCTGCAGGCAAGCTTGCCCTGTACAATTCAAAAAAGATAAAATGTGCCCTAATAGTATTTTTATGGGGGAGGGGTACTCTAATGATAGAAACTCCGAAGGGGAAAGGCTCTTCACCAACATATCAGTATGACGGGGAAGTCCGAAAAGATGCCCACGGGTATGGAAAGGCAGGTCACAGAGCCATTCTGAGGTTTGTCAAACTGCTGGATGTTTTGGCGGTCTGCACTCCGTTTACCATTGCATTGATACATTACTACAGCAGGCTGATATGGGTCCCGGATTTCCGTATGCGCGACTTCCTGATCGTCCTGCTGTATTATTGTATTTACTACCTGACAACCCATCTGTATTCCGGCTTTTTGGTCCACATTAAGAAAATCTCCGAAATCATCTACGCGCAGTCACTGGCAGCAGTGATTACGAATTTCCTGATCTATATCATCATCTGGATTCTGATGGCCAGACTCCCTAATATCCCCGTGCTGCTGCTTGTTCTGGCGGCACAGGAAGGGCTGATCGTTCTGTGGGCGTATCTCAGCCATCAGTGGTATTTTCACACATACCCGGCCCGGAGCACCATCATCATCTATGATGAGATGGACGGCGTAGACCGGCTGATCCACCAGTACGGGATGGAAGCGCATTTCCGCGTGACCCGGGTGGTTTCGTCGCGCGATATTCTTGACGGTGCCGCCACCAAGCAGGAAGAGCAGGCCCGCATCCACGAGGTGCTTCAGGGAACGGAGACAGCGTTTCTGTGCGGCCTTCATTCCCACGCGCGCAATCAGATCCTGAAATACTGCGTGGCATATGACATCACGGCGTATGTCCTTCCCAGGATCGGCGACATCATCCTGTCCGGCGCCGAGCGCATGCCGCTCTTTCATGAACCGATGCTTCAGATCGGCCGGTATGATCCGAAGCCGGAGTATCTGTTCTTCAAACGCTTCTTTGACATACTGCTCAGCAGCATCGCAATTGTGATCCTGAGCCCGCTTATGATCGTGCTGTCGCTGATCATCCGGTCCGACGGCGGAACGGCCTTCTACCGCCAGAAGCGTCTGACACAGAACGGCAGAGTCTTCGAGATGCTGAAGTTCCGTTCCATGTGCATGAACGCGGAGAAAGACGGCGTCGCCCGCCTTTCAACCGGCGAGGCGGATCCGCGGATCACGAAAGTCGGCCGCTTCATCCGCGCCTGCCGCATGGACGAACTGCCACAGCTTTTCAACATCCTGAAGGGCGATATGTCCATCGTCGGTCCGCGGCCCGAGCGCCCGGAGATCGCCGCCCAGTACAAAGAGACACTCCCGGAGTTCGACCTGCGCCTCCAGTGCCGCTGCGGCCTGACCGGCTACGCCCAGGTATACGGCCAGTACAATACAACCCCCTATGACAAATTGCTCATGGACCTGATGTATATCTCCAGGCCGAGCCTCGCCGAAGACTTCAAGATCTGTCTCGCGACCGCCCGGATCCTGTTCATGAAAGAATCCACAAAGGGCATCGCCGAAGGCCAGACCACCGCGGAAGTCAGAATGAAGAATGAAACGGTGAGCGCATTCCAGGGCACAACCAAAAAGTTGTGATAGAGCAAGAAAGTTAGGTGTTATGTGATGATTCAAAAGAAGTGGTTTTCGATTTTATTGATCTGAGATAATGCATAAAGGTATTAATGAACCAGAAAATATATATACATCGTCGATCCGGTTTTGAAAAGTTGCGTTTGCAGATGCGCACATTTGAAACAGAAATAGAAAAGTGAAAGACATCATGGATGTGCCTTTGAGAGCTAAGAGAAACTTACTATACGAAATGCAACATTCAAAATCCTGTTTATGAAAGAGAGCACCGAGGGCGTAGCGGAAGGTCAGACGACGGCAGAGGCTGGAAAAACGGAATCAGAGAACAGCGTAGGGCAGGAAAGCGTGAGGAAGACTGTCTGATGAGGACGGTCTTTTTTGTTGTTTTATTGACAAAGTACAGAGAAACATAAGTGGGAGAAGCAGTGTGAAAGTTTTGTTTGTGGCGACTGTGGTGCAAAAGCACATCATGGAATTTCACGTGCCATATTTAAATATGTTCAAAGAACATGGTTGGGAGACAGCCGTGGCAGCACGAAATGATTATGACAATCCGGCAGACTGCCACATTCCGTACTGTGATCATTACTATGACATTCCCTTCGAAAGGTCTCCCTTCAAAACCGGGAATATCAAGGCCTATAAAGAACTGAAGAAAGTCATCGATGATGGACACTACGATATCGTACACTGCCATACACCTGTGGGAGCGGCATTAACCAGATTGGCAGCTGAAGATGCCCGGAAGAAGGGTACGAAAGTTTTCTATACCGCACACGGATTCCATTTCTACGACGGAGCGCCACTGGTTAACTGGCTGACGTATTACCCGGTGGAGAAATACCTGGCACGCAAGACAGATGTGCTCATCACCATCAATAAAGAAGATTATAACCGGGCGAAGAAGTTCAAGGCGGGGAAAGTTGTTTATGTCCCCGGCGTGGGAATCGATCTTAGCAAGTTTGAAAGTAAGCCATACATCCGGGATCAGAAAAGGCATGAGCTCGGTTTCGAAGAAGATAACTTTTTACTTCTCTCAGTTGGCGAACTGATCGAACGGAAGAATCACAGAGTTGTGCTGGGAGCAATATCGAAGCTGAAAGAGCAGCCAATTTACAACCATCTTCATTATCTGATCTGTGGGATCGGTGTACTGGAAGACGAACTGAAGAAGCTGGCAGCTGATCTTGGAATAGAAGATCACGTTCACTTCCTTGGCTACCGACACGATATATCCGATATCTGCAATGCCGCTGATGTATTTGTGTTCATGTCGCATCAGGAGGGACTTCCGGTCGCACTTATGGAAACTATGGCCTGTGGGCTTCCGGCTATCTGTTCCAAGATCAGAGGAAATACCGATCTGATCGAAGATGGGAAGAATGGTTTGTTCGCCAGGAATGATCTGGAAGACGTAGCGGAGAAAATAGAAAAACTTGGGAGTGATGAACAGCTGAGAAAGCAATTAGCCGATTCGGCAAAACAGACCATTAAGAAGTTTGATCTTTCTGCCGTGGAAAAACAAATGGCCGATATTTATAAACTGCCTGAAATTTCAAGGGGGGTATAGAACTAATTTAGTATTCCTCTTCACTTATGAGCAGAATTCCACAGAAAGTGTGGCGGCATGAAGAAAGTTCTTTTTGTTGCCACTGTGGTTAAGACTCATATCATGGAATTTCATATTCCGTATTTGAAAATGTTAAAAGAGCTGGGGTGGGAAACGTCTGTTGCAGCCAGGAATGATTATGAAAATCTGGCAGATTGCAGTATTCCTTATTGTGATCATTATTTCAATATTCCATTCGAAAGATCACCGTTTAGTTCAAAGAACCGGGATGCATTAAAACAGTTAAAAAGGATTATTGATAAAAATCATTATGATGTTGTCTACTGCCATACGCCTGTTGGGGGCGTTTTAGCGAGAGTGGCTAGTAAGGATGCTCGCAAAAGAGGCACAAAGGTTTTCTATACGGCTCACGGTTTTCATTTCTTTGATGGTGCGCCTCTGCAAAATTGGCTATTGTTTTATCCGGTTGAGAAGCATTTATCGAGATATACTGATGTTCTTTTTACAATTAATTGGGAAGATTACCATAGAGCAAATGATCATTTTTTTGCAAAGAAAGTTGTCCATTTGCCGGGAATCGGTGTGGATGTAGGCAAGTTTAAACCTTCAGAAAATGATCAGATTATTCGGAAACTCAAGAGGAAAGAGTTAGGAGTTCAATCTGATGAAATCATGCTGCTTAATGTTGCGGAATTAGCTGGAAGAAAGAATCAGAAAGTGATTATAGAAGCGATGAAGCAGGTGAAGAATCAGAAGGTTAAGCTTTTTATTGCAGGACAGGGAGCATTGAAAGATGAACTTACCGATCTGATTGAAAGACTTGGTCTAAAGGATAGAGTAACTCTTCTTGGCTACCGTGATGATGTCAGAGATTTGTACAAGGCAGCGGATATCTTTATATTTCCTTCACAAAGAGAAGGATTCGGAATTGCCGCGATTGAGGCCATGGCAAGTGGTCTTCCAATTATCACATCGAATGTTAATGGGATTAAGGAATATTCCGAAGATGGTGTAACAGGCTTTGTGAACGATTTTAAAGATGCAGGTGGATTTGCTCGAAGCATAGATAAGTTGGCAGGAAACAAACAACTTTGTCAGAAAATGGGTGAATATAATAATGAGAAAGCAAGAGAATACAGCATTGATAAGCCAGTTGCCATCGTAAGAAAAGAATTTGAAGCTTTAATGTGAGGAAAAATGGAGCAGGAGAGTAATTTACCAAGTATCGAAATATTAATGTCTTCTTACAATGGAGAAAAGTATATCGAAGAGCAAATTGATACGATTCTTAACCAGAAAAAGGTTAGAACACATATATCTATTCGAGATGATGGCTCTTCAGATGGCACTATTTCTGTAATTAAAAAGAAAGTGCAAGAGTATCCAGGAAGAATTTCTTTATACACAGGGGATAATATCGGGTATAGGAAAAGTTTTTTAAAGCTTCTAGCAGTTGCACAAGAGGCCAATTTTTACGGATTTGCTGATCAGGATGATTATTGGTTGGATGACAAATGTTTTAGAGGTGTTGAGGCTTTAAGCAGGATAGATAATAAAGTCGCATTATATGCCACTGGTGTAACATTAACAGATGAGAATTTAAATGTCACTGGAAAAACCGATTCATGGAATATGCCACTAACGGTAGAAAGTTATTTTACTCGTCAGCGTCTTGCAGGATGTACATATCTTTTTACAGATATGGTATTAGAACTTGCAAGGCAATATTCCAGCTTGAAACTTCCGAATGATCAAATGCCGGATCATGACTTTGTCGTGGGAAGTATTGCATTTTCTTGTGGAAAAGTTTATCTAGACAGAGAAAACCGAATTTATCATCGGAGACATAGTGGAAGCGTGACGAGTGGTGGAATGGGAGCAATGAAACGGCTCCAGGTAGAATATGGATTGGTTTTTAAACGACCACATGTTCAGAGTACTATGGCAAAACTGTTGTTGAGTAAGTGCAAGAGTTATATGGATGACGGAACAATAAGATTCCTTAAAACAGTAGCAAGATGCAATGACAGTTTGAAGAATAGGATGGCATTGATTCACTATCCTGGGATGACGACAGGAATGAAATCCTGTGATTTTGAAACAAGAGTAAAGATTATAACTGGAAATTATTAATGAAAGTAATAGCTGGAATAGTGTCTTATAATCCTAAAGTAGAAAAACTTAAGGATAAAATAAACCTGATATTAGAGCAATGTGAAGAGCTTGTTATCGTTGATAACGGATCAAAAAATGCTGATGAGCTTAGAAAAAGCATAAGTTCAAATAATCGCATTACTGTGAAATATAATAACGAGAATTTAGGCATTGCAAAAGCCCTGAATCAAATCTTTGAATATGCTATAAAAAAGAACTATGCATGGGTTTTGACTTTAGATCAAGACACAATGATCCCGAATGACCTTATAAGAAATTTTGAAAGCATATCCAAGCAAGTATCTAAAATAGGAATTGTATGCCCGAGAGTATACGATGAACGCTCTAAATTTTTTATACAAGGAAATGATATAAATCAGAAACGTTTAAGTACTTGCATAACTAGTGGTGCATTAACTTCAGCAGAAGCATGGAAGAATATCGGTGGCTTTGATGAAAACTTCTTTATTGATGAAGTCGATAATGATTTTTGCTATAGGATATCAAAAAATGGATACTCAATATTATTAGACCCTAAAACGATTATTCATCATAATTTAGGCGATGCAAAACTAGTAACAATCTTTGGAAAAAAAACACTTGTTTATAACCATAATGCTTTTAGAAAATACTATATCGTAAGAAATGGGATTTATATAGATCGTAAGAGAAATGGACATGTTACCTTTTGGAGTGTGGAACATACTTTTAATTGCTTGCTTAAGATAACATTTTTTGAAACAGATAAGATTCATAAGTATAAAAGATGTTTAAAAGGAATAAAAGATGGTTTGTCTGATAAAGACATATGAGAAGGAACAGGAATGACGATATTAATTAATATATTGGTTTTATTGATATCCATATATGTGCTCATTAGGGCATTTAGGAATTCCGGCGTAAATACATTGTATTTATGTTTAATAATATTTGATGCTTCATATATTTTTCCTCTTTTGATTGAGCTTTTCTTAGGACGGGCTTATACAAATACAGGATATAGAATATTTCAAACAGTCCAGCATGATGTTTTGACGAATGTGTTTTTTTATCTGTTTCTTTTATTGATCCAGTTTATCTTTTATATGGGGACAAAAAAACAAGAAAGACTATCTCAGCAATCAATTAGAGACCAGTATAAAGAACAAAGGTATAATTTTTGCGTAAGTAGAAATCATGTCATCATAATGTTTATTGCTGTTGTAATGTGTATTAGCCTCATACTTGCTTGGCTATGTGCACCAGATCCACTAGAGTATTTTACACATTTTGGACAAATTAATAGTGAGGTGAGAAATCTTACAAAACAAATTGTTTACCACAATAATGTTCTTTCTAAATTCGAAAGAATTGCCGTGATTGGCTGCATCTTACTTAAATATGGGGATCTTAATAATAGAGGAGCAGGACGTCTTTTTCGTATTATTATCGTCTTTTTTGTAATGGTGGTAGATGGAAAAAGAACATTGCCTTTTTTTCTGATATTACTGCTTTTATTTATGGATCTGATCAACAGTGAAAATGTAAAAAAGTCAATTATAGAAGTATTTTCTGCTGTTGCTGCAATATTGGTTTTCTTCATTGCTTATTCTTTTTCATCAGGAAAATATTATTATGATACAAACTGGTATTCTGTAATGACTGAATATTTCTTTAAAGGGGTTGCAGTAAAAACAGCTATTTATTCCAGATTGAATAGAGGATTTAGGATACTCGATTATTCAGGGCAAACGATCATTTTTGATTTGTTTTATTTTATTCCAAGAACCATATGGCCATCGAAGCCTGTTACTTATCCTGTTTACTATACTGCTGCCGTTACAGGATATACGGATCTTTCATGGAGAATGCAGCCGGGGTGCTATTCCGAATGGATAGCAAATCTTGGATTGTTGGGAGCTGTTTTATGCCCAATTCTTATAAGCTTCTTTTGTAAGCATAATGAAAAATTAAATTCTGTTGCAATTAAATTTCTTGGGATATTCTTTATCGTTATTATTCAAGTATATGAATATGCAGATATTCTTAAAGTGCTTTTTGCTATTTGGCTTTTAGCAGTGTTATGGAATCGAATTAACAATCAGATCTATTTAAGAAGGCAAATGAGGGGAAAATGAATTTATTTAAAACTGTATATGATTTTCACAAATATGTAGTTCAACAAAAAAATGACAATGGACTTGAAGATGTACTTTCTTTGAACAATGGAGAGAATGTTGACAATAAGTCTCCTCAGGGCAATAAAAGTATTATCTTTGTGCTCCCAAGCATTATAACTTTTTCAGGAGGGACTACCTCTGTTTTGAGAATTGGTTCCTATTTGGCTACAAAAGGGAAAACTGTATATTTTACATCATACGAAAATCAAACCTCTGAAGAAATGGAACAGAACGCAAAAACAGATTTAAACGATGTACAAGGAAATTTTATAACTTTTGCAGATGCTCAAAAGAGACAATTCGATATTTGCATCGCCACTAATTATAAAAGTGTATATTGGACTAAGCTTTTAAAGGGCTACAAAATGTATTTTGTGCAGGATTATGAGCCACTGTTTTATCCAATGAATGAAGAATACCTTTTGGCCGAAAATTCATATCGACAAGGATATCACATTGTAAGCCTTGGAGGATGGAATGCTTCACAAATAAATAAATTTGTGGATGCGAACATAAGGGTCGATATTATCGACTTTCCATATGACCATAATGAATATTATTCCATAAAAAGATCTTATGATAATTATCCGCATAAGAAAAAAATTACAATTGCGGTTTATATAAAAAATGAAGGGAAAAGACTTCCGATCGTTTTGCAGTGGCTCATGGGAAAAATGAAGGAAGAACTCTTAAAAAGCAATATTGAAGTTGAGGTTCTGTATTTTGGAATGGTAAAACAGTATCCTTTGAAGAACGGCGTTAATCTTGGTAAATTGAGCAAGAGCGAATTGGTAAAACTCTATAGGAAAGCTGATTTTGGAATGGTTGCATCCATGACAAACATTTCACTGGTTCCTTATGAGATGCTAGCTTGTGGATTGCCACTTATTGAATTTAAACAAGGTTCATATGAATATTTTCTTCCTAAGGAGTCTGCTATTTTAACAGATTTTGATTATAAAAAATTAGCATCAAAAATAATTGATATGAAAAAAAATCCTAATAAGGTAGAAGAAATGATCAAAAGCGGTTATGAGGCAATAAAGGCTGTATCTTGGGAGAAAACTTGTTCACAGTTTAATGGAATAATAGATAATTTGTGTGCGAATAAAAAGTAAACCTTAATTTTCTTGGTGTGTTGAAATGATAAATTCAAGACCTCTGATTTCGATTATACTTCCTGCTTACAATGTGGAGAAAAAAATTGAAGGAACTATCAATTCACTATGTAAACAATCTTATTCTAATATTGAATTAATATGTGTTGATGATGGCTCTTCTGATGGCACCTATAATGCTCTTAGACTATTCATGCAAAAAGACGATAGAATCAAGGTTTTTTCTAAGAATAATGGAGGGGTCTCTTCGGCAAGAAATTATGGACTTGACAGAGCACAAGGCGAATTTATTGTATTTACAGATCCGGGAGATATAGTTAGTACTGACTACATTGAATATCTGTATAACCTTATTTCCTTGTCTAATTATCAAATGGCAGTATGCTCTTATGATTTCGTAAAAAACGATGGGAAAATATTGGATAGATCTAAGATATATGAGCCCGTGTCGGAACCAATAGTGTTTAATAGAAGTGAGGCAATAGCTGAAATTATAAAAATATATGGCAAATTCTGTGGACATGTTTGGGATAAAATTTTTAAAACTGATTTTATAGGAGATTCTTTAAGATTCGATAAAAAATTACATAATGGTGAAGATACATTATTTGTTTTTGAATATCTTAATCGATGTAATAAGGTCATACTAGGACCAAAAGTGTGCTACAGATATATCCTTGATGGGAACAGTGTAACAAGATCTAAATATAGCGAAAAATATTATACTTCCTTAAATGCATGGATACAGATTTTTGAAGAGGAAGAAAATCCAAATCTAAAGTATTTAATTAAGCAAAGAGTTAATTCGGAGATTTTATCTCATGAAGTCAAGGCGTGGAAAACATTGTCAAATGAGGAAAGAAAAAAATACAAAATACGTTTTCTAAACATAATGGATCGCTTTAAATGCTTTCCGAATATTACAACTTTTATGAAGTGGATTTTTTGCAAATTATTATGGACTAACGTATGAATTTAATGTCTGCTTGCAATTTTAGAAAAAGAGATGTGCTGAGTTTATGAAAACAAAAAAAGTTGGAATATTGACGTTCCATAAATCTATTAATTATGGATCTGTTCTACAATGCTGGGCCTTACAAAAGACAATTGAAAAGCTTGGATATAAAGTTGAAATAATAGACTATGAACCTAAAATATATAAAAATCTTTATGGATTATTTAATAATAAATGGAAACATAATTTAAATGTATTACCTGTTGTTGCATTTAGGTTCTTTCAAGATAAAGCTTTTAGCAATTTTCGGAATAAAGAATTAAATTTATCTGAATACAAATATTTTTATGATTCTGATTATTCGAGGTTTAACGAATATGATGCTATAGTATGTGGAAGTGATCAGATTTGGAACTTAAATGCCGTTGATTGTGATGATATATTTTTCTTGCCTTTTCACATTCATGGGAGAAAACTAGCTTATGCAGTTAGTATAAATAATACAAATTTTTCAGAGACGAGAGCAAATGAACATCTTCGAGATGACATAATAGATTTCAATTTTATTTCTGAAAGAGAAAAAAGTGGTGCTCAGAAGATAAGCAGTTTTATTGATAATAAGAAAAAGATTTATTCATGCCTTGACCCGACACTGCTTCATACGCGTAGTGATTTTGAAATAATCACATCTAAGAGATTTATAAAGCAACCTTATATTTTTTTATATAATGTTTGGTCAGGGACAGATGGGTTTGATAGTGCATTGAAATTATCCGAAAGACTACATCTTCCGATATATACTGGATTTATGGGGAGAACTTTTTCTTCCGTATATAGGATTGAAAAAATGGGAATAAAAGTTGAACTTCTTCATACATCCCCATCAGATTTTCTCTCATTAATAAAACACGCAGATTGGGTTGTTACAGATTCGTTCCATGGAACAGCATTTTCTTTGATTTTTGAAAAAAATTTTATTTCAATTAATAAATTGGATCAAAACGGAAATCCATGCAATGATGAAAGAATAAGCAATATTTTACAGTCTATTGGTTTGTCAGATCACTTTATTACAGTTAAAGAAGTGAATAATTTTAATTTCAAAAATAAGATTGATTATAAGGCGGTTACAGATAAACGGATGGAATTGGCCAATATATCCATTGATATGCTTTGCAATGCTATTGAAGGGCGATTGGATAGCTGATGAAAATTGAGAGACAAAGGAATGCAGCACGGAATGTTGTATTTGGGGTAATTCAAAAAGTTTATAATATGATAATGCCGTTTGTCATGAGAACGGCTATGATTTATCTTCTTGGAGTTGAGTATTTAGGACTTAATTCACTTTTTACTTCCATTCTTCAGGTATTAAACTTAGCTGAGCTTGGTGTTGGAAGTGCAATGGTTTTTTCAATGTATAAGCCTATAGCTGAAGACGATGATAAAACTATATGTGCTTTGATGAAGCTCTATCGTTTTTATTATCGAATAATTGGAGGAGTTGTTCTGATAGCAGGGCTTGTTCTTCTTCCGTTTATTCCGAAGCTTATCTCAGGGGATGTTCCAAGTAATATTAATGTTTATGTATTATTTCTTCTTAATCTTCTTGCGACTGTATTTACTTATTGGCTTTTTGCCTATAGAAATAGCATTCTGAATGCTTATCAACGTAATGATGTTATCAGTAAGATAACAATGGTCACTACAACAATCCAATATGGCATTCAGTTATTTGTTTTGTATGTGTTTCACAATTATTATTATTACGTTATAGCTATATTAGGAACTCAGATTCTTAACAATATACTGACTGCTGTCATTTCTAAGAAAATGTACCCTAACTATGACCCGAAAGGAGATTTGCCAAGAGAAGAAATTAAGAGCATTAATCAGCGAGTAAAAGATGTTTTTACATCTAAAGTTGGTGGAACGATATTGAACTCGGCCGACACTATTGTGATTTCGGCTGTGTTAGGCCTACGTGCACTTGCAGTTTATCAGAATTATTATTATATAATGAGTGCCGTGATGGCTATATTCAGTATTTTTTTTAGTTCTCTTACGGCAGGAGTTGGAAATAGCCTTATAACTGAAAGCAAAGAAAAAAACTATAACGACTATAAAAAAGTTACATTAATGACTTTCATTGGAATGGCTATTTGTATGTCTGAAATGCTTTGCCTATATCAACCTTTTATGAAGATTTGGGTTGGTAAGAAGTTGATGTTGGAGTCACCCTTTGTAGTTCTTTTTTGTATATATTTCTTTTTTGTCGAATATGTCATGCTTGCGAGTGCTTATAAGGATGCTGCTGGTATTTGGCATGCTGATCGATTTAGACCTTTGATATCCGGACTGGCAAATTTGGGAATGAATCTTATTATGGTCCATTTCTGGGGGTTGTATGGAATTATCATTTCAACCATTTTAAGTTCTGGTCTTATCAGTTCACCTTGGATAACTCACAATCTTTTTACTTTGATTTTTAAAGGTAAAATTAAAGATTATTTAACAAGGCTTGCTTACGAGTGTTTGATGGTTATTGTTACGATGCTCGCATGCTTCATTATTAGTAGATTTATTCCATCTGAGAATATTTTGATGCTTATCCTGAAAGCTTTTATTGTTTTCGTTGTAGCCTGCATTGTTGTTATTATAATGACTTTTAAATTGCCAGAATTCCAGAGTCTGAAGGCAATGGCCAAAGGAATGTTCGCTAACAAGAGATAAAAACGACTATATTTTTGAGATTGCGGGGTAAAAATGACAACTGTTTGTGAATTAAATAAATGCGCTGGATGTATGGCATGCATAGATATATGTCCTAAAGATTGTATAAAAATAGAGGATGATATTCAGTATTTAAATGCAAAGATCGATGATAATAAATGCATAAATTGCGGACAATGCCATAGAGTCTGTCAAAGAAATAATCCTGCAAATGTAAGAGAACCAATCGCTTGGTATCAAGGATGGGCGGATAAAATTATTCGCCAGAACAGTTCGTCGGGTGGAATTTCTTCCGCAATTGAGAAGGCTTTTATTTGTTCTGGTGGAGTTGTGGCTTCCTGCAAATTAATTGATGGAGATTACAAATTCGTTCTTGCAAGGTCTGAAAATGAACTTCAGGGATTCGCTGGATCAAAATATGTAAAGAGCAATCCTTTGGGTATCTATAAGTCTGTCAAAAAAGAATTACAAAAAGGGCAAAAAGTTCTTTTTCTGGGTCTCCCGTGCCAAGTTTCTTCTATGAAAAATTGTATTGGTGAAGAACTTGGTGAAAATTTATACACAATTGATCTTATTTGCCATGGTACGCCTTCTATCAAAATTCTTCGTATGGCTTTAAAAGAATACGGGGTTAACATTGATAATTGTAAAGAAATTTTATTTCGCCATAATACACGATTTGAACTAGACACTGATGTGAAAAAGGTCGTTCCTTCTCGAGTTGGAGACTTTTATACAAAGGCTTTTTTGAATGGGATAGATTACACTGAGAATTGCTATTCATGTCATTATGCGCAGGGAGAAAGAGTTAGTGATTTAACTCTTGGGGATTCTTGGGGATCAGACATTCACGAAGAAGAAAAAGATGGAATTTCGCTTGCATTAGTACAAAGTGAAAAGGGAAAAGAACTTTTAGATATGTCCGAAGTCATCCTTAAAAATGTGGATCTCGAAAAAGCGAAAATTCCGAATACACAGCTTCGACATCCAACAACATTGAGGCCAGAACATGACATTTTCTTTAATGAATTGAATAAAGGACGAGGGTTTAAACGATCTGTTTTTAAATGCTATCCCAAATGGTGCTTTAAACAAGAATTAAAAATGAAACTTATTAAGATGCATCTTATTTCACCGGGGGGGGGTAAAGGATACGAGATCGGTGTGATTGAGAAATGATGGCTTCGGTGGTTTGACGATGATGGCGGGCACTTTTAAGTAGATCCTGTAGATATGGCAAAAACATTACGAAAACGGGTTATACCTGACAGAACTTAAGATTATGAGGAGATGGCGCATGCAGCTAATCCTTATGGCGATGGACACGCCAGCGAAAGAATTGCTGATATGCTGGAATTTGGAGAGATGAGGCATTAAGAAAGACGCAGATGAATCTGCTCTATAGATTTTGATAATTTAGTAAAGAATAAGGAGGGAGGACTCTATTATGAAGCTATTATCCAGTTATTTGAATTTTACAGATGAATTGGAGAATTGCGGTGTGCTTGATTCCTCCCTTGATGAAGATCTAAACCTTTTTATTAATATACTTCGATTGAAACAGTCAAAGACCCCCGAATTTAAGAACTCGTATGATAGGATAAACAATTTCTTTAAAGATATTATTGTCTTATTGGATGCAGCTCATAACAACGATGATAATTTCTGCAGAAGAGCCTATAGACTTTTTGATTTTTCCGAAGTTAATGAGACAAACCTTGGATTTGCTAAAAGTACGAGTGGACAAGGTTTCGGACACACTCTTAGAAAGCAGGTT
The DNA here is from genome assembly GCA_903789615.1 of uncultured Lachnospiraceae bacterium. Taxonomy (GTDB): domain Bacteria; phylum Bacillota; class Clostridia; order Lachnospirales; family Lachnospiraceae; genus UBA4285. The sequence continues at coordinate 2,316 of CAIFEV010000011.1, read as the reverse complement.
ATCAGTCAGGCATTTGATATTGTGAAGGCTGGTAATAAGCAACCTGAAATATTCCATTTGATGCAGCTTTTCGAGGATAATGTTGGGCCTGATCGTATCAGTGATATGATCTCAACTATTATCAGACCTGACCTCGAAGCATATACTTTGAGAGTTTTGAAAGAGCTGGGGATTACTCGCACTTCATATCCAAAGTTGGAATTTGATAAGGAAGGATTTCTACTGAATCCTTATAAATCACAAAAAGGAAAACATATAAGGATTTATTTTCTACCAACCGAAATTCTTCAAGATCTTCCGATCGCTCATTCTTGGGATGAAATAGACGATGTAATAAGCAAAAATGAAGCGATAAAACGTGAAATTAATATTGAGATTGGAAATGAATGGTCAAAATATTCTTCATATATGAAGAAAAAGTATATTCGAGAAGAAATCTTTGAAAATCAGCAACGCTGCAGTCGCGTAATAAATGCTTATAGAGAAGAGTCTACAAAGGAAATTGATCTAACAGATCCTAAGACATATTCAACTTCACCTGATTATTATGTTGCGAAGATTGCAAAAAATCTTAATGATGAACATTTTGCTTTTACCTTAAAGACGAACAGTACGGGAGGTGCAGTCAATTCAGCCGATCCGTCTGTGATAAAAAGGGAAGTTAATAGCCATAGCGTGACTATTGACATGTTGGATTATTTTGGCGAATTTGTTTATAACCACAAGGGCTGGGAACTTATCCAGAGCTTTTCGACAGGTGAGGCAGAAAAATTCACGCAAAGAATAATCGATGGCTGCTGCAGAAAAATTGTAGAAGAAAATGAATTTGACATCAGTTTTGAACCAAATGAAGGACCTGGACCTGCTGATATTAAGGTGAGCCGCGGGAGCGATAAGACTGTGATAGAAGTTAAGCTGTCGACAAATGGCGAATATATACATGGGTTCGATACTCAATTGCCGCGGTATGCCGAGACGGAAAAGGCTAGATTCATGGTTCTTCTCTTTATCGATAAGGGAAATCCGGGACGCCTTAAAAGCTTGAAGAAGAGATGTGATGAACTACAATTTTCGGATGATTATTGTCCGGAACTATATCTTGTTGATGCTAGAAAGCAGAAGTCTGCAAGTAAACTGGATTTTAGTATGGGAGCACATTACGGATTGTACGAATTCGGAAGTTATTTTGCTTGGTAGCAAGCGAGCATATCGCAGGGTCCAACTGTTTCTTGATGGAATTCATAATCGTCTTGGTGGTAGCATATAAATAGTACAAGTCAAAGTGAGATTTTCCTGAAAATTCGAACTATAATAAGCGGTGTAGCTTAAGGAGGAAAATCTCATTATGTCCAACAAAGCAACACGACAAGGAGTTCAAACTCAATGCTGTTAAATACATCGAAGAACATCCCGATCTGACACAGGCCGAGTGGCGGGATCGTGGGAGTTCTGATCGCGAAGGCATTTGCAGTGCGATCTTCCTCGCGTGATTAAATATCTTCTTACTGATCCTCCCTCTCGAACTCATACAGCTCCTCGGCTTTTATCTCTCTTAAGATAGCGACGTCCTCCGCATCCGGAATCTCATCAGCGCTGACGGTTCCGAGCACCTTTCCGATGACCTGGACATGATCGTCCTCGTTCTTTTCTCCGTAGGGAAGGCTCGGATTCAAGGAGTAGAGCTTATTGTCATACATCCGCTTGATAACGGCTCCATCAGCACTGGAGCAGATCACGATGTCATTGTTTTCCACGTCTTTTGTATATTTCACATAAACCAGATCGCCATTATGATAGACCGGTTCCATACTGCGGCCGCTTACACGAATCAGTGTATCGGCTTCGGTACTGAGCCGGTTCTTTTTTATGAATACAGGTTCCGGTTTTAATTCATTAAAATCACAGCCGGTGCCGGCGGCAGCGGGAGTACTCTGCAGTGGAAGGATGAAGTAGGAGTTCCGAAGCATCTCGTTCCTGGCGTCAGTTTCTTCCTGAAGCATATTGCGGATCATCGAAGTGATAAATTTCTGACTGACGCTGCTAAGTTTCCGGTATTGATGCAGAAGCGTCCGTTCGCTGGGAGAGGGAATCGTATCGCCGTACATTCCGAACAGCTCATACAGCGGAATCCCCAGGGTTTCGCACAAAATCTTTGTATCATCCAGACTGGGCCGATTTTTATTGTTCTCCCAGTTGGTGATGGTATTCCGGTTGACATCCATCATCTCTGCCATTTTGGGCTGGCTCAGCTTGGCTTTTTTACGGTATTTCTGGATAACGGCACCGAAGCCCGGCCAGTCTTCTCTGGAATCAGAA
>CAIFEV010000010.1:8565-93647 GCA_903789615.1 uncultured Lachnospiraceae bacterium | reverse complement strand
CCGGTCTCGGAACCACGCGCATAGCACGTGGTTTTTTTGGTGGGAACCAAAAAGATGCCCTTTTCAGGGCACCTCATCCGGTTTATGATCTTTTCTTTCAAAACGGTCTGCCACAGACCCGGTATCCGGAAGAGTCTGTGTCACTGTATCTTGTGCTTCTCCATCTTTTCCCTGAAAATATCCGTTACGATCCTGCGGAGTTCTTCTCTCTCCTTCTCCGGAAGTTCTCCCGGGCGCTTAGCCACAGCGTAAAGTTCCGGATACTGCGCGGCGATCCGCTCAATGGTCTTTGTCGTGGCATGCTTCCTCACAAAAAACGGGATTTTCTTAATCCACCCGTCCGGCACCAGTGCCAGAATCTTGTCCGCCGCCGCTTTGTCAATCTCAGCCGCCGGCAGACCTGACTGGATCTGCTTCTGCTCATTGTCCGTAAAGTCTTTTAATTCCATAATTTGTCCTTTCTGCGGTCACGCATAATCTCACTGTTCCCGCATTCATTATACTTCATTATCTCCCGCCATTTCTCTTTTCCCACTCCGCTTTTTCGTCCCGCTCATCCCAGGCGTCCGCGTTCTTCTGTCTTTGGATAACCTTCGCCAGTTCCTCCTCCAGCTCGTCGTCGCTCATGGCGTCAAGCATCCGGGTCTCGTCGCCCATCCCGCCGCGGCTTCTTGCCTGCCGCTTTGCAAAGGAGGCCGGAACCGTGAAATCGTCGTCCTCTGCCGGGGAATCCAGATCATCCAGGCCATCATCCGCATTCAGGTCATCCAGGCCGTCTTCCAGATCGTCATCCGGGACACTGTCTTCTTCCGTCTCCGGATCGTCTGTCTGCCCGCCGGCCTCCCAGGCCTTGATATCGTCGACGATGTCGATGTCATCGTCGATGTATGTGCGCTTCTTCGGACGGGATGCGTCTTTGTGCCCGCGACCAGGTGCCGGATTTTTTTGTTTCTTTCCGTCCAGCCTCTCCAGCTCTTCCTCCAGTTCCTCATCGCTCATGGCGTCAAGTATCCGGGTTTCCGGGCCCTGCTGTTCTCTGTCAGACAGGTCTGCGTAACTGCGGTCCGGCACGTCCTTTCCCGCACGGTTTTTCACTCCGGCGGCGCCTGCTCTGGAAGCGTCTGCACGCCCGGCAGTACGCCGGCCGCGGCGGGCCATCGTACTTGCCATGTGGAGACCGGCTATCCGGTCATACCGGAAGTCCGCCTCTTCTCTCATCGAACAGCGCAGGGCGTTGCCGATCTGATAAAAGAACAGGACGAGAAAAGCCGAGGCCGTAAGCAGCGCCGCGTTGGCGCTCACCGTGTCCGATGCATTCTGACTGATGGAGTTGAACACAATCGAAAAGTAAAACGGCGCCGGCAGAATGAGCAGATACAGGATCGCATTGCGAAGCAGCAGGCGCAGCGGGTTGGGCCAGGTGCCGCGCCGGCTTCTCAGGCGCACGCGGACGAGCCATTTGCCGAGGGTGAAGCCGCCGGTGAGACTCTCCGCAGCAGTCAGAATCAGGAACATAGCGGGCAGAAGGACCTGCAGGTACGACCAGAGCGGGATTTTTCCCAGACCGCCGAGGATCTTGTCCGTCGCCTCGCTGCTCACCGCTGCTTTAAACGGCGTGACTTTCCCCAGGGCTGTGCTTAGGTCGGGCAGGGAGACCGCCCGGCCGGCCGTATTGAAAAGCAGAAGCAGCAGAAGGCTCACCGCCGCCGCGTCCGCCGCAAAGGCCGCCGCGCGGCGCATGACCGTGATGCGTCCGCTCTTTGCCACGCTCTCCCTGTCCAGTTCCTTCCGGCTTGGCAGCGCGAAGGAGAAAAGCGGTGTCATGATAAATCCCAGCACGCCGCCAAGCGTGTTGAAAAACAGGTCGTCCACGTCAAAGGTCCGGTAGGAATACGGATAGATGTGGTACACGCCGGTCAGCTGCGTCACCTCAAAGAACAGGCTGTACAGGAAGCTCAGCAGCAGCGTCTGGAAAAAAGAACGACGGAAATAGTAGTGCAGATACACGCCGAAGGGAAAGAGCAGAGCAATGTTGAAGATCATCTCCCAGAGCACGCGGTTTTTGAGCGCCACCTGATAGGTCGAGGAGTCGCCCAGAATAAAACCGGTCTCCTGTTTCCACTCCGTCACCTCGTGAAAGAGGTTCAGATACACCGGCGCGTTGTGCGTCAGCGTCGACGGGTCCGGCAGCGGCAGCAGCGTCAGGAAAAAGGACGCGAGCAGATAAAAGACAAAGGAATAGACAATCCCCGTGCGCATGAAAAGAACAGCACCATACCGATGGTACTGCATGAGCATATATGGAAGCGTAATGAGAAGCGCCAGAACCGGGAAGACAAATACGGCCTCGCTGATCGTCTCCAGATAGATGTGCATGTGAATCCTCCTGTCAGGAGCCTGCGGCAGAAGGAACGTCAGGGAGGGGTCCCTTACTGATCGCCCAGTACTCCTTCGACGTATTTTACACTCAAATCCAGAAAATCGGAAATCTCATAGATCGGAACGCCGTTATCGTGAAGAAGAAACACCAGCTCAAGGGAAGAAGTCCCTTTCTTTTTTTCCTGCGCAACAAAATACCGGATCTGTTCGTCTGTCAGCTTCATACCGCCACTCACACCTCAGGAAATCGGGGCAGACGACACAAGTGCACTTCTTTCGCAAGGTAACGCAAAAGAAGAACTCTCCTGCATGTCATCTGTCTTACGTGCCACGTATTTGTTATTTTCATAATAGCAGAATGCTTTGAAAGTGTAAACATGAAGAACTGACAATATTTTGCGTGGATGCGGCATTTTCACGTGTATATTGACCAATTTCCGCAGCAAAAAAGCGGCACGCTTTTCCGTTTCCGGTAAGCGCACCGCCGTCTGTATATTCGCAGGACCGTTCCCGGCTGTGTCAGGCAGTCACAGGAATCTTAAGCCTCTTTCATCAGCTGACGGAACATGCCGATGACCTGCTCCTTTGTGGCCGGTCTCGGATTGCCCGGATAGCAGGCGTCGTTCAGCGCGTCGGTCGCGAGCTGGTCCAGATCCTCCTCGCGGATCTTCTCGTTGTACTTCGGGATACCGACATCCTCAGAGAGCTGGCGCACAGCGGCGATTGCTGCGTCCTTTGCTTCCTCGGAGGAAAGGGTGTCGACATTTTTCACGCCCATCGCTCTGGCAATCTGTCTGTAGCGGTCGCCGCAGTAGTCTCTGTTGAACTCCATGGTGATCGGCAGGAACATCGCGCAGGCCACGCCGTGCGGGGTGTCGTAGTGTGCAGACAGGGTGTGCGCCATGGAGTGATCGATGCCAAGCCCTACGTTGGAGAAGCCCATGCCGGCCACATACTGTGCGAGTGCCATGCCCTTTCTGCCCTCCGGCTTGTTCGCGACGGCGTCGCGCAGGCTCTCGCTGATGAGGCGGATCGCCTCCAGATGGAACATGTCGGTCATCTCCCATGCGCCCTTCGTTGTGTAGCCTTCAATGGCGTGCGTCAGGGCATCCATGCCGGTCGCGGCGGTGAGGCCCTTCGGCATGGAGGACATCATATCCGGGTCAATGACGGCGGTCTCCGGAATGTCATCCGGTCCCACGCACACGAACTTTCTTTCTTTCTCCGGGTCCGTGATGACATAGTTGATGGTCACCTCGGCAGCCGTGCCGGCCGTGGTCGGAACAGCAATGGTCGGAACCGCGTGATGCTTTACCGGAGCGACGCCTTCCAGCGAGCGGACGTCGGCAAATTCCGGGTTCGTGATGATGACACCGATCGCCTTCGCGGTGTCCATGGAAGAACCGCCGCCGATCGCGATGATGGAATCCGCGCCGGCTTCCTTAAAAGCCGCAACGCCGTCCTTTACGTTCTGGATCGTCGGATTCGGCTTAATTCCACTGTACACCGTGTACGCGATTCCCGCCTCATCGAGAAGATCCGTCACCTTGGAGGTGACCTTGAACTTCACGAGGTCCGGGTCCGAGGTCACGAAGACCTTCTTCCAGCCCTTTGCCTTCACAATACCGGGGATTTCCTTAATCGCGCCGGAACCGTGATAGGATACACCGTTTAATACAATTCTCTCTGCCATTTTTATATTCCTTTCTGCGGACTGCCCGCATGACATTTTGATATTCCTTTAACAATATTTGCCGGAGAAAACCGGGCGCCGCAGCGCCCGCCTCTTTCTATTCAGGCTTCTGCATCCGGATCCCAGCCGATTTTGTCGCTCTTCTTCTCGTAGAGGAACTCCTCCGGAAGCGTAACGCCGAAATCCTTTGCGAGATGCCGGAACTCATCAGGCTGTATGGTCTGGCGCTTGCGGTCGGTCATCGAGAGGACCTTCACGAGAATCTCTGCGGACTTCTCAACGGTGTGCATCAGGCCGAAGGTGAGGTCGAAGTCCTCGCCGGCGGCAAACATCCCGTGATGCGCCCAGATGGCTACGTCATACTTCCGCATCAGTTTGCTCGTCTCCACAGCAATATCGCGGCCGCCCGGAACCATCCACGGAACCACGCCGATGCCGTCCGGGAATACGACCGGACACTCGGTTGCCATCTCCCACAGTTCGCGGGTGAACACCTTGTCAGAGAGCGGAAGCACAAAGGTCAGGGCGATGGTGTTGGTCGGATGGCAGTGATAGATAACCCGGTAACGGCCGCCCGTCACTTCCTTTTTCACCTCATGATTCATCAGGTGGCTCGGCAGCTCGGATGTCGGGCGCGCGCCGGCAAGTCCCCAGACGGTGCGGTAATTCTCGCCCTTCCCGTCGACCTCGATCATGCCGAAGGTCTCTTCCGCCTTGATGTAGATGTTGCGCATGTACTTGCCGCTGCCGGTCGTCAGGAAATACTCGCCGGCAAGCCCCGGCACCGACGTGCCGATCGGCTTCCACTCGCGCGGCGAGAGGTTTTCTTTTACCTCTTCAACCTCTTCCGGCTTCACGCGGTATGTCAGGTTGCCGCCGTTGCGCTCGTGCCATCCCTGCTCCCAGCCGTCAAAAGCCATCCGCTGAAACCCCTTGACAAATTCAGCATCCAAAAACTTCATATCAATTTTCCTTTCTGTATCCCCGTTATGCATATCTGTCCCGCTCTGTCACGGCTCGTACGTCTTCAGTTCATACGACCTGCCGACGCAGCGCCTGGCGTCCAGTCTGTCTTTCAGTTCCCCGGCCGCAATCATCTGCGCCGCCGCGTTGCCGATAGCCGTCGCCTCCGCCGGCCCCGCGAGCACTCTTTTCCCTGTGGCCTTCGCCGTCAGACGGTTTAAATAGTCCGCGTTTGAGCCGCCGCCCACGATGTTAACCGCATCGTAAGTCCGCCCCGTGATGGCCTCCAGGCTGCGGACCGTGTCCGCGTAGCACTTCGCCAGCGAGTGGTAGATGACGCTGGCCGTCTCGAAGATGCCCTCCGGCACCTGCTCGCCGAGCTCCCGGCATGCCGCCTGCACCTCGGCCATCATGCTTTCCGGCGCGAGGAACCGGCCGTCATTGGCCGGAACCAGACTGGTGATGTCCGTCTTTTCCGCGCCCTCGCAGATCTCCCCGAACGTAAGGTCTCCCCCGATCTCCTTTTTCACGGACTGGATCATCCACAGTCCCATGATATTCTGAAGGAACCGGAAGCGCCGGTCGTATCCGCCCTCATTGGTGAGATTCGCTTCTCTGGCCTGCGGCGAACAGTCCGCCTCGTGCAGCTCGGTTCCCATCAGCGACCAGGTCCCGGAGCTGATGTAAAGCGGCGCATCCGAAAGGGACGGCACCGCAAGGACCGCCGAGGCCGTGTCATGTGTGCCCGGCACCACAACCTTGCAGGTGAATCCGACTTCTTTCGCGATCTCCGGCCTCAGGTCCCCGAGAACCGTTCCCGGCGGAACGATTTTCTGAAAGATCTTCTCCGGAAAGCCGAGCCGGCGGATAAGCTCATAGTCCCAGTCAAACGTCTCCGGGCTCACCAGCTGTCCCGTGGTGGCGTCGGTGTACTCCGTCGCCGCCTTCCCCGAAAGCCGGTAATGGAAATAGTCGGGCATCATCAGCAGCATCCCGGCCTTTGCAAGAAGCTCCGGCTCCTGACTCTTTACGGCCGCCAGCTGATAGATCGTGTTGAATTTCTGCTTCTGGATTCCGGTCCGCGCGTACAGCTCATCCTCCGGGATAAACCGCTTTACGTATTCATCCGCGTGATCCGTGCGGCTGTCCCGGTACGCGACGGCGTCGCCGAGCCGCTGTCCCCTGCCGTCCAGCAGAACAAAATCCACGCCCCACGTGTCAACGCCCACGCTCACCGGCGTGATGCCGCGCCTGCCGCATTCCTTCATGCCGGCCAGGATGTGCCCGAAAAGGCTGTCGACGTCCCAGGTCAGATGCCCGTTTTTTTGCACATTGCCGTTCGGAAAACGGTAAATCTCCTCCTGACGCATCACGCCGTTCTCAAGCTCAAACAGGATATGCCGTCCGCTTGACGCGCCGATATCCACCGCAAGAAAATACCTGCCCATACCGTTCCTCTCCACTTCACGTCTTTCAAACCGCGTATTCTGGGTTCATCATATTCCCTTTCGCGCATAAGAAAAAGGACACTTTTTGTGCTAAAAAGTGTCCTCTGATGACAAATGAGCTATTCTGTTTTTATTGTCCGTCTGTAGTCAGGACTACCTTTTAAAACGCATATTACAAGACTTTCCGCTCTCAGTCGTCAACGAAATCCTTGCGGTACGGAGTGAATGTGTCGATGAGAACGCCCGGTTCAAGACATACGCACCCGTGCTCGACGCCGTTGGTCTTGCAGAGCGTGTCGCCCTCCGTCACGATGTGCTTTTCCCCGTCGATCGTGAATTCAAACTTACCGCTCTTCACATAGGTGATCTGCGTGTGCGGGTGGTGATGCATCGCGCCAACGGCGCCCTTTGCGAACGTGTTCTCGACGACCATCAGGTCATCGGAGTACGCGAGCACCCGCTTCACAACACCCTGACCGTTGTCCTCCGGCTTTACATCCTTGTAGAAAACCCATCTCTGATTCTTCATTTTCTCTTCTTCCTATCCTTTCATGAAATTTTTCCCTGTGCTCTGCACCGCAGCCTATTGGAATCCCGGCTCTCACCCCCTAAGGGCGCTCCGGCTGCGTCTGCGTGACCCTGAAGTGCCTCGGTGTCTGCCCGGTCGCCGCGCGGAAGATCCGGTGAAAATAGCTGACATTCGCGTATCCGACGGCCCCGGCGACGGACAGCACCGACATCGGCGTGTGCGTCAACAGGTAGCGGGCCTGACGCAGGCGCCGCTCCTGCACCAGGTCGGTGAAATTGCGTCCCATCTTCCGCTTGATCATCCGGGAGAGCTGGAACGGATCGTAGTGCAGATCGCGCGCCAGAGCGTTCAGCGAGGCATCCCGGTAGTGGCTGTCGACATAGTCCAGCACCTTCATCATCAGTTTGTCCGTTCCTCCGCCGCCCACCTGCAGATGATCGGAGAGCTTCAGCAGATACAGCAGGAGCAGGCCGAAGGTGTTCTGCTCGATCGTGCGCGAAGAGGACGGGCGGTTGAGCAGCCCGTAGATCAGATTCTCCATCAGGTTCTGCACCGGAAGGAAGTCCGCCGCGTGAAAGAGCAGATACGACGGGGCGTCCGCCTGGACATCCGTCTGACCGTCCGAAGCCGATGCGCCTGCAAGCGTTCCGATGAGGAAATCGCGGATTGCGTTTTTCTCGTCGGGAATCATCCGCAGGATGTCGTTAAAGAACTCCGGCAGGATCAGAAAATTCACGCCGATGTCATTTTCCCCCGCCGGGTAGACCTCCTGTGTCACCCGCTGGCTCAGCATCAGCAGATCGCCGGACCGGACCGTGACCTCCTGACCGCCGAGCACATGCCGCGTAGAGCCCTCGCACATGTACAGCACTTCCACGTAGTTGTGCCGGTGCTTCGGGAAAAACGCGAACCGCACGTTCTTGCGGACCGTGATCAGGCGCCCTTCTTCTGCCAGCCTCCGCACATCGACGACGTCGTCGCCGGCCGGCATATAGATGCCCTTCTCGATCTTCGCCCCCGCCTTCAGTTTTTCCTCTTCCGGCGTCAGAACCGCCAGCTGATCAAGCAGATCCTGCCGCATGAGCCTCTCCTGCCGTTTTTGTCCGGTACACGTCTCAGTCCTTTTCCGTCGTAAAAATGTAAGCCGTAACGGAATCATACGGTCTGCCCGGTCCGAACACAGGCTTTCTGAACGCCTTGTTGTTGGCGGAATCCGGGAAACACTGCGGCTCGAGGCAGAAGCCCGAGTAGTCCTCATAGATATGTCCGCTCTTGCCGCTGCGGCCTCCCAGCCCGTTTCCGGTGTACAGCTGAACGCCCGGTTCATCCGTCATAAGCGTCATGGCGATTCCGCTCCTGCGGCTCACGGCATCGGCCGCACTCGAAAGCGCCCCGATCGCGTTGCTCTCGTCAAGCACAAAGTTGTGGTCAAAGCCAAGAGACGCCCGGAGAATCTCAAAGTCCGGATTTTCTGCCCGGATTCCCTCTTTGTACGCGTCAATCGCCTTTCCGAGATCCCGGTATTTGCGGAAATCCAGGACCGTGCCGTCCACATCCTCAATCTCACCTGTCGGGATGAGTCCCGCGCCGACCGGCGTGAACTTGTCCGCGCAGATTTTCAGCTGCACGCCGTCAAGTGTCCCGGCCTGCTCGCCGTTCAGATTAAAATAGGAGTGATTTGTGAAATTGATTAGCGTGTCTCTGTCTGACTCCGCGTGGTACTCCGTCACAATCTCGCCGCCCTCGGTCAGGCGCACGGTCATCCGGACGTTCACAGTTCCCGGGAATCCCTGCTCCATATCCGGGCACGTGATGGTAAGTACCGCATAGTCGCAGGTGTCCGATGACCACGGCGTCTTGTGAACGCCCTCCTGTGCCTCGATGTGCCCTGCGTCCTGGATCTTCCAGATCTTGCAGTCTGTGCAGTTGCTGCCGCTGTGCAGGTTGTTCTCCCCGTCGTTCTTCTCGAGCTCGTAGCGCACGCCGTCAATCACCGTCGAAGCGCCCGAGATCCGGTTGGCGTACCGGCCCACCGTGCTTCCGAGATGCCCGCCGTGGTTCTCATACCCGGCCAGATCATCGTATCCGAGCAGAACGTCGACCGGATTTCCGTTTTTATCCGGGACGATGATGGACTGAAAGATTGCTCCGTAGTCCAGGATGCGCAGCTTCATGCCGGACGAATTCTCCAGCGTGAGGACCGTCACTTCCTGTCCGTCCTTTGTCGTTCCAAAAATTTCCTTCTTCATGCAGGTTCCTCCCTTGCAGTAGTTTTTCCTGTTTTCCGGCCGCGCCGGTGTGTTTGATCCATTATACCACCTGCCGCACCGTAAAAAATCTCATTTCCGCAGAAACACTTGACAGCTCATTTATATTGTGCTAAATATAATTGCGTAAAAGATAAATCAACATTTGTCACCGCCATTTACCATTTGAAGAATAAAAAGGAGAACAAAAAATGAGCAGTTTTTATGATTATTCGGTTACAAAGCGCGACGGCTCCCAGCTTCCCATGAGCAGCTTCCGAGGGAAGGTCGTCCTCGTGGTCAACACGGCGACGGGCTGCGGCTTCACGCCCCAGTACAAGGATCTGGAGAGCATCTACGAGGAGTTTCACGACAAGGGGCTGGAGATTCTGGACATCCCCTGCAACCAGTTCGCGGGCCAGACGCCTGGAACGGATGAAGAGGTGCACGAGTTCTGCACGCTCAAGTACAGCACGAAATTTGACCAGATGAAGAAGAGCGATGTCAACGGTGAGAACGCCCTGGACCTGTACAAGTATCTCAAGAGCCAGAAGACGTTTGAAGGGTTCGGCAAAGGGCCGAAGGCTATGCTGATGAACACGATGCTTAAGAAAATAGACCCGGATTACAAGAACAACGCCGAGATCAAGTGGAACTTCACGAAATTTCTGATCGACCGGAACGGCAGTGTCGTGGCCCGCTTCGAGCCGACGGCTGACATGGAAGCCGTGCGCGCGGCGGTTGCGGAGCAGATCTGAGAGCAGATCGCAGAAAGGAAAAGGTATGACGGATATCATCATCATCGGGGCCGGCACCGCCGGCCTCACGGCCGGGATCTACGCGGCGCGCGCCGGAAAGTCCGCACTGATCCTGGAAGCCATCGCCTACGGCGGGCAGATCATCAACACGCCCGACATTGAGAATTATCCGGGCATCGCGCACATCTCCGGCTTTGACTTCGCGCAGAATCTCTACGATCAGGCCGTGGCACTGGGGGTGAAGGTTGTCTTCGAGGGAGCCGCAAAGATTGCAGACGGCGGCGCCGTAAAGACCGTCACGACGACCGGGGGCAGCGTCTACGAGTGCAAAGCTGTAATCCTCGCCACCGGAGCGAAAAACCGCCATCTGGGTCTTGCCCGCGAGGAGGAGCTGACCGGAAAGGGTGTCTCCTACTGCGCGACCTGCGACGGCATGTTTTTCCGCGGGAAGGACGTGGCCGTGAACGGCGGCGGCAACACGGCGCTTGGAGACGCGCTGTATCTTGCCGGCATCTGCCGTAAAGTCTACGTGATCCACAGAAGAGACAAATTCCGCGGCGCTGAGACAGACGCCGAAAAACTGGCGAAACTTGACAACGTGGAGTTTGTGTTAAACAGCACCGTCTCGGCACTAAACGGCGAAAACCGGCTGGAAAGCATCGATGTGACAAGCAAAACAGACGGATCGGTGCGCAATATCCCGGTATCGGCACTGTTCGTTGCGATCGGGCAGGCACCGGACAACGGCGCTTTCGCAGACCTGATTGCGCTTGATGAAAGAGGCTACATTGAAGCCGGCGAGAACTGCCGCACGAACCGCGAGGGAATCTTTACAGCCGGCGACTGCCGTACCAAGGCGCTCCGTCAGCTCACGACCGCAGCCGCGGACGGCGCCATGGCCGCGACCGCAGCCTGCGAGTACATCGACAGGCTTTGAGGTCCGGAAGACAGCTGCGGCATTCCCGCGAAAATCTCACTGTTTCGGAAAGGAGGACAGCTGAAAGCTCATGGACAAAAAAACAGAAAAGCTCTTTTCAAGCCCGGACGAGGCGCTGAAACTGCAGAATCAGCTGTGCTTTCCGCTCTATGCCGCCTCCCGGAAGGTCGTCGGTTCGTACACGCCGTATCTGAAGCCTCTCGGAATCACCTACACCCAGTACATCACGTTCATGGTCCTCTGGGAGCAGGACGATATACCGGTGGGAGACATCTGCCAGAGGCTGCACCTTGACAACGGGACGGTGACGCCGCTTCTCAAGAAAATGGAGGACGAAGGTTTCATAACCAGAGTCCGCGACGAGGCGGATGAGCGCAAGGTGCGGATCCGGCTGACGAAAGCCGGCCGCGCCATGAAAGAAAAGGTGAAGGACATCCCGGCAGAAATCGGCGGGTGTTTCCGGCTGTCCCGTGAGGATGCCCGCAGCCTGTACCGGATCCTTTATCAGATTCTGGACAACTGAAATTTTCTTTATATAAATATAAGCAGCGGGACCACATCAATTTACGGCTCCGCTGCTTATGTTTACCTGGAATCAGAAATCCCGGCCTCCTCAAACCACGCGGCAAATGCCGATGGAATCGGCACTCTCTCCCCTGCCGCGCGGCTGCTGACCAACAGCCACTCCCGGTCCTCTGCCTTTTCTATGGGGCCCGGGCCGTACTCTCCCGTTTCTTCTGCCAGCACCGACATGCCGGGCACGCCGGGTACTTTTGCTTCTCCATTCCCTGTCAAAGCGGTCCCGGGATCCGCCACGCGCACCCGGTAGCAGATCATGTCCCAGATGACATGCGAGAACACGTGCTTTCCGTCGGCCAGCCGCTGCATACGAAGCGGCTCAAAGCCCAGATTCTCCGCCGCTTTCAGAGCCTCACGTTCTGTCAGATGACCGGGAAGCCCCGGAAACTCGAACAGTCCCGCAAGGAGCCCCTTTGCCGGACGCCTGTGAAAAAGCAGCCTGTCTCCGGCACATAGAATAAGGATTGTTCGTTTTTCGATGCGCTTTTCGGAAGGCTTTTTTCGCACCGGCAGTCCGGCGGCATGCTCCGGTCCCTCCCGCAGCGCTTCGCACCCGCCAGAAAGCGGGCACTCTGCGCACTTTGGCGTCCCCGGTACGCAGATTTCCGAGCCGAGGTCCATGAAGGCCTGGTTCAGAGAGCCGCTGTCAGCCGATCCCGAAAGTTCCCGGTAGCACCCGGCAAGCTCCTCAAAGACAGCGCGCTTCGTCTTCATGCCGCAGATGTCCCGGCTGTCATTGCCAAGGCGGCTCATGACGCGCAGCACGTTGCCGTCGACAGCCGGCACCGGCTTTCCAAACGCGATGGAGGCAATGGCGCCGGCGGTGTAAAAGCCGATGCCGGGCAGGCGGATGAGTTCGTCATATTCTTCCGGGAAGCGCCCGCCGTACTCACGCACGAGAAGCTGCGCGCATTTTTTGAGATTCCGGGCGCGGGAATAGTATCCCAGCCCCTCCCAGAGTTTCATCAGCCCGTCGTCTCCAATCGCAGCGAGGGCGTATACATCCGGCAGCGCTTCCGTAAAGCGCTCAAAATAGCGGGTCACGGCCGCCGCGCGCGTCTGCTGCAGCATGATTTCCGAGACCCAGATGCGGTACGGGTCGCGGGTGCCCCTGAACGGGAGTACCCGGGCGTTTTCCCGGTACCAGGAAAGCAGCCGCATCAGATTCTGTTCAAGAGATTCTTGTGTCATATACGTCTTCCTGCCGTCTGACAGCCTCCCTGCGGGCCATGATTTTTAAGCTGGTTTTGGTCCCGCAATCATTCTGTTATCATAGCATTTCTCATTCGGATGATATATAATTTTCCAGACTAACGCAGGCCTGCAGTGTGAGTGCCTGCATTAAGCCAGCCAACCGCACATGTGCCAAAGGAGGATTCCATATGTTTAAAGCCAATCCGGACTATCTGCAGCTTCGTGGTTCCTATCTGTTTTCCAATATCGCGAAAAAGGTTGCCGCATACAAAGATGCGCACCCGGACACCCTGATCATCCGGCTGGGAATCGGCGACGTGACCCAGCCGCTGAGTAAAAGTGTCATCGCAGCGCTGCAGAAGGCGGTGGAGGAGCAGTCGCACGCCGAAACATTTCGCGGCTACACGCCGGACCTCGGATATGATTTCCTGCGCAGTGCCATCAGCCGGGTTGACTTCGGCGGCCGCGGGGTGACCATCTCCCCGGATGAAATCTTCGTATCGGACGGCGCCAAGTCCGACTCCGGCAACATCCAGGAGATCTTCTCAAAAGACTGCCGCGTCGCCGTCTGCGATCCGGTATACCCGGTATATGTGGACACCAACGTCATGGCGGGACGCGCCGGCACCTATGACGAGAAGACCGGAACCTGGAGCAACATCATCTACATGCCGTGCCTCGCGGAAAACGGCTTCGCGCCGCAGCTTCCGGAGGAGATTCCGGACATCATCTACCTGTGCTTCCCGAACAACCCGACGGGCGCGGCGATCACAAAAGAGCAGCTGCAGAAGTGGGTCGATTTCGCCAATGCGAACAAAGCCGTCATCATCTATGACGCCGCCTACGAGGCGTACATCACCGAGGACGACATCCCGCACTCCATCTATGAGTGCGACGGCGCGAAGACCTGCGCAATCGAGATCCGCTCCTTTTCCAAGAATGCCGGTTTCACGGGCGTGCGCCTGGGCTACACCGTCGTCCCGAAGGAGCTTAAGGATGCGTCCGGCGTCAGCATGCGCGATCTGTGGGCGCGCCGCCACGGCACGAAGTTCAACGGTGCTCCGTACATCCAGCAGCGCGCCGGCGAGGCCGTCTATACAGAGGAAGGTCAGAAAGAAATCCGCGCACTTGTCTCCTACTACATGGAAAATGCGCGCATGATCCGCGAGGGCCTCACCGCAGCCGGATTCACCTGCAGCGGCGGCGTCAACTCGCCGTATGTGTGGCTGAAGACACCGGACGGCATGAGCAGCTGGGAGTTCTTTGACTACCTTCTTGAGAAGGGCCATGTTGTCGGCACGCCCGGGTCAGGATTCGGTCCGAGCGGAGAAGGGTATTTCCGGCTCACGGCATTCGGATCGCATGAGAACACAAAGGCCGCGATTGAGCGTTTCCGGCATCTGAACTGATTCCGGGACAGATCGGGGTTCCTGGGGGAAAAGAAATTGGGGAAAAAGAAAATTATTTCTTTCATAACCGCCGCCGCGGCCGTCATCTGTCTTCTGATGGCGGCCGCAAGGCTTACGGACGCCGACACGGTGCGGGGCACCTTCTGGTCCCTGATGCCGGCCGTCGTCGCCATCGTTCTGGCACTTGCCACCAAGGAAGTGTACAGTTCTCTGTTCATGGGAATCGTGACCGGCGCGCTGCTGTTCTCGGGATTTTCCTTCGAGGGCACATTCACGCATGTCCTGCAGGACGGTTTTATTCATGTCCTGTCTGACTCCTACAACGTCGGCATTCTCATCTTCGTCGTGGTTCTGGGAACGGTCGTCGCCCTGATGAACCGCACCGGCGGATCGGCTGCCTTCGGGCGCTGGGCCGGAAAGCACATAAAGACGCGCCGCGGCGCCATGCTCGCCACCACGCTCCTGGGCATTCTGATCTTCATCGACGACGCGTTCAACTGTCTCACTGTCGGCAGTGTCATGCGCCCGGTGACGGACAAGCATCACGTCTCGCGGGCCAAGCTCGCCTATCTCATCGACTCCACCGCGGCACCGGTCTGCATCATCGCGCCGATCTCCAGCTGGGCTGCAGCCGTCTCCGGTTTTGTGCCGGCCTCGGACGGCCTGAAGATCTTTATTCAGACGATCCCCTTCAACTTCTACGCGCTTCTCACGCTTGTCATGATGTTCGGCCTGTCCATCCTGCGTGTTGATTACGGCCCGATGCTCACGCACGAACAGAACGCTCTGAAAGGCGATCTCTACACCACCCCGGAACGCCCGTATTCGGCGGAGGAAAATGAAGACAGGACCGGCGGGCACGGAAAGATCGGGGATCTGATCTTCCCGATTGTCATCACCGTCGTATGCTGCGTCATCGGCATGATCTATTCCGGCGGTTTCTTCTCCGGGACGGGATTTGTCGATGCCTTTGCCGAAAGTGACGCGTCCGTAGGCCTGTCCTTAGGCTCCATCTTCGCGCTCATCATCATCGTCATCTTCTACTGCCTGCGCCGCTCGCTCTCATTCTCAGAGTGCATGGACTGTCTGCCGGCCGGTTTCAAGGTCATGGTCCCGGCGATCCTGATCCTGACATTTGCCTGGACGCTCAAGGCGATGACCGACTCGCTGGGTGCCTCGGAATTCGTCAGAACCGTCGTCACCGGCTCCGCGTCCGGCTTTCTCTCCATGCTGCCGGCCATCATCTTCCTCATCGCGGTGGGTATTTCCTTCGCGACGGGCACGAGCTGGGGGACATTCGGAATTCTGATTCCGATTGTTGTGGACTGTTTCATCGGAACAGACTACAATATGATGATCATATCGATGGCGGCCTGCATGGCCGGGTCCGTCTGCGGCGATCACTGCTCGCCCATCTCGGATACGACCATCATGAGCAGTGCCGGCGCCCAGTGCGCGCACATGAACCACGTCACCACGCAGCTGCCATACGCGCTCACCTGCGCGGCCATCTCGTTCGTGTCCTATATAATCGCCGGTTTCACCAAAAACGCCGCCGTATCGCTTGCAGCCGGCGCCGGTCTGATGATCGGGCTCCTGGCCGTCCTGCGTCTGCGCGAAAATAAACGGGGAATTTCCGACTAACATTTTTAACCATCACATGACAGATGCCGCCCGCTCCCGCAGAAGACGGATGGGCAGGCGGCAGGGGGAGAGTTTTTTGAAAAAGTCACAGAAAATCATCAGGGCTATCGCGGCTGCGGCCGTCATCGTATTTCTCATTGCTGCCTGCCGTCTGACGAGCGCGGAAAGTGTCCAGGGGACGTTCTGGTCTCTTACCCCGCCGCTCATCGCCATCGTGCTGGCACTGGCCACAAAAGAAGTGTACAGCTCTCTGTTCCTCGGCATCGTGACCGGCGCGCTGCTCTTCTCCGGCTTTTCCTTTGAGGGAACATTTACGCACGTCCTGCAGGACGGTCTGATTGGCGTGCTTTCCGACTCCTACAACGTCGGCATCCTCATCTTTCTTGTCGTTCTCGGCTGTGTTGTTTCCCTGATGAACCGCACCGGCGGTTCGGCGGCGTTCGGCCGCTGGGCGGCAACGCACATCAGGACGCGCCGCGGTGCCATGCTGGCCACCACGGTCCTGGGGGTGCTGATCTTCATCGACGACTATTTCAACTGTCTGACTGTCGGCAGCGTCATGCGTCCGGTGACAGACAAGCACCAGGTGTCCCGCGCCAAGCTGGCGTACCTCATCGACGCCACCGCGGCGCCTGTCTGCATCATCGCGCCGGTTTCCAGCTGGGCCGCCGCCGTATCCGGCTTCGTGCCGGACTCCGATGGAATCCGCATCTTCGTGCAGACCATTCCGTACAACTACTACGCCCTGCTCACCATCGCGATGATGCTGGGGCTCTCGATCCTGCGGGTTGACTTCGGGCCGATGCTCACGCACGAGCAGAACGCCCTGAAGGGCGACCTGTACACAACGCCTGACCGCCCGTATGCAAACGCGGAGGATGAGGACAGGACGCAGGGCCACGGCCACGTGATCGACCTTGTTTTTCCGATTCTTGCCATCGTCATCTGCTGTGTGCTGGGCATGCTCTACTCCGGCGGCTTTTTCTCCGGCACCGGATTTGTTGACGCCTTTGCCGCAAGCGACGCATCCGTCGGCCTGTCCTTAGGCTCGATTTTCGCCCTCATCATCGTCATCGTCTTCTACTGCGTCCGCCGGTCGCTCACATTTTCCGGGTGCATGGACTGCCTGCCTTCCGGCTTCAAGTCCATGGTCCCGGCGATCCTGATCCTGACATTTGCCTGGACGCTCAAGGCCATGACCGATTCGCTGGGCGCATCCGCATTTGTCAAGTCTGTTGTGAGAGGATCGGCGTCCGGATTCCTTTCCCTGCTGCCGGCCATCATCTTCCTCATCGCGGTGGGCATCTCCTTCGCGACGGGCACAAGCTGGGGAACATTCGGCATCCTGATCCCGATCGTCGTAGACTGCTTTGAGAGCACGGATTATTCGATGATGATCATCGCGATAGCGGCCTGCATGGCCGGGTCCGTGTGCGGTGACCACTGCTCGCCAATTTCCGACACAACCATCATGAGCAGCGCCGGCGCCCAGTGCTCACACATCAACCACGTGACCACACAGCTGCCGTACGCGCTCGTCTGCGCGGCCATCTCCTGTGTCGGCTACATCATCGCCGGCTTCACCAAGAACGGCGTTCTGTCGCTGTCCGTCAGCCTCGGCCTGCTCATCACTCTTCTGGCCGTGCTGCGTCTGCGCGAAAACAAAAAAGGAATCTCTGACTGAACCCTTCCTGATCAACTGCCCTGCCGGGCCTGCACTTTTCAAGTTCACGAGGTATACTTTCAGATTATGAAAACGGATATGACAAGGGGCGGCATCATCGGCATCATTCTCCGCTTTACCCTGCCGCTGTTTGTGGGAAATGTCTTCCAGACGCTGTACAACATGGCTGACACCATCATCGTGGGCCGCACGGTCGGAGAAGGCGCGCTGGCCGCCGTCGGGTCAACCGGCACGATCATGTTCCTGATGCAGGGCTTCGCCGTAGGTCTCACCACCGGATTCACGGTGCTGACCAGCCAGGCCTTCGGAGCCGGCGACGAAAAACGCATGCGCCACTCCGTCGCCAACTCCTGCCTTCTCTCCCTTATCTCGGCAGCTCTCATCACGGCAGTCTTCCTGCTCGTCATGAATCCGCTGCTGCACGTGATGAACACGCCGGACAACATCTTTGCCGACGCCTGCACGTACATCTCCATCATCGCGTGGGGGCTCATCGCCTGCGTAGCGTACAACCTGGGGAGCGCCCTGCTGCGCGCCGTCGGAAACAGCCGTGTGCCGCTGTACACGCTGCTCTTCTCCGCCGGTCTGAACGTCGTACTGGACCTCGTGTGCATCATCAACTTCCACATGGGAGTTGCCGGTGCTGCGGTCGCGACCGACTTTTCTCAGGCGCTGTCCGCCATCATCTGCTTTCTGTACATTTACAAAAAAGAAAAATCGCTTCTCCCGCAGAGAGGCGAGTGGAAGATCTACCGGAAGGACACCGGCGTTCAGATGAGCATTGCGCTCCCGATGGCCCTGCAGTTCGGCATCACGGCCTCCGGGACGATGATCATGCAGTCTGCCATCAACATCTTCGGTTCCACCGCCGTCGCCGCCATCACAGCCGGCGGCAAGTTTCAGGGCATGCTCAGCCAGGGAATGCAGTCCATGGGCCAGACCATGGCAACTTTCTCCGGGCAGAACTTCGGCGCCGGAAAATTCTCCCGCGTGAGAAAGAGCGTGCGCGACGCCGTTGTCATCGAGATTCTCTACTCGCTGATAAGCGGCGTCCTCGCGTGGTTTCTGACGCCTGCCACCCTCGGGTTCTTCTTTTCCGGCGACACGGACATCGCGTCGCTCGTCCCCTGGGCCAACGCGTATGTCCACCTGTGCGTCACCTGCTACATCCCGCTGTCGATGATCTTCATCTTCCGCAACGTGATGCAAGGATGCGGCTACGGCTTCCTGCCCATGATGGGCGGCGTGGTCGAGTTCTTCAGCCGCCTGCTGATGGCATGGCTTGCCATGAAGACGCTCAATTCCACCTTTGCCGTCGCCTGTGATCCTTTCGCGTGGCTCACTGCCGGCATCTTCACCGGAGTATCCTACCTGTTCGTCATGAAAGATATCCGGAAAAAACACGGCGAAGGCGTGGCGGAGGCGGATGCCGGCTGAGCCAGCCGTTTGGCTGGCTCTCCGCCTTGTCAGGCGCCCCTCACGGTTCCGTATCCGCGCCGCGCACGACGGTTCCTTCGCCGAACCGCTCGTTCAGCTCGCGGCGCATTTTATCCAGCTTCTCCTGTCTTTTCTTTTTCGCACGTCTTTCCTGAGACTCAAGCTCCCGTTTCCGTCTCTCCTCGTCGTCTCCCGCAATCTGCCTCGCAAGATCCTCCAGGCTCATCTGCCGGAAGCGTCCGTCCGAAAGCTTTGTGGCTCCCACACCGACAAGCCGGACCTTCCGGCCGGCGTGAAAATAGCCGTCATCGCCGCCGCACATCTCCCAGTAGCCCTTGAGTGCCTCGCGGCTGATGGACTCCTCGTCACATACCGGATCCGCGAGACTAAGGCTCCTTGAATGGCGGCGGAAATCGTCGGTCTTTACCGTGACGGTGATTGTCCCGGCAAATACCCCTTCCCGCTTCAGCCGCCCGGACACCCGGCCGGCAAGATACCGGATGACCTGCTCAGCCTGTGTCTCGTCAGCGGGCCCGAGGTCTGAGGGAACCGTCGTCTCCGCCGACATGCTGAGAGCGTCCCGCTCATCGCTCTGTACAGTGTCCGATCCCCGGCCGTTCGCGCTCTCGTAGATATACAGACCGCCTTTCACGCCGAAATTCGCCTTCAGGACCTCCGGGTCCATGGCTGCCGCCTGCCCGATTGTGGCGGCGCCAAGGCGCCGCAGCTGCCGCGCCGTAGAAGGACCGGCGCCGTAGAGCGACTCAACGGGAAGCGGCCACATCTTCACCGGAACCTCCTCCGGGAAAAGAGTATGGGTCCTGTCCGGCTTCGCAAAATCGCTGGCCATCTTGGCCAGAAGCCGGTTCGTGGAAACACCGACATTTACCGTGAATCCGAGCGTCTCCCGCACCGCGCGCCGGATTTCGTCCGCCGCCCGCACGCCCCACCTCCGGCTGCTCTCACCGGGACGGGCAAAGTGCCCGGCTGCCTCCGTCATGTCCAGATAACACTCATCGATACTCAGCTGCTCCTGAACGGGTGAATAGGTCCGCAGAAGCTCCATAAGCCGGGCCGACTCGCGGCTGTACAGCTCAAAATCCGGCGGCCGGATCACGAGATTCGGGCAGATGCGAAGTGCTTCGGCCACCGTCATCGCCGTGTGAATCCCCATCTTTTTGGCCGGCAGGGACTTCGCCGTCACAATGCCGTGCCGCTTTTTCTCATCGCCGCCGATGACGGACGGAATCCGGCGCAGATCCGGCCCGTCCGGGTTCTCACGCAGCATCTTCACCGCAGTCCAGGACAGAAAGGCACTGTTGACATCAACGTGAAATATCGTCCGCTCCGTGAGCTTTCCCTCCCATCCCGCTGAAATCAAGATTGGACAGCACGATCGCTGCAAACATAATGGCGCATCCGGAGATCTCCCGCGCACTCAGCTCCTGACCCTGTACCAGCCAGCCGGCCAGCGCTCCGAACACACTCTCCAGGCACATCGCCAGACTCGCGACTGTCGGGTTCAGATGCCGCTGCCCCACGATCTGCAGGGTATACGCAACCCCCGTCGAAAGCACGCCCGCGTAGAGAAGCGACGGCAGTGCCGCCAGAATGGAAGCCGCGTCCGGCTTCTCAAAAACAAGCATGAAAACCGTCGCGATCAGCCCCATGGAACATGTCTGCCACCATGCCAGCCGGATTCCGTCCACCATCTGAACACTGTAATTGATCGAGAGGATCTGCATGGAGAAGAAGACCGCGCCGGCAAGCGTCAGCAGATCCCCGTATCCGAATCCCGCCTCACCTGGTCTGATGCAGAGCAGATACAGCCCGATGACAGAAAGCACCACACAAACCCATACCTTCACGCTCGGATATTTTTTCGCAAAAATCGAGAAGACCGGGACCAGCACCACATACATCGCCGTGATGAAGCTGGACTTTGCCGTTGTCGTGTACTGGATGCCGACCTGCTGCAGAAAACTGGCGATAAAAAGAAACGTCCCGCATAAGAATCCCAGCCCGATGAGCTGCCTCCACTGCAGGAAATTCTCAGGCTTTGCCGTCCGGCCTGTCCGGCGCATCAGAGCCCGGTCATTGGCGCGCACAACAAAGTACAGGAATACGATCCCGATCCAGCCACGCCCGGCAAGAAACGTATACGGCCCTATGATCTTCGCGCCCTCGCTCTGCGCGACAAATGTCGTTCCCCATATGAATGCCGCGAACACCAGCGCCAGCGTATTGATAACTTCCGTCTTCTTGCTGCTCACAAGCTCTCTCCTGTCACAAAATTTCTTTCTATAATCCTCTGTTTTCATTTCGTCTGCATTCAGTGTATCACAAACCCGCCCGGTTCCGGACGGTTTTCAGGCAGGGCAGGATTGTTCCCGCCCTGCCTGTTTTGTGTTCCGGCAACTGGCAAACCAGGTCCATTTGCCGAATCATAAAAAAAGACCCGGAATTCAGCGAAACCGCCCGTTCAGGCGGCTATCCGCTGAAATTTCGAGTCTTCCTATGAACCGTCATTCAGCTAAGAATCTGTCTCCGCAGTTCTTTGCTGAATTTTTACGCAGGTTTTTCGCCGGGAATTCAGCTATTTTGCTTTGTAGCAACCAGGCAGCTGAATTAGCAGTTTCTAACTTCGCTTTTTATTCAGCTATGAATCTTAGAATCAAGAAAATTGCTGAATCAGCCATGACTAACCGCTTCGTATTTTCAGCAATTCGGTCAAAATACAAGAAATCAGCTGAATTAGTATCGTTAACCGTCCTGAGTATCCGACATATAAACTCAATGGATGCTCACACCGCCGCCTCTGCCTCATCCGTAGCCTTCTCCGGGAAGACGACCGTGAAGGTGCTGCCCCGCCCGGGCTGACTGTCAAGCCTGATCTGCGCGTTCTGCAGCATCGCGGCGTGCTTGACAATGGCCAGTCCGAGGCCGGTGCCGCCGATCTCCCGCGACCTGCTCTTGTCGACCCGGTAAAACCGCTCGAAGATCCGGGTCTGGTCCTCCTCCGGGATACCGATTCCGTTGTCCGACACCTGCAGCGTAATCGTATGAGCCGCGGCGCGAAGACGAACATGCACCTCGCCGCCTTCTTTGTTGTACTTGATGGCGTTGTCGATCAGGTTGAAGATAATGCTCTCCGTCAGCCTCGCCACGCCGTAATAGATGACCTCGCCGTCTGAATCGAGGCTGACACCCACATGCTTCTTCTCAGCTTCCTGCGACAGGCTCTCGATGACCTTGTCCGCCATCAGACACATATCGATCCGCGAACAGCTCATGTCAACCGCCCCCTCATCCAGATGCGAGATGTACAGAATATCCTGAACCAGTGTGATCATGCGCTGCACCTGCGTGTAGATCAGGTGCACAAACTTTTTCTGATCCTCCGGCCGCACACCGCCGCTCTCCAGCATCTCCGCACAGCCGGAGATCGTGTGAAGGGGGGTCTTGAGCTCATGGGATACATTGGCCGTGAATTCGCGGCGCATCTGCTCTGCCGTCTCTCGTTCCGTGACATCAAAGAGCAGCACAACCGTTCCGATGACCTTTTTCCCGTCCATGACAGGAGTCACGTCCACCTGATAGCTGAGCCGGTCATACGGCAGGATCGCCTCGCCGTGTTCCCCTTCCTCGAGCGCCCCGGCCAGGATCTCCCGGAACTTTTCGCGCCTCTCCAGCGCCAGGATGTCCATGCCTATATAGACATCGCCGGCATTCAGAAGCTTTCCGGCCTTGTTGTTCATGTTCAGGACGCGGCCTTCCTCGTCAAGCAGTATCAGACCTTCCGCCATATGCTGGGTAACCGCCGTGAAATCCCGCTCAATCCGCACCAGGCGGCCCTTCTCATCCGCAATCTGCTTCTGCTGGGCGTAGATGCGCTTAAGCAGCGGGCTGATCTCCTCGTACTCGTCATTTTCCATCGGGTGATCCAGGTCGAGCCGGTTGAGCGGTTCCGTTATCCGCGCCGCGACGCGTCTGGCGGCAAACCACATGCACACCATCAGGATGATGAGAAGCATCAGAACAAATGGCACCATCCCCGCCGCGATATTTAACGCCGTGTCTCTTGGCTCCGCGATGCGCAGCACCGTCCCGTCAGACAGCCGCTCGGCACAGTAGACAAAGGACTTGAGAAGCGTGCCCGAAAAACGGGTGCTCATGCCCTCGCCGCTAACAAGTGCTTCCTTTATCTCCGGGCGGTCGGCGTGATTTTCCAGAGTCGAAGCGTCAGCCTCACTGTCATAGATGACCTGTCCGTCAGATGCGACAAGCGTCACACGCGTGGTGTCAGGATCCAGATTTTCCAGATACGAAATGCCTTCCGCCTCTACCGCCTGCGCCGCCAGCTTCGCCTCAGCCTTCACCTGCCCTTCCTGGACCACGCCGAAGTAGCTGTACAGAATTCCCAGCACCGCCGTAAACGCCACAAGGAGCGCGACCGTGATCAGAATCAGCATGTGTTTGAAAATCTGTCTCGTCATGAGGCGTCAGCCTCCAGCTTGTAGCCCAGGCCGCGGATGGTCTGAATCAGACCGCCGTACCGCCCCAGCTTTGTGCGCAGGGTCCCGATGTGGACATCCACCGTGCGCGTATCGCCGGTGTACTCCGAGTTCCAGACGCGGGCCAGCAGCGTCTCCCGGTCAAACACCCTGCCGGGGTACTCCATGAACAGCTCCAGCAAGCCGTATTCCTTGAGCGTCAGGTCCACCTTCTCGCCGTCCACCGTCACCGTGTGCTCCGTCCGGTTGACACTGACGCCGCCCGCGGCAAGCACCGGCGCCTCCGCCGTCTTCGCGGATGTGCGCCGCAGTACCGCGCGCACTCTCGAGACCATCTCCATCATTCCGAACGGCTTGACCAGATAGTCATCCGCCCCGAGGTCCAGTCCCCGCACCTTGTCGAATTCCGTCCCCTTTGCCGTGGTCATGATCACGGGGATGTCTGCGCTCACCGGATCGCCCTTAAGTTTTCGCAGAATGGTAATCCCGTCGTCTCCGGGAAGCATGATGTCCAGCAGGACCAGCTCCGGGCGCTCACCTGCCAGCGCATGAAAGAAGCTCTTGCCGTCCGAAAACAGCTCTACCCCGTATCCCGATGTCTCCAGTGCGTAGGCCTCCAGATTGCCGGCGGCCTCGTCATCCTCAACACAGTAAATCATGCCAGCCTCACTTTGTATTTCCTTCCAGAATGCCGGTGACAGAAAAAATCACCCACTGGGCGATATTGACAGCGTGGTCGCCGATACGCTCGAAATACTTCGAAATCATCAGCAGGTCCAGCGTCTTCTCCAGTCCTGTCTCGTCCGTCTGGATGCTCTTTGCAAGCTCCTTCTTTATTTTATCAAAATAGTCATCAACTGTGTCATCCTCTTTGATGACCGCTCTGGCCGCCTTTTCGTCTCTCTTGACAAATGCATCCACCGCCCCGGTCACCATGCGGCTCGAGGCCTGTCCGAGGTCGAGTATCTCATATTTGTCATCGGCATCGGAGACGTTCTGCATGGAGACGATCTCCGCGATGTCGTCGGACTGGTCGCCGATGCGCTCGAGGTCCGAGACCATCTTCAGGGCGGAGGAGATCGTGCGCAGGTCGGTCGCGACCGGCTGCTGCTGCATCAGAAGCTTCAGGCACATGTCCTCGATCTCGCGCTCCTTGTGGCTGATCTCCGTCACGATGGCGGAAACATTCTTGTGGCCTTCCGGATCGCCCTTGATGAGCGCGCAGATCGCGGTGTTAATGGCATCCTCGCACATGGAGCCCATCAGGATCATCTCCCGGTTCAGATTGTTCAGTTCTTCGTCGAATTTGAGTCTCATCAGCCAAACCTCCCTGTGATGTACCGCTCTGTTTGCGGACTTTTCGGTTTCGAGAAAAGATGATCGGTCTGTCCGAACTCGACCATGTCGCCCAGGAGGAAGAATGCGGTCTTGTCCGAGATACGCACCGCCTGCTGCATGTTGTGCGTGACAATGACGATGGTGTAGTTCTTTTTCAGTTCCTCCGCCAGATCCTCGATCTTTGACGTGGAGATCGGGTCCAGGGCGCTCGTCGGCTCGTCCATCAGGATGACCTCCGGGTGCACGGCCAGCGTGCGCGCGATACAGAGTCTCTGCTGCTGGCCGCCGGACAGCCCCAGTGCGCTCTTGTACAGACGGTCCTTGAGTTCGTCCCAGATCGCCGCCTGTTTCAGGCTCGTCTCCACGATCTCGTCGAGCTTTGCCTTGCTGCGCACACCGTTGATGCGCGGCCCGTATGCCACGTTGTCATATACCGACTTCGGGAACGGGTTCGGCTGCTGGAATACCATGCCGACCCGGCGCCTCAGCTCGATGGCGTCCATGTCCTTGTAGATGTCCACACCGTCAAGCTTCACGGAGCCTGTGATCTTCACGCCTTTTTCGAGGTCGTTCATGCGGTTGAGCGTCTTCAGGAAGGTAGATTTTCCGCACCCGGACGGTCCGATGAGTGCCGTGATCTCATTTTTTGCAATATTCAGACTGATGCCCTTGAGTGCCTGAAACGTCCCGTACCACAGGTTCAGATTGTTCACGACAAATTTGTAGTTTGTTTCGTTTTCCACTTTTGTTCCTCTTCTGTCATTTCTCACCGGTTGACTTTTTATTGATGCGCCACGTGAGGATTCTGGCCGTGATGCTGAATCCCAGCGTCATGAGAACCAGGATCATAGCCGCGACATTGGCGATTTCCGTGGAGTTGGCGTGCAGGGCGCCTTCCGTTCTCAAAACCCAGATGTGGAGTGCCAGCGTTTCACCGGACCGCATGGGATTCAGCGGGCAGGTGATGGACGTCAGATTCCAGTTGTGCCAGTTGAGTACCGTACTCTGTCCGGATGTGTACAGAAGCGCGGCCGCCTCGCCGAAGCCTCGTCCTGCCGCCAGGATAACTCCGGTGATGATGCGGGGAAGCGCCGCCGGAAGAAGTACCGTGGTGATTGCCTTCCAGTGCGTCGCGCCAAGTGCCATACTGCCCTGCTTGTAGCTTTTAGGAAGCGATCGGAGCGCGTCCTCGGTCGTCGTTGTGATCGACGGCAGGTTCAGAATGCTGACCGCCAGCGCGCCGGCCAGCAGATTCCACTGAAAGCCGAACGTCAGGATAAACACCAGGTATCCGAACAGACCGACCACGATGGAAGGAAGAGAGGAGAGCGCCTCCATGCTGACGCGAAGCGCTTTCGTGAACTTGTTGTCACCCGCGTACTCCGCCATGTAGACACCGGCTCCCACGCCGATCGGCACGCTGATAAGCAGGGACCAGAATACCAGGTAGATCGTGTTGAAGAACTGATTGCCGATTCCCTGGTTCGTATAGGAAAGATACTCCGGCTTCAGGTCCCGGATTCCCGAGATGATGATATATCCGGCCAGGACGATCAGAAGCACCAGAAAGGAACCGCCGACCGCATACAGGAGCCCCGTCATGAATCGGTTGACTCCCTTCGCCTTCCGGATCCGTTTCATTGAATCTTCATTCATAGAATTTTCCTCTAAATAGAAGCCGCTAAATAGAAGCCGCTATTGAAGCCGCTTTACTTTCCCGACATCTTTTTCTGACCTCTCGCCGAAATCAGATGGATCACGAGGATGCAGGCAATCGAGATCAGGAACAGCAGCAGCGCCATGGACCAGAGAGCCATGTTCATCTCACCGCCGTTGGCCGAGTTGCCCATATCCGAGGCGATGGCCGCCGTCAGATTGTTTGTGGGCGAGAGGATACCAGACGGGAACGCCCGGGTCTTGCCGATGACCATGGCTACCGCGAGCGCCTCGCCGAAAGCTCTTGCCAGCCCCAGGATGATACCGGTCAGAATTCCCGGCATGGCAGCCGGAAGGCTGATGTGCCAGATCATCTGCCAGCGGGTGGATCCGAGTCCGTACGCTGCCTTGCGGTAGTTGTCGGAGACAGAACGGATGCTGTCAGCCGCCACGGTTGTGATGGTCGGGAAGATCATGACTGCAAGGACGATGCCGGCCGCAAGGACCGAGTACCCACCCATGGGAGCATGGAATGTGTCGCGGATCCAGGGCACCAGAACCGTCATGCCGACCCAGCCGTATACAACAGACGGAATTCCGACGAAGATTTCAACCGCCGGCTGGAACAGCTTTGTTCCCAGTTCCGGCGCGATCTCCGTTATGAAAACCGCCGCCGCGATCGAGAACGGAGCCGCGATGAGAAGCGCGAGACCGCAGGTCAGAAGCGATCCGACAATGTAAATGGCCGCCCCGACGCCTCCGCCGTACACTCCGGCCGAATCCTCCGGAGACCAGTCCGAAGAAAACAGAAATTCCGCCACGGAGTGGTGAAACTGTGTGAAGGTCACCGATCCCCGCACGATCAGGAAAACCGCGATGATCAGAGTCAGCACAATCAGAAATCCGCCGCAGATGGTGACCAGAATCCGCCCGGCATATTCGTTTTTGAATTTATTCATCCGAACCTTCCTTACTCTTAGGCTAACTTTACGCAGAAGGAACCCATTCCCCACGGGCGGCGTGGCACCGATTGGAGAATGAGTTCCGGGAGTTCTGCATTTCTTCAGGCGGATTACTTGTTATGAGAGTCGATCGCGCTCTGTGTCATCTTGGACGATACGCCGTATCCCATGCTCTCAAGCTTGGACGAGTAGCTGTCACCCATCATGTAGTTGATAAATGCCTCTGCCGCCGTGTTGTCAGCGCCCTTCTTTGTGTACATGTGCTCGTAACCCCATACTTTGTACGAACCGTTGTACGTATTTTCCAGTGTCGGAGCCACGCCGTCGATCGAAACGGCCTGGACGCCGCTGTTATTAACCAGGTAGGAAAGCGCCACATAGCC
This sequence comes from uncultured Lachnospiraceae bacterium, assembly GCA_903789615.1. GTDB lineage: Bacteria > Bacillota > Clostridia > Lachnospirales > Lachnospiraceae > UBA4285. The sequence goes on along the minus strand of CAIFEV010000010.1, from coordinate 65,894 downwards.
GATGGCATTCTTGTTGTCCGACACGTTTTGAAGCAGTGTGCCGGAATCGTCCGTCTCAAGCGCCGAGGAAGAAGACTCCTCCGCTCCGTTCATCGCCCACTCCTTGAACAGTGTGCGGGTACCGGAGGACGACGGCCTTGTGATGAGCATGATGTCCTCGTTCGGGCCGCCCACCTCGCTCCAGTTCGTGATCTCACCGGTGAAGATCTTCACCAGATCACCGGTTGAAAGGTTGGTCACGCCCAGGTCCTTGTTCACAATCGGAGCCATGGTCACGGTGCAGACCTGATGATCCTCAAGTTCTGCCGCGGCGCCTGCGTCAAACTTATCCTCGGCAAAGACATCCGAGTTTCCGATGTTTACGGCGCCGTCACTCACCTGCTTCAGGCCCTGCCCGGAACCGCCGCCGTTTACGGAAATCACGCAGTCCGGATTCTCTGCCATGAATGCGTCCGCAGCGTCCTGAACAAGCGGAAGCAGTGCAGAAGATCCTGCCGCTGTGATCTGTCCAGAAACCTTGGCCGCAGAAGCCGCCTTAGTGGTGGTTGTGGTGCTGCCAGCGCTGCCCGTGCTGCTGCCGCAGCCTGCGGCACCTGCCGCCATAATTCCCGTGAGAAGTAGTGCTGCTGCTCTGAGTACCTTTTCTCTTGACATTTCTTTTCGTCCTCCAAATCGTACCGTACACGGGCTGTTTCGTCTTTCGCCCGTTTCTCTTCCGGTCACGACTAAACAATACAGGGGCAATGTAAAGTCTGCTTCCGGCCTCATTTAAAGTTTTTGTAAAATAAAAGGCACCTTTCCGGACATTTGGTCAGGAAAGATGCCTGTCATTTTTGTGAGGCCTGTACATCAGAAACCGCACGGCTTTTGTGCGGGGCCCCGGGCTCTCAGCCGTTTACGCCGTACTGTTCGCGCACAAAGCGGCGCAGCACCGGGATCGAGCGCTTTACCTTTTCCGTGTCGATGCAGTACGCCATGCGAAAATACCCCGGCACACCGAAGCTGTCAGAAGGAACCAGAATCAGGTCGTACTTTTTGGCCTTCATGCAGAACGCGACGGCGTCGTCCTCCAGCGCCTTCGGGAAAATGTAAAATGTACCGCCCGGTTTCACCACCGTGAAGCCCAGTTCCTTCAGCGCTTTGTAAAGAATGTTCATATTGGTCTCGTAAACCGAGAGATCACTGGTCTTGTCGAGCACCTGTGCCACGGCCAGCTGTGACGTCGAGGACGGGCAGTTGTGTCCGATGCCGCGGCTGATCTGACCGCAGATGACCGCCAGAATGTCGGCGTCGGTCGCCTTCGGGTTCACGGCGATGTAGCCGATGCGCTCTCCCGGCAGCGACAGGCTCTTGGAAAAGGAATAGCAGGACAGTGTGTTGTCATAGAACCGGCCCGGATACGGACTGTCGGCGCCCTCAAACACGATCTCCCGGTACGGCTCGTCGCTGATCAGGAAAATGTCGTGACCGTATTCCTTCTGCTTTTCGCGCAGGATGTCCGCCAGTCTCTGAATCGTCTCCGTGCTGTAGGCGATGCCGGACGGATTGTTCGGCGTGTTGATGAGTACCGCCTGGGTCTTCGGATTCAGTGCCTTCTCAAATTCTTCGAAGTTGATCTGAAAGCTGCCCGTATCCGCTGGTACCAGGCGCATGATGGCGCCGGTGCGGCGGATGTACTCCCGGTACTCCGGGAAGAAGGGCGCGAACACGATGATCTCATCACCTGGCTGTGTAACCAGACGGAACGCATGCGCCAGGGCGCCCGCCGCGCCGATCGCCATGAAGATGTGCTTCGTCTCATAGTTCATGCCAAAGCGCCGGTTGAGGCTTTCTGCCACCGCATGCCGCACCGACTCGATGCCCAGTGACGGACTGTAGCTGTGAATATAACCGGACGGCTTTGTCCGGTACATGTCGATGACCACATCCGTGTAATCCTGCGGACACGGCACGCTCGGATTGCCCAGCGAATAGTCAAACACGTTCTCATAGCCGATCTCTTTGCCGCGCGCCGTGGCATACTCGCTGAGCTCCCGGATGACCGACTTTCCCTGAAGCATATCCTTATACGACTGATTAATCATTCCCCAGTACCTCCCTGTTGCAGATGTGACCCGGCTTTTCGCCGTTCTCCACTTTACTGATGTCGTCCCAGATCATGGTGTATCCCCGTTTCATGGAAGATGTCGTGATCCCGCCGATATGACAGCTGAACACGATCTTGTCCAGCACCTCTTCCTTCTGTCTGAAGATGGCATTGTCCGCCGTGACCGGTTCTCCGTCCACACAGTCAAGCCCGGCTCCCGCGATTTTTCCGGACAAAATCGCACGCCCGAGCGCATCCGTGTCGACAAGCTCGCCGCGGGACGTGTTGATCAGATACGATCCAGCCTTCATTTTCTCAAAAAATGCATCGTCCGCCATGTGGACGGTCTCCGGTGCCACCGCCACGTGCAGGCTCACGATGTCCGATGACGCCAGCAGCTCATCCATCGGCATATAGGACACGCCGAGGGCCTTCTCCAGTTCTTCGCTTCTCCTGTGACGGCTGGTGTATACAACTCGGCAGCCAAACGCACCAAGCAGTCTGGCCGTCGCCTGTCCGATGTCGCCCAGGCCTATAAGGCCGACCTGACAGTCTGCAAGCTCCTTAAGTCCCGTCAGAAAATACGCTTCTTTTACCTGAATCTGGCGGCCCTGCCGAAACTCTCTGTCATCGTGAATGACATGCTTCACACAGCCGAGCATCAGCAGAAGTGCCTGCTCCGCGACAGCTGAAGAATTCATGCCCTTGCAGTTGCAGACAGCAATGCCGCGCCTTGTGGCCGCCTTCACGTCGACTCCCTGATAGCCGACGCCCTCCGAGTGAATCATCTTCAGATTCGGCATGCCGTCAATCACCTTTCCGCTGACCTTTCCGATCGCATCCACGACGATGATATCCGCGTCACCGCCGGCCGCAAGAATCTCCTCGTCCGGTGTTCCGAGCGGCACATACGTGTATGTGTGTTTCGCGTACACCTCCGGGTTGGCGTGGGACTGCAGCCTCCCCTCTTTTCCTATTACAAGAATCCGCATTGCTCCTCCCTTCCGGCTCTCCTGCTTTTGCTGCTACTTTATCACTTTAAATCCGGAGAGTCATCCGGAATCCGGAAATTGTCGGATTTACGGCATTTGCCCCCTGACAAATGCCTCCAGCCCTGCCCTGTCGGTCACCTGTACCTTCCCGTAACCGCAGAAGATCCAGCGCTTCCGGTCAAAATACTTCAGCACCTCCGACACCGTGGTCCGGTTCAGTCCCAGCGCCACGGCCAGCTGGCTGTGCGTGTAAGGGACATTGCCGTCAAGCGTCCCCTTCTCCTTTGACTGGACGGCCGTCACATCCAGCAGATAACTTGCCGTCTTGCCGTAGCGGTCCAGCATGCACTGTTCCTCCAGCCGCCTGGTCAGCCGGTCCATACTGTCCGAGCACAGCTGCAGCAGATGCAGTAAAAGCTGCGGATCTTTTGCGGCCGCCTCCGCCAGCCTGTATACCGGCATGCGGATGAGCACCGTGTCCGTCACCGTCATCACGTTGATCGGCCGCGGCGTTCCCTCCTCGCACCCGGCAAATGCCGACTCGCCGAAGATGTGCCCCGTCTCGATCACATCGACCGTGACCTCCCGCCCGGATGAAAACCCGTCAAAAATCCGGACACGTCCGGACTTGATGTAGTACAGGCTTTCGGAAGGGCTTCCCTTTCGGTACACGATCTGCCCCGCCGCAAGCTCCAGCTCCTGTCCGAAGTGTCCGATAACCTCAATTTCCCGCTTTGTAAGTCTGCTGTCTGCCATACAACCGCCTCTCCTTTTCCCCATCATAACAGACAGCGCGGATCGAAACTACCGGCACCGGTGCTGGCTTTATAAGCGCATAAGCCACGCGTCGCTGCGCTGCCTTGCGGCAGCTCTTCGCGCCGCTAACGGAAAACCGCATTCCAGCCATGCTCCGCACGGCTCCATGCGGTTTTCCGTTGCCGCACCCGGTGCCGGCGCATTTTTGCGTGCAAGCACGCAAAACCGCCATGCACCGGTGCTGGCTTATGCGCAAAAAAAGCCCCTGCCTTCTTCCGGCAGGGGTTAAAAGAGGGGGAAAGTATGAAATTTGTTCGGGATGAACGCGTTTGGGGGGAACGCTTTTGTTGTTCATCCTTATGTCAGATACAATACGCCCGATTTGTGATTCAAATTTGTCGCGCATCTTCATCTTTTGTGAAAGTCGGAAAGATTTGCTGTCGATTTGATAAAGAAAAAATAAATGCAGGGATCTGTCAAATGCAGTTTTCGACTGCCGGTGTTGCTTTTTACAGGCAGAGATGATACTCTTTTGTTGTATTCTTATTCTGTATTTTCTCCATATCATCACCTTGTTCATCCACGTTTCTCTTCAATTTCTTATAATCGCGTGCTGATAAGCACTTATTTTATCTTTTCAATACCAACGTCTCTTCCGCAGTAAGTCCATTGACAATATGTCGCATAAGACATATTATGAATTTAGAGGAATACCACATATGTATCAGATTGAATTCTACGATCTCGAAAATGGCACTTCTCCCGTACAGAATTTCTTAGACACACTGGAACCAAAAATGAAGGCGAAAGCTCTGAGAACCATCGATCTTCTGGAAAAAAACGGGCCTGCTCTCAGGCCTCCATATTCCTCACCGCTTGGAAACGGTATTTTTAAACTCAGAGTGAGGCAAAGTTCAGATATCACCCGAGTACTCTATTTCTTTTATTTCGGAAAAAAAGCAGTACTGACAAATGGATTCGTGAAAAAAAAGCAGAAAACACCTCGCTCTGAAATAGAACTTGCCATAAAATACAGAGCTGACTATGAAAGAAGGTTTGGAACATGAGCAGTTATCGTCAATACAAAGAGAACGCACTTAAAGACCCGGAAGTAAAAGCGGAATATGAGGCTCTCGAACCAGAATATGATATCATACAGGCTATGATTGACGCCCGCACAAAAGAAGGGCTGACGCAAAAAGAGCTTTCCAAACGTACCGGCATTACGCAGGCGGACATCAGCCGGATCGAAAACGGAACCAGAAATCCGAGTCTCGCTATGATGAAGCGTATTGCAGCCGGTCTTGGTATGCAGCTCCGGCTGGAATTCGTTCCGAAATCCAGTGCGAAATCTGTCAGATAACATGAAACGACCGCTATTCGCAGAATGCAAATAACGGCCGCTTCATGTTTCAGAACTATTCACTTGTTACTGCCTTTCGTCTTCCTTAAATTCCCGGGAAGACTTTTTTGGTTTTGGAAGGCCGCCAACCTTCCGGTTACTTGGTGCTGCAACTTGCTTTCGCTTGTGAATTTAAGGACAGCCAGTTTTGAAAAAACTCTTCAGAAATTTTACGTCAGTGCATTTCCTTCGATGTTTTTTCCTCCTGCAGAACCCTACTTCTTCTGTCCCCTTTGGTTATCTTTTTCGTTCCGACCAGCTGTTATCAGAACCAATCCGTTTTAACAATCGTTTCTTCCAAAGGTTTTCAACGCTGCAGCTTCAGGTTCTGCTGCTTTCCAGGTCAGTATCATTGAACGGCAACGGTACCAACCTCCTTTCAATGGAATCTGAGCCTTCTTTCGATGAAAGGCGGCTGCCTTTCGAAGGTCCCCTGTTCCTTTGACTGATTATAAAGTACCATGCTTTTCTTTATTTGTCAATACTATTTTTGAAAATAATGCTATAATACTTTATTTGCCGTCGTTTTGTGATTATTATTCTGAATATTAACGATATAAAAATCCGACTCCCCGCTCCAGCACCGGGAAGCCGAATATTCAGAATTATTCGTCGCTTTTCTTCGTAGCGATTTTCTCCGCTTCCATCACCTGCGTCAGGGACGGTGTGGGCTTCTCATCTCCCGCGTCAAAGGGTCCCTTGCCGCCTGCCACTTCCTTCAGCGTCTGCTGCATGTGAATGATCCGCGCGGCTTCCTTCATCAGATAATGGTCCGTCTCAATCAGCTCCTCCGCCGAGATGTCGGTCATCAGCCAGTCCTTGATCATAGACGCTACGCCGCCGCAGAAAAAGTACGAGCCGGTCCGGATCACCTGGTCGTCACACGCCGGGAACAGAATCTCCGCGTAGCACTCCACCAGAGGCATCATGCTCTCAATGAACGTATCCTTGAAGGAATTCTGACCGCTGTAGGAAAAGACCGAGCGGTAGTATGTGCGCTCCGACGCCAGATATTTGAGCAGCGCGTCGATCATGTTCATGAAGTTCTTGTACCCGACTTCCGCCGCCTTGTCCATGAATTCATTGCGGAAGATCCAGCTGACGAGATCGTATTTGTCACGGAAATGATAGTAAAAGCTCTTGCGGGTGATGCCGCAGTTCTCACAGATCTCCCCGACGGAGATTTTCTCAAATTCCTTGCCCTCTGTCAGTTCCTTAAGGCTCTCCGCGATTGCCTCTCTTGTATTTCCCTTTTCCATACACGCCTCACTTTGTGCGCAGCATCCGCATGGCATTCAGAATGCAGAGCACCGACACGCCGACATCGGCGAACACCGCTTCCCACATATTCGCCGCCGCAAACAGACTCAGAATCATAACCGTGATCTTGACCACAAGAGCAAACGTGATGTTCTCGTAGACAATCCGCATCGTCCGGCGGGCCAGCTGCACGGTCTTTGAAACCTTACGGGTGTCATCATCCATCAGTACAATGTCCGCCGCCTCGATCGCCGCATCCGATCCCATGCTGCCCATCGCGAATCCAACATCCGCTCTTGTGATGACCGGCGCATCATTGATGCCGTCCCCGACAAATGCCAGCCGGCTCTTCTTGTCTTCGCGGGCCAGAAGTTCTTCAACCTTCCCGACCTTGTCTCCCGGAAGAAGATCGGTGTATACCTCGTCAAGTCCAAGCTCCCCGGCAACAGCCTCGCCGCTCTCCTTTCTGTCTCCGGTGAGCATCACTGTCTTCGTGACGCCCGCGGCGTGCAGCTCTTCGATCGCCTTCTTTGCCTCCGGCTTCACAACGTCCGAGATAACGAGAGCCCCGAGATACCGTCCGTCCTCCGACACATACACGACCGTTCCGGACGTCTCAACCGGCGGGATGGCAATTCCTTCTGCGTCCATAAGCTTCCGGTTTCCGGCGCAGATTTTCCGGCCGTTTACAACGACGGCCACGCCGTGACCGGCCGTTTCCGTGTTTTCGCTGATCCCGGAAGTATCCAGAGTCTCCCCCGTCTTTCCGTACGCCCGGCGGATCGACTCCGCCACCGGATGCGTAGAGTACGCTTCTGCGGCAGCCGCTTTTGAGAGGAGTTCCTCTTCACTGGTTCCGTCAGATGGCAGAATCTTCGTGACGGAGAACTCGCCGCGGGTGAGCGTTCCGGTCTTGTCGAACACGACCGTCTTCAGTTTTGCCGCCGCCTCAAGGTAGTTGCTGCCCTTAATCAGGATTCCCATATGGGACGCTGCGCCGATGCCCCCGAAAAATGTAAGCGGCACCGACAGGACGAAGGCGCACGGGCAGGACACTACCAGGAAGATGCAGGCGCTCTTGAGGCCCTGCTGCCAGGAAGCACCCGAAAGCAGCGGGAGAAGAATTGCCACCAGGACCGCGGCAAATACCACGACCGGCGTGTAGTACCTTGCGAACCGGGTTACGAAGTTTTCGGTGCGCGCCTTGCGGTCGGAGGCATTTTCCACGAGGTCAAGAACCCGGCTGACCGTGGAATCTTCGTATGCCTTTTCGGCACGGATTTTGAGCACACCGCTTCCGTTGACGCATCCGCTGATGACTTCATCGTTTTCGTGAACAGAGCGGGGAACCGACTCGCCGGTGAGTGCCGCCGTGTCAAGCATTGACTCACCTTCCGTGACAACGCCGTCAAGCGGGACCCTCTCACCCGGGCGCACGACGAAGATGTCGCCGACCTTCACATCTTCCGGATCAACCTGAACGAGCTCTCCGGAACTCTCAACGTTGGCATATTCCGGCGCGATATCCATCAGTGCCGTGATGGAGCGGCGGGAACGGTCGACGGCAAAATCCTCGAAGAACTCGCCTACCTGATAGAACAGCATGACGGCCACCGCCTCGGAGTATTCGCCGATCGCCAGCGCGCCGAAGGTCGCCACCATCATCAGGAAGTTCTCGTCAAAGATCTGGCCGTGGCGGATGTTGATGAGCGACTTGCGGATCACCTTCCACCCCACCATGAGGTAGGGAACCAGAAAAAGCAGGAAATTAACCGGAAAGATATTAAACGTCTTGCCAGACCCTGTGTGCAGGACGATCAGGATCAGCGCGTAAATAGCACCGGTCAGGCAGATCCACTTCAATTGTTTTTTCTGTTTTCCATCCATATCCGTCTCCTGTCCTTCATTCCCTTTCCGGCCGCAGCTCATCCTGCCTTACTTTTTGATCTCAAACTCCGGCTCGATTTTTCTGGCTGTCTTCTCTACGCTTGCAAGGAGCGCCTCATCGATCGTCTCCGCCTCCAGCGTCATCTTCTGCGTCATGAAATTCACCTGGGCCTTCAGTCCCGGCATCCCATTCAGCGCATTTTCAACCTTTGCCGCGCAGTTTGCGCAGTCCACAGCGATTGCATACTTCTTTCTCATAACCGTGCCCTCACTTTCCGCTCTCCGCTTCGCGCACATGCTCAAGTCCCATAAAGAGAATGGTCCGCACGTGATCATCGTCCAGCGCATAAAATATCTGCTTGCCGTCGCGCCGGCTCCTCACCAGCCTGGAATCCCGAAGGATCCGGAGCTGATGAGACACCGCCGACTGGGTCATGTCCAGCTTCTGTGTTATGTCGGTAACGCTGAACTCGCCTTCCATCAGCAGTCCCAGAATCCGCACGCGGGTCGGATCGCCGAAGATACGGAACACATCGGCGACATCCTTCACCTCCTGATCGTCCATGGAAGTTCCTCTCTTTCTGTGATTTGAACATATGCTTATCTGTTCATGTGTTCATAGTAATACGAGGCAAGGCATTTGTCAAGAAGATTCCGCCATCCGTCCCGAACACTTGTCCCCTGTACGCAATCAGGCGCGCAGGGGCTTTTTCTGCTCCTGTGCGCCTGATAAATCCTATGTTTTCGTTGTATTATTCCCCGAAGATCAGATCGGAGATTTCCTTCAGGGCTGATGTGTCCAGCGACTCGACATTCCCTGCGTCCACCGCGGCCGCAACGGACGGGTCGATCGGAAGCTTTGCCACGGCGCCGATGCCGTTCTTTTCGGCAATCTCTTCCACATGGCTCTCGCCGAAGATCGCGTGCTTCTGCCCGCAGTTCGGGCATACAAAGTACGACATGTTCTCCACAATGCCAAGAATCGGCACGTTCATCATCTTCGCCATGTTGACAGCCTTTTCCACAATCAGGGACACCAGGTCCTGCGGAGAGGTGACAACGACGATCCCGGCCACCGGAACGGTCTGGAACAGCGTGAGCGGAACGTCACCGGTTCCCGGCGGGCAGTCCGCGAAGAGATAATCCGTCTTCCCCCAGACCGTCTTGGTCCAGAACTCGCCGACCGTTCCGGAGATGATCGGTCCTCTCCAGATGACCGGCTGCTCCTCGCCGATGAGCAGGTTCATCGAAACGACCTGGATGCCGGTGCGGGTTTTGGCCGGCAGCAGCGCGGAACCGTCCGCACTAGCCAGAAGACGGCCGTGAAGGCCGAACGATTTCGGGATGGACGGGCCTGTTATATCGATGTCCATAATGCCGGTCGAGTGGCCTCTTCTCACCGACTCAACCGCGAGAAGCGACGTGATCAGCGACTTGCCGACGCCGCCCTTGCCGGACACAACGGCGATAACTTTGCCGACGTCCTTGTTGTTTTCCGTTCTTTCTCTGCGGGGATCCTTGTACGGAACTCTCGCTTTTTTCGTGGTCTTTTCTTCGGCCATAGTTTTTGAAATCCTCCCTAAACAAAAAAGCTCACATACACCGACGGGGTGAATGCGAGCATTCTTTTGATGAGCCCACCGGGGTTCGAACCCGGGACACCTAGATTAAAAGTCTAGTGCTCTACCGGCTGAGCTATGAGCCCATTTGAGACCATCCGGCGCCTTTGTCACGGCAGGCACATATCTTCCGTTCGCATCCCAGCCCGGTTGTAAGCTGGGCTAGTTGGATTCGAACCAACGAATGCAGGGATCAAAACCCTGTGCCTTACCGCTTGGCGATAGCCCAAAAACGGTCCAAGGGTGGGTAATGGGACTCGAACCCACGACCTTCAGAGCCACAATCTGACGCGCTAACCAACTGTGCTACACCCACCATAGTATATGATGCATCTTTCGATGCAAAAAGTGTGCCTGGGGGGATTCGAACCCACGACCCACGGCTTAGAAGGCCGTTGCTCTATCCAGCTGAGCTACAGACACACAAGAGCGGGTGATGGGAATCGAACCCACGTATCTAGCTTGGAAGGCTAGTGTTCTACCATTGAACTACACCCGCAAAATTAAGCGGATCGGGGTGACAGGATTTGAACCTGCGGCCTCTTGATCCCAAATCAAGCGCTCTAGCCAAGCTGAGCCACACCCCGTAAACCCAAAATCCTGCGCATCACATCCGAAGACGTTTCTGTGAAACGCAAGATGTATTATATTATACGTCCTCCCCTGCTGTCAACCTAATTCTTTCAGTTCAAACGATAAATTTTTCCCGGTCTCCGCCAGAATCACGGCATATGACGGCCGACGGTCCATCTGTCTGGGATAGGAAAGACTCCCGGGATTTAAAACCGTGAGACCGCCGTCATTTTCGTCCAGAACCGGACGGTGCGTATGGCCATACATGACGATGTCACAGCCGCGTGCCCTGGCCTCATCCCGAAGAATCTCATCCCCCACGGACACGCCGTAATCATGTCCGTGCGTGAGAAACGCCTTGTGCCCCGCCAGCCAGATCTCCTCTTCCCGGGGAAGCGCACAGAAAAAGTCGTTGTTTCCCTTCACCATCTCCACCGGACAGCCGGCCAGACGCCGGATCTCTTCCTCGTCGCCCTCGATGTCGCCCAGATGGATCAGCAGATCCGCGCCTTTTTCCGTCTCGAGTGCTCTCTGCAGGTTTGTCAGTTTCCTGTGTGTGTCGCTTACCACAAGTATCTTTTTCAAGTTTTCACCCTCTCAGACATTCAGAAGCCTGAGTTCCCGCACCAGTTCCCGCAGCGCCTTCCCCCGGTGACTGATCCTGTTTTTCTCGTCCTCCGTGAGCTGCGCCGAGGTTTTGCCGTACTCCGGCAGATACAGGATCGGATCATACCCGAAGCCGTTGCTGCCCTGGACTTTGTCCGCGATCACGCCCTCCATTGTCCCCCGGGTCGTGATCTCGCGGCCGTCCGGCAGGATCGCCGCCATCGCGCAGACAAAGCGCGCAGAGCGGTCCGCTCCCTTTACGTCCTTCATCTTCTCCAGGATCGCCGCGTTCTTGACGTCGTAACTCGTGTCATGCCCCATGAAGCGCGCGGAGTACACGCCCGGCTCGCCGTTCATCCAGTCGATCTCCAGCCCCGAATCATCGGCAATCGTCAGCTCGTGCGTCTCGTTCCACACCGCACGCGCCTTGATGAGCGCATTTTGCTGAAACGTGGTGCCGTTCTCCTCGATGTCCATGTCAATTCCAGCTTCTTTCATCGAGAGGACTTCCACGTCCGGGTCCGCCAGCATATCCTTGACCTCCCGGATCTTCCCCTGATTGTTGGACGCAAAAATGATTTTTTTCATAGTCTTCACTTTATCACTTTCTGCACTTTATTTGTGCACAGGCTTTGGCCCTTCAAAAGAATAAAAGTAAGTCCGTATCATACCGTTGTACACTTTCCGGTTTTTCGTCGCCTTCCGGCCGAATGCTTTCTCGATATCCGCGTACGGTGTGATGACATAGCATGACCAGCTGTCCAGAGCCGCAAACCGGCTGCCGAGCGTGCGGTACAGCCCCTCAAGCTCGTCCTCACTGCCCATGCGCTCGCCATACGGCGGATTCGTGATGATGAATCCGTATTTCTTCGCATGGTGCAGATCCGCCACATCCCGCTGCTGGAAGTGGATGAGCGAATCCACGCCGGCCCGCGCCGCATTGGCTCTCGCATACCGCAGAACGTCCGCGTCGATGTCGTACCCCTGCAGGTCGCCCACGCCAGACAGATCCTCCAGGTCCTCCGCTTCCTCCACCGCGTCGGTGAAGCATCTCTTCGGGATCAGCCCCGCCCACTTTTCAGCCGTGAAATCCCGCGTAAGTCCCGGCGCACGGTTCGCTGCGATCAGCGCCGCCTCAATGGCAAATGTCCCGCTCCCGCAGAACGGATCGACCAGAATGCGTCCCTTTCTGAAGCGCGTAAGGCCAATCAGGGCTGCCGCCAGAGTTTCTGAAATCGGCGCGCCGCCGGCCTCCGTGCGGTATCCCCGCTTGTGAAGCGACGGTCCGCTCGTGTCCAGACAGATGGCGAATTCGTCCTTGCGCCCCCGGACGCGGATCGGGTACTCCTCTCCGTCCTCCGGGAACCAGGCGACATGGTATTTTTCCTTCAGCCGTTCAACAATGGCCTTTTTGACAATGGACTGAATATCCGAGGGAGAGTACAGCTGGCAGTTCACGGCATTGGCCTTGGTAACCCAGAACTTTCCGTGAAGCGGAATGAATGCCTCCCAGGGGAGCGCTTTTACGTTTTCGAACAGCTCATCGTAGGTATGCGCGCTCACGCGCCCGACTTCAAGCAGAAGCCGCTCCGCTGTCCGCAGCCAGATGTTGGCGCGCGCCACCGCCTCGGCATCTCCGGTGAAGCTCACTTCTCCGTCCCGCACCTGCGTGATGTCATAGCCGAGATCGTATATTTCCCGTTTCAGGACCGATTCCAGTCCGAAATGGCAGAGTGCCGTCAGTGTCCAGGTTTCCATTGCCGCTGCTACTCAAAATGTGATAAAACATACTCATCACATCGAGAATCGTATTCCTCACGGAACATTCTTGCTATTTCATTGTGTATGCTTTGGCGATGTTACTGCTACTCACAAGTTCATGTACACTCCATAGCCGTAAATTCCCGACTAGCCATCGGTACATGCCTATAGCCGCTTTCCTATGCGATGCTGTAGGCTTCGGTATCTCTCAGATTGAGGCTGGCATTAAAATCCCTGTCAGCGACATAGCCACATTCGCAACGAAAGATCCTGTCTGAAAGCTTCAGCCCTCTGTTGACTTTCCCGCAGCAGTGACAGCGTTTTGACGACGGGTAGAACCTGTCCGCGATACGCACCTCAATGCCGTTCTGGTGGCATTTTGCAGTAAGCCTTGTCCTGAACTCGTGAAACTTCTGTCCTGCTACAGCCTTTGAAAGATGCCTGTTCTTCATCATTCCTCTTACATTAAGGTCTTCAAGCGTTACGTATGGCGGTTTGGTTTTCACCGTCTCCGAGATGGTCTTGTTCATGTAATCGGTGCGGATGTCATTCATCCTCTTATAGATCCTCTGTACCTTGAGCTTCTGTTTTGATATGTTTTTTCTTTGGGTAGCTCCTCCTTTCTTTAAGTTCCCGTACATCCGTGACAGCGACCGCTGTGCACGATGTAACTGCTTTTCCAGTTGCTTCACCTTTGCCGTCTTGTTGATGTTCCTGTAAACCGTTCCGCTGGAACATACGGCAAGTTCCTTTACGCCAAGGTCTATGCCTATCCCCTGATCAGCGTAATTGTTTTTGTCCCTTTCGGGACTCGGAATATCTATCAGGACAGATACATAGTATCTTCCGGCTTGCTTTGACACGGTGCCGCTTTTTATGCTATATCCGTCTTTCGCTGTCGGGATGTAGCCTTTTTCCTTGAGCCGTACCCATCCCAGAGTAGGGATTTTTATCCTGTGGCGTTCGCAGAAACAGTCACCTGGATTATTTCTCACGAAGTACATCTTCGGGTCGGACACGTCCTTCTTCTTGAATCTCGGGTATCCAGCCTTATGGTCGAAGAACTTCCTGAATGCTGCATATCCGTCTTCGAGCGAGCGTTTTACCGATTTCGAGCTGACTTCCTTTATCCATGCCTTATCGGAGTTGTCAGGCAGGTAGCTGTTGTTGAGCCACTTGCTGAAGTCTTTCCCGGTCATAAACTTCTTCCCGGATTCGTAAAGCTCTCTGTTATGTGCAAGATAGAAGTTGTACACGAAACGGCATACGCCTATGGTCCTGTTTATTTTAAGCCTCTGCTCCGGCGTGGGATTTATTTCCGTCTTGTAACTCTTCAGCAATTTCCTCGTCCTCCTGTATCTGTTTCTTATACTTCCGGAGTCCGTACAGTCGGCATGAAAATACACGCAGTATGGATATGATGTCTTGTACAAGTTCCTCCTGTGGTGACAGTTCTTCATTGTTCACCACTATGATGCTCGTGTTGAATTTCATGCAGAATTTTTCGAACCAGTCAAACCCGAACCTGACGAAACGATCCTTGTTCGAGATGATGATGGTCTTTATCTTCCGTTCCATCACCTCTTCGAGAAGCGTGTTCCATTTCTTGCGGTTGTAGTTCAGCCCGCTTCCAAAATCCTCTATGCACTGATCTACTATCATCCCCCTGCTATTGCAGAATTGTTTCAGGAAAGCCACCTGGTTTCTCAGGTCGTCTTTCTGGTTTATGGTAGAGACCCTTGCATATATGACTGTCTGTCTGGCATCATTCTCAGCATTGATGCCTTTAAAAGCAAGGTACTGGTCGAATGTATAATATCTTCTGTTTGTAGGAGTGCGGTTTGCCTTTAGTATGCCTTCGCGGTCCCATCTCTGCAGGGTTTTTACTGAAACGCCTATAAGCTCGGCAAAATCCTTTGGCTTGTAATTTGTGATATTGGATGTATTCATAGATTTTTCTCCTATGAGTACATTATAACACATTTATACACTTATGTACACTTATTAATTAATATAGCATTTCTCCTATTCTCAGGGATAAAAAAAGCCGTACCCGACTGATTCGGATACGGCCTCAAGTGATGTACGTGGCAAGATTCGAACTCGTGACCTTCTGATCCGTAGTCAGACGCTCTATCCAGCTGAGCTACACGTACATGATTCATCTGGGATTGCTCCCACGTGCAGAGTAGATAATACCACTTTCATCTCGCGGCTGTCAAGCACATTTTTCATCGTCTGTGCCGTCCGGGTCATCGCCCGTGTAATATCAAAAGGGACTGCCCCGAAAAAGGCAGTCCCGTGGTTTCCTTACAGCCGTGCCCCGCGCCAGGCATCATTTGCCGAAGACGGACTCGTAATCCTTTTTGAAGCGGGCGATGCCGATGTCGGTGAGCGGATGCTTCGTCATCTGCATCAGAACCTTGTACGGAACCGTCGCAATGTCGGCGCCGGTCTTCGCGCACTCCACGATGTGCATCGGATGACGGATGGACGCGCAGATGACCTGCGTCGTTATGTCCGGATACATCTCGAAGATCTGCATGATATCTTCGATCAGGGTGATGCCGTCGGTGGAAATGTCATCCAGCCTGCCGAGAAACGGGGAAACATATGTGGCGCCCGCTCTGGCCGCCAGCAGCGCCTGCGACGCGGAGAACACAAGCGTCACGTTGGTGTGGATGCCTTCCGCCGTGAGAACCTTCACCGCCTTCAGGCCTTCCGTCGTCATCGGGATCTTCACAACCATGTTCTTGTGAATCTTCGCGATCTCGCGTCCCTCAGCAATCATCCCTTCTGCCGTTGTCGTGCTCGCCTTGACCTCACCCGAGATCGGCCCGTCCACAATGCCGGTGATCTCCCTCAGCGTCTTCATGTAATCCTTGCCCTCTTTGGCGATGAGGGATGGATTCGTGGTCACGCCGGAGATAATCCCCATATCGCAGGCTTCTCTGATCTCGTCTACATTGGCTGTGTCAATGAAAAACTGCATATCTGCTCCTTATCTGCTGATATTTACAACCTGCATTTTGTTCCTTTACAAACGCCCTGTCTGTCAGCGTTCACAGTTCTGTAAGGATTGTCCGTTGGTTTTCATTTTACTTCATTATCCGATCCGTATCAATCGGTTTGCTCAGTTCGCTTCAATAAAAGAAGCAGTCTCAAGATTTCGATTGTCATTCTGATTTCATCGTATTAAACTGTTATCATATTAAATTCACGCAAAGGGGCGTGATTACAGCACTGCAAAGCCTGTGAATGAGGGCGCGGGCTTTGAAGCTGGATCGCATGAGAGGGGCATATTATCCTCTCCTGTTGTTTCCGGCTTAAGAAACGTGCAGGAGGAGGAAGTAATGGAACAAAAGAATGATCTGGATCTGATCCGGGATCATGCCAAGCAGCGCTCTGACGCCATCTGTGCGATGAACCAGAAGCTCTGGGCATTTGCTGAGCCGGGCTACAAAGAGTTCAAAAGCAGCCGGGCTTTGGAGGAGGCCCTGGAGAAAGAAGGGTTCACGCTGGAGCGGGGTATCGGCGGCATACAGACGGCATTTGCCGCCACGTACGGCAGCGGCCGGCCCGTCATCGGAATCACAGCTGAATACGATGCCCTCCCGGGGCTGAGTCAGAAAAAGGGTGTCGCCAGAAAAGAAGCCGCAGACGGGAACACTTTCGGCCACGGATGCGGTCACTGCGCTCTCGGAGCGGGCGCGGCCGGCGCCGCTGTTCTCGTGCGGGACTGGCTCCGGGACACCGGAAATTCCGGCACGGTTGTTCTGTTCGGAACACCGGCCGAGGAGACCGGGTACGGAAAAGTGTTTCTGGCCAGACAGCACGTATTTGACGGACTGGACATGCTGTTTACCTGGCACCCTTCCGACCGCAATTCGGCTATGGCGGGGCGCTGTGTCGGAAATCTCTGCGCCCGGTTTGACTTCGAGGGGATCAGCTCTCACGCCGCACTGTCTCCGGAACTCGGCCGCAGCGCCCTGGACGCCTGCGAGCTGATGAACAGCGGCGTCAACTATCTCCGGGAACATATCATCTCCCAGGCGCGTGTCCACTACGCCTATCTTGACGCCGGCGGGAAAGCGCCGAATGTGGTGCAGTCCCACGCCTCTCTTCTCTATTTTGTCCGGGCTCCGAAAAATTCCCAGTGTCGCGAGATTTTAAGCCGCGTTGAGGACTGTGCGAAAGGCGCAGCCCTGATGACCGGAACAAAGGTACATATGAAGATCGTGGGAGGGCTCTCCGATCTCATCCCGAATGCCACCGCACAGCAGATCCTGTCCGACGCATTTCTGGAAACAGGGCCGGCGGACTATGACGAAAACGACTACGCGACCGCAAGGGCATTTCTCGGCATTCTTCCGGACGCGCAGCGGCGTGAAGTTATAAAGCAGGGTGCTTCCGCCAATCATGTGTCGGAGGAGGCATTTGCCGAAAGGCCGCTTGTGACGTCCATCACTCCGTTTGACAGGAATCTCATGAATGTGTCCGTTCCGGTTTCCACCGATGTCGGCGACGTGAGCTATCTCGTCCCGCAGGCGCAGCTGTCCGCCGCGACCTGCATCCCGGGAACCGCCATGCACACCTGGCAGCACACGGCGATGGTAGGTTCGGGGATCGGCGGCAAAGCCGCCGTGGCTGCAGCGCGGGCCATCGCGTACGCGTGCACAAAAGTGTACCGGAACCCGTCCGTATGTGAAAAGGCAAAACAGGAACTTCTCGCCGAGACCGGCGGCATCTATCAGTGCCCTATCCCGGACGATGTGACACCGGCTGATGTAATCACAGACTGAATACCCTGAGGAGAAAATATAATGACATATTTCGGCATTTTCAACAGTCCGCTGCTTTTTATCATGGTCATAGCGGCCATCGCTTTTATCTTTCTGTACTCGCTCATCACCTATATAACAGCCTACAGGCATGCTCTGGAGCTGGGATACAAGAAGGAAAAGCTCCGGGAGATCACCCGCGGCGCTCTTGTCTTCACCGTCGTTCCGTCCATCGCCATCGTCATCGGGCTCATCACGCTGTCCGCCGTGATCGGAATCCCGTGGTCCTGGTTCCGCCTCTCCGTAGTCGGATCGGTCACCTACGAACTCATGGCGGCGGACATGACCGCGACCGGCGCCGGGTATGAATCCATATCCGCACTCGCGCAGACCGGCGATCCGAAACTGGTGGCCACGATCATGTTTGTCATGAGTTTCTGCATCGTCTGCGGAATCCTCGCGACGCTGTTCTTCAACAAAGGCTTCAACGGCGCCATCTCAAAAATGAACAATGCCGGCCCCGTCGGCGCGCTGATTGTGTCGTCCCTGCTGCTGGCGCTCACGGTGAACATCCCGCTGCAGGTCGCCAAGGGCCCCGTGTACATCGCGACCATGATCACCTCCGCCCTTATATCGCTGCTCTGCCGCGTGCTGGCCAAAAAAACGGGGCAGAAATGGCTGAGCAGTTTTGAGATGGCCCTCTGCCTGATTCTCGGCATGGCGTCCTCTCTCGTGTGGGTACAGGTATTCGGTGCCTGAACACAGGCATTTACATGACAAATGAGGAAATGACTATGAAAAATACATATAAAGACAAAATTCACCGCATCGGCCGGATCGGCATTGTGATCGGCCTTCTGTTCATGTTCGGAATGCCCGCCGTCATCGGTCTGGTCTACGACCAGATGCCGACTGTCGGTGACATCGTGCGCATCGGCGGCGGCCTGTTTGCCGTCTTCGCCCCGATCGCCATCGTCGAGTTCTTAAGCTATACACCGATTCTGGGATCGGCCGGATATATCGCCTTCCTGACCGGAAACGTCCTGAATCTGAAGCTTCCCTGCGCCATCAGCGCCATGGAACAGGCCGGTGCCCAGCAGGGCACGGAAGAAGGAGACACGATCAGCGCAATGTCCGTTGCAGCCTCCTCCATGATGACAACTCTCATCATCGCGCTGGGAGTTGTCCTCCTGGTGCCGCTGCAGCCGATCCTGACTCTGCCGGCTGTCAAGACAGCAACCAACTACATGCTGCCCGCCATGTTCGGAGCCCTGTTCCTCGGAATGTTTGTCGGAGGCGGCAGAGCCGGCAGCTACAAAGTGAAGGGCAAGAACTGGATTATCGTCCCGGCGATTATAATCATCTCTGTAATTCACTTCTCCGGTCTGTTCGATTTCTCCCGCAGCACCGGACTGGCGATCTTCCTGGGAATCCTGATCATCTGCATCACGGCACCCGTCTTTCTGAAGCTCGGCATCATTAAGATGACGCCGGCTGACGATCCGTCAAAGGCCTGAGAAGACTCCTGTTTTTTCCGTACATCTCCATGAAAACTGCCATGGTTTCCCGGAGCGTTCCGGGAGCCATGGCAGTTTCTGCAATATGAGATCTGAAGGGATTTTCTCTTACCGGATATTCCTGTACATCGGACCATACGCCCGGCAGGCGCGGAAATCCTGGCCCTCCTTGTCCATGCCGAATGCGTTCCACGCGGCAGGGCGGAAGATATCTTTCAGCGGCACGTTGTGCATGCTGACCGGAATCCGCAGTATCGAGCACAGAGTGATCAGATCCGCGCCGATGTGACCGTAGCTGATCGCGCCGTGATTGGCGCCCCAGTTGTTCATCACGTCATACGCGCTGGCAAAAGCGTCCTCCTTACCGGATACGCGCGGGGCAAACCAGGTGCAGGGCCACGTGTAGTCGGTTCGTTTCCAGATATAGTCCGACACCTCGTCGGGCAGCCGGATCGTCCAGCCTTCGCAGATCTGCATCACCGGTCCGAGTCCTTTCACCAGATTCAGCCGCACCATGGTCGCCGGCATTGTCGCCCGGGTGAGGAAGCGGGCAGAAAAGCCGCCGCCGCGGAAATATCCCATGTCCGCCGCACACCACTGTGTATGGGACATGATATTCTCAATGTCCTCCCCGGTGTACTCCCACCAGCGCTTCATGATGCCGTGGCCTTCCCCGTCTTTTACCTCGCCACAGGCATCCAGACAGCAGGCTCCGGAATTGATCAGATGAATGAAACCGCCCGCCTCTTTCGCGGCACCTTCCAGTCTGTAGCCGGTCGTCCTCTGAACAGCTGACTCACTCCAGTACGTGCGGACATCGGCGAACATCTGCGCCCGGTTGGTCAGCAGCTTCATGAACAGCATGCCAAGACCGTTGAGACAGTCGTTCTCCGTGGCGAGAATATACGGTTCCCTCGGCCCGTTCCAGTCAAAGGATGTGTTGAGAAGCGCCTCCGGATAGTCCCCGTTCGGGTAAAAGTCCGTCCACTGACGCTGTCCCTGGAAACCGCCCGCGATGGCGTTATGGCCGACCGCTTCTTCTTCGCACCCCGCCGGCAGATTGGGGTTGCCGTTCATCAGATCCTTCATGATGCACAGCATTTTGACCGTGAATTCCCAGTCTTTCTCCTTCTGCTCCGGAGACTTGCGAAGGCCGTCGGGATTCTTGTCCCATCCCTCCCGGCAGTGCGCCTTCGTCCAGGCAAAAGCCTTTCTGTACTCTGCCTCGTCGTAGATATGCTGGTCCATCCGGCGGATAATCTCCACCTCGTCGACCGACTCAACCCGCATCCCCAGATATTCCTCGATAAAAGCCGGATCGATGATGGAACCGCCGATGCCCATGGTCACCGAGCCGATCTGGAGATACGATTTGCCACGCATGGTCGCCGCCGCGACAGCCGCCCGGCCGAAGCGCAGGAGCTTCTCCTGCACGTCCTCCGGGATCTCGCGGTCGTCTTTTTCCTGCACGTCCCGTCCGTAGATGCCGAACGCCGGAAGCCCCTTCTGGGCGTGCGTCGCCAGGACCGATGCCAGATACACGGCGCCCGGCCGCTCTGTGCCGTTGAACCCCCAGACCGCCTTGATCGTCATCGGATTCATATCCATCGTCTCCGCGCCGTAGCACCAGCAGGGGGTCACCGTGAGGGTGATGGAAACGCCTTCCTTCCTGAACTTCGCCTCACAGGTCGCCGCCTCCGCCACACGGCCGATGGTCGTGTCCGCGATCACAACCCGCACCGGGTCGCCGTTTGTGTAACGGAGATTCTCCTCAAACAGACGCTTTGCCGCCAGCGCCATTCCCATCGTCTGGTCCTCCAGCGATTCCCGGACACCGAGCTTTCCTCTTCTTCCGTCGATGCAGGGCCGGATTCCGATCACCGGATACTCTCCGATATATCTGTTTGCCGCCATTTTCAAACCTCCTTCATGGCCAATGTCTGTCACTTTCCGTTATTTTTTCTGCCCGTAGCCCTTGAAGTTCTCCGCCACGCGCGCCATCTCGTCATCCGGAAGAATAACCGGTTCTCCCACTTCCTTCGCCTTCAGGTACACCTCGCAGCAGTACTCGGTCTGCACGATGACGTTGAAAGCCTCTTGAATGGTGGTGCCGCCCGCGAGAATCCCGTGATTGGCCAGGAACACGGCTTTTCTGTCCCGCATCCCTTCACACGCATTTTCCGCGAGTTCATGGCTGCCGTACATGGCGTACTTCGCACAGCGCACATCCTTCCCGGCGACGGCGATCATGTAGTGGGCCGCAGGCAGCGTCCGGCGCAGGCAGGCCATCACTCCCGCCCAAACCGTATGGGCGTGGATCAAAGCGTCGATGTCCTCGCGGCTGCGGTACTGCTGAAGATGCATCTCCCACTCGCAGGACGGCGTTTTATCGCCCTCCGCGATATTGCCGGCAAGATCCATCAGTACGATGTCTTCCGGCTGTATGGCAAAAAAATCGATGCCCGACGGCGTTATCGCCATGAGGCCGCTCTTCCTGTCAAATATGCTCAGGTTCCCGCCGGTTCCTTTGGTCAGTCCCTGTCCGGAAAGTTTCTTCCCATACTCAACCAGGAGTTTCCGCTCCGCTTCCATTCTCATACCCGTAGCTCCGCCTTTCTGATGTATACTTAGAATTAAACAGCACGTTCCGTCCGCTCAGCAGATCCTGCGCAGGCGGCCTGAAGGAGAAAGCATGGCATACACACAGCGCAGACAGGAAATCCTCACACTTCTGAAAGAGTCGGACAGCGCTCTTTCCACTGACCAGCTCTGCGCCCATGTTTACGCGTCCCGCTCCACCATGCGGCGGGATCTCATCCGAATGGAAGAAGAGGGCCTCGTCATCCGTCACTTCGGCGCGGTGTCTCTTACTCCTTCTTCTTCAAAAGAATCCGCAGCGGCCCGCCGCGTCCTGGAGAACCGGGACAAAAAGAGCGCCATTGCCCGGCTGGCTGCCACACTTCTGCACGACAACATGGTCCTGTTTCTGGACTCTTCTTCCACCGTCTCGTATCTCGTGCCCTACATAACGGCTCACGAGAACATGACGGTGATTACAAACGGGATCGACGTCGCGCTGAAACTCAACACCGCCCGGTCTGTCACCTGTTTTCTCTGCCCCGGCGTCGTAAAGCACAACAGCTACTCCACCATCGGCGAGTACGCCTCGTCGTTTCTGTCCGGTTTCAGCGCTGACGCAGCTTTTATCTCCTGCAAGGCCGTCCGCCCGTCCGGGCTGTACGAAGGGGACAGTTCCCAGGCGATGATCAAACGCCACATGATCCGGGGAGCCTTGAAAACCGCCGTTCTCTGCGACTCCTCCAAAGAGAACTGTCAGGGCTTCATCCGCCTGTCGGATTTTTCCGACATTGCCACGCTGATCACCGACGCGCACCCTTCCGCCCCTCTGTCCGATGCCGTAAAGGCAGCCGGCTGCGCGCTTCTTTCCTGCTCTTCTTCCCGTCCTCCGCACTCGTAAGTTTATGCTACCATCTGCTTCAAACCTTTTCAACGGATGGCATTCAGGTTGGCAGATGTTCATTTATGTTCATTTTGTGCTCACTATCCAGATATTCAGGGTGACGCTTAAGGCCATTCACCCGAAATGATGGAATTGCCCGGCAGACAACAGACAAAGCACCCCGGCATCCGTGAACAGACGGACGCCGGGGTGTTATGGGTGAGCCCGGGAAAACTTTCCTGTTAAAGGCGGTTCATTTCACATATTCAGAAGATCGGAATGGCTTCCAGTAGTTTGTTTTTTGCTGAATTGAAGGAGCCGGATCGATGACGGTTTCAGCTAAAATGGACCCCAACTTGCTTTTTGCTGAATGTTCAGGGGTAGATTCCGTGACGGTTTCAGCTAAAATTGGCACCAACCTGCTTTCCGCTGGATTTTACGCGCCGAATCCTGTGAAAATATAAGCGGAAGCAGCAGGAACTCCTTGTTTTGCTTAAATGTATGCAAATATCCTATAAAATAATCAGCGAGATTGATATAAATCGAGCCTTTTGCTGAAATCCCGGATGTTTCTCGTCACAATGCAATCCGCGCTTATTATTTCAAGAGGGATTCTGCTATCACTCCGGCTTCACTCTTCCGCCGGTATCTGGTTGAGTGCGTCGTTCAGCGCCTTCTGGTCGATCCCGTCCGGGTTGCGGCTGAGAATGCTCTGCAGTGGAAGGCCGAGCGGAACAACATCCCGCGTCGTCATCAGGCGGAAGAGATCCGGAGCAAAGCGCTTGATCACTGCCCGGCTTCTGGCGTCCGCAAGGAGATCATTTGCCGTGTCCTTTATGGAGTAGTATCCTTCCCGGACAATGTCATCATCCGTCAGGAACCAGTTGCGGACCGTTTTGCCCGCACCGCTGTCCGGCAGCGTGTAGCTCTCATCCGGCGTGTCCGTCCGTATGAACACGCAGGCATCCCGCAGGGCGCCGGAAACCGCCTCGATGCGATTTTCTCCCATGCGAAGCAGGACGTCTTCAAAGACTACCGTGCCGTTCCCGTCATTTGTCCTTTCGCCGAAGGAGACGCCATTTACCATAAGAGAGACTGACGGCTGATTGGTGTACAGGCGGACGGGGATAGCAGACTCCGTGCGGTGAACGAAACGCCTGGAGCAGATGTGGACAAATGGCTCGTCCGACCACTGCGCCTTGTAATAATAGAAGGCGTCCTTGCGGACCGTCCGGTCAAAGGTCACAAGGCCTTTCTGGTTGCGGTTCACCACGCCGCCTTCCCGGCGCATGGGGCTTGCGAAGTCAAACAGATTCCAGACAAATGTCCCCCACAGATACGGCTTGCTTTTGAAAATCGGGTACACCGTCTCGTGGAAGAGCGCCTGGTATTCCTCGGAATAATCCCGCACCTTCGGGTCCGCCGAATGCAGTTTCGGGCTGGCGTCGACGCCATACTCGCTGATCCCGAGCGGCAGCCGGGGTCTTTTTTCGTGCAGCCTGTCAAGAAACGCGTCATAGTCCTGCATCTTCCCGTAGTACCACCCGAAATAGATGTTATAACCGACCATGTCGGTCGCGGCGTTCAGGCCGCTGCCCGCCTTCACGGTATACAGATTGGCGCCGGCGACGGGTCTGTCCGGATCCAGCCGCTTCGCCTCCTCTTTCAGCTCCTGCAGGGCATCGTACATATACGGGGCGTCGCCATACATTCCGATCTCGTTCTGGATCCCCCAGCAGAAAACAGACGGGTGATGCAGGT
Organism: uncultured Lachnospiraceae bacterium; assembly: GCA_903789615.1. Taxonomy (GTDB): domain Bacteria; phylum Bacillota; class Clostridia; order Lachnospirales; family Lachnospiraceae; genus UBA4285. Next base: position 41,433 of record CAIFEV010000010.1, on the reverse strand, counting down.
TCTGCAGAATCAGTTCCGCAAGCTGCTGCTTCGCGTTTTCAAGAACCGCGTCCGCAGGCGGAAGCTTTAGCATCGGGATCTCCGCCCAGACCAAGTATCCATTCCGATCCGCCAGATCGTAAGCGCGCTGCGGGTGCTGATAGTGGGACAGCCGGAGCGCGTTCGCCCCGATTTCCCCGGCAAATGCAAAATCCCGGTCAATGTCCACCTCCCGTTTTGCGTTGAACCCCCCCGCGCGATCCTGGTGACAGGAGACGCCGTTAATACGAAGATGTCTGCCGTTCAGGTAAAATCCGCTGTCGGCACTCAGGCTGACCGACCGGAAACCGACGTGTTCTTCCATGCAGTCAGATACCTGTCCGTCGGAAAACAGTTCCGCCCGCAGGGTATAGAGATACGGATCTTTCTTCCCGTCCCAGCGGTGCGGATCTCCGATTTCCAGAATTTTTTCTTCCTCCGGACCGCCCGTTATCCGGGCCCGCACTTCCCCGGAACCGTCCAGGAGCGTATACCGCACGGCTGCCGTCACGCCTTCCGGCGCTTTTACGTGCGGTGTCAGGAACAGTTTTCCTGCACCGGTGTCCGAAATCGCTGTACGGGCCGTGACGCCATTGGTTCCGTAGTACAGATAATCAAAGTGTGTTTTTGCCGCCACGATAAGATTCACGCCGCGGTAAAGTCCTCCGTAGACGGCAAAATCACCGGCAAGCGGCGATATCTCATCATTCACTTCGTTGGACACAAAGATCCGCAGCGTAAAGTGTCCCGCCCGGATGAGTCTTTCCGGGACTTCGCCGCGGAAGGCGCTGTATCCGCCCTTGTGATCGGCGATGAGCGTCCCGTTAGCAAAGATAAGCGCCTGCTGGTCGGCCGCCGGGACGTCCACGAACAGACACTCCCAGGCAGGATCTGCGGTCACTTCTTTTTCATACATCGTCAGTCCCCGGTACGCGTCCTCGTCGCGGTACCAGGTGTGCGGCAGGCAGACGGTCTCTGCCGACGCGCTTTCGATTTTTTCCCGTATTTCCTGCGGCCACGCGGACCTGCCCTTTGCCGTCTCCCGCAGCGTCTGCATAGAGCAGCCCGGCAGTTTTACAAACTGCCAGGCGTCATTGATCGCAATCCGGTTCATTCTCTCCTCATTTCGTCGATCGTCATCTCAACTTCTTTCATTTTTTCCGGAGTCAGATCGTAGAATTTCATCGCCACAATGTTGCAGGCAGCGCCGATGAGTTCCAGCCCGTAATAAAACAGAAGCGCAACCGCCAGAAGTTTGAAACTGTACGGAGTGTTCAGATCCGGGAATTTGTCGGCAAAGCCGATCGTCGCGAAACCGACACCGACCAGAAGCGGCCCGAAGGAACTGATCATCTTGTCCATGAAAGAGAACAGGGTGCCGACCATTCCCGGAATATATTTTCCGGAGCGCGATGCCTCGTAGTCATTCACATCCGCAATCATCGGCGGGATAATAGAGCTGGTAATCATCTGAAAACCGCCGCCCACGACCGTCACCAGGAACAACAGAATGGTAAATGCGGTAAATCCGCTGAACGCTTCTCCGTATCCGTTGGTATACCCCGGCAGGTTCAGCGTCTTCGGGTCCATGAGCAGCCAGATGAGAATCGCCACAAAGTCCATGACAACCACACCCCAGGAACCAATCTGCATGGCTTTCTTCAGGCCGAAACGACTCCCGATCGCGCCGACTCCAAGCGCCATCATGATGAGACCTACAATCGTCGTGTACATGGTCCATCCGCCGGAGAGTTTGTAGTTGCCTGCTGCGATACCGTAAAGTACGAGCAGAATCGCGCTGGTCTTGCATGTATTTGCCAGCATATCCGTCGCTCTCGTTACGATCATCATCTGCAGAGGGCGATTGTACCTCAGTACATCCAGATAATCCGAGAACTTTATATCCGGTTTCTTTTCCGCACTTGTCTCGGAAAATTCCGGAATATCCTTGGGTGCGATGGAGATGTAAGCAATCACGATGCCGGCTGTCGCGATCAGTGCAACGATCAGCCAGTACTCGTGGAAAAGCTGTGCACTTGCCATAGAGCCGTACTTCACAGCCAGCGCAGCAACGACAATCTGCATCACCGCGCGCATAATCCGTACCAGAACGGTTCCGACGATCGAGAGAATCGGCCGCTGCTTCGGATCATTGGTCAGACATACGTTGCCGACGTGATTGCTGATGTTCAGGAATGTGTATCCGATATAGTAGATCAGTGTAAAGATGATGAAAAATACCGGGCGCAGCGCACCTTCCGGCAGGCGGTCGGTCACGTTGAACATCAGGAAGCTGTTGATGAACAGCAGAACGCCGCCGGCGATCAGGCACAGCCTGGTTTTCCCCATTTTCTCCGTTTCCCGGAAACGATCAACCAGAAAACCTACCAGCGGATCGGTGACGCCGTCCCACAGACGCATGATCGTCGAAAAGCTGGACGCCAGAATAACCGCCATTCCGACATACCCGTTCAGATAGTAGGACATGATCATCGTCAGTCCCATGTACAGATTAACCGCCATGTTGGCTCCGGAAAATCCGAAAATTCTCCATACCGGCACATAGTGAATTCCTCCCGGCTTCTGATATTTCTCATAGCCGGCCTTAGCCTGATTACCCATTTCTTTCCTCCTGACATTTCCGGCTGCGTCCGGTTCCCTGCCGCGCCGCTGCCGTGTTTCGTGATGCACAGAGAATACCATTGTAAGGAAGACTTTATATAGAAAAATAAGACAGTAAACAGTATAATAGAACAGCTTTCTTTATTTTCCCCGCACAAAGCAGCAAAAGCGTCAGGAAGGAGGCCGCATGGACTCACTGGAAACCGGCCTGCAGATGGTCCGGGAGCTGTTTCATCTGGATATCCTGGAACTGTCATCCGGCAATGAAGAGCGGGAGGCAGCATTTGCCGGGCGGCACCGGCTGCATCCGGTTCAGCAGCTTTTCTCCGTCTCCGGCCTGAACGCACTGCGCATGAATGCACAGCCGGGCGCAGTCACACTGGTCCAGGATCCTTTTTACATAGAAATTGCGCTCGTATCCCTCAGGGATAAGCTGTTTCTTTTCGGTCCCTTCGCCCCGTCTCCGATGTCCGCCAGGGACGCCGCTGACATCCTGAAGAAATACCAGATTCCGGATCTGAGCGTTCGCGATTTTCTCTCGTACCGGGAATCATACCCTGAAATGACGGAGAGGCGCATGGAGGAAATCATCCAGTCATTGATCCGGATCTGCGATCCGGAGTCGTCTCAGCGCGAAATCCAGAGAGTCCGGCAAAGTGCTGCCGGACCGGACGGGACAGACGGGCAGGATGATTCCCGCGGGGACAGCCGCGATCACTACATCCGCAGACTCCAGCAGCGCTATGAGTACGAGCAGCATTTCATGGATGACATCCGCCGGGGGCGGGCGCGCTCTGCGCTCCTCAACCTGCGCAACATGCAGCAGGACGTCTCGTATCTGAAACGGATCGGAACAACACTTGAAAACGAGCGGATCGGTGCCGCCATCACCCGGACGAGTGCCCGGATTGCGGCTCTTGAGGCCGGGGTTCCACCCATTCTCATCGACCGCATCACGTCGGAAAACACGCGCGCCGTCATGTCCGCGCAGTCCGTGTCCCGGATTCTGCAGGCAAAGGAAGAGATGGTTCTTTCCATCTGCCGCGCCGTGACCGCAAACTCGGAACACACGCACAGCGCGCTGGCGCAGAGCGCCCTGTACTACCTGGAGCACGAATACTTCCGGAAGATCCGGCTGGACAAGATGGCGGCGGACCTGGAGACCTCCCGCACAAAACTGGTCCAGGTCTTCCGGAAGGAGTACGGAGTCACGCCGATCGAATACCTCAACCGCTTCCGGATGCAGAAAGCCGCGTTCCTGCTCGGTTCCTCGGACAAAAGCATCCAGGAGATCAGTCAGATCGTCGGAATCGGGGACGCCAACTATTTCGTCAAAGTCTTCCGGCGGCAGTACGGAAAGACGCCCGGGGAGTACAGGAGACAGAGTAAGGTATAAAACCAGTCTGCGCTTCGCAAGAACTCTCTTCTTAGTGACAGATCATCCTGATTCGTGATATATTTTTCTATATTTTGAATATGTTTCTCCGTATGCTACAGGCAATAAAACGATCGTCACCATTCGATCCGCTTGTCTGAAAGGAGAATCAGAAAGGATGAAAAAAGAAAATCCTGAAAGTCAGAAAGTATCCGTACTGGAACAGTTCGGATATTTCTGCGGAGACTTCGGGGGAAGTCTCGTCAACCTGTATGTGAGTGCATTTTTCCTCACCTTCTGCACGTATGTCCTGGGAATCGATCCGAAATGGATGGCCGGACTGATCCTGGTGGCCAAAATATGGGATGCCATCAACGATCCGCTGATCGGCTCGCTTCCCGATCACTTCCACATAGGTAAAACAGACGACAAGTTCAAGCCGTGGGTGAAGCTGTTCGTAGTGCCGCTGGCCGTATCCGGGCTGCTGTGCTTTACCGATGTCTCTTCGTTTCCTTCCCTTCTCAAGCACACCTGGGTTGCCGTTTCCTATATTCTGTACGGAATGGCGTACACGGGAACTTCCATGCCGTATGGCGCCATGGCAAGTGTCATCACAACCGATCCGGTGGAAAGAACCAAGCTCTCCCGCGCGAGATCCTTCGGCGGCATGGGCGTAGGCATTCTGTTTATCCCGCTTGTCTCCCTGGCAATCTGGGATGCCAATAACAATCCGAATGCAGGCGGTTATTTTCTGATGGCTGTCATCGCCGGAATCGGAACCGTAATTTTCTACACGATGCTGATTATCTTTTCCAAAGAACGGGTGAGACAGCCGCTCAAGTACTCCGTTAAGGCGGACGGAACAAAGGCAAAGGCGAGATTCAGCTTCTTCAAAGTAGTTAAAGAAGCCTTTACGAACCGTCCGCTCGTAGGCGTCATGATCGCTTCCATCGGAAGCATGTTCTACACCTCGCAGAGTGTAAGCAGTTATCTGTTCCGGGAATACTACCATCAGCCCAAGGCTATGGCGGCCAGCTCGTATATCAGCCTTCCCATGATGTTTCTGGCTTTCTGGCTGGTTCCCCGTCTCTCCCGGAAGATAGGCAAGCGCTCCCTGATCCTCATCGGTGCTGTACAGAGCCTGATTGGTTATGCCATTCTGCTGGCTTTCCCGATTGCAAATCCATACGTGTTCATGTTTGCCAACACGGTTGCCTGCTTTGGCGGCACGATTTTCATCATGCTTGTCTGGGCGCTGGTGACGGATGCCATCGACTATCAGGAATACAAGAACGGTGAGCGGTCGGACGGCACACTCTACTCCGTGTATACCTTCTCCCGCAAGATCGGATCCGCTATCGTCAGCTCTATCACGTCATGGGCGATCGGCGCCATCGGCTTCGTCAAAGGCGCATCCGTTCAGCCGGACTCCTTCGGCCCCAATGTCCGGATCCTGATGCTGGTTCTTCCGATGATCGGCGCACTGATCATACTCGTGGGAATCGGTCTCATCTACAATCTGAATCAGAAAAAGGCTCAGGAAGTTCACGACGAACTGGAATCCCGCCGGAAAGCCGCGCAGGCAGACAGTGCAGCAAATGCCGGAGCGGACAAAGTATGAAGACGATTGAAAAAGAAACCGGGTGCGGAAAAATTCTCGGACTGATCAGCGATGCAGGTGTCGCGGAATACCGGGGCATCCGGTACGCCACTGCAGAGCGCTGGAAATATCCGAAGCCGGTGGAGACTTGGGACGGCGTGTATGATGCCACGGCTTTCGGCGCTGCCTGCACACAGATGCGCACCTTTGACCGGGAGGCAGACAAGGATCCGGAACCGTTCTATTACCGGGAATTTCGGAAAAATATGGATTTTGACTACAGCGAAGACTGCCTGTTTCTGAACATCTGGGCTCCGGTCTATGCCAGCCACGCACCGGTCATCCTCTATATTCACGGCGGCGCGTTCATGGGCGGTTGCGGAAATGAGATGCACATGGACGGCACGGAATTTGCAAAGCGCGGCGTGATCTTCGTGAGCATCAATTACCGGCTTGGTGTGTTTGGGTTCCTGTGCAGCCGCGAGCTGGAAGAAGAATCCGGTCACACCGGAAATTACGGTCTGTATGATCAGGCTGCGGCAATCCGGTGGGTCCACCGTCATATTTCATCGTTTGGCGGGGATCCAAAGCGCATTACACTGTTCGGCCAGTCTGCCGGCGCCATGAGCATCCAGCAGCTGGTGCTTTCTCCGTCCGTAAAGCCGCTCATCGCAGGCGCCATCATGAGCAGCGGCGGAGGAGTCGGCCATGAATTCGCTGCCGTGACTCCGGTACAGGACAGTCTGACGTACTGCAGCAAAATCACAAAGCTGCTCGGTGCCACACCGCAAGAGTGGCGCCAGAAATCCGCAGAAGAAGTTCTCTCTGCGGTAAAATCCGCCGCTGACCGAAATCTCCTGAACCACCTCTGTCCGCACGTTGACGGGCAGCTGATACCGGAAGACCCTGCAAAGGCTGTCTCGGAAGGGAAAATGGCTGACATCCCGTATCTTCTCAGCACCAATTCAGAGGATATGCTCCCGGAGATTCTGAGCCGGATGGCTGTGGATTTCTGTACGTCGGTCAACGCGCTGCACCGGAAACCGGCTTGGTACTTCCGGTTCTCAAGACAGCTTCCGGGCGATGATTCCGGCGCTTTTCACTCGGCAGAGCTCTGGTATACCATGGGGACCCTCAGCCGCTGCTGGCGTCCGATGACGGAAAATGACTATGCCCTGAGCCATGCGCTGGTGTCTGCGTTCTGCTGCTTTGCGCAAAGCGGCTCACCGGAAAGCACGGCGCTTCCCGCATGGCAGCCTATGGACAGCCCGTCGGGACCGTTCCTGGAATTTGGTGACATCGGCGTTCAGGTACGCCCATAAACGACGTTCATAAGATCCTGTAACTTACACGCAGTACTTTTTTCTGTATTCTCTCGGTGTACATCCGTGGTATGCGCGGAACAGCTTGACAAAATAATTGCTGTCCGGTATGCCGCATTTCCCGGCGACAGCCCGTATGCTTTCTTCTGATGAGGTGAGCATGCGGGCTGCCTGTTTCATCCGGATGTCCCGCAGATACTGTCCGGGTGTTTTCCCGGTTTCCCGGCGGAATTGCGCAATCATATAGCTCTCCGTTACTCCTATCTCATCCGCCAGCTCCCGTTCGCTTTTGTCCTGATCGTATCCGGTTTCCAGCGCATACAGAACTGTCTGCACCAGAGCGGAGTACTTTCCGGATCTCATGCGGGAAACCGCAAGGCAGAGCTCCTGCACCACTCTCTTCTGTTCCTTCCGGATTTCGTCAACCGTTTCCGCGGCTGTAATCCGCCTCGCACTGCCGGAAGTGATCCTGTGAATCAGGGGCGCCGGAACCCCGGCGCGGTAGGCGGCGATTCTGGCCATTGTCCGGCTCACGGCCGCCCCTGCTGCGCACATCTGAAGCCCTCCGGTATTCCAGAGCATCTGCGCATGGGTCTGCGTCTGTTGAAGATACCGCAAGGCGTCCCGGGCATTCCCCCTTCCGACTGCATCCATGTACATCACTTCGATCCAGTAGTGATGTTCCAGTCCTTCACCGGCTATGCGGGCGGCCGTTTCCGGATCCTCCTGCTGTTCCCGGTTTCTGTCCGCATAGGAAACGGCGTGATCCTCCAGCTCGCTCAGTCCCAGCTTCCCGCAGAGTGCGGCAATCAGACGGTTCAGGATTTCCGCCGGAATCACCGGATATTTGCCGAAATAGATCAGGATGTCTTCCAAAGAGATATTCTGATCAGGATACCTATGCTTTAAAGCCGCACAGGATTCTCTGGAAGCCGGTTCCGTAAGGAACGGCCCGATCAGGACCGGCACATTTTCAAAATAAAAAAATACCAGATGAAGCCCGAGAGCATCCGTGAAGCGATAGCAGTATTCACGACGGGACTGATCCAGTATCAGCTGCAGCGCCTGCGGATCAAGCCAGGTCTGCAGCGGATGAAAATAGTGTTCCCGGCTGAAAGCTTCCACCTTCTCCCTGGTATCCGCCAGTGTGAGCTTCAGGGAAAAGATCTCCTCCGTGTAGGAAGCCAGCAGATTGTATTTTTCGATATTTTCCATAAATATATTATACAAGGTCTCTTCATCCGGTACACATGTTTTATTTTGTTGCCATTGCAACGGAACTCCCGGTCAAAGCCGGGTACTATACTCATGGAATCTGACAAGGAGGTCCAATGATCATGAACAAGACAATTGATTTAAACCGCTCTGTATACGAGCTGGTGACAGAATACCCGGAACTTGCAGACATCATGGAAGACCTGGGATTTACAGAAATCAAAAAGCCGGCCATGCTTCACTCGGTCGGAAAGCTGATGACTCTTCCGCGCGGCGCGAAGATGAAGAACATTCCCATGGGAGATGTCATCGCCGCTCTTATGCAGCACGGATTTACGCTTGCCGGCTCCATGCCGGAAAAAGCCGCCGCGGCTGCCGGCTCCGCCGGAGATGATACACCGCAGTCGTCTGCTTCAGGCGCGCCGGAAGCATCTTCTGAAGCATCGCGTATGGAGCTGCTCAAAGACTATCTGCGCCGGCTTGGCGCCGGTGAATCCCTGGACGATGTCCGCGCGGATTTCGTCAGGAATTTCCGGGACGTAGAGGCTTCGGAGATCATGAAGGCCGAGCAGGAACTGATGAAAGAAGGAACGCCGCTGGCAGATGTACAAAAGCTCTGCGACATCCACTCCGCCCTCTTCCACGGCGCAACAAGGGAAGAACAGATCGCCAACGCCGAAGCAGAAGTAGCTGCCTCCATGCGGCGGGCGCAGGAAAAAGGCGCGCAGAAGGATTACAAGAACAAAAATGAGCGCGCTGCGATCCTCTCCGCCATTCCCGGTCACCCGCTGAACACGCTGAAAAAGGAAAACAAAGCGCTGGAAGGGCTGATCACGCAGGCCAGAGAACGGCTTGATGCCAGCGAAGAACTCGGCGGCATCCTGGACAGCATCCGGGAACTCTCCATACACTACGCCAAAAAAGGAGATCTTCTGTACCCGCTGCTGAAAGTGAATTACGACATCTCCGGCCCTTCTGACGTCATGTGGACCGTCGACGACGAGATCCGGGACGAGCTTGCCTTTCTTGCCGGTCAGGAAGAGAGAAACGCCGCATGGGAACAGCGTGCCCGCGCCGTGCTTAAGCGCGCGGAAGAAATGATCTACAAAGAGAATAACATTCTCTTCCCCATCTGCGCGGTCAACTTCACCGAGGAAGAGTGGATGAGCATCTACCGGGATTCAAAAGATTACGCCGACTGCCTCGGCGTGGTTAAGAAAACCTGGGCGAAGGCTGAGACACAGGCGGCCGCACAGCTGAATACGGCTGCCCCGCTGAAGGCAACGGCAGCCTCCGACGGGGAGGAAGAGGTCGTGATGCCGGGCGGCCATATGAGCGTCAGCCAGCTAACGGCGCTTCTTAACACCATCCCGATGGAGATCACATTCGTCGACGCGGACAACATCAACCGCTTCTTCAACGAAGGGCCGAAAGTCTTCAAGCGCCCCGCCATGGCCATCGGCCGCGAAGTATTCTCCTGCCATCCGCCGAAGGTGGAGCCCATTGTCCGCTCCATCATCGAGGATTTCCGCGCCGGGAGAAAAGACTGCGTCCCGATCTGGATGAAGAAGAACGGCCGCACCGTCTATGTAAACTACATGGCTGTGCGCGATAAAGAGCACAACTATCTGGGCACTCTGGAAGTCGTACAGGACATGGAATTCGCAAGAGAGCACTTTGCGGACTGACAAAAGCGGCCCATCTGGCACAAGAAAGTGGCTGGCACAAGAAGGCGGCTGGCGCATCGGAATTTGCGTATATATTTGTTTTTGATGAACGACAGTTGTCCGGACTTGTGTCCAGGCTTATTTGACGCATCGGGATTGATTTTCTGCCGTCAATCCCGATGCGTTTTTTCGTTTTCCGCGAAGCGGCTTTCATCGGAAGCAGCCAGGAGCCGTGTTTTTGATGATTTTAAAGGCTGATTTGAGGGGGATCGACAGCGGAAACATCCTGTAACTTGCTTGTCCGATGACGGAAACTGCCAAAAGCGGGCAAAAAATCATCGATTTGCCCACGCAAAATCATTTCCGCTGACAGGAACAAAATACAGAGCTGAAAAGCGCAAAATTCAAAGCTGACAGACGCAAGCTGTTCAGAGCGGGAAAGCGTCTCAGGCCTTTCATACAATCGAATCTCTCCCGGTTTGCAGCAAATAGTCTGCGACTTCCTTCATTCTGTCCCCGCAAGCTGCAAAAAACGTCTGATACGACCGGCAGTACCGGCTGATATATCCGCCTTCTCCGTCCGGAATGCGGTCTCTGCGGCAGCCTGTCCGGCAGAGTATCCGGTACGGGCAGGCCTCACACCGCCTGCTGCGCCATCTGACGGATTCTCTGATAAACCGTTCCAATTTTTCTGTGTCTGTCAGTTTCTTAAGCGGGCCGGAGCAGATATTTCCCAGTTTCCACTCGTCCAGACAGTAGAAGTCACACGGGTATACACTTCCGTCCGCCTCTATGACACACTGCATGCTGCAGATTCCGTTCATCGCGCAGGACTCCGGACGCCTTCCCATCAGAATTCCAATCCAGTTTTCAAACTCGCGGATATACGGTGCCCGGTTCTTCTTCCAGTCTTTATACCAGAGGTCAAACAGGCTAATAAGAAATTCTCCGTACTGCTCATCCTTCAGCCAGATGCCGTGCTTTTCTCCGCTGCCGATCGGGTCCAGGCACGGAATATATTGCTGGTACTTCCAGCCATTTGCCATAAAGTAACGATAGATTTCGCGGACATCAGAAACTGTCTGCGCCGTGACGACGGTGAGAATGTTAAACTCACATCCCGCCTGCTCCAGAAAACGTATCCCGGATTCCACCCGGCTGCCGGAAGGCTTCCCATCCGCCGTTTTTCTGTATGCATCGTGCACGGCCTGCGGTCCGTCAAGCGACACGCCGACAAGGACATGATGTTTTGCAAAAAGCCGGCACCACTCTGCCGTAAGCAGCGTCCCGTTGGTCTGAACCAGAAACTGAAGCCGGGAAGCATTGCTGGCATACATTTCCGCAAGCCGGAAAAAATTCCTGAAAAAGGGGATTCCGGCAAGCAGCGGCTCTCCTCCCTGAAAGGCGAACGTGTACGTGCCCGGGCCCTGGCCCAGAATCCTGCGCACAATGCGCTCCGCCGTCTCCTCCGACATGATGCCAAATGTCGGCGTCCCGCGGTTTTCTGCCTCGTCATGATAGAAGCAGTATGTGCAGGCAAGATTGCACTGCGAAGACGCCGGTTTTATCAGAACCGAGCTGATATGCCGTGTGTCCGCATCCATTCTGCCTGTTGTCCTGTCCATATCTGTTCCTCACATTTTCTGAATCTTTTCTTTAATCATACGCCATTGTTCGAAATGTTTCCAAGGAATCAGTACCGCCGGTTCCAGATTCACCATGCCGACTTTCGCGTGCGGCGCCTGCATTGCCATTCCCGGAACCGGATGTCAGATGGTTTTTCGGCCCGGATCTTTCTCTGAGCCCATAAAAAGAGGCATCCGCCCCTTCCTTTCAGGAGCAGATGCCATTTTTTCATACTGTATATTCCGGACAGAACCGGGCGAGCTCACTGCAGGCTGCCGCTCATCCCGCGTCAGAACTGGTTTACAAGCTCCAGTGTGCGCTCTTTGTTCTGCCTGTCGCAGGCTGCCACGAAGGCTTCAAGCGGCACGCCGTGGAGCTGCTGCTTCTGGCCGCGGACGGTGACGGAAACGGTGCCGTCTGCCACTTCCTTGTCGCCGATGACCAGAACGTACGGATCCTTGTAGGTGCGGAACGCCTTGATCTTCTCGTTCATGTTCTTGTCGGCGTAGTCGGACTCGACGCGGATACCCTTGTCGGCGAGCATCAGCTCAACCTTGCGCGCGTATTCGTTGTGCTCGGTGCGGATCGGAACGATGCCGACCTGATACGGAGACATCCAGAACGGGAAAGCGCCCTTGAAGTTCTCGATGAGGATGCCCATGAAACGCTCGATGGAGCCGAAGATCGCGCGGTGAATGACAACCGGTTGCTTCAGGCTGCCGTCCGGCGCCGTGTAGGTCAGGCCGAAGTTATGCGGCAGCTGGAAATCCAGCTGAATTGTGCCGGTCTGCCACTCGCGGCCGAGCGCATCCTTCATCTGCAGGTCGATCTTCGGGCCGTAGAACGCACCGTCGCCCTCGTTAACCTCATAGTTGCCGGCGCCGTACTTGTTGTCCAGAATCCGGCGAAGCGCCGCCTCAGCCTTGTTCCACACATTGATGTCGCCCATGTAATCGTCAGGGCGGGTGGAAAGCTCGGCGCGGTAGGTGATACCGAACGTCTTGTAGATCTGATCGGCGATGTCCATAACGTCATCGATCTCGGACTCAATCTGATCCTCTGTGACAAATGTATGGTCGTCGTCCTGACGGAATTCCTGAACACGGAACAGGCCGTTCAGCTCGCCGGACTTCTCTTTTCTGTGAATGACGTCCAGCTCGTTGTAGCGGATCGGCAGTTCCTTGTAGGAGTGAACCGTTCTCTTGTAGGTCATCATCGCGTTCGGGCAGTTCATCGGCTTGGCCGCCATGACATCGTCCGCGCTCAGATCCATCGTAGTGCCCGGGACGATGAACATGTTGTTCTGATAATGTGCCCAGTGACCGGAGATCAGCCAGAGCTTCTTGTTGTTGATGACCGGAGCGGAGATTTCCTGATAGCCGTGACGGTCATGCACTTCTCTCCAGTACTTTACCAGAGCCCGGTAGGACTTCCAGCCGCGCGGCAGCCAGTACGGCATGCCCGGGGCCGTCTCGTTGAACATGAACAAGTCAAGCTGCGGACCGATCTTCTTGTGGTCGCGTTCCTGCGCCTCGCGCACCAGCGCCAGGTGAGCCTTCAGATCTTCCTTGTTCTGGAACACATACAGATAGATTCTCTGCAGGCTGTCGCGCTTCTCGTCGCCTCTCCAGTACGCTCCGGACACGGACTTCACCTTGAAAGCCACGTTCATGAGTTCCTGGGAGTTGTCAACGTGCGGTCCGCGGCACAGATCCACGTAATCATCGCCTGTATAATAAACCGTGATAACCTCGTCTTCCGGCAGATCCTCGATCAACTCGGTCTTGAACTTCTGCCCCGCAAAGATCTTCAGCGCCTCGCCGCGGCTCACTTCTTTGCGCGTCCAGTCCTCGCGTCTCCTGATGATCTCGCGCATCTTCTTCTCGATGGTGTCGAAATCATCCTGTGTCACCGCGCGCGGAAGAACGAAATCATAGTAGCATCCGTCCGCAATCTGCGGGCCGATCGCATACTGAACGTTCTCCCTGCCGAAAATCTCGATGACTGCCTTGGCCAGGATATGGGCCATGGAGTGACGATAAACGGCTGCAAATTCCTCTTTTTCCATTGCACTTACTCCTTCCGGACCGCACTCGATCCGATTTGATTTCCGCTACCGGCGGATTACGCGTTCGATTCTACCACAGAAGAAAGGCGAGAGAAAGCCCGACATTGTGGTTTGAAACGGTTTTGGCGGCCGCTGCGCGAGGTGTCACCCGTGCTCCTGCGGCAGCTGTGCGCACTCACCTGAGTATATCCAGTATATCCGCCGCTTCCCGCATCGTTTCAAGGAGCTTCTCATTTTCCTCCCGGGTCCGGATGGCCGTCCTGTACCAGCCCGTCTCCCCGGCATGCAGATCCAGCCGGCTCATTCCGGCAAAGCTGCTGCAGTCCCGCACCTGAATGTTTTTTTCAAGAAGCACCCGGTACAGCCGGTGCGGCCTGCTCTCTCTCACGTGAAAAAGAAGGAAATTGGCCGGCGACGGAAACACGCGGTCCACAAAGGGAAGGTCTCCTATCTCCCGCGCCATCCGCGGCCGCTCTTCTTCCAGAAACGCCACCGTCCGTCTGACAAATCCGTTTTCTAAGAGCGCCGCCGTCCCGGCTTTCTGCGCCGGCAGCGACACCGTCCACGGCTGCAGCCATTCCCTCACCTGCCGCCCGAACACCTCGTCCGCCGTCAGCAGGATTCCCAGTCTCAGCCCCGGCATCGCGTAAATCTTCGTGAACGACCGGATAACCGCCAGATTCCGCCACTCTCTCAGACACGGCACGCACGTCACCTCTCCCGCCTCCCTGGCAAATGGCAGAAAACTCTCATCAATGACCAGTCTCGTCTGCGGATTTTCCGCAGCCAGTTTCGTGAGTTCCCGGCGCGTAAACCATCTTCCGTCGGGATTGGACGGATTCCCCAGGAATACGAGATCTGTGCCCTCCGGAATTTTTCCATCCTTCGCGTCTTCAAAGGCGATCTCCCGGATATCCATTCCGGAAAGACGCATCCCCGCCGCGTACTCGCCAAAGCAAGGCAGTACAAGGCCGCCGACTGTTGTCACCGGACTGCCGCCGCTTCTTTTGCGTCTTTTCGCACAAAGCACTTCCGGAATTGCCCGGATGAGTTCGGCGGCCCCGTTGCCCATGACAAGCATATCTTCTGACACGCCAAGCGCCTGCGCACAGGCCGCTTTCAGCTCCTCTGCCTCCGGGTCCGGATAGTACTCCGATCCGCACACTCCCTGAATGGCCGCCTCCCGCACGCTTTCCGGCATGCCGAGCGGATTGATATTGGCTGAAAAATCAAGAATACCTCTCCGGCGGTACACATCCCCGCCGTGGACCTGAAAATCAGACATTGATCTGCTCCTTTTTCTTTTGAAGCGGATGCGGGATCCAATCCGGGCTGCCGCCGGCTTTCCTCCAAAGCCGCCGCGCATCGGGAAACTGACTCGTGATACATCCCCGATGACAGCCGCCCCTATCCGGATTCCTCCGCGCATCGGGAAGCAAGTTATATGAGTAATCCCGATGCTTTCCTGCCCTTCCCTCTGGATGCCTGTCAGCGGAAATTTCTTTCTGTGCCTGCTTCCGATGCGATTTTGACCCCAAAAAGGTCTTTCCGTCATCAAAATAGCAAGTTACAGACATTTCCGCTGATTCATTTCCCTTCCAGAAGGGTTTTCTATCATCGGGAATTCTTCAGCCTGAAATGCTCCGATGATAGGCCTGTTTCGTGAAGGTGAAAAAATCATCAAATTTCAAGGCTGCCAGATATTCCCGATGACAGAGTTTCTTTCCGGGGACACATCGCGCATCGGAATGAACATCTCCAAAGAAATCCCGCTGACACTCTCCTTTTTCCGAAAATGCTGCCACCCATCGCCGCGCAGCATCACACCGCGATCAGGATGCCTGCCGCCAGGATCAGGGCGAGAATGGCCGCCGTGTACATGAGGCGGTTTGCGGTCAGGATATCTTCCGGGCGGATCTGGCGGATCGGGTCGCCTAAGGGTTCTTTGTGGACCATCCTGCCGAAATACCTCGCATCACCGCTAAGGCGCACTTCCAGAGCGCCGGCAGCAGCCGCTTCGGTCTGTCCGGCATTCGGGCTTGGCGTCTTATTCCGGTCGCGCCTGAAAATCTTCCAGGCATTCTTCCCGTCAAGCCAAAGCAGAAATGCGGCAGCCACCATCAGAAGTCCGGCGATCCGGGACGGAATGAAGTTTACGAAATCGTCCAGTTTTGCGGCCGCCGTGCCAAAGTAGCGGTACCGGTCATTTTTGTAGCCGATCATCGAGTCCATGGTGTTGACGGACTTGTAAAAAAAACCGCCTAAGGGCCCGAGAAGTGCCATCCAGAAAAGCGGGGCGATGACGCCGTCGGAAGCATTTTCCGCCACCGTCTCAACGGCAGCCCGTGTCACACCGGACGCGTCAAGGGCATCCGTGTCGCGCCCCACCACCATCGAGACAGCCCGGCGCGCGCCCGGCAGATCGCCGCGGGTGAGCGGTGTATACACCGCGCGCGCCGCATCGGTGAGCGATCTCGCCGCAAGACACTGGCAGCAGAAAATCACCTGAACAATAAAGCCCACGACAGGTGAAATTTTCTCCGACGCATACAGAATTCCGCCGACAAGCGCCAGCGTGACAAGCGGCACCAGGACACAAAGGATTACTCCCGCAGCCCGCTTCTTTTCCCGGTCATCTTCTCTTCCGTCCCGCAGAGAGAACTGATGCCACAGGACCTTTTCAAACCGGCTGATAAGAAATCCAATACCCTGCACCGGATGCCAGAGAAACGGCGGGTCGCCGACGAGCGCATCCAGCGCGAAGGCAAGAATCAGTACGACAGCTCTGACATCTACCATCTGAGACAAAACGGTTCAGCCTCCACAATCTGCGGTCTGGGCAGGCGCGTGAGTCTTGCGGAAAAGCCCGCCAGATTCGCACACTGCCAGGTATAAAAGGTCTTGTGCGGGACGGCGAAGCGGTCCATCAGAGCCATGATCGTCCCGCCGTGGCAGATAATGACAATCGTGTCCGGCGCGCCTGCGGCGGGAAGACCGTTCAGCTGTTCCCGGAAGGCGCGCGTCACGCGCGCCTGCATCTCCCCGCGGCTCTCACCGTCAGGGAAAGGTGCCCGGCCCCCGGAATCGATGAATCGCTGATAGTCCTGATTGCCGTCAAGCCCGGCAAATGTCTTGTATTCAAACGCGCCGAAATCGGTTTCACGGAAATCCGGGACCACGCGAACTGCAAGAGAAATGCTGTTTTCCGGAAATCCGCCTGTCAGAAGTTCTGCCGTCTGTATGCAGCGCTTCATCGGACTGACAAGAAACAGGACGCGGCGGCCACGCAGAACCCGGTTCCTGAAATCACCGGCCGCAGATGCGAGTTTTGCAGTGCTTTCCGGCAAGAGAGCCTCATCGGTCGTCCCGACATAGCGGTGTTCTTCGTTTCCTCTGGTCGCGCCGTGGCGCAGAAGGATGATATTCACTCCCGCCTCCTTCCCTTGATAACCTGCGCGATGCCGCAGTTCATGAGGATCACCGTGTCGCTTTTCTCTGCCAGTCTGCATGCGGCATGTCCGAGCGCCTCGCGCCATGCCCTGTCCGATGCCTCGGCAGGCACTATGCCGCAGCCCACTTCCTGTGTGATCATAACCGCCTCCGGGTGCGCCGCTGCAAGCTGCACAGCTTCCCGGATGATATCACCGCCCGCGCGCAGGATTCCCTGCGCCTGCACCGGTCCGAACTCCAGGATCTCTTTCCCGAAAAACGCGCGCCGCGCGTAAGTATGTCTTCCGGAACCAAGTCCGCCTGTTATCAGGATCATGTGCCAGCCCCCTTCATCCAAAAACCCTCTGCGCCATCACCAGCGCCGCCAGCATCCACAGCTGTGCCTCGCAGACAAAGTATCCGGCCAGGTCGCCCGTCGTTCCGCCGAACGTCTTCACAGCCAGATGGTGATACCAGGCAAAGACGAGAAGCCCGGTGACAAGCAGCACTGCCCCGGCTGCTTCAAACAGGAAAAGCGAGGCTGCCGCGAAGACGGCGAGTTCCCCGGCAAGCACGCAAAGTACGTGGCCGCCGGCCCGGTCTGAAAATGTCCTCAGCGTCCCGTCCTTCTTCGCCTTCGGAAAGCGCACCACCGCGATGGCGCTCAAGATGCGCGAATACACGAAGGTACACGCGATGGGACCGGCCGTCTTTTCGTCCGCCATGGAAAAAAGGGCGGCGGAAACGAGCACGTAAACGATGCCGTAAATGACGGCGAAGGCGCCGACATGCGGGTCCTTCAGGATCTGCAGCCGTCTCTCCCGGTCTCCGTAAGAATGAATGGCGTCCTGCGTGTCGAGAAACCCGTCCAGATGAATGCCGCCGGTGTAGAGGACAGGCAGCGCCGTGAGGAGCGCCGCGCGCGCAAAGTCCGGAAATTTCAGCCCTGAAAGAAGCAGAAAAAGCAGCCAGAAGCAGGCGCCAAGCCCCGCGCCCACCGCCGGGAAGAAGCACATGGCGTACTTCATGTCCCGGTCATTCCACGGGACATGCGGCATCGGAACCTTCGAATACATGGAAAATGCGATGATCAGCGCACGCATTCTGTGCCTCCCTTCTCTTCTTTCTCTTCCTCATCCTTAATCACCACCGGAATCCCCGCCACGAGCCGCAAGACTGCCCGGGACGCTCCGGCAAGTGCTGCGTTCAGGCGTCCGAGCCGCCTGATGTACCCGACCGTCTCAGGCGCGTACGCCGCGCCGTCGCATCCGACTTCATCCGTCACGACGGTGAGGCTGCCCGCCTCTCCCGCAGCCTTTGCCAGGGACTCCAGGTCCGCGAAAATCTCCCCTTCATTCCGCGGAGACGGGGTGAACAGCTCATTTGCCAGGAGGTTGCCGAGGTCCTCCAGCAGAATCTGATCGCCAGGGCGGATGAGAGGAAGGAGCTCTGAGAGGTGACTTTCCTTCTCTATCGTAAGAAATCCTTTCCCGGCGCGCAGCCGGCGGTGGCGGGCGATTCTTTCCATTGTCTCAGGGTCAGAAGACCGGTGCATGGTTGCCAGATAGACGAGGCGGCCGCCGGAAACGCCTGATCGCCGCACCGTCCGTTCTTCGGCCCAGGCACTCTTTCCGCTGCCGGCGCCGCCGCTCACAAGATACAGATTCATGGCGCCTCCTCAAAGCGCTCATACGGCGTTATGCCGCTGTCCGCGAAACTGCCCATCTGATCGTAGACGGCAAGCGCCATGTCAAGCATCGGCAGGAGCATCATCGCGCCGCTGCCCTCGCCGAGTGCCATATCAGCATGAATCACCGGGTCAAGGACCAGCGCCTCAAGAACACAGTCTCCGCAGCTTTCGCCCGACCGGTGCGTCGGGATCAGAATTCTGCGCACATCCGGATTCATCATCACGGCTGTCAGGGCCGCCGCCTGGGAGATGAGCCCGTCCATCAGTACCGGAAGACGGCACCTGAGAGCGCCGAGGTACAGCCCTGCCATCATGGCAATCTCAAGGCCGCCAGCCGCCGCGAGCACGCTGACGGGATCTGTCAGGCTGCATGTACGCTCAAGGGCGCGGCGGATGACCTGCGTCTTTTTTTTCAGACCTGCGTCCGAAAGCCCCGCCCCCCGGCCCGTCACGGCCCCGGCTTTCTTTTGCAGAAAATGGCCGATCAGAATGGCGCTTGGCGTCGTGTTGCCGATGCCCATCTCGCCAGTGGCAAGAATGTCGTACCCGCGGTCTTTGAGTTCCTGCGCGAGCTTCTCTCCGGCCGCAAGCGCGTCGAGGCACTCTTCCCGGCTCATCGCGTCTTCTTTAGCGATATCTCCGGTCCCACGCCGGATCTTGCGGTCCACGATCTCACCCGTCACAAGTTTTTCCTGAGGACTGTTGGGCGTGTCCATCCCGGCGTCGATGACGTAAAGATCCGCGCCGGCCTTATGCGCGAGGATGCTCGTCACGCCTTTCCCCGCTGCAAGATTCTCTGCGACCGTCTTCGTGACAGACGAATCGGTCTGTGTCACCCCCTCGCGCACGACGCCGTGGTCACCCGCGAAGATGACCAGTGCGCGGGATTTCAGCCTGACGTCCTCCGTCCCCTGAATCACGCCGATCTGCGTGATCAGCTTTTCCAGCTTCCCGAGCGAGTCGATCGGCTTGGCGAGTCCGTCCCAGCGCGCACGGATCTTAAAGCGAAGCGCCTCCTCCTCCGGCGTGTCCCGCAAATCCGGAAGTCCGGCGGCTGCACCTTCGCCCCGGCTCATCAGGCAGCGGATCACGGCGCCATAGTTTTCCCGCCGGTGCGGGAAGTCACAGTTCATACAGCTCTTCACCCGCGCTCCGCTTCGCGTCTTCACATACGAAAACACCCCGGGACAGCTGTTTAAGCTGTAGAGCGGACAGTAACAGAACAGACAGTTGATTTCCGAAAGCCCCGTATGGCACGGATAGTACCGGCATGCCCTGTTTTCAAAAAATGTGCTTGAATTGCCTGTATTTTCCATGAAGTCCCTCTTCAGACCGACGCTTTCTTAAAAAGCGCCTCAATGGCTTTTATATCAAGGCACTGCTCCAGCGTGTCGGCGAGCAGATCATACTGTGACTGCCGAAACTTCTGTAGATCCTGCAGCTGCCCCGGCGAAGCGCTTCGTGCAGACGGTTTCCCCGCCGCAGCGCGCAGCAGGCTGACAAGCGATGCGGCGGGCTCTTTTTTGTCAAAAAGTCCGTGCACATAGGTGCCAAGCACGCTTCCCGAGGAGAGGAACGTGACCGGCGCGCCGCCCGGCCCTGCCGTCACGCCCATGTGAATCTCATACCCCTCGAAGGGCTTCCCCGAGAGCGCGGCAAATGTTCCCGCCAGCTTTGGAATCACGCCGCGCGACTGTCTTGTCGTCTTTACGCCTTTTAAAACCGTGCGGCACGGCAGCAGGCCGAGCCCGCGGACTGTGTCCGGTGTCCCGTGAAGCGCCTCCACACGCTCCGGGTCCGCGACCGACTCTCCCAGCATCTGAAAACCGCCGCAGATTCCAAGCACCGGGACGCCTTCCCCCGCCAGAAGACAGACGGCATCTGCCAGTCCCTCCTGCCGCAGCCACGTCAGGTCCCCCGGCGTGTTCTTGCTGCCCGGCAGGACGATGAGATCCGGGCGGCCCAGCTCCCGGACCGCCCTCACGTACCGCACGCTTACGTCCGGAAACTCGTCGAACACGCCAAAATCTGTGAAATTCGAGAGACGCGGGAAACGGATGACCGCGATATCCGTGCACGCAATTTCCGTATCCGGGACATCCGCGTCTCTAAAGCCCGGCTTGCCGCTCCTGCCGTTTTGCCCGGCCGTAAGCCGTTCCGACAGGGAGTCCTCATCGTCAAGCGACAGGTGCATGTACGGGACGACGCCAAGAACCGGACAGCCGGTGCGCTCCTCCAGCTCCCGGATGCCGGGAGTGAGGATACTCTCATCGCCCCGGAACTTGTTTATGATCATGCCGCCAAGCATTACCTGCTCGTCCGGCATAAGCAGCGCTTTCGTGCCGTACAGCTGGGCAAAGACGCCGCCGCGGTCGATGTCGCCAACGAGCAGGACACCTGCCCCCACCATCTTCGCGAGGCCCATGTTGACGATGTCATCCTGCCGCAGGTTGATCTCGGCAGGCGACCCGGCCCCCTCGATCAGGATCAGATCCGCTTCCGTTTCCAGTGTCCGGAACGCCCGTATGACGTCCGGAATCAGTGTTTTTCTGAAACGGTAATATTCCTTCGCGTTCATGCTGGCGCGCACCCTGCCGTTCACGATAACCTGCGACGTCGTGTCGCCGGACGGCTTGAGCAGAACAGGGTTCATCGCCGCGCGGGGCTCCAGCCCCGCTGCCTCCGCCTGCATGACCTGCGCCCTTCCCATCTCGAGTCCCTCGGCGGTGATGAAGGAATTGAGCGACATGTTCTGGGACTTAAACGGCGCGACGCGCATGCCCCGACGCGAGAAAATGCGGGCAAGCCCAGCCGTAATCAGACTTTTTCCGGCACCCGACATCGTGCCCTGGATCATCAGAACCTCAGCCACGGCCTTCCTCCCCTTCATATCCGCGGGCCGTGACGAGCCGCCCGTCTGCCACGCGCGTCCGGCTGTTCCCGATCACAACCGTCGTGAACATGTCGACCTGCGTATCGTCTGCAAGCTCCTGAAGAGCCGTTATCCGGCTCCAGGCGCCTTCCCGCCCGATCCGTCCGGCAAGCCCGCAGGGAGTGTCCGCAGGAAGGCCCGCGTCCATCAGGGTTTTCACCGCAACAGCCAGCGCCCGGGGACGTCTGCGGCTCCTCGGGTTGTAGAGCGCACAGGCAAAGTCACCCGCAGCCGCCGCCCGCAGCCGCTTCTCAATCACCGCCTGCGGTGTCAGGTCGTCGGAGAGCGAGATGACGCAGAAGTCGTTCATAAGCGGCGCGCCAAGTATGGCCGCGGCTCCCGTCGCCGCCGTGACGCCCGGAATCACCTCCACGCTCACGTCCGGGTAGCTGCCTGCCATGAACAGCGCCGGCCCCGCCATACCGTACACACCCGCGTCGCCCGAGCAGATGAGGCACGTGGTATGTCCGGCCGCGGCTGACCCGAATGCCATGCGCACGCGCGCAAGCTCGCCGCCCATCGGGGTGCTGTGGTAGTCCTTGTCCGGAAAGCGCCCCCGCACCAGATCCAGGTACGCCGTGTAGCCGATAATCACCTCGGACTCTGAGAGTGCCCGGTCCGCCCGGATCGTACAGTCTTCCATGCCGCCGGGACCGATCCCCGTCACATACAGCTTCTTCAAATGGCACCTCCTACCGCTCCGTCACCTGATACAGCAGGGCGTTCACAATCGCCGCCGCCACATTGCTTCCGCCCTTTTTCCCCCGCGCCACGATACACGGGGCTTTTCTTTGCAGAATCAGCTCTTTCGACTGCTGTGCGTTGACAAATCCTACCGGGACCGCGATGATGAGCGCCGGATGGTATCCCCTGTCCATCAGATCCGCCAGGGAGAGCAGCGCCGTCGGCGCATTCCCGACGGCGAAGATCAGAGGCCGCGAAAGCGCCGCAGCTCTTTCCATGCTCACCCAGGACCGCGTGAGGCCCCGATCCTTTGCCTCCCGCGCGACATCCGCTTCCTGCATGAAGTTCAGGACCTTCCCGCCCAGCCGCGTGAGACTGCGCTTGTGAATCCCGGCAGCCGCCATGGCCGTGTCCGTCACAATGTCCGTGCCCTGAAGAAGCAGCTTCCTTGCCGTCTCAACCGCGCCCTCAGAGAACACCAGATTCTTTTCATAGTCAAAATCCGCCGTCGTGTGAATCACCCGGAGCAGCACCTGCATCTGACCGTCTGTAAGGCCGGTTCGCGTCAGGTTTTCCCGGATGATGGAAAAGCTCTTCTCTTCGATTTTCTCCGGCGGAACCAGTTCTATTTCATTCATCCCGTATCCTTTCCTGCCGGACTCCTCACCGCGAAGCCGCCCACTCTCTGCATTTGCCAACAAATCGTGCCGCCATGTGCGGGTCCGACCAGAAGTGCACGTGCGGGTAACCCGCGAGCAGGTTCCCCTCCGCCACGTATCCGCCCCACTGACGGGTGCCTTTGCATACGGTAAAGGCGTCCTGTACAGCGTCTGAAACGGTCCGGTGGAACTCATGGGCGCGCACGCATTCTCCCTTCTCAAGCAGCAGCGTGTCTTTCCCGGCCCGCATGGTGACGTACCCGAAATGCTGCAGTTTTCCCGTGAAGCGCGCCTTTGCAGCAATCACATCCGCCATCCCGTACATCTGCCCCTCCGGATCCGAAAGCTTCTCATGCAGATACAGGAAACCTCCGCACTCCGCAAACACCGGCATGCCGCGCAGTGCGGCGCGCCGTACATCCGCTGACATCGTCCTGTTTTCGGACAGTTCCCGCGCGTAAAGCTCCGGATACCCGCCGCAAAGGTACAGCCCGGAAATCCTGTCCGGAAGTTTTTTTTCGTTCAGAGGGGAAAAGTACACCAGTTCGGCGCCGAACCGCTCCAGCAGTCTCAGGTTGTCCCCGTAAAGAAAGCAGAACGCCGCGTCTCTTGCCACACCGATCCGCACCTCCCCGTCGGAAGTGCCCGTCCGGTCATGTATCTCTTCCGCACCCGCCGTGAAATTTCCCGCTCCCGCCATCAGCGTCACTTCCGGCGCGTCAAGCGGCGCAGCCTCCCTTGCCAGCTGCACAACTTTTCCGAGGTCAATCGTCGCTTCGGCCGCCTGCCTTAAGCTTTCTATCTGCGCCTGCAGCCCCGCCGCCTCGTCCGGCGTGACCAGGCCCAGATGCCGGCTCGCCAGCGTCTCTTTCATGCGGGGCATATACCCGAGCGGCGTTATCCCCATCTGACGGGCAAACTGTGCAAGCGTGTCCGCCACTCCGGGTGAGGCCTCGTTGAAAATGACGCCATCTATCAGCCCGTCGTCCGCAAACGTTCTGAACCCCAGGAGTTCCGCCGCGGCTGACCGGCTCTTTCCCCGGCAGTCAAGCACCAGAATGACAGGCGTCTTCAGGATCTTCGCAATCTCGTGCGTACTGCCCGTTTCGCCGTTTTCAAGGCCGTCGAAGTATCCCATCACGCCCTCGATCAGGGCAAGATCCGCACCCCGGCTGTTTTCGGAGAACAGATACCGCACCGTGTCCGCGGAAAGCAGATAGGAATCCAGACTGCTGCAGGGGACGCCAAGCACGCGCTCATGAAACATCGGGTCGATGTAGTCCGGCCCGCACTTGAACGCCCGCAGATTCATGCGCTTTTTCAGCGCCGCCAGAAGCGCCATGCTCACCGTCGTCTTTCCGCAGCCACTCCCCGTCCCCGCGACAAGGATTCTCGGTGTGTCACAGATCACGAAGCACCTCCTTACAGCGCGGCACGCTTACCGCGTCACATGCCTCCTCCCGCGGGCGCCTTATGACGAGCAGGGCACAGCCGCAGCTCCCTGCCGCCTGCACCTTTTCTTTCATGCCTCCCGGCGCGCCCGAATCCTTGGTCACTAGAAACCTTGCTCCGCACTCCCGGATCGCGCGGACATTTTCCTCCATGGTAAATGGTCCCTCTCCAGTCAGGATATGGTCCTCCGGTATGCCTGCTTCTCTGGCAGCCTGAGCCGAGTGCGGCAGGACTCTTGCGTACAGGCGCTTCCCTGCCTCCCGCACGCCTGTGTACACGGACAGGTCCTTGCTGCCCGTCGTGAGCAGGATGTTCCCGTCCGTGCGGGAAAGAAACTCCGCAGCCGAAGCCGCGCTGCCAAAGTACGCGGCACCCCCGATTTCCGGCGTCTCCTCCCGCTTCACGCGCAGAACTTTTCTTCCGGTCTTTGCGGCCGCGGCGCGGATCGCAGTGCTCACCTTTTCGGCATAGGGGTGCGTTGCGTCGATAATGCACCGCGGGCGCGTGAGAGCAAAAAGCTTCTCCATCTGCTCCCCGTCAAGCCGCCCGGAAAGCACTCTTACCCAGCGCATCCCTTCCGGCAGGACGGCAGCGCCGTAGGGGGTCGCCACGAGCACAAGGCTTTTCCGGTGCGTCTGCTCCAGGAATTCCGTCAGTTCCTTTCCTTCCGTCGTCCCGCCAAACAGCAGAAATTCAAAGTCCGTGAGCGCCGCGGCGACGGTCACATGGCATTTCACCGTCTTTTGTATCAGAAGCTTAGTCCCAAGCGTAAGCGCGCTTCGCTCGCACACGTTGTCTACGCCCGTGACCTCATTTACAAAGGAAGACGGGCTGACACTGCCCGACGCCTGCGAAAGCGTCGCGGCGGGAAAGGTCAGAAACGGCACGGTTAACGCTTTGGCCGCTGCCAGAAGTCCCGGCTCGTCTGCCTTTCTGTCAATCGAGGTGAGCGCGCAGACAGCCTTAGGATCGTACCCGGCTTCACGCAGTGTACCGCTGATTGCCGCGAGGATATCCTCTTTCCCGGCGCCTTTCCGGCAGCCCACGCCTACGACAAGCCGCCTCGGAATGAGGTGCAGCGCGCCGCTTCTTTCCGCTTCCGCTGTTTTCATGGAAATCACAACATCGGCGCCTGCACGTTCTGATGCAAGGCGGCCCTGCAGCCTGGGGAACAGCCCCCTTACCTGCGGGTCCGCCCAGATGCGCACCGGTTCACCCGCAAGCTCCCTCACGGAAATTTCCTTAGCCGCCTTCAAGTCGGAAATCGCGCAGTCATGCTGCACCGCAAATGTGTCCACGGCAAAGCGCCCCTGTGTATCGGTCGCCGTCGTAAGGACAGCCGCAGCACCTAGTGCCCCGGCGAGGTGCTCCGCCAGGGCATTCGCGCCGCCGATGTGTCCGGAGAGGATCGGGATCACGTAACGCCCGTCCGGATCGATCACAAGGACCGGACTGTCCTTACTCTTGTCCTTCACAAACGGCGCGATGAGACGGACGGCAATGCCGGCGGCGCTGATAAAGACAAGCGGCGCCCTCTCGGCAAATGCATCCCGCACCAGCGCTTTTCCGTCGTGAAACGGTGCAAGATGAGCACAGGTGTAGCGGTCAAAAAGATACCCGCTGCAGAGCGCCCCCTGCGCTTCAAGATACCGGATCAGCTTCCCGGCTGTCTGAGCCCCCGCCTGTGTGTACGTGAGCAGCCGGATCGGGCAAGCGGTACCCGGTAGAAAATCCCGGATCATACAGTTTTGACCTGTCATATTTGTCACCAAGAAAGCCTCCCACCAGCAGCAGCGCTGTCTTTTTTATGCCGTTTTGTAAAGCGCACCCGGGCAGCGCGTCCAGCCGGCAGCGGATCACCAACTCGTCCGAAAATCCCAGATGATAGCAGATGGCGGCCGGCGTGTCCGGCGGATACCCGCCATGTACCAGCTCCCGCACGACCTGCTCTTCTTTTCCGGCGGACAGAAACAGCACCATCGAAGCCCTGTGCGACGCCAGCAAGGCAAGCGACTCTTTTTCCGGAACCGGCGTGCGGCCCGGGCAGCGGGTCAGGATAACTGTCTGGCTGACACCCGGCAGCGTGTACTCACACTGCAGAGCCGCCGCGGCTGCCTGAAACGAGCTGACGCCCGGACACACCTCAAAGGGGACCCTGAGGCGCCGCAGTGCGTCCATCTGTTCCCGGATCGCACCGTACAGACACGGGTCGCCGGTGTGAAGCCGGACCGTCATAAGGTGCTTTTCCTCCGAGCGCTTCATTCTTTCCACCACCTGCTCCAGCGTCATCTTCGCGCTGTCATACAGTTCACATCCTGTCTTTACGCTTTTCAGCAGTTCCGGATTCACCAGTGACCCCGCGTAGATGACCACATCCGCCTCCGAAAGAAGCCGCTGCCCCCGGACGGTTATCAGGTCCGGCGCGCCGCTCCCGGCGCCGACAAAGTATACCATACGACTCCTTACTCCTTTCCGGTTTCAGGCGTCCGGGCTTTCTTCTGCCGCCCGCGCCAGAAGCTCTCCGGCCGTGTCCGTCTGCCCCAAAAGGCCCTGCCGGGAAGAAAACAAAACGCAGCCCGTCATAAGCTTTCCCCGCACCCGGTCGCTGAGCTTCCTGTCAATGCGGACAAGAAGCCGGGAAAGAACTGCTTTCCAGATCCCGTCCCGCATCAAAGACTCAATCGCATCCTCCGTCGTGTTGCAGGCAAGCACGCGCCGCAGCGCCGCCTCGTCCGCTCCCGCCTCCACGCCGCACGCCGCCAGTGTCTCCATCCGCCCGTCCGCGATGTGCGAGTGCGTGTTGAATATGCCGCTGCCGACCTTCACCAGCTTCCCGATATGTCCGACAACAAGGACACTCCCGAAGTCTCCTTCCGCCGCCATGTCAAGCGCGTCG
Organism: uncultured Lachnospiraceae bacterium; assembly: GCA_903789615.1. GTDB lineage: Bacteria > Bacillota > Clostridia > Lachnospirales > Lachnospiraceae > UBA4285. The sequence continues at coordinate 14,178 of CAIFEV010000010.1, read as the reverse complement.
CCGAGAAAATTCGAACAGGTGACGGCGCGCTCAGGGCTGATGCCGTAGTGCTTTGCGAGAAAGTTCAGTCCGAAATTCCCGGGTGCCAGGATGAGGTTCTTTTCTCCCAGCGCGCGGTGCTGGTCCAGCTCCGTGCGGATCGTGTCAAGCAGCGCCTTCTCGCTCATCGGCTCAACGATCCCGCTCGTCCCCAGGATCGAGATGCCGCCGGTGATCCCGAGCTTCCCGTTGAACGTCTTTTCAGCCGCCGCCTCTCCGCCCGGCACCCACACCGTGATCCGCACGCCTCCTTCCACTCCCTCCTGCTCAAGAACGTCCCCGACCTCCCGCCGGATCATGCTTCTTGGCACCGAGTTGATCGCCGGCTCGCCCACGGGCCTGTCAAGGCCGGGCTTTGTCACGACGCCGACCCCCGGACCGCCGCAGATCTCCACCTGCCCCGCGCCTGAGATTTTTTCGGCCTTCGCAAAGATAAGCAGCCCGTCCGTCGCGTCCGCATCGTCTCCGCCGTCCTTTCGCACCGCGCAGGACGCGAAGTCATCTCCCAGAAGCGGCTGCTCAACAGAAAGCTTAAGCGTCTTTCCGGACGGCGTGCTGATGCGTACTTCCGGGCAGACCTGTCTCTCAAACAGCATCTTTGCCGCCGCCCTGGCAGCACCCGCCGCACAGCTTCCCGTCGTGTATCCGCACCGCAGCTTCTTTCCGCCGCTATTCATCCAGCCCTGCCCTGCGTCTGTCACAATTTGCCCCGCTTTCCCGTTATCGTCACGATCGTCACCGGGTTGTTTGCCGTCATCAGGTGCAGCCCGCCGGCCGCCCTGGCTCTTGCCACATTCACCTGCACGATCTCCGGCTCCTCCGTTTCCAGTTTCCCGGCTGCCGCAAGCACTCTGGCCAGATTCTCCAGCGTGACCAATGTCATCACAATCCGCACTCCCGGATTTTTGATGAGCAGCGCCGCGAGGATTTTCTCAAGACCTCCGCCCGTCCCGCCAACAAAGACGGTATCCGGCGCCGGAAGTCCTTCAAAGACGTCCGGCGCTTCTCCCTGCACGAGGCGGATATTGCCGCACTGAAAGCGCCTTGCATTGGCCAGGATGAGCTGACAGGCTTCCGGATTCTGCTCGATGGCGAAAACATCTGCACCCGGCGCGCTGCGCGCTGCCTGCACGCTGACCGAGCCCGTCCCGGCGCCGACGTCATAGAGGACGCTTCCGCTGTGCAGGTGCAGCTTCGCGCAGACAATGTCCCGCACCTCCGCCTTGGTCATCGGCACGCGCCCGCGGATAAACGCCTCGTCGCGAATCTCTCCGAAGCCCGCACTCTCACAGCCTGTTTTTCCCGCCTGCACAATCATGCAGCAGGGAGACGGGATATCTTCCGGAAGGTCCCCGGGCGAAACGCATATGGTTTTTTCGTCCGGATATCCGAGCCGCGAACCAAGATAGAGTTTTGCGTCCGAAACCCCAGCCGCAAGTAAAGATTTCTGCAGTTTTCGCAGATCTTCACCGCTTCCCGGCAGCACGAAAACACTCCCGTGTTCTTTCAGCGCGCCGGCCGCGTCCCCCTTCGCTCCGTGCAGCGACACGACCGGCATCTGCTCCCAGGAAAAACCGAACGCGGCGCACAGAAGCTGCAGAGAGGACACTCCGGCAAGACGCCGGGTGGCAAAGCCCGCCGCCTCTAAAGCTGTCTGTACACCCGCGGCGCCGCTGTAAAAGCCGGTGTCTCCGGACATGAGCACGCACCCTTTTTCCCAGGTGTCGTCTTCTTTAAAAAAGCGGACGATTCTTTCCGCCCGCCAGTCCGCCAGCCTGGGCACGCTGCCGCATCCGAGCGCGTCCGCCAGCTTGAGCATCCGGGCGGCTCCGGCCAGCCGGTCCGCGGCGAGGATCGCCTGTCTTGCCCGCACCGTCAGGTCCTGTGGATTGCCGGATCCGATGCCTGCTATCGTTATCAGACGCTGCATGGCGCCTCCTTTCCGCACTTCCCTGCGTAGTCCGCAAGTTCTTTCTGCCAGCGGTTTCCCGGGCCAAACGTCTCAAGCGGGACAAGCACTTCCCCGCAGGCGTCGATCAGTTTCTCTGCCTGGCGCAGATCCTCCGCCCCCGCCTCCCCGTAAGCCGGAAGTTCCACAAGTACTGCGGCCTGTGCTTTGGCCGCCGGGTAGTCGATGTCATGGGCCGGGAGGATTCCGGCGGCAAATGGGACTCCAAGCCGGACGAGTCTTGAAAAGACCGGCAGACCGCTGCCGCCCCCGCAGATGACGAAAACTTCCGGTTTTCTTTTGACGCCGGGAAGCCGGATGAGTCCCGTACTCCCGTCAAGCGCGCCTTCCGGCAGGTTAAAGAGCCGTAAGAGATACCCGTCTGCAAATACTTCCTCCGGCGTCCCGACGCGCGTGATCTTCCCGTCCGCCACGCACGCGAGAACATCGCTTACCTGCCGCGCCAGATCCAGCTCGTGAACAGACAGAATCACGGCCATATGCCGGGCGGCTGCCAGCACGCGGATTCTCTCCAGGATCTCCAGCTTGTAGCGCAGATCCAGAAACGAGAGCGGCTCGTCAAGCACAAGAATCCGCGGTTCCTGGCACACCGCCCGCGCCAGCAGAAGGCGCTGCTTCTGCCCGTCCGAAAGCTCGGCAAATGGCCGGTCCGCCACGTCCTGCGCGAGGAGAAACCGGATCGCCTCATCTGCCCTTTCCCGGTCAGCGTCACAAAGAAGCCCGAAGCACCCGGTATACGGGTACCGCCCCATCTCCACCACGTCCCGCCCGGTCATGTTCTCGGGGCGGATGCGGTCGGTCAGGACCACGGCGCAGCGCTTCGCGCGCTCCCCCGCCGTCAGAGTCTCTCTGTCCTGCCCGAGATAACATACCCGCCCGAAAAGAGCGGAGAGCTGTCCCGCAATGGTTTTTAAAATCGTCGACTTGCCGGCGCCGTTGCACCCGATGAGCGCCATCACCTCACCCGGTGCGACGTTAAGACTGACACCCCCGGCCACAACGCGCTTCCCGTACCCAGCCGACAGCTCTTCGGTCAGCAGTCCCTCCGTCCTCTTTTCTTCCGGCCGCAGGTTTTCCGTCTTTTCAGGCACTGCGCGCTCCTTTCCTGCGGATCATCATCGCTATGACTACCGGCGCCAGAATCACGGCCGAAACACTGCTGGCAGCCACTTCCGTCGGCGAAAACAGCACACGCGCGAGTCCGTCACAGGCAAGCGTCACCGCTGCCCCGCCAAAGAAGCACACCGGGATCAGCACGAGCGGCCTTGCCTCGGCCGTCGCCGTCTTCATCAGGTGCGGAACGGCGATGCCTACAAAGGATACCGGCCCCGCAAATGCCGTTGCCGTCGCGGAGAGCAGACTCGAGAGCAGGATCAGCGCCACCCGCAGCCACCGCACGTGCACGCCCAGGCTCGCAGCCAGATTCTCCCCCAGCAGATACGCGCCGACAGGCTTTGACAGAAGCAGGGCCGCCGCGCACGCCGGCACGATGAAAGCCGCCATCAGCGCGGCGTCCGTCATGTTCAGCCCCGAGAACGACCCCTGCGACCAGTTGTGCAGGTTGACGATATTCGAATCGTCGGCAAATGTAACCAGCAGATCCGTAACGGCAGAAGCGGCGTAACCGATCATGATGCCGCATACCACCAGAACGGACATGTCCCGTACGCGCAGGGAGATCAGAAGCACAAATCCCGTGGCAAGCAACGCTCCCGCGAAGGCCGCCAGGACCTGCGCGCACGCGGACAAGGCTATCCCGCGGGATACAAAGGCGATCATGACGAGCGCCACGAAAAGCTTGGCGCCCGAGCTGATGCCAAGAATGTACGGCCCCGCGATGGGGTTTGCGAAAAATGTCTGCAGAAGATACCCGGAGACGGACAGCGCGCCGCCCGCCAGCATAGCACAAAGAATCCTCGGCAGCCGGATTTTCAAAATCACGGCAGCTTCGGATTCATCTGCTGTATGTCCGGACAGAACCGCAAAGATCCGGCTCACCGGAATTTTCGTGCTGCCGGCGTACAGATTCCAGAACGCAAGTGCCGCAAGCGCCAGAATCAGTCCGGTAAGAACCGGGATCCATCGTTTCCGCACATTTGTCATGAAAGTTTCTCCATCGTGAGCAGGGTATCCGGGCTGTCCCCGGTGGTGAGTATTCCGTGGACGTCCAGGATAAAGTCACAGCTCTTCGTCACACACTGGAAGAAGTCCGCGTCGGTGCAGTACACCTGTCCGCTCTTCACCGCCGCAAAGTCCGCGAATATGGAGTCTTTGGCGATGAGATCGCTGATGCTGCCGATCTGGCCCTCGATCGCACTGTTGTAGATCAGGACGTCGCAGTCCTTCGCCTCCCGGTAGAAATCTTCCATCTGCATGTGCACCGTCGAGAGCGCGTTCTGATCTTCTTCCGGGATCGCAAGGCTGTCAAGACCGTAGACGCCTCCGCCATATTCTATCATTTTCGCGATGTAGTCGCCCGGCTTGTGCACAGTCACGGCGCCGTTTGACGTGACCGAGAAGAACGCGACCGTCTTTCCCGTGCTCTGCCCGGAAAGAAGCGGCAGGACGCGCGCCTCTTCCTCCCTGAAAAATGCATCCGCCGTCTCCTCCTGTCCGAAGAGAATTCCGAATAGCTTCACCCACTCCAGTCTCCCGAGCGGATCGCTTTCATAGCTGGAGCGCTCCACAAGCACCGGAATGCCGAGTTCCTTCAGCTTCTCCATCACCTGCGGAGAGTGGTAGATCATCGTGTTTTCGATGGCCAGACCGCAGCCGCCCGCAAGCAGCATCTCATAGTCCGGCTTGCTGTACTTGCCGGCATAGGAAATCTCTCCGCTTTCCATCGCCTCTTTCGCGTCTTTTACGTACCAGTCGTCCGCTTTCAGGCAGGAAAATGATATCTGCCCCAGTCCGCCCGCCGCGGCGCTTAAGTCCATCGCCGGGCTTGAGGCCATGTAGACGTGTGTGAGCGGCTGCTTCAGCACCACAGCCCCTTCCGGCACCGACTCCGGCACCTCTGTTCCGTCCGGTACCACAAGAAACTTTCCCTCGTCCCGGATATCGACAAGCCGGCATCCCTCGTAGTCCGATACAGAAAACATCGTGGCATAGGAGAGCGCGGGTGCTTCCGTGTTCGTATTCGCTTCGTTTCCGGCGTCCGCATCCGACTCATTGCCGGCACTCGCAGCTGTCTCATTGCCGGCGCTCGCAGTCTGCGGCCGGTCTGTCGCCGGGTTTTCCGTTCCGCCTGCCGTACCGCACCCGGAGAGCAAAAGCGCCGCCGCAAGGATGCAGGAAACAAGCCTTTTTTTCTTCATTTTCATCTGTATCCGTCCGTTGTTTTCATCCGGAGCCGTCCGTTATTTTCATCCGGAGCCGTCCGTTATTTTCATCCGGAGCCGTCCGTTTTCGGGAGACCTCCACGCATCGGGATTCAGGTTCCCAGAAAGTTTCCGATGCCGCCCGCTCCACCACCGGAGACCGCTGTGCATCGGGAAGCAAGTTAGGTGACACATTCCGATGACACCCGCTCCGCACCGGAAGCCGCTGCGCATCGGGAAGCAAGTTAGGTGACACATTCCGATGACACCCGCTCCGCACCGGAA
>CAIFEV010000010.1:0-8465 GCA_903789615.1 uncultured Lachnospiraceae bacterium | reverse complement strand
GCCGCTGCGCATCGGGAAGCAAGTTATAAGATGCCACCCGATGCTTTTTTGCTCGTTCTGCAAACTGTCTGTCAACGGAAATTCTTTTCTTTCTTGTTTCCGATGCGGATTTATCCCTAAAATGGCTTACATGTCATCGAAGCACTTGATTCAGATCATTTCCGCTGACGCTATTGCCCTTCAGAAGGCTTTTCTGTCATCGAAAATTCTTTTATCTTGTGTGTCCCGATGCCTGGCCTCTTTTTTGAGGCTGAAAAAATCATCAAATCCAGCAGCACCCTGATATTCCCGATGCCCCCCGCCCTTTCAGACAGGCCGCCACGCATCGGAGAGCAGATTTCCGGAAAGTTTCCGATGATACCCGCTCCGACACCGGAAACCGCCACGCATCGAATAGCAAGCTATGTGATACATTCCGATGACACCGCCGCATCCCAGGAAGTTTCCGATGACACCGCCGCATCCCAGGAAGTTTCCGATGACACCGCCGCATCCCGGTGAACCGGCAAACTGCCTGTCACCGTGAATTTCGTCCTTCATCCCTTCGAGAAGGTGAGGGTGTACTCGATTTCGTGCGGTCTGCTCATAGCCGTTGTGTCTGCCGTCACATCGATGGGAATGTCATAGCCGCTGACCGGAATCGTGAAGGTGGAATTGCCGCCTTCGTTCTCGTTCAGGTACTTGACACCGTCGACGATCATGTAGTCGAAGCTCGTGGAGTTCCAGACAATCACGGCCTGCGTGATCTGCCCGTCCATCTCCGTTACCTGGCAGGGGCTTTCCACTGACGCCTTCCCGCTGCCGCCCTCGAGGCTCACTTCGGCCGTCCCGGTCGTCTCACTCCCGGACGCACTGCCTGCGCTGCCGCTCTGAGACGTTCCGGACTCCGCGCCGGAAGAATCGCCCTCCGGCTGCGGATCGGTCACGCTTACCTTGTGATCATACCACGTGCCCTTCGAGCCCAGAATCGCGAGGTCAAACTCTACGCCTGGCGCCGGCACCGGAACGTCATATCCGTACACTTCTTCTGTGGAGCCGTCGGCATACTGAACCGTGTCAACTGTCGGGGAAAGCAGCGTGGCGCTGTCTTTCTGCGCGTCTTCTGCCGTCCCGGCATAAAGATTTACAATACTCTCGGAAGGGAGCGTGATGTGAAGGGACATCGAGCCGTCCTTCACCGTCAGCGTTCCGCGGCCGTCATACGCCTCATTCACATGAAACATCGAACTGTCCGTGTTGAAAGCGGCGCTGTACGTGCCGTCTGCAAGAGAACCGGACGCCGCTGCGGCTTTGCCGGAAGAAGAGCCATCTGCCAGAGAAGCGATGGCATCCTTCGTGTGAGAGACGTAAAGATCCTGGATCTCCGGTATTTCGCCCAGCCCCGCGATCTGACAGTTCACGGACGTGAACGCTCCGGACGCTGTGAACTGACTCTTCCACGAATCCTCGTCATCGCCTGCCATATCATTGTGGGCATGATCGCCCGCAACCACCATCAGCGGCCGCAGAACGACCTTCTTGTAACCGGCGCTCTTCACCTTTTCGATGACCGCCTCGCAGGCCGTATCCGCCGGCTTGCCCTCGACCGTGCCGATGAAAACGTTGTCGTACCCAAAAGCCTCCATCTGGCTCTGCATCTGGTCATAGGTCACATTGGCCGTGTGCGACGTCCCGTGGCCCATGAAGACAAATGCGGTGCCGTCCTTTTCGGAATCTTCAAGCCCCGCGTACCCGGCGGCCTTCACGGCCTGCGCCGTGACCTCCTTCGCCACAGTTTCCTTGTCGGAGTTGACTGTGGCTTCGCTCTCGCCGATCTCGCCCAGAAGCGGCTCGGCCACTGCGACACTCTCAAACTTGTCCCGATATGCATCCAGCGCATCGCACATCTCGTCGTACTCCGCGCCGTGCATCAGATGCGTCGGCTGCACGATGAGATTCCTCACGCCATTTTTCACCGCCCGGTCGAGCGCCTGCGTCATGTTGTCGATGTACTCGCCGTCACGCGCTTCCACGTGATTGATGATAATCTGCGCGGTAAAGGCACGGCGGACCGACCAGTCCGGATACGCCGCGGCCAGTGCCTTCTCGATGCCGCCGATATCACTTACCCGGCTGTCATTGTAGGATGTTCCGAAACTCACGGCCAGGATCTCATTCTCCCCGATACCGTCCGCATTCAGAGGATCGTCCTTTGCCGCATCGCCCGTGTCCAGCCCGAAGTATTCCGGCGACGCGTTCTCACCGCTGACCAGCGCTTTCTGCGCGTCCGTCAGCGCGTCCCAGGCGTCTTTTGCCGCCTTGCACTGCGCGTCCGTCTCATCCGTGCGCTCCTGCACATAAATCGCGTCGATCAGGTCCGCGACGTGTCCGGCTGCCTCCTTGTCCGAAGCCGATGCCGTCGTATGCGTTCCTCCGTTCGTCCCACACCCCGCAAGAAGCACCGCCGCCATCACCGCCGTCATGGCCAATGCTGCCACCCCTTTACGTCTCTTCATGAACCCTCCTGCTGTTTGCCCTGTGTCTGCCGGACCGGAAATCACAAAGAGCTCATGATAAAAAAAGCGCCTCTGAAAACTTTTCAGAAGGCGCCCGAAACAAACTATCCTGCCGGAGCGCAAAAAATACGCTCTGACGGTCGTCTGTACGATCAAGCCCCCGTGATCCGGAATCCTATTCCTGTACTTTTGAAAACGGCAGGTTTCCTGGCTTGGAGATCATTGCAGACAAAGACACCTTCCCGCCGGACGCTTCCGCCTCCGGCAGTGGCGGCCGCTTGCGGCCTCCTTTGCCTGCTCCCTTCTTACAGTGACGGGATCGTACAGGACTTGCACCTGTTTCCCTTTTACCCGGCGGCAGCTTTCACGGCTGCTGCCGGCACCGTTCTCTCAATGATATGTATGCTGATAACCGCGCGCCGGCGCCGTCATCAAGCAATTCATTTTGTATTACAACACGAAGCGCAGGGAAAAACAACTGACACGTCAGTTTTTATGGCAAAGATGCTAGGCACAGTATTAATGTGATGATTATAAAGACCCTTTCAAGCATATTCGAAAAGCTCACATTACAGCACGCCATACTTTGCAAAAGCTTCCGTCACCATCATGCCTTCCTCTATCGCCTTACGCATCGTTTTCTCCGCGCTGGCTTTGACAAGCGCTTTTTCCACCACTTCCAGCGCAATCACTTTGGGAATAATCAGTACACCGTCAATATCACCGAAAACTATGTCACCATTGTGGATGGTAACCTGCCCGATTTCGATAGGGCAACGCCACTGAAATACATAAGTACGTACAGAAGAGTCTTGTGCCCATGTTCCGGTACAGAAAACCGGAAAATTCTGTTCAATCACCCTTGGAGTATCACGCGTGTAACCATCCAACACAGCACCCGCCGCACCACGAGCCTTTCCACAGGCAGTTAATAGTTCACCCCATAGTGCACTATTGTGCGCTCCCGTTGCGATATATATTTCATTAGGTTTCAAATCGTCAAGTGCTTCCGTCATATAACCAAAAGGCTTGGCCGGCTCTTCAAACACATCATTCTCCAAAACAGTGCAGGCATACCCGGCAAGCTTTAATCGTTTATCTTCGACTTCATCAGGCATGATATATGACGTAGCGGGAACCTGTGCCGCTAATGGACGGATATTGGCAGGAAGAAACTGATGTTTATAGCCCATCTGGTCCAAAATATCTCCAACCACAGGAGTATACAATTTCTCCTTCATCAGAGAAAACAACTCCTCATCATTTTTCCAAAGTACCATGATCACCTCTCATCTTTCTCGTCCTGCCACGTTACAAGCTTAAACTGTCATACTGATATCAGGCGCCATCATTTATTTGTTATACCGTCAAGTAGTCCTGGCGATCGTTCCCTCAGAATCCGATAGCACAGCCTCCGTCCACGGTTAGAGTAGTACCATTTACAAAACCTGCCGCATCTGAACAGAGATATACCGCTGCCCAGCCGACATCCTCAGGCCTTCCATACGCCTTCATCGGTGTATGGTTAATGATCTTTTGCTGACGAGACAAGTCAGCATCAACAGCCTGATGAAACATGGGAGTCTCAATAAAGCCAGGAATAATTGCATTCACCCGAATACCATCTGCAGAAATATCACCAGCCAGACAGCGCGTAAGACCTAGTACGGCAGATTTGGCAGAACCATAGACACAAACGCGATCCATTCCGAGCAAAGCAGACATAGAAGAAATAAAGATAATACTGCCGTGTTTTCTCTTTTTCATATAAGGAATGGCGGCCTGCGACAATGCAAATGCCCCATAAAGATGAACATCCATGACTTCCCGGAAATCCTCAACAGTAATTTCAGAGACCGTTTTCTTGCAATGACGGCCAGCATTGTTGATCAGAATGTCGCACGCACCATGATCGGTAACAACTTTATCTATGAAATCTTTAGCACGGCCGGTATCGGTGACATCATAAACATAATAGTGCATGTTGCCGCTGATTTTCTCACATGCTTTTTTCAACACGTCCTCACGCCGGCCAGTTATTACAACAGTAGCCCCTGCGGATTCCAAGCATTTTGCGGTTGCAAAACCGAGACCACTTCCGCCGCCGGTCACAACAGCCACGCGTCCAGATAAATCAAACGCTTTATTAAAATATTCACGCATAACCCCTTCCTTTCTGCTATTAAAGCAAACCTTTTTCGATCATCTGGAAGGCGGCACGCATATAGCCCAGGGCAAACGCCATACCGGCATGCCATGGTGCATTACAGGTAATCAAAGGAGTGTGATCAGGAATCAATACCCCATCGAAATCGTTTTTCTTCAACTGCTTTAGTACGCGGAACATATCAATATCACCTTCATCCACAAAAACCTCATCATAACAGGGAATTTTCCCTCTAACATTACGAAAGTGGACATAACTTATCTTTCCCTGAGTCAAATACTGCTCCAAATATTCGTAAACAGGTTTGTCCGACTGCATTTCCTGCAGGCTGCCAAGGCATAACTCCAGTTTGTTAGCTTTACTTGGAACCAGATCTATTAATTTCTGATAGAGTTCAGGGCGATATACAAGACGTGGAGTTCCACGCAGCTCAGGCATAGGAGGATCGTCTGGATGAAGTGCCAGTTCCACACCCGCTTCTTCTGCTACAGGAAGCATCTCCTCCAGAAAGCGCTTAAGACGGTCCCACAATTCTACTGAGGAAACTGGTGCCATGAACTCACCATTTGAAGGCGCATACGTCATGTTCCAAACCTGACCGCATGGAATAGGCGCATTCAAATCAAGCAGGGAAGCATCAAAACAAGTACTCACCGCGCCACCACGAGCTGCATATTTCTTCTGATGCCCCCATACACCGGCAAGACTGAAATTATAGCCAAACGCCTTGATACCTGCCTTTCCAACATTGCGAATAATGCATTTCAAGTTTTCCATCTGTTCAGCACGCTTGGGGCCATCAAGCAGAACATCATACCAATCGGCAGGACTAAAATTTTCAATTCCATAGATCTCAAGTCCATATGAGGCAGCCTCTTGTTTCAGTTTCAGCAGATTTTCCAGTTGCCAGACCGGATCATTGGCATAAGATACTCCGTAGTTAGTCTTGGCATCTGTTGCTGTAACCACCCGCTCATCGCTATCATAATAAGTAGCAAGATGGATGATCAGGTGGGTGCAGCCACATTGCCTTGCAAATTTATAATATTCTGGTTTCAGCATATGGCGATACAATCCAAGACCGAGCTTCATTCCCATTTCGATTCACTCCTTGTTATTGGTGAATTTCGAGATATCTTCCAGCATCTGTGGTGAATACCACAAGCCAATACTTCCTCTTTATCACAAACCACTTGCGGTGGAATAAGTCGTGCATGACATCCAAAGGGAACCTCAATCGTAATCTCCGCCACATCTTCCTCTTTTTCCCATTGAATAGACAATCTTCCATGGATAGTTTCTTCCCAACAGTTCATTCGTTCTGTCAGCAGGCTTGGGATTACAAGGAACATTCTGGTTCCAGGCTTTCCATCGTCCTTCAAGCCGGCGATGTATTTATAAAGAATAGCCGAAACATGGCTGAACATCATATGATTATGAGAACCTTCCAGATTCCAGCATTCTGTCAAAGTAGTGCAGCCATTCCCTGCAAGATACAGATAACCTGGATAGGTTGGGTTCTTCAGCATTTTGAACAACTCCTCTATATATCCTGATTCACCTAATGCTTCCATCACATAACGCTGTCCCAACACACCAAAATCCAAGTGATATCCAGTTTCGGCAATTCTTTTTACAAGACGATTTAATACTATCTTTTCATCCTTCCCATCAAGTATGTGATTCCAAATCACGCCTGCGTCAGAAGTCTGACAATCCCCTTCAATTTCCAATGTTGGTTTGACAAAATACTTCAGTAGCGACTGTCTAATTTTTTTCTGTTTATCTTCATATGGATTTTCTCGTCCAAGCACATTGCACATTTTTCCAAGAAGGACCGCAGTCTCATAAAAACAGAGCGTGTCTGTCAGTGAACGGGGGGCTTTGAATGATTCCATATTTACAGAAACGGCAGGTCCATCAAAAGGCGCGCACCAATCTCCAATTCCATAATCCAGAATCTCGTCATTGGCCATGCTGCTCATAAACTGGAAATGTTTTTCTATATAAGGAAATGCCTTTTCAATAAAACGGCGATCCCCAGTTTTACAATAAAATCGCCACGGCATTTGAGTTAAAACCAAGGACCAATCCGGGCCGTTGCCCCAGTTAAATCCCCATCCTGTTGACGGACACACACAGGGAATTGCGCCGTCGATCCGCTGGCAATCACATACACTGTCCAACCATTGAGACTGCATTAACAAGGAGTCAAAATTCAGAAGCATTTGCTCTGATGCAAACCCATTATCTCCTGTCCATGAATTTTTCTCTCTATGAGGGTCAGAGGTCGGTATTCCCATTGAATTGGATCTAGTCGACCACAATGCCATCTGTTGTATCGTATTCAAATCCTTATCAGAGCAGGTAAACTGCCCAGATAAAGAATAATCCGTATGTAGAATCTCAGCGCTCACTTCAGCAGAAGCCGGCGTGGTACCAACTGTCTCTAATTCCACATACCGAAAGCCATGATAAACAAACCGGCTGGACCAGTGTTTTTTGTAAAAACCGTCGGCAATATAATGATCTGTCTGAAATTCCCCTTCTCGAATAAAACTTCTAAGATGGCTTTGATCCACATGTTGTCTGTCCGGCGTCAATTCTTCTGCATATCGTAGTATATATTCGCTGCCTGCCGGTCCCCAGACTGTAAGTCTTGCTCGCCCGGCAAAATTCTGACCAAAGTCAAATATCCGGTGCCCCTCTAATGTCTGCCAACTTTGCTTAGGAATCAAACGGGCCACGACACGGATAGGATATCCTTGTGCTGCTTTGAGGTTTCCGCCAGGACTGCGCACCTGAACGGCAGGTTGCCAATCCCCGTCATTCAACGCCGGACAGCACCAAAGAGGTTGTTCAAACCGCGCATCATAGTGTTCTCCACTTCGAATCGCATTGAAAACAATAGGACCTTTACTGGTTCTCCAACTGGTATCAGAAACAATTTGTCTAACATCACCATCCGCAAGAAATACTGTCAACTCACATAGAAGTCTGGGAATGCCTCTCCATGTTGATTGCGGCGCATTCCATGCATCCTTGGTAAAACAATTGTACCATCCATTCCCCAAAATCACTCCTAATGTATGAGAGCCTGCATTTTTCACCTGCTCCGTTACATCAAAGACACGGTACAGCATCTCTGAATCATACTTCGTATATGCCGGTTCCAGTTCCACATCAGAAATCCGTTTTCCATCAATCCAAGTCTCATATAAACCAAGTCCACAGATATAAAGTCTCGCACAGGTAATTGGAGTTTCGATGGTAAATGTTTTCCGAAGATAAATGGCTGCTTGATCATCACGATCCAATTTACACCACGAAGCACTAATCCAGTGTCCTGCCCATGGCTGTCCGAATTTTCCTGTTTCAAATTCAGAATCCGCCTCCACCCAAATTCCATTGCAGTTTCGGATGGCCACTTTCCATTGATATTGTGTCTTAGCACTCAGTGCCACTCCTTGATAGGGCACGGCACAATGATCCGGTGAATCTACCACTCCGGAATCCCAAACAATCACATTTCCATCTTGAACAATCAATCGATACCCTGTTTGTGTATCACCCTGATATTCAGAACGTACTTTCCATGAAAAAAAAGGTACATCATCGATTGCCGTTGGCATTTGCTGATAGTTACATCGCAGGTCATAGAGTTCAAGAAAGTTATTATTCATCACAATCCTCACCCTGCCTAGTGGTATTTTTCTTTGATTGTAACGAAAGGTTTTCGGAATGAGAACGTAAACGTCAAACCATTCGCCTAGGCAGCGGCCGAAAAATTTGAGATACTCTGG
>CAIFEV010000009.1 GCA_903789615.1 uncultured Lachnospiraceae bacterium | reverse complement strand
CGCGGCGACTCATATATACTATCATCCGTGCCCGGACGTGTCAACAACTTTTTTCAACATTTTCCGGGGATTCCGGAAAGTTTTCCACGAGCCGGCTCTTTTCTTCCCGGAAACGGTGCTGGCACGTCGCACGCGTCAGATTTCTCCGACAGCCTGGCTGATATTCTTCACGCCAATCAGGCGGATGCCCTCCGGTGCTTTTACCTTTCTGACCGAGACGGCCGGCATGATCACGCGCTTGAAGCCGAGCTTGGCCGCTTCATTCACGCGCTGCTGAGGCATAGCCACGGCGCGGACTTCTCCCGACAGACCGACTTCACCGAACACAACGGTGTCCGGGTCTGCAACTTTGTTTGCATAGCTGCTGGCAATGGCTGTCACGATGCCCAGGTCCAGTCCAGGCTCCGCCGCCTTAAGACCTCCGGCCACGTTCACGTAGGCATCCTGGCCGCCGAGATGAATGCGGGCGCGCTTCTCCATCACCGCCATCAGCAGATTGACGCGGTTATAGTCGGCCCCGGACGCCGTGCGGCGCGGCAGGCCGAAATTGGAGTCACACACAAGCGCCTGCACTTCCACCAGCATAGGCCGGGTGCCCTCCGCAAGGCACACGACAACATTGCCGCTTGCAGTCTCCGAGCGGCCGGACAGCATGTATTCCGACGGATTGGCCACCTCCTGCAGTCCGTCCTCTTCCATTTCAAATACGCCGATTTCATTGGTGGAACCAAAACGGTTCTTCACACTCCGCAGGATGCGGTAAGCCGCGCTGCGGTCACCCTCAAAGTACAGAACCGTATCGACCATGTGCTCAAGCATCCTCGGACCGGCGACAACACCCTCCTTTGTCACGTGTCCCACGACAAATACCGACGTATCCAGGCCCTTGGCAAGCTGCATCAGAATTCCGGTCGCCTCCCGCACCTGCGCGATACTCCCGGGCGCCGAGGTGACTTCCTCACAGTACATCGTCTGAATCGAGTCGATGATGACAACGGCCGGTTTCGTCTCCTCAATCGCCTCCCGGATGTCCGAAAGATTGGTCTCGCAGAACAGGGAGAGCCGGTCGGAAAATGCGCCCAGCCGCTCCGCGCGCATGCGGATCTGCTGCAGCGATTCCTCGCCGGAAACATACAGGACATTCTCTCCGTTTTCAGCGAGGTTCCGGCACATCTGCAGCAGGAGCGTCGATTTTCCGATTCCGGGGTCGCCGCCGACAAGCACGAGCGAGCCCTTCACGATTCCGCCGCCCAGCACCCGGTCCAGTTCCCCGATTCCGGTTGTCTTGCGCTCCGACTCGTCACGTCTTACTTCCGTAATCCTGACCGGATGGTGCGTCAGCCTGGAGGCACTCTGCCTGCTGACAACGCCGTGCACCGACGCCGCCTTTGTCTCCGGCGCCTCGACCGCCGTGTTCCAGGCCTTGCAGGCAGGACACTGGCCAAACCACTTGGACGACTCATACCCGCACTCTGAACAGTAAAACTGCGTTCCTTTCTTAGAAGGCATGTGAATCCTTTCTTACCAGATTTTCTATTGATCAACTCTGCCGAAGCCGGCAGTCTGCGGCTTCCCTGTCACGCATCGAAAAAACTTGTTTGTGAGAGGGCCCGATGCTGCCTTGCTTTCCCCGGGTCCTGGCACGCATCGGAAACCGGTCTTTTTTCTATTCCCGGGGACAAATCCCGGCACCGCCAGGGGCTCTGTCAGCAAAAAGCCCGGATTCTGGCCATTTCCGATGCTTATTGGCCTATCCCGGGATGTCTGATTCAACAAATCAAACAATTCTTGTCATTTCCGATGATTTTTTGACCCCCGAATCGGGATTCTGTCATCGGAAGCCTCTTTTAGTGGTCTAATTGCTGACAGGTATGGATTTTGCTCTATAATAATGCCATCAATTTACTGTCAGCTGGTAAAATCCGATGACAGCAGTAAAATACGAGGCTCCAAAAAGCATCGAAAATAGCAAGTCAGGGAAACATCCGATGACAGCGGCGCACTTCTTCCTCCGCCACGCATCGGAAAAGCAAGTCCGGGAAAGTTCCCGATGCCCCGCACCATGCCGCAAAATGGGGGGGGGACGAGCGGGGTCGGCTGCCCGTATCCCTGGGAATCAAAGAGGCCGCCGGCCCCGGTTAAGTGTCTAAAAACCGGTGTCAGGCAGCCTCTGTGGCTCTGTCTTACTACAGGAATGCGTTATGCTTTTTTGATCACGACCTGTACCGGCTTGCCGGAGAATTCCACGGATAGCACAAGCTTTCCGCCCAGATTGGTCTTCATCGTACCCATGTCTTCGCTGCCGACCTTTACACTGTACTCGGCGCCTTCCGAAAGTCCGATGGTGATCTGGGCGTCCTCCGCACCTTCGACGGAAAAGCTCACCCCGTCGTCGGTCTCCTTGAAATGTCCGACCGCGGTCCCCGGGACCGATTCATACAGGAAGGATCCGTTCTTCTCGAGACGGGTGATCTCACGGAATGTCTTCACGTAGTACACATCGCCCTGGTGTTCGAAATCCTTTCGTTTGGTCTTGGTGCTCAGCGTAAAATTACCGAAGCTCAGACTTCCGTCACTTTCCGAACGGAGAAGTTCACTGACAACTGCCATTTTTAAGCCTCCACGTATCTGTTGATATTACCGTCATTATACATGACTCTGGTTTTTTTTTACAATCGGCTCATCTTATTTTTCCGCGTTTTTTGCCGAAATGAAGCTTCCCGTCCTTCACCGTGATGAGCATGCGGCTGCCCGGCGTAATCTTGTCGCCAAGGATAAGATCGGAGAGCGGGTCTTCGATCGCCGACTGAATCTCACGGCGAAGCGGCCTTGCGCCGTATTTTGGCTGATAGCCCTTTGCGACGATCCAGTCGATGGCAGCGTCGTCAAGCTCCAGAGAAACCTTTCCGAGCTCCATCGTGCGCTTGTTGAGCTGCTTTATCATCAGGCCGACGATCTTGCGGATCTCGTCTTTGTTCAGCTGATGGAACACGATCGTCTCGTCAATCCGGTTCAGGAATTCCGGACGGAAATACTGGCGCACTTCCTCCATCACCTTTGCCGTCATGTCCTTGTGCTTCTGCTCTTCTGTCTCCTTCGTGGCAAATCCGAGCGTCTTAGGCTCCACGATGTTCATCGCCCCGGCGTTGGACGTCATGATGATAACTGTATTCTTGAAGTCCACGATCCGGCCCTGTCCGTCGGTGAGGCGTCCGTCATCCATGATCTGCAGCAGCAGGTTGAAGATGGACGGGTGTGCCTTCTCGATCTCATCAAACAGCACGACCGAGTACGGATTGCGGTTGACCGCCTCCGTGAGCTGGCCGCCTTCTTCATAGCCTACGTATCCGGGTGCCGAACCGATCAGGCGGGTCACCGCGATCTGCTCGCTGTACTCGCTCATGTCAAAGCGGATCATCGCATTTTCCTGCCCGAACAGAGCCTCGGCGAGCGCCTTGGAGAGCTCGGTCTTGCCCACACCGGTGGGTCCCAGGAACAGGAACGTGCCGATCGGACGGCTCGGGTCCTTCAGACCGGCGCGCCCGCGGCGGACAGCCCGGGCGACGGCCTTTACCGCCTCGTCCTGCCCGATCACCCGCTCATGCAGCGTGTCCTCCAGGCGCAGAAGTCTCTTCTTCTCATCCTCGCTGACCGTCTTAACCGGGATATTGGTCCACTCGGAGATGACGCCGGCGACATCGTCCGCTTTCACGACGAGGTCTTTCTTCTGCTGGCTGTCCTTCCACTGTGCGGTTTCCGTCTCGATCTGCCCCTGCAGCTCCCGGGTCTTCCTGTGGATCTCCTCGGCCTCCTCAAAGGCTTCTCTTGCAACCGCGTCTTCCTTCTGAATCTCCAGCGTGCGCAGCTGTTCTTCCTTCTGCGAGATATCTTCCGGCTTTTTATAAGAAGCCAGGCGCACCGCGGCGCAGGCCTCATCCATCACGTCGATGGCCTTGTCCGGAAGATAGCGTCCGTTTATGTAGCGCGCGGACAGCTTCACCGCCGCGTCGATCGCCTCATTGCTGATGGTCAGCTTGTGATGCTCCTCATATGCACTCTTCAGGCCCTGCAGGATCTGAACGCTCTCGGTCTGTGTCGGCTCGCCGACCTGAACCGACTGAAATCTTCTGGAGAGCGCGGAATCCTTCTGGAAATACTTGCGGTACTCGGCCGTTGTGGTGGCGCCGATCACGTGGATCTCGCCCCGCGAGAGAGCCGGCTTTAAAATGTTGGCCGCGTCCAGTCCGCCCTCTGAATCGCCTGCGCCGATGAGTGTGTGAATCTCATCGATAAACAGGATCACGTTCGGGTCATTGATGGCGTCGTCAATAACACGCTTAATCCGCTCTTCAAACTCACCTCTGTACTTGGTTCCCGCGACCATTCCCGTCAGATCCAGCGACAGGATCCGGCAGTCCAGCAGCGTATCCGGCACCTCACCGGCGACGATCTTCTCCGCGAGTCCCTCGACGATTGCCGTCTTGCCCACGCCCGGCTCACCGATGAGAATCGGGTTGTTCTTGGTGCGCCGCGACAGGATTTCGGTCACGCGGTGCATCTCCGTCTCCCGCCCGATCACCGGGTCCAGCTTCCCGTCCTTTGCGTCCTGCGTGATATCGCGCGTCATCTTCTCCAGCTCGGACTTCGGCCTGCGGCCCGCCGCGCCGCCCTCACCGCCCTTTTGGCCGAGCGCCTGCATCAGGTCGCTGTACACCGCGCGGATGCCGTTGTCGCCGCCATTTGCAATGGCTTCGATCATCCTCTGGGCCGTGCACTCGATCTGCAGCAGCGAGATCAGGATGTGCTCCGTGCCGACCTGCCGACTTTTGAACTTGCTTGCCACCGGGAAGGAGTTGCGCAGGGCCTGTCTGGCTTTCTGCGAGTATTCCCCGCGTCCGTCAAGGGTCGGGGATGCGTCTGGCGCCCCGCTCATCATGCCACTGCTGAGCATCTCCGTGACCGCCTCGAATGAAACGCCGTTCTGATTCAGCACGGTACAGGCCATGCTGTTTGTGATTTTTGTCAGACCGGCCAGAATGTGCTCGGTGCACACCTGCCGGCTTCCGACCATGTTGGCGAAAGAATGCGCGTATTCCAGCACTTCCTTCGCCTTGTCCGTATAATCCATTGCCATAATCCAGCTGTCTCTCCTGTTATCTTTACTGTTTCTGCGCTGATACCGCGTCTGCCATATCCGGCAGATTGGTCCGCAGGAAAAGAGCTCTCGCCTTCTCCAGCTCATCGCCGATCATTTCTTTTCCGTAATACGTCTGCAGACTGGCGGGCTGAATCTGAATCATCAGCGCGTAGATGCTGCCGGAGGGGTCTGCGGCAGGCCGGATAATGCCGGCGTTAAGCCCCAGCCGGATCTGCGAGAGCATCACCAGCGCGTCCGAATACGAGAGCATCCGGGCGTACTTCAGCGTCGCGTAGCAGCGCCATACCGCGTCAATGGCGTGATCCCGCTGCTGCGTGAAGTACTGCTTTTCATATGCCTGCTCCTGCGCCACGATCTGCGCCGTTATCTTCTGCAGCGACGAGATGACGTCCTCTTCGCGGACTCCCAGTGTCATCGTGTTGGTGATCTGGTAGACGTCCGCCGGGCTCTTGCGTCCCTCGCCGGTCACGGGCTTGAGCGCCACGTTGAAGCGGCTGATCTCCGTCTTCACGCTCTCGATCTGCCCCGCAAGGGCGAGAACCGGCAGATGCAGGAAATACGAAGCCCGCATGCCCGTCCCGGTGCTCGAGAGACAGGTCGTGAGATATCCGTACTTGTCGCTGTAGACGTACGGCAGAATCCTGCCCAGCTCGTCGTCCAGCCGGTTGGCCTCCTCAAATGCCGTGTCCAGATGCGCACCCGCGGAAAATGTCTGGATGCGGATGTGATCTTCCTCATTTACCATGAGGGAGACGGAGCGGTCATCACTGACAAATCCGGCCGCTTCCTTCTGTCCGACCAGATAATTGCTGATGGAGTGCTGTTCCTGCATCTCCTGCTTCTGCGTCAGACTCATGTTTTTGAAGTCATAGAAACGGCTGCCGGCAAACTTCGGGTCCCGTCGGATCTGTTCGACGGTCTTGTCGATCATCCGGCGGGCCGACTCCTCGTCGAGCTTCGGAGAGAAGTTGAAACCGTCGATATTTCTTGCCAGGCGGCACTTGCTGGAGATAATGCAGCCTGTGTCGCATTCCTTTTTCTCAAACCAGGCTTCACTCATTCTTTTCCCTTGCCTTTCTGATCGCATCCCGCAGGCGGGCGGCTTCCATGTAGTCCTCCCGCTTCACAGCTTCTTCCTTCTGTTTCTCCATCTCGGCGATGGAGGGCGTCTGCCCGGCATCCTCCGCCGTCTTTGCGGCACCTGTCTGCGGCTTTGTTTCCGCATCCGCTGCCGTGTCTGCAGCACCGTCCGCACTGCCGTTCTCCGGCTGCCCGTCTGCAGTCACATCGTCTTTCCCGAGCACCGCTTCGATCTGCTGGTTTTCGATGGACTTTCCGTACTTCTTCCCGATGTGATGGGAATCCGCCTGGAATTTCTTGAATTCATTCTCGATCAGCGGGCCGAAGGTCCGGTAGCACTCCGGGCACCCGAACTTTCCGATTTTTGTGAACTCGCCGAACGTCATGCCGCAGTTGGGGCACGTTATCTGGCTGTCCTTGTCGCTGCTCTCATCAGCCTGCTGCTGGCTGCCGCCAAGCAGCCCCGAAAGGAATCTCACAAACGGGTTGTCCTCGCCGGAAAGCCCCGAAAGCCCCGGAATCAGTCCCTCTTCCTGCGCACACTGCGCGCAGAGGTAATGTTCTTTTTTGACGCCGTTCACGACCTCCGTGTAATGTACGGTGGCCTCGCGGATGCCGCATTTTTCACAAAGCATACAAGCCTCTCTTCCTATTTCAGATCCGGTGCTCCTTCAGGAAGATATACGCACCGAAATACACAACAACAGCAATGACAAATGCCGGCAGAAAACTGATGATCACTCTGTCCGTGGCGCGGTACAGTCCCGCGTAGACCAGCCGGCTTGCCGCCCCCATGACAAGTGCGGACAGCAGCGGGCGCAAAAACAGCCGGCTCACGTGCAGGCGGTAGTGCACCAGTTCCCGCAGGGATTTCAGATTGAGCAGGAATACCACGAGCGGGAACTGCACGTAGCCTACAACCAGGGAATAGATTCCCATATGAAATCCCAGCAGCAGGACGAGCACCAGCACGATGTGGATGAGCATCGAGATGAAGGAATGAATGACCGGCTTCATCAGGCGGTCAATCCCCTGAAGTGCCGACGTGGTGATCGTCTGCAGCGTGGTGAAGATCACGGAGATGGCGCCGATCCAGAGCATGTGCTCGCCCATCTGGCTGTCATAGCGCGCGAACAGGATACGGATCAGCGGCTCTCCCAGAACGATCATCCCGATGAAACAGGGCATCGCGATGATCATCGTGATGCGGATGGTCTGGGACAGCTTCCGGCGCACGCCTTTCCCGGAGTGCTCCGTGTAGGACTGCACGACGCTGGGCAGCATGGAAGCCGACATGGAGGAGGCGATTCCCTGCGGGATCGAGAGCAGCAGAATGAAGCAGGTGCTGTACGTCCCCAGCTGGGTGGCAACTTCCGTCGCGCTCATGGTCCGCACGGCCGTGCTGTTGAACAGAATGTCGTCGAGAACGGAATTGATGTTGGTAAATGTCTGTCCCAGAATGATCGGGATAACCGTCACCAGGATCAGCTTTACGGTAAATCCCGTGCCGATCGTCTCCCGGCTTTCATCCGCTTCCACTTTTTCCCGGAAGACGGATCTTTTCACGAGCGTCAGGCCGAGAAAGAAAACAAGAGCTGACAGCGCGCCCAGACACGTTCCCAGCGTCGAGCCCGCCGCCCCGTGGGCCGCCTGAAATTCCTGTCCCGTGTAGGCACGCATGAGAAAGTACCCGGCCGCCACGGAGACGAGGGCATTGACGATCTGCTCGATGAGCTGCGACAGAGCGGTCGGCTCCATCTGGCCGTGGCCCTGATAGAAGCCGCGGAACACGCCGAGTACCGCCACGATGAGAACCGTAGGCGCGAGCACCCGCAGCGGTATCGCCATCCCGGGAAGGCCCGGGTAGAGCGTCCTCTCGATCCAGCCGGACCCGAAGTACAAAAGTGCGCAGGCAAGTCCGCCGGTTATGACGGAAAGAATCAGGGCGCTTCGGAAGATCTGAGCCGAATTCCGGTATTCGCCGTCTGCAAGTCTGGCCGATATCAGCTTTGAAACCGCCATCGGAAGGCCGTAGGAGGACAGCACCAGTACGATGTTGTACACGTTGTATGCCGCGCTGTAGATGCCGTTTCCGTCGCTGCCGATGATATTGACGACCGGTATCCGGTACAGCATGCCGATCAGGCGCACCAGAATACCGGCCAGCGCCAGGATGCCTCCCTGAACCAGGAAATTGCTTCGAAGACTTTTATCGCTCATGAGGAACCTCTCCGGAATTACGGGATTTGGCTTTATTCTATCACAAGTAACGCGCCGGCGTTAGTAAACAATCCGCCGGCAGCTGTAGCTTTCACCTGCTGTTCTTACTCCGGCGTGACGGCTATTGACATTTCGCACGTTGATGTGCTAAAGTGTTCCCTATGAGTAAACTACGACTGGACAATCCGAATCTGACTTTCGGTTTCGCAGGGTTAGGCCTGATCGGCGGATCCGTGGCGCGCTCTCTTCGCGCGCTGTATCCTTCCGCCCGGATTCTCGTGATGAACCGCACCGTATCACACGTCACAAAGGCCCTGGAAGACGGAGTCGCCGACGCCGTGACCGGAGAAATCGGCGAAACATTTCGGGACTGTGACGTGATTTTCATCTGCACCCCGGTGGCGCGGACCGGAGACTGCCTTGAAAAGCTCGCGGGCATCGTGCGCCCGGATGCCGTCATAACCGACGTCGGGAGCGTGAAGAGCGCTGTCTGCCGGCAGGCCGAAGCACTCGGACTCACGGACGTCTTTATCGGGGGGCACCCGATGGCAGGATCCGAGAGAACCGGCTATGAAAACTCCAGCGCCGGCCTGCTGAAGAACAAGCCGTATGTGCTGACGCCCTTTGCCGGGACTTCAAAAGAAAAACTGAACTTTATGAAGGAACTCGTGCAGCGGATGGGAAGCCGCGTGATGATTCTCGATCCACAGGCGCACGACCTGGCCGTCGCCGGGATCTCGCATCTGCCGCACATGGCAGCCGCCTCTCTGGTGCGAACGGTCATGGACAATGACACCGCGGACCGGACGATGTTCTCGCTTGCGTCCTCCGGTTTTCTTGACACCACGCGGATCGCCGCCTCCTCTTCCGAAATGTGGGAGCAGATCGCGCAGCTCAACCCGGAAGCCATCTCCCGGATGCTGACTCTGTACATCGGATCGCTGCAGCAGCTGCGGGATGCCATTGATTCCGGGAACTTTAAAGAGGTCGGAAAGCTCTTTGACATGGTCCGGCCGTACCGGGAGGCGCTGAACCGCCGGTAAAAAAGCAGCGCCGGCAGTTTCAGTCCACCGCAAAGCAACCGCCGCCGATAAATTCCCGCAGAAGCGAGTTGTTCGGGACAAAGTCCGCCCGACAGGGCAAGAAATAATCCAGGAACTTGAGCATTCTCTTGGCCTCCGGGAAGACAGGTGAGTCCTCCGGCACCGAGAACAGCATCGGCTGGGCGTAGGATTTCAGCACCGACAGCTCGTAGGCCATCGCGGAGTTGAACACCACGTCCGCGCTCTCCTGATACGGAAATATATTTTTCTCTTCGCCGCGCCGCACCGAAGCCCAGCGGGAAAGCGTGCCGACTGCCGGCGTCGCCCGGGTCCGGAAATCCCGCACCATGCGGCGAACCAGGCGCCCGTCCGCTGTCGAGACCCGGTTGTGCGAGTCGATGTTCAGCTGCGTCAGCGCGCTGATGTAGATCTTGAACTTCACCTCCCGCGGGATGGCGAACGTCAGCCGGTCATTCAGGCAGTGAATCCCCTCGATGACAAGAATATCCCCCGGTCCCATCTGTACCGGCGCCTGGTCAAAGACCTTGTGACCCGCCTTGAAGTCGTAGCGCGGCATCTTCACAGCTTTGCCCGCAAGCATGGATTTCAGCTGGCTGTTGAACAGCTCCAGATCAACCGCCCCGATCGCCTCGTAGTCGTAGTCGCCGCTCTCGTCTCTGGGTGTGAACTCCCGGTCCACATAGTAATTGTCCACGCTGATGATGTGCGCGTGGTATCCGTACGCCGCCAGCTGGATCGCCAGCCGGTTGGCAAAGGTCGTCTTGCCTGACGAGCTCGGCCCTGCCACGAGAACAAATTTCACCGTCTTTCTCTCCCGGATCTTCTGGACAATCTCGACGATCTTCTGCTCCTGCAGCGCCTCCTGTACCAGAATCATCCGGTTCATGTCGCCCGCCGTAATGTGATCGTTTAAGTCCGCAACCGTCAGCAGCGACAGCTTCTCGTTCAATTCCCGCGTCTCTTTTGTCGCCTGAAACAGCTTGGGCTGGTCTCTCAGCTCACTCACACACACCGGGTCCTTCACGGACGGGAACTGCAGCACGAACCCTTCATCATAGGGCATCAGGTCAAACCACTTCAGCACGCCGGCCGAGGGGACCATGTAGCCGTAGAAATAATCCCGGTAGCCGTTCATGGAGTACAGATTGACCGTAGATGCCATGCGGTAGCGGAAAAGCCGCGCCTTTTCCTTCATGTCGGCCGACGCGAAATACCTGGCCGCCTCGTCGGTGGGAACCGTGAGCTTCTTAACCGGAAGATCCGCCTCCACGGCCTTTTGCATCTGCTCCTTCACCTTCTCCAGCATTCCGTCCGGCATCTGCTCGTTCCTGCGGAGATGAAAATAGTAGGCGTCTCCGATGCTGTGCTCGATGATGACGTGCAGCGGCGCCGTCCCCTCCTGCTTTTCCGCCTGTGTGAAGGCGTACAGCATCAGCATCACCAGACTGCGGCGGTAGACATCCATGCCGATCTTCTGTGCCGTGGTGATAAACCGCACGCTGTCCTTTTCCCGGTCAAACTCCCCGGGTGTACCCAGTTCCTTCAGTTTTCCGTTCACGGACGCCAGAACCACCGGCGCGTCCGCACGCTCTTCCTTTGCCATACTTTTCAGTGTCATACCAGCTCACCTGTAATACGCAAACGCCTCGTCAAGCAGCGCCTCCTGCTTCGCAAGCTGCAAAAGCCTTTGTCTTGCTCCCTCGCTCTCCTTTCCCGCCAGCTGCTGCCGGATTTTCTCCGTCAGCTCCTTTTCGCGCTCCAGGAAAGCCCGCAGCACCGGGTCGCGCTTTGCAAGCAGCTGCCTTCCGCAGAGCAGCTCAACGTCCCTGAGCGGCCCGCCCGGCTCTTCGCCCCTCTCAAGCAGCATCAGCGTGTAAAATTTCCCGTTCTCAAAGACCATGCGCTCACAGCTGCTGCGCCATCTCTCCCGCATGACAAATGCACGGAAATCCGGAACATCCAGCTGCGGTCCCGCGACGATGCGGCTTTTTTCTGTCAGTCTGTCCTTTCCGGCGGACAGGATTTTCCTGATCAGCTGCCCACCCATGCCGCAGATGACGAAGACATCCGCCTCACCTTTCCGTACACCTGCCAGGCCGTCGGAGAGCCGGCAGGTTACTTTGCCGGAAAGCCCCGCTTCCTCAACGTGCTTTCTGGCTCTCTCAAGCGGACCCCGCCTCACATCAAGTGCCAAAGCCGAGTCGGCAAGGCCGTGGCTCACCATGTAAACGGGCAGCAGCGCGTGATCCGTCCCGATGTCCGCCAGACGGCGGCTCCCGTCAGGAGGAAACCCGAGTGCTGCCAGCTGCGCGGCCGTGCGCAGTCTCTCTGAAATTTCTTCCATAGCGGATTACTCGAGGAAATCCTTCAGCTTCTTGCTGCGGCTCGGGTGCTTCAGCTTCCGGATGGCCTTCGCCTCGATCTGGCGGATTCTCTCGCGGGTCACGTCGAATTCCTTGCCGACTTCCTCCAGCGTCCTCTGCCTTCCGTCCTCAAGGCCGAACCGCAGGCTCAGAACCTTGGCCTCACGCTCGGTCAGCTCGCCCAGCACCTCGTTCACGGTCTCGCGCAGCATCTTGCGGGACACCTCTTCCTGCGGGGATTTCTCCTTGTCATCCGGCACGAAGTCGCCCAGATGGCTGTCCTCCTCCTCGCCGATCGGGGTCTCCAGCGAAACCGGCTCCTGGGCGATCTTCTGGATCTCCAGGACCTTGGCCTCCGAGATTCCCATCTCCTTGGCGATCTCGGCCGGCTTCGGCTCTCTGCCGTACTTCTGCAGCAGGTCACGCGAGATCCGGGTCATCTTGTTGATGGTCTCGACCATGTGAACCGGAATGCGGATGGTGCGGGCCTGGTCCGCGATGGCACGGGTGATGGCCTGACGGATCCACCAGGTCGCGTAGGTGCTGAACTTGTATCCCTTGTGATAGTCGAACTTCTCGACCGCCTTGATCAGCCCCAGGTTCCCCTCCTGGATCAGATCCAGGAACTGCATGCCGCGGCCCACATAGCGCTTCGCGATGGACACGACCAGACGGAGGTTGGCGTTGGCCAGCTCCTGCTTGGCCTCCTCATCGCCCTGTTCAATGCGCTTGGCAAGTTCCACTTCCTCATCACTTGTCAGCAGCTTGATCTTGCCGATCTCCTTGAGATACATGCGGACCGGGTCATCCATCTGGATGTTCTCCGGGATCGACAGGTCGATCTTCTCCAGGTCGACATCCTCGTCCTCCACATCCTCGTCGAAATCGTCCTCCGTGACTTCCTCATTTACAATGACATCGATGTTGTTCTTCTCAAGGAACTTCATGACCGAGTCATACATATCCTCGTTGATCTGCGTCGGCTTGAAGAAATCGTTGATCTCCTCAAAGTGAATGGCGTCCTCATTCTTGCGCACCAGCTGGCTTAAGAATTCGTGGCACAGCGCGTTGAACATCTCGACGTCGTCCTTCTTCCCGCGGATGCCCTCGCCGTCCTCTGTCGACTCAAGGCCGCCCCGCTCGGTGTCCGGAATGATCTCCGCCGGCAGGTCGTGGAAATGGATCTCCGTCTTACCGGTGCCGCCGGCCGCAGACTTCACAGACGGAGCCGCTGCACCGCTGGCTGCTCCGGCCGTTTTTTTCGCAGACGTCTTCTTTTCAGCCGTCTTTTTTGCGGCCGCCTTTTTCTCCGGAGCCTTCTCCCCGGCTGCCTTCTTTGCGGCCGGTTTCTTCGCCTTCTTCATCTCTTCCGTGCCCGCCATATCCTTTGTCTCCTTCTGATCTGCCATATCGCTCATCCTCTCTTCTCTTCTCCGCTCTTTTACGCGCCTCTTGTCCTTACGCGTTCTGAACTTCAATGTGTATCTGACTGACCTGCTGCAAAAGTCGTCCGGCCTGCCGGTACTCCTCCGCAGCGTTACTGTCTCCTGCCCGCAGACGCTTTGCCGCTTCCTGCATGTCTTTCTTTATCGCCGCCTCCCGGATTGTCTTCACGCAGTCGTTTAACGCCTGCGCTCTCTGCGCGGCCCCGGCGCGCATGGCCGGCGCGGCAAATGCGTTCGCCGCCGTCTGGATCTCCTCTCTGGTCTGGTACTGCGCCGTGAGTGCCGCCACATCAACGCGGCCCTTTTCCCGCAGCTGCCGGAAGGCTCCGTCTGCCAGCTGCCTTCTTGATTCCTCGAAATCCTCCGGGCTGATGTACTCCCGGATCTTCCCGTAGTACGCCGGCTCTTCCGCGAGGATCGTCAGCAGAAAATCTTCCGCCTTGAGAAGCCCTGCGGGTACTTTACCGGCTGCGCGGCTTCGCCTGCCGGGTCCGTCTCGCTCCGGTCCGGCGCTTCCCGGGGACGTGCCGGACACGGCGCCGCTTCCCCTTTCCTCCCGGCGCTGCTCTTCATAGCGCTGCCGTCTGGCGGCGGCCAGCTGCTGCTCCTCCTGTTCTTCCTTCACCTCCGGGACCGCCTGCTCGACGAGCTCCCGAAGGTCATCCTCGCGGATGGAGAACTGTCCGGCAACGGAAGCCAGATATTCCCGGCGCTCGAAGGCGCTCGGCAGCGCCGCTATCTCCCTTGCCGCCGCACCCGCGAAGTCCGTGTCGCCCCGCGGCGTCCCCCGCTCAAACTGCTTCTCCAGAGCGCTGATCTTAAACAGAAAGCTGTCCTGGGCATCGTCGATCCGCTGCTGGAACGCATCCGCCCCGCGCGCCTTGATGAACTCGTCCGGGTCCTTGTACGGCTCCATGCGGATGACCCGCGTCTGAATGTGCTTTTTCCGTCTGGTCGCCCGGTCCGTCACCATGACCGCGTCAAACAGCCCGATCGCCCGAAGCGACGCCTTCGTGCCCGCCGCGTCGGAATCATACGTGATGCGCACCTGATCGGTGTAGCGGGCGATGATCTTCACCTGCGCCTCCGTCAGCGCAGTCCCCAGAGAGGCGACCGCCTGCTTAAATCCCGCCTGCTGCATGGAAATCACATCCATGTAGCCCTCACAGATGATGAAATTGCCGGCTTTCGACCGCGCCGCCGTGTGAATCCCGAACAGGTGGTTGCGTTTGTCGAAGATTTCCGTCTCCGGCGAATTCAGGTACTTCGGCTTTCCCTCACCCATCACCCGGCCGCCGAAACCGATCACGCGCCGCCGCTCGTCCATGATCGGAAACATGACCCGGTTCCAGAACAGATCGTGCGGATGCTCTCCCTTGTAGGAGAAAAGCCCCGTCTTCACGAGAATATCATCCTTGTACCCCTTTTCCTTCAGATGATCGTACAGCGCGTGTCCCGTGCCCGGCGCAAATCCCAGCCCCCAGGCGCGGATCGTCTCGTCCGTGAGCTGCCGGCCGCGCAGATATCGAAGCCCCCGCGCGCCTTCCGGCGTCGAAAGCTGCTTCACGTAGAAGTACGCCGCATCCCGGTTGATTGCAAGCAGCGTCTCTTCCCGCTCCCGCCGCCGTCTGGCCTCCTCCTGCTGCCCGGGAGTTGTTCCCGTCTCCTCGATGTGCATGCCGGCCCTCTCAGCCAGAAACCGCACCGCCTCCGGAAACGACAGCCGCTCCTCCTCCATGACAAATGTGATCACATTTCCGCCCTTGCCGCAGCCGAAGCAGTGGAAGATCTGCTTGGACGGCGAGACGGAAAAGGAAGGCGTCTTTTCACTGTGGAACGGGCAGAGTCCCATGTAGGAACTCCCCGCGCGCTTCAGCTGAACGTACTGTCCGATCACGTCCACGATGTCGTTTCGCGAGCGGACTTCGTCAATTGTCTCCTGTGAAAATGACACCTCTCATCCTTTCCAGCTCTTCGGAACATAGATGTCCTCGAACTTCTTGATCGCATACTGGTCGCTCATGCCGGCCACATAGTCGCAGACCACCTGGCCGAGCTCGTCCCCCTCGCCATGCAGCTTCTGATACATGTCCGGCAGGCGCTCCGGATGCTTCGTGTAATATGTATACAGCCCCTCGATGACGCCCGCCACCTTGGGCTCCTCCACCTTTGCAACGGAGTTGCTGTACAGATGCTCAAACATGTACGCCCGCAGATCCTGCATGGCGCTGCTCACTTCCGGCGAGAGGCGGATTTCACTGCCGTCCCCGCTCTCCCGGATCACGTCGGTTATCATCGTGTTCAGCCGCTCCTTTATCGTGTGGCCGAGCACGTCCGTGAACTGCGGCGGAATCTCTTCCTCTGAGAAGATGCCCGCACGCACTGCGTCATCGATATCGTGGTTGATGTAGGCAATCTTGTCGGAGATCCGCACGATCTGCCCTTCCCGGGTCGCCGGGTGCCCGGAAGTCCGGTGGTTGATGATGCCGTTGCGCACTTCCCAGGTCAGGTTCAGTCCCGCGCCGGCCTTTTCCAGGCGGTCCACCACCCGCAGGCTCTGCTGACAGTGATTGAATCCCTTCCCGTACAGGCTGTTTAAAGCCCGCTCGCCCGCGTGACCGAACGGCGTATGTCCCAGGTCATGCCCGAGCGCAATGGCCTCCGTCAGATCCTCGTTCATCCTCAGGGCCCTCGCGATGCTCCTGGCAATCTGGGCAACCTCCAGCGTGTGCGTCAGACGCGTCCGGTAGTGGTCGCCTTCCGGCGCCAGAAATACCTGCGTCTTGTGCTTCAGCCTCCGGAAGGACTTGCAGTGGATGATCCTGTCGCGGTCCCTGGCGTAGATAACCCGCATGGCGTCCTGTTCCTCCGGGCGTCTTCTGCCTCTGGATCTGTCCGAAAAGGATGCGTACGGGCTTAAGTATTCATGTTCCCACTTCTCCTGCCGAAGGCGGATGCAGTCTTCTTCGCAATCCATACAGCGCTCCTTTCCGGGACAAGCCTGCGGTTCTATTTATATATTCCACGCAATTCCGCGATTTCCTTTTTTATGGTAGAATGGATTCGAAATATTTTTTCAGACTGAAACAAGGAGATTTACTTTGGCTGACAACCTGCCTGACCTGGTACTGATTATTGTTTTCATCCTGCTTTCCGCATTCTTTTCCGGATCCGAGACGGCCTTCACGAGTGTAAACAGGATCCGGATCACCACGCTGGCCGATCAGGGGAATGCACGGGCCCGCCTGGTCCTCTCGATTCTGGATAAAAATCAGAAATTCTTAAGCGCCGTGCTCATCGGCAACAACATCGTCAACATCGCCGCTTCGGCAACCGCAACATCGCTTGCCATCCGGGCTTTTGGCGACGCGGGCGCCGGCATCGCGACGGGTATTCTCACATTTGTCCTGCTGATTTTCGGCGAGATCACGCCTAAGACTGTTGCGCAGCAGAAATCCGAAAAAATCTGCATGGCGGTCGCGCCTGTCATCCGGGTCATCATGGTCGTTCTGACGCCATTTATCATCGTCATCAACGCGCTGTGCTCCGTGTTCATCCGGCTGTTTAAAATCCGGACAAATGAGCAGGACGCCATCGGGGCCGAGGAGCTGCGTACCATCGCAAAGATCAGCCACGAGCAGGGCGGCATCGAGAGCCGCGAGAACCAGATCATCAACAACCTCTTCGACTTCGGCGACACGCAGGCCAAGGACGTGATGGTGCCGCAGATTGACATGACGATGCTGTCTGTTAACGCGACGCAGGAAGAGTTCACGCAGGTCTTCCGCAAGACCCAGTATTCCCGCTTTCCTATCTTTGAGGGAAAGGAAGACAATGTTATCGGCATTCTGAATGTTAAGGATCTGTTCCTGGCGATCACACCGGGAAAGGACTTCCCGCCGCTGCGGGACGTTATCCGCAAGCCGTACTTCACCTTCGAGACGAAGAATGTATCGGAGCTGTTCCGGGAGATGCAGAAGGAAAATGCCGCCGTCGCCATCGTGCTCGACGAGTTCGGTTCGGTCGCCGGCATGATCTCCACGGAGGATCTGATCGAGGAGATCGTCGGTGAGATTCACGACGAATACGACACCGACGAGCAGGAGCCGCTGCGGCAGATACGCCCGGGTGTGTACCGCGTCGCGGGCACCTACAAGCTCGAGGACATCAACGAGCGCGCCGGCACGCACTTCAAAAGTGAGGACAACGACTCGATCGGCGGCCTTGTCATCGAGCGCTTCGACCGCTTCCCGAGAGCCGGCGAGTCGATCGACATTGACGGCGCCATCGTCACCGTCATCCGCGCCGGATCAAACCGCGTGGATGAGGTCCTGATCAAGATTCACAGCAAGCGGTAACAAAAAACAGGGAGAGGCAGAGGTGGGTTACCCCTCTGCCGCCGCCTGCAGTTTTTCCACGATTTCCGAGAACCCCATTCCGTTGCTCGCCTTGATGAGGACGGTGTCGCCGGCCTCAAGCAGCCCCGGAAGGTCTTTAAAAAGCTGTTCTTTCGTGTCGTACGCATGGATGTTCAGTTTCCCGGCATCTTTAGATACCTTCCTGGTTCCTGCTTCTCTCGCCCCGTCGGAGATCTCTTTTCCGAGTTCTCCGACGGTCAGAAGCAGGTCAACCGGCATGCCCGCGAGAAACGCGCCGACTTCCCGGTGCATCGGCCGCTCATTTTCCCCAAGTTCCAGCATGTCGCCCAGAATGCAGACCTTGCGGCCCTGCGCGCTGCAAAGAAGCCGGATCGAAGACTTCATGGACACCGGGTTGGCGTTGTAGCAGTCGTCGATGAGCAGCAACTTCCCCGCGCGGATGAGGTTCTGCCGCCCGGCGATGGTCTTCATGCGCGAGATACCGTCAAGCATCTCGCGGGAAGTGAGGCCGAATGTCTGCGCGACAAGAAGCGCCGCCATGGTATTGTAGATCATGTGGCGGCCCGGGATCGGGATGTGAACAGACAGTTCTGTGACACCGTCATCTGTCCTGAGACCGTGGATCACGCAGTCCGTGCCCGCAAGCCCCTGCTCGCGGATCTGGTCCGCAAAGACGCCCTCCCGGTTCTGGATGCCGAAGAACAGCGGCGCTCTGCCGTGAACATCCCGCACGGTGATAAGCTTGTCATCGTCACCGTTTAAAATTACGGTGCCATGCCCGTCCATGCCCTCGAAAATCTCGGTCTTCGCCTTCAGAATACCGTCACGGCTTCCCAGCGCCTCCATGTGCGCCACGCCGATGTTGGTGATGACGGCTATATCCGGATGCACGATACCCGTCAGATGGCGCATGTCGCCGAAATTCCCGATTCCCATCTCAAAGACGGCCACCTCGTCGTCCTCAGTCATGGAAAATGCGGTGATCGGCACACCCAGCTCGTTGTTGTGGTTTCCCTGTGTCTTGTGAACCTTGTACTTCGCGGAGAGAATGGCGGCCACCGCCTCTTTGGTGCTGGTCTTGCCCACGCTGCCCGTGATGCCGACCTTCGGGATGTTCAGGTTCTGGATGTAGCGCCTGGCGATGCGGCCGAGCGCTTCGCTAACGTTTGCAACCCGGATGTACGGACCGGGAAGTTCTCCCATATCCTCCGTTCCGAGACAGCAGAGCGCGCCGGCTTTGTACGCCGCCGGTATGAATGTATGCGCGTCGACCTTTTCGCCGCAAAGGGCCGCGAAAAGCCCGTCTTTTTTGAGTTTCCGGTTGTCCAGCGTAATCTGCGAGACCTCGCGCGAAAGAAGCGCTCTGTCTCCGGTGTATGTCCCGCCGCTGACCCGGCAGATCACGTCCAGTGTCATTCCCTTCATAAAAAATCTCCCGGCGGCCCGGTCCCGGAAACAAAAGTACTTTCAGGGCCGCCCGCCACTGTCCGCAGGTTCTGGTATCTTTCAAAAGAAAGTCAGGTCTTGTATTTGTCTCACTTTCTGTATTTATCAAGGGAGAGCCTGATCATCTTCTCGGTGAGATCGTCGTAGCTCATGCCCATGGCTTTCGCTTCCTTCGGCACAAGGCTGGTCTTAGTCATGCCCGGAAGCGTGTTGATCTCAAGGCAGTAGACCTCGCCATCATCGCCCACAATCTCGTCGACGCGGCCGATCGGCGTCACGCCCGCCGCCCGGCAGGCATCCTCCGCAGCCTTTTGCAGCTTCTTTGTCGTCTCCGGATCAATGGGCGCCGGGCAGGTCTCTACCGCTCCGTCTGCCTTGTACTTGTTCTCGTAATTGTAGCCGCCGGCTGCCGCCTCGATCTGCACGACCGGCATGGCCTTTCCGGCCAGCACTCCCGTGGAGAACTCGCGTCCGGAGATAAACTGCTCGACGAGTACCGTGTCCTCGAGCGCGAAAGCCGCCGTGAGCGCGCTCTCAAGCTCTCCCCTCTCCTTCACGATAGTCACGCCCACACTCGAACCGCCGCAGGCCGGCTTTACCACGCAGGGAACCGGGAAGTGCGCGATCGTCTCCTCCAGCGCGTCCTCTCTGTGCAGCGTGATGCCCTGCGGCATTTTCACGCCGGATGCCGTCAGAATCTTCTTCGTGTAATCCTTGTTCATGGAAATCGCCGAACTCAGCGAATCCGTCCCGGTGTAGCGGATGCCCAGCAGGTCGAATGCCCCCTGAAGCTTCCCGTCCTCGCCGTTGGCCCCGTGCAGGCCTATGAACACGATGTCCGCCGCGCGGCACGCCTCTATGACAAAGGGGCCGAAGAACCCCTCTCCTGATGTCTGCCTTCTCTTCACTTCCGCCGGCACATCTTTCGTCCGGGAAAGCATCTGGGTGCTCAGCGCTTCCAGGTCGGAATTGTCTTCAAAGAAAGAATCCGTATCGTTATATACATCCGTGCCGAAAAACGCATCAATCATATTGGCTTTATGGCCGTTTCTGCGCAGCGACGCGCATACATTCCGGCTTGTTGAAACCGAGACGTCTCTCTCGGTACTCGTTCCGGCAGCAAGAACTGCGATCTTCATAGTATGAGCTCCTTTCCCGTATGCGGCCGTGACGGTTTCAGGCGTCCTTCCCCTTCACGATTCAGGCTTTCGAATTTCATGCTTTCGGATTTCACGTTTTCGAATTTCATGCTTTCGAATTTCACGCTTTCGTGGGAACGCCGGCATCGGAATCCCGGAAATGAGTTGTTTTTGATGACTTTTTTACCTGTTTTTGATGGGTGCGTCATCGGACATCATGTTTTCCCGCACTTTTGATGACGCTCCCTGCCGATTTTGGCCTGTAAAGCCATCAAAAAAGCAAGTTTGTGATTTTCCCGATGTCAACGGCTCCTGCCAGGGGCCTAAATCATCATCAAAATTCTGATTTCCCGACATTTTCGATGTCTTGCAGCCTGCCCGCCTTATTTAAACGGCCAACGGAAATCATACCACTCCGGGTGGCCATCTTCAATCGCGCAGACTAAGCACCATCTGCCAGGCGGGCTTATTTTTGTTTTCCTTTATTCTTCTTTTCAGCGCAGGCGATCGTTTTCCTCGTATTTTGCCCGCATAAGAAGGCTGTCGCGCAGTGCCAGGAACTGTGCGTTCACATCACCTTCCGGAAGGGATATATCCATCGCCGCGGCGCACTGGGCGAGTGTCTTCGCGCTGAAAGCGCGCCGCTTCAGGTTGAGGAACTGGCACTTCTCTTTCAGACTTGGTATGTCCAGAAAATCAAGCAGCAGCGGGTCAGGAATCTCTTCACAGTCTTCACGGAATTGCTGCTGCGCGCGAGGCCCTGCCAGGCTTTCTTCCGCCTTAAGGCTGTCTTCCTCCGCGCCGCTCGCTCCGTTCGATTCGTTTGTTTCTTTCGCCTCTCCCGCTTCAGCGCTCTCTGTGCTGCCCGCCTCTTCTTCCGGCAGTCCCACAACTTTACCGCTCTCATCCAGCAGGACTCTTGTGAAGCGGTACTTCTGCGGGGCATCCGGATACCTGTCATGGTCGACTTCCGAGAGAAACACAGGCAGCGGGCGCACGTAGGAGCGGAAGTCGCCGTAAAGTGCCTGATAGAGCACCATTTTCTCGCCGGTCTCCGAATGCGTGACCACATCTTTCACCATGTACAGCTTATTCTTGAAATGGCGGTAGATGCCGCCGTAAACCAGGTTTCTGCTCATCGCGTCTCTCTCCTGCCCTGTGATTGCAGCCGCTGTTTTGATTTCTATTGTACGGTCGGTGCCGCGGGTCCGTCAAGCGCGCGAAAGCGGCCAGCAGCCCGCCCGGAAGGGTCCTGCAGCCCGCGCCCGGAAAGGCCCCTCAGCTGCGCCAAAGCAAGTGTGTCCCGGAAAAAGCGGACCGGAGAAAGCTGCTGCCACAGATCCTTTCCGCGCTGCGCGGATTCTGCTATACTGACAGCCAGAAAGGCTGGACTATGAGACAGACAGATTGTTTTACGGATACAGACCGCGTGGATCTGCACGTGCACAGCACCTTCTCGGACGGAACGCTGACACCGGGGGAAATCGTGCAGACAGCGGCCGAAAGCGGTCTTTCGGCCATCGCACTGACTGACCACGATACGGCTGCTGGCGTAAAAGAAGCACAGGAAGCCGGGCGCAGGCTCGGCCTGCCTGTCATCCCCGGCGCCGAACTCTCGACACAGTGGAAGACCCGGGAAGTCCATATCGTCGGACTCTTTCTGGACCCGGAGGATGAAACGTTCCGGGAAGAACTTGACGATATGCGGGACGGCCGGGACCGGCGCAACCGGAAGATGGCACAGCTTCTGACCCGGCGCGGCATACCCGTCGATTATGACGAGCTTGCGGGGCGAAGCGGCGGAACCGTCACGCGCGCCAACTTTGCGCGCTACATGCTGGAAAAAGGATATATTCACTCGATCGCGCAGGCATTTGCCGAGTATATCGGGGACGGCTGCCCGTGCTACGTGGCGCGCGAAAAGACACCGGCGCAGGAAGCCGTGAAGATGATCCACGAAAACGGCGGGCTCGCCGTCCTCGCCCATCCGCTCCAGTACCATCTCGGGCACGACGGGCTGTGTGACCTCGTCGGGCAGCTCGCGGACGCGGGACTTGACGGCATCGAGTGCTGGTACTCCTCCTTTTCGCCGTCTGACACGCGTGACATGCTGGAAATCGCCGGAGCCTTTCACTTGCTGCCCTCCGGCGGATCGGATTTTCACGGGGCCAACAAGCCTGATATCGCGCTAGGCACCGGACGCGGAAATCTCTTTGTGCCCGGCAGTGCCCTGAACGCGCTTGAAAAGCGCCACGAATACCGGAAACAGCAGGACTCTTCAAACACACATGGCAAATGAAAGGAACCCCCTATGAGTATACAGACTCAGGCAGCGGAAATGAAACTCGCGGCACCGCGTCTTGCGGCCGCCGGCAGCGCGGCGCGCAGTGCGGCCCTCGCAGCCATCGCAAACGCTCTGGAAGAAAAGAAGCAGGAGATTTTCGCGGCCAATGCGCAAGACCTCGCGGCGGCAGAACAGAATGCCGTAAGCCCGCAGATCCGGAAGCGGCTGAAGTTTGACGAGAGCAAGCTCTCCGCATGTCTTGCCGGCATCCGCCAGCTTTCCGCCATGCCCGACCCGGTCGGTAAGGTCCTGCTTTCGAGGCAGCTCGACGAAGGACTGATTTTAAAACGGATATCGGTTCCCATCGGCGTCATCGGCGTCATCTTTGAGGCGCGCCCCGACGCTCTTGTTCAGATCTCCGCACTCTGCATCCGCAGCGGAAACTGCGCGATCCTGAAAGGCGGTTCGGAGACAGCCCGCTCCAACCGCGTGCTTTTTAATATTATCAAAGAAGCCGCCGTGTCATCCGGCCTTCCGTCTGACTGCCTGTTTCAGGTGGAGTCCCACAGCGACATTGCTGAGCTGCTCGCCTGCGAAACTTCTGTAGATCTTCTGATTCCGCGGGGGAGCAACGCATTTGTCAGGTATATCATGGAGCACACGAAGATTCCGGTGATGGGGCACGCGGAAGGGGTCTGCCACGTGTACGTCGACCGGGATGCGGATTTTGGCAAGGCGATTCCGATCATCGTGGACGCGAAGACGCAGTACAGCGCGGCCTGCAACGCGGCGGAGACGCTGCTTGTGGACGAGCCGGTGGCGGAGAGTTTTCTTCCTGCAGCTGCAAAGGCTCTGAAAGAAGCCGGCGTGACCCTTTTTGGCGATGAACGGTCTGTGAACCTGACCGGGTGCGCGCCCATGACGGGCAGCTGGCACACGGAATATCTGGACCTGAAGATGTCCGTGCGCGTCGTTGACGGCGTGCGGGCGGCGGTGGATCATATCAACCGCTACGGTTCGCGCCATACCGACGCCATCATCACGGAAAACAGAGAGACCGCGGCGCTCTTCGAGTCGCTTGTGGATTCCGCTGATGTCTACTGCAACTGCTCAACGCGTTTTGCGGACGGTTTCCGCTACGGATTCGGCGCCGAGGTCGGCATCAGTACCGGCAAGCTCCACGCGCGCGGGCCGGTCGGCATCGACGGTCTGCAGACCTACAAATACATTCTGGAGGGCAGCGGCCAGACCGTGGCGCCATACTGCGACGGGAGGAAGGAATTTCACTTTAAGGATCTTTAAGGTCTGAGACCCTGGAAAAGAACCATCCGGCAGACGTCCGGCTGCAGGATGCCAGCTGCCAGCCGGATGTCCCGTGCGCATCGGAAAAGCAAGTCAGTAAGGTATTTGATGACGACCTGCTTCCTCTTCGCCCCGGCCTGCATCGGAAATACGCTTTAGCCTTTATTTCCGGGGACAAATCCCGGCACCGCCAGGGGCTCTGTCAGCAAGAAGATCCGATTCTGGCCATTTCCGATGCTTTTTTTGCCTCTAAACGGTTTTCCTGTCATCGGGAATCTTTTTATTAATTGTTATTGATGATGCATATCGGCTTTATCCTATAATTTTGGCATTAATTTCCACACATAATCAAAATTCCGATGACCGGGGCCGACCCCGGTGCGCCGAATCCGGGGGGCCGACCCAAGTACCGCCGCCCCGCCCCGGCCTGCACCTGGAAAATCTCCTTTTCATGCGATAGCGATATCCGCCTGAATACAGTACTCCCCTTTTGTAAACACTGTCCCCGCCGGGACATCTCTTCTGCTGCCGTTCACCGTCGTACCATCAAGCGGCAGGTCCGGCGTGAACACCGCTTCGCCGCCAAAAGGCACAGAGAGCGTGTAGGTGATCCGGCGGCCATCTTCTTCCAGCTTCCAGCCGGATGCGTACGTTCCGGCGGCAAAGCGCACCTTCGCCTGCGCACCGCCCAGCCTCGGATCAGAGTGCGGCGTGATGTGCACCCGTATTCCGCCGGGCCCGTCCTCCGCCACGGAAAGCCCGCAGACCGACCGGTAAATCCAGCCGCAGACTGCCCCGTAAGCATAGTGGTTCAGCGAGTTCATGCCCGTACCGGAGATTTTTCCGTCCGGGAGCAGGGAATTCCAGCGTTCCCAGACGGTCGTCGCGCCCAGCCGCACCTCATAGAGCCAGCTGGGATAATCCGTGTTCAGCAGCAGGGTGAACGCCTCCCGGATGTGTCCTGTCTGCGTGAGGGCGTCGCCACCCTCTTCTGCCTTTTCTTAGTATCGAATTAGATGTGTCCTGTCTGCGTGAGGGCGTCGCAGATCAGTCTTGTCCCGACAAATCCCGTCGCCAGATGATCCTTCCTGTCATGCAGCAGCTTCACCAGATGATCGCCTGCCCTCTGCCTCTCCTGCTCTGTCTCAAACAGGCCGAAGCAGATGCCCAGAACATACGCTGTCTGCGTGTCAATCGAAAGCTGTCCGGGTTCTGTCACGTATCGCTTCCGGACTGCCGTGAGCACTTCATCTGCCAGCCGGCCGTAAGCAGCCGCGTCACCTGACTTTCCCAGCACCGTGGCCGCCTTTGCCGTCAGACGCGCGGAATACATATAGTAAACAGAGGCGACAAAATACTTGTCCGTGCCGCCCTCGCAGTTTTCCGCGCCGCCCGCCTGCAAAGCATCAAGGCTCAGCCAGTCTCCGAAGTGAAAACCGCAGGTCCACAGCCTCTGCCCGCCGCAGTTCCTCTCATCCATGTTGCGGATAAAGTCTGTCCAGGCGCGCATGCAGGGATACGCCTCAGAAAGCCACTTCCGGTTCCCGAAATGCACATACATCGTCCACGGGATCACCGTCGCCGCGTCGCCCCAGACAGTCGACCCGGCCTCGCCACAGACATCCCGGCTCATGTCCGGCTCCGGTCCGGCCTCTTTTTCCCTTCCCAGCGTCAGGATGTCCGGCACCACGTAAGGCACGGCGCCGCCCTTCGTCCCCTGCTCGAAAAGCATATCCTTCAGATATTTCCGGAAAAAGGCAGGCGTCTCCATGTGGAAGGAAGCGGTATCCGCAAAAATCTGCGCGTCGCCCGTCCATCCGGCCCTCTCATCCCGCTGCGGACAGTCGGTCGGGATATCCAGAAAATTGTCCTTCTGGCTCCATTTCGTATTGCAGATGAGCTGATTCACTTCCGCGTCTGTGGTCGTAATCTCTCCCGTCTCTTCCAGGTCCGAGTACAGGCAGACCGCCGTGAAGTCCGGAAGCGACTCCTCCGTCACCCGCATTCCGGATACCCTGACATAGCGGAAGCCGAAAAATGTAAAATGCGGCCGTATCCCTTCCTGCCGTCCTCCGCCGGCGATATACGTGAACTGCGCCTTCGCCGTGCGCAGGTTATCCCGGTAAAAACACCCGTCCTGCAGAACCTCGCCGAAATCCAGAACCACGTGCCTATCTGCCGGCACATCGGCTGTGAATTCGACCCAGCCGGTAATTTCCTGTCCGAAATCAAGAACCTGCTCTCCCTTTGGCGTGTATATGACTCTGAGCGGCTTAAACCGCTCTTTCGCGCGCACCGGAACGCCCGTCATGGGTGAGAGCCTTCCTTCCGGCGGATCCGTTCTTTTCACCGGCCGCAGATCCCCTGCTGTGCTTTCCGTAACCGCACACATTTTCCGCGCATCAAAAACCTCCCCGTCATAAATGCCGGAAGACATCACCGGAGAAAGAATCGAGCGCCAGGTCTCATCCGTCCCGATTACCCGCACCTGCTCCGCGCCGTTCAGGTACAGATCCGCGATCAGCCGGAACCGGTCTCCGAAATACTCCCGCATCTGCCCGCCGTGCATATATCCGTACCGGCCCTTGTACCACCCTTCTCCCAGCCACACGTCCAGTTTGTTTTCACCGGTCTTCAGCAGCGCCGTCACGTCAAACGTCTGATACTGCATCCAGAAACGGTAGTCCGTGAAATACGGTGTCAGAAACTGATCTCCCACCTTCCTGCCGTTTATATACACCTCGTAAAGCCCGAGACCGCAGATATACAGCCGCGCACGCTCAAGTCCGTCCCGTTCTTCCTGCGTCAGCATGAATTCCTTTCGCAGCACCGGATGAATCTCCCTGGCAAATGCCGGCGTGATCCACTCTCCCGTCCATCCGCCTTCCGGATGGCCGCCCTCAAAGGTCTGAATCCCGCTTTCGGCCGAATCCCCCGCGTCGTCTCTCACCGACACCTTCCAGTAGTACGTTTTCCCCAGCATAACACACACATCCGGCTCATAGGAAAATGCCGGGAGCATCCCCTTTCGTTCCTTGTCGTCCCTGTCACTGTCAAAGACGATCTGTGTAAAATCCGGATCTCCTGCCAGCAGAAAGCGGCTGTACACCGCGCGGCTCCCGGCCGCCTCCTCCACCTGCCACTGAAAGGAAAGATCCTTCAGGGAAATCCCCAGCGGATTTTTCTGATAGTTGGTTTTAAGCCCGCAAAGTTTCATTCTCCCTCCGATTCTTTTCCGGCTTCATGGTCCGTTTTACTTTCCCGTACCGCCAGCACCGCCATATACGGTTTCCCGGGCGGATCAATCCGGCACGTGCCGTCCTGGAACCGCAGGTGACTGCCGTCCGGGTGCACGATGCCGTGTTCGGACGGTACCTGCAGCAGCAGTCCGTCTGCCCGTTTACGCACCGAATAACGGTACTCTCCCGGCTCGTCAGCGTAAAACCGGATCTTTCACGACCCTTTCTGTTTGAAAGAATTATACGTTTTTCCCCGCTGCCTTTCAATTCAGGAAGATTGTTCTAATCTCAGGCCGGAGGTCTTAAGATCCTCGGGACCGGGATGATGCAGGAGGATTTCAACATCCTGCCGTTTAGTGAAGTTCCGGTTCTGCTTCTGGACAACCACTTCATCTCTTCCCGCATTGACTCCGTTCAGATCAACAACATCGAAGGTGCCTTCACGGCCATCAACTATCTGATCAACCGGAAAAAAACACAGCCGGGGTATCTGCACTCCTCCTACACCATCAACAACTTCTCCCAGCGGGAAGAAGGATACCGCCGGGCTCTGCGCTACAACGGAATGTCTGCCGCAACGGCCGTGATTCACGAACTGACGCCGTCAATCGACGGCGCTCACGCAGATATGCTCTCGCTTCTGGAGCAGACCGAAAAGCCTGTCCGGGCTTATTTTGCGGACAATGACCAGATCACCATCGGCGCCATGATGGCGCTTCAGGAAAAAGGGTACAGAATCCCGGAAAATGTCTCCCTCATCGGATTTGATGACATTCCGATGTGCAGTTACACCAATCCGCCCCTCTCAACGGTCCACGTTCCGAAGCAGTACATGGGCATGACTGCCGCCGACCGTCTCATCGCCGACACGCAGAGCAAAGCGCATTATTCCGAGAACATCGAAATCTCAGCCAACCTGGTCATACGGAAATCCATTTAATGACAGAAAGACCTGCACACCGGAACAAACCGGTGTACAGGCCTGCCTTGGTTCAATGTCCTGGCGTTTCTTCATAAAACGCCCCGGGATGTGTGATAAACAACTGTTTAACCTTGGAGTGTCTCTGCCTCCCTTCTTTCAATCCCCCAATATCTTTTCCATCCCCCACGCCACGCCGTCTTCATCATGGCGCTTCGTCACAAAGTCGGCGGCAGCCAGCGCCGCCGGGGAGGCGTTGGCAACTGCCACACCGGTCCCGGCCCAGGTCAGCATCTGTACGTCATTGTCAGCGTCGCCGAAGGCAGCTGTCTGTTCCTGCGGGATGGAGAGCATCTGCGCCAGCGCCTGCAGAGCCCGTCCTTTCCCGGAGTGCCGGTCTGAGATTTCCAGAAGCTGGCGGACCGAGCTGGTCGTGTAGATTTCCTGCGTGCGCGCGTGAAGCGCCGCCTCGATTTCCCGCTTCACATCTTCCG
Source organism: uncultured Lachnospiraceae bacterium (assembly GCA_903789615.1). Lineage (GTDB taxonomy): Bacteria > Bacillota > Clostridia > Lachnospirales > Lachnospiraceae > UBA4285. The sequence goes on along the minus strand of CAIFEV010000009.1, from coordinate 69,490 downwards.
AACCGGTCACGATGTCCAGGCTGTCCAGTTTTCCGGCGTGTTCCAGGATAAAACGCCGAATGTCCGGAACCGGACGGCGGGTCGCCCGGATGTAGGGAATCGCTGCCTCTGTCGCGCCGAATCTCACCGGGTCCTCAAAATAGTCACTGCTGGCGTAGGCCTTTCCGTCAAGGAACGCCTCGTAGGCAAGAGCCGCCCTGGGCGCAAAAGCCTGCGCCGTGTCAAGAATGATGCGGGTCGCCGGGGCGCTGATGAGAGATGCCTTCAGCCGCTTTCCGTCGCTTAAGCGGTACAGGCACGCACCATTTCCGGTGATAGCGTACCGGATTCCGGGGATACCGGTCACACACGCCGGAAGGGAATCGTAGCAGCGCCCGCTGGCGATGCAGATGGTGATGCCGCGGGCAAGCGCCTCCCGGATTGCATTTCTATTTCTGTCAGAAAGGCCCCCGGCCTTATCCAGGGTTGTCCTGTCCAGGTCGAGAGCCACAAGTAAAATTTTATTCATGTATAAGCAGGCACTTACCGTGTGCCCGAAAATCATTAGTGATGGAACAGCCTGAGTCCTGTGAAGCACATGACCATGTTGTGCTTGTCGCAGGTTTCGATGACCTGGTCGTCACGGATAGAGCCGCCGGGCTGTGCCACGTAGCGCACGCCGCTCTTGGCCGCGCGCTCGATATTGTCGCCGAATGGGAAGAAAGCGTCGGAGCCGAGTGCCACATCCGTATTTTTGTCGAGCCAGGCGCGCTTTTCTTCCTTCGTGAAAACGGCCGGCTTTTCGGTGAACACACGCTCCCAGGCACCGTCTGCCAGCAGGTCTTCGTACTCGTCGCCGATGTACAAGTCGATGGCGTTGTCACGGTCCGCGCGTCCGACATTTTCCTTAAACGGAAGATTCAGCACCTTTTCATTCTGGCGCAGCCACCAGTTGTCCGCCTTGTTTCCGGCGAGTCTCGTGCAGTGGATGCGGCTCTGCTGGCCGGCGCCCACGCCGATGCACTGGCCGTCCTTCACGTAGCACACTGAGTTGGACTGGGTGAACTTCAGGGCGATGAGAGAGACGATCAGGTCTTCCTTTGCAGAATCCGGAAGGTCTTTGTTCTTCGTCACGATATTCGTAAGAAGATCCGCATTTATCGGAGCGTCGTTGCGGCCCTGTTCAAACGTCACGCCGAACACCTGCTTGTGCTCGATCGGATCCGGGACATAGGACGGATCAATCTGAATGATGTTGTAATTGCCTTTTTTCTTGCTCTTCAGGATCTCCAGCGCCTCCGGCTCATACCCCGGGGCGATGATGCCGTCAGACACCTCGTGTTTGATGAGAAGCGCGGTCGCAACGTCGCAGACGTCCGACAGAGAGATGAAATCGCCGAAGGAACTCATGCGGTCGGCGCCTCTTGCGCGGGCATACGCGCAGGCAAGCGGCGAAAGCTCTCCGATCTTCGGATCAACCCAGTAGATCTTCTTCAGAACGTCATCAAGCGGGCGGCCGATGGCGGCACCGGCAGGAGATACATGCTTGAAGGACGCAGCGGCCGGCATTCCGGTGGCTGCCGCAAGCTGGCTCACCAGCTGCCAGCCGTTGAGCGCGTCGAGGAAATTGATATAGCCGGGACGGCCGTTTAAAATCGTCACCGGAAGATCGCGGCCGTCCTCCATGAAGATCCGCGCCGGTTTCTGATTCGGGTTGCATCCGTATTTAAGCTGAAATTCGTTCATGCCTCTTTTCACTCCTTCTCGTGTCTCTTTTTGCCACAGCTCCGTGTCCGCTTTTACGCGCCGCGTACCGCAAGACTGCTGCCATGTGTTACTGATTCTTGTTGACAATCCGGGTATCAAAAGCTCCCGTTTTGATGTCGATGTAGCGCACGAACAGTGAGACCTTGTTGTCCGGATTCAGGCTCTTCCACACCCGGTCGGTAAACTCGTCGATGCCGCCGGCAATGTCGACGCGCGTCGGCTCGCCCTCAAAGCTCGGAAGCGGACTGCCGTCGCCCATATACGTGTGGATGAAGCGGCCCTCGCCGGCTCTCGGGTTGTCATAGGCAAATGTATTCCGGTTGCAGCAGGTCGGGTCCATGTTGTCGCTCTTTAAGATCGACATCATGTAGCTGAACGTCGCGCCGGCCGTCTCAAGGACAGCCGAGATACGCGGCGTATAGTTCGGCGCATCCGGCTCAAACTCGCGCGTGCGCAGCGCCTGCTCGAAGGTGTCGCCCTTCTTCATGTGCTCGTAAATGGTGTCCGTCTGATCGCCGTTGGTCACGATCGTCGCGGCCTTCAGCACGCGGACCGGCGCGTAGATGATGAGACGCGGATCTTCCACCTTGCTCTCGTCAAAGGCCTGCGTGCGCAGTCCGTCGCCGTCTGCCACAAAGATGCGGTTGCGGCTGTTGGCCGAGCGGCCCATGATGAAGTAGGCGGCTACAGCTTTTGTCCCGTCTTCGGACCGGCCCACGATGATGCCGCGGCCGGGATAGGTGGTGGACGAAAGCTCGTCCTTAAGGGGTACAAGTTTCATTTAGGTTACTGCTCCTTACTTTTTCCTGAACGGTAATTGCCCAGTAGCCGGACAGAGCGGGATTCTTCCTGAATGCCGCGCATGGCGTCAATCACCGCCGGGTCATTGATATTGCCGTCGAATTCTACAAAAAACCGGAATTCCCGCGTGCTGCCCAGAATGGGCCGGGACTCGATCCAGCTCATGTTTAGTCCATTATAAACGATATGGCTCAGAATGGCATACAGAGATCCGGGCTCGTTGGGCGTTTCGAACAGAATGCACATTTTGTCAGCTGTTTTAACAAAGCAGCGCCGGTTCTCCACAATCAGAAACCGCGTCTCATTGCCGGCAAAATCGCTGATGCCTTCTTTCAGGATTTCCAATCCGTAGCTCTCCGCTGCCTGTGCGCTGGCAATCGCCGCCTGCGTCCGGTCTTTCTCATCTGCCACTTTTTTTGCGCTGGCCGCCGTGTTCAGCTCCTGCGACACCTTCCAGTCCGGATGAGAGTCCAGGAATTTCGAGCACTGCATGATGCCCTGCGGATGCGAGTATACCTTCCGGATGTCCGAAAGCTGCGTGCCCGGAAGGGCGCACAGCACATGCCCGACCTTCACATATGTCTCGCCGATGATGTAATTGTCGAATTCCTCGAGCAGATCAAAGACGTCCGTGATAAATCCGGTCGTCGAATTTTCAACCGGAAGAACGGCAAAATCCGCGCGGCCGTCGCGCACGGCCTCCATGGCCATCCGCCAGGTGCGAACATGAAAGCTCTTCACGCCGGGGCCAAAGACCTGCCCCGTCGCAATGTCCGAGTACGCGCCCGGGAGTCCCTGGTAGACGACGGTGACGCCTTCCCGCGGGATGCGCTCCGTCTGAGTGAACGGTTCTCTGGCTGTGTTGCCGCTCTCCTCCAGCAGCCGGTACTGATACTTCCGGCTGTCCGCCATGATCTGCCGGAACATGCGGATGATATCCGCGGTGTTCTCCGCACTGCCGACTCCCTGCTTAAGCGTTACGATCTTCTCATTCTCGCGTCCGCGGTCCAGCACCTTCCTGCCCGTCGCCAGCTTGTAGCGCGCGACCGCGCGGGTCAGCTTAAGCCGCTTCTCGAAAAGCTGCGTCAGCTGCGCGTCCACCTCGTCAATCTCGCCTCTGATCTGTGCCAGATCAAGCTTCCCGTTGTTGTCGTCCTGCGCCATATGACCTCTCTTTTTAGTCCAGACGGAAAATATAGAATTTCAGATACAGGCTCTCCGACATTCCCCACCGGTATGTGTGGTCCGGTGCCTGTGTGCCGGCGTACACCTGGGAAAGGCGCCGGTGCGCGATATGCGCGGCCTCCGCAATCGTCTTCTGAAACAGTTCCGGATCCATGAAGTGGGAGCACGTGCAGGTTGCCAGGTATCCGCCCGGCACCACGAGCCGCATCCCGTCGCTGTTGATCTGCCGGTAGCCGCGGGCAGCCGCCTTCACCGAGTTTCTGGACTTGGTGAACGCCGGCGGGTCAAGGACCACAAGGTCATACTGCTTTCCCTCCCGGACCTGCTGCGGCAGAAAATCAAAGACATCCGCCGTGAGGAACTGCACCCGGTCAGAGACACCGTTTATCCGGGCGTTCTCCTGCGCCTGCGCGACAGCCAGGTCCGAAGCGTCCACAGCCAGCACCTGCGCGGCACCGCCTCTTGCCGCATTCAGGGCAAAGGAACCCGTGTGCGTAAAGCAGTCCAGCACCCGGACTTTTTCTTTTGTCCCCGCCATACCGGCCACAAGACGCTGCACCGCCGCCCGGTTTTCCTTCTGATCCAGAAAGAAACCGGTTTTCTGGCCATCCATCACGTCAACAATATATTTTACGCCATTTTCCACGATTGGTACACGGGTATCAAACGCCTCCCCGGCAAATTTTTTCTCAAGCGGAAGCCCTTCCTTTTCGCGCACCTTCTCGTCATTGCGAAGCAGCACGCCTTTCACAGGGACTTTCGCCGCGGCCAGTTCCTCCCGGATGACGGGCAGAATGGCCGGAAAGAGGCGTTCCATGCCAAGCGCCGTGATCTGGCAGACCAGATATCCGCTGTACAGATCCGCCACCAGTCCCGGGAAGCCGTCGGCCTCGCCGAAGATCAGGCGGCAGCAGGAGAGGTCGGAGTACGCCTTCCGCCCCTCAATACAGGAACGGACCCGGGCGGCAAAAAGCTCTGCCTCAGCCTTTTCGTCTCCCCGGGTCAGCATCCGTACGGTGATCTTTGAGCGCCGGTTGATGTAACCGGTGCCCATGAGATACCCGTCAAAATCATGAACCTGCACAAGCGCCCCGTCCGTGACTCCGGAACTGGCGGAAGCGATCTCGTTGTCGTAAATCCAGTCCCCGCCGGACTTTAAGAATCTTCCCTCGTGCTCTTTGAGTGTCACCGTTCCGGTGATTTCAAACATGTCCGCCATGCGCCTCACCCTTCTGCCACGGCTGCAAGCGCCCTCTCCAGTTTCGTCACGCACTCGTCCACATCCGCCTCCGTGATGATGAGCGGCGGAACAAAGCGCAGCGTATTGCCGGCAGCCGTAAACAGGATCAGTCCCTCCGAAAGGCAGCGCGCTGCCGCCTTCCCGGCATCCAGCCCTGTCAGTTCCAGTCCCTGCAGCAGGCCCATTCCGCGGCGCTCTTTTATGTACGGGTTCTCCGCCGCCAGACTGTCGAAACGCTTCGTCATGTACGCGCCGACTTTCCGGACATTATCCACGACGTGCAGCGCCTCAAACTGTTCGAACACGCTCACGCAGGCAGCACATGCCAGCGGGTTTCCGCCGTAGGTCGAACCGTGATCGCCCGGAACGAGTGCCTTCGCGACTTCTTCCTTTGCGGCAAAGGCGCCGAGCGGAACGCCGCATCCGAGGGCCTTGGCCATGGACACGATGTCCGGCGTGACACCGTACTGCTGGTAGGCGAACATCGATCCGGTCCGGCCCATGCCGCACTGCACCTCGTCGAGGATCATAAGAATGTCTTTCTTGTCGCAGAGCTCCCGGATGCCGGTCAGGAATTCCTTAGTCGCCGGGTGAACGCCTCCCTCACCTTGGACGGTCTCGAGGATAATTGCGCAGGTTTTGTCATTTACCAGGGATTTTACGCTGTCAAGGTCATTGTACTGTGCAAAGCGGATACCGGGGATCATCGGTCCGAACGCTTCCTGGTAGTGCTTGTTGCCGGTCACGGCCAGCGCGCCCATGCTGCGGCCGTGGAAGGAATTCTTCATGGCGATGATCTCGTGGTCCGTGCTGCCGTTTCCGGATTTCAGATACGCCCACTTCTTCGCGAGCTTGATGGCACCCTCGATGGCCTCGGTGCCGCTGTTGGTGAAGAACACGCGGTCCATGCCGGTGGCCTCCGTCACCTTGACCGCCGCCTTCATGGCCGGCTCGTTGTAGAAATAGTTGGACGTGTGGATCAGCTTGTCGATCTGATCCTTCAGAGCCTGCTTGTACGGCCCGTTGCTGTAGCCGAGCGCAAAGACCGCTATACCTGCGCCGAAGTCCAGATATTCCTTCCCGTCCGTGTCATACAGGCGCACGCCTTCGCCGTGATCCAGGACGACCGGATAGCGGTTGTATGTGTGAATCAGTTTTTCCTCTGCCGTGCTGATGATTTCGTCCGTATTCATGATATTCTCCTGTAATGTATGCGCCTTAATACGAGTCCCCGACGCCGCTTCCGGCTGCAGCGCCCGCGTCTTCAATCTCTTCCCTGTGATAAAACTTGTGCGCCTCACGGCTGAGTATAGCCGTCCCGACGCCGCGGTGGGTGAAGATCTCAAGAAGCAGGCTGTGCGGGATCCGGCCGTCCAGGATGTGGACGCGGGACACGCCGTTCTTCACGGCATCCACGCAGTTGGTCAGCTTCGGAAGCATTCCTCCGCTCACCTGGCCGTTTCCAATGAGATCCTCGGCCTCGTCGATCGAGAGCTCCGAGATCAGCGTGCTCTTGTCATTGTAGTCCAGATAGATGCCCTCGACATCGGTCAGAAACGCCAGCTTCTCGGCGCGCATGCCCTTGGCGATGGCGCACGCCGCGTCGTCCGCGTTGATGTTGTATGCGTGATAGTCGTCCCCAAACCCGATCGGGCACACAATCGGAAGGAAGTCGTCCCGCAGCAGATCCTCCAGGATCGTCGTGTTCACCTCCGACACCTCGCCGACATACCCAAGGTCCTGCCCGGCAAATGTCTTTCTTGTCACCTTCAGCATGCCGCCGTCCTGCCCGGACACACCGCACGCCTTGATGCCGAGGCTGCTCACCATCGTCACGAGCTGCTTGTTGACCCGGTTGAGCACCATCTGTGCGATCTGCATGGTGTCCTCATCGGTCACGCGCAGGCCCCCGATGAACTTCGGCTCACCGCCGTTTTTCTTCACCCAGGTGCTGATCTCCTTGCCGCCGCCGTGCACGAGAATCGGCTTGAAGCCTACGAGCTTAAGCAGGACGACGTCCTGCAGCACTTTCTTCTCGAGCTCCGGATCCCGCATCGCCGCCCCGCCGTACTTCACGACGATGACCTTGCGGTTGAAGCGCTGTATATAGGGGAGCGCCTCGATCAGAATCTCGGCCTTGCGCAGGTCCTCCTGCGATGCGTGTACGGGCCGGATGGTTTCTTCATTTCCCATTACCATTTTGTTATTCTCCATTTTTGCAGGTCACGCCTTGCCTCGCTTACGAGCGGTAGTCGGCGTTGATTTTGATGTAGTCAAATGTCAGATCGCAGCCCCACGCCGTCGCGCTCTGACTGCCTTCTTTGATGTCGGCGATGGCTGTGACGGGATTTTTGCTCATGATTTCCGTCGCTTTCGTCTCGCTGTAATCCGTCGCCACGCCGTTTTCAACGATCTTGAGCCTGCCGGCTTCACTCTCAAACCAGATGTCGACTTTCTCCGGGTCAAATTCAGCGCCCGAATAGCCCATCGCGCACAGTATACGTCCCCAGTTGGCGTCATGCCCGAAAATGGCCGCCTTGGTCAGATTGCTCTGGATGATGGACTTTGCGAGTGTGCGCGCCTGCGTCCGGTCTGAAGCCCCGATGACCTTTGCCTCAAACAGGCAGGTGCATCCTTCCCCGTCGCCGGCGATGCTCTTCGCAAGTTCGGTGTTGACGTACTTCAGCGCTTCGAAGAATTTCTGATACGCCTCGTCTTCCTCTTTAATCAGCGGGTTGCCTGCCATGCCGTTGGCCAGAACAACCGCCGTGTCGTTCGTGCTCATGTCCCCGTCAACAGAAATCATATTGTAGGAATCGTCCACGGTTGCGCTCTGCGCCTTCTGCAGCAGCTCCTTCGTGATCATCGCGTCCGTCGTCACGCAGGCGATCATCGTGCACATGTGCGGATGGATCATGCCGGCGCCCTTGCACATGCCTCCGACTGTGACGGTCTTCCCGCCGATCGTGATCTGCACCGCCACCTGCTTGTCATGTGTGTCGGTGGTCATGATCGCGCGCGCCGCCTTCGTTCCGGCCTCGGCGGTTTCTCTCAGCTTTCCCGCATTTTCCCGGATCGCACTCACCATCTGTTCAACCGGCAGCTGCATGCCGATGACGCCGGTCGATCCGATCAGGACAGATTTATACGGAATATTCAATACCGACTCAATCGCCTTTGCCTCGGCCTCGCAGGCCGTGTCGCCCTCCGCTCCGGTGCAGGCGTTGGCGATGCCGGAATTTATCACCATACACTGGGCCATCGGCGCATCGGCGATAACTTTCCTGTCCCATTTGACCGGCGCTGCAAATACGCGGTTCGTGGTAAATGTGCCCGCTGCCACGCAGGGCTTTTCACTCACGACAAATGCCATGTCGTCGCGCTTGTTCTGCCTGATCCCTGCCATCGCGGATCCCGCGAGGAATCCTTTGGCCGCTGTGACTCCGCCTTCGACTCTCTTCATATTCTGATACCGCCTTCCCGGAAAACTGTTTGGGTCATTCAGAATAGTATAGCAGTTCGGGGAAGTAAGTAAAGGGATTTTGCACCGTGTTTTTATAATTATACATTATTTATGCATATTTATGCTATCATGTGCTTGATTTTAGATCGTCCAGAGGATATAGTTAAGAAAACGCGCCAGGCATCTGTTTCCGGTATATCCGCACGGCAGGCACCTGCGGCGCCAGTTTGCTTTTTGGAGGATTTGTATGAAGGATAAGGTTGTTCTTGCGTACTCGGGCGGTCTGGACACGACCGCGATCATCCCGTGGCTGAAAGAAAACTACAATTATGATGTCATCTGCGTCTGCGCCGACGTCGGTCAGGGCAAGGAGCTGGACGGGCTGGACAAGAGAGCAGCCGCCAGCGGCGCTTCCAAACTCTACATCGAAGACCTGACGGATGACTTCGCTGAGAATTACATTGTTCCGTGCGTGCAGGCCAACGCGGTATATGAAAACAAGTATCTTCTGGGCACTTCCATGGCCCGCCCGTGCATCGCGAAGCGGCTCGTTGAGATCGCCCGCAAGGAGCACGCCGTAGCCATCTGCCACGGCGCGACCGGCAAAGGCAACGACCAGATCCGTTTCGAGCTTGCCATCAAGGCGCTGGCTCCGGATATTAAAATCATCGCTCCGTGGCGCGATCCGAAGTGGACGATGCAGTCCCGCGACGACGAGATCGACTACTGCCACAAGCACGGCATCGACCTGCCTTTCGACGCGGCAAGCAGCTACAGCCGCGACCGCAACCTCTGGCATCTCTCCCACGAAGGCCTCGAGCTCGAGGATCCGTCCAACGAGCCGAACTACAAGCACCTGCTCGTTCTGGGCGTGACGCCGCAGGAAGCGCCGGACAAGACCGAGACAGTGACCATGACTTTTGAGAAGGGCGTTCCGAAGACCGTCAACGGCAAGGCCATGAAGGTCGCTGACATCATCCGCACCTTAAATGAGATGGGCGCCCGCAACGGCATCGGCATCGTCGACATCGTCGAGAACCGCGTGGTCGGCATGAAGTCCCGCGGCGTCTACGAGACACCGGGCGGAACCATCCTCTACGAAGCTCATCAGCAGCTTGAGGAGCTCATCCTCGACCGCGAGACAACAGAGCTCAAGGAAGACCTCGCGAAGCGTCTGGCCGAGCTGATCTACGAGGGCAAGTGGTTCTCCCCGAGCCGCGAAGCCATCACTGCTTTCATGAATGTCACTCAGGAATACGTGACCGGCGAAGTCACCTTCAAGCTCTACAAGGGCAACATCATCCGTGCCGGATCTGACTCTCCGTATTCTCTGTACAGCCAGTCCCTCGCCTCCTTCACGACCGGCGATCTCTACGATCACAAGGACGCGACCGGCTTCATCAACCTCTTCGGCCTTTCCAGCAAAGTCCGCGGCATGAAGCACCAGAAACTCGAGGAAGAAAAGAAAGAAATGGGGAAATAATCTCCCGGCTGCATAAATAATCGAGTAGGAGGCGGTGATTAGCCGCCGTCCTCTCACACCACCGTGCGTACCGTTCGGTACACGGCGGTTTCAACAGTTGACGTGCGCAGACTGATATGCTGCGGCTAGATCATAAAAGCCCCAGCGTATCAGTCTTTCTTTTGTTAAGGCTGTCTTAAACCACACCTGTGTTCGCCATTCGCCAGTATGCTTTCCGGCTGTAGGCGCCTTCACAGGCTGCCCATTCGGGCAGCCCCAGCCCCATCAGCCTGCGTTTGCGCGTCCGTGGCAGTTTCCACTGTTTCCAGATACACATCCGTACGCGTCTGTACAGCCAGCCGTCCAGGTCGGCGATGTTGCTCTTCATGTCTGCTATACCGTAGTAATTCAGCCATCCGCGCGCAGAAACCTCTATTCGCTTCATAGCCGCTACTATGCTTCCGCATTTACTCCGGGAAGTGAGCATTCGCAGTTTATCCTTGAACTTCTTCCATGACTTCGCATGGACACGGACATACACTCCGTTCTTACCTTTCCCGAAACAGAAGCCAAGGTACTTAAAATTTCGGATTGCAAACACGCTGACCGTTCTGCTTTTCTCCCGATTCACCTTCAGTTTCAAGGTTCCTTCAAGATACTTCACGCTGGATTCCAAAAGTCTCTGCGATGCCCGTTCACTCCTTGCCAGCACCACGATGTCGTCTGCGTAGCGGACGCATGGCACCCCTCGTCTTCTGAATTCCTGGTCAAATTCGTTCAGATAGACGTTCGCGAGCAATGGCGAAAGATTTCCGCCCTGCGGGGAACCTTCTTCTGTCGGAACTACAACACCGTCTTCCATTACTCCACTCTTCAGATAACGCTTGATCAGCTGGATTACTCTCTCGTCTTTGACGTTCTGTCTCAGAAGATTGAGCAGTTTCACATGGTTGATCGTGTCAAAATATTTGGAGAGGTCAAGAACAACTGCCCTTGTGTATCCCTGTTCCGCATACTCCTTTATCTTCCGAATGGCATCCTTCGCACTTCTTCCCGGACGGTAGCCGTAGCTTCCGTCTGAGAACAACGGTTCATAGATGGGCATCAGCTGCTGTGCTATTGCCTGCTGGATGATACGGTCGAACACCGTCGGAATACCAGGCTTACGTACTCCGCCGTCTGGCTTTGGGATCTCTTTGCGTCTCACAGGTGACGGAGTGTAATGTCCGCTCCGTATCTTTGCGATCAGCTCATTCTGATGCTCCCTCAGCCATGGAAGCGCATCTTCTATGGTCATCCCATCGATTCCGGGCGCTCCCTTATTTGCCTTCACTCTCTTATAAGCACGGTTAAGGTTATCCTTATCCAGGACCTTTCCGAGAATGTCCGGCTCTGCACTGTCCCTTTCCTTCCATATCCGGTTGAAAGAGCGGTGCGCTCTCACATGCCCTTTGCGTTCCGCGCTATCCCTCTGTGAGCAGCCGTCGTTGCTGGCGTTTTCTGTACCCATTGCTCCTTCCTCCTTTCCGGGTCGTACTTGGAACTCCTGTTGATTCAGCCCTTCACGGTTCCCCGCTACTATGGCCTCTGCTGACTCCTGCGTGTTCAGCACCGCTATTGGCGATGGTTACTCTTCTCAGAGCGTACCGCGCAGGTCTCCCCGGGTACCACACGTTTCTTTCCCTCCATCTGCCTGCCTCATTTATTCCCGCTGATTCCGTGTAGTTACCGGGCTTCGGCTTGTCTTGCAGTCTTACCCTCAGCGAAAACCTTATATGAGGTTTCTGTTCGTCAGGCCGGAGGTTTGCCCTCGGGTTAGTATGTTCCCCGAATCCGGCTTCCTTCAGATTCCACCTCGCGATGGACACCCTTGCCTTCGGCTGTATCCTTCCCACTACCGGGCGGATTCCGGACTTTCACCGGTTAGAAACGTGCGCCGCCGGGCGCACAGTAAAGCAGGCCGCTGCTTCTCTCTGGAACTTCCGAGAGGAGCAGCGGCCTGGTTTTGCTGGTTTTGCTGGTTTTACCTGTTTTGCTTGCTTGTTTTGCTTGTCTTTCTTGGGCCGGACACTTGGTCCGGGCACTTTGGGCTGGGCAGCAAAAACAGCCTGTTTCATGATTTCCGGTGACATTTTTGCCCCATAACCCCCGCTATGCACCGGGATCGCCGCCTGGCTTGCTTTCCGATGACGGCAGGCCAGCTCGCTCCCGGCAGACCCGTAACTTCCAGTAAACACCGGCCCCGACCAAACTCACCCATCCACAATTTTCTCCGGGCACCAGTTCAGGCTGTCGCCGGACACGAGAGTATAGCGCACGCCGTGAAACATCCCGCGGATGCTGTCGTGAAACCGGGCTCGGCCGTGGCAGTGTGCGTAGACAACCTGACTGACGCCGTACGCCTCCGCCATCCGGGTGAAGCCGCTCTCGCGCTCCAGGATGTTGGTAGGCGGATAGTGCAGGAAGATGATGATTTTTTTGTACCCGGCCGCCTGCGCCTCGTCAAGCCCGGCCTTAAGCCGCGCAAGTTCGCGGCGCACAAGCTTTTCCGCATGCTCCGGCGTATCAAGCCCCTCATAGGTGTAACCTTTGGTGGCGACCAGCGCGAAGTCTTTCCAGACCGCAAAAGAGCCCTGAAGGAACTCCAGGTCTCCGTCATACAGCTCTTTATAGCGCTGCCGCAGTGCGTCCGTGTGCTTTGCCTCCCAGAACATGTCGTGGTTGCCGCGCGTCAGAATCTTCCTGCCGGGCAGCGCCTCAATAAATTCAAAATCCGGACGGCGCTCCGTCACCGATCTTCCCCACGTGTGGTCTCCGACAAGGACAAGCGTGTCCTCCGGCCGGATGAGCCGCGCGCAGTTTCTCTTCACCTTTTCCTCGTGGCCGACCCAGTCCGGATCCGTCTTCTGCAGGTCCGGAAATCTGTCCGTCCCGTAATGCAGATGCAGATCGCCGATTGCATACAGACTCATGCCGTCTCCTCCTTTCCGCGAGGGTTCCCGGCGCTTTTAATCAGTGCCAGTTTCTGCTGTCTGGTCAGCTTTTTGACCGCCGCCTCCCGCCGCAGCGCCTCGGATTTCGAGGACAGCTCTTCCGAATAGACAAGGCACACCGGACGGCGCGCCTTCGTGTACTTCGCGCCTTTCCCGCTGTTGTGCGCCTTCACGCGGTGCTCAAGATTATTCGTACTGCCGCAGTACAGCGTCCCGTCGTGGCAGCGCAGAAGATACACATAGTACGGTTCAGACATCGATTCCTTCCCGGCGCAGAATCGTGCGGATCTGTTCGTCCTGCTGCTGCGAAATGACAGGCATCGGTTTCGTGCAGATGCTGCTGCTCACGACGCCGCGCAGGCGTACGGCCTCCTTGATCGTCGGAATGAAGACCGGCGCGACCGAATAAATGTCAAACATCCGGTTGATCATCTTCTGACCGTCCGCGATTCCCTTCGCATCGTCAGCGCGCATCGCGGCGATCCACTTGCTGCAGAGCTCCGGGATGATGTTGCTGAGGCCGCCGATGATCCCGTCGCCCCCGTTCAGGACATTGTGCGCGGCGTTGTCGTCAAACCCGGAATACACCTCAAAATACGGATGCGCGGACTTCACCGTCTTCACCAGATCGCGCGTGTGGTCCACACCGCTGATCGTGTCCTTGATGCCGCGCAGATTCGGATATTTGTCAGCGAGGCGCCGCACCAGCGCCGGGCTCAGGCTGTAGCCGGTTCTGTCCGGGAAGTTGTACAGATAGACCGGGCCGTTGATTTTGCCGATCAGGCCGTCGTAGTAGTCAAAAAGCTGATCGTCTTTGAACCAGAAATAATACGGCGAAATGATCATCACCGCATCGGCGCCCGCCGCCAGAACCTCATTGGAAAATGGAACAATATTGTCATACACCATGTCCATCGTCCCGACAAAAAGCCGCACGCGGTGATCGACCTTTTTGATGGCAAATTCTGCCAGCTGCTTTCTCTGCTCCAGCGGCATCGCGAAAAATTCGCCGATGCTGCCATTTACCAGAATGCCGTCGACACCGCCCGAGATCAGATGATCGAAAAGCCGCCCCTGACTCTCCAGGTCAAGACTCATGTCATCGCTGAAAAGCGTGACAGACGGCGTGATATAGTTTGCGTTCATGTTTCCCTCCTTACGCGAGCCCGCCGCCCTTCATGGCTGACAGCGCATGATCCGTGTACAGTTTGTAGAAGCCGCGGCGCTTCGGGCGCGGCGGAATGCCTGCCTTTGCGCGTCTTGCGAGCTCAGCGTCAGCTTCCGCCGGGCTTACCGGCTTTCCGTGAATTCCCGTCAGGTTGACAGACCGGCCCTCCACATCATAGGTGATCAGGTCGCCCTCTTCGACAAATGCGATCGGCCCGCCGCCTGCCGCCTCCGGGGAGACGTGGCCGATGGCGGCGCCGCGCGTTGCGCCGGAGAAGCGGCCGTCGGTGATCAGAGCCACCGTGCCGTTGAGCTCCTCGTCGCACACAATCGCCTCCGTCGTCATGAGCATTTCCGGCATGCCGCTGCCTCTGGGGCCTTCGAACCGGATGATGATGATGTCGCCCGGATGGATTTTGTGATTCACAACCGCCTCGTAGGCATCTTCCTCGCGGTTAAAGACGCGCGCAGCGCCTGTGGCCCTGCGCTGCTCTTTCCGGCAGGCGGAGTACTTGATCACCGCACCTTCCGGCGCAATGTTGCCTTTCAGCACCGCAACACTGCCGATCTCCGTCACCTTGTCCGGCGGCACGATCACCTGATCGCGCGTCAGGCCGTAGTTGTGCAGAAATCCGAGGTTTCTCTCGTAGAAATGATCGGCCTTTATGTCCTCGAGGTTCTCGCCGAGCGTCCTGCCCGTGACCGTCATCACGTCCAGGTCCAGCATATCCTTCAGGTACTCTTCCACCATCGGAATGCCGCCGGCGAACCAGAAACACTCTGTCGGATACTGACCGCTCGGATACATGTTGCCGATGTGCGGAACCTTGTGATTGATCTCGTCGAACAGCTCCATCGGCAGATCGTACCCGATCTCACGGGCAATACTGGGCAGATGAATCATGGCGTTCGTCGAGCCGCCGATCGCGCTGTGCACGATAATGGCATTGCGGAATGCAGCCGGCGTGAGGATCTTGTCCGGCGTGATGCCCGCCTCGGCCAGCTTCATGATCTGCCGGCCCGCCTTTCTGGCGTACCAGAGAATGTCCTGCATTGTCGCCGGCGCCAGGGCGCTTCCCGGCAGTGCCAGACCGAGTGCCTCCGCGATACACTGCATCGTGCTGGCCGTGCCGAGGAACTGACACGCGCCGCAGGACGGACAGCCCGTCAGCTTGTAATCCCGGATTTCGTCCGGTGTGATCGCGTCTTTGCGCTTTTCCCGCAGGGAAATATCGCCGGCCACAAGGCTTGTCGTCATGTCCGGCCCCGGCCGCATGCTGCCGCCCGGCATAAAGATCGCCGGGATATTCATGCGCGCGATCGCCTTGAGGTGCGCCGGAATGGATTTGTCACAGCTTGAGGACAGGATCATGCCGTCCCACGGGACCGCCGAGGCGTGAACCTCGACCATGTTGGCGATGGCCTCGCGCGAAGCCAGAACCACGTTCATGCCGTCGTGCCCCTGCGCGCAGCCGTCACAGACGTCGGTGATGTGATACTGCGCCGGATAGCCGCCCGACTCGAAGACGCCGTATTTTGCCTGCTCAGAGAGCTTGTTCAGATGCGTACTGCCGGGATGCGAGTCACCATACACATCCTCGATCAGAATCTGCGGCTTGCGGATGTCCTTCTCGTCCCATCCGCTGCCGAGCTCCAGGCAGTCAAACTGTGCCCACCATTTCCGTTCTTTTGTGCTTTTCTGAACCATTTGTCATGTCCTTTTCAGTTCCGGAAGATTCTTCCGGCAAAATTATAAAGACCTGGCACCCACGTGTTGCCGTCATGGCCGGTGCCTTCAATGATGTAAAATGCGTTCGGAATGCCGTTTTCCGTCATACTCTTGCGGTATTCGTCCGTCGCTTCCTTGTCCCACGGCTCCTCGGTGCCGTAATTCTGCATGATGTAGTACGGGATGTCGTCCGTGTCTTCCATATTCAGCTCCTTCAGAGCGGATGTCATAAACGAAGCGGCACCGCCCGTATCCAGGGCGCCAATCATCGGCGCAAGAGCCCCGACATAGCCGAACATGCCGGGATTCTCAAAGGCTGTGACAAGCGCCTGCTCACCTCCCATAGAAAGGCCGAGAACCGCGGTATTTTCCTTACCTGTGGCTGCGCTGTAATGAGCTTCGATATACGGCATGAGATCCTCTGTCAGGTCCTGCGGAAAGGCGGCAAAAGCGTTGATCCAGTCAACAAAGCCGGCACCGTCCTTTGATTCCTGATTCGTCCACAGGTCCGGCTGGACGATGATGCAGGGCGGCATCTGGCCGGCCGCCTGCAGATTCCCGCAGACCACCCGCGCCGCGTTCCACTCGTTCGGGTCGCCGGCGTACCCGTGCAGCAGATAGAGAACCGGGTAGCTCTGACTCTCGTCGTATCCGGCCGGAAGGACAATATTGAACGTCTTCTCCATGCCAGCGGTCTGCGAGTAGTACGTCAGACTGGTGATATACCCGCCGTATGTCACGTCATCCCTCTCCGAGGCATATCCGTCCGGAACGCTGAAGTCCGTGTCATCATACGCTCCGCCGCTGCCGTACACGATTGTCTGTGCGATCTGCGACGGGTCGCCGTGAGCGGGCGGTTCAAAATCCGCGGTAAATGCCGGCATGACCACCTTCGGCGCGGCGGCTGCGTTCTGTCCCGCCTGTGCCGTCTGTGTATCAGAACTTCCGGGCTTCGCGCCGGCTTCCGGTGAGGAAGCCGCCGTTTTGCCGCCTGTCCTGGTTCCGCTTGCGCATCCGGAAAGCAGCGCGGCACAGGAGACTGCCGCCAACACTGCGGCCGCTCCTCTTCTGTAAATCTTTTCAGACCGCTTCACGGCCTGTGTATGTTTTTTTATCGTTTTCACTTTTTTCATCTTACTGCATCTGCTGCGTTTATTCCATGATAAAAACCGATAATGCAGAAATTATGTGGTAATACAGGCGTTTCCATCGTATTATGAGAGCGGAAGAAACCGTTCTTTCAGGGAGAATCACAATGCAGTATACCGAAATCAAACCAGATATGACAATCGCAGATCTGATCCGCTCCGGCGCGTACGGCGCGCTGGCGGACTATATTTTCACCGACATGACGCCGGACCGCTGTTATGCAAAGCTTTCGGAGTTCGGGTTCGACACGGTCGGCTTTGTACCGGGCCTTCACCGCATGGAAGAACTGGCCGCATCCGACGGGAAAGGCGGCGCGACTCTGGTCAGGGATATTTACAGTGAAGAAGAGCGGCTCGCAAACTGGGATCTGGCCCGCGTGAAGCTGCTGTACTTTCCGGCAAAGGAAGACAGCAATACCTGCAAAAGCGCCGGCGGACCCGGACCAAAGCCGTATGCGCTGGTGATCCCGGGCGGCGGATTCAACCGCCAGTGGGGATTCATCGAGGGCGAGGCCATCGCCGCAGCGTTAAATGAGAAGGGGATTCCGGCATTTGTCCTGTATTACCGGGTGAAGCAGGAGCCGCTTATGCCAAAGCCGCTGGAGGACATGTACCGCGCGATCCGCTATATTGACGAGAACGCCGCGCAGTTTGATGTCCTTCCGGGCCGTTACATGCTGGCGGGCTTCTCGGCGGGCGCCGTGATCGCGTCCGAAGCCGGGAGTCTGAATTTCGGCTGGAACAGCGCACCGGATGACTTCCCGAACGGGGCCGGCGGGGCGCAGCGCTGGCCCGGCGCGGATGTAAAGAGACCTGAGCTCATCGCGCTCGGCTACACGGTCGTCAGCAACAAGGCGTCCTTTGCCGCGTATGAAGCCGCGCCGGAAGGGTCCGCCGCCAAAGCCGGCGCCGCCGCATTCCTGCGCCGCGTGGGCGGCCCGCTCGTAAGTGAGGCCTCTCTGGCTCCCTACGAGCTCCTCGACTTTATCGACGGCACCTATCCGAAGACATACCTCGTGGTCAATGAAGATGACCCCGTCGTTCCGGTTGCCAATACGAAGGCACTGGACAAGAAGCTCACCGGACTGAAGGTTCCGCACATCACGCGCATCGGGCGCTCGGGCGGCCACTCGTTTGGCCTTGGAATCGGACTTGAGGTCGGCGGCTGGCTGGACGAGTGCGTGGATTTCTGGCTCACACCAGAAGAGGCATAAACATCTGGGCAAGCCCCAGGAAGATAAAGAAGCCGAGGCAGTCCGTGGCGGTCGTCAGGAAAATCGAGCTGGCGATCGCCGGGTCTGCGTGGCATTTCTGAATCAGAACCGGCACAAGCAGCCCGAAAAGTCCCGCGATGAGCAGGTTGCCGATCATGGACATCAGCACGATCGGGAAGAGATAGACGTTGTGGTACATGACCAGAACAACCAGACCGGTGATCGCGCCGTTGACGGCTCCGTCGATCAGGCCGACCATCATCTCCTTTCCGAGATCATGCCAGAAGGTCTTCCAGTCAATATCTTCCTTGGAGAGGTGCCGCACGACGATGGACATCGTCTGCGTGCCGGCGTTTCCGCCCATGCCGCTGATGATGGTCATGATAGCCGAGAGTGCGACAACCCTGGAGATGGTGTCCTCAAATCCCTTGACAACCGCGGACGCAAGGAACGCCGTCAGCAGGTTGACAAGAAGCCACGGAAGCCGCAGTTTCACTGACTCCCACATCGGGGTGTCCAGGGATTCCTCCTTGTTAACACCGCCCATCTGAAGGATATCCTCGTCCGCCTCATCTACGATGACGTCGATGATATCATCGAGGGTGATGATGCCAAGCATCTGACCGCGGCTCACGACCGGAAGTGCCTTCAGGTCGTAGCGGGAAACCAGTCTGGCAGCCTCCTCCTGGTCGGTCTCCGGTGTGACGGAGATCACATGCCGGTCCATGATCTCGCGGATGAACGTGCTTCTGGGCGAAGAGAGCAGATCCCGCAGTCCGATCTGTCCGACCAGTTTCCGGTGCGCGTCAATGATATAGATCGTGTCGATATACTCGGTCTTCGGCCCCACTTCCCGGATCCGCTCCAGCCCCTGCTCGACTGTCCGCTCCTCTTTCAGGACGAGGTAACCGGTCGTCATGATACCGCCGGCCGAGTCCTCCGGATATTTCAGAAGATCTGTGATGATCCTCCGGTCATCCGTCTTCATGAGGTTGATGACTTCCTTCTGCCGTCCGGTCGGAAAATCCCCGAGGATATCTACGATATCATCCTTCTGCATGTAGTGGAAATCCAGCAAGAGTCTGCGGTTGTCCAGCATGTGCGCGATCCGGATCCGCTCATCGTCTTCCGACTCCTCCATGAGAGAAGCCATCTCATCATCCGTGAGCATCTCCGGGAGCTTCGCCAGGTCTTCATCCGAGAGCTCTTCCGCCTCCTGCGCGATATCGATCGGCTCTTTCGCGTCAAAGTACCGGTGCAGCCCGTCCGTGTCCTGCTTTTCAATAAGGGACTGAAGCGTAAGCGCCTCCGCGCTCTGCTCTCTTGCCGGCTCACCTGCTGATTCTCTTCTTTCTTCTTCCTCACTCATACCACGTCTCCTGCTGATGACTTCTGTACTGCCGTCATTCCCTATATTATACAGAAAATCCGGTTGTATAACCTCTGCCGGAATTCAAATTTTATGTAAAACCGCTTTCCGGGCGCGGTAAAAAGCGTGGAAGAAGGGTATCCGAAAAAGCAGCGGAAGCACACCAATTTGGGAGTTCCGCTGCATTCTTTCTTAGGATGAAGCCTTCGCCTTCAGAACTGCCGTTCCCTGAGAGATCATCTGCGACGCGGCGTCTTCCGGTGTCATCTGACCGTAGCATAGCTGCTCGAGAACCTGATTGAAGACATTCACGGCCTCGGAGTTGCCGGACGGATCCGGCGGATTGATGTCGGAGCTGTTGTCCACAACGACATCCTCGACGTATGTATAGATGGCCTGTTCACTCTCCGGAAGCTGTGCCTTTACGGAATCCGCGATCGTGGAGTTGAGCGGGATGCCTCTCTCGCCCTTCAGGCAGTCATTGGCTTCCGTGCTGTTGGTGAGCCATGCGATGAACGCTGCCGCTGCCTTCGGGTCCTTTGCGTCGCGGCTCACAGAGTAGAACATACTCGGCTTCAGGTAATTGGACTTCTTCGGGTCCTTGCTGGGCTGCGTCGTCATGAGCAGCTCCTGGCCTTCCTGCGCCACATTCAGGTATCCGACATACATGTTGGATGGCTTGCCGTCGACCGTGCCGGCGTTAATCATGGACTGGTTCCAGTTCGTAGTGTCCATGGTGCCGTCCGAGACAAAACCGGACAGATCGTAGAGCAGGCCGCTGGAGACGTACTGGTTCAAATAGGAGTAGTCTATCTGGATGACGTCCGGGAGCTCGTTTCCGGCCGAGGCCGTCGCGAGTTTCTGCCAGTAGTCGCAAAACTGGGAGAACTGCCCGTCGATGGTAATCCCGGGGTTGGCCTTCTGATACGCTTCGATGGCCTTCTGGGTCTCTTCGTTGCGCACCTGATTGCCCCACCAGGCGAATGTCATGTCCGCACTGCCGGACGAACTGCCGCCGGAAGAACTTCCGGATGCTGCCGATGTAGTGGCTGCGGAAGAACTGCTCCCAGGCGCCCCCGTTGTTGTCCCCGATGAACTGCCGCATCCGGCCAGACCCCCCGCGGCAAGAGCCGCTGTCAGAGCGGCTGCCCCATACACTTTATTTCTTTCACGTATCTTGTCCTCCTGTTTGGTAAATATTCCTGAATAATCCACGATTTCGGATGGCTTATAGCAATATATTCACAAACACTTTGCAAATTTACGAAATCAGCGCGCGAAAATCAGAAAGCAGAAACGCAAAATAAGCCAGCGAAACCGCTTGTTTTCCTGCGGTTTCGCTGGCTCTTCACCGATTGATTCTTCCCGTATCTCTTCAGATGCCCGCTCTCAGCTCGTCCAGGGCCTTATCGACATCCGGAAGTCGGTCGATCACCGGCTTGTCGATGATGCGGCCCTTCGTGACAACCATAGCCGGCTGTCTCATGGCGGCGAAGTCATCGAGCGGATTATAGTCGGTCACCAGGAAGTCGGCGCATTTGCCGGGCTCGACGGTCCCGATCGTGTCGTCCATGTGCAGGATCTGCGCGTTGACCTGCGTCGCGGTGTGAAGCGCGAAATCATGGGAAACCTTGTCGTACTTCACGAAATAATCCAGCTCGCGCCACATATCGTACGGTGTGATGAAGTTGCAGGCTGCATCTGTTCCAAGGCCGACCGGGATGCCGTTGTCAAGGCAGGCTCTCGCGCAGTCAATGATGCCGTGCATGACGATGCCGCCGTTCTTCTGTCCGATTTCACCGCTGTGCGTCATGGAGTCCGGCATCAGCGCGTACGGAGCAGCCGGGGAGATCGTGCAGATGTGGGCTGCCTTGCGCTCCCTGAACAGATCGATCATGTGCTGATCCAGTTTCGCGCCGTGCTCGATGGTGTCGACGCCGTTCTCAAGGGCAACACGCACGCCCTCCGGGCTCTCAACATGCGCACATACCCGGTAGCCGAGAGCGTGTGCCTTGTCGCAGACGGCCTTCACCATCTCCGGCGGCATGCGCAGCACGCCGGGCTCGCCTTCCGCGGAGGCGTCCATGACGCCGCCGGTGATCATAAGCTTGATCCAGTCAACCTTTGAGGCGATAATCGCGTCCAGATCCTTCAGCGCGTCAGCGACACTTGCCGACTCGGTCGCAACGGATCCCGCCATGTGGCCTCCCGGAACAGAGATCGCCGTGTTGCAGGAAAGGACCCGCGGTCCTTCGGCCTTTCCCTCCGCGATCATATCTCTTGCGACGCCGTCCAGGTCCTTCAGGCCGCCGACGGTGCGCAGCGTGGTGACACCGCTGTACAGATGCATCTTCAGGATGCCGAGGATCATCTGCAGCGTCTGCTGCTTCTTTTCTTCCGTGGCCGTCAGCGCGCTGAAAATCGCCTTGTAGTCAACCTTGCCCGTGACCGGCTTCGGCGCCTCACCGCGGCCGATGGTGTGAACGTGCATGTTGATGAGACCCGGCATCAGATATCTGCCCTTCAGGTCTACTTTCGTGTATCCTTCCTCCGGAGCCTCGCCGTCCCTGTAAATTCCGGTGATCTTCTCACCGTCGACCGTGATGGACATGTGCTCCTGCACCGGCATCTTCTGCTTTTCGTTTAACCTGCCGTCAAGGAGACTGGCATTCGTAAATACGTACTTCATACAACTCCTCCTCCGTCAACACCGTATCTGGCAAATGAATGAAGACGCCGGCACTCCTGTCGAAAAAGCCTTAGAGGTGCTCCGGCGTTTTCACCATAAGAAGCCGGATCCTTTCGCACCAGGCGAATGGGGTCCGGCTCTATGGGTTCAGGACTCAGTATAATCCCTGAAATCCCGTTTGACAATCCCGCAGTTGTGTCCGGTATGCCTGTTTATCCTGCTGAGCAAAATATACCTGCACCAGTTCCAGACAGTAAGGTTACCGCTTGCGTCATTAAGAAGTCCGACAGCGTTCCCGAGTCTTGCCGAGTGCGGGTAGTCCTCGTAACTGGCCGCATAGAAGATGCACGGTTCCTTCTCAAGCCACAGCTGCTGGAACTCTTTGGCAGCCGCAATCTCGCCTTCCTCCGTATCGGCCGCGACAAATCTGTCATACATTTCGTCCCAGGTGTCGTCCTGAACGTTGATATAGGTCGTCGCGTCATTGGTCAGGAAACTCCTCAGCCACATCGGGTTGGAGCTGTAGCTGGCGTTGACGAGTGAGATCCCGACGCTTCCGGAGAACAGACCCGCGAACATCGTCGCCGCCTCCTGGACCTGAATCTGAATCGTCACGCCGGCCTCCTGCAGATTCTGCTGAATGATGCTGGCGACCTGCTCTCCGCCATCGCCTCCGACTTTCAGGACGCCGTGCGCCAGTCCTGTGAACTGGCGGAAAAGGAAATAGAAGGAAAAAGGGAAGGCTGAGGGGGAAGATGAGGGGGAAGGCTGAGGGGGAAGGCTGAGGGGGAAGGCTGAATGGGAAGGCGCCACGCATCGGAAAGCAAGTTTAAAACAAGCTTCCGATGCCTCCGCTCCGTCACCGAAGGTACCCATGCATCGAAAAACAAGTTTTTGCGTATATTTCGCTGACTTTTGTGGCCGCTTGGAATCTGCCATTCATCGGAGCGCAGGTTTGTATTTGATTCCCGATGATTTTTTAGCCCCTTTCTAGCTTTCTCGTCATCGGAATTAATTTTCTCAGGTTAAATAGATGCCTGAATCAACGATTTGCCCCTTAAAAATCATCGGAAATTTCCTATCTGATTCATTTTCGATGACAGGCAGGTTTCCAATGCTCGTAAAAAACATCGGAATCTTTCTATCCGGTTCAGTTTTGATGACGTGCCGCATTCAGGGCACGCAAAAATCATCAATTCGCCGCCTGCTGCTAATTCCGATGCCTCTCATAATCAGCTTTTGGCCGCCGCCATTCATCTCACAGACAGAACTTACGGATAACCGCATAGATCTCATCTGTCCCCAGAGGACTGGCTGACGTTTCTTCTGTTATAATCAGACCGTCGCCCGGATAAATCTGATTCTGCTGATATTCCCTGAGTCTGTGGACCGCATGTCTTGCATAATCGCGATCATCCATCATCCCGCGGTGCTCCCAGTACAGAACTTTTCTTTTCCTGACATTCAGAATCGTGAAGTCCGGATAAATCGTACCGCTGCGCAGTTTGAGCGGACACTCGTATTTATATGGCACTTTCCGTCTGTTCAGCGCATTGGCGATGTTCAGCTCCGACTTCGAGCGGACATATTCGCCGTTCTCTGTCACAAGCTTCACCGGAATATCCTGTATTTCCTTTGCATCAAATGCCGCTTCAAGCCATCTTCTCGCCAGCTCGTCATCCGGCAGATCGGCCGCATCGATGAATTTTCTTGCCCTATCCGGAAATTTAGTGTACAGATTCCTGATCCGCTCCGGGAATTCTGCATTTGTCTGCAAAAACGTTTCCAGTTCCCCTATTTCCTGTTTTACAAGACGAAGCAGCTTCTCGTCGTATGCCTTCTGCAGATATGTCCTGATTTTCTGCTCATCCCGAACGGAGATGTACACGCCGGACCGTTCCGAAGAGCGTCTCCGCAGATAGTACATCACCTGCTCACCTCGCGTCACAAGATGAATCTTCCCCTGCGGACAGTTTAGCAGACGGCCTTCCAGCATTCTTTCTGTCCGCTTCAACTCTGACAGCCGCTTTCCTGCTTCCGGATATACTTCTGCCGCCTTCATCAGTTTGCTTTTCATCCATTCCCTCCACAAATTTGCAGAATTATTATGTTTACGTGACTTCTTCCGATTATTCTTATTTGTTTCCCTGCCGGCAGAAATGCCGCGGGTAATGAAAAATGCCTGAAAAGGCCGCCGAAAATAAGGCATGTATGACATGCTCTGAAATGCACAGGAACTGACTATTGAAAAATCTGCTGAAAAAATCTGAAAAATCTGGCGCCTGAACCAGCTGTAAATATCATACCACAGGGCGGGGCAAGCCGGAAGGTATACGATAAACTTGCAGGAACAAAGCTGGCTGGGATTTCTGACGGACCTCTTTTTCTCCCGAGGCTCCTCCTGGGGTTCTTCCAAGTTTCCCCGAGGTTCCTCCCGGGACGGCAATTGAAGCGCCTGCAGCGCATCAGAATGCAACGCATCGGAATCCAAATTCTTGGCAAGTTTCCGATGCTCACGCTCCTTCAACGGGGTCAACAAAAGCCTCCACGCATCGGAACGCAAGTTATTGGTGTACTCTCGATGATTTTTGTGCCCTCCGAAGGGACCCATGCATCGAAAAACAAGTTTTTGCGTGAATTCCGATGATTTTTGTGCCCCCCGGAAAACTGCCATTCATCGGAACGCAGGTTCCTAATTTAATTCCCGATGATTTTTTAGCCCATTTCTGGCTTTCTCGTCATCGGATTTATATTTCTCAGATTAAATAGATGCCTGAACCACCGATTTGACCTTTAATAATCATCGGAAACTGCCCAATCCCGTTCAATTTTGATGACAGGCTATTTTCAAGGCACGCAAAAAATCATCAAATCTGTCACCTGCTGCTCATTTCCGATGCTTCTCAAAGTCAGCCGCCGGCCGCCCCGCATCGGAATCCAAATTATTGGGGCCTTTCCGCTGATGCCCCATCTTCCATGGATCCGGGAGGTATACTGTTCGAACAGCTTGAGGCCATGGAACTGATGCCCCACTTTCCGTGGAGCCGGGAGCGCATCGGAAAGCAAGTTCATGGCAGGTTCCCGATGCGCCCAGCTCAATCACAGGAAGTCTTCCCGATGCGCCCAGCTCACCACAGGATGCCTCCATCCCGCCGCCAGAGCCGCCGGCCGCCCGCCTAAAAATCCGCCAAATCCGCCAAATCCGCCAAACCCACTCACTTCCACAAAATTACTCTCTCTCCGAGCCGGTAAATCCCGTACTTTCTCCCGGGGTATTCCTCGTCCATGACGGACGCGAACACAAGAGGGTTCACGGTATTTCCGGGCACGAGGTCGTAGTGGAGCGGCACGACAAGGTCAGCATTGGTTACCTGCGCGAGGAAGGCGGCGCTCCGCTCGTCCATGTTGCCGACGATATTACGGCGATGGCGCGGCAGGTCGGCGCCGTTGATTGGCAGAAACTCCGCGTCAGGCCCCGGGACGTGCGCATGAAAACAAGCCGCGCGCACATCCGAAATCAGGCGTTCGGTGAGAACCGTGTCGCCCGCGTGATACAGGAAAAACGGTCCGATCTTCACGGCATACCCGAGGAAGATATTGTGCCCGCTGCCATCCGTGTCGTACGTCTCATGGGCCGATGCAAGTGGCAGAGCGTGAATGTCCGGACTCACCGTGATCTCCTGCCCCGCGTCAGCCCCGATGACGCCCGCATCCGAAAGCCCGCGGGAAAGAACCTGGCTCTTCACACCTTCCGGGATGATGATTTTCATGTCCGGATTGCTCTTTTGAAGCGGAATCAGCGTCTGCGTGTTGATATGGTCGGCGTGATCGTGCGACCCGAAAAAGACCGTCAGGCCGCTCAAAGCCCCGGCGTCAAACGGCGGCCTGTAGTTTGTGGCACCGACGCTTCCGTCCGCCCGGCACAGATCACTGAGCAGCACGTCAAACGCAGCAAGCTCATCCCGGTATTTCACGAGAATTCCCATCTGCCCGAGATACCAGAAAGCAAGCGCATTATCCGGCAGTTTCGTCTCCCGGATCTGATTTAAAAGTGTTTCTCCTGAAACATACCATCTGTCGTTCATTTCGTTTTTCCCTCTCCTTCACGGCAGAAACATCCCCGTACAGCAAAGCCCGTATGGAGCCACCGTCAAAGCCAAAAAGAGCTGCCGGGTCAGAGTTACCATCAGTCGGTTCTCTGCCTCTGCAGCCTCTTTCTGCATTTGTCATTTGTTATATGTCGTTCATCATTCTTTGCCGGTCCGTTCGTCTGCCGCCATCTCCCGGCGGAAGCGCACGTAGAGGTTCAGGGCGACGATGGCGCCGAGCACCTCCGCAAACGGCGTGGCAAGGCAGACGCCAGCCGCGCCGAGTCCCAGCACCGTGCGGAAGACATACATTGCCGGAATGTCGAACACGCCCTTGCGCAGGATGGAGAGCGCGAAGGCGGACCACTTGCGGCCGCACGCCTGGAAGACGGTGACGCACAGATAGGATACCGCCGCCAGCGGAGCCGCGTAGCCGATGATGCGCAGGAACTGCGTGCCGTACATCACGGACGTGTCCTCGTCAATAAAGAAACGCACGAGATGCGGTGCCTGCGTGATGAAAATGGCGGCGCAGGCGATTCCGAAGAGCAGCACGACCGTCCCCGTGTAGCGGATGATGCTGCGCATGCGTTTGTAGCTGCGCGCGCCGTAGCTAAAGCCGATCAGCGGCAGCACGCCCATCGTCATGCCCATGCACGTGTTGAACGCGATCATGTTGACCTTCTTCGCGATTCCCATGCCCGCGACCGCGCCGCTGCCGTACAGCCGGATGTACACGTTCGCGAAAATGTTGGAAACCATGGCAAATGTCGTCTGCAGCGCGGCCGGAAAGCCCGTCAGCAGGATCTCCGGCATAATCCGATCCTTACTGCTTTCCGCAGCTTTCCCGTCTTTCCAGGAAGCCTTCACCGGCCGGATGTTGATGATGCCGTCCTTCTCCTTCTTCTGGCGCTTCAGAATGTAGATCAGAAAATACACCAGGGCCGACGTGTTGGAGAGCAGCGTCGCGATCGCGGCCCCCGTCACCTCCATGCCGGACGGCAGGATCACGAACATGAACAGCGGGTCCAGGGCGATGTTGAGAACGCCGCCCATGGACATGCCGAAGCCCGCTTCCTTTGACGCGCCGATCGCGCGCACCAGGTGGCCGCACAGGACATTTCCGATCGTCGGAACGGCTCCGATGATCATCGTCCAGAACATGTAATCAGACACGTACTGAAAATCCGCGTCATCGCCGCCGACCAGACGGATGAGCGGCGCGCGGAAAAACAGGATCACCAGCATGAACAGAACAGCCGCCGCCATGCCGCCCCAGAAGGCCGCCGCGAACGTACGGCGCGCCTTGCGGAGATTTTTCTGCCCCATCGCACGGGAGATAACACTCGCGCCGCCCACGCCGAACAGATTCGCCACCGCCGCCATGATGACAAATACAGGGAA
Organism: uncultured Lachnospiraceae bacterium; assembly: GCA_903789615.1. Classification (GTDB taxonomy): domain Bacteria; phylum Bacillota; class Clostridia; order Lachnospirales; family Lachnospiraceae; genus UBA4285. The sequence continues at coordinate 41,792 of CAIFEV010000009.1, read as the reverse complement.
ACAGACCCCTAAAGCCGCCACCATGGCCGCGTTGGCGGTCCGCCCGACGTACCAGGTGTCCGCATAATTGTAGATGATGTTGATCAGCTGCGTGATGATGGTCGGAAGTGCCATGGTCCACACGGCTTTGCTCACCGGTGCACTGGCAAACAGTTCATATGTCCCTTTTGTCTGTGTGTTTCTGCTCATCCGGGGTTTTACTCTCTCTTTCTGGCGCTTAAAAGCCCCGCCGGGGCATATATACTTCCGGTATTCGGTCTGGGAAATCGTTGAGCTCAGACTTCAATATCCGCCTTCATACCAAGCTCATCCTTGTGCGCCGCAAGCATCGGCTTCACGTCCGCTGCGAGGTATTCCTCCACCTGCTGCGCAGCGCGGCCGGTGTACTTGGCCGGATCAAGATTCTTTTCAAGCTGCTCTAAGGTCACATGGAACATCGGATCGGCGGCGATGAGCTCGAGCAGGTTGTTGTCCTTCCCTTCCTGCTTTACGCGCGCGCCGGCCTGCATGGACAGCTCGCGGATGCGCTCGTGCAGCTCCTGACGGTCGCCGCCCATCTTCACCGCGTCCATCATGATGTTCTCGGTGGCCATGAACGGAAGCTCTGCCATCAGGTGCTTGTGAATGACCTTCTCGTATACAACCAGACCGTCCACGATGTTCATGTACAGGTCCAGGATGCCGTCCACCGCAAGGAACGCCTCCGGGATGGACATCCGCTTGTTGGCCGAATCATCGAGGGTTCTCTCAAACCACTGGGTCGACGCGACAAATGCCGGGTTCATCATGTCGCTCATCACGAAGTCCGCCAGAGACGCCATGCGCTCGCTGCGCATCGGATTTCTCTTGTAGGCCATCGCGGAAGATCCGATCTGGGTCTTCTCGAACGGCTCCTCGATCTCCTTCATGTGCTGGAGCAGACGGATGTCGTTGCTGAACTTGTGCGCGGACTCGGCGATGCCGGCGAGCACATTAACCACGCGGGAATCCACCTTGCGCGAATAGGTCTGACCGGACACCGGAACACAGGACTCAAATCCCATCTTTTCGGCGATCTTCTTGTCAATCTGACGGATCTTGTCCTGGTCTCCGTTAAACAGCTCCATGAAGGAGGCCTGTGTGCCGGTTGTGCCCTTGCATCCCAGAAGCTTCATGGTCGAGATCAGATAATTCAGGTCCTCCAGGTCCATCATCAGATCGTTAATCCAAAGCGTCGCCCGCTTTCCGACCGTCGTCGGCTGTGCCGGCTGATAGTGCGTAAAGGCAAGTGTCGGAAGCGCCTTGTACTTATCCGCGAATTTTGCCAGTTCATTGATGACGTTGACCAGCTCTTTGCGCACGAGCTTCAGGGCCTCGGTCATGATGATGATGTCCGTATTGTCGCCCACATAGCAGCTCGTCGCGCCCAGGTGGATAATGCCCTTTGCCTTCGGACACTGCAGGCCGTAGGCGTACACGTGGGACATGACATCGTGGCGGACAACCCGCTCTCTTGCCTCGGCATCCGCGTAATTGATGTCTTCCGCATGGGCCTTCATCTCCGCAATCTGCTCGTCCGTGATGGCAAGGCCGAGTTCTTTTTCCGTCTCGGCCAGCGCGATCCAGAGTTTTCTCCAGGTCTTGAACTTCTTGTCCGGAGAAAAGATGTACTGCATTTCCTTGCTGGCATAGCGGGTCGCCAGCGGTGTCTCATAAATGTCGCGTTTCATGGAAAGTCTCCTCCCTGCGTCTTGGCAGATAACACAGGCGGGGCAGTTTAGGCCCCGCCTGCTATACGTTTACTCTTCCAGAAGTCTGGTCAGGATCTGGTTCACCATTCCGGGATTGGCCTTGCCCTTCATGGCCTTCATGGTCTGACCGACGAGGAAGCCTATGGCCTTCTTCTTTCCGGCCTTGTAGTCCGCCACCGACTGCGGATTGGCCGCAACGATTCCGCGGATGGTCTCCTCAAGCGCGCCCGCGTCGTTGACCTGCTTCAGGCCATGTTCCTCGACATACTTGTCCGGATCAATGTCATCCGTGAAAATCTTCTCAAAGACCTCCGCGGCGACGGAACTGTTGATGGTATTGCTGTCGGTCAGCTTCACGAGCGCCGCCAGGTGTTCCGGTGAGAAACGGATGTCCTCCGGATCCATCGAGTGATCCTTTAACAGACGCATGGTGTCGTCCATCAGCCAGTTGGCTGTTTTTTTCGGATTGCCGCAGATAGCTGCCGCTTTCTCGAAGGTCTCGGCGATCTTGCGGGAATCGGTCAGGATATCGGCGTCGTATTCCGTCAGGCCGAACTCCTTCTGGTAGCGGGCCTGTTTTTCTTCCTTGAACTCCGGCTCCCGGCTCTTGATGCGGTCGATCCACTCCTGCGAGATCACAATCGGCGGGAGATCCGGCTCCGGGAAGTACCGGTAGTCCTTGGCGTCTTCCTTGGAGCGCATCGGGAAGGAAGCACCCTTGTTGTCGTCCCAGCGGCGTGTCTCCTGAATCACCTTTTTACCGTCCTCGAGCAGCTCGATCTGACGCTGCGTCTCGCCGGCGATGGCGTGGGCGATGGCCTTGAAGGAGTTGATATTTTTCATCTCGGTACGGGTGCCGAACTGCTTTGCGCCCACCTCGCGAACGGACAGGTTCACATCGGCTCTCATCGAGCCTTCCTGCAGCTTGCAGTCAGACGCCCCCAGATACTGGATGGTCGTGCGCAGCTTCTCGAGATACGCGATGACCTCCTCGGAGGAGCGCATGTCCGGCTCCGACACGATCTCGATAAGCGGCACGCCGGAACGGTTGTAGTCGACAAGCGATGCGTCCAGCCAGTTGTCGTGAATCAGCTTGCCGGCATCCTCTTCCATGTGAATCTCATGAATGCCCACGGACTTCTGGCTGCCATTTACCGTGATGTCCACATGGCCGTTGCGGCAGATCGGGTAGTACAGCTGGGAGATCTGATAGTTCTGCGGGTTGTCCGGATAGAAGTAGTTCTTCCGGTCAAACTTGCACTTGCGCGTGATATCACAGTTGGTCGCGAGTCCGACGGCGATCGCGTAATTGACCACCTGTTTGTTCAGAACCGGAAGCGACCCCGGCATACCGGTGCAGACCGGGCAGGTGTGGGTGTTGGGCGCTCCGCCGAAGGCTGTGGAACATCCGCAGAAGATCTTGGTCTTCGTGGCGAGCTCGACATGGACCTCCAGTCCGATGACGGTTTCATACTGTTTCATTCCGCTCACTTTTCTGCCTCCTCTCTGGCAAACGGGCTCATAATGGGGCCTCTCGCCTGCTCATACGCATATGCGGCGCGGAACAGATTGTCCTCCCGGAAGCAGTCGCCGATGAGCTGCAGGCCGACGGGCATGCCGTCGGACGCCAGGCCGCACGGAAGCGACAGCCCCGGCAGGCAGCAGAGGTTCACGCTGACGGTATAGACGTCGCTCAAATACATCTTCAGCGGGTCTGAAAGCGAGCTGTTCATCTTCGGCGCCGTGGTCGGAGCCACCGGCCCCAGGATCACGTCATACCTGGCAAATGCCTTGTCAAACGCCGCCTTGATGAGCGCCTTCGTGCGCAGCGCCTTCAGATAGTAGGCATCATAGTAGCCGGAGCTGAGCACAAAGGAGCCCAGCATGATGCGGCGCCTTACCTCCGGCCCGAATCCTTCCGAGCGGGTCTTCTTGTACATCTGGTGAAGCTCTTCGTAGTCCTTTGTGCGGTAGCCGTACTTCACGCCGTCAAACCGCTCGAGGTTCGAGCTTGCCTCCGCGCAGGCGATCAGGTAGTACGCGGGAATGGCGTACTGCACAAGGCTGAGATCAAATTCCTCGACGATGGCCCCCTCACTCTTCAGCACGTCTGCAGCGGCAAGCACCTTCTGTCTTACTTCCGGATCAAGGCCGTCTCCAAAATAGTCTCTCGGGATGCCGATCTTCAGCCCCTTCACGCCCTGCGTCAGGGATTTCGTGAACGCGTAGGAATCCCGCGCAACCGAGGTCGAATCTTTCTCGTCCGGAGCCGCAATCGTCTCCAGAATCGCGGCACAGTCGCTCACATCTTTCGCGATCGGCCCGATCTGATCAAGCGAAGATCCATACGCGATCAGCCCGTAACGGGAAACCGTCCCGTAAGTCGGCTTGATGCCCGTTGCTCCGCAGTAAGCGCAGGGCTGGCGGATGGATCCGCCGGTATCCGACCCGAGCGCGTACGGAACTTCCGCTCCGGAGACCGCCGCGGCAGAACCGCCGGACGAGCCGCCCGGAACGCGGGCTGTGTCAAACGGATTGGCCGTCGGACCGAAGTAGGAAGTCTCCGTGGTGCTGCCCATGGCGAACTCATCCATGTTGGTCTTTCCGACGACAACGGCTCCGGCCTGCTCCAGCCGCTCCACCGCCGTCGCGCTGAAGCGCGGAACAAAATTGTCCAGAATATGAGAGGCCGCACTCGTCAGCACGCCTTTCGTGTTCATGTTGTCCTTTATCGCCACCGGAACGCCGGCCAGCGGGCCGGTGAGCTCCCCGGCATCAATTTTCTTCTGTACCTCGTCCGCGCGCGCAAGCACCTTTTTACGATCGATGCGGGTGATGAAGCTGTGAAGCCTGTCTTCCTTCGCGTCGATGCTCTCCAGGCTTGCCTGGGCGGCTTCCTGCACGGAAACCTCCTTCGCCCGGATCTTTCTGCCCAGCTCAACGGCCGTCAAATTCATCAGACTCATTATTTTCTCTCCTGCCGGTATCCTCACACAAATGTCTTTGGAACAACGTACTGGTTTTCTTTCTTCTCCGGCGCGTTGGCGAGCGCCTCCTCCGAGCCGTCGCCGTTGGTCACGACGTCTTCGCGGAAGACGTTGTTCACCGGAAAGACATGCGTCATCGGCTCCACGCTGTCTGTGTCAAGCTCATTTAACATGTCGACGTAGTCCAGCATCTGTGCCATGTCCTTCTTGGCTTTTTCTTTCTCTTCTCCGTCAAGCTCCAGCTTGGCCAGAATCCCGACATAGTCGATCGTTTCGTCGTCAATCACATGTGCCATATGCTTTGTTCTCCTTTGCTCATGGCTCCAGGCGGGAGAGGTCTCTCGGGAACAGGCAGGTCTCGCGGACATTCTCCTCGCCCAGAAGCTGCATCGTGAAACGCTCCAGACCGATGCCCAGTCCCCCGTGCGGCGGCATGCCGTACTTGAAGGCCATCAGATAGTGCTCCATCCCCTCCGGCGTCATTCTCTTCTTCTCCATTTTCGCCAGCAGCTGATCCAGCTCATGGATTCTCTGTCCTCCGGTCGTGATCTCCACGCCGCGGAACAGCAGGTCAAAGGAGAGGGTGAATTTGTCATCCTTCGGATCGTCCATCGCGTAGAACGGGCGCTTCTTGCTCGGATAATACGTGACAAATACGAAATCCGAACCATACTCTTCCTTGAAATAGCGGCCGATCAGCTTCTCCTCCTCCGGCTCCAGGTCAAACGGGTTGCGGATCGGGCGGTTGTACTTTTCGGACACCAGGCGCTTTGCCTCGTCGAACCGGCACTGCGGGATTTTGTCAACATCCGGGACGTCGGCCTTCAGCTGTGCGATCTCCTTAGGATACTCGCGCTTCAGCAGGTCCATCGTGTATTTGATGAAGCCGGTCTCCATCTCCATCAGATCCTCAAAGCTGTCGATGTATCCCATCTCGAAGTCAAGCGAGGTGTACTCGTTCAGGTGCCGCGGCGTGTTGTGCTTCTCGGCGCGGAACACCGGGCCCACCTCAAACACGCGGTCAAACGCGCCCACGCACATCTGCTTGTAGGTCTGCGGGCTCTGCGCCAGCACGGCGTGCTTGCCGAAATACTCGAGCTTAAAGAGCGTCGCGCCGGACTCAACCGAGCGCGCGTTGATCTTGGGCGTGTGAATTTCCGTGAATCCCTGCGCGTGCAGGTAGTCGCGGAAACCGCGCACGATACCCTCCTGAATCCGGAACTTGCTTCTCTCGCGCAGGTTGCGCAGCGTCACCGAGCGCAGGTTCAGAATCGTCTCAAGCGACGTCTTCAGTTTCCAGTTCTTGATCGGAACCGGCATCTGCGCGACAGCCGGCGTGGAGAGGATTTTGATCTCTTCCGTGTGGATCTCAAAACCGTTCGGCGCCCGGTCTTCCTTCACCGCCATGCCGCGGATCTCCACGGTCATGCCCTCGGTGATGTCTTTTACGGAGAGGTTCGCCTTTCCCTCCTCCAGCGTGCACTGTACGACGCAGTACGCCTGTCTCAGAATGACAAATGCGATATCCGCCATGTCGCGGATATTGTGTATGGCACCCCGCACGGTTACTTCCTGCCCCACCCTGCCCTGGCTGATGATCTCATCGCCGGTCAGATACGGCCTTGTGACACTTCCATCGACAAATTCCATAGATACCTCCTGAAAATCCCTGATTTTCTGATGCTTTTCAGCGCATACGCCCGCACATATCCAGGCGGCGCTTCGCTGTCATGCCTGGTGCCGGCTGCCGGCCGCGGCTGCTCATCAAAATCACCGTCAGCCTGCCTTTCCGATGAGTATTGCCGTTTCAAAATCACCGGAATTACCACATGTCTGCCTTTCCGATGAGTATTGGCGTCCTAAAATTCCCCGCCCTCATCAAAATTAGAAAACCAATCCTATTCCGATGACAATTCAGGGCCTGAAAAGGCAAGTTATCATCGGATAGCCCTGACTTTAGCTTTCCCGATGATTCGAATGGCTCAAAAGCCCTCTTAAAGTCATCGGAAACAAATATAATGACAATTCCGATGATCGCCATCCGGCAGCAGGTCCGAAAAAATCATCGGGAGCAGTCCGTTTTCAAAAATCCGATGACAAGTCCGGTTTCCGGCAGCGTCCTTTCCATGCTCTGGTGCTGGCTTATGCGCTAAAAAGAAAGTCCGCCCCGGAAAATGCTCATGTTTCTGAACACTTTCCGGGACGGACCATGCATCGTTCATGACCCGCGGTACCACCCGCGATTGAAGCCTCTGCAGCTGCCGCAAAAGCTCCCACTTTAACCGTCTTACGCGCGGCACTGCGGGATAAGCCTACCTTTCCGCTCCTTACGCCGCGGTGTGTATCCGCGCGGCAGTTTCTACCGGACTATCGGCCCTCCGGCTCCGGAGTGTTGGACAGATCTGCCGGATCTCAGGATGCTTTCAGCCGGTGACATCCCTCTCTGCCCAGATCCGAATTGCTGACCGTCGTCTCCATCACAGCCTTTCTGACAACAGACAGAATACTTATATCATACGGATTAAAAATTATCAAGTGCGCAGACACGCTCCCGGCAGTCCGGTTAAAAGCCCCGCCGCCTTATCGCCGCTGTCAGAAGATGTTCTGCCAGAACGCTTGTCGTCACGCTTCCGACGCCCCGCGGAACCGGGGTCAGCGCCGCCGCTTTTCCGTCTCTTATCACCGCTTCGGCATCCACGTCGCCGCACAGCTTTCCGTTTTCGTCCACATTGATGCCCACGTCAAGGACCACGGCACCCGGCTTTATGCAGTCAGCCGTAACCGTCCCCGCGTGTCCGGCGGCCGCCACCAGGATGTCGGCCTGCCGGCATTCCGCTGCCAGATTAACTGTTTTGGTGTGCGTTATCGTCACCGTCGCGTCTGAAGCCAGAAGCAGCATCGCGGCCGGTCTTCCGATCACCGTGCTGCGGCCGACGATGACCGCCTTCTTCCCCCGCGGATTCACCCCGTAAAAGGCCAGAATCCGCATAAGAGCCTCGGCGGTGCAGGGAGCAAAGCCGCTTCTGTCCCCCGCGTAGAGTTTCGCCTGGTTGACCGGGCTGATGCCGTCCAGATCCTTTTCCGGGCATATACATTCCCGTATCCGCCCGGCGTCAAGCCCAGCCGGAAGAGGCTGAAACAGCAGAATTCCGTCCGTGTCCGGATCCGAGCCGGCTTTTTTGAGTGCCCGCTCAAATTCCTCCTGACTCACGTTCTCCGGGAATGTCTGCACTTCCGCCTCAAATCCGCACGCTTCCATGCGCCGGAGAGCTCCCCTTTGATACGAAAGATCGTCCGGACGCGCACCGACGCGCAGGATCGTAAGTCTGGGCATGACCCCTGCCAGGACCGCCCGGCTACGGATTTTTTCTGTCAGGGCATCTGCCACCGGTTTTCCGAGCCACTCTTCCATGCCGTGTCACCCCCTGATTTCTTTCAGGACTCTTCCGTAAATCTCGTCCGAGAGTTTCTTTCCCTCCCGCACCATTTTATCCGCCTCTTCCCGCTGCCGTGAAGCCGTCTCCCGGTCTTTCATGGCTTTGGCGTTGATGTATACGTTGAGCGAGGCCGCTTCCAGCGCCGCCCGTGTTAGCTTCACCCCGGCGCCCGCGTCACTCACCGCCATCCGGCTTCCCTTTTCTTCCGCCTCGTCAAGAAGGCGCAGCGCCTGCAGGCAGAGCCGCATAATGCAAAGCGGCACTTCACTTGCTTTTGCAAGAGCCGCGCCGACGGCCTCCTCCCGTGCTTTCGTCTCCTCCGGTGTGCTGTGGGGAAGTCCGTACGCCGACAGAAGGGGAAGGAAGTTCTCCGCATCCCGGTCAACGCAGGCCAGAAGTTCCTGTATCAGTTCATGAAACTGCTCCGTCAGTTTTTCAAGCGCCTCCTGGCTGTCCGCATACCGCTTTTTCCCGACGGCAAGCGCTGCTGTCATGCTGCCGAGGGCCGCACCCAGCGCAGCCGCCACAGCCGACGCGCCGCCGCCTCCCGGGACGGGGTCCCTGCCGGAAAGCTTCGCCATGAAGTCACGGACTGACAGAAGCGTCATGGAATTCTGCACTTCCTGCCGCATTTCATCCCGGTCATCTCTCACATGTCCGTCCGGTCTCTGATCCCCGTACTCCGGCGTTTTCTCCTCAGCCATCTTACATTTCTCCTGCCGCTTTTCCGGACGTTCCTGCCGCCTGGCGCCCCGGTCCTTGCTGTGCGTCTTACCCGAGGAAAGACATCACCATCCTGGCGGATTCCACCAGCGTGTTTCCGCTGTCCATACTGCACTTCTGAATGTACCGGAATGCCTCCGGCTCGGTCATGTGGTTGTGCTCCATCAGAAGCGCCTTTGCCTCGTCAATGATCTTCTGCTCCTCAGGCGTGCGCTGCCTGGGGGTATTCCTTGCCTTTTTCCGAATCCGGATCTGCTGGGAGAGCATCATATCCACCGTATCAGTCAGCTCACTGACCGAGAGCGGCATCTTCAGGCTCATAACCCCTTCTGCGGCGCACTCCTCAACATGCACGCCGCTCGTGATCACAAGAAGTCCGAAGCTTTTCGGCTTGTAGTCGTTGAGCTCCGAAAAGAGCATACCGTCTCCCATCCGGTAGCCGCAGATGATGAGCCCGTCGGAAAGCGCGTCGGCCCTCGTCACGGCGCGTGCGCCGCTCGTGCAGGCCTCCGCCTGATATCCGCTTTTCACCAGCAGATTCTTGAGCGCCTTCGCTTCCTCCAGCTTCGGAAAGGCCACAATCAGTACAGCCATCCTTTCCGCCTTTCCGGGAAGCTCAGTATTTGCCGAGGTAGCGGTTTATCTCCCAGTCGGAGACGTACTGCGCGTATTCCTTCCATTCCCGCTTCTTCGCGCGGATGTAGCGGCCGGCGATGTAGTCTCCCAGCGCGGCCTTCACCACGCTGTCTTTCTCCATCTCCTCCAGCGCCTCCTCAAGGGAAAGCGGGAGCGGCCGGATGCCGGCTGCAGCTCTCTGTTCGCCGGTCATATTGTTTGGATTGCCCGTGATAGGATCCGGAGGCGTCATCTTTTTCTCAATGCCGTCAAGGCCCGCCGCCAGGCACACCGCCAGCGCCAGATAGGGGTTGGCCGCCGAATCGGCGCTGCGCAGCTCCACGCGGGTGTTGCTCACACTGGCCGCCGGAATGCGCACCAGCGGACTGCGGTTCTGTCTGGCCCAGGCGATGTAGATCGGCGCCTCAAAGCCCGGCTGAAAACGCTTGTACGAGTTGACCAGCGGATTGGTGATGGCCGCCATGCCGCGCGCGTGCGCCATGATGCCCGCCATGAAGTGCCTTGCCGTCTCAGACAGCCCGTCCGGATCCGCAGCGTCACCGAAGATGTTCTGGTCGCCCTTCATCAGCGACATGTTGATGTGCATGCCGCTGCCGGCGCAGTCGTTGCGCGGCTTCGGCATGAACGTTGCCCACAGGCCGTGCCGCCTCGCGAGCGTCTTCACCGCCAGCTTGAACGTCATGATCTTGTCGGCCATCGAAAGCGCCTCGCCGTATCGGAAATCCACCTCGTGCTGTCCCGGTGCTGTCTCGTGGTGCGATCCCTCCACCTGATAGCCCATGTTCTCGAGGTTCATGACGATATCCCGGCGCACATTCTCCCCGAGATCCGTCGGTCCTAGGTCAAAGTATCCGCCATCGTCCCCCGGGTCTGTTGTCGGCTGTCCGTCCTCGTCCGTGTGGAACAGGAAAAACTCGCACTCCGGCCCCACGTCAAACGTGTACCCGAGCGCCTCAGCCCGCTGCGTCTGCGCCCGCAGAATCTGCCGCGGATCGCCCGCAAACAGCGTCCCGTCCGGCTTGTACACATTGCAGATGAGCCGCGCCACCTTGCCGGCCTGCGGCCTCCACGGAAAGATGACAAATGTATCCAGATCCGGCTTCAGATACATGTCCGACTCTTCTTCCCTGGCGTACCCGTCGATGGACGAGCCGTCGAACATGCAGCCGTGCTTCAGGACATGGGCCATCTGGCTGGCCGTCACAGCCACATTCTTGAGAACTCCGAACATATCCGTGAACTGCAGGCGGATAAATTCGACGTCCTCCTCCTCGATCATCCTGAGAATATCTTCTTCCGAATACATAGCCTCTCCTTTCTAGGGGATCGTTGTGCCATCTGCCATGCTTAAAAAGCTGTAAACAGATCAGGCAAGACCGTCAAGCGCCGTCTGGATTCTCTCCCGCATGCTCTTCTCGCCCATGATGTGAATGATGGACCACAGGTCCGGCGTGTTGGCGCGCCCGGTCACCGCGATGCGTACCATCTCAGCGATGTCGGAAACGCTGCCCTTGTAGCTTTCCGGATTTTTCCGGTAGGTCTTCACGTCCGGGCAGTAGCCGAAGCGCTCCGCAAGAGCCTTCAGCTTCTCAAACCACACACTGTTGTCGTCATCATGGCAGTACCCTTCCAGGTACGCGGAAAGCACCTGCTTCACCGTGTCCGCGTCCGCGCTAAACGGATCCTTCCCGCCCGTATCCCCGGTCTGCGGGAAGAAATACCCGATGAGGGAAAAAATCTGGCTGGCATTGACCAGGTCCTTGCGGCGCCGCTTCATGCCGACGCCCATGTACAGCCGCAGAATGGCCTTGAGCTTCTCCGGGTCCGCAAACCAGTACTTTGCCTTTTCCGGCTCAAACTCCCTCGCCCAGCCTTCCAGAAAATCGTACACCTCGTCCTCTGAGAGACGGGAAAGCTCATTTTTGCAGATGTTGTGCAGCTTGTCCTTGTCAAAGAGCGCGCCGGACTTGCTCATGTTCTTCACATCAAACGGGAATTCGTTTATGTCCTTGTCCGGGTTCTGGTTGTGCCACTCCTCGAAGTTCGAGTTGAGCAGCGTCAGGAGATACACCTTCATGCAATACGGGTGATACCCGTCTTTGCGGTAATAATCCAGCGACAGCTCCGGGTCCTTTCTCTTGGAGAGCTTGCGCTTGCCGCCCGTCACCTCGTCGAACTTCATCAGATGCGCCGTGTGTGCGTACTTCGGCAGCTTAAACCCGAGGACCTGAAACAGCTCCACGTGCGTCGGCGCCGAATCCAGCCACTCACCGCCACGGATCACCAGCGTCGTGCGCATCAGATGGTCGTCGATGGCGTGCGCGAAGTGATATGTCGGGATTCCGTCGCTCTTGAGCAGTACGATGTCGTGGAAATTCTCCGGCAGTGTCAGATCGCCCTTGATCTCGTCGTGGAAGACGAATTCCTTCCCCGGCGTTCCCTGACTTCTCAGACGCAGCACGTGCTCCTTCCCGGACTTCAGCGCTTCTTCGTACTCGGCAAGACTCCGGTCTCTCCAGAGCGCATATTTGCCGTAACAGCCGATCGGCTCTTCCTTCGCCTCCTGTTTCCTGCGGACCGCGTCCAGCTCCTCTTCCGTCGAGAAGCACGGATACGCCAGTCCCCGCTCCACAAGCGACCTGGCAAATGTATGATAGATCTCCACCCTCTGCCTCTGGAAATACGGGCCGTAGGCGTTGCGCGGATCATCGTCTGGAAGTCCCGCTCCCTCGTCAAACTCGATGTCAAAGTAGCGCATGGCGTTGATGACCAGCTCCACCGCGCCCTCGACTTTGCGCTTTGCATCCGTGTCTTCGATCCGCAGATAGAACACGCCGCCGTGGCGGTGTGCGATCCGCTCATCCGCGAGTGCGCTGTACAGATTGCCCAGATGGATAAATCCTGTCGGGCTCGGCGCCATTCTCGTCACTTCCGCTTTCTTCGCCAGCTTTCTGTACGGATATTTTTTCTCCCAGTATTCCGGTGTCTTATCTACATCCGGAAAAAGAATATCCGCCAGTTTTCTGTTCTCCTCTTCTGTCAGCATAAATGTCAAAAATCCTTTCCTTTGAAACAGCTCCGCCCGCCTTCAGGCGTTCGGCACGCTGATCGTGTATTCTTTCTTAAAGTTTTCTCCCGCCGCGAGCCTGTTTCCGAACGTTCTCTCCGTCAGGTCTCCTTCAAAACCGACACCGTCAGCCCGGCCATACCACGGCTCAATGCACACAAACGGCAGATGCGCCTTTGAAACACCCCATAGTCCGAGCACCGGTGCCTGCGTCTCAAGCGCCACCCGCGCTCCCTCCGCCGTCAGCAGAGTGATACTCTGAAGTCTTCCTTCCGGCTGGTCCGTCTCAATGATCAGCGCGTCGTTTTCAAACAGCGCCTCATCAATCGGCAGCCTCCCGTCGGTGAGCTTCTTTGTATACACCTTGTCAGCCACACGCCCGCCGTCAAGCAGCTGATAATGCAGTTCCTGCATCGGCCCGTTTTCCGTCTCCAGGAAAAAGCTGCCGCCGGCGCATGTACCCCCCTCTTCCGGGACAAATGCCGGATGCGCGCCGATGCTGAAATACATATCGCTTTTGCCTTCATTGGTCACGCTCCAGCTCACACACAGGGTGTCTCCTTCAAGCGCAAAGCCGCACTGCAGCGCAAAGTCAAAGGGATAGACCTTCCTTGTTTCTTCACCTGCCAGGAGCTGTCCGGTAACCCGGTCCGCCTCCTGCTTTACCAGGCTGAACTCCTTGTCCCTGGCAAATCCGTGCTGGTGCATTTCGTATACCTGTCCGCGGAAACGGTACTGGTCACCCGCGAGCCTTCCCACGGCCGGAAAAAGTACCGGCGCGTGCCGTTTCCAAACGGACGGGTCCGCCTGCCAGATCAGTTCCGAACCGTCTGAATTTCTAACAAGTGACACCAGTTCAAAGCCGTGACTGTCGATGACAGCCGTCAGTTTTTCATTTTGTATTGTATAGCGCATCGTCCACCTGCCGTATTCTTTTGACGTATATCAAAAAGCATTTTATGCTACTCACCCGCAAAACACAAGACACACGGGCGGACTCGTCCTCTTCAGTCCGCCCTGCGGCCCTGCTTCAGCGTGTAAAGCCACTTGAGGACAGCCATACTGATGATGATGACATACCCGGCGACAGACCAGTGGTCCGGCAGCTCGTCAAACAGCAGAAAGCCCCACAGCGAGGCAAAGAGGACCTGCGAGTAATCAAATACGGATATTGTTTTTGCCGGCGCGAACCGGTAGGCCGCCGTGACGGTGAACTGGCCGCCCGCCGCGAATACACCTGCGAGCAGAAGACAGATCAGCTGACCGGCGCTCATCGGCTTGAAATCACGGATGAGAAAGGGAAGCGTGACCAGGCACGAGAAAACCGAAAAATAAGCGACGATGACCGGTCCTCTCTCGCCTTTCTGCCCGAGTCTGCGCACGTACGTATAGGCGATGCCGGCGCCGCACCCACTCATCAGCCCGACCAGAGCCGGCAGCATGCCTGCCCCGAACGTCGGCTTCACAACAAAAGCCGCCCCGGCAAATGCGGCGATAAGCGTCAGCACCTCAAACGCGTCCGGCACTTCTCTCAGAATCCAGACGGAAAAGACCATCGCGAAGAACGGCGACATCTTGTTCAATATGTTCGCGTCCGCAAGGCCGATGTGATCAACAGCCCAGAAATTGAAGCACAGTCCGATCGTGCCGAAGACCGCCCTCTTAAAGAGATCCGGAAGCGACCCTTTCCGAATCGAAAATTTTTCCTGTGATCTTGCCAGCGCGGCGACCGCCACGACAGACGCTATGGCATTTCGAAAAAAAGCCTTCTCCATTGTCGGAAGGTCGCCCGAAAGGCGCACCATGACCGTCATCAGCGAAAAGAAAAAGGAATCGGCGATGACCAGCGCAATTCCGACAAGGAGCGGGTTTTGTGTTTTCTTTTTTCCCATGGGGTGCCTCCGTGCTCCCCATTATACTGTATTTGCGCCGCTGATGGTTTACCGTCAGGTCGGTTTTGTGGTAGAATCTTAGCATGCGGGCATGGCGGAATTGGCAGACGCGCCAGATTTAGGTTCTGGTCCGGCGAGGGTGCAGGTTCAAGTCCTGTTGCCCGCATATTTTTTTACTCACATCTCTGCCAGCCGGATCAGCAGATCCCGGCACTTCTCCATCTCCGGAACGCTGGCGTACTCGTAGCGGCTGTGATAATTGTAGCCGCCGGTGCACAGGTTCGGGCATGGAAGACCGCGGAATGAAAGCGTCGCGCCGTCCGTGCCGCCCCGGATCGGAAGTGCCTGCGGTTTTCCGCCCTGTGCGCGGATCGCCTCAAACGCGTTGTCGATGAGGTCCATGTGGTCCTTCATCACCGACGCCATGTTGTAGTACTGGTCTTTCACCGTGAGTTCCACTGTCCCGGCGCCGTATTTCTCGTTCATGTCCGCCGCGATGGCCTGAAGTCTTTCCTTGCGCTTTTCAAAACGCTCTCTGTCATGATCCCGAACGATGATGTGAAGAAGCGCCTCTTCGACCTCTCCGCGCATATCCTCCAGCATGTAGAAGCCCTGATACCCTTCCGTGGTCTCCGGGCGCTCATCCTCCGGCATCTGTCCGGCAAATTCAAGCGCGAGCAGGGAAGCATTGACCATTCTGCCCTTTGCGTCGCCCGGGTGGACACTCCGGCCGTGAATCTTCACTTCGGCACCGGCCGCGTTGAAATTTTCATATTCCACGATGCCGTATTTCCCGCCGTCAACCGTATAGGCCTCCGGCGCGGCAAATGCCTTAAGGTCAAAGAATTCCGGACCGCCGCCGATCTCTTCGTCCGGTGTAAACGCCACGCACACCGGGCGGTGCGGAACTTCCGGATGTTCACAGAACCAGCCCAGCATGCTCATGATTTCCGCGACACCGGCCTTGTCGTCGGCCCCCAGAAGCGTCGTCGTGTCCGTCGCGATGAGCGCCTCGCCGATGTGTCCGGCAAGTTCCGGAAAATCCTGAATCTTCAGGTACGGATCCGTATCGCTGTAGGACGGAATGACCCGGATCTTCACGTTTGTGTCCGTCACGGCCGGCGAGGTGTCCATATGGGCGATAAAGCCCAGTGCCTTCCTGCCTTTTCCGCTCCCGCTGCCCGGCAGTTTCGCGTACACATAGCCGTGCTCCTCATCGTACGTCACAGCGCCGATCCCCATCTTCTGAAGCTCGTCCACGAGTATCTTCGCGAGATTTTTCTGCTTTTCCGTGGACGGATGAAGGCCGCTTGTCTCGCTGGACTGCGTGTCCGTTTCCACATACCGGAAAAATCTCCGGAACAGATCCTTCTTTTCCAGTTCGTCTCTTGTGATTTTCATATCAGAATCTCCCGTCAGTGGTAGCAGCGGTCGACATCGGCCGTATTTCCGATTACCAGGATCGTGCGGCCGCCGGTCAGCGGTGTGTCCGGGTCAAGCTGCAGCCGGATGGCGCCGTTCTCGCGGATTCCAACCACGTTGATGTTGAAACGCCTGCGCACATCCAGTTCCCGAAGCGTCTTTCCAACCCACTTCGGCGGCATCTCGATCTCGATGAGCGCCGTTTTGCGGTCGATGGCGAAGTAATCAAAGACGTGCTCCGTGCCGTAACGGAACGCCGTCCATTCCGCCACGAACTTCTCGGGGAACACAACCCGGTCCGCTCCGATCCGAAGCAGCAGTTCCTCCTGCACGTCCGTGACCGCACGCGACACGACGAATTTTGCCCCGCAGTCCTTGAGCTTCGCCGTGACCTCCATCGAACTCTGGAAATCGTCCCCGATTGCCACGATGCACAGATCAAAGTCCCCGACACCGATGGCCTTCAGAAACTCCGGCTTTGAGGCGTCGCCGATCACAGCATTGGTCGCGAAGTGCATGCACTCGCTTATCCGCTCCTCGTCTTCATCCACGACCATGACCTGCTGGTCCATCTCGGAAAGCTTTTTCGCAATCCGGGTGCCGAACCCGCCCGCGCCGATTAACAGAATGTTTTTCTTCATATTTCCTCCCAATATGAATCAGCCTACACTAACCGGCTCCTCCGGATAACGCAGACTTGTTCCCTCCCGTATTGCCGCATACAGAATTGTCAGTCCGCCGACGCGTCCTGTGTACATCAGAAAAATCAGAATCAGATGTGATACTGTGCCGAGTGTCGGCGTCAGCCCCAGCGTCAGTCCGACCGTGCCGAGGGCAGACGCCGTCTCAAACGCCGCCGACAGAAGCGGAACGTGCTCAATCCGGCTGATGATGCCGGATGAGAGCAGGAACAGCGTCAGATACATGGTCATGATCGCCGAAGCCGTGCGCACAGTGTCCCGGGATATCCGCCGGTGAAAAACCGAAACATTCTGCTTCCGGCCGAATACGGTAAACATTGTCAGAATCATCACCGCCACGGTAGTCGTCTTCATACCGCCGGCTGTAGACCCCGGTGAGCCTCCGATGAGCATCAGGACGATCATCAGCAGTTTGTTGTCCTCCTGAAGCTGCGTGAGGTCTGCTGTGTTAAAGCCGGCCGTCCGGGTCGTCACAGACTGAAAGAAGCCGGAGAGAACTGCCTCCGGAAGCGGCAGATCTGCGTACTCTGTCAGCGTGAGCCAGATTCCGGGCAGTACGATCAGAATACAGGTGGTGATCAGCACGATCTTCGTCTGCAGGGAAAAACGGCTGAACCGGAAACGGGTATCTGATATATCCTTCCAGACATAGAAACCGAGGCCGCCGATGACGATCAGTGCCATGATGGTGATGTTGACAACCGGGTCCGCCTGATAGGCAGTCAGAGACGAAAACGGCTCGCGCACACCCATCAGGTCAAATCCGGCGTTGCAGAATGCCGAGACCGAGTGAAAGATGCCATACCAGATTCCGCGCGCCCAACCGAAATCCCGGATCATCACCGGCATAAGGGCAAGCGCACCGGCCGCCTCAAAGATAAATACCCAGCGGATCAGGAAAATCGACAGGCGGATGATGCCGCCGACCGTCTGCGCGGATATCGAGTCCCGCAGAATACCGCGCTGCCGAAGGGAAATGCGGCTTCCCATTAACACGCTTAAGAGAAATGCAATCGTGAAGACGCCCAGACCGCCGATCTGGATCAGAATCATGATGACAAATTGTCCGAAAAGGCTCCAATGCGTGGCTGTATCGTACACAACAAGTCCCGTCACGCAGGCTGCTGACGTTGAAGTGAACAGACAGTCCAGCCACGGCGTAACGGTCCTCGCCGCACTGGATACCGGAAGCATAAGCAGCAGACTTCCCACAAGAATCATGGCGGCAAAGCTGCCCATGATAATCTGTGACGATGTGAGTTTCCCGAAATATCTTGCCAGCATAGCCCGTGTCCTCACGGATTCTGCCCCAGCAGCTCACGGCAAAATCCGAATAAAAAAGGCGGCGGCCACCTGCACGGCACCGCTGCCTCAAATGCCTTGAATCGGAATGACAGGACTTGAACCTGCGGCCTCTTGACCCCCAGTCAAGCGCGCTACCACCTGCGCTACATCCCGATATGCCGGTATTGTAGCACATCCGATTCAAAAAAGCACGAATTATTCAAATCCAGTTGAGCATAATGCCTGCTGCGATACCGGATACGACCGACACGGACACGATGCCGCCGATGATCATCTTCGGCATGATATAGTCCATCACGACATGCACCTCTTCCTCATCCTTTCCGACTGCATCGGAAACCTCGCGGGACAGGATGAATGTGCCCGGGAATCCGATCAGCGCCGTCACGGCGATCGCGAAGGACATCCTCCAGCCAAGGTGCACGATCCGCCCGACCGCAACCGATACAACAAAACCGATCGCAAGGCCCAGAGCGATGACGACCAGCAGACTCGGAAGCATCGAGAGAACTACCTGCGGTGTCGTGTTGGCAAGTCCCGCAAATACCGTGCACATCGCGCCCGCCATGACAAATGTAAAACCGTTCGACTTGGTCAGGCACGCCTCATCCAGGAAGCCCAGTTCATGGAAGAGAATACCGAAGATCAGGCAGTAAATCAGCTGGTTGACCGGCGTGATTTTGCCCAGGTACAGTCCGGCAAGCGCCAGGAGCGCTGTCTTGAAGAGGATGAAATTCGCACTGTTGTACTTTTCCGGTACCGACGGGAAGATCTTGAAATTCCCGAACAGCCCCGGTTTATCCGCCGGTTCTGCCGGAGGAATGTACTTTCCGTCCTTCCAGTCCTGCAGGATCCGCGTGCCTTCCTTCTTGCACAGCTGCGAGGCGATCGGAATCCCGGCCAGTGCCTGAAGGGAGATGACCATCAGCGCGAAGACCGCAACATCATCGCGGCCGACAATATCGCCGACTCCCTTGATTACGAGATACGCCACCATGCCGCCGGCAATCGTCGGACCGCCAACCAGTGCGTAATACCGGTCGATGATGAACTGTCCGATGAAGTACACGCCGAACGCGATCAGGAGTGTCGAGATGAGCGAAATCACAACGGTCTTCCACTCCGTGATGAGATCCTTCAGCTTGATTGTGCTTCCGATATGCACAAGGAACATGCCGATCGTGACGGTCGCAAAGGACATCAGCCCGGAATCGGTGAAAATCGTTGCCGGTGCGCCGGCCCAGAACCAGATCATGAAGACAATGGCGCACGCGAGCATGCTCGATACAATCGCCTTGGTCTTCGTGGCAACCAGATCCCCGAATGCAAAGACCAGGAAGATGATCGTCATTGCAAGTAAAGCATTCATGTACATTCCTCCAGCTTGTATTTTCCGCAGGCCGGAACGCACATCGGCCGTCAGAAAATTTTCTATAAAGTTAACACAGTTTTTAGAATTTTTCAAGCATTAACGCGTTACGCTTCACCGCGGCGGTGCGTTCCTTGACACACCTGCGGCCGGATGCTACAGTTGGCTTTGAAGTTTCGCCTCATCTGGTATGAGGCGGTGGAAATCGCCATTTCCGGGAGGTGCTGTATGACAGATTACCTGAAAGAAGCAGAAGAAATGAAAGCGGAGATCGTAGAGAACCGGCGCACCGTTCACCGGTTCGCCGAGCTGGGACTTGACCTGCCTCAAACGTCTGCATTTGTCATGGAGAAGCTTAAAGAATACGGGTATGAGCCGAAGCGCTGCGGGAAGTCGGGCGTGACGGCCGTGGCCGGGCAGGGCGGAAAGGTGATCCTGCTGCGCGGCGACATGGACGCGCTGCCGATGAAGGAGGAGTCCGGGCTGCCATTTGCGGCGACGGGTGCCTCGTGCCACAGCTGCGGGCACGACCTGCACACGGCGATGCTGCTCGCGGCGGCAAAGCTGCTGAAAAAGCACGAAAAAGAGCTTGCGGGCCGGGTGAAGTTCATGTTCCAGCCGGGCGAGGAGGTCCTTGGCGGCGCGGCGGAGATGATCGAAAACGGGCTGCTGGAAAATCCGCACGTAGACGCGGCGCTGGGTATGCACACCTGCACCGGCCACGGCGAGAACTCGAAGGTGGGCCTGATCACCTATAAGGCAGAGTATTCCACGTTTTCCGGGGATTACATAAAAATTACGGTTCACGGCCTGAATGCCCACGGCAGCACGCCGGAGAGGGGCGTGGACGCCATCAATGTGGCGGCGCACATCGTGACCGGGCTGGAGGAGCTCGTCGCCCGGGAAGTATCCAACACCGAGCGCTCGATCGTTCTCGTGGGGCGCATCGAGGGCGGCGATTCCTGCAACACCGAGGCCGGGACCTGTCAGCTGGATGTGTCCGTGCGGGCCGCGTCTGCCGAACGCCGCAGCTTCCTCAAGCAGCGGGTGAAGGAGATTGCAGAAGGGATAGCGGCGACCTTCCGTGCCACGGCTGACGTGGATTTTGTGTACGGCATGCCGCCGCTTTACAACGATCCGGAGATGTGCCGCTGCATCCCCGGCTACATAAAGGAGATGCTGGGAGATACTGCCGTGAAGGAACTCCACGAATTCGGCGGGACCGAGGACTTCACCGCCGTCGCCGAGAAAGTCCCGAGCATCTACCTGAACATCGGCACCGGAAACCTTGCCGGCCCGGACATCACGCATCACAACCCGAAGATCCTCTTCGATGAGAACGCTCTTCCCATCGGCGCGGCCGTGTACGCCCGGTGCGCGGTAAGATTCCTGGAGGATCACAGTTAAAATACGCCCGGAGCCTGACAAAGGCCCCGGGCGTTGTTTTTTCTTGTTTTTCTGTCAGCCGTATTATGCGCTCACTCTGTCATTCCGTCCCAGATCTGCTCCGCTTCCTCACACATGAGCAGATATGCGCCGACGCCGTGAAGGTCGTTGGTCGAGGTCGGGCGCTTCAGATAGGAAGCGTAATCCATGACGCCGGTGCCGATGCACACGCCGGAGATCTGCACGTGGCCGTCCGCATCGTATGTGAGATTTCCGGTCACGGCGTCAAAAGCGCGGCGGATGGACCGTCTGTACGCCTTCTCCCGCTCCCCTTCCGCAAGTCCCAGCCGGATGGCCTTGCTCATCGCGGCCGCGTAGAGGCAGGTCGAGCTTGTCTCCGGCCAGTTTTCCGGATCGTCTGCCTTGTCGACAATCTGGTACCAGAAACCGCTCTCCGTCTGAAAGGTAAGAAGCGCATCAAGCAGATCCGTCGTCATCTTGCGCAGCTCCGGAACATAAGGCGCGTTTTCGTCCATGAACTCCAGATCGTCCAGAAGTGCAACCGGAACCCAGCCGATGGCACGGCACCAGAACTCCGGCGAGCGCCCGGTTTCCGGATCCGCCCACGGAGCCTTCTTTGACTCGTCCCAGGCGTGATAATACAGCCCCGTCTCCGGGTCCTCGCAGTGTTTGCGCATGAGAATGGCCTCGCGGGCGACTGCCTCCAGATAATCCGGCCGGCCGTACCTTTTTCCGTACTCTGCAAAGAACGGACCGGACATGTACATGCCGTCAAGCCACATCTGCTGCGGGTCGCGCCCTTTGTGCCAGAGGCCGCCCTCGGATGTTGTCGGGAAGTTGCGCAGAATCACGGAAAAATACTCCAAAAGCTTTTCGTACGACCTGTCGCCGTTCCAATCCATGATCCGAAACAGCAGAATGGCCGGCTGAATGTCATCAAGTTCCGTGGGATTGGCATCTGCCGGCATCCGGTCGCTCTCCAGGCAGCTCTCCACCCAGTCCCGGATGTACGTCATATACCGCTCATCGTTACAGAGCCTGTATGTCTTCTCCATGCCGGAGAGAAAAACGCCCTGATGATAGTGAAAATGCCCCTTCGGCGGCAGATCCTGCGGCGCGAAGCGGTCCATCATCATCTCACAGGCCTCGACGGCATACCCGATCGGTCTTGTTTTCACGTGTCCATACCTCTTTTCTGTCCTGTTTGTAAGTACTTCCATCTTACAATGCCACGCGTCCCCTGTCAAAGCGCGGAAACATTTTCCATATTTTTCTTGACAAACTTCACTTTCTTTTTATAATTAGTCTGTCTGAGAGAATAGAGGCTGCGGTGCAGAAGAGTAAACAGTTGAGCCGGCAGGCTTTGAAGCTGCTGAAAGGTAATCACCGCCGAACGGAAATCCCCGGCAGGAGGCTTTCGTGGGGGCAGAGGACAACATCCCTGTCACTCCTTCATTTCCATATGAAGAGGCGCTATTGGCATAGATGAAGAAGATCTGTATGCTTTAGCGGCATGCAGGTCCTTTTTTATTTACAGTTTCTCCTTCCTTCTTTCTCTCACACAGATACCGCGGCGGCAGAAGGGCAGCCGCGGCAAACCATACAGGAACATTTATTCAAAGGAGGAAAACTGTATGATTCAATTCCTTGGCTGGCTGGACGGCGTTTTATGGGGTACCCCGCTGCTCGTCCTCATCATCGGCGCCGGCATCTACTTCACCGTGCGCTCCCGGTTCTTCCAGATCCGCCATTTCGGCTTCATCATGAAGAACACCATCGGAAAGATCTTCACCGGCAAGGCCAACGCCGATGAGACAAAAGCCGGAACCATCACGCCGTTCCAGGCGATCTCAACTGCCATCGGCGGGACCGTAGGCTTCGGCAACATCGCCGGTGTCGCAACCGCTGTCGCTGCGGGCGGCGCGGGTGCCATCTTCTGGATGTGGATGAGCGCGCTGCTCGGCATGATCATCAAGCAGGTCGAAGTTACGCTCGGCCTGTACTACCGTCACAAGAGAGCTGACGGCACCACTACCGGCGGTCCGACCTACTACATGGAGTACGGCCTCGGTCAGGAAAAGCACTGGGGGAAGGCCTGGAAGATCCCGGCTGTCATCTTCGGCATCGGCATCTTCAGCACCTACTTCGTGACCTCCTCCACCCTCACCGCATCACAGGTTGTGGCCGGCGCCTTTAACCTCGGCTCGGTTCATATCGGAAGCCTGAGTATCGAAGGCATTATCCTTGTGGGTGTTGTCATCACAATCATCGACTACATCATCACCGACGGCGGTGTCGAAAAGATCGCCTCCATATTCTCCAAACTCGTTCCGTTCATGAGCATTCTCTATCTTCTCATGGGAATTGCCATGATCTTCGCCAATGTGGAAAATGTTCCCACCGTCTTCGGATCCATCTTCCACGACGCCTTCACCGGCCGCGCAGCCGTGGGCGGTTTTGCTGGCGCCACGGTTTCTTCCATGATCCGCACCGGCGTGACCCGTTCGGTTTACTCCAACGAAGCCGGCTGGGGTACTTCTCCGATGATCCACTCGTCGGCCAGAACGCCGCACCCGGTCGAGCAGGGAATCTGGGGCTCCTTTGAGGTATTCTTCGACACCTTCATCGTCTGCTCCATCACCGGTATCTCCATTCTCCTGTCAGGTCAGTGGACCAACGGCACCAACGGCGGAACGCTCGCCATCTCCGCATTCCAATCCAGTTTTGGTCTCATCGGCAGCATCCTGCTCTCCGTGATCATGATCATCTTCACCTGCACCACATCCGGCGGCTGGTTCACCTATTATCTGGCGATCTTAAGCCACATGGGCCGCAAAGACACGAAGTTCAACCGGATCCTGCACAAGATCTTCTACGCGTGCCGCGCGCTTCCGGGTCTGCTGTGGACCATTTATCTGGTCAAGACCAACAACCAGGGCTTCATCTGGACCATCGTCGACATCACGTCGGCGGTTCCGACATTTGTCAACGTGTTCACGATCGTCGTTCTCTCGGGAACGTATTTCCGTCTTCTTAAGGACTTCAAGGCCAGAAAGTTCGGTATCGGCAAGGTTGATCCGGATATGCCGCTGTTCTATGAGGATAAGGTGGTAAAGGAAAGCAGATGAGCAGGATAGTTTATTATAACGGGAATGTATATACAGGAACGCTGCCCCTCGTCACGGGATTTGTGACGGAGGGCGGCAAAATCCTCGCCGCGGGAAGTGACAGTGAAGTGCTGGCGGCGGCGCCGGACGGCGAAAAGGTGGACCTTAAGGGCAGATTTGTCATGGCGGCGTTTAACGACAGCCACATGCACCTGCTGGCGTACGGAAACGCGCTGAGAGCTGCCCGGCTTGACGAGCACACCGAGAGTCTCTCGGGAATGCTCGCCTATCTGAGAGACTTCCTGCAGGAGCACCCGAGAAAAAACGGAAGCTGGCTGTCCGGGCGCGGCTGGAATCAGGACTACTTTGATGACGTGCACCGGATGCCCACCTGTCACGACCTGGATCAGGTGAGCACGGAGGTCCCGATGTGCATGACGCGCGCCTGCGGGCACATTCTCTGCGTGAACTCAAAGGCGCTGGAGCTTCTGGGCGTTACAGACAGCACACCGGACCCGGAGGGCGGCGCCATCGGACGCGACGAGAACGGTCACCTGAACGGTATCTTCTCGGACAACGCGATGGACGAGTATGTGTACCCGAAGATCCCGGTCCCGGACAAGGCGGAAATAAAAGAGATGATCAAAGCTGCCTGCCGGCAGCTCAACCGCTACGGCGTCACCAGCAGCCAGACGGACGACTACTGCATGTTCCGGGCTGTCCCGTGGCAGACGGTTAATGAGGCCTACCGGGAGCTGGAAGAAGAAGGCGAGCTGACGGTCCGCATCTACGAGCAGAGCAACTTCACGACGCTTGCCGATCTGAAGGAGTTTTACGGATCAGGCTGCACGACCGGCGCGGGCACGGACAATTTCAAGATCGGTCCGCTCAAGATGCTGGGCGACGGAGCGCTTGGCGCCCGCACGGCTTACCTCTCGCGCCCCTATGCCGACGATCCGTCCACGAGCGGCTACCCGCTCTTTGACCAGGAGACATTTGACGCGATGATCGGCTTTGCCAATGAGCACGGCATGCAGGTGGCGGTTCACGCAATCGGCGACGCATGCCTTGACATGGTGCTTGACGCCTACGAGAAGGCATTTGCCGCGCACCCGCGCGCTGACCACCGCTGCGGCATCGTCCACTGTCAGGTGACGCGTCCCGAACAGCTCCGGCGTATCACAGACATGAATCTGCACGTCTATATGCAGAGCATCTTCCTGAACTATGACATTCACATGATCCATGAACGCGTCGGAGACGAGCTTGCCTCCACCAGCTACGCCTGGAAGACGCTCTCAGATGCAGGCGTCTCTGTCTCCAACGGCACCGACTGCCCGGTCGAGCTCCCGGACGCGCTCGCCTGCATGCAGTGCGGCGTGACCCGCCGCACGCTTGACGGACAGCTGGGCCCGTACCGCCCGGAGGAAGCCTTCACGGTTCAGGAGATTCTGGACAGCTACACGATCAAAAGTGCCGAAGCAAGCTTTGAGGAAAACGTGAAGGGACGCATCGCCCCCGGCTTCATGGCCGACTTCGTCATCCTCGGCGAAAACCCGTTTGACGTCCCCGCCGAACACCTGAAAGACATCCCCGTTGAGGCCACCTTCATGAACGGGAAGCTGGTATACGGGAACGTGTGAGGATGGAAGCCCTCCTTATGCGCGGTGGCGAATCGGATTTTGCAGCGCATAGGGAATTTTAGAGCGGCATCGGGAACTGTGGTTTATGCCTTTCCCCTGCCAAGGGTCACGGGTGCAACGGGATTCGGAAAATGTTCGAATTCCGTTGCACTTTTTGCCCTGATTTTGACAGGAGTGCAACGAAATCAATGGAAAATGCTGATTCCGTTGCACTTTTTTCAAAAATCAAGAGAAAAGTGCAACGGAAATCATAAGAAAATTTGTTTTCGTTGCCTGTCTTCCTGAAAACGGATTAAAAGTGCAACGGAAATCAAGAGGATTGTTATTTCGTTGCACCTCACCCCGCAGGGGTATGAATTTGTCCCCGGAAATGCATACCAAGTCGTTTCCCCGATGCTGCCCTTTCCGGAAAGAAAGCAGGATGTCATCGGGTTCCCCTCATAACCGGGGTTTCCGATGTGCGCCGTGAACCAGGGTAATCCAGAATTCATTCAGGATTCATTAAGCTTCCCTCTGCCCTTCCTCCCCGCAGTTTTTTCTGTAATAGTCACGCACATAGCGCAGGATTTCCGAGTTGTCCCGTTTCCATGTTCCATCCTTCCTGAGGCGGATCAGGCAGTCCCGGATCCTGCGTGCGGCCTCCGTCTCCCGGGTCTGCCACGGCTCTCCCGTTCCGAAGCTCTGCTCACCGTTTACAAATGTATAGTCAACACAAGAGCGTGTGGCTCTCTGCACCGTCATCGCCAGCGGGTCGCTTTCCGGATCCGTATACGGTGCGTACAGCCTGTCCAGATTCAGGCACACGAAGTCTGCGTGATGTCCCGGTGCCAGGATTCCTTCGGAGAGCGGCTGTGTGGCAATTCTCGCTCCTTTTGAAGTTGCCATGCGCAGAATGAAGTGCGGATCGATCCCGGCGTCCACTCCCGTCTGTCGGTTATTCAGCCACGCCATCCGCATCTCGCGCAGAAAGTCCTGGTCATCATCGATCGTACAGCCGTCCATTCCGATTCCCGCTGTCAGGTCCATATCCTGTACCTCCCGCAGACGAAACGTCCCGCTGCGCAGCCGGAGATTGGACGATGCATTGTTCACCAGAACGGCGCCGCTCTCCCGTATCATCTGAAGATCCTCATCCGTAAGCCATACCGCATGTGCAAACGATACCCACGGACCCAGGAATCCGATATCCCGGTAGTGGGCTATGAAGCTCTTCCCCCAGGTTCTCCTGGCGTACTCCGCCTGATATTTCGTCTCGAGCAGGTGAAGATGTACATGCATTCCGCGGGCAAGCGCATATTCCTTCATCGCCAGCAGTGCCTCGTCACTGCACCATTGCCCGCCATTGGGATGCAGCTGGATCTGTGTCCATCCCGCCCGGATGTCGTCCTCAAGCCGCTCCGACACTTCTTCAATCAGCGCAAAATATTCGTCAAGTGTCATAATCCGGTCATGAATCCCTGCTGTGAACCGGCTCCTGAGAGGTTCCGGGAGACCGGATACAAAGGCGTCACGCCCGTAATAGATCCTCTTGTTCTGATCAATGTAAAGCGGGCAGAGAATGCTGCGCAGCCCTGCCGCCCTGTATCCTTTCTCAGCCGCCGCCAGTTCCTCTGCCATGTCGGCAAAGCTGTTCGGGTTGTGACTGTGCAGAACGGTCCCCACGCCGGATGCCGCCATCCGCACGCCGTCAAAAAAGCAGGCCGTCTCGTGCGGAATCGGTGCCAGTTTGTTCAGATCCTGCAGCCACACCTCCAGCGCCTGATCCGGCACACTCATGGAACTCGGGGTCACGCCCCTCCCGTGATCATGTGCGTCGACAAATGCGGGGAGCAGAAGCCAGCTTTCATTCCGCAGCACGGCGGTATTTCCGCCCGCCATCCGCGCAGCTTCATCCGCGCGGACAATTTTCTTTACGATCCCGTCTTCTATGACCAGCGCGCAGTTCCTGCGCGCCGTGTCGGAAATTCCGTCCCAAAAATATTTTGGGCAGACAATCATACGGTTCATATGTATCCTCCTGATCGATTTAGGACGAAAAGCGCCGCCCCGGGCAGAACCACTTTGTCCTGCGGGGGCGGCGTTAAAATATGCTGCTGCGATATGGTCAGAACGTCGGGAAGAACAACGTCGCCAGAGCGGCTCCGATGAGACCGCGGATGATGCCGGGTACAATGCCGGCCTTGAAGATCGTCTTCATGCTGTAGCCGCCGGCGTTCATCGCCATCGGCACAACGGCTGTCGAGAGTGGCGTGATGAGCGAAGACATGGAAGCCAGTGCGCACATGATCACCGGACCTCTCGGGTCACAGCCCATGGAGCCGCAGGCGATTACAGCCAGCGGAACCAGAACGGTGCTGACCGCACGGTTGTAAAGAAGCGATGTCATGATAAATGCGACGGCATAGAACGCAAGGTTGATAACATATCCGCTGTGTACGCTTCCCAGCGCACTGCCGAGCCATCCGCCCAGCGTGTCCGCGGCGCCGGTGTTCGCAAGACCGGTTCCGAGCACTGTAACACCGACGTAAAGAAGAATTGTCGGCATATTCAGATTCTCAACCGCCTCCCGCTCGGTGAGCACGCCGCTCACGACCAGAACGACGGCGCCGGCCAGCGTCACTTCCCAGCTTGTGAGCCCGGCCATGAGGCCGATGATGACGGCGATAAAGACCGCATAGCCGAGGAACTCGCGCACCGGCGACAGTGGCTCCTTCTCCTGAAGCTTCCGGGCGTTGGATGCCGCAGCGACCGGCACATCCGGCTGATCCGGAAGGAGTCTGGGCACGACAAAAATCGCCAGCAGAATCGTGACAATGCCGACCGGCAGCAGAACCGAAGTCTCACTCCACATGCCTAGCTTTGTGGCCGTCCAGCCGTAGGACTCCAGGTAGCCGTTCTGTGTCACATACCACGCCGCATACGGTCCGATCGGCTCAATGATAAATGCCGTCGAGACCGATGCAATGGCGACCGGGAACATCATCTTGGACGGGCTGATCTTCATGCGGTCGCACATGTTCTGAACCAGCGGATATACCAGAGCGAAAAGCGCCACGATGCTCGGGACGAACTGCCCGAGAAGGCAGGTGATGAGGACATACGTCGCGAGAACCTTGGTGAATGATCCTTCCGTCACCTTGTAGAGCAGTGACGAGATCTTGTTGATCATCTGTGTGCGCGTCAGTCCTGCAGCGACAACGAACATGGACGCCATGGTGATGACTGTGTTGCTGGCGAAGGATGCCAGGGCGTCCTTTGCCTCCACGCAACCGGTGAATACCAGCAGAAGGACCACCAGCATGGCGCTGAAGGACATCGGAATCTTCTTCACGAAGAAGATCACGATCATGAATACAAAAATCATCAGACAGATGGTTGTCTGGCTCATACGTTCCTCTCCTTATCTTTATATCTGCGGTTTTACGTCTTCCGGGATCGGGCATACATACTTTTTCCCGCCCGTACGGCGATCCATCTCTTCTTTTGCCTCCGCGGCAACGGACGGATCCGTGAGCACGTCGATCGCCGAACCGGCCATGACCTTTGCGGCGTACAGCATTCCCTTGTGCGCGATGGAACTCTTCCCCACAGAGACCACCTGCCAGGAGTGCATCGCAAGTCCTGCCGGCATGGTTGTGCCGTTGATCTGCGCTGTCGGACAGTTCCAGCTCACGTCTCCGACATCAGAGGACACGAAGCCGAAGCTCTCCTTTGCCAGCGGCAGCGCTCCGGCATGAAGCGGCAGGTCACGCTGAACCTCAAAACGCTCCCGGTCTTTTTCGCTGTCACACGCACTATACAGCTGGTCAAAGTATGTCTTGCCGGAACCTGCCGTCTTCTGAACGGCCCGCGCGTACGCAAGTTCTTCGCTGCTGTACGCCGGTGCCGGAACCGCTTCCAGATTTTTCTGCATGACGCGGTTCAGCCGGCTGCTTGGCAGAATGTTTGAACAGGCTTTGATGAACTGCTCCTCCACTTTCGTCTCGGTCATCGTGGCAGCTCCCTGCGCCACCAGATTCACCCGGCGGTACAGTTCCCGCACGCCGTCAAGACTTCCTGCCCGCATCAGATACACGGCCTCGGAAAAGTCCTGCACAATGCCCGGCGCAAAGCCACCCGTATCGGTGATGGCATAGTGAATGCGCGTATCAGCAGGCACATGTTCTCTTAAGAACTGCACGCCGACATTCATCAGCTCCAGCGCGTCCAGGGCGCTGCGTCCGCGCTCCGGCGCCATGGCAGCGTGAGATGCTTTTCCGTAGAAGCGGTACCGTACCTGATAATTGGCCATGGTAGAGCTCACGGACACACTGTTGACCTCCCCGGGGTGCCAGGTAAAGGCCGCGTCCACATCATCAAACACATGGTCCCTGGCCATGAAGCCCTTCCCGGACCCGCCTTCCTCCGCCGGACAGCCGAAAAAAATCACGGTGCCGGGAAGATGGTTCTTCTCCAGGAAGCGTTTCACCGCAATGGCGGCACCGAACGCGCCGACTCCCAGAAGATTGTGTCCGCATCCGTGTCCCGGTGCGCCTTCCTGCACCGGCTTCTTCGTAAGGATGCCGGCCTCCTGGCTCATTCCCGGCAGCGCATCGAACTCCCCCAAAAGTCCGATGACCGGTTTCCCGCTCCCGTACGTTCCGGACAGAGCCGTCGGAATGCCGCCGAGTCCCTTCTTCACGGCAAAGCCTTCCTCCTGCAGCTTCGTCTCAAACAGTCCGGCCGCATATGTCTCCCGGAACTTCACCTGCGGATGGTCCCACAGCGCGTCGCTCATGGAGCACAGCAGATCTCCGATCGCATCGACTTCGGAAACTGCCTCGCCTTTCCTTTCTTTCATTTTCGCCTCCTCCAACAGAATTTTTAAGAAAAAAAGCGCGCAGGCAGCTGCTCTGCTGTCCGCGCACCTTTGCCAGATAACTATACCACTGCACCGTGGTACTTTGTCAAGTCCCGCTCGTATCGCTCTTCTCTTCCTGCGTTTCCGCATCCCCGAAATCCAGTCCGCCAAGCACATCCCTCAGCACATCCGCCGACTCCTGGAGCCGTCTCTGCTCATCCATGGAAAGACTGATCGGCATCAGCCCCTCGACGCCCTGCGAACCCACGATGGCAGGCATGGACAGCGACACGTCGCGGATGCCGAATGCACCGTGCTGGATCGTGGAGACCGGCAGCACGCTCTTCTCGTCCCGCACGATCGCCTCGCAGATCCGCACCACGCTCATCGCGATGCCGTAGTATGTCGCCTTCTTCTTCTGGATGATCGTGTAGGCGCTGTTCTTCACGTCCTCCTCGATCCGCCGCATGGATTCCATGTGATCGCTGTATCCCCGCATCTCGCAGACGTGGCTGATCGGAACGCCGGAGACGTTGGCGCTCGACCACACGGCCATCTCGCTGTCCCCGTGCTCCCCGATGATAAATGCATGAATACTCCGGGCATCGACCTCAAGGTGCTCCCCCAGAAGATACTTGAGCCGCGCCGTGTCCAGAACCGTTCCGGATCCGAACACCCGGTTCTCCGGAAATCCCGTCATCTTTGCCGCCGTGTACGTGAGAATGTCGACCGGGTTGGCCACGATGAGAAGAATTCCGCCGCAGTCGCGCCTGCGGATCTCCGGCATGATCGAGCGGAAGATGCCGACATTTTTCTTCACCAGGTCAAGACGGCTCTCGCCCGGCTTCTGCCCGGCGCCCGCCGTCACGATGATGACCGCCGCGTCCGCGATGTCGTCATATCCGCCGGCGTAGATCTGCATCGGCTTGGCAAAGGGAAGACCGTGCGCGATATCAAGCGCCTCGCCCTCCGCCTTGTCTTTGTCCGCGTCGATCAGAACCATCTCAGAGAACAGGCCGCTGTTCATGAGTGCAAACGCCGACGCGCTTCCCACAAACCCGCAGCCGATCATGGCCACCTTTCTGGAATTGATTTCCCTCATAGTATCTTTCCTCCATTTTCCGCGTGATGCCGCAAAGCCTTCTCATCGCGGATCTCCTGTATGCGCTGTGTGATTTCCTGTTCCTGCTGCTCCAGCTCCGCGTCGGTGTACTTGCGCAGCATCAGTCCCTCGGCGATCTTCGCCGTCCGCTTTCCCCTCTTACTCTCGTAGAAGTAGCCGATGACGCTGAAGACAATCGCCCCGATAAAGTTTACAAATAAATCCTTCATCGTGTCAATAATGCCGATGTCCAGATATCCGCCATCGACGGTGACGGTGCTTCCGTCGTCCGTGTAGATCACCGTCTTCACGATGTTTGACACGCGCACCGGCACCTGCGAGTGCGTCGGGTCCAGCGTCACCGAGCCGATAGTCTGCACGATGGTGTCCTTCTGCATGTCGAGGAAGAAGAACTGGTCGGCGGTGAATTCGATGAACTCCCAGCACACGCCGATGGTCATGGAGAAACAGAACGCCACGACGGACAGATACAGCGGCGACAGGCTGACCCGCTTGCTGTTGCGGTTCAGGAGTTCCACCATGGAGAATCCGATCGCCGCGCAGAGAAAGCCGTTTATCGTGTGAAGCATCGTGTCCCAGCCGGGGATCAGGGTGTAGTAGTGATTGACTTCCCCCAGGATCTCCGCCGCGTAGATGAACAGATAGATGGCCCCCTCAAACAGCGGCGGAATGTCCACCTTCATCTTCGTCTCAAAAAACGCCGGGAGCAGGAACAGAAGCAGCGACAGAATGCACAGCGCCAGTCCCTCGTAATTCTGCATCAGAAAGCACCGGATGGCGGAAATAATGACCAGCGCCCGAAGCACCGAATACAGGACAAATGTCTTCTTGTCCAGCCTGATCCTCTCCCTGAGTCTGCGTATCTTGTTTCCCGGTGTAGTCATGTCCCGAAATCCTCTCTCCCTTTACTCTGGTTTCCTGTTCGAAGGAAAATCAAAAGGCCTCCTCACCAGCGGACCATCCATCTCTCGGAGTAAGACCCGTCGGCCGCCTCCTTCCTTACGCTGCGGCTTGTACCGGCCGCGCGCTCCTCCTCCTGCTTTTTCGCAAGCTGTGCCAGGTACTCGTTCTCATCAAGCGGCAGGTCAACCCAGCGGTTTGTCCAGGAGGAAAGATACGCCGCATTGGTGATCTCCAGCTCATGAATTCCCTCAATACCCGGCGAGAGCAGCGGTTCGCCGAAAAGAACCGCCCGCGTGAAATTATTCAGAATCCCGATGTGCGCCGGCTCCCGGCCTTCCTGAACCCACTCCCGGTACGTCGTGTCCGCCTTCGGACTCGACCGGTCGGCTGTGTATGTAACCGTGTCGGTGTCAGTCGCATTTTCCCAGAACATCAGTTTTCCGTTTTCGATGACCGCCTTGCCCTTTGATCCGGAGATTTCCATCCGGTTCGTGCCCGGCTGCTCGCCCGTGGACGTGACAAATACCGCCGTCGCGCCGTTTTTGTACACACCCGTGATCGTCGCCTCATCCTCCACGTTGATGTGGTGATACCGCGACACGCCGCACTCCGCCACGAGCCGGTCCGGGACGCCCATGATCCACTGCCAGATGTCAAGGTTGTGCGGGCACTGATTCATCAGCACGCCGCCTCCCTCGCCGTTCCAGGTCGCGCGCCAGCTCCCGGAATCATAATACGCCTGCGTGCGGTACCAGTTGTTCACGATCCAGATGAAGTGCCGCAGATGTCCGAGCTGTCCGCTCTTCACCAGCTCCCGCATCTTCTGAAACAGCGGATTCGTGCGCTGATTAAACATAATGGCAAAAGTACGGCCCGACTTTTCCGCGCACTCGTTGAGCTTCATCACCGAAGCCTTGTCGATACCCTCCGGCTTTTCCGTGAGGACATGATACCCTTTGGAAAGCGCCTCAATCCCGATGACCGGGTGCAGCGGATGGGGCACTGCGATGATGACGGCGTCCGCGGCGTGCTCATCCAGAAGCTGATGGTAATCCTCATAGATCTTCACGCCGTCTCCCAGTTCCTGCGCTGCCCACGCTCTTCTGTCCGGGCTGATGTCGCACACAGCACTCAGCCTGGCCTTTTCCACCGCGCCCTGTGCGATGTGGCTGGCATGTGCAGACCCCATATTGCCGATTCCGATCACGGCAAGTCTCAGTTCATCCATTTTTCTGTTTTCTCCTGTCTCCGGGAACAGCGGCATTTCTGCTCTCTGCCCGGACGTTTGCATACTGCCTATAGTATAGCATCTCAGAGCGCATATGCCTCTGCCCGTTTGACAAAAAAGTGAAACAGTTTTTCGGCGGATCCGGAAATGGAACGGTCCGTCCGCCGGATGAGACAGACCTTCGTGTGAAGAGCTGCCTCGGAAAGTTCCAGTCTGGCAAGTTCCGGCGCCAGAAGCAGGACCGATTCAGGAACCAGGGCCACTCCGATACCGGCTCCGGCCCACTGGATGCAGGTCCTCGCGTCATCGCTCATACAGACGATATCCGGCCGTACGCCCTCTTTCCCCGCTTCTGCCCGGATCGCGTCCTGCCATCTCCGGTAGAGAATGACAGGCGTGCGGGAAAGCCCCGCCAGACTGCAGTGTCCGTCCGGATCGCACACAGCTTTCGCAAGCATCTCTTTTGTGCCCGCGGCGAAGAAGCTCTCCTCGCGCAGCACCACACTCTCCAGGCTCCCGGTCTGAAACGGCGTGCGGATCACCGCCAGATCGATGCGCTGCTTTTCAATATCCTGCTGCAGCTCATAGGTGTTCCGGTCAAAGATCCGGAACGCGATGTCCGGGTACTGACGCCTGAACTCCGCCAGTCCCTGCAGAAGCTCCGGGCACTCGCCCGACGAGATGATCCCGAGGCGCAGACTTGCCTGCTGACCCGCCTTCAGACTTTCCAGATCGTCCTCAGCCGCGTGCGTCATCTCGAGTATGCGGACCGCATACTCATACAGCAGTTCACCTGCCGGCGTGACCCGTGCGCGGCGGGCGCCTCTGTCCAGAAGCCTTACGCCGTACTCTGTCTCCAGGTTGCGGATCTGAATGGAAAGCGGCGGCTGCGAGAGATGAAGTCTCCTTGCCGCGGCGGAAATACTGCCCTCCTCCACGACCGCCGCAAAATACTGAAGCTGAACCAGATTCATGGTCTCCCTCCTCTCATTACCCATTATCATATCATATAGTTTCATTAAATATATATATGCTTGATATGTCAGGAAGCGTAGTATCATGAAACAGGCTGCTGAATGCGGCCGGAAGGAGAACCGTATGTCCCGTCTGCGAAAATTTTTTAAAAACTACCGGAGGCAGGCCGTTTTGGCGCCGATCTTCAAGCTTCTGGAAGCTCTCATGAATCTCCTCGTTCCGCTGGCTGTCGGCGCCATCATCAACAACGGAATCGGGAATGCCGACAGAAATTACATCATCCGAATGTTTATCGTCCTGCTCGTTCTGGCCGTTCTGGGGATGCTGTTCTCCTTTGTCGCGCAGTGGTACGCGGCCAATGCCAGCGTCGGCTTCGCCGCCCAGATGCGGCAGGCGCTTTTTGACCATATCCAGAAGCTGTCCTTCACTGAGATCGACACGCTGCGCCCCGACACACTCATCACGCGCATGACCAGCGACGCGAATCAGGTGCAGAACGGCCTCAACCTGGCTCTCCGTCTGCTGCTGCGCAGTCCCTTCATCGTCTTCGGTTCGATGATTCTCGCATTTACCATCGATGTGAAGTCGGCGCTCGTCTTTGCCGTTGCGATCCCGGTGCTCACCGTCGTTGTTTTCGCGATCATGCTGGCGAGCATTCCTCTCTTCACGAAATCCCAGAAAGCGCTCGACCGCCTGACCGGGCTCACGCGCGAGAATCTTTCCGGTGCGCGCGTCATCCGCGCGTTCTGCAAAGAGCAGCAGGAAGTGGATGAATTTGACCGCAGGAATGAGGCGCTCACGCATATCAACGAACGCGTGGGCCGTCTCTCCGCGCTCATGAATCCGCTGACCTACGTCATCATCAACATCGCGACGATCGTGCTGATTCACACCGGTGCCCTGCAGGTTTCCCTCGGTGCACTGCGCCAGGGCGATGTCGTTGCGCTCTACAATTACATGGCCCAGATCATCATCGAACTCATCAAGCTGGCCAGTCTCATCATTACCATCAACAAGTCGCTGGCCTGCGCCAACCGCATCGCCGATGTCTTTGACATTCAGCCGGGCATGACTTATCCGGCCGCAGAAGCGGATTTCGAACCGGCCGGACGACCGGACGGGGAAACCGCCACAGCGCCGGCCGTGCGCTTTGACAACGTCTCCTTCACGTATGCGGGCGCCTCGGACGCGGCGCTCTCCGATGTGAGCTTCACAGCGGCAAAAGGGAGCACGATCGGCATCATCGGCGGAACCGGCTGCGGAAAATCCACGCTGGTCAGCCTGATCGCCCGGTTTTATGACGCCACAAGGGGTTGTGTGAGCGTAAACGGGCGCGA
Source organism: uncultured Lachnospiraceae bacterium (assembly GCA_903789615.1). Taxonomy (GTDB): domain Bacteria; phylum Bacillota; class Clostridia; order Lachnospirales; family Lachnospiraceae; genus UBA4285. The sequence continues at coordinate 5,960 of CAIFEV010000009.1, read as the reverse complement.
CGTCCGCTCCTATCCGGAGGGCGCCTTAACCGGCCGGATCGGCTTCGTGCCGCAAAAGGCCGTTCTTTTCCGCGGAACTGTGCGGGACAACCTGCGCTGGGGAAATGAGTCGGCGGACGACGAATCGCTCTGGGAAGCGCTTGACGCCGCCCAGGCAAAAGACGTCATAGAAGGAAAGCCGGGCGGACTGTCTTTTTTGATTGAGCAGAACGGACGAAATCTGTCCGGAGGGCAGAAACAGCGCCTCACCATCGCCCGCGCGCTGGTGAAAAAGCCGGAGATTCTGATCATGGATGACTCCGCGAGCGCCCTGGACTTTGCGACCGACCTTGCTCTGCGCCGGGCAGTCCGCGCCCTGGAAGGAAGCATGACAATCTTCATCGTCTCCCAGCGCGCCTCCAGCATCCGGGATGCTGATGGGATTCTGGTGCTGGATGACGGACGTCTGGCGGGAAAAGGCACGCACAAAGAGCTGATGAAGTCCTGCCGCGTATACAGAGAAATTTATTATTCCCAGTATCCGGACGAGAAACCGGAAGATACGACGGCCGGAAAGGAGCAGGCATGATGAATGCGCAAAACGAAACGGGAAAGAAAACCGCGGCAGCCTTCCGGAAGGTCCTGACATATATCGGCCGCTACCGGATCCTGCTTTTCTTAAGTCTGCTGCTTGCAGCCATAAGTGTTATCCTGCAGCTGTACATCCCGATTCTCTTCGGGCGCGCGATCGACTGTATTGTGGCTCCGGGAGAGGTCGACTTTGGCACGATTGCACATCAGTCGGGCCGGATTCTGATTCTGCTTGCCGTGACGGCTCTTTCCACCTGGCTCATGAATCTGACCAACAACCGTCTGACCTACAGGACGGTTCAGGACATCCGCGCGAAAGCGATCCGTCAGATTCAGAACGTGCCGCTGTCCTATCTTGACGCCGGCAGCGAAGGCGACATCGTGCAGCGCGTCATCGCCGACGTGGACCAGCTCTCGGACGGCCTGCTCATGGGCTTCACGCAGCTTTTCTCCGGGATCGTGATGATCGTCATGACACTCGTCTTCATGCTGCAGCGCAGCGTGCCGATTTCTGTCATGGTCATCGTTCTCACACCGGTCAGCTTCCTGATCGCCCGCTTCATCGCAAAGCACTCATTTGCCATGTTTAAGAAGCAGACGGAGGTGCGCGGGCAGCAGACGGCCCTGATAAATGAGATGGTGGGCAATGAAAAAATTGTTCACGCGTTCAATTACGGGGAGCGCGCGTCGAAGCGCTTTGATGCGATCAACAAAGAGTTGCAGAAATACTCGGTGCAGGCGATCTTCTTCAGCTCTCTCACCAATCCGTGCACCCGCGCCGTCAATGCCGTGATCTACGCGCTCGTCGCGCTCGCCGGGGCGTTTATGATTCCGGGCGGATCGCTTACCGTCGGCACGCTGACGGTGCTGCTCACCTACGCCAACCAGTATATGAAGCCGTTCAACGACATCAGCTCCGTATTCACGGAGCTGACCGGTGCGATGGCCTGCGCGGGCCGCGTCTTCGACCTGATCGAAGCCACGCCGCAGTCACCGGATCCGGAAAAGCAGTTTGCGCAGCCCGTTTCCGGCGCCGTATCCATACAGGACGTATCGTTTTCCTACACGCCGGATCACCCGCTCATTGAGCACTTCAGCCTCACGGCGCGCCCGGGCATGCGGATTGCCATCGTCGGACCGACCGGCTGCGGCAAGACGACGTTCATCAACCTGCTTATGCGTTTCTATGACATTCAGTCCGGCTCCATTTTGATCGACGGCACGGACATTTACACGGTGTCCCGCGGCAGCCTGCGCAGGCAGTTTGGCATGGTCCTGCAGGATACCTGGCTCACACAGGCATCTGTCCGGGAAAATCTGGCCTTCGGGCGCCAGGACGCCACCGATGAGGAAATCATCGCCGCGGCAAAAGAAGCCCGCAGCTGGGATTTCATCCGCCGCCTGCCTATGCAGCTTGACACCGTGATAAATGATGACGACCTGAGCCAGGGCCAGAAGCAGCTGCTGTGCATCACCCGCGTCATGCTTGTCCGCCCGCCGATGCTTATTCTCGACGAGGCAACCTCCAGCATTGACACCCGCACCGAGCTCCTGGTTCAGGAAGCCTTTGACAAATTGATGGCAGGCCGCACGAGCTTCATCGTCGCCCACCGCCTCTCGACTATCCGCAGCGCCGACGTGATCCTCGTCATGCGAGACGGAAAAATCATCGAGCAGGGCACCCACGAACAGCTCATGGCTGCCGGCGGTTTCTACACGAATCTGTACAACTCACAGTTTGCCGGAACGGCAATCTGAACGCCAAAACCTCACACCTGCCGGGTATTTAAAGCCACCGGGGACTTCTTGCCTGCAGTCCCCGGTGTTTTTCATGTTGAGCGTTCCTCCTGTCAGGAGAAATCAAAAATATTCAGTCCGGTATTGCCGATATCGTCAACGCGCCGGCCAATCGTTCCGTCAAGGCGGGTCACAAAGATCTCGGCCGTTCCGCCGATCACCAGGCGTTTCAGATGTCCGCCTGCCGCGCGCTGCTCCCGGTCCGCCGCCGTCACGTGCACGTGCAGATACGGCTTCCCGTCTTTTACCGTGATATTCCCGGTGAGCGAGGTTATTTCAAGCGGCTCTTTCCATTCCCGGCAGACAAATTCTCTTGCCTGCACGTCATACAGCCCGGCCGTCATCTCTTCGGCGGCCCCCAGTCCCTCGATCTTTCCGGCTGAAATCTTCTGCTCCTCTGCCAGCCTCTGAAGGCAGTCCATCACTTCCTCCCCGCGGTTAACGCGCAGGGCATACACCTCTCCAAACTGTCTGTACTGCATCGTTTCAGTTCTCCTTTCTCTGCAGGAGCCGCGCGATGGCGGTCCTGTGCACCTTCATAGCTCCGACCGGGCAGAACTCCTGACAGCAGAAGCACCGTATGCAGACGCTCCGGTCGATGTGCGGAACTCCTCTCATCGTGATCGCATGCGCCGGACAGATGCGGGAGCACTTTCCGCAGGAAATACACTCGGACGGCTTCACCTTCGGCACCTGGCGCATGGTTTTCACGAGCAGCGCGCCGGTGAGGTCTCCGAGCACGCCGCCTGCGGCAAATGTCACGCTCTTCCCGGCCGCGGGCGTAAAGTCCGCCACCCGGTATCTGCCCGTGTCCGCTCCCGCAAGCGTAACTTCCGTGAGATCTGCGGGCCCGAGTCCGCGCGCCGCCGCGCGGTAAATCGTCGGTATATCCTGCGCAGAAAGCCCGATCAGGTCCGCGCACACCAGATCCAGATCATATGGGCTTTCACTGGCCAGAAGCAGGCCGATGTCCCGCGGCGTGCCGGCGGTCGGGCCGTTTCCCTCCATGCCGGTCACCGCATCGACAAGATTCAGGACCGGGCGGAAATACTCGTTCAGATCAATGAGCATGTCGGCAAATGTGTCCGTCTCCGGAAAACGCATGTGATATTCCGGCTTGGTCGTGCCGGGCACGGATCCGAACAGGTTCTTCACCGAGGCAGTCAGCCGCATCATGCCGTGCGTCTTGAGCTTCGCGAAATTGATGATCACATCCGCATGCCGCAGCCAGGACGTGCAGGTGAAGACGTGCGCCGCTGCAGCCTGCGGGAAGCTGACATCCTCCGTCGATACGTCGAAGTTCAGCTTCGCGCCCGTCTCCCCGACCAGGTCCATACCGCTCACCCTGTATACATGCGCCAGGGCTTCCTTTGTGAACAGGCCGCCCGGACTGTCGCCAACCGTGACAAGCGCGCCGCGTCCGACAAGCAGGCGGCAGAGCGCACACACAAGTTCCGGGTGCGTTGTTGCCGCTGTCTCCGGCGCCTTCGCGCTGACAAGGTTCACTTTCACCGCCACCTTCGTGCCGGGCTGTATTTTTTCAAGGCCTTTCCACTGTGAAAGCAGGCGGTTCACAGCCGCTTCTGCCGTTTCCGGGCGGTAGTCGCGGCAGGCGGCCGCATATACGGGGGCTTTTCTGCCCATTCTCCCGGGTGCTGCGGGAGGTGCTGTCTCATTTGTCATTGGGTTTTCTCAAGCCTCCTCTGCATTTCCATCAGTACCGAAGCAAACATGTACACACAGATCCCTGAGCCTGCCTGAAGGGGATACAGATAAACGGCCGCATCCGGGATCAGCATGGCCAGCAGCGTGATCGCGCCGGCCGGCGGCAAAAACAAGCGTGTGCGGTATAAAGCAAGCAGTATGGCTGCTGCTGCCGCCGCAGCAGCCAACGTGAGCGGAAGCCCCAGCGTCATCGTGAACAGAACGCGCGCACCGGCTCCGATCGCGGCTCCGCCCGTCAGCAGTGCGATGACGCGCCAGGGCCTGAGCGGCGATTCCGGCTTCCAGTGCTCCGACAGCTCCGTAAAGGCCACAAGAAGCGGCGGTGCGGCAATGTACCGCCAGCCGGCAAAAATTGCCGGCGCCAGAAGCACCGCGGCGACGGCCGTGCGGATGAGCATATCTTTTATGCGCACCTTTCCCGGCCCTGGCAGAGCCCGGTACGCCTCCTGCCTGCGGTATCCCTTTTTCTCCAGCAGACGCCGCAGTGCGATGATCAGCAGCGTCATCGCCGCCGCCGAGATCAGATACGAAACCGCTCTCGTCCCGATCAGGACCGGTAGCACCACCGCCGAGATCATCGGCGCAAATGACGTTCCCGAGAACAGATACAGGATCTGCGCGATGACAAATGCTAGCAGAACCTTTCCGTACAGGCCGCCCGGAACATACAGACTGATGAGAAGTCCCAGCAGCGCACAGCCGCCGATGAGAACAAACATCCGGCACGAGTTGACCTGCCACGCCCGCTTCGGCGCACACAGATATCCGACCGCGAGCGCTGCGATCTCCGGGAAGATAATCTCCGGGTCGTGCAGCCGTTCCGAGACCGCGCACATCGCCGTAATCACGGCGACCGTGAGAAGTGCCGGAATGATCTCCGGCTTTCCCGTTCGTTTTTCCGTCACTTCGATTGCTCCGCTGCCTTTTCCCCCGGCTCTCAGGTTCCTCAACTCTGTTTTCCCCTTCCCGTACGCACTTCTTTCGCCGCCCCGCAGCACTGCGGCGGCGAAGACTTTTTCATTGTATCATATATCTGCCCCGGCAGGCTTACCGCGGCTTCCTGCAGCCGGACAGCGATACAGCGGTCTGCGCCCGGACAGGTATACAGCGGTCTGCGCCCGGACATGAAATCCTTTTCTTATGTTCCCGCAGGCACTATACTGTAAGCAGAACTTCTGCAGGAGGAGGTGCAACACGATGGACGATTTGGATGAAGGACTGAAGAGAATCCTTCTGGCCGGCATCGGCGCCGCTGCCGCAACCGGCGAGAAGGCCCAGAAACTTTTCAACGATCTGGCAGAAAAGGGCGCCGAGGCGGTGACCCAGAACCGGGATCTGAATGAGAAATTCCAGAAAAAAGCGGCAGAGGCTGCTTCCGCAGCCAGAGGCGCCTGCCAGAAGATGACGGAAACACAGCGCACCCGCCGCGAAGTGGCTCAGACGCTCGCCGGCATGTCAGACGCCGAACTGAAGCAGTTAAAGGAGGCGCTTGATGGCCTCGGCTTCCGGAAAGCGGAATGCAAAGACGGAAAAGCCGGGGAGCACGGGGAACAGCCGGCTGATGAAAAAACGGCGGAAACAGAGACGGCAGATGCCGCTGCAGAAAAGTCAACGGAATCCACTGCGGGATCTGCAGAGGGATCCGAAGGAAAGACACCGGCGGAATCGGAAACAAAGTCCTGACTGCGCCATTTCCTATTTCCTATGCCCTGCGCAGGAAACAGGAACGCAGCAATAGAAAATTTAATTTTGCCGCTTGACAAGCCCTGAGGCGTATCGTATACTAATCAAGTCGCGTAAAGCGGCATACATGTGGGATTATAGCTCAGCTGGGAGAGCATCTGCCTTACAAGCAGAGGGTCATAGGT
>CAIFEV010000008.1 GCA_903789615.1 uncultured Lachnospiraceae bacterium | reverse complement strand
GGCTCTTATGAACCTTTGGTTCTTCTTTTTATACGCTGTGTTTTTTCACAGCCCCTTTATTTTTACTCGTCCTGATAGGTCTCGTTGGTGTTGATGTCTATGCGCTCCGGCCGCGACTTGGAGAAGAGGATCTTCTGGTTATAGTAGAAGCCGGAATATCCGGAAAAGATATAGGCGATCACACAGGCAAGAGCGTACAGGCCGAGCCGCTGACCGCCGAACAGCTCAACAGAGAGCAGAAGCGGCGCCAGAAGGCTGTTGGAGCAGCCGCCGAACACAGTCACGAGGCAGATGGACGCGGCAAAATCCGCGGGGATCCCCAGCACCGGCCCCATGAAAGCTCCGAACGCGGCCCCGATGGCAAAGCTCGGGAATACCTCCCCGCCCTTGAATCCGGCGCCAAGCGTCAGGGCCGTCAGGATGATCTTGAGCAGAAAAACGGCCGGTGAGCTTATGTTCCCTGCGACGGCGTCTGCAATCAGGCCCGTTCCCGAGCCGCTGTAGGCGGTCGTGTGAAGCAGATTCATAATCAGGGCGACGGCAAAACCCGTGACGGCGATGCGCAGATACATGTTCCGGAACACGCGCTGCAGCACCTTTCCGGTGAGATGCAGCACGTCACAAAATAAAGTCGATACCAATGCCGCCAGAATCGCCAGAACGATGATGCGCAGGTGCATCAGGACCGACGCGTCCGGCATATTCACCGTGTAGTGCGTGGCCGTCACGCCGAAGCGCGAGGAGATCCCGAACGCCGTGAGCGAGGCCACAAGCGATGGGAAAATGGCGCCGGGCCAGAATGTTCCCACGCTGATGACCAGTGTCACGAAGATCGTGGCTGTCACCGGGATGCCGAAGATGGCCGCGAAGAGGGCCGCCATACCGCTCATGGTCATGAAGCGGATTTCCTTCTCATTCATCCTGAACAGGCGGCCTGTCCAGTTGCCGATCACGCCGCCGATCTGAAACGCCGCACCCTCCCGGCCGGCCGAGCCCCCGAACAGGTGCGTGAGCGCCGTGCCGAGGAAGATGGCGGGGAGCAGAAGCGGTTTGATCTTCCCGCCGCGCTGGGCCGCGAGAATCACGGTGTCGGTCGTGAGGCCGGCCACGCCAAGACGCCTGTACAAAAAGACGATGAGAAGGCCCGCTGCCGGCAGAAACCAGATGAGCAGCGGGTTTTCGGCAAGAAAACGGTCGCAGGCCCCCACACTTCTGTCAAATGCCGCGCCGGCAAAGCCGCAGAGTGCCCCGATCACAAGCGAAATAACGCCCCACCGGATAGTGCGCTTTGCAAAGGATGCGATGTTGGTGAGACCGGCGTAGTAGTACGATTTGTCAAAGAGTGTATCCATACCTTCCCCGCCGTCACTTCATCCGGTAGCGCGCGCCGATGATCTCTTTCTGCAGAGCGGTGATCTTTCCGTCGGCGACAGCCTTTTCCACCAGGTCTTCGATTATCTGGATCTCATCGGAGTACCGCCACCATTTGCCGGCGAGGTCGTACTCCTCTGCCCTTTTCATGTGCTGTTCAAGCTCCTCAGGAACCGGGAACTCTATCTTCGCGCTGTCATTGATGTCGCTGTACTGTGCCATGCAGAACCTTCTTTCCTTTCTAATCAGGCGGCTTTCTTCTTGTGATATAATACAACGTTGTGATCAGATTTCAAATTTACACATCGGGGAGGCATATGCGATGAAACTGCTGATAGCCGAGACAACAAGAGAAGAGAGGGAGCGCATCGTGGCAGAGTCTCTTTCCTGCGGGGACACCTGCAGCAGCTGCGGCGGCTGCTCCCAGTCGATGATCGACATGTATCAGCCCTATATAGACGGCAAAATGGAGCTCTCGGAGTGCAACCGGGCGTACCGCGCGCGGTATGTGTCCGGAAACGGCCGCAGGGAAGACGACGAAGACGACGTCACGTACTCCTGCCCGATGTGAGGGAATCCCCTGGCATATATCTCAGGATGCCCCGTTTTTCCGTCCGTATTTTTGTCCCGGGTCCGGCGCCATGAGCCGCCGGATGAAAAGGCGGTCAAAGGTGTTGACGATGGGACCGAGCCCGAACGCGCTCGCCAGCGTCCCGATGCCGACGATGCCGCCGGTCAGGAAACACACCAGCGTCGCCGCGCCGTCAAGCGCCACGCGGCACACGAAAAACGGGACTTTCGGAAAGCGGCCGCAGATCATCAGCGGAATGGCGTCATACGGTGCCACGCCCAGATGCGCGTCCTGATAGAGTCCCAGTCCGAGCCCGATGACAAGAAGTCCGGGGACAAGGGTGATGAGGCGGACCGGAAAAGACGTCAGGTCGCCGGTAAAGTAGTGAAGGACGGAATACGCCGTGCTCACAAAGACGCTGAGCAGCAGGGCGTTCACAATCGTCCCGATGCCGATAAGATCCCGTCCGAAACGGATCTGCACGCCAAAAAGTGCCAGGTTGAGCAAAGTCTGGCAGATGATAAATGACACCCCCGTAAAGCCCGCGATTCCCAGATTCATTCCGGTGAACGGGTCCGTCCCCAGCATCGAAAGCCGCAGGATCGCAGACCCCGTGCCGATGAGCATGTTACCGAGCAGCATTCCGAAGAAGCGCCTTGGCGTGACGCTGCTTACAAGCGCAGAAATCCCCTTTTTCATTTCCTTTTCCCCTCAAATCTGTTTCCCGCGTCTTTAAAGCGATGAATCCTGTCCGCTTTCCTCTTCTTTTGCGATCCCCGCCTTTTTTGCGAGCAGCCGCACGGCCAGATAGGCCATGACGAGCAGAATAATCGACAGGGAGGACAGGAGATTCTCCATCGGAGTCGGGTTTCCGACCAGCATATGGCGGGACACCAGGAACACGACTGTCTCGAGCACCTGCGACATGGACGGATGTGCGAAAAGTTTCATGAACTCGATCCCGATGGCCAGTGTCAGCACATCTTCCAGAAAGGTCATCAGCTCCAGCGTGCCTTTGCCCGAAAATACATCTCCAAGCTCTGGGAGCAGGTGGGCAAATGTGATAAGGACCGCTATAAAAACAAGCGCCACGCAGATGTATTCCAGGATATCACAGATCAGGTGCCAGGCATCGTACATCCTCTTGTCGGCTTTTCGGAACTTTGCCAGTTTTTCAAGATATTTGTTCATCCGGTGTTATCGTCTCCTTCCGCCTCGCGGCTGCTGCCGGGTGCTGCAGTCGTCTTTCCGGTATCACAGTATACCAGAGAGCGTCTGTTTTAAAGAGATATTTTCTCATGCCCGCATGGCGGCATCCTTTCGCAAAGGCATCCGCAGCCTCGCATTCTCCCGGAAGGTATGGTATGGTACAGCTGATGGCGGGATGAAAGGAACGCGCAGACTTTCCGGAACTTCTCCCCCGCCAGGCGAAAGGAGATACCGTCATGAGAATTCTTCTCATCCGCCATGCGGAACCCGATTACACAAAGGATGTCCTGACCGCGGCCGGCAAAAAGGAAGCCGCCGCCCTCGCAGCACTCTCACCGAAACTTGGCCTCGGCACCTGCTTTGTCTCCCCGCTCGGGCGGGCGCAGGAAACTGCCGCCTGCTGCCTGAAAGCAACCGGCAAAACAGCCGAAACGCTTGACTGGCTGCGGGAATTCCCGGCATCTCTTGACCTGAACGGCTGCCCGGAACTTCAGCGGGCTTACCCGGGGACAACGGCAGACCCGAAGACGGGCATCTTCCCGCCGCGCATTGTCTGGGACATGGTCCCGTCGTACCTGACGGCACACCCCGCCTACACAGACCCCCACGCCTGGCGGGATACTCTCGTCGCAAAGCACTCCGACCTGGTCCCGCTCTATAAAAAAGTCACGGACGGTCTGGACAGGCTGCTCGCCGCACACGGCTACGTCCGGGACGGCCGGCACTACCGGGTTGAGAAAGAAACCACGGAAACGCTGACCTTCTTCTGCCACTTCGGTGTGAGCTGCGTGCTCCTGTCGCACCTCTTTGGCTGCTCGCCGTTCCTGCTCTGGCACTCCATATGCCTTTCTCCGTCTTCCGTCTCGGAAATCTACTCCGAGGAGCGCGAGGAAGGCTTTGCCGCTTTCCGCGCCCTGCGCCTCGGCGACACGACGCACCTGACCATGGCAGGCCTCCGTCCGACATACGTCGCGAGATTCTGCGAAGTATACCACAGTGAGGACCGCCACAACTAAAAATACTGCACCGCCGGCCGGTCTTTAAAGGTCAGTCCTTAAAGATCCGGCCGGCGAAGTTATAAAATCCTTCGAGCCAGACCGACGCGTCGTGGTCAGCACCTTTTATCACGCATTCCGCGTAAGGAACCCCTGCCGCGTCAAATTCCTGCTCGTACTTTCCCAGATTGCTGCGGTCTTCCTCATTTTTCTCCCCGACGCAAAAATAAGTGTACAGCGGAGCCTGCGACTTGTCATCAAACGCGACGGAAGGGAGCACGGGTGCTTCCAGAAGCGAGCCCTCAAAGATGTCCGCCTCCGGGGCCAGCACACCCAGATATCCGAAGACGCCCGGAATGCTCACCACATCGTGCACAGCCTCCGCTCCTCCAGTCGACAGGCCGAGGATGGCGGTACTGGTCATCCCGTCTGCCGCCGCGTAATGGCTCCGGATATACGGCATCAGATCGTTTTCCAGGTCTCCGGCAAACCGGTGAAAGATTTTCCGGCGCTCCGACTCGGACGTGACGGAGTTCTTATCCGTATCGGATGTCCACATGTCCACAAACACCAGAAGCGCCGGCGGCGCCTGCCCGTCCGCCACCAGATTGCCGTATAGAACCGGCGCCGCGCTCCACTCCTGCGGCCCGCCGTCAATCCCGTGCAGCAGATAGAGCACGGGATATTTCTTTGTCTCGTCATACCCGGCCGGCAACAGAATGTTAAATGTCTTTTCCGCCCCCGCCGTCGCCGAGTAATAGGTGACGCCCGTAACCAGCGTGCCGTAATCCACGTCATCCCTCGTGTCGGCAAAACCGTCCGGCACGCTGTAATCCATATCAAGAAACGCCGTACTCCGGCTCCCGTCTCCCGTCTCCCGGCTGCCGGCCAGGTCGCTGCCGTCTCCGTGCGCCAGGCTTTCCTCCGGCAGCGTGCTCTGCGCGGCCGCCGTCTCCGCCTTCAGAGTCTGCTGTGCACCGCTTTCCGTCGTTTGGCTCTCTGCCGCACTTCCAGCGCCGTTTCCGCACCCGGCAAGAAGCGCCGCTGCCAGCAGCGCCGCCGCCAGGCGCGTCCGTCTGCCTTTACTGTTCGTAGAATGCACGGATATCCTCCCGGTAATCTTCGATGACCTCCGGCGCATCCCCGTCCCACTCCAGGACGGTATCGCCGATCTTCTCCATCAGCTTCTCATTGATAGAATCCACCGTCATCGACAGCATCAGTCTGTGTTCTGCCGCGTACCCCTTCCAGTCGCCGCCCTGCGCGATCCGCCGCAGGATTTCCCGCTCGTCGTCCGTGAGAACGGCTCCGGATGTCTCCTGCCTTTCCCGGCTTTCCGGTTCTGTTGCAGGTCCGGGCGCGGAAAAAATTTCCGGTCCCGGCGTGAGGATTTCCGGCGCTTGGATTTCCGGTGCCGTTTTCAGAACCGGGCTCTCCTCCTCGTCCACCAGCAGCGCGTCTCTTGTCGTGTCCGCGTCCCTCCGGATTTTCCCGAGGCTTCCCATATCCAGTGTGATCCTGGGCCGGGCAGCCTCCTCCTTCTCCCGGAGGTACGCTTCCAGGGCTTCCTTCACCGGCTCCTCAAACCAGGCGCCAGCCCCCTGCTTCAGCGGGTGCCCGAAGTGCCACGCCTGCCGCATCTGCCGGTCCGTCTCCTGGCACAGCTCGCCCATCCCGGGGTACGACACGGAGTGCGTGAGGCTTCTTGCCTGTCTCGTCCAGTTCCCGTCCCGGCACGTATACACCTGATCGCATCCGGCCTCATACCGGAAATCTTTGTACGCGCGGTAGTCAAAAAACGGGGCCGAGCGGAACGGGTACCACGGAATCCGCACGATCCCGCCGAGGCAGCGCTGCGCGAGACTCCCTCTCCCGCAGCGCCGGTCGCGCTCACCTGCCAGGTAGAACGCCCGCATCAGAACCTGCGCAAAGTCCCCGCGGTACTTCCTGGCAAATGCGGAAGCTCCCGCCCTGGCCGTGCAGGCCGTCTGACAGGCCGTGAGGAATTCTTCCGGATCCTGTTTTTCGCCCCGCTCAGCCGCCTCGAGAATCCGCGCCGCCGCGGCTCGCGCTGATCCGGTGAAAAGCTCCGGCGCGAGACTCACCGGCAGATCGTTGTAGATAATAAAGTCGTGCATCCAGTAGTTCATCGACGTGGCAAATGCGGCGCTGCGCTCCCCGAACATATCCTGCAGCTGCTTCATGCGCTTGAATCCCGCCTCGCCCTGCTCACCGACGCCGTCCATCAGCTCGTAGGCAAGCACATAGGCAAAGGACACCGGCGCCCCTGCCTCCGCCTTTCCGGCGCGAAGCCTTGTGCGCCATCCGAAGTATCCCCGCAGCACCCGGTTGTTCATGCGCTCATACGTCGGATTGTACCAGATAAACTCACCGGAATAGACCGAATCATCTTCATAATTCTCCGCCAGTTTCGCCTGTCTGTAAAACAGCTCCTCCGCGCCGGTGTTCCCCTCCCGGGTCATGCGGCGCAGCGCCTCAAGCGTGCCGGGCAGCTCCTGCGTCTGCCGTGCGGCATCCGGGAGCGGAATATCGGAATATTCACCGGTGTAGCGTATCATGAAGTCCTTTCCTCTTGAAAATTTTCTCTGCGGGGCGCCCTGGCAGTGGCGCTTTTCTTCCCGGACAAGTATACTGATCCTGTTCATTATAACAAAGGAGCAGCTGTTTCATCATGACAAATTACGTACAAGGTGTACTTTCCGCACTCATCCCGGCCGGGATTTTCTGGGGGATTCTGCTGGTTTCCGTGATCCGGGACAGAAGCCGTTACCGCAACTGCACCTTTCTGCTGCTCGCATTTCTCTCTCTGATTCCGCTCATCACAGCGCTCTCCGGGCCTTACGCCCAGGTGACCGCTCTTGTCCTGTTCTCGCTGACAGGCCTCCTCATCCTGGCCGTCCCGTTTCTGTTGATTTATAACGGATTTGTCATGATGAAGCGGGAGGGAAGACGATTTAAAAATCTGCTATCGCTGTTTTTCGGACTGTTCATCGCCATCGGAGAGGTGAGTGCATTTCTGGCTGTGTGGCTGCCACAGCTGAAAGCACAGCCATCCGGAGACGAATTCCGCTCTCTGCCGCTCGTGCTCATCCTGATTTCCGTGAGCGCCGCCTACTTTTCGCTGTGCTTCCTGTCATTTCTGACGTATTCCTGGTTTCTGCAGCTGATCCCGCGCCGCCGCGACTTTGACTACGTTATCATTCTGGGCGCCGGGCTGATTGACGGCAGGAAAATCTCCCGGCTTCTCTCCCAGCGCCTCGACAAGGCGATCGAGGTCTGGCACAAGGACCCGACGCCGCCTGTCATGATTCCGTCCGGCGGTCAGGGAAAAGATGAAGAGCTCCCGGAGGGGAAGGCCATGGCGGCCTATCTTGTGTCGCACGGCATCCCGGAGAACAAAATCCTGTCCGAAGAGAAGTCCCGGACGACGTCTGAAAACCTGAAATTTTCCAGAGAGCTTATCCGCTCTGACATCGCCGGAACAAATTCCATGCAGATTTCCGGCCGCCCGTATGTCGCCATCGTTACGAGCAACTATCACGTGTGCCGCGCCCTGCGCTACGCCCGCCGCTCAGGCTTTAAAGCAACCGGAATCGGCGCTCCGGTGGCCGCCTACTACTGGCCGAGCGCCCTTATCCGCGAATTCGCCGCCATCCACGCCGAAAAAAAACACGCGGCCCTGATCCTTGCCGGCTGGCTGCTGTGCATCCTGCCGTTTGTCGCGTTTGCATTCAGATAATCCTGCTTCTGCCGGCTTTTATGTGTCAGGGGCGGCTGTATTCCTGGGGGATTTCAGCTAAATCGGGCATCAGACTGCTTATTGCTGATTTTTGCTGATTTTCGCTTATTTTCGCTGATGATCAGGCCCCAGCTGCAGGCGCGATTTCAGCTAGATTGAGCATCAGACTGCTTTTTGCTGATAATTAAAGGCTGGCTGCAGGAGGGCTTTCAGCTAAAATGAGTTTCAGCCTGCTTTCCGCTTGTTTTTTCGTCCAGGATTCTGGGAAAACATCAGCGGAAATAGCAAGAATCTCCTATTTTGCTTAATCGCATATAATATATCCTATAATTTGTTCAGCTAGATTGCTATGAATCGTGATTTTTGCTGAAATCCCGAACTACCCCCGGTCTGGCTCCATCTTACCCACAGCCTGACGCCAATCCCCCGGTCTGGCTCCATCTTGCCCACAGCCTGATGCCAATCCCCCCGGCCTGGCTCCATATTGCCCACAGCCTGACGCCAGCATGACCTAATGCCCCCTAAAGCCTGCCTCCCCTGAAAATATAAAAATAAGAGCCATGCTTTCGCATGACTCTGATAAGTGGGCGCAGCGGGGCTCGAACCCACGACCTTCTGGTTGTGACCCAGACGCTCTCCCGGCTGAGCTATACGCCCTGACGAAGGTTATTATAGCACCGGTCCCGGGGAAATCAAGGCCGAATGCTCCTTTCTCCTCTCTGCCGCCCACCATTGCCCACCATGAGTTCAGCCGCCATAAGTTCCGGACCGACATGTTGTAAGTTTCGGACCGACATGTTGAAAGTCCCGCTTGACAAGATATCAGAATCCGGTATAATTAGACATGCCTAACAATTAGAAGCTGCGTCTTACCATTCTCCCCTGGACTGACAGATGCAGCCGGGCATCCCATCTGGATTTTCCGGTCACTTCCTGCATGACGCTTTCCAACAGACTCTTTTCAAGAAAAACGCACCGGCCAGATACACGGGACTAACGCTTCCTCCTCTTAAACCGCAAAGAGGCGGAAGCGTTTTTGAGTCTAATGACCGGTCCGCCGTTTTCCCGGAGCCACCACCCCGGAGACGCCCAGAACCGCTCGGGGAAGACCTTGCCCATCTGTGTTTTCTCCGCCCCCGGAGGCAGCGTCTGACTCGTCTCACTTCACAATCCGCTCAAAATCCGAGGCGGGATGCTTGCAGATCGGGCAGACGAAGTCGGCGGGCAGCTCTTCTCCCACATATTCATATCCGCAGATCCGGCAGCGCCATACCACCTGTCCCGTTTTTCCCGCAGTCTCCTGCGGCTTCGGCTTGATGTTGTCCATGTAATACGCATAAGTCACGGACGGCTCGCCGCTCACCGCCTCCATGTCCGTGACGTCGGCGATGAACATCGTGTGGCTGCCGAGATCCACTGTCTGCCGCACCTTGCAGGAAATCCAGGCGTTGACGCTCTCCGTGAGGCGGAAAACGCCATTTGCCGTGCGGGTCATCCCGGTGTAGTCCGCAAATTTGTCGATGTCCCGCCCGCTCTGATAGCCGAACCTCCGGAATATGGCAAATGGTGCCGACTCCGTCAGTACGGATAAATTGAAGACGCCCGTCTTCATCAGAATGTCGTGCGTAAAGTCCGTCTTGTTCAGGCAGACCGTGACAGTGTTGGGATCCGAGGCCGCCTGAATGGCGGTGTTGATGATGCATCCGTTGTCCTTCTCACCCCGGACGGTGATGACGAAAAGCCCGTATGTGAGACGGTACATCGCTTTTTTATCCATGAAATGCTCCTTCCTTCCTGGCTTCTTCCTGGTTTCCTTCTGTTTGCCCGATTTCCTTTTCAGCAGATCGGGATCTTGATCGCGCAGTCCGAGAGCGGATAGGTCGAGCAGGCATGCACGTAGCCGAATTTTCTGTCCGCGTACCGCCTTCCGTCGCCGGCGGAAGGCACAAAGACGTCTCCCTTCAGCAGCTTGCAGCGGCAGTACCCGCACGCGCCGCTGCGGCAGCGCGTCTGGTTCGGAACGCCCGCGCGCTCCAGCGCCACTGCCAGAGGCTCGAGACTGCTCGCGTTAATCACCGTCTCTTCCAGCCCGCGGTACACCGTGAGACGAAAGATCTCCGGCTCGCGCGCCGGATAGTCCGGGTCCTTCGTAATGTCGCGCGGCGCGCCGAACACTTCCATGCGGATGCGGCGCTTCGGAACGCCGAGTTTCTTAAGCTCGCTCTCCACAAACCGGTACATCGGAAGCGGCCCGCAGACAAAGTATGACGTGCCGCCGTCCGCCGGATCTCCTTCCGTGTACTTCCGGATCAGATCTGCGCTCAGGTATCCCTTTTCTCCCGGGTAATCCGGGTCGCCGGAAATGACGTTCACAAAGCGTACCCTCGGGCAGCGGATCTCCCGGATCTGCTTCTCCAGAATTATATCATCAGCCCGGACCGATCCGTACAGGATCGTCAGACTGCAGTCCAGCGTGCCGTGCGCAATCTCCTGCGCCATCGAGTAAAACGGCGTGATACCGGAACCGCCGGCCAGCGCGACAACCTGCTTTGCATCGCGCAGCGATTCGTAGTAAAACTGTCCGAACGGCAGATGTGCCGTGAAGACATCGCCCACCCGGCAGCTGTTGTACATATAGCCTGAGGCGAAGCCTTCGCCCGGCCTGCCGTCCCGGATCGTCAGTTCAAAAAACGGCTTTTCCTTCTGCCTCGCCTGAAACGGCGCCGAACATATGGAAAATGGCCTCGCCGTGCGGACTGTCTTTCCTTCGCCGTCCGGAATGGCAAGATCCAGTGACACATACTGCCCCGCCTGAAACGGCGGCAGAATAGAGCCTTCGGCCGCCTCAAACGTGAACTTTCGGGCGGTTTTCGAAACGTCCTCAACCCGGGTCACGCGCACACGCGTCTCCTTAGGATGGAGCTCCTCCGCCAGCTCGCGGATGTGGTCGTGGTACAGATTCTGCGGACTTCCGGAATCGATCAGCCGGTGTCTGGCGCGGGTCACACGGGAGGCTCCGGTAACGTCTTTTAAAAATCCTTCTACCTTCATCTCATGCCTCCTTCTTCATTTCCGCCAGGATCTGCATGGCCGCGATCCGCCCGTTGTTCATGTTGACCGCCATGCCGTCTCCGGCCAGCTGATGGCTGGCGCAGCTCACCAGGCCTCTGATATACGTCGTTCTCTCAATATCCGCCAGGCGGGCCACAATGGAATTCTGCATATTGTGCTGATACCCGTATATACCGCCGCGGTAGTCGCTGGTGTAATGGGATATCGTGACCGGCGTCTCGATTTCGATCTCCGCGATGTGATCCCGCAGATTCACGCCCAGCCGGCAGCTCACCTGGTCGATCATCTCGCCGGCGTACTTTCTCTTCACCTCAAAGTAATTGTCTGCCGTGACTTCGTCAAAGCACTCCGGGAGCGGCAGATAGGTGATCGAGAGCGACGTCATGCCGTCCGGCACACCGTCCGGGTTGGCGAAGTTCAGGCAGATGGTCGTGAGATAATCCCAGCCGCCGAGTTTCCTGCCCTGCTTCCAGAATTTTACCGTGTTCATGGCCGTCTCGGAAGAGAATACCGAGTACGAGTGTATGTTCAACTCCTCCGGCCGCGCGTCCAGCAGCATGACCACCGAGAAGCAGGAAACCGACATCGGCATCGCGTTGGCATAGCGGAACGCCTCCGGCGGCACCTCGGACTTCGGCTCGATCATCTTCCCGTAAACCGTGTTCGGATACGGCGCCGACGCCACATACCGGCAGGCAATCTCATCGCCGCGGCTGGTGCGCACACCGGTGACTCTGCCATTTTTCACGAGGATTTTTTCGACGTTCTGCCCGAACTCCATCTGCACACCCATCTGCTCGCACCGATGCTCCATCGCCACGGACATCTCGTGCGAGAACCCGCGGGCCACATAGCTTCCGCCCGACATGTAATCGCCCATCAGAAACGCGTAAACCGTGAACGGCAGCGTCGGAATCGGCTGCCCGACGTAGATCCAGTAGGCGGAGAGAATCTTCTTCACCTTTGCGGAGAGCTTCGGGAACATGGTATTCATCACTTCTTTGGCGGAATATCCGGCCGTCTTGACGAGTTCCTCGTGGTCCCGCAGCATCTGCAGCTTGCTCACGGTGTGGTCGTTCAGGTAGTTGACCGACTCATATACCTTGCGGCACAGTTCCAGAAGCCGGTTCACATCGTCACGGCTGCCGGGATAGAGCGCCTCGATCTCGTCCGCCGCAACCCAGGTTCCGTCGCTTCTCCTGCCGGCGTGCAGGCTGATGGCAATCCCGTCCTCCTGCGACACCAGGTCATACGCCTCCGGCACCCGCAGCCACCGGATAGCCACCTTCATCTCGTCCAGGTACCGGCGCATCGGCAGCGGATCGCTCTCCGGCCCGATCGACATCATCTCGTGCAGGGTGGCCTCCATCTCCACACCGCCCCTGACAAATGAGGTGGCGATCCCGCCCGGCAGATTGTGACGTTCCAGAACCAGAACGTCCTTTCCCTCCGAGGCCAGCTTCATGGCGCAGCTCATGCCGGCCAGTGCGCCGCCGATCACCACGACATCATATGAATCCTTGTAAATGGCCATGCAAACTCCTTTGGTCTTTATAAAGAGAGCGGGCATGTTTGCTCACGCCCGCCTCTTTTCTTTTTGCTTCGTTTTCTTTTGACTTTCCCGTCCGGATGCCCGCCGTCAGAAAATCGGTCTGTAGTTGTCCGAATCAAAGAACCTGTGAACCAGTTCCTTCGAGTACTGGCTGGTCTCGTCCATGTCGCCGAAGCTCATCACCTCACCGGCATAGTAGGTGTTGTTGATGCCCTGCATGGACTCGACCTTCTGATACCAGCCCTTGCGGTAATCTTCCGAGAAGATGTGCGGGAAGTAATACCAGGACTGCTCGTTGATGACCTCCTCGACTTCCGACCCGCAGATCTTCATGTCGTCCAGCACCATCTGTTTCGCCGTCTCATACGGGATTTCTTCTCTGTCCTTGTGCTTGCGCAGCGTGTAGGTCGTGATGACCTGGTCCTCTTCGCCTCTCCAGCGGCAGTAGTAAACCATCAGATGCCCGATGCGCTTGAGATCCATGTTGTCAAACATGTAGTAGGAGATCGGCGGGTACTGCCCCTTCTTGATCAGACAGGCCAGGACATCATAGCGCTCATACTCAATCTTGCTGAAGAGTTCCTTCTCCTGGTCCGTCGCGTCCGCGTAATCCGGGAAGAACTGCAGCGGGGCGGTGATGATCAGCTTGTCATACTCCGCCGTCTCCCCGTTGGCGGTCACATAAACCTTGCCGTCCCTGCGCTCTACCTTCTCGATATCCTGGGAAAGTTTTGCCGGGTGCTTCAGATGCGCGTCCAGCTGCTCCCAGATGGACTGTGTGCCGTTCTTCCATGTCCAGAGATTACACTTCACGAAGTTCATGGTCGTCTGGAAATCCAGATACTTCAGGACGTAGGCCGCCGGGATTTCGTCAAAATATCCATATCCGAACGCGGTGAACGGTCCGATCCAGATGTCCTGTACAAGATCGACGCCATTCTTCGCGCAGAATACCTTGAACGGGAGAGCCAGATCCTTCAGGTTCTCATTCGTCCCGGAAACCCACTCGCCGGTGCCGTTTGCATCGTAGCCTTCGTAACGTCCCTCTGAAACGCCGCGGTGGCCGTTGACGTCATACCCCTTGTACTTGGTCTCCAGGAGTCTGGCCAGTTTCGTGGTCTGGTTCTTCATCTTCAGAAGCCGCGGAAGGTTTGAAATCTTCTTCGGGTCAAACGGATCGTAGACCTTCCCGTCCAGCGTCTTGTAGTTGCGGTTCAGGGTCGGACCGTCGTGTGTGATGCCGCAGAACTCCTCCGCGTCATGCACCGCGTAGTAGCTCGGAACCCCCATGATGGCGCCCATCTCATAGCGTTTTCCCTTGTACTCCGGAGAATTGCACTTGCCGCCGACCCACGCATTTTTCTCGAGGATCTCATAGTTTTCGTATCCGGCTTTCTCCAGATACATCGCCATCGTAAGTCCGGCCGGACCGCCCCCGATAATGCAGATTCTCTCCGCCTTATCCTGTCTCATACAAATAAAGCTCCCTTCTCTTTTTTTGTTTTATTTGATTGTTATCACATTCACAATTTTCTTTATTGTACGCCAAAATTGCGAAAGTGTAAACAAGATTGCCCTGCCGCTTCGTATCTGCTAAAGTAAAGACAGCAAAAACAAACGGCTCTGCCCGGAAAGGAGTCGGCGGGACAGGAAGCTTCCCGCGTTCATATAGCCAATGGAACAGACCTTTTCTGAATTTCTTGACCGCATCTGTAAACAATACGCGCATCGCCCGGCAATTCTGGAAAAGCCGGATCACCCGGAAAGCGCCGTGACCTACGCGGCTCTCCGGCAGAAAATCCGCGGCCGCATCCGGGAACTGGAGGGCAGGCGCACCGTCGTCGTGCGCGGCGTCTCCTGCGCCGACTGGATCATCACGATGTTCGCGGCGGCAGAAGGCGGCCATCAGACCGTCCTGGAGAGTGCTGTCGACCCCGAAATTCCGGCCGCCGCATTTGACGCGGTATCCGAATATCATCCCGGCCGCCTGCTCTTCTTCACATCCGGCACGACCGGCACCGGGAAGGCGGTCGTCCTATCCCAGGCGGCTCTGCTTGGCAGTGCCTGGAACGGCCAGCAGATGCTGCCCTGTGACAGCAGTGACCGGATCCTTTCCATGCTTCCGCTCTCGCACGTGTTCGGGTTCGTCTGCACACTGCTCTGGCCTCTCTCACAGGGCGCCTGCGTGCAGATCGGCAGCGGGATGCGCGGATTTGCCACGGATCCGGGCGCTTTCCGTCCGACGATCCTGCCGGTCGTCCCCTCACTTCTCTCCTATCTCCTGAAGGCAGATGCCTTAAATCCCGAGCTTCGCGTGATCCTGGTGGGTGCCGGCCCCTGCCGGAGGGAAGTTCTCGCATCCGTCACCAGACTGGGAATCGATCTCTACTTCGGATACGGCCTCACCGAGACGGCGAGCGGTCTGGCAATCAGTCAGCCGGGCACGGATCCCTTTGCCATGTGGCTGTGCCCGGACACGAAGATCCGGATCGATGAGAGCGGAGAGCTTCTGGTCCGCACGCCGTGCATGATGGAAGGGTACTTTGACGACCCGGCGGAGACGGCCGCGCGCCTTTCAGGCGGCGAGCTTCGCACCGGAGACCTGGCGGAATTCCGGGACGGCAAGCTTTTTATCACGGGACGCAAGAGCGATGTGCTTGTGCTGGAGAACGGCGAGAAAGTGTACTGTCCGGAGGCCGAGGCAGTGCTCTTAAGCCTGCTTGGCAAAGATGCGGCCCTGACGCTTAAAGAAGGCGTTCGGACGCTTGTCGTCAACGCCCCGGCCAGCGACTACGACACGATCGCCGCGAAAATCGCCGGGTATAACCGGGAACAGCCGCTCGGCAAAAAAATTCTCGGGCTTCAGCTGCGCCGGCAGTCGCTGCCGCGCACAGTCACCGGAAAAATCCAGCGCTGGAAACTGTAGGCAAAAAAACCAGGGCAGAAAAGTTGCCGATTGGGGGAATGAATAAAATGACTTACACGGAAGACGAAATTTTCGAAAAACTGAAGGAAATCCTGAAGATCTGCATGCCGGAGACGGACATCTCTTCCATCACCCGCGACTGTGTCATAAACCGGGATTTAGGCGTGGACTCCATGAATTTCATCATGATCATGGCGAAGGTCGAGGGTGCATTTGCCATCACGGTGCCGGACGAGCTCTGGAGCCGTCTTTCGACCGCGCAGGACGTCATCGATATCGTGAAAAAGCTGACCGACGAAAAGGCGGCCGCCGGTGCCTGACATGAATGACAGCGGTGACATCCTTTCCGGCGGGACCGGCAGCTGCCCTCCCTTCTGCTCCGGCTGTTTTTCCCGGAGCGTACGCGTCCGGTCGTCCGACACGGACATGTACCGGCAGCTCACGATGAGCCGGCTCTTTTCCATGCTGCAGGAGGTTTCCATCTCGCACACTGAGGCACTCGGGTTTCCGAGGGAGACAACCCTTGACAGGGGTCTTCTCTGGGTCATCACGCGTCTTCGCATCCGCCTCGCGCGTCCTGTTCTTTATGACGAGACGATCCGGATTGAGACCTGGCCTGAGCCGATGATCCACATGGTCTACCCCAGGGTGTGCCGGATTTTTGACGGGCAGGGAAGATGTATTGGCAAGTCATCCGCCCTCTGGACCATCATCGACGAGGCTTCGCGGCGCATCGCCCTTCCCTCCCAGACCGGCGTCATAATCCCCGGCCTTCACCGGGAGGGCGGACTGCCGCTCCCGCAGGGGCTTTCCGTGCCGGAGGGATGGCCGGAGCAGAACCAGACGTTTCTTCCGGGATCTTCCGTTTCGCAGGACGGCCAGACGGCAGATCGCGCAGCGCATACCGCCCGCTTCGCCGTCCGTTTTTCGGAAATCGACCTGAACGGTCACGTGAACAACACCCGCTATTTTGACTGGATTGACGACCTGTTTGCCGCGCCGGCTCATAAAGGCGGTCTGTACCGGGAGATTCAGATGAACTTCCTGCACGAGATAACGCCCGGCGCGCAGGTCCGCCTGGTGTGGAAGACTGGGGAATCTGCAGGCGAGCCTTGCAAACCGGGCGGCCGGATTCTGCACGTCTGCGGCTTCACCGCAGAAAAGCAGGCTGCGTTTGTGGCAGAAGCCAGGCTGCGCTAAGGCGGCGGGATATATATTGGGGGCGACCGGCATACATAAAAAGCCGTCCGGGCATCGGGATTTTGAAATTTTTTGATTCCCGGGGACTGTTCCCGCCGGGAGCGCATCGGAATTCCCGATTTTCCTGATTCCCGGGGACATCAGGTACCCGGAGCGCATCGGAATCAAAAATGAGCAGGATTATCGCCGATTGTTTGATGTGACTAACGCCCAGGCCTTCATCGGAATAGAAAGGAATTTGTATTTTAGCTGATTTTTGAAGGTTGAAAGAGCCCCGGAGCACATCGGAATCAGAAAACAAATTGATTCCCGGGGATATTATCCTTAAAAAGGACGAAAAATGTCAGCGGAAATTCTTCTAATAGAAATTCCCGCTGACAAGCCGCCTTGCGGCAGGTCAAAACATCATCGATTTTTTCCTCTACAGGAATTCCCGCTGACAGGCCGACTCACGGCAGATCAAAACATCATCGATTTTTTCCTCTACAGGAATTCCCGCTGACAGACCGCCCCCGCGCACCGAAAAATCTCTTAATTCTGATAGTTCACCTGCTGTTCCTTCACGAGCTCGAAGTGTGTCAGGCTGTCCGCGTCAAGGTCGGCGTGGTGCATGCAGACGGCGCTGATCTGGGAGTTGTCATAGGTGCGGTAATAGTAGATTCCCTCTTCCAGGTTGATGCAGGACGAATAGATCGTGATCTCGTTCTTGTCCCCGAGCCGGCAGCAGCCTCTCTGCTGCTCAACGCTCCCCAGGATGTGGAAGAACTGCGATACGCTTCCCTCCTCGGTGTCGTCCGACAGACTGTTCATCCGCGTGAAAGCCACTTTCGCGAACCGGGACGAGGATGACAGGTCTCCCGGAAGGCCGATGGCGCCCATGCCGCGGCTGTACTGCGCCAGCTCCAGCCCCTGCGCGAAGCGGTTCTCCCCCTGTTCCGGCGTGAGATTGCGGTAGTCATTCAGCTTGAACAGCTGGATGTCAAATGTCGGATTGTTCGTCATCACGCCGACCGGGTTGTCGTAAATCTTCAGACCGTCCTTCACACTCTCGACGACGATGCTCTTTCCGCTCGTATCCGAAAGCATCCAGTGAAGCGGCGAGAGCGGGAGCTGCTCACTGAAATTCTCGTTGATGAGATTCGTGTGGGAAAGAAGAGCTTTCGCCTCCGCAAGGTTGGCGCACTGTCCGAGCACCCACGGGATAATCTCAAACGGTGCGATGTTGTCAGCGTCTTCTGACGGTTCTCCGTAGTACGCATTTGTCGGGAAATTCAGTCCGGCCATGCCCAGGCCCTTTTCATTGGCCGCGTCGTAGTACAGCGGATACCCGCCCGCGATGAACGCCATGCCGATGAGCGCGTAGTGCGTCTTCATCGCCGGGACTTTCCGGTAGGAAAACGGGAAATTGCGCGGCGTGATGGTGACCTCCTCGTGATAGGAGTACTCCAGGTCAAGATTGCGGCCGAAATAGTGCTGTTTTGTCGAATACGATGCTGCTGTACACATACCTTGTTACCTTCCTTTCGCTGAGTCAATTCACTGTTATCGGTATTCTTATTTTACTCTTTTTTAAACACCCGGAACTTATTTATCAGGAAATTCAGCGGAACGCTGACGCACAGATTGATAATCGGCGCGATGAATTCCGAGATGTGCAGCACCCGCACCCAGAAAATCAGCAGGATGCTGGAGAGAAACAGCCCCGTGAACGCGTAGGATACATACGTCTTCAGCAGAGATTTCAGGAGGGACCGGTGCTCGCCCTCCCCGAGGCAAAAGACCATCCGGTTGTTCCAGTAAAAGGACCAGAGCACCGAGAGGAAGAACTGGATGTGTAGCGGACCGTCGAACTCCTGAAACCTATCAGCGGGAACAGGCCCCGCAGAAAGAGATAGACCTCGTGGAAATCCGCGAAGCTATCGAGCACCGTGCTGCTCACAAGGCGGTAGTCCGCGTGATTGTACACGACATCGCCGCCAAAGCGCTTCAGAAGCCGGTAGTACATCTGCGCCGACGTGCGCTTGAACCAGGTGTCCTTTTCGCGCGACGAACGCACGCCGTAGACCACCTCGCTGCCGTCCCGGTACGCTTCAATCATCGCGTCCATGGCGTGAATGTCGTCCTGCCCGTCCGCATCGATGGAGATGATGCAGTTCACATACCCGCGCGCCTCAGCCTCTCTGACAAATGCGCTCTGCACCTTAACCTTTTCCAGCTCACTTCCGTTTGAAAAGACACCCGGCGGGAACTGTGTCCAGAGGCTGAAGCCCATGAGCACAAGGAACCCGGCGGCGATGCAGCGCCGCGCCGTGATAGTTATAATCGTGAACAAGATCATCCAGAGACGCGATCCCCGTCTCCTTCGGAATCAGGAACAGCCTCGCGATCTTCAGGTTGTAGAGCTCCACGTCGACGATCGAGCGGATTTTTGGTGCCGGCGGGTGGACCTGCGTGAGCCTCGTGACAAAATACGGAATCAGGATCACGACATACGACGCCGCGATGAGCAGAATCTGCTCTGCCGTCTGAACAAGGCCCTTAAGAGATCTGCGGTCAAGACTCTTGAAAAGCCCCGCAAGTACAAGAAAGATACAGGTGAACGCGGCATAATACCCGATGCCATTGTTGACGATAAAAAAG
The DNA here is from genome assembly GCA_903789615.1 of uncultured Lachnospiraceae bacterium. Classification (GTDB taxonomy): domain Bacteria; phylum Bacillota; class Clostridia; order Lachnospirales; family Lachnospiraceae; genus UBA4285. The sequence continues at coordinate 86,338 of CAIFEV010000008.1, read as the reverse complement.
GCGAAGAGAATTCCGAGGCGGTTCCTGCGATAGCGGTACCAGCCGCGTTTAAACCTCAGGAATTCGTCGTCCTCTACGATCCACAGGCACAGCAGGATGGCAAGCGGTATGGTCCACACGGCGCTCAGCATGATGTGGCTAACACATAGTAGCTGAGCCCGAAGAGCATACCGCCGGAAGCGGCAGAGCATGAAGTGTAAATCCCTGGCTGCGCGTCGCGCAGACAAGAATCACAAAAAGCGCGCGAAAAGCGGTATTGAAAAAAGCGCGGATATCTTATACAAAAGAGACATAAAAGGGCCGTCTTCTCTTCTGCCCGCTATCTGCCTGAACCCGGCCGCGAAAGGATTACTCTATGAAAATGCTTCCCATGTCACAGAAGGATATGGAAACGGAAGGAAAAAAGGTACTGATGATTCTGGCGCTGTCCGTGCTCTACGGCGGCATCACGAACTGGTTCATAATTCCCTACCATCTGTACTCCGGCGGCATTCTGGGACTGTCCCAGCTCATCCGCTCCGTCATCACCGAAGTGACGGGCGTGCAGCCGCCGTTTGACTACGCCGGCCTGCTGTACTATCTCATCAACATCCCCGTCATGCTCATCGTGCGCCGCATGATGGGACGCCGGTACTTTGTCAAGACCGCGATCTGCCTCACGGCCCAGTCGCTGTCCATGGCCCTGATCCCGATTCCGTCTGCCCCTCTGATCGACGACGCGCTGGCCGCCTGTCTTCTGGGCGGAATCCTGCGCGGCATCACGATCGGACTGAGCATGCGGTTTGGCGCCAACGACGGCGGAATGGACCTGGTCGGCATCATTCTGATCAACAAGGGGAAGAAGTTGACCGTCGGCCAGCTGGGGCTTTTTGTCAACGCACTCCTCTATATCGTCCTTGCCCTCCGCTACGACCTCACCACCGTCGCCTACTCGATGATCAGCGCCGCCATGATGTCCTACGCGCTCGACCGCTTCTACTCCCAGGGCATCAATGTGGAACTGCACATCATCACGAAAAAAGACCCGTCCCGGCTGGAACAGGCCATCACAGGCAGTCTGCGCCGCAGCGCCACCACCTGGCAGGGGACCGGCATCTACGCCGGCGATCCCGTTCACGTGCTGTATGTCGTCCTGAACAAATATGAAGTGACGGCTCTCCGCCGCCTCGTCCGCACCCTCGACCCCAAAGCCTTCATCATCGAAAACGCCGGAGTCAAAGTCATGGGACACTTTGAAAAACATCTGAGCTGAAAGACGTTCAGCAAAAAAGACTTCATAAAAAGGGACCTCTGCTTTTTTTGCAGAAGTCCCTTTGCACCGGGCGCTTTCTTTTCCCGGTTCCAGTTTACTGAATCCCCGTCACTTTGTAGTCCTTGTCCTCAACCGCTTTGGTGAGCGCCGCGTCATCGACGTCCCTTGACAGGGTTACGACCGCCTGGCCCGCCTCATGGCTGACCTGCGCGTTTTCAACGCCGTCGAGCGCCTCAAGGGCCTTCTTAACGGTCATCTCGCAGTGATTGCACATCATTCCCTCGATTTTGATTGTCTTCGTCATTTTCTTCTCCTCTGCTTCATTATGAATTCCGGCATTGCCGGTAACTTCCTGCTTTTCTTTCCTTTCCGGCGCCTCGTAGAGCTTCCCGCCGCCACCCGTCGCCACCGGGTGCTTTAATTTTCTGTCGTGCTTCGTGCTGAACATGTCAAAGAGATTTAAGCGCAGCGCGTTGCTCACGACAAATACACTCGAGAAGCTCATCGCCGCCGCGCCCCACATTGGGTTCATCGTAACGCCGAAGTGCGCGTACAGACCGGCTGCCAGCGGAACCAGGGCCACATTGTAGATCAATGCCCAGAACAGGTTCTCAACGATATCTTTGTATGTCTGGCGGGACAGCCGGACGGCCGCCGCCGCATCTGTCAGGCGCGATTTCATCAGCACAACGTCCGCCGCGTCGATCGCCACATCCGTGCCGGCGCCGATCGCGATGCCGATATTGGCCCGTGTCAGGGCCGGCGCGTCGTTGATTCCGTCGCCGACCATCGCGATCCTGCCCTTTTTCTGAAGCTGTTCCACGACAGCCTCCTTGCCCTCCGGAAGCACGCCGGCGATCACTTCATCCACGCCGGCCTGCCGACCGATGGCTTCGGCCGTCTTCTGGTTGTCGCCGGTCAGCATGACGACATGAATTCCCATATTCTTTAGCTGGCGGATCGCCTCGGCCGAATCGTCCTTGATGACATCCGCAACCGCGATGATACCGGTCAGTTTTCCGTCACTCATGAAGAACAGAGGCGTCTTGCCGCTGTCCGAGAGCTCTTCAGCCTTTCGCGCCATATCCGCCGGTACATCCGTGCGGCTGCTGATATACTGTCCGCTGCCGCCCGTGAGTTTTCTTCCGGCGAGAACCGCCTTAAGGCCATGCCCCGGGAGAGCCTTGAAATCCTGGACATCCGATACAAAAATCTTCTTTTCTTCCGCGTACTCCAGGACCGCTTTGGCCAGCGGATGTTCGCTTTTCTTTTCCAGTGCCGCCGCCATCTCCAGAAGTTCTTTTTCCGTGACGCCCTCTGCCGGGATGATATCGGTCACCTTCGGCTTGCCGCTCGTGATTGTGCCGGTCTTGTCAAGCGCCACAATCTGCACATTTCCCGTCTCCTGCAGGGCTTCCGCCGTCTTGAAGAGAATGCCGTGCTTTGCGCCCATGCCGTTGCCGACCATGATCGCAACCGGTGTCGCAAGACCCAGCGCGCACGGGCAGGAGACCACCAGGACGCTGATGCCGTGGGCCAGGGCAAAACCAACCGGCTGCCCGAGCAGCAGCCAGATCACGATGACCGCCGCTGCGATGAGAATCACCGCCGGAACGAAATACCCGGAGATCGTGTCCGCAAGCTTCGCAACCGGCGCTTTGGTGGCCGCCGCGTCGCTCACCATCGAGATGATCTGGGAGAGCGTCGTGTCCTCGCCGACGCGGGTCGCCTGACATTTCAGGAAGCCGGACTGATTCAGTGTCGCCGAGCTCACCTGCGACCCCTCTTCCTTGTCGACCGGGATCGACTCGCCGGTCAGTGCGGACTCGTCCACGGCACTGGTTCCCTCCAGGACGACGCCGTCCACCGGGATGTTCTCACCCGGGCGGACAACGAAAATATCGCCTTTGACCACATCGTCAATCGGGATCTGCTGTTCTTTTCCCCCGCGGATCACATTGACCGTCTTCGGCTCAAGCTTCATCAGGCTCTTCAGCGCGTCCGTGGTCCGGCCCTTGGAATACGACTCGAGCATTTTTCCGACCGTGATCAGCGCCAGGATCATGCCGGCCGACTCGAAGTAAAACTCATTCATGTAGGCGGCCGCCACCTCGCTGCCGCCGTGCACCTGCGCGTACGTCATCGCAAAGAGCATCACCGTGCTGTACCCGAACGCGGCCGACGAGCCGAGCGCGATCAGCGTATCCATATTCGGCGCACCGTGGAAAAGACTCTTGAAGCCGCTGATGAAAAATTTCTGGTTGATCACCATGATGATGCCCGAGAGAAGAAGCTGCATCAGGCCCATCGCCACGTGATTTCCCTGCATAAAGGACGGCACCGGCCAGCCCCACATATGGGCTCCCATCGAGAAATACATCAGCGCCAGAAGAAATCCGACCGACGCAATCAGCCTTTTTTTAAGTGCCGGTGTCGTCCTGTCCTTTAGCGCGTCTTCCTCCGCCGCAATCCGGGCAGACACGCTCCCGGATCTGCCCTTGCTTTCCGCCCCGGTATCTTTCGGAAACGCGCCGTATCCGGCGTCTTCCACCGCCTTGACGATGGCGCTGGCTTCTGCCGTACCCTCCACACCCATGGAGTTGGTCAGGAGGCTCACCGAAACACTTTTCACTCCGGGAACTTTCGCGACGGCCTTCTCGACTCTTGTCTGGCACGCTGCGCAGCTCATCCCCGTAACTGTATACTGTTCCATTTGTCCATCACGATCCTTTCACTCAACCTTCATCCAGCCGTCACTTCATGACCTTCGGCAGGAGCTTCAGCAGTTCGTCCACCTTCTGCGTGCCTCCCTCTTTGATGTCGTCCGTCACGCATGTCCGGATATGATCCGACAGGATGACCTTGTTGAAGCTGTTGAGCGCCGCGTTGATGGCGCTCACCTGCGTGATGATGTCCGGGCAGTAGGCGTTATTCTCAAGCATCCGCTTCACGCCACGCACCTGCCCCTCGATCCGGTTCAGCCGGTTGAGAAGTTCCTTGTATTCCTTCTCCGAGCGCTCCCGGCTCTTGTGCCGGCAGCAGTCCGGAATGAACATCTCCTGCGCCCCGCCAGTCACCTGCTCTTCCGCTTTCTCCGTTTCCTTTTCCGTATCCGTTGTATCCGTTTCTGCACATCCGCAGCTCTTTTTCTCTGCCACGCGCCTGCCTCCTGTGTACCTGTCGTTTCCCGGGTCTTCGTTCTTACAGCTCCGATGATATACCCCACGTGGGTATATTGCAATCCTGCAATCCTGACAAATATTTTTGTGTTTTGCATGGCTAACTTGTGCAGACTGACTATACCCCGGAGGGGTAATTACATTTGCGTATGGCGAAAAAAGAATAATTACCTTAAGAAAAGAATCGAAAGTCTGGTATGATTAATCGCCGAATTCAGGCATCTGAATATCGAAAATAACTTTATTTTCTTTTGTCCGGCCTGGCCACCTGTGTGAAGAAAGAAGTTTCTATGAAGAAAGAAAACAATGCGCTTCATAAGAGTACGCTGACAATAAGGGAGGAACTGTCCGAAAAAGCTTGCTCTTCTGTCCCGACAGATCCGTCTGAGGTCCCCTCTGCCGCCGAGGCAGTGGACACGGCTCAGGAAGCTCTGGAGAGCGGGCTGGAATCCATGCCAGCAGAAGAAAAGAAACCAAAGAGGAAAAAAGCTGCCGCTTGCCTCGCAGATTTTCATCGCGATGATCCTGGCCATCATCGCCGGTCTGCTTCTGCAGTCAACATCACCGGCGACGACAGCTGCACCATGATCGTCTCCTACATCCAGAAGAGACGGGAAGAAAGAAAGGCAAAACGCGCGGTGAACGCCTGAACAGTCATCTCGCGAAATTTGTCCTTACACTTGTCACGTTGTCCGGGTGCTCAATGCCGTTTTTCTTTCCGTTTTCGATCAGCTTCAGCATCCAGGCCATGTTTTTGCCGAGATTGTACATGGTCTGCAGGCCTTCTTTGTCCTGAGATACGTCTCTTGCATCCGAGCCGAACACATGGTTCCAGTAGCTTGACGTCACGATCGGCATCTGATTGATGGAGAAGTGCTTGTTGATCACGTCCATTGTGCAGACCTGTCCGTTGCGCCGGGCGCTCGCCACCGCTGCGGCCGGCTTGTATGCCAGATATTTTCCGGCCGAAATCCACAGTCGGTCCATGAAGGAAAGCAGGCGGCCGCTCGGATGCGCGTAGTACACCGGCGTTCCGAAGACGTATCCGTCTGCTTCCTTTGCCTTCTGCGCGATGTCATCCACGACATCGCCGCAGACGCAGCGTCCTTCTCTCCCACAGTATCCGCAGTTCAGGCAGTCCGACACCGGCTTCGTGCCAAGCCACACGATCTCCGAATCAATGCCTTCTTCCTTAAGCGCCCTGGCGACTTCCGCCAGTGCTGTATACGTGCAGCCCTTTTCGTGTGTGCTGCTGTTCACCATCAGAACTTTCATGTAATCCTCCTGAAATTTTCCGCATCCTGCTTATATCCTGCCTTTTTCCGCACTCATCATAGCATTTTTGGCAAATCTCATAAAGCGGCGGTTCCTGACTCCCCTCTGCCGGGGAACCAGCAGGCAGTCCGGAGGTGACAGTCCGGAGGGGATTTGTAAAGACGGCGCACTGATTTTCCGTCTTTGGCTGCATTTATTTGATTATTCAATTGAAATTTGCCGATTTAATTTAATTCCCCACTTATTTTCTTAATAATATTTACAATCCGGACCGGTTACGGTATTATTCCATCGTCGAAACGCAAAGGAGCGCAAAAAACACGACAGATTGTTCGTGCGCGCGTTGCGTTTTTTTATTTTGCCATTTCAGGAGGAAAAGGGATGAATACCAACATGAGACTTGAAGCTGATTCCATCGGAACTCTGGAAGTGCCGGCTGACGCGTACTACGGCGTTCAGGCCCAGCGCGCGGCAAGAAATTTCCGGATAACCGGGCAGCACATGAACCGTGACTTCATCCGCAATCTTGCGATGATCAAAAAAGCCGCGGCTATCGTGAACAAAAACGCCGGCCTCCTGAGTAAGCCCAAGTGCGACGCGATCTGCACCGCCGCCGGCGAAGTCATCGACGGCAGATGGGACAGTTCCTTTATTGTCGACAGCATCCAGGGCGGCGCCGGAACCAGCGCCAACATGAACATGAACGAAGTCATCGCCAACCGGGCCAATGAGCTTCTCGGCGGAACGCTTGGTTCCTACGATCTGGTTCATCCGAATGATGATGTGAACAAAGCCCAGTCCACGAACGACACCATCCCGACAGCGGGCAAAATGACCGTTCTGGATCTGGCAGATACTCTGGACAGAGAGCTGGAAAAACTGGAAACAGAGCTCAGGCGCAAGAGCGTCGAATTCAACGACGTTCTGAAGATGGGCCGCACGCAGCTGCAGGACGCCGTGCCGATGACGCTCGGTGAATCCTTTGCCGGCTATGCTTCCATGATCAGCCGCTGCCGGACACGGCTTAAAACCATCTGCAAAAATGAGATGACCGTGATCAGCCTCGGCGCGACCGCGATCGGTTCCGGCATCAACGCTTCCGTATATTACCGCACACACATCGCTGCGCAGCTCTCCGCGACAGCCGGCCGCAGCTTTACGACCGCAGACGACCTGTTTGACGCCACCGAGAACCTCGACGGCTTTGCCGCCGTATCCGGCGCACTCAAGGCCTGCGCCCTCAGCCTGTCCAAGATGTGCAACGACCTGCGCCTTCTCTCCTCCGGTCCTCGCTGCGGCCTGAACGAGATCAATCTGCCGCCGATGCAGAACGGCTCTTCCATCATGCCCGGCAAGGTCAACCCTGTCATCCCGGAAGTTGTCACGCAGGCTGCTTTCCTGGTTGCCGGCCACGACACGACCATCACCATGGCGGCAGAGGCCGGCCAGCTCGAGCTCAACGCCTTTGAGCCGGTCACCTTCCACTGCCTGTTCGAGTCCTTCACGGCTCTTACCGGTGCCGTACGCACCCTGACCGCAAACTGCATCGAGGGCATCACGGCCAACAAAGAGCGCTGCCTGTCTCTTGAACAGAACAGTGTGGGCATCGCGACCGCCCTCTGCCCGTACATCGGCTATGTGAAGTCCGCGAAGGTTGCCAAGGAGGCGCTTCGCACCGGCAAATCCGTGCGTGACGTCGTTCTCGCGCACGGTCTGATGAGCCCGGACGTCCTGACGACGGTACTTGACGCAAAGCGCGCGGTCAGCGCGTAAACAAAATCAAGCTCAAGGATGGCCGCGTGCCCGCGCTTCCCGGGGCAGACCAGAAGTTAACCGGCAGCCATTCTCTTTACCGCCGGCACGTTCAGAACAGCCCGCACCAGCAGAAGCGAGACAAGGCGGTCGAGATAGTCAGTCAGGATCTGGACCGCGAAGATGCTCCCCGTAAGCCCCAGCGGCGTGTGCGCGAGAAGCTGCACCAGAAGTGAAGAGCCGGACGAAGTGACGCCGCCGAAAACTGCCGCGTTGATGATGGAGCTCACAATCGTCCCGGGCAGCGTGATGAACAGTGCATCAAGAAGCAGGCGCGTCCGGCCGCGGGAACTGAAAGAGCGGCTGCGCCTCGCGACAAGTCCGGTCATGGCGCCGAGTATCATGCCGACCGGCGCGAAGTACAGAGAATAGATATCGCCGGTGAAGGCCATGACAAGACCGGAAAAAAGCGGCGGCAGCACGCCCCATGCGGGTCCGTAAAGGCACGCGGCAAGAATTGTCCCGATGCTGTCAAGATATATCGGCAGATGCAGCAGGAGCGCAAGCTGGCCGCCGACATAGTTGATGACAATGGCGACGGCGATTGTGCTGATCCTCGCCGCGCTGATGTGTCCTGCGGAAGTTCCTCCTGGCCTTCTGCCTTGCATTCCGCCTGATTCTCCGTATGATTTCCCGTTTGTTTTCTTATTCTGCCTTTCATTTGTCATGGCTGCACCTCCCCGGAGAGAATCGGGTCGATCAGGTCAAGCTGTTCGTCCGGCATATGCAGAATGCGGAAGAGGAAAAGGTGCCAGAAGCGGCGGACGTCAACGTCGGTGCACACGCGCGCGTTGGCAGGGCGGCGGTAGAAGCGCATTGCGTCGGCGACACTCATCCCGCGCGCAATGCCGTCCGTCTGGATCGCGGTGTACGCGTCAAATCCGCTCACAAGATCCGGTTCAAGAAAAGCGGCCACCGCCAGCGGATCGTTGATGACGCAGCCGATGATATGCTCCCACTGCCAGTGGAAGTCCATATAGAATTTCGTGATTTTCCGGATGAACTCACCGGTTTTCGGGTCCAGCCGCATGATATAGGAGAGCATCGTGGGCGTCAGCACAATCCGGCGCGTCACGTCAAGGCCGACCATCGTGATCTTCCCGCCCTGCGCTCCCAGCGTGTCGTACACCAGTGCCGCCGCGTCCGGGTCCTCCCAGTAGTTGTACTCGGCGACGGGCGAGCAGTTGCCGTGGCTGCGGAAGTTCCCGCCCATGGAGACAAGTGTGTCAATCCCGGCAAATGCCGCCGGATCTCTGCGAATCAGCTTCGCCAGATTCGTGAGCGGTCCGAGTGCGATCACACTGACATCTCCTTTTTTAAGCGTCTGCGCGAGAAACTCTTCCGCAGGAAGGCTCTGCGGGGCGAATGTTTCCGGGACCGGCAGGAAGCTCTCCCCCAGGCCGTCCGCGCCGTGCGTATCCAGCGCGTTCACATACTCTTTTTCAAGCGGTGCATCCGCGCCCGCATAGACCGGAATGTCCGTGCGGCCGCAGAAATCCAGCACCTTGCCTGCATTGCCAATCCCCATCTGCAGCGGCGCATTGCCCGCCGTGACCGTAATCCCACAAACGTCAAGTTCCGGGGATGCAAGTGCCAGCATAATTGCCAGCGAGTCGTCAATCCCCGGATCACAGTCGATAATAACCTTTTTCCTGTTCATTCCTGCCTCTTTCCTGTGCTGTAAGTCCCACTTCCGGCGGCTGCACGTTCCAACCTGCCCTGCTTCCGGGGGCTGCGCATTCAATTCCTGCCCTGCTTCCGGGTGGGTTTCAGCGGAAATTGCTCTATTGCTACTTTTCGCTGAATTTTTCTGCCCGGATTTAAATCACATTTCAGCTAAAATAGTAGCAAGCTTACTTTTAGCTGTATTTTTGAGGACGATGCCGGTAAAAACTTCAGCACAAAAGAAGACAATTCCCAATTTCGCTGAAAAGTATGTATATATCCTATAAATTCATAAGCGGAATTGTCCAAAATCAAATTTTTAGCTGAATCCCTGCTCACTGCCCATCCCTGCGCATAATTTACTATGCCTGTGCTGGAAGACGCGATCCGCAAGTCCCCTGCCCCCAGCCAGCCCCTGCGCGTAAGTCACACTAAATCACACGCCGCCGGCTGCCTGACACAATAAAAAGCCCGGGTCCGCCAGGACCGCAGGCTTTCCGATTCCACAGTGAAAGCTCCGCCACATATCCGGGGTACACTGCGTTTCAATTCTGCTTTCCTGGTTTTTTATACTGGGAGGTCCTCGAACCAGTGGGCGCCTTCAGGCACCCGTCACATTAACATACTACAGATTTCATCAGATATCCAGCTGTTTCGTGCCGCCGAGGAAGTACGGAAGCTCTCTGCCTTCTTTCTCCCACTGACGATACTCCGCTACGGCTGTAAACTCCACGTCCCCCGAAGAGTTGAGAGCAGTCTCGATGGAATCCTGGACAACGCCTATGATGAAGCCAACACCTACAACCTGCATGGCCACATCGTTGCTGATACCGAACATCGAGCACGCCATCGGAATGAGAAGAAGTGAGCCGCCTGCCACGCCGGAAGCTCCGCACGCCCCCAGAGTTGCAAGCAGTGACAGGATCAGGGCCGACGGAAAATCAACCGCGATCTGCATCGTGTGCGCGCATGCCAGCGTCATAATGGCAATGGTAACCGCCGCGCCATCCATGTTCACAGTGGATCCCAGCGGAATCGACACCGAATAGAAGTCCTCGTCCAGACCGAGGCTCTCACAGGTGTGCATATTGATCGGGATGTTTGCCGCAGAAGAACGGGTAAAGAACGCTGTCAGACCGGAATTCTTAAGACATCTCCACACAAGCGGATACGGATTTCTGCGGATCGTCAGAAATGCCACGAACGGATCGATGACAAATGCGACAAACAGCATCGTTCCGACAAGCAGTAAAAGCAGCTGTCCATACTGCGTGAAGATCGAAAGACCATTGGTCGAGACATTCGTATATACCAGGCCCATGATGCCAAACGGCGCCAGGTTGATGATCCAACGCACACACTGGGAGACCCCGTCGGCGATATTGGCTAGCACTTGTTTCGTGTTATCAGAGGAAACGCTCTTCATCGCCAGTCCAAGCAGCACCGCCCAGAACAGAATGCCAATGTAGTTGGCTTCCACAAGAGCCCTGACCGGGTTGGCAATGCAGTTCATCAGGAGGTTCTTCATAACCTCTCCGATGCCCTGCGGAACCGTTTCAGACTGAGCGGCATCGGCCAGTACAATCCGGATCGGAAACAGAAAACTTGCCGTGACGGCTGCCAGTGACGCCAGAAATGTCGTCAGAAGATACAGCCAGATGACAAGACCGAACCGGCTGTCAAGGCGCGATCTTCCCTGCGCAAGTGCTGACAGGGCAAGTACAAATACCAGAACCGGTGCAAGTGCTTTGAGGGCGCCGACGAACAGATCGCCGAAAACGCCGATCCAGGACGCACCAGGAAAAAGAAGTGCAAGAACGATACCGACAGCAAGACCGATTACAATGCGCAGAATCAGACTGGCATGACTGTACGTTTTAACAACTTTTTTGAGAATATTTGAAACCGCCATACTTTAATCCCCCCTGGGGCAGATCCGCTCCCCGGCGGAACCGTCCCCTGTATGTGAACAATTGTATTTCACACGCCGACATAATTCCAGTGTATATGCCAGACAGATTCAAAGCTCAAGTTTTCCGGTGAGCAGAAGGTCCCGGTAATACCCGACCTGTTCCCGGATGATCGAGTCGATCTGGCGCATGCCGAGAAGCTCGACCGGCGCCTTGTCGTCTGTCATGACGTGGCCGCCGGGAATGTATGTCTGAAGCTGCGCCTGCACGCCGGTCATAAGAGAGCTGAGTCCGGAATCTGTCTCTTTCCCTATGTTCGCCACGAAAACGCCCGGCGCATCGGATGCGTTCGTCGCGAAGAGCACGCGGTTGGTGTAATCGGGCACGTCGACCGTGTAGATGTGGTCAAACACCGTGCTGATCGTGTCGCTGAGATAATGATTGATGTCGTCCGGGTCATTTTCATCGCCGCGCATATTGAGATTCACGACCATGACGCCGCCGTCATTCAGGTGGTCACGCACTTCTGAAAAGAATTCCTCCGTGGACATCTGAAAAGGAATCGTGATGTCGCGGAACGCGTCGACCATGATCACGTCATACTTCTTGTCCACGGCATTCAGAAAAGCCCGGCCGTCGTATTCGGTGACCTTCATGTCTTCCGGCTGATCAAAGTACTCCGAAGCGAGCCGGATGATCTTACCGTCGATCTCTACCCCCTCCGCCGTCACATTGTCAAAGTACCGCTCGCACTGCGCGGCATATGTACCGGTCCCGTTGCCAAGGACCAGCACGTCGCAGCTGGTTTTGTTCGTGACATCCGCCATGAGCGGTGCTGCCATCGCATAGTCGTAGTACATGCCGCTCAGGGAATGGTCCTTCATCGTGACCGACTGCACGCCGAAGAGCACATTGGTCGAGAGGGCGACCGTGTTCTCGTCCTCCTTCACCTGCAGATAATTGTAGACCGACTCGCCCTCGTATGTCAGACTCTTATCCCAGAAGGCGAAGCTGTCAGAGTGACCGAAGGCACAGCTGACAAGAAAGATCAGCACCGCCGCCGCCACACGCTTCTTTCCCGCTTTCGCACTGGTAAAATACACAGCCGAGAGCGCCAGCAGAATTCCGGAGAAAATCAGAAACGTCGCCGACGTCCCCGCCGCCGGAATCGTGACAAATGTCGGGACAAATGTTCCGATAATGCTTCCCACCGTATTGGCAGCGCCGAGTCTCCCCGCGATCCGCCCGCTCTCGCTCAGGTCATCAACTGTGTACTTGATGAGCGACGGCGTCACCGTGCCGAGCAGAAACAGCGGGTACACGAAAATCACAAGACAGGAGACAAGAGACGCCCAGATGAGCAGATTGGTGCTGACGGCGACGATCATAAGGGACGAAACGCCCAGAATCACATATTTGCCAAGAAGAGGAATCAGCGCGATCCAGACCGCCGCGATGAGAATCCGGCCATACAGCCTGTCCGGATTCGGGTCTCTGTCGACAGCACGCCCGCCGTAGATATTGCCCAGCGCCATGGCAATCATGATCATTCCGATGATGATCGTCCACACAATCTGAGAAGAACTGAAATATGGGGCGAGCAGCCGGCTCGCCCCCTGTTCCACGGCCATGACGCACACGCCCGAAAAAAATTCCGTCATGTACAGGAACACCCTGCTCGATAAAATCTTCCTCTTCTCCATCCCCAAAATCCTCACGCAGTGGATAAAAATACATCCTTGATTGATTACATATTACACTGCGAAGACAGAAAAGAAAATCCTGACATGTACCTTTCGGCCGCCTTCTCACACACTCCCGGCGTTCCCGGACTGGCCTGCGGTGCCGCCGGGCGCTGGGGCTGCGCCCCGCGAGCCGCTTCCCGGAGCGGCGCCTCCCGCCCCCGGTGCCTGGCCCTGACCGCCCATCTGGCCTCTGCCGCCTCCCATCATGGAAGCAGTCATCTCCGTCACCTGCGAGCCGTTCACATAGACCGTCCCGCCGTTTAACTCTCCGACCGTCTCATAGTCAAAGGCGCTCTGGGCCGTAATGGTCAGCGTTCCTCCGTTGATGTACAGACTGCCGTTGGAGTCGAGCGCATCCGTGTCGCCCTGTCCCATGGCAATCGTGATGTCGCCGCCGTTTATGATGATCTCAATATCCGTGCTGGTCCCCTTCTGTGCCGCATTGATGCCGTCGTCGGATGCGGTGATGTCAATCGTCCCGCCATTAATCGTCACGATCGTGCTCTCGATGCCCTCGGCCGCATTGATCGTGAACGTTCCGCCGTCAATTGTCGTTAGCGTCGTCCCCTGAATGCCGTCATCCCCGGCATCAATGGTAAATGTTCCTCCGCCGATATAGATGGAACCGATCGTCGGATCGTCGGAATCCTCGCTGTGCAACCCGTCCTTGTCCGTCGTGATCGTGAAGGTACCGTCCGCGATATTGATCGCGTCGTGCGCCTCAATGGCGTCTTCCTTCGACGTGATCGTGTAGGTCCCGCCGGTTATCGTCACCTCATCCTTGCCGGAGATGCCGTTTTCCTGCGCAGACGTTATTGTCAGCGTTCCCTCACCGTTAAGCGTCAGGTCGGACCGGCAGAAAATGACCGCGTCCGTGTTCGTGCTTCCGTCCGCCGTAAAGGTGCCGGTGACGGACAGCGTATTTTCCGTCCCGGCGGCCGTCGTGACAAATACCTTGTCCGCCTCCTTTACGTAAATCGCCGGAAAATCGTCATTGGTCATGCTCACACCAGAGAGCACCAGCTGCACCTTTGCGTCTTTTGGCGCATCCACGATAATCGTGGTGTTCTGAGCTGTTCCGCTTAAAACGTACACGCCTTCTTCGCTGATCGTCACGTCACTGCCGCTTGTCAGCGTGATCTGCGTGGCATCCGTCGATACAGCCGTCTGCGCAAGATCCCGGTTTGAAAAGAGCTCCGATGTATCCGCAGCGGCTGTTGACGTCTCAGCCGCCGCGGTTGTCTCCGTTGCCGTTCCCGACGCGCAGCCTGCCATCAGGCTTCCTGCCAGAGCAAGCGTGCCGGCTATCGCCAGTAATCTCCTGTTTCTCATATGTGCCTCCCGTCTGCGGGTTTGTATCCGCTGCCGCCCGTGTAAAGTCCGGGTAAAATTCTTAGCCTTACCCTACTGCACAGTTGTGGAGGATTCATGTGTAAATCAAGGACGTTTTGTGAACAGGAGATCTGTCACCGGAACAGTTTCTGCGTGTTGTAAAGTTTCGCGTACTCCCCGCCGAGCGCGAGAAGCTGCTGATGGGTGCCCTCCTCGGCGATGCGGCCGCCGTCGATTAAGACAATCCGGTCGGCGTCCTGCACCGTCGCGAGGCGGTGCGCGATGATGAGCGAGGTGCGGCCCTTTGAGAGCGCGTCAAAGCTCTTCTGGATCTTCTGTTCCGTGATGGTGTCGAGTGCCGACGTCGCCTCATCCAGGATCAGAATCTTCGGGTTCTTCAGGAAGATGCGGGCGATGGAAATCCGCTGCTTCTGCCCGCCTGAGAGGCGCACGCCCCGCTCGCCGACATACGTGTCAAAACCGCGTGGCATCGCGAGGATGTCGTCCAGGATCTCCGCGCGTTCTGCCGCCTCCTCAATTTCCCTGTCCGTGGCATCCGGCCGCCCGTAGCGGATGTTCTCCCGGATTGTGTCCGCAAAGATGAAGACGTCCTGCTGCACGATTCCGATACTCTTGCGCAGCGACTCCTTGGTCACGTCGCGGATGTCCGTTCCGTCAATTAAAATTGCCCCGGACAAAACCTCATAGAAACGCGGAATCAGGCTGCAAAGCGTCGTCTTTCCGCCGCCCGACTGTCCGACGATGGCCACACTCTCGCCGCCTTTCACGTGCAGCGTGATATCGTTAAGCACCTCGCGGCCAGGATTATAACAAAAAGAGACATGCTCTATATCAATCCGCCCCTCGCTCACCGCGAGGTTCTTCGCGTCCGCCTTCTCGGTTATATCCGGCGTGATCTGCATCAGGTCGTTAAAGCGCGCAAGGCCCGCACAGCCGTCTGTGAACACCTCCGCGAACTGTGACAGCTTGCGGATCGGCGTGATGAAGCTGCCCGCGAACAGCGTGAACGTGATGAGATCGATGTAATTCATCTCGCCGCGCATGATGAGATACCCGCCCGCCGCGATTACCGCAACCGGCGTGATGCTCATGAAGAACTCCTGCGCGCTGTTAAAATCCGCCATTGCCTTGTAGTAGGAGCTCTTCGACTTCTGGTACGCCTCGTTTGAGCGCGCAAACCGCGCGTAATCCACCTCCTCGTTGGCAAATGCCTTCGAAGTCCGGATTCCCGAGATGCCGGACTCGATGTCCGCGTTGATCTGTGCCAGCTTCTTTTTGTTGTCCACCGAGGTCTGCGCCATCGCCCGCCGGTTTTTCATGACAACCAGGATTGAGACGGGCAGCAGGATCAGGATGACCAGCGCGAGCTTCCACTGAATCCGGAACATGCACACCAGCGCGCCGCTTATCGTCAGGATCGAGATGATCAGGTCCTCCGGCCCGTGGTGCATCAGCTCCGTCATGGAGAACAGGTCGCCTGTCAGGCGGCTCATGAGCTGTCCCGTGCGGTTTTTGTCGTAAAAGTCAAAATCCAGCGTCTGCAGATGACAGAACAGATCGTTGCGCAGGTCGGTCTCGACGTATGTGCCGAACGTGTGGCCCCAGTAGGTCATCACGTACTGACACGCCGATCTTGCGGCGTACGCGCACGCGACGATTGCCATGAGCGCAAAAAACGCCGTATATTTCTGATCCGGCAGCATCGTGCGCATAGCGTAGCGCGAAACAACCGGAAACGCCAGGTCGACTGCCGCAACCGCGATGGCGCAGAGAATATCGATAATAAAAAGATTCAGATGCCGCCTGAAATACCTGCCGAGCATCCTGAAAAGAGATTTGTCCTTCCGTTTCATCTGTCATCCTCCGGCCACACAAAGTGGGCATTTCCGGCCTCGAGGCCGTCAATCAGAATGTTCTGTCCGGTGCAGAAGCGGTTCGTGACGGTCATGAAGTAGGCCCAGTCGGCCGCCTCTTCCACCGTCATCCAGCGGCGCAGCGGCGTCACGTCCATGATCTGTTTCCAGAGCGCCGGGTCAGCTGTCACGGGGCGGTTCAGGTCCGTCAGAACCCCGCCGAAATCAAGGCTGTTACAGGTCGCGCCGTACTTTGCGATGCGCAGCGCCACGTTTTTCGTGTACGTCAGGACGCCGCCCTTGCTGGCGCAGTACTCCGGGAATTCCGATCCGTTGTGGGCGCTGGCCGAGCCGATCATCAGCACCGCGCGGATGTGCTCATGAATGCCGTAGGTTTCCGTGATGCCGATCGTGCCCTTCAGATTGACACCGATGTCGTCCTCCTGCTGCACCCCCGCATTGTTGATGAGGATGTCCACCGGGTCAAGCGCCGGATATGCCGTCCTGTCACGGATGTCCAGCCGGAAGTGCCGGTATCCGGGTGATGTCAGGGAGGCACTCTCACGGTCAAGCCCGATCACCTCGTGCCCTTCGCGCAAGAATTTCTCCGCAATTCCCTTTCCGATGCCGCTGCTGCTGCCTGTAACCAAAACTCTCATGAAATGCCTCCGCAATTTTTCAAATCCGGGCGGGCGTCTGTATTCACCGGTGCCGCCCACTTCAAGAATTTTCGCAAGAAAGGCGTCGGGACCGGCGACGTGTACGTTACGGACGGGGAAGGTAGCAAGAGTGTTCCGGAGCTCCTGGAAAATGAGTTCATCCTCCTGCAGCCTGTGAAAGGGGACAGCAAATATCCCCTCAGGCCCTTTCTCTCAGAGGGAATCCGGCCCGAAGCTCTCCGGCAGAAGCTGCGCGAGCGTCATCATGCGGAAACCGCCGTTTCCGTCGCTGAACCAGACCGGGAAATCCGGGCCTGTAAATTCCCGCATAACCTGCCGGCAGATGCCGCAGGGCGTGCAGAGCGTCAAGCAGTCCGCCCCTTCCGGACCGCCGGCGATCGCGATCGCCCGGAATCTGCGGCAGCCTTCGCTCACCGCCTTAAAGATCGCCGTGCGCTCCGCGCAAATTCCTGCCGGATACGACGCATTTTCAATGTTGCAGCCCGTGTAGACCATTCCGTTTTCTCCAAGCAGGGCCGCACCGACCGCAAAGTGCGAGTAGGGGGCGTATGATTTCTTACGCGCCTCTGCAGCCGCTCTTTCAAGCTGCTTAAGCTTCTCCTCCGGTATTGGTTTCACGTCTTCTCCGATCTTTCTTTTAACGCCCTGTCCTTCAGGATCAGCGTCTTCATCGCTTCCACCGCCACTTCCGTCTCGTGCTCTGTGTTGTGAACCTGCTTATTGGACAGCCCGGCCTTCGCCCGCTCCTGGTTCGCCAGCACAAGCAGAACCGTGCCGACGCGCACGTGAAGCGCGCTTGCCGTCACAAAAAGCGCCGCGCTCTCCATCTCCGACCCCAGAGCGCCCAGAGCGCACCAGGCATTCCATTTGTTCACAAGCTCGTAGCCGACGGGCTTTTCTTCAGGTTCGTGCTGCCCGTAAAACGAGTCCTTGCACTCCACCACACCCACATGATACCGGAAGCCGAGAGTCTCCGCCGCGTCCGCAAGCGCCCGCGTTACCGTGAAATCCGGAACAGCCGGGAACTCGATCGGCGCGTATTCCTTCGTGGTTCCTTCCATGCGGATGGCGCCGCTTGCCACGATGAGATCGCCGCCGGACACCCCCAGGTCCATACCGCCGCAGGTGCCGACGCGGATGAAGGTGTGCGCGCCCAGATGCACGAGCTCCTCCATCGCGATGGCCGCGGACGGCCCGCCGATTCCGGTGGATACCACGCTCACCGGGACACCGAGCAGCCGTCCGGTGTACGTGTTGAATTCCCGGTTCATGCCGATGTGTCTGGCCCCGTCCAGGTGGTTTGCGATTACCTCACACCGCCCCGGATCGCCGGGGAGTATACAGTACTCTCCCACATCCCCTTTCTTCAGGTGCACATGATATTCGTACCCGGTACCTTCTGCATAATCAATCATCTCAAGACTCCCTTCAGGTGATGCAGCCTGCCCTGCTTCCCTTCATACGGCCATGTCTTCAGCTTTCTCCGAAAAATTCCACAACGGTGTGAATCGCACTGTCCATGAGTTTGGGATTGCGAAAAGGGTGGTCGGCACCTTCCACCGGGACGAACTCGATCACGTTGTCTTCGCAGAACTGAATCGAATCCTCCATCGGAACCATCTCGTCCGCAGTCCCGTGAATAATCAGCATACTGTCGGCCCAGTCGAAATACTCGTATTTGCGGACGTCGCCTGCTGCAAGCGCGTCAAAAAGCGTGTGATCTGCCTTCATCTTCCGCTCGTAGCCGATCTCGACCTCCCTGCCCTTCGCAAGTTTTTCGCGGTCGGTTTCTTTCACATTTTTCAGCATGAGATCGTGCATCCGCAGTCCCGGTGCGCGAAGCGCCACTTTGGCAAATGGATTGCCCGCCCGGTGCATGTACAGCAGCGTCAGATAGCCGCCGAAACTGACGGAGTAATTAAAGATCTTTTTCGCCCCCAGCGTCTCCCTCACGTAGTTCACGACCAGCTTCATATATTCCATGCAGTCGCTTATCTCCAGCTTCTTGCGTCCGTCTTTGCCGTGACACGGCCAGTCAAAGCCAAGAACTGCGTCTTTTCCGTGCTTGTCCAGATATTTCTGTGCAAACCGCGTGATATTGGCCACGTCCTTGCTGCTTCCGAAACCGTGCGTGCAGATCACGACTCTCTCAAACGTCCGGAGGGGTGACGCGGAGAGGATCCGGCAACGCACCGAATTTCCTTCTTCATTTATGTCAAAATATTTTTCTCTCACTGCCATTTTGGTATTCTTCCTTCCGGGAAAATTGTACCGCGCTTTTAGAGGTAAGGCTATCCCTTTTCACACGCCCCTTGTTTTGACACATTTTCGTTTGTATGCTAGGGTACAGATAGTGCGTTTGTTCCTGCCCCTCATCCGGACAGATGCGCTCTCCTCTGCAGGAGAAGCAAAGAGCGTTCGCGCAGGAGTCTGCATTCATCATGAAAAAAACTGCCAGAATTCTTTTTTACCTCGGCGGAATGATCATCCTGTCACTTGGCATCGTCCTCAACACCAAGTCCTCGTTCGGCGTCACGCCCATCATCTCCATCGCCTACTCGCTGTCTGAAATCCACGGCTGGAATTTCGGCAACGCGTCATTTGTCATGTACTGCGTGCTCGCCGCGGTTGAGTATGCGTTCAAGGGAAAGAATTTCCGGCTGTATGACCTGCTGCAGATCCCGCTCTCCGTCGTCGTGACGCGGTTCTTCAACCTGTTCGGTGCCCTTGTTCCGGACGTCACCGCACTTCCCGCGCGGATCGCGTGCCTCATCCTCGGGATCACCCTGACCGGCATCGGCGCCGCGATGAACGTCAACACGCGGCTTGTCCCCAATCCGGGCGACGGCATCGTCCAGGCCATCGCGGACCGGCTCGGCAAAAGGATGGGCAATGTAAAAAATGTCTTTGATATCTTCTGCGTCGCGCTGACGCTGCTCATCGGTCTTCTTTCCGTCGGCCGCCCTGTCGGCATCGGCATCGGAACCGTGGCGGCCATGATCGGCGTCGGACGGTTCATCTATCTGTACAATTCGCTGTTCAAGGCCGCGCAGCTGCGCCTCACCGGGTTAAAGCAGTGACTGTATGAAAAAAGAAGAATTCCTGAATTTTGACATCCGGCGGCGGACATGATATAGTATCGATACTATTTATAGAGCTTTTGACAGAAGCATCATTTTGTTCCTGAAATTTTACAGCTGCTTTCTTGAATTCCCCGCAGCGGGATGATACGTTAATTTTATCGCATTTGAATGGATTTCAGTACAATTGAACAACAGGATTTTATTTTACTGCATCCGATCTGTCTGAAAGGAGGACTGCTGATGAAAACACGAGACAGCATCGACACCGTTTCCTATGCGGAGCTCAGCAGGGAAAATGATTCCATAGATCCCGCCCTGTATGATACATACCAGGTAAAACGCGGACTGCGCGACTTAAACGGCAAGGGCGTCGTGGCAGGACTGACCAATATTTCCAACATTGTCGCATTTGACGCGGAAGGGCAGCCGTGCGACGGACAGCTGTGGTACCGGGGGTATGAGATCCACGATCTGATCCACAAGTATCTGGGAAGCCGCTACGGTTACGAGAACCTTACCTATCTTCTTCTGTTCGGCGAACTTCCGGATGCGGACGAGGCGAAGCAGTTCACGGACCTGCTGGCGGACATGCGGGAGCTCCCGACGAATTTCACCCGCGACGTGATCATGAAGGCGCCGACCCGGGACATCATGAACTCCATGACACGCTCCATCCTCACACTCGCCTCGTATGACAGCAATGCCGCAGACACCTCGCTGGAGAACGTCATCAGCCAGTCCATCCAGCTGATCTCCGTATTCCCGATGCTGGCCATCTACGGCTATCACGCCTACAATCACTACGAAAACCTGCAGTCCATGTACATTCACCGGCCGGACCCAAAGCTTTCCACCGCCGAAAATATTCTGCGCATGCTTCGTCCGGATTCTTCCTTCAGCAAGGTCGAGGCACTGGCTCTTGATGTGGCGCTGATGCTGCACATGGAGCACGGAGGCGGCAACAACTCCAGCTTCACCACGCGCGTGGTAACCTCTTCCGGCGCGGACACCTACGCGGTCATCGCAGCCGCGATGAGCTCCCTCAAAGGTCCGCGGCACGGCGGCGCCAACATCAAAGTCATGGAGATGATGGATGACATCCGCGAAAACGTGCGCGACTGGAACGATGACGAGGAGATCGCCGCATATCTGCAGAAGATCCTGAACGGAGAGACTTTCGACCACAGAGGCCTGATCTACGGCATGGGCCACGCCGTGTATTCAAAGTCCGACCCGCGTGAGCGCATCTTCAAGACCTTCGTCCAGATGCTCTCCAGGGAAAAGCACCGCGAGAAGGATATGTCCCTGTACAACAAAGTCGAGGAAATCGCTCCGGAAGTCATCTCCGGCCACCGCCGCATCTACAAGGGCGTAGCCCCGAACGTCGACTTCTACAGCGGCTTCGCCTACGACCTGATGGGCATCCCGCGGGAGCTCTACACCCCGATCTTCGCCATCGCCAGAGTCGCCGGCTGGAGCGCGCACCGGATCGAAGAGCTGGTATCCGGTTCCAAGATCATCCGCCCGGCCTACAAAAGCATCATGAAGATCAAAAAGCCTCTCGGCGAGCCGCCCACGGACGAAAGCGGAAGGAAGACCATCAATATCGATCTGATGAAATGACCGGGGCCGGAGGACACTGAGGGGCGTGCGTAAAAAGCTTCCGGCATCAAACAACAGCTTTTCAGATAAGGAACTGCTATGTCCTCTTACAATTTTGACGAAATCATAAGCCGGCGGGGAACCGGCTCCGAAAAATGGGATGTCGCTGAAAATGAGCTGCCGATGTGGGTGGCGGATATGGATTTCAGGACCGCACCCGAAATCATCGAAGCCCTTGAAAGACGCGTACAGCACGGGATTTTCGGCTACACCGGCGTCACACCGGACTGGTACGCGGCATACCAGAACTGGTGGAAGACGCAGCACGGGTTTGAGATCCGCAAGGAATGGCTGATCTTCACGACCGGCGTGGTTCCGGCCATCTCGAGTCTGATGCGGCGCCTGAGCCTTCCCGCGGAAAAAGTGCTCATCCAGACGCCGGTCTACAACATCTTCTTCAATTCCATCGTGAACAATGGCCGTGTGCCGCTGGAGAGTCCGCTCACCCCCAAAAACGGACGGTATGAGATCGACTTCGGGCAGCTGGAACACGACCTGGCAGACCCGCAGACCACACTCATGCTGCTGTGCAATCCACAGAACCCGGGTGGCCGGGTCTGGCGTGCAAACGAGCTTTGCGAAATCGCGCGTCTGGCGAAGAAATACGGTGTCACCGTCATCTCCGACGAGATTCACTGTGACCTGACAAGACCCGGCGTGCAGTATATCCCCTTTGCCGCTGTCTCGGACGAGGCGGCGCAGTCAAGTGTCACCTGCATCAGTCCGAGCAAAGCGTTCAATCTCGCCGGTCTGCATTCGGCCGCCGTCTTTGTCCCGAACGGGAATCTGAGAAACCGTGTCAGCCGCGGGCTGAACAACGACGAAGTGGCGGAGCCGAATGCATTTGCCATATACGGGGCTGTGGCCGCGCTGAAGGAGGGCGGGCCGTGGCTTTCCGCGCTGCGGGAGTATCTGGAGCAGAATTACAGGACGGCAAGGCGCTTTATCCGTGAAAATCTGCCGCAGCTGCAGCCCTTTGACGAGGACGCCACCTATCTGCTGTGGACAGACGCGCGGAAACTGCCGCGAAACGGAACCGGGCTCGCACCGTTCATCCGGAAGGAGACCGGGCTGTACATCAGCGGCGGCTCACAGTACGGAAAAGCCGGAGAAGGTTTTGTGCGGCTTAACTTTGCCTGCCCCGCCGCGCGCCTCACTGACGGGCTGAACCGCCTCGCGGCCGGTGTGAAAGCATACGAAAAGACATACGCAAAGTAAAAAGCAGGGAGCCTGCCTCCCTGCTCCCTGCCGTGCACTGCCATATTACCGGGCCGCCCCTGTCAGATCACGCAGGGCGGCTCTTTTGATATTTCCTTCATCAGGGCGTGAAGCGGCTCCGTGTCTCCGCCCTGTACGCCGAGAAGTACGCTGCCCTCGCCGCCGTTTACCGCGCCGCCGGCTAAAAGCAGCGGCTTCCCGCCGGTCAGCTGCCGGATGGCGGAAAGCTCCGTGTAAACCTCTCCGAAGGCCGGGAACATGCGAAGGCCGGCGCTCCCGGAATCGTTGCAGGCATTTACGAGTTCATCAATCGGACCTTCCACACGCTTCTCCACGCCGACCGGCAGGATCACGCGGACCCGCCTGGTGATGACAGCCCTGGACACCTGAATAATCGTGCCGCCGCTGTCCATGTTGCCGATCAGGACCGCCGCTCTGCCCGCCGTAAGATCCACCGCATTCGCGCCTTTCAGGATAATGTCGCCGGATGAAAGGCTGCTGCATACATCGGCGAGATCCGTCCGAAATTCCGGCTTTCCCTTCGTGATGACAAGATCGCCGGCAAATGGCGCGTCAATCGTCCCAGATCCCGGAGCACTCAGAACGCCGCGGTGAAAGGAAGGCCCTTCGGCTCTCAGGCTGCTTCCCAGCTGCTTTAAAAGCTCATTGGCGATGTACAGATTCGTCGTCCCGGCGATCACAACGATCGTCCGGTTTTTCAGGGCTTCCTGTATATCTTCGCGTTGCACAATCGCCCTTGCAATCAGCCGCTTTCCGGCCGCCGGCGTGATAAGAAACTGTTCTGTTTTCAAGGTTTATCCTCCCATCCATGTTCATCCGGCGCACCCTCACCTGGAACGCGCCGGATTTCTTCTCATAATCTCTCTCCCGTGTGCTTTCAGCCAGACGTTCCACCGGTCGTAATCAGGATACACGCGGTGAACCTCGGCGTAAAAGGCAGGCGAATGGTTCATCTGCAGCAGATGACAGAGTTCATGCACCACCACGCTGTCGATCACCTCCGGAGGCGTCAGCATCAGAAGACAGTTGAAGTTCAGATTTCCGGCCGCGCTGCAGCTGCCCCAGCGCGTGGTCTGATTGCGGATGGTGATCCTCCTGACTGTAACTCCCACCTTCGGGGCAAAATGGCGCACTCGATCCGGAATCACGCACATCGCGCGGTCCGCAAGCGCCTGCAGTTCCTGTTCGCTGAGCGGTTTTACGGTCGTTTTTTGTTCTTCCTGCATCCGGCGCCGCTCTTTTTCCAGATGTCTGACAATCCAGTCCGCGTGGGACTGCACGAACCTGTCCGTTTCCTCACCAGTCATTTTCGCGGGTACGCGGACGACGACCTTTCCGTCCGCGATCTGAATGGCCGCTGTGCGGCGGCGGCTGCGAATAACCGTGTATGTCACTCTCAAGATATCGCCTCAGTAATTTCAGGACACTTCCACACCGTACCAGAAGTCCAGCAGACCGTCCTCATCAAACGAGGCGTCCAGAACAGGACCGCTCCACACACCCTTCGCCATCTCCTGTTTCGGGAACCGCAGCACAAAGTACGTGTAGCCGTCCTGCTCTCTTTTGCTGAAAGTCGAATCACTCGTCTCCGGCCCTGCGTCCGCCAGCAGCTGATCCATCTGTTCTAAAGTCAGCAGGCCGTCCGGACCGCCGGATATCCGGATTCCCACCGGATCAAACCCGTACTCCGTGACACTTATCACCGCGCACTCCGTTATGTTCGCCGCATCAGACGAGAAATTCCACAGCTCGCAAAACAGAGTTCGGCCGTCCGCATCCTGAAGCTGCACAAATTCCGCCGATTCCGGATCAATCTCCGTATCTTCCGAAATGTGGTACTCCCCGCTGTCGGTGGCCGTGATATCCCAGCCGTCTCCTGTCAGAAGCACGAGCGGGAACGGGAACTGGTACAGCTTTCCGTCAAGAGACATCCGGGCATCCCGGATATCGTCCCCAAGGTCACCTGGGGCCGTGTAGCTTTTTGTATCCGTCGTGCCGTCAGGGTGCAGGAGAGTCCGCTCCGCCGCGCTTACCGATGTTGTTGACACCCCGGCAGCGTTCTGCCCCGCGCCGCCTCCCCAGGCCACCGTGGTGCTGGCACTCCGGGCTGAATTCCCCCACTGTTTTCCGGAGAGAAGAATCGGAATTACGATCGCAGCCGCCGTCACCAGCAGCACGATAAGCAGAACTGCCCGGTACGTCTTCTTCTGCTGCGGCCGTTCCAGCTCATGCTCCGACCTTTCCGGCCGGCTCTTCACGTCAAAAATGTCACCGGTGTACCGGACATCCACCGGAACACCGTTGACAATCACAATATGCTCATTCCTGTCCTGCGGCCGTTCAGCCGCTTCTCTTTCTGTCTGCTGGCCGCCGTTTCCTGCTGCTTTCCCCATGCCCGTTCCGCCTTTGTTTAACGGTTTCCGGCTTCTGCCCCGGCAGTCCGGATTTTCAGCTGTCCTGTACGGCTTCAGTATACCATACGGAAAGGCGGGAAAGTCATAGAGGGAACTGTAAAATATCAGGTCAGAATCATACCCCAGACCGGAGTTGTAATAACAGACAGCACCGTTGTGAACACAACACATTTCGCAGCCGACAGCTCATCCGCCTCATATCTGACTGCCAGAAGAGACGTGGTGGATCCCGCCGGCATGGCTGTCAGAAGCGTGCACACGCCGGTGATGACCGTATCCACTCCCGACAGGCGGCACGGAATGTATACCGCCAGCGGGATCAGGACCAGCCGCATGAGCGCGAAGTAAAGCTGTTTCCCGGTAATCAGCGTGCGAAAGTCCACGTCGGTCAGAATCGTTCCTATATACAGCATCGTCATGGCTGTCGTGCAGCTGCTGAAAGCACTGACCGTGCTGCTTATAAATGCAGGAAGCTGAATGGGTGTCAGCATCAGAAAAAGTCCGATATAGACTGCGATCATACAAGGGTGCACCAGCACTTTCTTAAGCAGTCCCTTCCGGTCATTTCCCGCCGCAAAATACGAGACGCCCGCCGTCCACATCACGATCCGCTGCGGGATGAGAAATATAGAAGTATAAAGCAGTCCGATATCTCCGAATATGGCCTGTGAGAGCGGATTCCCCATAAAACCGGCATTGGAACACACCGTCGCATACTGAAAAACCGCCTTTTCACCAGCCGGCAGAAAAGAATAACAGAAATATGCGATCACGCTGCAAAAAATCTGTATCAGCGTCGCGATCAGAAGCACCTGTACAAGCTCTCCCCATCGGCTGCCCGTTTCGGCAAGGAACGCCTTCACAATGTTACAGGGAAGGATTACGTACAGGATCAGATTGGTGAGGCACATTTTTCCTTCCCTGGTCACAAGTCCCAACCGGCGGACGATGTAGCCGGCCAGGATCAGCAGAAACATCTCGCCCATCAGAGAAAGCATAGGAAGTATCATGATCTGTCCTCCCGGCTCCGTTCGGAGTCAAAGCCGATTCACGAAGAGGATTCCAGAAACGCGCGGATCCTCCGGATGCCTTCCCGGATATCCTCTTCCTTCACTGCAAAACTGAATCGCACGAGATTCTGATACGAATCGCCGAAGCAGACTGCCGGGACCGTCGCTACCAGTGCTTTCCGGAGCAGCTCCCGGGAAAATGTCTCCCCGTCCATACCGGTCCCGGAGACATCCGCGCAGATATAAAATGCGCCATACGGCTTTGTATACGTGATCCCCGGAAGGCTGTCCAGTCCTTCCATCATTACCTGCCGCTGTTTCGCAAACATCGCCTTCATACGATCCACCTCATACAGCGTCTCCGGAAGATTCATAGAGCGGGCTACGCCCTCCTGCAGAAATGTCGCGATGGAAGTCGTGGTGTACTGATGATGCTTCACGAGCTTGTTCATCAGTCTTTCCGGCGCACAGACATATCCCAGCCGCCAGCCTGTCATTGCATACGTCTTTGAAAAGCCGTTGACGATCAGACTGTGCTCTTTCATGCCCGGAAAGGCGGCCACAGAATAAAACGGAGCGCCGTCATAGACAAGAGCCGAATACATTTCGTCCGAAAAAAGGAGGAAATGATGTTCTTTCGCAAGCTCACACAATCCTGCGAGCGACTCCCGGCTGTACACGGCGCCGGTGGGATTATTCGGAGAATTGATGACCAGAAGTTTCGTTTTTTCTGTAATCCGACTCTCCACTTCCGCAAGATCGATTTGAAAACCGTTCTCCGGCTTCAGGTCGACGCTTACGGGAACCGCCCCGATCTCAAGCACCAGAGCTTCATAATTGATAAAAGCCGGCTTAAAGATGATAACCTCGTCACCCGGATCCACCATTGAGAGAATGCAGTCATTGATCCCCTCCGCTCCGCCGCAGGTGATCAGGATCTCCGTTTCCGGGTCATAGGAAACGCCGGTATCCTCCTCTGTTTTGCGCCCGATCGCCTGCCGAAGGGCCAGACTCCCCCGGTTGGGCGGATAGTGGGTGAGATTCTCCCGAAGGCACTGACAGGCCGCTTCCTTGATGGGTTCCGGTGTGTTAAATCCCGGCTCTCCGGCGCTGAAAGAGATTACGTCTTTTCCCTCCGCGCGCAGAGCATTTACCTGATTCATGACTTTGCGGATCCCGGACATCGGCACTCGGTCCAGCCGTCTGCTGCCCTCTTCCTCTGTATCCTGCTTCATAGAAACTCCTCTCATCTCTGATTGATGCACCGCCCGTTCTTTCGGAAGTCCTCCAGATTCTGCAGTGTAGCCCCTGCGATCGCCCGGATGGCCTCATCGGTGTAGAACGCCGTGTGAGATGTATAAACCACCGAATCCATAGCCAGCAGCTTCTCCAGCAGCGGATCGCCCAGAGGCTTTCCACGCAGATCTTTTCTCTGCGTGGCCATTTCGTTCTCATATACATCAAAGCCAAAACCGCCGATCCGGCCCTGCTGAAGACCGCGGCAGACCGCTTCCGTGTCCACCAGCCCGCCTCTGGCCGGATTGATCAGGTAAACTCCCGGTTTCATTTTCCCGATCTGCTCTTCTCCGATCAGATGGAAGTTAGCCGCGATCATTGGCGCGTGCAGGATAATGACATCTGACATGGCAAGCAGTTCGTCCAGGGAAACATACGATGCCTTTTTCTTTACTTCTTCATTCTGGTACAGGTCATTTACCAGGATCCGGCATCCGAATCCGGAAAGCAGGCTGATCGTTGTGGCGCCGATCCTCCCGGCACCGATCACGCCGACGGTCATTCCCGAGAGCTGCCTGGCGCGGACGCCTTCCAACCTGAAATCGTGCTCCCGCACTCTTTCCATCTGTCTTCTCATCTTCCGCAGAAGCATCAGAACCAGCAGGACCGTATGCTCGGATATGGCATTCGGCGAGTATCCGGGGACATTGGCAGCCAGAAGGCCGTACCGGTGCACCGCCTCCAGATTGATATGATCCGTACCCGTGGATCGGGTAAGAATATACCGCACGCCGTCCTGCTGAAGAAATCTGCACATCGTCTCGTCGATCCGGCAGTTTGTTGTGACTGCCACTGCATCATATCCTCTCAGCTTCCCTGCCGTCTCCGGTGTCAGCGCCTCTTCGTCAAATGTCAGATGGAATCCGAACCGTCTGTTTTCCTCTTCATAAATCTGCGTCTCGTCAACCCGGTGTGATGCAATCCAAAGCTTCATGGCTGATTCCTCCTTCTCCTGGTTCAGGAAATGTTAAATTCGTACCGGAAGAAATCCATGACTTCCTTTACTTCTTTACGGTCCTCGAACGTATCGTGCAGATGGTTAACCGGAAACGAAATTGGTTTTCCCTCAACAACCTCCACGATACCCATGGCCGCCTGATACGACATGCGCTGAAGCGCTTCCACGGTAAATGCCGCCGTGTGCGGCGTGACGATTACATTTGACATGGAAAGAAGCGGATTGTCCGGCTTCGGAAGATTGCCCTCAAATACATCCAGCGCGGCGCCGGCGATTTTCTTATCTTCAAGGGCCCGGATCAGCGCCGACTCATCTACCACCGTGCCCCGCGCCGTATTGATGAGATAGGCGGTTGGTTTCATCCACGAGAGCTGTTCCTCTCCGATCATGTGATGCGTTGAAGCGTTTCCGGGAACATGCAGCGTCAGAAAGTCCGCTTCCGAGATCACCTGCTTCAGATCGCCTGACAGCATGCCGAAACTCGCTCTCTCCGTCCCGGTGATATGCCGGCTGTAACCGATTACCCGCATCGAGAGACCCGAAGATGCCATCCGGGCGACCTGACTTCCGATATTACCCATTCCGATGATCCCCAGCGTCCGTCCGGCCACTTCGTGGCCGGTCGTATTGCGCACGCTCATATCATATTTCTTCAGCCCGTTGGTATACGTCACCGCATGTTTGGCCAGCATCAGAATCAGACCGATTGTATACTCGGCAACCGCTTTCTGATTGGAGTCGGCGGCATTGGTCACCTGGATTCCCCGCTTTGTGGCCGCTTCCACGTCGATGCAGTCCACTCCGACCCCGTGCATGGATATAACTTTAAGATCCGGGCATGCATCCATGATGGGACCGTCCAGATGCGCATTCCGTGTCAGGATTCCAACACACCCTTTCGCCTCCCGAATCACCGTTTCCGGCTCAATCCCGGTCCCGTGTATCACTTCCAGATGATGTTCCTCCAGCAGCCGGATTCCAACCGGATCGACCGGCTCTGTCACCAAAACCTTCATATCCCGCCTCCTCACTGCTATGTCAGTTCCGGTAATCCGGATACTTCACACCGCTGTACATAAATGCGATCAGCTGATTAATTCCGAACACCGGCACCTGGCAGATATCCTGGATCAGCGCTCCGTATGGTGCGAGATTCTGGCACTCCAGCACAATGACGCCGCCTCTGATGCCGCTGTCCAGATACTGTCCGGCAAGACTGATGACCTCTTTCCGGATCCGCTCCGGATCGCCCTCGCTGCTGTTACGGATGATCAGGTCATTAAACGCAGCGTGTTCGTCCATTCCGAAAACACTTACCGGAATTTTCTCCTGTGACCAGCCGTTCTTGTTGAACAGCGACTCGGTCATGAACTCCTTCTTCTCGGCAAATATGGCAATCCTCTCATCCCCGTGCAGCATCGGATAGAGCATCGGCACCAGTGCCAGAGCCGAGGTAAAGACAGGAATGTGAACCGCCGCCGCCAGCTCCTGCTGAAAGCCTGCCAGAAACCCGCAGGACGTCGTGATAGCCCTGCATCCGTCTTCCTCCAGTTCCTTTGCGGCCTCCGTAAATGCGCGCAGAAGAACCTGATCCGCGTCACGGGGAAGTGTTGCACCCTGAAACACATTTCTCACGATCTTGTACCGGACCGGAAACGGAAATGTCTCTGCGTTGCCGATATCGCCCCGGATCCTCGGAAATTTCGTGTCCAGCATCAGGATTCCGATATCCTGTCCGTAGCACGTATATCCTCCTCTGATCATTTTCTTACCTCCTGCCGCTTTCCGGCATCATCCGCTCAACCAGTTCCGCCAGCAGATGTCCGGCGGAAGCCGGAGCCACAAGTCCCGGCAGCGGCGGCGCGCACACGTAGTGCACATGCGGCTTTTCCTTTACTTTCTGCCCGGCGCCCTTCCCGCCGCTTGTTATATCGAAGATATAAAATGAATCCGGCTTTCCCTCCGGGAACTGACAGGAGTGAATCACAGCAGCCGGAATCGTGTTGATCACCACTTCTGACGGGATCATTCCCTGCCAGTCTTCCAGCGCGAGCTTTCCCTTCCCGCCGTCCCTCACAATCCAGCGGTGCGGCAGGGAGAGCTTTTCCAGCAGCCGGTGCATCGCGCTCCCCACATTTCCGTCCCCGAGCAGATCGTACGTGTACTCCGCAATGCTGCGGGGTGTTTCGCGAAGCATCAGGTACAAAATCCCCTCCGCTGTGTACTCCGAATTTTTCCGGGCAACTGTCCTGTCCTTCTGAAAATTGATATACCGGCAGGAAAGCTGTTTCTCATAATCTGTTTCCACGCCGGAGATCAGCAGCGCATCGGATGAAAGTTTCTCCAGAAAGGAGCGGATATCCGCTTTTCCATCCGCAAGTTCAACAGTTCCGTCCGCCGTTCCCCGGATTGGCAGAAGAACAAAATCCCAGGGTCCTCTCTGCATCTTTGGAAGATCATCTTTCTCCCGGATCCGGATAACTTCCGCGTTGTCACTCCGCCTAAGCTCCTGCGCCGTATACGTCAGCCGGCTGTCCGTCTCAAAAATGACACCCCGCACCATACGCTTCTCCTATGCTCCCAGATACGCTTCCCGGATCTGATCATTGGCAAGCAGCTTGTCAGCCGCGTCTTCCATAGTCTTTTCACCCGTCTCCAGAACATATCCCCGGTCTGCAATTCGAAGCGCCTGGTTGGCATTCTGCTCCACCAGAAGAATCGTGGTCCCTTCCTTATTGATTCGGACGATCGTATCAAAGATCTGGTCCACGATAATCGGTGCCAGCCCCATGGACGGCTCGTCCAGAAGCAGCATCTTCGGACGGCTCATGAGCGCTCTCGCCGTAGCCAGCATCTGCTGCTCGCCTCCGGAGAGCGTGCCGGCAAGCTGTCTGCGGCGCTCCTGCAGTCTGGGAAACATCTCATAGATCCGATTCAGATCCTTCTTCACCTCCGACTTGTCGCGGCGGTAGTAGGCCCCCAAAAGCAGATTGTCCTGAACAGAAGTACGGGGAAAAACATGACGGCCTTCCGGTACCAGCGTCATACCCTCTTTTACAATGTCAAATGTCTTCTGTGTCAGACAGTCCTTTCCCTGAAACAGAACCTTCCCGGTTTTGGCAGGAATCTGGTGCATGATTGAGAGCATAAGCGTCGATTTTCCGGCTCCGTTGGCTCCGATCAGAGACACGATCTCCCCTTCATTTACAGTCAGACTCATATCCTTCAGGGCATGGATGTTGCCATAATATACATTCAGATTCTCCACCTTAAGCATTTCCATCAGCCGATGCCCCCTTTCCCAGATACGCCTGAATGACAACCGGATTTTCCCGGATCTCAGTAGGAAGGCCGTCCGCGATCTTTTCACCGTAGTTGAATACACTGATCCGGTCGGCGATGTTCATGACAACCCGCATGGCATGTTCAATCAGAATGACGGAATAGCCGTCAGACGATAGTTTCCGGATGATATCCATCAGTTCTTCCTTTTCCTTTGGGTTCATGCCGGCCGCCGGTTCATCCAGCAGAATCAGTTTTGGATCTGTTGCAAGCGCTCTGGCGATCTCCAGCTTTCGCTGCATTCCGTAGGGAAGATTGGTTGCCTTCCAATCCTTCTTGTCGGCAATACCGACATATTCCATACAGCGCTCTACGGCTTCGGCATTTTCCTCCTTCTCCGTACCATATTTCTTCGTGTGCCAGAGAGCATCCCACATGGTAGAAGAAGTACGGCAGTGCCTTGCGATCTCAATGTTCTGTGCCACCGACAGTGTTCCGAACAGACGGATATTCTGAAATGTCCGGCTGATCCCAAGCTTTGTGATCTCCTGTGGTTTTTTCCCGGTGATATTCTTCCCTTCAAAGGTAATCGTGCCGCCCGAGCAGCGGGTGATACCGGTCAGAAGATTGTAAAAAGTCGTCTTTCCGGATCCGTTCGGCCCGATGATCGCGACGATCTCACCCCGGTTGATATGAAAATTGATGTCCTTGTTCGCCATGATGCCGCCGAAGCTCTTGGACAGATTCTGTGTGCTGAGTAAAACTTCACTCATACCTAGGCGCTCCTTTCTGCTTTTACGGCCTTGTCAGGATTCCTTCGTCCCCAGCAGTCCCTCCGGCTTAAACCGCATGATGATGACGAGCATCAGGCCGTACAGGATATACCAGGGATCAAACGGAAGACCGATCAGGTCCTGAACATACCGCAGAAGTTCCGGGCAGATTACAACGATAAATGCTCCCAGAATCGCTCCGCTGATACTCCTGCGCCCGCCGATGACAAGCATCGTGAAAATCGTGATGGAGAGTGTGGCTCCGAACAGGCTCGGGTCAGCCACATTGGTAAATCCGGCGTAAAAACTTCCTGCCACCGACGTGATGACAGCTGATGTGATAATTGCCAGCCGCTTGTATGCCTTGACGTTGACTCCCATCGCGTATGCGGCGATCTCATCCTCCCGTACCGCTGCCAGCGCGTATCCGACGCGGGAATTTACAATCCGGTACGTAAAAAGCGCAAGGAATCCGACAATGGCCATCAGGATCAGAATAAATCCGTCCTTGTTGGATGGAAGCCATGGGATCTTCGTAATCCTGACTCCGAAGATCTTAGGAGAGGGGATACCGGCCATGCCGGCTGTACCTCCAAGTGTATTGGAATTGATGGCCAGATACCGGAAAATTTCGCAGTAGCCGTAGGTGATAACCACCATAAAAGACCCTTTTACCCGGCTCCCGGCCCAGGCAACCGGCAGAGAAAGAACCGCCGAAAATGCCATGCCGATCAGGATCGAAGCCCAGAAATTGATGCCGGAAAACTGCGTGGTCAGATAAGCTGTCACGTATGCTCCGGTTCCGAAGAACACCGCATGCCCCAGGGATGTATCGCCCTGATACCCGGAGTAGAAGTTGATGCCGAGGCTGGCAACCGAGTATATCAGGCTGACAACAATCACATATTTGAAGTAATTGGGGATCACACGCCCCGAAGGCGTGAAGTCGTCGAGAAAACAGATGAAGAGCATTGCCGCCAGAACGACACAGACGGCGATGACCTTCCGATTGGCCTTCAGCTCTCCCGCCTGAGGCTTTCGAAGGGAAATGTGAATCTTTTTCATCAGACCGCCCCCTTACACTTTCTCTTCGAACTTGTATCCCATCAGACCTGTCGGTTTGATCAGGAGGACAAGTATCATGATGACGAAGCTGATCGCATCTTTATAACCGGTTGACACAAACCCGGATGTCAGCGCCTCTGCAATGCCGATCAGAACACCGCCGACCAGCGATCCGGATATGCTTCCGATACCGCCGAGAATCGCGCATGCCCATCCCTTAAGGCCGGCAAGAGCGCCCATTGTCGGATAGATCGTATACAGCATTCCCATGAAGAAGCCTGCCGCCGCGCCCAGCGCTCCGCTGATGGCAAATGTGATCTTGATCAGCTTCTCCGAATCCGCCCCCATCAGAGCCAGCGTCTTCATATCCTGCGATCCGGCCAGCATAGCCTTTCCGATAATGGTCCGTGTGAAAAAGAGCTGCAGCACAACCATGATGATGAATGTACCGATCAGAATAATCAGATGCAGGGAATTGATGGTTACAGCCGTTCCGCCGATGGAGAACAGCGTAATCGGGTGATACTCCATCAAAGCCGGATATACCCTCGGATCTGCCGAAAACGCCGCGTTGGCGGAATACCGCAGAAAGGTCGAAAGGCCAAGGGCTGTGATAAATCCGGACCTGGCCAGCGTCCCGCGTTTCCGGAGCGGCACATAGCCGAACTGGTCAATAAGAACTGCGATAATTGCGCCGGCTCCCATGGAAAGAAGCAGTGCCGGGACCATTCCCATCCCGGAATATGTTGTGAGGAAAAAGCCCACATAGGCGCCCAGCATGTACACCTCGCCGTGGGTCCAGTTCATGACCCCGACGATGCCGAATACTGTCGTCCAGCCGATTGCGATCAGGGCATATATGCCGCCCTGCGCCAGGCCGTTTACGACCTGTTGAAGAAATACCGCCATTTTTACACCTCCCGGGAATCTGCCGTAAAAACAGAAAAACGCCGGGACCCGCACAGGGACTTCTTTGTCCCTGCCGGGCACCCCGGCTGTTCTCACATTTTCCGAGTCTTTTTACGAAGCGAGCTGGAATTCCCCATCTTTGACTTCAAGTACCAGATAATCACGAATCCACTCATTGGAATCGTCATAGGTGACCGTTCCGGTGACACCAGTGTAGTTCGTTTCTTTGAGCGCTTTCATGATCCCCTCGCGGGTAAGTTTTCCGCCGTTGTCATCCATGGCCTTTTTGCAGGCATCCGCAAACACATACCCCTCATCATAGGCAAGTGCCGCGAAGGCATCCGGCGTTTCGTTGTACTTTTCTTTATACTTGGACACGAAATTCTGAACCTTGTCTGCCGGATTGGAAGAGATGTAAACCGAGATGCATCCCACGCCTTCCATGTTGCTGCCGGCGATTTCCAGCGCTTTGGAATTATACAGGGAAGTACCACCCATCAGGAACGCATCCACGCCGGCCGCTTTCAGCTGATTGATCAGAAGCGAGGAATCCTGTACCGTACCGCACAGGGCAACCGCCTCCGGCGCTTCATTCTTTACAGTCGTACAGATTGCGGTAAAGTCCTGGTCGGAAGCGTTATACGCGATGGAATCCAGAACTGTCAGGCCGTTGCTCTTCGCATATTCCTCCAGATTTTTGTCCAGGTTGTTGCCGTAGTCATTGGAAGGATACAGAACCGTAACGCTCTTGTATCCCTTGTCGATCAGGGCTTTCGCCATCTGCGGCCCAACCTGGTCGTCCTGGACCGCCATCCGGAAGAAGTAGTCGCTGCAGCCATGCAGGGATGGTGAGCTGGAGGAAACCACCATCTCAACGATGCCCGCGTCATCCGTGATCGGCGTCATAGCCAGCGTGCAGTTTGAAAGCGAGGAGCCGATGATCGCATAGTAAGAATCATCATCCGCGAACTTCTGCGCGCCCTGTGCCGCCTTCTGCGCATCTCCCTGATCATCGTAATCATCCAGAACGATCTTCGCGCCGTTTACACCGCCGGCCGCGTTGATCTCTTCAATTGCCATTCCGAAGCCGCGGCTCTGGTCATTTCCGTACAGTGCGGAATCACCGCTCAGAGGATTCACATTGCCGACATGAATCTCGCTGACCGTGGCGGCCGTACCGCTGCTGCCGGATCCCGACGAACTGCCGCTTCCCGACTGACTGCTCCCGGCAGCGCCGCAGGCTGTCAGTCCGGTAATCATTCCGGCTGTGAGAGTAAGTGCACCAACCCGTTTTGTGAAATTCTTCATAGTCCTCTCCTCCTTTTGTCTCCTGGGGTCCGCTTTTTCCCGTCACAGACAGGCGTGCAGATAGCGAACCAGTGAACAGATATCAAACACCGGCACCTTTACTGCCCGCCGGATGGCGGCAGCATAAGGGGGCATGTTTGTACATTCAAGGACAATCGCCCCGACTTCCGGATGATCCTGCAGCATCTGCCTGGCGACCCGGACGTGTTCTCTTTCACAGGCAGCGCTGTCCATAACCGGCCGGTCCGACAGGATCGCATTTGTAAACTCTGTCCCTGTCTGCAGGCCATACACAATGTCCGGCCTGACCGCTCCAACCGCTGTGAAGCTCTCTTCTTTCAGGGTTTCCGAATTGACCGTCATCACACCTGCCTTTTTTCCGGCCGGAAGCAGCCTCTCGACAAATGGCAGACACATGAGATTGGAAGCGACAAACGGAACCTGAAGCGCCTCTCCGATCGTCTTCTGGAAGGCACCGAGGAATCCGCAGCTCGTGAAAACCGCCTTGGCGCCGGCTTCCTCCAGTTCCTTCGCTACCCGGATATAAACGCCCACATCCTGCGTCTCAAGGTGCCTCACAACCGCACCGGCATCAGCCGGGACGATCCGGTAAAGGACCGGAAAGTCAAAGGTCTCCGGATTGCCGATATCGCCGGCAATCCTCGGGAAATGCGTATCCAGCATGACAATACCAACCGGCGTCCCTTCTTTTTCTTTCACTTACCGCCTCCTTTCTGCTCCACCTGCGCTTATGCCGGCCCGGTTTCAGCGTTCCGTGTCCGGCTCGTATCCTGCGAGCTCTCCGATCGGAACCGGCTTAAGCGGCTGCCGGTACCGCGGTCCCTTGATCTGCTCCGGCGGAATGTGCAACTTCCGGGAGAGCTGCTGGACCAGAAGCGCCGTGCACGTCTTGCCCTGACAGGGACCCATCGTAAACCGTGCTTCCAGCTTCAGATCGTTGAGTGACAGGTGGTTTTCATTCATAAGCTGGGTGAGTGTGTCCATGTCGATATCCTCGCACCGGCAGACAATGCTCTCGTCCATCCGGACATTTTCCGGCTCTCCATCCCGGATCAGATTTCCTTTCATGAACGGAAGGCGGATCCCGCGGACAACTTGCGCAAACCGGTCGTCCACCACAACACCCAGCAGCGTAGTTTTATCCGGAAACTGCCGTATCTCCTGTACGACTGCCTTCGTCACAATCTTCCCGTCCCGGTTCACGGCTTCCACGACGGCTCCCTTTTCGGGCCGCGGGAAGTACTCAAACGGCATCAGAATTTCCGTCTGCGTTTCGGAAAATGCCTCATTGATGATGAAGATTGCCAGTCCGGAGCAGTGTGCCGCACACAGTCCGCAACCCGTGCACCTGTCATAGTCGACCTGCGGAAGCTCGTTTATGTCTTTCATCGGAAGAATCGCACCGAAATGGCAGGCTTTCGTGCAGGGATTGCAGGGAATGTTCTGGAAGCACTCAATCATTGCGTAGGGGCCTTTCCTCCGGCGCTCCTCTGACGGAAGGCGGCTTAAGACTTTTTCATCCACCGCAAGCAGATCCTCAGAATTTGGCATATGAAACACCTCCCTCATCTTTCATCCTGTCCAGTCCGGACAGGATCTTCTGTCCCAGCGGACCTGCCCGCAGTTCGGAAAGCTGGCTCTGATATTCCGCGAACTGCCGTTCAAAGTCGCCTGCAGCGCCCAGATCCTTTGCCGCGCACAAAGCGGCGATCCGCCCGGTCAGCTGGGCGCTCGTCGCCTCTTCGACGCCGCCCGCATCGCCTGCCGCGTACAGCCCCGGCACGCTCGTGCGATGGTATTCGTCGATCCGCGGGACATAACCTCCGAGCTGCGGGATGAATTTCATGTCACAGCCTGCCTGAAAGAACATCTCTGTCATCGGAGAGAGGCCGACCGCCATGCACAGAATATCTGCCTTGATCGTCTGCTCCGTCCCCGGCACCGGACTGAAATGTTCATCCAGGGCCGTGATCACAACGCCCTCAAGACTGTCTCCGCCAAAGGCATATTTCACGGTGTGGCCCGTCAGAATCGGGACACCGGCACGGCGCAGCTTGTTGGCGTGCACCTGATATCCGCCGAAATGCGGTGCGGCCTCCACGACTGCCGCCACGTTTACGCCTGCCTGCAGAAGCTGATAACTGACAATCAGACCGATATTTCCGCCGCCCACCATGACGGCTGTCTGTCCCGGCATGATCCCGTCGATGTTCATCAGCGTCTGAACCGCTCCGGCTCCATAGATCCCCGGGAGATCATTTCCGGGGAAAATCAAGGTCCTCTCGGAAGCGCCCGTCGCAATGATCGTCGCCTTCGCTCTGTACGAAAGGACCCGGCCACGCGACTCTGCCATGACCGTCCCGTCCTTGAAATACCCGAGCGCTGTGGTCTCTTTTTCGATATCAATCGTGTCGTACTGCGCGAGTTTTTCTTCCAGTTCCTGAGCAATGACAAAGCCTCTCGTGCCCGCCTTCGCCTTTTCCGACCCAAAGAACTTGTGCGTCTGCTTGTTCAGCTGCCCGCCGAGCAGCGCGTTTCGATCCAGCATGACAACCTTCAGGCCGTGGGATGCGCTCTCAATCGCCGCGTTCAGTCCGGCAGGGCCTCCGCCGATCACGAGCACATCCGTCTCTATCGTCTCTTCTTCCCGGATGCTTCCCGGAGTGACAACCGGCTTCAGGACCGCTTTGCTGTTCTGCGATTCAACCTTCATCCCTTCGTGCAGCGGCTCTATGCAGATTCGTACATTCTCGCGGCCGTCAACCCGGCACAGGCAGGAAGAGCAGTTGCCGATCGCGCAGAAAAGTCCGCGCGGTCTCTTTTTCACCTCACTTTCATGGAGCTTCCGGATCCCCGCCGCGTGGAGGGCGGAGGCAATGGATTCTCCTTCAAACCCCTGCATCACGTTTCCGTCAAAGGTAAAGGTGACCGGTTTTCCTTTTTTGTATTCCAGTATGGGATGCTGTCCGATTCTGCTCATCGTTTCTGCCTCCTCACTTCAGAAATCTGTCAAAGGAAAACGGCGTCATGTCGAATTCCGTTTCTTTATGAAGAACCATCTCGGCAATTGTCCGGCCGGTAATCGGTGCCAGCGCAATGCCGTCCCCCTCGTGACCGGCGGCAATATACGCACCTTGTACCGTGCTCACCGGCCCGATGATGGGAACGCCGTCTTCACAGTACGGCCGCATCCCGACAAAACTGCGGATCATGTTGACACT
This sequence comes from uncultured Lachnospiraceae bacterium, assembly GCA_903789615.1. GTDB lineage: Bacteria > Bacillota > Clostridia > Lachnospirales > Lachnospiraceae > UBA4285. The sequence goes on along the minus strand of CAIFEV010000008.1, from coordinate 47,373 downwards.
TCGCAGAGCCGGAATAAAGCGGGTGCTGTACTCGCTGATTCCCTTCAGGATGTCGAAACGGCAGTCCGTATCAAACCCGGCGAATTCTCTGGCACTGCCAATCAGGAAATTGCCATTTTCCGTCTGCTCCATACTCAGACTGATACCGAGTTTAAACGTCGGATCCGTCGCTTTTTTCATGATTGACGGATTGTGCTTGATTGCGATGTACCGGGCGTCGGTGATCTCGTGCTTAAGCGCCGGCGCAACCGCCTCGCTCACCAGAATATGTCCGCGGCGCGGCCGGATCGGAATGTCAAGTCCCATCATCTTCCCGATCTGCGGCGCCCAGACACCGGCGCAGTTGATCACGGTTCCGGTTTCAATTGTCTCTTTGTCCGTGATGACCGCTGTGACTTCTCCGTCCTGTACACTGATTCCGGTTACTGCACTTCCCGTACGGATGTCACATCCGAGCTCTGCAGCTTTTTTGGCAAATGCACGGGTTGTATAAATCGGACTCACATCACCATCCATCGGCGAGTACACCGCTGCCGGTATCTTTTCCGAGACCAGAGGTTCCAGGCTCCGAAGCTTCTCATTGCCGATGAATTCCACATCCATGCCGTCTTCTGTCTGCTTTTTCACCACGCCTTCCATGATGTCCTTCATCTCCTGCGTCTCAATCAGGACGAGGCCGCCGGGACGGCGATACTGAATGTCGTATCCCAACTCTTCTGACAGGTGTTCATAGAGTCTGGCACTGCTCATCGCCATGCGAAGCGGAAGGCCCGGCTTCTTGGTCTGCAGCATGATAAATCCGTCACAGGCGCTGGAAGTTTCTTCTCCGATCCCCCGTTTTTCCACCAGAACAGGGTGCAGACCGGCCCTGGCCAGATAATACGCTGTAGAGCAGCCGATGATGCCGCCGCCGATCACAACTGCATCTGCTTTCATCGCACGCCCCTCCTTCCGGGCTTTCATTAAACGTTAAGGACAAACTGTCCTTTTCATCAGAGGAACCGGCAATAAGAAAAGACGCTCTGCAGGTTTTCTGCAAAGCGCCTTTGCTTTAAATTCCTCTGTCAAAGCGGCTGTAAGCTTTCAGGTGTTCCGAAACCGCTTTTGTTTGTTCAGATACTCTCACGTAGCTGCCCACCTGTTCAACGAACAGTCTGGCCAATAAGCAGTGCTCATCCGGATCATTTTGTCCATTTGTCATCGGACCTGCGGATTAAGACAGATCCAGGCAGGCGGTTTCTGGACAGTCCGGCCAGCGCGTGTGGCGGATTTTTGGCCAGTCTGCCCCGGCCGGTTTTGCAAATCAATTCTATACTGTAGGCAGATTCAAAAACCGGATTCTTACGGAAAGGGGGAATTGCGTATGAACAATATTGTGATCGCCATCGCCCGCACATTCGGAAGCAAGGGCAAGCAGGTCGGCGTCGCCTTAAGTGAAGCGCTCGGAATTCCGTGTTATGACAATCAGATCCTGGACATGGCATCCCAGCAGAGCGGCATCAATGAGGCTGCCTTTTACAATTCAAATGAAAAACTGCGCTATGCCAGCCTGAAAAAACTGCTTGTCCCGACACCAAGGGACTACATCGTAAAGCCTTCATCCTCAAAGTTCATCTCAGACGACAACCTTTTCAACATTCAGTCTGAGATTATCCGCAATCTGGCGGATAACGAGAGCTGCATCATCATGGGCAAGTCCGCCGGCTATATTCTGGCCGGGCGTCCGAACGTCGTATCCGTATTTATAACAGCACCGGAGGCAGACTGCGTCAGCGAGATCGCGTCACGCATGAAGGTTTCAGAGGCAGAAGCCGTCACCATGGTACGCAGGACCAACCGGTACCGCCGTCAGTACTGTGAGTATTACTCTCACGGAGAGAAATGGGACTCACCCGTTTACTACGATCTGTGCATCAACACGGCGAAAACCGGGAAGGAAGCAGCTGTCCGCATGATTCTGGACTACGCCAGGGAAAAGGCTTCCCGGAATTGACAATCGGCCTGAAGACTGCGTATACTTTACAAAACAGATGATATCCAGACGTCTGCCACGGAATATGTATCGGCAGAATCGGCAAAGGCGCCGGGGAGAGAACTCCCCGGCGCCTTTTCATCTGTCCTACCGATCTGTGCGCTCGCATTCTTCAGGAGAAAGCCTATGGCATTCACAGTCAGAGATCTGATGGAACAGGATCTGTTTCCCGGTATTAAACTGGCCGCAGGCGCAGACGGGATCGACACACCCATCACCTGGGTCAACATCATGGAAATCCTGGACTCTCCGGACACCGTCAACCGGGGCGAACTGCTGATCACAACCGGATACGATCTTGACAACGAAAAACAGTATCCGAATCTGGTGCAGCGCCTGAAATCACGCGGCATCCCGGCGCTGGTAATCCAGACCGGCTATTATATCAGCGGTATCCCCGCATACATTGTCGAGGCCGCCGACACATACAGCCTTCCGGTCCTTGAAATGCCTTCCCGGTACTCTTTTTCCTGCATTCTGCACATCCTGATGGACGCCCTGAGCAAAGACAGAGAACTCTGGTCACACTTTCGCTTCGAACAGGAAAAACTGCAGGCCGCCTTCCGGGACAGACTCCGCCAGTCTGTGCAGCAGGAGAGCGGATCTTCCCATCCCTTTTATCTTCTGCTGTTCACCGTCATCCACGGGACGGATACAGATCCATCCGTTATCGAAAACGGATTTTCGCGTCTTCATTCCTTTGTCGCCTCATATGCCGGAACCTGTATCGCCGAAAGTGCCGAAAACAGCTATATGGCTGTCAGCCTGTCGTTCCAGGATCCCGGAAAGGAAGCCGCCCTCACCTATGATCTTCAGATTCAGCTCACCTTTCTCTCCGAGAATGATGGTCTGAATTTCTATGCAGCCTGTGACCGCTTTTTCACCATGGATGAGCTTTCTGACGCCTACAGCCACTGCCTCCAGTGTCTGACTCTCCTGGATCAGGTCAATGCCAAGCGCGGCGTGTGCTGCTATGAGGACTACGCTTTCATCCGCATGTTCAGCAGTTATTACAGCAGGGACCGCTCCTTTTACATGGAAAATAAAGTCCTGCAGCAGCTGCTCGAAAAAGACCGGAAGGATCAGACACATCTCGTTCAGACTCTCCGGGTATATCTGGCCGAAAATTGCAGTATCACCCATGCGGCGGACCGTCTCTTCATCCACCGGCACACAATGATGAACCGGATCCAGATGATCCGGGATTTAACCGGGATCAATCTGGATGACTATTACCAGCGCATCTACTTTTCCATTTCTCTGCTTATGCACGACTATTTTGCTCTGTAGCCTGCTTTCTTGATCTGTAGTTGAAAAATGCAGCCAGAAGTGCACCGGAGATGTTGTGCCATACGGAGAACACGGCGCCCGGAACCGTCGCGAGCGGATACTGTGCGAAATGCGTCGCGGCAAGGCTGGTTGCCAGACCGGAATTCTGCATGCCGACCTCAATCGAGATCGCACGGCACTTGGTTGTATCCAGCTTCAGGGCCCTGGAAACAAGATAACCTGTGAGATAACCGATCAGGTTGTGAAGCATGACAACGACTACAATCAGGCCGCCGACTGTCATCAGACGGGCAGAATTCACGGATACAACAGCGGCAACAATCATGACAATCGCCGTGGTGGAAACCAGCGGAAGTGCCTTGGTGGCCTTCTCTGTAAACCGGCCGAAGAAATGATTGACCACAAGCCCGAGAATGATCGGGAACAGGACAACTTCAAGAACCGAGAGGAACATCGCCCAGAACTTTACATCCACCGTTTTGCCCGCATAGACAAGGGTCAGGAACGGTGTCATGATCGGGGCCAGCAGGGTGGATACTGTCGTCATGGAAACCGAGAGCGGAACATCGCCGTGACTCAGATATGTCATGACATTAGAAGACGTGCCGCCCGGGCAGGTGCCGACCAGGATCACGCCGATGGCCAGCTCGGTGGGGAGCTGAAATACCTTGCAGAGAAAGAATGCTATCAGCGGCATCAGGGTGAACTGGCACACGGCGCCGAGAACCACGTCCTTCGGTCTCTTGAAGACCGCTGCAAAGTCGGATGCCTTCATTGTGAGGCCCATGCCGAACATTACGATACCCAGCAGCCAGTTGACCCAGCTGGTCTTGATCCATGTGCAGGTCTGCGGCTCAAACAGCGCCAGGGCAGCAACCGCAAGGACGATAACTGCCATCCATCTGCCGACAAAATCGCTCGCTTTTTCCAATGCTTTCATTTTCTTTCCTTTCTGCCGCTTCTAAATGCGGCAAAACCGTTTACAGCCGGAGCCTGAGAAAAGTTCCCTTGCGTTCCGGAAATGAAAAGCAGTGTGAAGCGTCCGACCGTCAGCTCGCGGGTCTCCCCGCCCATTAAAAAAAGCTCCTGTTCCTTTCCGTAATCAGGTTCTGATTACGGGAAGGGACAGGGGCTTTTAAACCCTCTGCGGTACCACTCTTCCTGCTGGCGTCTCACGGCGCCGGCCACTCAGCCGCATCTGACAATGCGCGATCTTTGATAACGGTGATCCTCCGTCGGCACTTACTTGGAATCCATACGGATCATACGGATTCTGTTTTGCGCCGAGGCTCAGAGATGATTCTCCGCGGAAGTCCTGCACTGTCTTGCACCACCCGACAGCTCTCTGTGCCATTCGTTTCCGGGACTGTTCTCCTCACAGCCGGTCTTCATATGCTTTTGTGATGCCGATTCTATGACACAATTCACAAAATGTCAATGGTAAATTCAGATATTTTTCACAACCGGAACTGCGTACACCTTCACATACCGCCCGGTCCGGCTGTTAAAATACACGGTCCTTCCATCGTGGCTGAAGACCGGATGCGGATGCGCATCCTGGCCGAGCCAGTCGCTGTCATGCCGGCACAGCGGTGTCCAGGTGAGTTTCCCCGCCTCCCAGTCCGGCCGGACAAAAGAGATGTACAGGCCGTCCTTCTTGTGCGGGTCCGGTCCGTTGTCCGTGCTGTTCTCGCGCTCTGTCACCACGTCCCCGGGGTGCCGGTAGTATCCGTCGCAGACGAGATTCCCCTCTGCATCCATCGTAAAATGCCCGTAGGACTTGTAATCATCCGGCAGCGCAATCTCATGATACTGCCCGAATGACAGATCGTAGCGCCCCACCATGGCCGGCCCGTTCTCGTAGCCGCCGTGATAGATGATATACCTCCCGTCATCACTCCACATCTCATGGCATACCCAGTCCCCGCGCTTTCTGGCAAATCCGCGCGGATCCCCCAGCGTGTCCGCGCCTTCCGTCCGGACCCTCCGGATCTCATCCCGTGCGCGGTCATACAGCCACATCCGCCGGATCCCGCAGTCAAAGCATGCCCACTCATGGTTGTACAGAATGATATCCGGATTCACCGGGTCAAACTGCACATGTGTGATCCAGCACCTCGGAATCCGCTTTTCGTACAGCAGCCCGCCGCTTCCCGTGTCATAGACACAGAGGTAACTGGACAGGTTCTCATCCTGCACCCGGCGGTCGATATTGTAGACCGGCCGGCGGTCCAGCCCCTCTCCTTCCGTCTTAGGATCATAGTCCAGGCACCGCCCGTCCGTCATCGGCACGCACAGCCGCTTTCCGTCCGACGAGACATGCGTAAAGGCCGTCATCCGGCCGTCCGGGATCCGGTTCAGCACCCGGATTCTTCCCGCAAGGTCCACGCAGCGGATCTCGTCATCCTGAATGTAGTACGCAATGCCGCGCCCCGCGTCAAGCGACACGCTCGCCTTACTGAGTCCCCGGCCCGGCTGCCCGTCAAAGTATACGTAGCTCTTCATGATCCCGTTCCGGTTGTCCGTGAGCACCCGCTCCTCACCCGTTCTCAGATCCCTGACAGCCACATTCGGCGATCCCGTGCGGTCCGTGATAAGAAACAGATATCGGTCATCCTCCGTCAGCGAAGAACACGTGAAGTACAGCAGCTGTGTGTTAAACCCAGCCGTCTCCCCCGCACAGCCGCTGACCAGCGTTTTTTCCTGTATCAAGATCTTCACCCCCTGGCAGATGCTGCCAGCTTTCAGAAGCCGCCCTCCCGGTACGCTTTCGCGATCACGTACGACGGCTCGTAGTATGCGCTGGCATTATAGTTATCAATCGTATTGCGATAGGATCATTATAAACCCTCAGCATGCCCCCGGCATAAGTTTCATCCGGCCGCATGGTGTCCCGGATCAGCCGCATATAAACATGGCCCATCTCAAGCGGCGTGGGAATCCTGCTGACAAGCTCCGGATTTTCCAAAGATACATACCGACTGACCACAGGCTCACCCTTTCTGGTAAGCGCCCAGCGTATCGCTATAGCAATTTTAGTTACGCCCCTTCAGCCGCTCATTGCAGCAATCAGCGCACAGTAGAAATCTGAGGCGCAGGAGAATTGCTCTTTTTCAATTTTCTTTACAAATGCGGAAAGCGGCACCGATGTTTCCCAGTCCGTGAAGACGGGATTCCCTCCTGCCATATCAAGAATCTCCTGTTTCGTCGCAGGATATGTCACGTCAGCCAGAGCTTTCTGGATATAGTGAAACAGTGCAGGGTACGATGGCTTAGTCATCTCTCTTCCCTCCCTTTCTGATAGCCATATGCGGTATATCGCATAGCCTGGTCTCCTTCTCCGCGCATATCCGGACAGCTGGCCCCCCGGTGATTAAAGGTAAACATCGGAGCAGAATGCACCGCCTGCTCATGAATCTTATCAATGATCCCGGGATAAAGATCCGCCTTGATAAGTCCCGGATGGTCAGCCATCTGTGCAATGATATTACCGTCAGGACCAAGAATCATACTTCTGCCAAAGCAGGAACGGCTTTCATTCCGGGCAAGTCCGGTACAGTTGACGCCGATAACATATACCTGATTAAAGTACGCTCCGGCTTTGTTGGTAATACTCCAGGCCTCCTCATACGGATCCATATAGTGTGTCGGACGTATGATGACGTTCGCTCCACGATATGCCGCTTCCCGCCAGATTTCCGGGTAATCACCGTCTGCGCAGATGATAATGCCGAGTTTTGAACCCTTGGGTCCGTCGCATACCGTGCACTCTTTCCCCGGGCGTGAATTTTCAAACGGGATCCACGGATTCATTTTTACGTAACGGTGTACGATTTCCCCCTTGTCATTCACAACAATCGCCGTGTTTTCATAGCATTTTCTGCTATCCGTCCAAAATAGCAGGCCAAACACTCCCCATATAGAAAGTTTCCGGCAGCGATCACAGATCGTCTGCACTTCCGGGCTGTCTTCTGTCAGGATCGCGTCTTCAAATCCGGTCGGAGCAAATCCCTGAATACAGGCTTCCGGTGCAACAACCAGGTCTGCCCCCGGATATCCGCTGACAGCCGAATCCATATATTCCAGCAGTGTCTGCAGATTTTCATTGACTTCCTCTCTTGTCTGGGCTCCGACAGGTCCATACTGAAGTCCGACAGCACTGAGCGCCTGTGTTGAAATTGTGCCATTAATTGAAAATAAATTTCCGATATTCATCTCTCTATTTTCCTTCGGCTGCTTCTATACTTCCAGTCATACATATTCCGCATCATCGCTGATCCCATGCATATCCCCGACCCCGGCAGCCTTTAGAGCAGCATTTACAAGTGGCACGCACACAATAGAAACAGCAATGCCAAGAAGCGGAGGCACTCCCACATTAAATACATTGGTCACCCATGCGGCAATGGTTCCTGCCGCATAAGCAATTACCGGAGATATACGAAGCATCTTAAAGGTAACACACTCAACTTTTGGCAGTCTGCGTTTGAATGTGAAGAAATAATCCCCGATAATAGCCCCACCGATCGGAGGGATAAAGACGCCGAGAATGTTCAGAAACGGAATCAGCTGATTGTAAATGCCGGTGCAGGCCAGAACAACTGCAATCGCAAGACCGATGAGAAGGAATGGTGTCTTATTTTCTTTATTGGCTGCTTCTGCTCCGGCGACTGCCCATGCGTAAGCACCTGCATGAGCCGTGGTCCATATATTCAGCGTAAGAACAACGAGAGCCACGACAGAAAGCCCAAGATTCATCAGGATAACAATAAAATCCGACTCTCCAAAAGCAAGCGCTCCTACAATTCCGGCACCAAGCATAACCGTATTTCCGATCATAAATGCCACAAAGCCTGACCAGAATCCCGACTTCGTACTTTTGGAAAAGCGGGACCAGTTGCAGGCCTGCGTACCCATGGAAGAAAACGTCCCGACAATGGCTGTCATTGCTGTTGCAACGCTCATGGAGGTTGTAGGAACCGCCGAGACAAGTGCGCTCAGACCGCCCGCAGCCCGGATCCCCAGAATAGGAATGAGGATCACGAGAATAAGAAGCGCCGGAACAGCAACATATGCGATTTTTTCCATTGCCTTATATCCGTATAAAGCCGTAACACCGAAAATCAGTGCCCACACAAGGGTAAACCATGTAGCAGATCCCGTAAGGTTGAAAGCCGTTGCAAAAAGCATACCAACATACGCGCTTACGTATGCATACCAGCCAATCTGAGTGCCTCCGAGAAGCAGATCCGCCCACTTTGCACCGGCTCTGCCAAATGTATACCGGCAAAGCATTACACTCGTAAGACCTGTCTTTGCTCCAATTCCGCAGTTGACAGCGACATAAATCCCCAGAATCAAATTTCCCAGCAGAGTTATCAGAAGCACATTGCCAAATGTGAATGCTGTTCCAATCTGTGCCCCAACAGCCATGGTCGGGCTGAAGAATGTGATTCCGAGAAGCACAGCCATTACCGAAAAGAATGTGCGTCGGGCTTCTTTCGGCACATGCGTCAGCGGATAATCGGAATCTGTTGCTTCTCTTTCTGATCCGGAAATAGCACTTTCCCTGTTCATATTTTCTCCTCTTTCCTCTCTTCAAAAAAATAGCGGCAAGGATCCTGGCGGAAGCCACAGCGAAAATTATCATTTCGCCACAGTCCGCAGCACCTTTGCCGCGCTTGCTAATATCGGTCTTATTATATACAGCTGATCATCGTTTCACAAGTTCATTACTTTGTTCATTAGCGTTCACTAGTATCAAACGAAACAACCGTTGCCAGTTTTTTCAGAAGCCGAATAAGAATCAGGCCCGCTTTAAAAACTCCTTGTGAGATACTCAAATTCAGCGTATACTTGTTGAATCTAAAGCGTTGAAGCAATACCGTGATGATGTAGGAGACAGTTCTATTATCGGAACAGATAGTATAGAGGCACTCCGATCTGCCGGTATCTGGAAAGTCTGTGAACAAGAAGGCGTCGAATGCCTGAATCTGGATGATTCAGGCATGACAGAGAGAATCATACCAAATCATCATATTATTGAAAAACTGAAATTGTCCAATCTGGCATTTGAAGTTGACCGGGTGATTTCCGTGCCTGTGATGAAGACACATATGTATGCAGGAGTCACACTCAGCATTAAAAATATGAAAGGCTGTCTGTATCAGCGCGATAAAACCCGTCTTCACCGGATAAAGTCGAACCCGCCGGATATTCACAAGGGAAAGTGCCTTGATTACGGAATCTGTGATCTGATGAAACTTCTGTATCCGGATTACGCAATTCTGGACGCCACAACCTGTATGGAAGGATTCGGTCCTTCCGGGGGCACACCGGTAGAAATGAATATGGTCATTTCTTCTCATGATGCTCTCTCTGTCGACCTGACGGCGATTCAGCTTATGGGCATGAAGCCGGATGCAATAGCACATCTGAATCTGGTTCGTGAGGATCGAAATTTAAAGATAGAGGATATTCATGTACACCCTGTCGATTTTCTAAAGTGGTCCAGAAAATTCCGTCTGGCTTCTGAGCAGGATCTGCAACAGAATTACCACAACCCCTCTGTCGTTGAAAAAGGTGCCTGCAGCGCCTGTCACGCCGCCATGCTTCAGTTTTTCCGATATCATCATCAGGAATATGAAAACAGCCCGGCTGTCACGATTGCCTTTGGAGGAGATTTAACTGCCGAGGATCTGCACCCGGCTGATGGTTCACCTGTGGTACTGGTAGGGAACTGCACTGCAAAATTCCGGAACAGCACAATATCATGGTGTAAAGGATGTCCTCCCGTGCCATCTCAGATTGTTCGTACGATCAATGCTGGGAAGACACTGGATGATTGATTTTTCAGTCCTCAGTATCGCAAAACAGAAACTGCAAAATATCAGTATATGTAACAGGGAGGCTTTTAATGATAGATGTGAAATATCTTGGACATTCCTGCTTTCAGATAACAGCCGGAGCCGTCAGGATTCTTACGGACCCATTTCTCACCGGAAATCCGTATGCTGCAGTTACAGCCGATAAAGTGGATGCCAATTACATTCTGGTTTCGCACGGGCACAGCGACCACGTCGGAGATACGGAATCGATTGCCAAACGTACTGGTGCTACGATTATCGGCTCAATAGATCTTACTGGTGCTTTATTTAAAAATCTGAACACTCTGCCCTGCAACATAGGCGGCAGAGTAAGTCTTCCATTTGGAGCAATAAAACTCACACCTGCCATTCACGGCAGCGGCGTCCCGGGGGCACTCGCATCAGGATTCATACTTTCAATCCGTGACGAAGAATCCGCCGGAATAGTAAAAAAGATATATTTTGCAGGAGATACGGCTCTGACAAAAGACATGGAGCTTCTTGCCGAAGAGCACCTGGATCTGGCAATGCTTCCGATCGGCGATGTATTCACAATGGGAGCAGCGGACGCAGCCCGGGCGGCAAAAATGATAGGTGCCGCGATGACTATCCCAATGCATTATCACACATTCCCATTTATTGATCAGGATCCGAAACTATTTTGTAATTTATGTCAAAGAAATAGTATTCCAGTGACAGCTCTGGATCCTGGTGATTCAATCACAGTATAAATCCGGCAATGGTATAACCAGATACCACCTGGCGAATAAATCAGGCAGAGAATATGGATCCATTCTCCTCCATATCTCTGCCTGATTACATATACCATTATGCCGTCATCGATTCCAGAGCTGACGGACTTCTTCCTTCGTTATCTTGTGATCTTCAAACGGAAGCCATATTCTCCTGTGGGTCAGCGCCGAGAGATAAATCCCCTTGACCATTTCCAGTGTTTTGCGGCCTTCGAGACCATCGACAGAAACGGGTCTGTCGTTCAGAACCGAATCATAAAAATCGGCCAGCTGCATCACATGTGTTGTGCCCCAGTAGTTTTTCCCCACCGATTCCGATTTATTCACTTCATGATACTCTGTGTACTCATCTCCGAACCAGGTATACCCCATATCCTGGATAAGACCGAATCGTCCCTTTTCGCCACAAAACTCGATATTTATCGGCGAGTCAAATCCATAATAATTGCAGGAATACAGATTATAGCAGCATCCGTTCTTAAACTGTATGCAGGCCTCTGCCGTATCTTCAATGTCTCGTGATGGATGCGCATGATTGTGAATAGACCCTTCAATCCACAGAACATCACTTCCGATGATATACCGTACACGGTCTATACTGTGTATTGCCTGATCAATCAGCGTTCCACCACCTTCGTGCTCCCAGGTTCCTTTCCAGTCACTCGTATCATAATACGAATCCGGACGATACCACGACAGATACGACCTGGCTGTGGTGACCTTGCCAAATTCCTGCCGGTTATAGCGCTCCTTAAGTTTTTGAACCGACTCGTTATACCGCGTCTGGAAAATACAACCGAGCTTCATCCCGGTTTCTTCAGAGACATGGATCATCTCATCGGCGTCCTGAAGAGTCAGCGCAACCGGCTTTTCCGTCAACACATGAATGCCATGCCGCATTGCATCGACTGCTACAGGAGCATGTAGATCGTGTGGAAGGCAGAGATGAACTACATCAACACCTTTTCCATATATCTCAGAAATATCGATTGCCGGACTACAGTTTTCAAACTGATTTGCAAAACTTTTGGCACGTTCGAAATTTCTGTCAACCGCATAAACCGGTTCTACTCTGTCAGACAGCTTCCTGAATGCATCCGCATAGCTTACGGATATCCTCCCGCAGCCGACAATTGCAACCTTCAGCTTTTTCATCGCATTTCTCCAACCGGGTTTCAACCCAGATGCAGGCCCTGAATCGATTTTAACGCAAAATTGTAATGCGTATCAAATGCATACTGAGCACCCGCTTTATAGATAATATCTTTTTCCGCTTTCGAATAATTGACCTGTAAGTCTCTCACCATATAGGAATATCCGATTTCCTGAACTTTGCTTCTTACTTTTTCAAGAAAGGTTTCGCCGAGTTCATATCCGCTGCCGCCTATAATTACCCGATGCGGATATATAACCGTGACCACATTGGAAAGAGCCCAGGAAAATACATATGCAATTTCATCCATTGCCGCGACGGCTTCAATATCATGGTTTTCCGCCTTTTCCCGAAGCACACGGTAATAATTTCCTTCACCAAGCTTCATGTCGCCGCTTTCCCTGAAAATCAGTTCCCAGCGTTTTCTGACGGCCTTTTCGCCAATCATTGCTTCAAGGCACCCCCTTGAACCACATTCACACAACGGCCCATTCGGATTAATCACAATATGCCCGAACTGCGTCTGACGGCCGGTAGCATCCTCCAGCGGTTTTCCGTGCATGTAGAAAACCGATCCGATGCCGACTGCAAAATTGACATAGAAAAAATCCGGATCTTCCCAATGATTCAGAAACTTTTCTCCATATGCAAGTGCCGCAGTATCATTCATGAGACATATATTCTCATCCGAATGATTTTCTATCAAATCCTGTATAATTTGATATCCGATATCTTCCGTTATATCAAGCGGATACGAAAGAATTTGTTCACGCACAGGATCGACAATACCCGGAATAATCATGACTGTTCCCAGCACTCGCTGCACACTTCCGAGTTTCTCTGTCAGTCCTTTTGCACAAACAAGAGCCACCCTGGCATAGTCTTCCGGATTATCGACGGAAAGAATCAGCCTGCCATCGCCTCCGGACGGCCATGCATTACCGGACGCAATATCAATGATATACCCTTCTACGTATCCGTTTTTCCACAAAACGGATACAATAAAATTTGTATTCTCCTTCGGAGCCAGCATCACCGGATTGCGCCCCAGACCGGTCTTCACTTTCTTTCCCTTTTCTGTCACCAGATTGTCTACAATCAGTTCGTCCGCCAGCGAAGAAAGGGAAGCCTTGCTCAGCGACAGTTTCCGCGCAACAGACGCTCTGGAGGATCCTTTCGTATTGCAGATCTCCTGATATACTCTTTTTAAATTCTGGTCCCGGATGGAAAGCTGATTCAACTGCTCCATATTACCCTCAGTACTGTTATGTTTCTGCGATCAGTTTTTCCAGAAGACTCTTAGCTGCCAGAATATCCCGTTTCTGTTCCGGGCCGCTGATCTCCCGTTCGATTGTAATGTCTCCATTATACCCTATTTCTTTCAGACGTTTAATGAAAAGCGGAAAATTAACCTTTCCCTGACCGACCGGAACTTCCTCGCCGAGATCATGCCCATCAACCGGATACAAACCATCTTTTCCGTGAATATTGCGAACATACTTGCCGATTGTATCCAGTGCATCAACCGGATTGGCTTTTCCGTACAGAATCAGATTGGCAGGATCCAGATTTACACCGATATTGTCCATGCCAAGGTCTTGAATAGCCCGCAGCAGTGTCGTCGGAGTTTCCTGTCCCGTCTCAAACAGGAAATACTGTCCGTTCTCCTTACATTTTTCGGCAACCTTTTTGACTGCGGCAAGAACCCCGTGATAGTTCGGATCATATGGATTTTCCGGCATATACCCGACATGCGTAACGAGGTCTGTCGTATGAATCGCTTTGGCAAAATCCGATCCTTCCATCAGCGTCTGAATACGCTGAAAGCGGTACGCCACAGGAACAAGTCCCAGGGTTTCCTGCCCCTCATACAGATTCCAGACACATGGGCCTTCCCATCCACACCAGAAAGCCGTGATATCCGTATGGTACTTATCGGCAGCTTCATTAACTTCATCTGCTTTTTTCTGGTCTTTCAGGACCCTTCTGTCCCAACAGACAACCTGACAGCTGTGCATCCCCATGTCTGTCAGTTCTTTGAACTTTGCATCAATATCGGCTTCTTCATCAATGATAACAATGCATCCGACTCTCATAATATTCCTTTCTCTGATATGGCAATCAGCCCTTTACGGCTCCGGAAGTCGCTCCGCTAATAATGTATTTCTGCATGAAAATGAAGAAAATCAGACTCGGGACCATACTCATTACAGTGCCCGGAAGTGCATGGGACCAGTCAGACGTCTGCGCCGAAAACTTCATATACAGCGCATTCTGCATGTTAATAGCTGCCTCATTCGACCCTACAACAAGTTGGTTGGTAATGACATCATTCCAGGTCGCGAGAGCATCCAGAACCACAACGGTAGTCAGAATCGGGACCAGCAGCGGCAGAACAATTGAGAAATACGTTCTTACCTTACCTGCTCCGTCAATATAGGCACTCTCCTCCAATTCAATCGGAATTGTATTGATGTACCCATGGATCATAAACACCGCAAGCGGCATGCACAGCCCCGCTGACACAAGAATATAACCGGTTTTTGTGTTATTCAGTCCGATATTTCCCAGAATTCTCGTCAGAGAAATCATGTAGGACTGAAACGGAACCATAATCGGAAGAATAATCAGGCTGAACGCAATACGGCAGCGGCGTTCCTTTTTATGACGTTCCAGATAATATGCCGCCAGGGGAGCGAGCAGCACAACGATCAACACCGTGCAAACCGTGTAAAGAAGTGTATTTGCAATGAGCTTGGGAAATCCAAACTTCGTCCACGTCTCAGCATAATACGAAAAATCGAGCTTTTTCGGCAGTTCCAGGAAATGATTCAGGATTTCCGAGTCCGATTTGAATGAATTGATAAAAATCAGAATCAGCGGAAACAGCCATAATATCGAAATAATAAGTGTTATAACAGTACCTTTGGTTAATCTTGAACGTTCCATTACAGCTCTACCTCCTGCTTCTTTGTAACTCTCATCTGAATTCCTGTCACAATCAGGATAAATGCAACAAAGATAAGAGATTTTGCGGTTGCGGTGCCATAATGATTATTGGTAAAGGCCTCTTTATAAATATTATACGCGACTGACACTGTAGAATTAACCGGACCGCCTTTTGTAAATACCATGATAATGTCAAAGAGTTTGAATCCAAATGTAAGCGATGTCAGGAAACAGATTGACACGGATGGCATAATCAGGGGAAACATTACCTTCCAGAATGCTTTCCAGCGGTTGGCGCCGTCAATTTTTGCGGCCTCCATATAATCCCGGGGAACCGATACGATGCCGGCAATGTAGTTGATCATATAGAATCCGACATTCTCCCAAACCGTAATTACAACGAGAACAATAAATGCCAGATTTGGTTTGCCCAGCCAGCTCATTCCGAAAAATGACCATCCTGTCGATTCATACAGACTGTCGAAAGCAGGTCCGAGTATGAATTCCCAGATCAGGCTGATTGCAGTAAGCGAAATAATGTACGGGATGTAATAGAATGCCCGTCCCACCTGTGCAAACCGGTTCTCTTTCGATAGTGCCAATGCAATGGCCAGCGAAATCGCATTTACTATGATTACATAGAAAAAGGTGAATCTGAGTGTAAACCACCAGCTGGTCCAATATGTCTTGTCAGAGGTGAATATCTTGCGGAAATTCTCAAGTCCGACAAACGTAAGATTTTTACTGATTCCATTCCAGTCAAAAACAGAATAATAAATATTCATAACAAATGGAATGTCTGTCGCAAAGAGCACAAATGCCAGAGCCGGCACAACGAAAATGATAAACATCAATGTTTCTTTTCTTTTTTTGCCCTTTTTGCTGTGCACTCTGACAGGTTTCTTTTCGTTGTCCATACTCATCGTCCTTTACAGGAAGAGCGGAGAAACCTATCATCCTTGTCCCTCCGCTCCTGTATACCGTTACAACTTCTTATCGCTCACGGTCTCTTATCCCTGTGAGCTGAAATACTCCTGGAATGCCTGCGTCACATCATCAGCCGTATAATTGCCGAGCAGATATCCCTGAATATACGGTCCCACCGTATCCGAGAAGCTGCTGCCTGCAATCGTGTGGATCCATCCGTTTGTCTTTCCAGCCTGGATATATGTCTGAGAATCCTTCGGAAGGTCACCGCTCGGTGACATTTCTGTGTGCGTATTGGATGCCGGAACTGCATCGACTCCTTCTGTCATCCACTTGACGCCCTGTTCGGAAGTCAGCACATACTCACAGAATTCCTTGGCAAGATCCAGATTTGGAGAATCCTTGTAGACCATATACAGCCAGCCTACGGACGAGAGCACAGTAGCGTCATCTGCGCTGTCGCCGACCGGAACCGGAAGAAATGCCAGCTTTGCATCCGGATTCATCTTCGTGTAATTTGCCTGTGCCCAGTCACCCATGTGGATGATCGCTGCTTCACCGTTAGCAAGTTCATTCTCTGAAGACTCCCATCCGGTCTCAAGAATCTTATCCGAATCATATTTCTTGATAAGATCCAGCAGTTTGAAGAAGGACTGCCAGTGCGGAAGATCAGCAAATGTTATCTTGCCGGATTCAAGTCCCTCAACGGTACCTGTTGCATCCAGACTCTTGTCCATAATAAAGTGTGTGGACATCTGAGCGAGTACCCAGGTCTCCTTGCCTGCGATGGCAAATGGCTGAATTCCGGCAGCTTTCAGCTTCTCGCAATCCTGTTCAAGTTCTTCCATCGTCACAGGAAGTGTCGTAATGCCGGCTTTGTTGAAGCAATCAACATTATACGTAAGTGCCATTGTTTCATACGTCCAGGGAAGTCCGTACACATGGCCCGACTCGTCTGTTCCAAGTGCAACAGCATCACTGTTGAATTTTGACAGGGTATCCGTATCCTTCGCCCAGTCGTATGCATATTCATAATAAAGCTGTGCACTGGATCCCGGCTCATTCAGGAACACATCCGGAATATCGCCGGAATTGAATCTGGACTGCAGAATGGTATTACTGTCATTAGCAGCATGCTGAATTTCGACAGTGACGCCGGGATGATCTGCTTCAAACTGATCAATTACAGTCTGATATTCATCCGTAGCATATGCCATAGCATCAAACACCTTCAGAGTCACATTTCCTGAAGAAGCTGCTGCGCTGCCGGACGATGTCTGTGTACCGGATGTCTGTGTGCCAGAGCTTTGTGTCCCAGATGAGCTCGTACTTCCACCGGAAGATCCGCAGCCGGCAAGCAGTGTCACGGCCATAGTTCCCGCTAAAACGGTTGCAAAAGTTCTTTTCATATTGCTTCCTCCTTTTTATTCATAAAATCTCTAAAGCGGCATTGCCGCCAACCATTCCTGCAATTCAAAGTCCGGGGATTATGCTGAAAAATCAAAGTTTCTCTGCCTGCTCCAGAATCTGGATTCCAAGTCTCACCGACCGGATTCCTTCCTCCAGTGGGGCTATCGTATTTGGTGTATTTTCGAGCAAAGATTTGATAAAATACCTGTCTTCCAGATAATAAGCTCCCAGAGAATTGATATTCATGCCATTAGCAACCACTCTGTCATCAGAAGGCATCTCCGGAACCAGAACCTGACCATCATCTGTGTAAACCGTGACAGAAGGTTCAGCGCCGCCATTAAAATCCACGGTCGCATGATCAAAATCCGCCCGAAACTGTGCTCGGAATTTTTCTTTTCCGGATATATGCCATACAGCCTCGCAGGTTGCCGGAATGCCGGAGAATGTCAGATGTGAAATGATGTGATTGATCATCCCTGAGTCAAATCTTGCCACATGCACTGGTCTGGCAGTATCAGGTTCTCCAAGTACATAGCGAAGATAATCAAGATCGTGAATGCTCAGATCCAACACAACAGTCCCCGATCTCTTCGCATCATGGAACCAGTCTTCCCAGCCCCACTTGACATTGCCGGAAATTCTCTGCATGACGATATCCCGGAGATTCCCATACGGTTTCTCATCAATCAGTTTTTTGAGGTAAACGTATTCCGGTGTTGACCGCACAACCTGTCCTACCATGAACCGCACTTTACATTCAGCTGCAGTTCTCTCAAGTTCTGCGCATTCCTCTTCGGTCAGGCAGACTGGCTTTTCACAAAAAACATCACACTTCTTTCTCATAGCAGCGATCGCAAAATGTGAGTGCAGGAAAGATGGTGTCGCTATATAAATCAGGTCATAATCGCCATTTGAAAGAAGCGCATCACCATCCCCGTACATTTTTGCTTCCGGCCAGATTACAGATGCAGCTGTTCTGCGTTCTGATGTTTCATCCGCTATGGCCGTCACTTCTACCGGGAATTCCTTTGACAGTACCTTCAGGCTCTCAAGATGGGTAGTCCCCATACCGCCGGCTCCAATAAATCCAACACGAATCATTTTCCCCTCCGTTGACAGGATGCGAAGCGTTATGAGACTTTTGCACAATTAAAATGTCAAATCATCATCCTTAAATATGCAATAAGTCTATTTGTTCACGCGTTGTATGATTATTCACTATAATAGCTCCGCGTCACGTTGTCAATAGTAATGTCTGTGAACTATAGTAATTTTTCATATTTCCGATTAAATATAAGCGGCGTTTTCAGTCATAAAGGCCACCTCACTTTCGAATAAAAAAACAGCGTCCACACCGCAACTGGTATGGACGCCGTCGTCTATCAAAATTATTCTGTTCTCATCAAAGCTTTGATTTACTTGCTGTACTATTGGTTAGTATAAGCAGGTAAATCGACGATGTCAATAGTAAAGGCAACAAACTATTATATTGCAGTATAATGCCACAATTATTGTAACCAAAATCTTTGGGATCGGACTGAAGGGCAATCTATTTCCTCAAACTGTTCATCCGTCAGTTTGTTAGGCCTTCCGGAACGATTTTGAGGTCTGAGAATATCGAATCCTTTCTCATCAGCAGTCTTAGCCCATCCAGAAACGGCCATCTCGCCGACGCCGACCATAACACCAATGTCAGCGTACTAGCATCACGAGTCCAAAACCGGGCGCCAGGAGGCGGAAGTATGACCTGCTATGCTGTGATTGATACCAACGTGCTGGTATCCGCTATGCTTTCCAGCAGGGACGACGCCGCCACCGTGCAAGTGGTTTCAAGGATGCTCCACGGCGAAATCATCCCCATTTATAGCAATGTTATTGCAAAGGAATACAGAGAAGTTTTAAGCCGGCGCAAGTTTGGTTTCACAGGGAGACTCATCGATTATCTTCTGGCATCGCTAGAAAAATACGGCCTTCTGGTGGAACCGTCCCCTTCCGGCATTACGCTTCCCGACATGAAGGGCCTCCCCTTCTATGAAGTAGTGCTGAAAAAAAGGACTGACGGCGCTTATCTGGTAACGGGGAATAGTTTCTCCCTTCCTTCTACGAGCAGTAATACATTCTATACTCCTGATCATAGATACCCACAATCTCATCTTCCGAAAACTGATACAGCTGCTTCATAAGAAACTCACACTCTTCGAATCTGGCACGTTTATCAATCTGCCCCTGTTCGGTTATATCTGCGAAGTAACTGCGCACCAGCTTCCTGTAATGCTCTGTCATGTACTGGCGCACCTTCTCCTGTGCCCGTTCATGGCTTTCTGCAATATCCGCCATCATGAACCTCTCTGTTTCTTCCTCCCCGAGATAATAATTCCGAGGCTCACCAGCACCAGCGCCGCGAGGACGCGCGCACTGAAAGCTTCCTGGCCCTCGCCGAGGAAAGCGGCGGAGAGCAGGACGCCGAGAACCGGGTTCATGAAGCCGAGGATCGTGACGCGGCTCACGTCGTTGTATTTCAGGAGCACACCCCAGAGCGTATATGCGCCCGCGGAGATGAACGCCATGTACAGAAGCAGCAGCCAGGCGCCGCTGCCGGTCGGATGCAGCCGCCCGCCAACGGCCGTGCCGGCGAGCGCCATGACGATGCCGCCGAAGAAAAACTGCCAGCCGCTGAGCGTGACCGGATTCTCCTTCGCCGAAAATTTCTTGATGAAACAGCCCGCGACCGCACTCGCGAAAGCCGCGATCACCATGCTGCCTTCGCCGGCGAAGCTGATCGCGCCGCCGCCCGTCTGGCCGGCCGTCACGATGATGAGCACGCCGAGGAATCCCAGGATGCTTCCGAGAACCTTCGCGGCCGTCAGCTTCTCAAACCGGAAGACAAATGCCGCCAGGAACAGCGAAAAAAACGTCCCCGCCGCATTGATGACCGAGCCGCGCACGCCGGTCGTGTGCGCGAGGCCGGTATAAAAGAAAATATACTGAAGGATCGTCTGAAAGAGCATCAGCACGAAGACATATTTCCAGCCAGTTCTTTGCGGGCGCAGAAACGTGTGATGCTGCATACTCCCGAACGCGATGACCATCATGCCGGCAATACAAAAGCGCGTACCCGCAAAGACGATCCGCGAGGCGAGGTCATTTGCACCGATTGAGAAAAATTCATACCCGATTTTGATCGCCGGAGACGCCGATCCCCAGAGAAAGCAGCAGAAAAAAGCAACCAGAAAAACCGTGACCGGGCTGGTCCAGAATTTCTCCGCCCGGCTCTTCGCCTGTGTCGTGTTCCCCATCTCACACCCCTTTAATTCCCAGCGGCACCTGTCCTTCACGTCAGGAATAAACTGTCGCCATAATTTGCCATATAATAACAACTATACCGGGAATGCGGAGAATTATCAACGTATCGCGGCCTCGTCCGGCGTGTGTGCTGCCTCCTTCTGCGGTATCAGTCATCTTCCCCCAGAAGTATCGGAAAGTATTTTGCGCCGTACCGGGCGACCAATGCGACGGCAGGCCCCAGCAGCAGTGCCATCAGAACCGGAACCGCCTGAAGCTTTGCCCCCAGCAGGCATCCGATCGCAATACATGTAAAATCGCAGACCATCCGCACCAGCCGGAACGAAACCCTCGGGAGATGTTCCGAGAGAATAAACGGGACCGCATCATACGGTGCGGCGCCGAGATGGACATCCATATACACCGCCGCCGAGAGCACAAAAATCAGCAGCGCCAGTGCCAGAATGAGGAGACGCGCAGCGCCCTGCGTCGTCGCTTCCTTCGGGACCGTCCGGTTCCACAGGCCTGTGAAAAAGTCGAGCGTATATCCGACCAGCGTCATATTAACGAGTGTCCCGATTCCGATATTTCTGCTCCCGAAAAGCAGGACCAGAACGAACAGCACCGTGTTGAGAATCAGCTGCCAGTTCCCAATACTCATCCCCAGCCGCGCCGAAACCGCCCGGTTCATGACCGTGTACGGATCCGCTCCCATGTCGATCCAGAAAAGCCAGGACAGAGCAAATCCCATCAGAACAACCGAAAGGATTACCGCCAGAGTTCTGGCGGCGAGATGTTTTTTGTGAAAGATGTTAATCTTCATATTCAACCCATTCTACTGACGGCATCGCGAGGTAACGACAGCGATGCCGCTCTTTTTCTACATTTATTGTATCTGGCCCAAAGCCTTCTTTCACATGTGCTCATCCCGCCGCCGTCTGATTGGTCCGGCTGAGGAACTTCGCCGGGATTGCCGTTTCAAGCCGCCATAGAATATTCATAGGGCAGCTTCCGGAATGACTGACATAATCCACCGGGCCCAGAAATGTGTAGGGCACCGCGCCGCCGACATCTGATTTATACTCACGTACAAACAGAAGTATCTTCGTGCCCATCTCGCGGTGGTGAATATACCGCTGGCCGGTCTTTGAGCCTTCCGAAGTCGTGCTCTGGCTCTGCCAGTGAAACAGGTCTTCGCTGACAGAATAATCGCGGTACATCGTTGTCGGTGAATAATCCTTGTCCGACTTATTCAGCGTCACAAGAAGCACATCCACCCCGCGCTCCGGCAGCCACTTGACACCTTCGCGCACATTCATGGCTTTTGTGTATCCGAGTCCCGTGAGCAGCTGATCCCGGGTATATGTGCAGTGCAGCGAGAGCGGGCATTCAAATCCGAGGCCGGCCGGCTTGTCCACAAAATCAATCCGACCGAGACGAATCGTCAGCAGCTGCCCGATCTCTTCGCACATCACCGGGCTGTCAGAGAGTTTGCGAAACCGCAGCCGTACAGCCGGATCGTTCCAAGACGGCGCATATTCCCGAAACAGTGTGATGTAGAACATTTCCAGAAGCAGCTGTTCCCTTTCGTCTGCCTGTGCAGCACACGTAAACCACTCTTCCAGAGTGCCTTCTTCTCGGGCCTTGCGCAGATCGTTTACTGTTTTCAGAATAAATCTGATAAACTCACGCGAATCCATGGCGGCGAGCGTCGGCAGAGCCTTTGTAATCTCCTCCTCCACCGGTTCCTCAAAAGAGGGCCGCACGCCAGCCAGCGCGCACATTCTCGAAAAACTCAGCCCCCTCGCATAAAATTCCCGCAGATTCAGCCCATAATACCCGGCGAATGTCTCCAGCGACAGCTTCTGCCCGGAATCCTCTTCAAATGTCCGGATTCTGGAAAGAATTCCTTCTTTTGTGTGGCAGGCCTGCCTGATATTTTCCAGAATACACTCTCTTGCTTTCTTTTCCAGTTCGATATAGCAGCCCTTGGGGAGGGATGTGAAGCCTGTTCTCACCTCCTGCTGTACACTTCGTTTCGTAGGCTGCAGAAGCGCCGCAAACTTCTGTTCAAAGTTGTATTTTTTATTGGCGCGCCCAATGAAATCCAAAACGGTCAGGCAGTCTTTCCCCGGGGACAGACGAAGACCTCGCCCCAGCTGCTGCAGAAAGACGGTAAGCGATTCTGTAGGGCGAAGGAACAGGATCGTGTTGATCTCCGGAATGTCAACCCCTTCGTTGTACAGATCCACAACAAAGATGAATCGGATTTCTCCATTCGCCAGGCGGGACTTGGCCGTGCTTCTCTCCTCTTCTTTTGAGGAGCCGGACAGAGCAATCGAGGGTATGCCGTGATCGTTAAACTGCTGTGCCATGAACTTCGCGTGTTCGACAGAGACGCAGAAGCCGATTCCCTTCACCTCTCGAATGTCTGTGACATAGCGCAGGAGAGCAGCGATAATTTCTTCGGCGCGCGAAACAGCCAGTCTGCGGCTGAAGACATAGAGATTATCCAGTTCAGACTTCTCGTATCCGCCGCGCTTCCAGCTGAGCGAGTCAAGATCCACACTGTCGCTGACGCCAAAATACTGAAACGGGCAGAGCAGTCTTCGGTCAATAGCCTCCGGGAGACGGATTTCCGCGGCGATATGCCCGTCAAAATACTGCAGGATATCACGCCCGTCCGCCCGTTCCGGCGTAGCCGTCAGCCCTAGAAGAATCTGAGGCTGGAACGCACTGAGAAACATCTGGTACGTGCGCGCCGCAGCATGATGAAACTCATCGACGATGATAAAGTCATAAAAATCGGCAGCAAGCTTTTTGTACAATTCCTGCGAATTCATCGTCTGCACCGAAATAAAAAGGTGATCGACAGAATCCGGGCTGAAATGTCCGACGTCCAGACTTCCAAAATTCGGATCTTTCAGAATGCCCCGGAACGTCGCCAGCGCCTGTGTCAATATCTCTTCCCGGTGCGCGACAAACAGAAGCCGATTCTTGTGACCCGGATGCGCACTGCAGAAATTCCGGTAGTCAAATGCCGAAATTACGGTCTTACCGGTTCCTGTCGCCGCCACAAGAAGGTTCCGGTAACGGCCCCGCAGCTCGCGCTCGGCGGCAAGTTCATCCAGAATCGCCTGCTGAAACGGATACGGACGGATTGTGAACACATAGGACTCACTCTGCGTACCGGAAGCCTGCCATTCTTCAATCCGCAGCGCCTGCTTCAGTTTCCGCGCATCCTCCTCTCTCTGCGCGTGAAACGCTTCAAACGCGCGGCTGTTCCAGTATCCCTCAAACGTCGCCTGCACCTTGCGCATGGTTTCCGGCTGATCCGACTCTGTGATCTTTACATTCCACTCCAGGCCATTTGTCATCGCCGGATTGGAAAGATTCGATGAACCGATGTACGCCGTTGAAAAACCGGTCTTTCGTTTGAACAGAAATGCTTTGGCGTGAAGTCTCGTGCGCTCCGTATCATAGCTGATGCGGATACCCGCATTCGGCAGCCGGGAGAGCTCTTTTACCGCCTTGTAATCTGTTGCACCCAGATAGGATGTTGTGATGATCCGCAGAGTGCCTCCGCGATTCGTAAAATCCTCCAGCGCATTGAAAATCAGCCTCAGCCCGCTCCACTTAATGAAAGAAACCAGCATGTCGACTTCGTCGCAGGATGCTATTTCTTTCTTCAGTTCAGAGTAAAGCTGCGGCTCATGTTCCGCGCCGGTAAAAAGACTGCTGCCGGAAAGGGAGGTCTCCGGCCTTGGGATATCCGACGCCCGCCTGCCGGCAGCAAGAAGCGGGTCTTTTGGCGCCGCCAGCGCCAGAAGTTCTCTCCCGTCTCCGTCTACTTTTTCACCGGAAAAAGCTTCGCGGCGCAGCCGTTCCTCCGGATCTGAAGCTCTTACTTCGCTGCTGTCCGGATTTAACGAACTGACAAGGTGATTGACAAGCCGGATCTGCTCGGGCAGGCTGCCTCCGGTATCGGCGATTTCCGACAGTTTCCTCTCCACAAGTTTGGAAACATACTTTGAGAGAATCTGCGGGGCCTCGCCCTCATCGATTCCGCTTTCCGCCCTGCGCTCGGCGGGAATTTCCGACAGTCTTTCCGCCAGCGACTCGCTGATCACCTGTTCATACAGTCCTGCCGGAAGATCCGTCTCTTGTTCCGTTTTCTCCCGATGTCTTATATTTTCGCCCAATATGATGCCCCTATCGCTTAACCCGACACTTAACTCAACATTTAACCCGATTATATTCGTATTAAACCCGGATTAAAACCATACAGCGCTAGAAAAAACAGAACGGAAGGCCGTATGCTGCGGCTTTTCCGTCCTGTCAGGATTATTGTTTCTTTACGTCTCACTGCTGCGTCCGGAATGCGGCGATGAAGCTTTCCGCCTCGGCGGGGCTCATGCCTTTTTCCGTCTCAAGCTGTTTTTCGTACCAGTCGAAGACCGACTGGGAGGCAGTGCGCATGGCGGTGAGGTCCATCTCGTCCGCGGTCGTCACTTCCATGACGCCGGAGGACTTCCACTCGTCGACAAGCTTTGCGACGTCGGCACGGTTGATGGCGAGCTGATAGGCGACGGCCTTTTTCGCGTTCTCGTCGATGACAGCCTTCTGCGCGTCCGTGAACTGATCATACGCCTTCTGGTTGATGCAGAAGAAGATGCAGTCGTAGTACGCGTTCCACAGCGAGATATAGCTCTGGACATCCTGAACGGATGCCGAGTCGATGGATGTCTCCGGGTTTTCCTGCCCGTCGATCGTGCCCTGCTGCAGCGAGGTGTAGGTCTCGGACCAGTTCATGGCCGTCGCGCTGCAGTTCCACGCCTTGTAGATCTGCGCGCACAGGTCGTTGGAGCTGATGCGGATCTTCAGATTCTTCAGGTCGTCCATAGACTTCACGGCGTGACGGGAGTTGGTCAGCTGACGGAAACCGTTCTCGCCGGCCCCCTCGCAGACCAGTCCGTACTCCGCCAGCGCATCCTTCATCTCCTGCCCGCCGGCTCCGTTCAGAACGGCGTCCACATCGGAGTAGTCGCTGTACAGGAACGGAAGCGACACGGCGTTAAAGCGCGGGTCGAAATTGGCGTAAATCAGGTTGGAGTGCAGTGACACCTGGATTGTGTCCCCGTCCATCAGCGCCTGGATTCCGGCGACCTGGTCGCCGTTGGTGAGCTGTTCGCCCGGGTACACGTCGACCTTGAACTGTCCGTTTGTGGACTGCTGCATCAGGGCGTTGAAATAGTACCCGGCCTGTGCCCAGGTGCAGGCCTCGCCCGGCGAGCAGTCGAAGTTCCAGGTCGTCGCCGGCCACGGATCGCTTCCGGTGTAGACGGCGGCATTGGCCGCGGCGTCATAATCGCCCGAGTCCTCATAGTCGTGGTAGGTGAGGCCATTTGCCGTGAGGGAGGAGGCGCCGGCGCCGGAAGCCCCCGCGTCATGGACAAACAGCAGGCTGACCTGCGGGATATAGGTCACGACCATCAGCACGACGAGGCAGGCCGCCACCATCGGCATAACCGACCGGGAGATCTGCGGGAGCGTGACGGTGATGAATTTTCCGGCACTCTCTTTCAGCGACGCAGCTGTCCTGCGAACCTTCAGCCCCATCGCGACGAACAGGTTCACGCCGACCGGCGGGGTCACCTGGCCGATGGCGAGGTTGACCGTCGAGAGGACACCGAATGCGATCAGGCTGTAGCCGAGCTGCTGCGCGACCGGTGCCATGACCGGAATGAAGATGTACATCGCCGAGTTCGCGTCGATAAAGCATCCGGCGATGAGGAAGATCACGTTGACGATGAGCAGGAACACGACTTTGTTGGTGGCGACGGAGGCAAGAAGCGCCTGAGAGGCCGCCGAGATGCCGAACAGCGTGCAGCAGTACGAGAAGAGCGACGCCGAGGCGACGATGAGCAGGATGCCGCCGGACGTTTTCGCGGAGTCAACCAGCAGTCCCGGAAGATCGCGCCAGGAAATTTCCTTGTACACGAACATGCCGATCACAAGGCCGTACACAACCGACACCGCGGCCGCTTCCGTCGGTGTGAAGATGCCGCCGTAGATGCCGCCGAGAATGATGACCGGCATCAGGATGCCCCAGAACGCGTCCCGGAAGCTCTTCCAGCGCTCCGCGGCTGACCGTCTTTCATGAACCGGCTGAATGTTTTTCTTTTTTGCCTCGATGGCGACAACCACGCACAGCGCAGCACCCATCAGAATGCCCGGAATGATACCTGCCATGAACATATCGCCAACATTGGCGCCGACAATCGACGCATACACGACAAATGCGATCGAAGGCGGAATGACGATGGCAATCGAGCTGGATGCCGCCAGCAGCGCCTCAGAAAACGCCGGCGAAAAGCCGGACGCGATCATCGCCGGGACGAGCACGGCGCCAAGCGCCGCGACAGTCGCCGGGCCGGAGCCCGAGATCGCACCGAAGAAGCAGGCGACCACGACGCAGGTCATGGCCATGCCGCCCCGCTTATGCCCGATCAGATCATCGATGAAGGAAACCAGGCGTCTTGAGATACCGGCCTTCGCCATGATATTGCCGGACAGAACAAAGAACGGAATCGCCAGCAGCAGGAACTTGGCAATGCCTGTGTAGGTGTTGGTCGCGATGATCGACAGCGTCAGGGACTGATACTGCGGAACAAAGTTCATGGCGTAGAGGATGGCGCACATCGAGGAGAGTCCCAGGCAGAGAGCGATCGGCATGCCGATGAGCAGCAGCGCAAAAAAGGAAAGGAAAAGAATTGCGGTGATCATGCCTCATCCCCTCCTTTCTTCCCGGACGGGACGACAGATGGGTCTGCCGCGGCGTCTTCGTGAAAACCTGTCATCGCGTTGATGAAGTTACAGGTCAGATGCAGCATCAGCGAGATGCCTCCGATGACGACAAAGAGCCAGAACCACATCTTCGGAATGTGCAGAATCGGTGTCAGCGTGTTGTCCGCCGCCATGCGTCCGACACCCTCGACGGTCAGAACCGCGGCGTACACCATGCAGCAGGCCCAGGAGATTGCCCGGAGCACTTTCTGCGCCCTGGCTCCGACGCGGTCCGGGATCAGGCTCAGGTTCACGAGCCCGCCGTCTTCCTGCGCCGCGACGCCCGCTCCCAGCAGTGAAATCAGAACAAAGACCGCGACGGTGATCTCCTCGGTAAAGCCCCAGGAGTGCATAAAGATCTTTCTCGCGACGACATTGCCGAACGTCAGCGCGAGAACGAGGATCACCGCGGCCACAAGCACGATCTCTTCGGCTTTTGTGACCGCCCTCATAAACTTCCGGTACGTTTTCATGTCCCTCCTCCTTCTTTGTGGATGAACCACGGAAATTTCCAAACAAAAAGTCCCTCAGAATTCGTGTGAAGGTTTTACACCAACACAGATTCTAAGGGACGAAAATATGGATTTCCGCGTTACCACCCTTGCTTCCGCAGGCTTTTCTGGCAGATCCGGGCCGCAAAAGGCCTCATCAAATCTGCCGCTTCTGCGGCACTCTGTGCGCACGCAACATGCGCATTCCCGATTACGGGGGACTCCGGCGCGGCCTACTCCTCTCCCGCGTACCGGTACAAAACCGGCCCGCCGGACGTTTCAGTATGCTTCTCAGGGACGATATCCACCGCCGCTTTCAGCACCCGCTTTCACCTGCCCGGGCTCTCTGCTGCCTTAGCTTTGCGATGGCCTTGTTCCCATCAACGAATTTGAGGGACTGTCTGTTCAGTTGTGTTCCGGAATGTCCGGAACGAGTCGTATTATGGACCTGTCGGAAACATTTGTCAAATGTTCTCTCACTTCTCGTACCCGAAATTCGGGATTTTCAGCCAGCGCTCCCGCAGGAAGTACGCCGCGAGTTTCGGCCGGCGGTCGCGGGTGAACACGCCTTTCTTGTTGCCCTGAACCCGGACGATCCCCTGGCTCGTCGCGAAATCCGCGAAGTTCCAGACCTGCTCGCCCATGACAAATGCATACTCATCAAATACCCGGCTGTACATCCGGTAGTACTCCACCTGATATTCCTCGGTGAACATCACCGGCGTCGTGTCGTGCAGCCCCATGACGGTGTCGGCGCCGTACTCGGTGAACATGAGCGGCTTTCCCAGCTTCTCCCAGCGGTCAAGCTCCGCGCGAAGGCCTGCTTCTGCCGCCTCAAGGTCACCGCCCTGGCTGTACCAGCCGTAATAGCGGTTCAGGCAGATGACATCCGAAAGTTTTGCGGACACATCGACATCCGGTCCCGGCGTGCTGCCGCTCTGAACAGAGATCATCGTGCAGGGACGCTTCTGCGGATCCAGCTGTCTTGCCAGGTCAAAGAGCGGTTTGAAATATTCGTATGCCCCCTCGGAGTGCGCATCCGGCTCATTGGCGATGCTCCACATCACGACGCAGGCGTGATTGCGGTCTCTTGCGATTTCGTCGCGGATGACTTCCTTGTGGTGTTCAAGTGTTTTGACACCGTGCTCCGGGTCAAAGGTGGAGCAGCGCTGTCCGTTGAAGTTCGCGCCGCCGCCGAAATCGAAGTTGATGCCAACACCCGGCGTCTCGTCGATGACGACAATTCCTTCCTCGTCGCACAGACGCAGCATATCCTCGCTGTACGGGTAGTGGCTGGTCCGGAAGCTGTTGGCCCCCTGCCACCGCATCAGGTTCAGGTCCTTGACCCAAAGCGCCAGGTTCTGACCGCGGCCGTTCGGGAAGCTGTCCTCGTGTTTTCCGTATCCCTTGAAATAAAACGGCTTCCCGTTGATCAGGAATTTCGTCCCGTCGACCTTCACCGTGCGCAGGCCGTACGGAAGTTCATAGACATCCTCCCCGAAGCGCGCGACAATGCGGTACAGATATGCCTTTTCAGCAACCTCTTTATTCTTTGCGTGATCCGCAATCGGTTTTGCCGGCTCCCACAGGTGCGCCTTCGGAATGGTAAGCACGCCTTTGCTGCCGGAAGCGGAGGCCACAAGGCTTCCCTCGCGGTCATACACTTCCACCTTCGCATCGCCGTTTCCGACCGTATCCAGCTCATAGGAAATCTGAGCCTGCGCCGTCTGACCTTCGGCCACATTCCCGGCATCCGGGATATCCGTCACGAGCGCCACATCCCGGATGTAGTCCTTCGGAGTCGTGTAGATCCGCACCGGACGGATGATTCCGGCATAGTTGAAGAAATCGAAATTCGGATGGTTGCGTTTCTTTGCCGGCTTTCCGCCGGCAACCGGGCCGACGCCCGCGAGCATGTCCGACTCGCCGCCGACCGGCAGCGTCGTGTAGTCAATCCGGTTGTCCACCGCGATCGTCAGGAGGTTCTCTCCCTTCTGCAGTACGTCTCCTATCTCCGCCTCAAACGGCAGGAAGCCGCCCCGATGCTGCGCGATCTTTTGTCCGTTCAGGAATACGATGGCGTGATGCGTCACGGCATCGCAGCGGATCAGCACCCTCTGATCTTTCAGTGCCGCTGCCGGAATCCGGAATGTCGTCTGATAGAACACCCAGCCGTAGTGTTCCCGGAAATCCACGCCCTCCTTGATGTCATTGTAGGACGCCGGGACCGGCATAGTCATCGCGTCCGCGAGCGGTCCGTCGTACCATCTCTCATCGAACCCCTCCCCGTTTTCGTCCAGTTTGAAATCCCAGACACCGGAGAGATCGATCAGAAGTCTTGAATCGGTGAGTACAGGATAAAGCATATTTGCTCCTTTCTTACGCTGCGTTTCTTATTCTGCCTGTATTGTACCGTATATCCGGAAAATGCATGAGAACAATATTTATGTATTTTCGTCTTATATTCATTTTTCATGGAAAATGATGAATATGTGAACTGTTTTCACAAATATTGTGTGGTATGCTGTCAGCTGTACCGGAGCGGCCCCAAGATTCTGTACGGCCACCGGAGGACAGGAGGAAGCATTGACAGAAACGGCAAAAATTCTTATTGAGATGACACTGGAGTATCTGAAACGAATGCGTTTAAATGTTTCCATCCAGCCGGAAAACGCACCGGTCTCACCGGATGTTGATCTGGGGCTCCGGCAGTACCTGGGAATTCCCGGAAAACCGCAGATTCTTTCTCTTATGAAACCAGTTCCGGAGCGGGGAAGCGGTGATGCAGGATCGGCTGGCAATCCCCTGATCATCAGTGATGACCGGTTCGAATGCCGCTATATGATACTCCGCCTCCCGCAGGATCCGGAAAGCAGACCGCCCCGGGTTCTCATTGCCGGGCCCTATCTGACGGAGCGTGTCAGTCTCATCCACATCCGGCAGATTCTGGAGCGCAGTGTACTTCCGGATTCGCTTTTCACCTGGTTTGCACAGTACTACTCCACTCTCCCGGTTCAGTCCGGCGAAGATATTCTGGAGCCTTATCTTCTTGCTCTCGGGCATGCTCTCTACGGCAATCTAGATCTGAAACTGTATTACCGCGACGCGTCAAGCGAACCGGAACAGATGCGGCAGGATGTAAATGCGGTTTCGGACGCAGAATATTCGGACAAAGCCAGAGAGTTGTTGCAGCTGCGCTACGACAAAGAAGAAGAGATGATGAACGCCATCGCCGCCGGAAACACGGCAGCCGCACTTGCCGTCGGCGACGGACCCTATTTCAAATCCATGGAAACAAGAGCACCCTCCAGACTCCGGGATCAGAAGAACTGGCTCATCATTCTGAATACCCTCTGCCGCAAGGGTGCCCAGCGTTCGGGTGTTCACCCGGTATACCTGGACGATTTGTCCCGGCGCATGGCCGTAAAAATTGAAGCGGCCCCGTCGCTGCCGGAACTGGAGCGGCTTCCCCGCGAAATGCTGCGCAAATACTGCTTTCTTGTTCAGAGTTTTGACACCCGCAGCTTCACGCCGACTGTCCGCAAGGCGGTCCGCTATATCGATGTTCACTACGCAGACCCGGGGTTTAGTCTTCAGAAACTGGCGGATGCCCTTGGTCTGAACAAGTGCTATCTGGCAACGGTGTTCCGGAAAGAAACCGGCAGCACTGTGACTGCCCGCATCAACGAAACGCGCATCAGCCGGGCGTGTCTGCGTCTTGACACTTCCGATCTCACGATCGGAGAGATTGCCACCTCTGTCGGACTTCCCAATGTAAACTACTTTACACGGCTCTTCCGGAAGCAGAAGAACGTGACACCCTCACAGTACCGGAAGATGATACAGGGATGAATCGCTAAAATGTATGCTAATATGTATGGTAATGACAATTTCAGAGCCTGCCACTTATACGCTGCAGCAGACCGCAATAATTACAAATAAGAGGAGTCTGGGGATGTATTCATTTGCCTGTGATTATCTGGAGGGGTGCCACGAAGACGTTCTGAAGGCACTCTGTGAGACAAATATGGAGCAGCAGCCCGGATACGGTGCGGACCGGTTTTCAAAAGAGGCGGTCAGGAAGATCCGGGAGGCCTGCCACGACAGCAAAGCTTCCGTATGGTTCTTAAACGGCGGGACGCAGACCAATCAGCTGATCATCGATTCCCTGCTGCAGCCCTACGAGGGAGTTCTGGCCGCCGCGACAGGGCATGTAAATGTCCACGAGGCCGGGGCCATCGAGGCGGGCGGCCACAAGGTCCTGACACTCCCGACGCACGACGGAAAGGTTGCAGCCGCGGATGTCGCTGCGTACATGCAGCGGTTTCTGGCGGACGACAACCACGACCATATGGTCTTCCCCGGTATGGTCTACATCTCGCACCCGTCCGAGTACGGGACTCTCTACACCGCCGACGAGCTTAACAGGCTCTCGGAAGTGTGCCGCAGGAATCATCTGAAGCTGTATCTTGACGGTGCCCGTCTGGGGTACGGTCTTATGGCGGACGGCACCGACGTCACGCTTCCGCTCATCACGCGGCTCACCGACGCCTTCTACATCGGCGGCACAAAGGCAGGCGCACTCTGCGGTGAGGCGGTCGTCTTCCCGGGCGGAAACGAACCTGCGCACTTTCTGACAAGAATGAAACAGCACGGAGCACTGTCCGCCAAGGGAAGACTCACCGGCGTACAGTTTTCCGTGCTGTTTACAGACAATCTCTACGGCCGCATCTGCCGCCACGGCATAAAGATGGCACAGCAGATCCGTCAGATTTTTGCGGAAGCCGGATGCCGTTTTTACATTGACTCTCCGACGAACCAGCAATTTGTCATCCTGACCAATGCGGAAATCGCCGCGCTAAAACAGTATGTAGATTTCGGGTTCTGGGAAGCACTGGACGAGACGCACACCGTCGTGCGGTTCGCGTCAGGCTGGGCCACCACAGAGGACGGAATAGAGCAGCTGCGCCGCGCCGTCAGACAATGCATCCGCAGGAACTAAAAGCTTCACCTGCAGACGGAATCGATCCACGCGAAGAGTTCCGGCAGGTCATAGTCGCCGGAGTGCGGCGTGTTCCAGGGCGACGCGTAGTCGGTATCGATCCCGGAAGCCCGCAGCGCAAGGCTCAGTGCGCCTCGCGGCGCTCCCCGCTCAGTTTGTTTTCGTACACAATGTAGTGCTGCTCGTGAAGGATCTTCATGAACCGGCTGAGTCTCTCGTACAGCGGCTCCGCCTTTTCCCCGTACGCCTCTTTTACCGCGCGTCCGATCTCAAAGATGCTCTTTTCCCCATCCATCTGCTTCCAGACAAATGTCCCGAAATCATCCAGTTCGATGTCCGAAAACCTTGGTTTCCCAAAAATCTTCTGGGCCAGGAAATTATAAAAGCCCCTGTGCTCCGTCCGGATCACGATCCGTCCCGCCGGATTTTCGCTTGTCTGAAACAGACGGTTCGGCCGGGGGATGTAGTCCAGATAGTTTTCTTTGTTTTTTCGTGCCATAGTCCGGAGATCCTCACCATTTCATCAGGCCGTTCAGGCCTTTTTCGCGCTGCTCTTCCGGTTGATCGCCAGAACAAAGAGCGCAATCAGGACGGCGAAGAACAGAAGAGAACCGATCTGGTTCAGCCCGCCCGGGAGCGCGATGTCAATCCCGGCAAAGGCAAAGACTGCCAGCAGAACACCGACAAGGCCCTCGCCTGCGATCATGCCGGACGCGAACAGAATGCCGCGGTTGGTTTTCGCCTTTTTCTCATCGGCCGCTTCTTTCTTCCGGTCAACGAAAAGACGGATCAGACCGCCGACCATAATACCCGTGGTCGAGAAAATCGGCAGATAAATCCCGACCGCGAACGGAAGAACCGGGATTCCGAAGAGCTCTGAGATCAGTGCGATGAATACGCCGACGAACACGAGCGACCACGGAAGGCTGCCGTTCATGACGCCCTCTACGATCATCTTCATCATGCCGGCCTGCGGAGCGGGCAGCTTCTGCGAACCGAACCCGTACCCGGCATCCAGCAGATACATGACGAATCCGATGGCAACAGACGACACGACAATGCCGATAATCTCACCGACCTGCTGTTTCCAGGGCGTGGCGCCCACAATGTAGCCGGTCTTGAGGTCCTGCGAGATATCACCGGCGAGCGCCGCCGCAATGCAGATAACCGAGCCGAT
This sequence comes from uncultured Lachnospiraceae bacterium, assembly GCA_903789615.1. Taxonomy (GTDB): domain Bacteria; phylum Bacillota; class Clostridia; order Lachnospirales; family Lachnospiraceae; genus UBA4285. Next base: position 13,193 of record CAIFEV010000008.1, on the reverse strand, counting down.
GACAATGGCGGCAATCATGCCCCGTGTGCCGATGCTGCCTGTCGCCTTGAGCACGATGGTCGTGATCAGCAGCGTGGCAATCGTCATGCCGGAGACCGGGTTGTTGGAACTTCCGACGAGGCCCAACATGCGGGCGGAAACCGTCACGAAGAAGAAACCGAATATAACAATCAGAAGTGTCCCGAGAAGATTTACCGGCACGGTCGGAATCAGCCAGAGCAGGAAAATGATCACGACAGCCGTGATGAGAACAATGTGCATCGGGATATCTTTTGTCGTGCGCGTGTAAGTCGTCTGCTTGTTCTTCAGGCTGGCCATCGACTTCCTGAACGCCCGGATGATCATCGGGAACGACTTGACAAGCGAGATCATACCGCCGCAGGCAACCGCACCGGCGCCGATGTAGCGGATATAGCTGCTCCACAGGCCGCTTGTCCCCAGCTCGGCGATCGTTTTGGATGCCGGGTAGACAACGTCCGGAAGCCCCGCTCCGAACACATAGATGAGCGGCATCAGGACAAACCACGCCAGAATACCGCCGCCGAACATATAGGCGGAAATCTTCGGACCGCAGATATAGCCGACGCCGACCAGCGACGGAAGGACATCCATGCCGCAGCCGGCCCCCTTGTAGTTCTTGAAATCATACGAAATCTCGGACGGAAACACCTTCAGTCCGTCCGCGAGGAACTTGTAGACAGCAGCAATGCCGAGTCCGCCAAACACACCTCTGGCGCTCGCTCCGCCTTCCTCCCCGGCCAGCAGCACCTCCGAGCAGGCGGTTCCCTCCGGATACGGAAGCGTTCCGTGCTCCTCCACGATAAGTGCGTTGCGCAGCGGTATCATGAACAGCACGCCGAGCGTGCCGCCCAGGATCGCGATGATGGTAATGGAAGACACCGTCGGGATTTCCATGGCGCCTTCCCTGGCCCACATAAAAAGAGCCGGCATCGTGAAAATTGCGCCGGCTGCGATCGATTCTCCCGCCGAGCCGATCGTCTGGACCATGTTGTTTTCCAGAATGTTGTCTCTTCGAAGCAGTCCGCGGCAGATTCCCATGGAAATGACGGCCGCCGGAATCGACGCCGAGATCGTGAGTCCCACGCGGAGGCCGAGATACGCATTGGCCGCGCCGAAGATAACCGCGAGGATCGCTCCCAGAATGACCGATGTCGGGGTCAGTTCCGGAAGATTCTTATCCGCGGATATGAACGGCTTGAATTCTTTTTCCCCTTTTCCATACTACTCCTCTTTCCAATAATTCTTACACGGCTCCTCTGCAATCCGTTCCGGATCCGCCGGCAGCGCATAATAAATTATTATATCGGGAGTAACGGAATTTTTCAAATTCCCCGCCGCCTTCTTTTTCATTTCGCGTCCGTCCGCACTGCATATTTTTCTCTCCGTGCGGACGAGTGTCGGCAGACGGTTCAGGCAAACGCAGCCGTAAGCCGCGTCATCGCCTCTGTAAGGGTCACTCTCGGGCAGGCCACATTAAAGCGCTCAAACCCGCTGCCCGTCTTTCCGAAGATGCGCCCGCTGTCCAGCCACAGCCGCGCTTCTTTTACGATTCTCTCGTCCAGCTCCCGGGCTGAAAGTCCCAGTCCGCTGCAGTCCACCCAGGCCAGATATGTCGCCTCCGGACGGATCATTTTAAGCTGCGGAATGTTTTCTTTCAGAAAGGAGTCCATGAATTCCAGATTGCCGCAGATATAGTTCCGGACCGCCTCGTACCACTCTTCTCCGTGCTGATACGCCGCCTTGCAGGCTGTGATGCCGGGAGCGCCCAGCTGACTGTAGCCGGCGGCGTCCAGAGCCTTCTGAAAACAGTTCTTAAGCTGTTCATTTTTGATGATGATATTGGAAACCTGAAGCCCCGCCAAGTTAAACGTCTTGCACGGGGACGTCGCCGTCACGCAGAACCCCTCAGCGCCAGGAACAACTGCAAGAAACGCCTGATGTCTGCCTTTCCAGACAAAATCCGCGTGAATCTCGTCGCTGAAAACCAGCACGCCGTGCCTTCTGCAGATTTCTCCCATTTCGGCCAGGTCTTCCCGGCTCCATGCCTTTCCGACGGGATTGTGCGGATTGCAGAGCAGGAAGAGTTTTACGTCATTTTCCAGAATTTTCTTCTCGAAATCCTCAAAATCCGCCCGGTACGTCCCCGTCTGCCGGTCATAGACAAGATCGCTGCTGATGATCTTTCGGCCGCTGTCCTTCACGACACTGCTGAACGGATAGTAGACCGGATGCTGGATAAGCACCGCATCACCCGGCCGGGTAAATGCATGAATCGCCAGGCCGATGGCCGGCACGACACCCGGTGTCTTGACAATCTCCTCTTCCAGCACGCCGTACCCGTAGTGCTTCCGGGTCCAGCCGTCGACTGCCTGCGCGTAATCCTCCAGCGTGTCCGTGTAGCCGTAAATTCCGTGTTCCACCTGGAGCCGGAGGGCATCCTGAATATACGAGGAAATCCGGAAATCCATATCGGCCACCCAGAGCGGCAGGACGTCCGCCGGATATCCGCGCCGCACGGCGAAGTCGTACTTCAGGCAGGCCGTCCCGCGCCGGGGGATGACCTCATCAAACTGCAGATTCCGCTCAGCCATACAGCGCCTCCTGAAGATCAACGCGCAGATCCTCAAAATTCTCAAGCCCGACGGACAGGCGGAGCGTCCGGTCAGTGATGCCGTTTGCGGCGAGGACATCCTTCGGGACGTCCGCATGCGTCTGCGTGATTGGGTACGTCAGCAGCGTCTCGGTTCCACCGAGGCTCTCGGCAAACCGGATCAGCCGCACCCTTTCCAGAAGACGGAGCGCCGTCTCCCGGTCCTGTACTTCAAAGGTGAGCATCGCGCCAAAACCTCTCGCCTGCTTCTTCATAACCGCGTAGCCGGGATGTGTCTCAAGTCCCGGATACAGCACCCGGGTCACACATTTCTGCTCAAGAAGCCACCGGGCAAGGCGAACCGCATTTTCCTGCGCGCGGTCCATGCGCACCGCCAGCGTCTGAATACCCCTCAGTACCAGCCAGCTGTCAAATGGGGAAAGCCCGGCCCCAGTCGTCTTAAACAGGTACCGCAGCCGGCGGCTCAGCTCCTCATCTTTCACAACGGCAAATCCCGCGATGGTGTCGTTGTGGCCGGCCAGATACTTCGTGCCGCTGTGCACGACGATATCCGCGCCGAGTACGAGCGGATTCTGAAGATACGGAGAAAGGAATGTGTTGTCCACGATGAGGAGCAGATTATGTGCTTTGGCCACATCCGCCATGGCTGCCAGATCGGTCACGTGCATCATGGGATTGGTCGGCGTCTCCAGATAGATCGCGCGGGTGTTTTCCCGGATGAGTTCCTCCATATCGCACCGGCTGCAGTCGGCGTACGTGACGTCCACGCCGTTTTTGCGGCTGATGCTGTCAAACAGGCGCACCGTCCCGCCGTACAGATCGGCGTCCGCGATCAGATGATCTCCCGGCCCGAACAGTTCCATCACCGCCGCGATAGCAGCCATTCCCGACGAAAAGGCGATGCAGTCGCTCCCCTTTTCCAGTGCTGCTACAACTCTTTCCAGGTGCTCCCGCGTCGGATTCTGCATCCGCGTGTAGTCATACCCCGTGCTCTGCCCGGGCCCCGGATGTGCGAACGTCGCCGTCTGATAAATCGGGAAACTCACGGCCCCGAAACGCGTTTCCGCCCGGTCTCCCTCAAGGTGAATACATCGGCTCTCAATATGCATCTCCATCTTTTCTCCCCTTCTCCATACTTTTTCTTTTCTGTATGGCGAGGAGTATAGCATCGGGAAGGCAGAGACAGCCAATATGAAAAATCAAGGGTCTGGTATTGATAATACCTATATCATTGCTTTACAAGCACCTCTCCTGCAGGAATATATTTCTCAGTGCGCTCCCCATACGCCTGAAAATCACTGGCAGAAGAAATACATGTCCACTTGGCCATGTTGATTCTTGCCCGCGGTATCAGTGAATGTTATAGTCGTGTCAGAAGATCCGGTCGACCTGTATCGCATGGAAAAAGCGGAGAATGCCATGATCGAAATCTATCTTCTGGAACAGCTGGACGCCTTCGCAAGGCTCGGAACGCTCTCTGCCGCAGCGGAAGAGCTTCACATCTCCCAGCCGGCCCTGACCAGATCCATGAAAAAAAATCGAAGAAGAACTCGGAGTCTCCCTATTTGAGCGGCAGAAAAACCGCATGTTTTTAAATAACAACGGGAAGCTCGCCGCCGAACATGCTTACACCCCACCTGCAGCAGATGTTTACGGAAATGACCATCTCAACCGACACCATTTCCTTCGCGGATCTGGACGGGGTCCCCATGCTGCAGTACTCCAAGGTCGGGTTCTGGTATGAACTGACTCTCCGGAAAATCCCGCACCCGCATCTTCTGCTGCAGGACAGCCGGGACACCTTTACGGAAATCGAAAATGCCTCCGCTCTTCCAACCTTCTTTTCGAACCAGTTCGACATGTTCGAGCACCGGGACAACAGCAGCCGCAAGATAATTCCTCTGAGTGACCCCGAGGCAAGTGTGACGTATTATCTTGTCTGCAGAAAGCAGGAGTTCTCAAGATTCCGTGCATTCTTTTCCCATCTGCAGGAATGGGTCTGGAAGTAGAGCCGGCAGACGCCGTACGTATAGTATAAATGGCGATTCCCGGCAGATGACACGCACTCTGTCAGGATCTGAGAGGTTTCACCGCGGTCCAGCGCCCTGACCGTGATTGCAGTCCGTGTATGCCCCGGGCTGGTGCCCGATCATATTGCCAGGCTCAGAATCCCGTTCTCAGCCATAGAAGAATCCCACATCAGCTCCGGGCGCACAGAGGGGATGCTCCCTTGAATATGCAGACGGGGAAAGCGCAGGGTTCTCTCCGCCTCCGGGGTGATGTACTTTCGCTGAATCGCATCCCCGATGGCGCTTTCGATGAGCTTTCTCCCGAAGCAGACCGCAGAAAAGGACAGAGAAAAGAAAGCCTGAGGAAACCGCCCGGGGAAGGCAAGAACAACAATCAGGAGGAAATCCGTAAGGAGGACATATGCAGTTTTTCAATCGGAACGGTGTGCTGGAGGCGGCAAGGGAGGGAGAGCGGCTCCGGATCGAGAGCTGGGGGAAGAATTCCCTGCGGATCCGGGCGACGAAGCTGGCCGCCATACAGGATACAGACTGGGCGCTGACGGAGCCTGCAGACAGGACGCCGGCAGAGGTGGCGGTTCGGGAGTACGAGGAGCCCTCCCCCTGGGGCGGGATGCGCGGGCGCACGGAGGCCAGGATCACCAACGGGAATCTCTCCGCCACGGTGAACGATGCGGGCGTGATCACATTTTACAGGAAGGGTGAGAAGATCCTTAGGGAGTACTACCGCAGCTATGACGGCACCATCTCCCGGGAATCCCGGTGCCTGAAGGTGGTGAACCGCACCTGGAAGGGGATTCTCGGGGGGACAGAGTACCGCCTGGAGGTCCGCTTTGAGGGAAATGACGGCGAGAAGATCTTCGGCATGGGCCAGTACCAGCAGAAGTACATGGACCTGAAGGGCTGCCAGCTGGAGCTCTGCCAGAGAAACTCCCAGATCACAGTGCCCTTCCTCGTCTCGAGCCTGGGATACGGCATGCTGTGGAACAACCCGGCGGTGGGGGAGGTCACCTTCGGCAAGGCCGTCACCGGGTGGACCGCCGAGTCCACCCGCCAGATGGACTACTGGATCACCGCGGGAGAGAACCCGAAGGAGATTTTGGAGAACTACACCGGCGTCACCGGCAGGGCACCCATGTTCCCCGAGGACCGGATGGGCCTGTGGCAGTGCAAGCTCCGCTACCGGACCCAGGAGGAGGTGCTGGAGGTCGCAAGGGCCTACCAAAAGGCGGGAATCCGCATCGATCAGATCGTGATCGACTTCTTCCACTGGACGGTCCAGGGCGACTGGAAGTTTGACAGGACCTACTGGCCGGATCCGAAGGCGATGGTGGAGGAGCTCCATGCGATGGGCATCAGGGTCATCGTCTCCGTCTGGCCCTCAGTGGATCGCAGGTCTGAGAACTTCGGCCCCATGCTGGACCAGGGGCTGCTCATGCAGACCGAGCGCGGCGCCCTGCAGACCTATGACTACCAGGGTGACTGCGTGGAGATCGACGTCTTCAATCCGAAGGCACGGGAGTATGTCTGGAACGTCTGCAAAAAGAACTACTACGACCTGGGCATCGACGGCTTCTGGCTGGACAACTCCGAGCCGGACCTGGGGGTCTATGACTTCGACCACTACCGCTATACAGCGGGTCCCGCCCTGTCGGTCTCGAACCTCTATCCCCAGCTCTACAGCCGCGTCTTCTACGACAGGATGAAGGACCTGGGGGACGGGACGGTGGTGAACCTCCTGCGCTGCGGCTGGGCGGGGAGCCAGAAGTACGGGAACGTCATCTGGAGCGGCGATGTGCCCAGCACCTTTGAGGCCTTCTACGACCAGCTCCAGTGCGGCCTGAACATTGGCCTTGCGGGCATCCCCTGGTGGACGACGGACATCGGCGGCTTTATGACGGACGATGTGGAGGACCCAGCGTTCCGTGAGCTCCTCGTGCGATGGTATGAGTTTGCGGTCTACACGGCGGTCCTTCGGATGCACGGGGACCGGGGCCCCTACACGATTCCGCCCCTGGACAGCCGGGACTTCGGCGGCGGGTATCTCCACACCGGTCAGCCTAATGAGCTCTGGAGCTACGGTGAGGACGTGTACCGGATCCTGAAGAAGTACTACGACATCCGGATCAGCCTGCACGACTACATCAGAGATCTCTACCGGGAGGCGTCGGAGAACGGCTCTCCCCTCATCCGGGCGATGTTCTACGAGTTCCCGGAGGACCAGAAGTGCTGGGAGCTCCAGGATCAGTACATGTTCGGGGCAAAGTACCTGGTCGCTCCGATCTTTCACCTGGGAGAGCGGGAGCGGGAGGTCTACCTGCCGGCAGGTACCTGGAAGGACACAAGAGACGGCAGTGTCATCGAGGGCGGAAGAACCCTCCGCACGGCGGCACCGCTCGATGGGATGCCGGTGTTTGAGAGGCAGTAAGCGCGGAGGGTGGCAAAACAGAGAATCCGCTCTCTACCGGAACCACTCCTCCGGAAGTTCCTTTTTCTGAACATACCGCTTTGTGCTGGCAGACAGCCCGGCATTCCGGGTGACCGTCACATACAGAGTTTCGCTGCCGCTGCTGACGGTGAGAAAGCACAGACCGTCCGCATCAAACAGGTCCGTGATGTCGATTCTCTGATCTTTGTAGAGCAGATATATGCGGCCGTCCCCGGTGATCTTTTCGGGATAATTCAGATATTCCTGCATTTCTGATTCCGTCAGAGGCCTGTCACTGCCGTCACCTTCCATGGCAACTCCGCCGCCGCCCTGAATCGTCCGGCCTTCCGCATCCTGCAGGCTGTAGCCGGTTGCCCCGTCTTCGTCTCCGATCGTGATGAGCGCACTTGTCTGGTCACCGTGAAACCAGACCTGAACAGTTCTCTGCACACCGCCGAGATCCGCTGCGTACACGGATACCCCGCCGGCGCACAGTGCCAGCATGGCGCAGGCAGCTGCCGCTGCCAGCTTCAGCCTCTTCTTTTGGTCCCGTCTTCTCTGCCGCAGGCTGACAGAATACCCCTCCGGCATGCGCAGGGAAGAGAACGCCCGCCTGTATTTTTCCCTATTCGTCAATGTCCCACGCCTCCTTCAGAATATCCCGGAGAGCTTTTCTGCCTCTCGCGAGCCTGCTCTTCACGGTTCCCTCGGAAATATGAAGAATTTCCGCTATTTCGCGCACCGGATACTCCTCGTAATAATACAGATACATGACAACTCTGTACTTTTCGGTCAGCGAGAATACAGCCTCCGCCAGACTTCTGTCCTCCGGCTCCTGGAATTGCGTGTTCTCCATGTAGTCTTCAAATGCCACCCGGTTCCGGTTCCAGAAACTGGTCATGATATTTTTGGATTTGTTGATTGCCACGCGCAAAAGCCATGCCCGGATATGCTCTTCGCTCTCAAACTGACGCTTCGAGTTCATATACTGAATAAACGTATCCTGCACCGCGTCCTCGGCATCCTCCGGGTTCCGGCTGACGCTTAAAGCAGCTCGGAAGACGGAATCCCTGTATTTTTCCACCAGTTCTTCCACCGGCCGTCTCATGGTATCCTGTGCTCCCTCACATAACGAAAGTACTTTCACCCGTAATACAGCGAACAAAGGCAAATGGTTCCCTGTTTTTTAAAATATTATCAAAAAACAGGCGTTTCAAATGGGCCCGCCCGCTGCCCTGTACAGGCGGAACACCTGCTGTGCCGTGTCCGCCATATTCTGTTTCGCATTTCGCGCATCCATGGCTTCCGGAAGCGTCACAACGCTTCTCAGGATCGGAAAGTACGCGTCAATCCCGTGCTCATTGCAGGCCTTTGCATCCGGAGTGACGCTGCCCGAAAACGCGATGACCGGTTTCCCGTATTTCTTGGCAAGCCTCGCCACGCCGATCGGGGCCTTGCCCATCACCGTCTGGCCATCCAGCCGGCCTTCACCGGTCACCACAACATCGGCATCCCGGATATACTCCTCCAGGTGTGTCTCCTCCAGCACAATGCGCACGCCGGATTCCAGCGCGGCATTGGTGAAGGTGAGAAACGCAAAGCCGAGACCGCCGGCAGCTCCCGTCCCCGGGTATGTCTCGTCTGCTGCTGGATTTATGTTACGGCTCATCTGCGCATACGCCGAAAGCCATCCGTCCATCTGCCGGATCATCTCCGGGGTGGCACCCTTCTGCGGCCCGAAAACAGCCGAACAGCCGCTCTTACCGCACAGCGGATTCGTCACGTCACAGGCCACGCGGAAATGGCATTCGGAAAGCTCCGGAAGAACACCGTCATCCGTGATGCTTTTCAGCCTGCGCAGTCCTTCCGCTCCGAAAGGAACCTGCTGTCCATTCTCATCCAGGAAACCGTACCCCAGTGCCTGCAGCATCCCGATGCCGCCGTCATTGGTGGCGCTCCCGCCGATCCCGACCACGAATTCCCGGCATCCCTTTTTTATCGCATCGCGCAGGATTTCACCGACACCATACGTCGTCGTATGCATCGGGTTTCGCTTCTCTTCCGGCACCATCGTGATTCCGGCCGCCGCGGACATCTCCACGACCGCGGTTCTTCCGTCTCTGAGAATTCCGTACGACGCGTCAGCCACATCCCCAAGCGGCCCTGTCACGCGCACGCTCTGCATCTTTCCTCTCATTCCCAGGGTGAGCGCCTGCGCCGTCCCCTCTCCGCCGTCCGCCAGCGGCCGGACCAGCACCTCCGCGTCCGGATACACCGCGAGGATTCCCTCCCGCACCGCCTCACCGGCCTCAAGAGAGCTCAGGCTTCCCTTAAAGGAATCAACAGCTGTCACAACTTTCATAACGCAGTCCTCCTGCCAGAATACCTGCCGGCGGCGCACCGGCGCCACCCGCTCCGCTTCTGTCTGTCTCTGTACTCATACCATACGAAATTCCGGAGCCGGATGATATGTTTTATATAATGATTATCACCGATATTTTTCATGATTTTATGGTACAGTAACCATATGATTTCAGTGCCTCTTCAGGCTGATGATATCATACGGCATGCAGCAGGAGAAACAAATGGCAGTTCAGATTTCAAAGAGCACCGCACAGCAGATCGCGGACACAGTGAAAGAGGTCTGCGGTTATGACATCAACTTCATCCGGCCGGACGGCATCATCCTCGCCAGCACAGACCCGGACCGCACAGGGGAATTTCATGAGATCGGGGCCAGGGCTGCCCGCACGGGGCAGACGCTGGAAGTTTCGGGAAATGAGAGCTTCCCCGGCAGCAGAACAGGTGTCAACATGCCGTTTTCCTATCACGGCGAGACCATTGCCGTGATAGGCATAACCGGGGAACCGGAAGATGTGCGCAAATACGCGAATCTCGCCCGGCAGATCACATATCTCATCCTGCGGGAACAGGAGTTTGACAGCGCACAGCGTGACCGGGAAGCCCGGACAGGCTATGTGATCCGCTCCCTGACAGAAGGCAGCCGAATCAGTCAGCCGTTTCTAAGCGCATTCCTGAAAGAGCATCATCTGCCGGAGACTGCGCCGTACCGGACCGTCGTGATCTGCCTTGACGGCGGGTATGCCCCCGCCTGTCATGGTGCCGCCGGGCAAAAAATCCGGCAGTGTCTGAGCGAAGGCGGCGGTTTCTACACCTTTCTCTACCCGGACCGCTATATTCAGATTCTCCCAGACAAGCTTTGGAACGTAAACTCCCGGGTATACCGGGATCTCGCTGAAGCTTTCCCAGGGTATATGTCCATTGCCATAGGATCCCGGGAAACACTGCGCCGCCAGAATATTTCTTATAACAACGCCCTGCTGGCTCTTTCGTCTGCTCAGGGCAGTTACAGGGAATATGACGCTCTGGACATTGAAATCCTGCTTGGCAGCCTCTCGGAGAAAAATGCACAGAACTATATAGGCAAAACCATCTCCGCTCTGTCCGGCAAAGAAAAGCATCTTCTGCGGGAATACTTTTCCAAAGACATGTCACTGAAAAAAACAGCAGAGGCCTTGTTCATCCACAAGAACACTCTGCAGTACAATCTCGATAAAATTCACACCCTTACCGGCTACAATCCGCGCCGTTTCCGCGATGCCGTCATTTTATACATCGGGCTCATGATGGAGGAGAATCCGCCGTCAGGCCGCTGAACGCGAAATCAGGCTTTCCCGCGTTGGCCTGGTCTCTCAAGCAGGCTCCCGGTTGTGTGCTATAATCACACAAAGCCCTGTGATCCGGCAGGGTCTGCACAGTATCCGTTTAATGCATATGCATTTTAGAGAGGGGCTTCATGAAAGAGCTGGAAGAAAAAATCCGTCGGGAGGGACAGGTGCGTCCCGGAAATATTCTGAAAGTAGACAGCTTTCTGAATCACCAGATGGACATTGATTTTATCAATGAAATGGGTAAAGAATTCAAGAGACTTTTCAGCGACAGGCCCATCAACAAGATCCTCACCATCGAGGCATCCGGGATCGGTATCGCGTGCATCACGGCGCAGTACTTCCATGTACCCGTGGTTTTCGCCAAAAAATCATACAGCATTAACCTTGATGGAAGTCTCTATTCGACAAAGATCCAGTCTTTCACACACAACCGGGTATACGATGTCATTGTATCCAAAAAATACCTCACCCCAAACGACCATGTTCTCATCATAGACGACTTCCTCGCCAACGGATGCGCCGTCAACGGCCTGATTGAATTAATCGGAGAAGCCGGCGCGACTCTCGAAGGAGTCGGTATCTGTATTGAAAAAGGATTCCAGGACGGCGGCAGCAAACTTCGCGCAAGCGGTGTAAATCTCCACTCCCTGGCCATCATAGATTCTATGAGTGACAACGATGTTATTTTCCGCAGCCAGGATGAATAACACAGGCGATTGCACATTACGCGGCCTGAAAGCATCGACTCTGCTTACACCAGACGGATTCAGAAGGGGAGCGGTCATGGCAGAAAGGAGACCGGCATGACACAGAGGGAAAGGGCGTGCCTTTTTGCGCGAAAACGTTTTGGGACAATCCCGGACAGCTTTTTCGCGACCGCCAACCCGAAAGAATGTGAACTACTCCCACCTACGCCTGACGGCTTAGAGGTGGGAGCTTCCTGCTTCAACCACCATCGCGCTGGCTAATCCCGAAGGATTCCTTTCCGTCTTATGCGGTGTCCACAGGCGTTTGGATTCGGACGGTTCCCGTCCTATCTGTGAATGGGCTATTGCTTATGCAGATTTGTATAAGCGATAGCCTTCTTTTTTAAGGTTGATTGCGGCATTGATGTCGCGGTCATAGGTCCTTCCGCATACAGGGCAGGTGATTGTACGGACACTGAGATCTTTGGTAATCGGATTCTGATATCCGCACTGGCATAACTGACTGGACGGGTAGAACTTATCGACTTTAACGAGCCACTTGCCGCGGTCGGCAAGTTTGTAAGTCAGCATGTTTACGAACATCCCGTAGCCGTTGTCGTTAGCAGCCCTGCCGAGACGAAGCTTCTGATGTCTGTCTTTATGCCTGGCGGAGATTTCTTTCAGAGAAAGGTCTTCAACGGCAACGAGATCATACTGATTGGCTATCTCAGCAGACCGTTTTTGCAGAAAGTCCTTCCGCTGATTTTTGACATGGGCGTAAATACGATTGACCTTGAGATGTTGTTTCTCCCAGTTGTGGGATTTTGGTTCTCCTTTTTTAGAGCCTTTCAGACGGGAAAGAATCCGCTGCGCTTTTGCAAGCTGTTTTTGCGATTTGCGGTAGTAGTGCGACATCTCTGCACAGTCCCCGTTGGAATCTACATACAGACCATCCGACTTATAATCGAGTCCAAGCGTTTTGTCCGGGTCTACTTCTACAGGGCGGATTGCCTTTTCGTATTCATACAGGATGGAAGCATAGTAACGCCCGTCACTGTCTTGTGAAACCGTAGCGGATTTCAGCTTCCAGTCAGACGGTGCCGCACGGTGAATTTCCGCTTTGACGTAACCGAGCTTCGGAAGCCTGACCGCCATGTCAAAGACCATGACGTTATGATTGGTTACGGGGATGGTGTATGAACTCCGGCTCCGGTGCTTTGACTTATACTTCGGGAACCCGGTGTTCTTATTGTTCCAGAAGTTTTTGAACGCGGCATCGAGATTTCGAAGTGCCTGCTGTAATGCAACAGAATCGACTTCTTTAAGCCATGCAGTATCAGGGTTGTTTTTCATCTGGGTGACCGCTTTCGCCGTGTCAGCATATGAAATCGATGTTCCATCGGCACGGTATGCCGTGACACGCCAGTCGAGCGCCTGATTGTAGACGAAACGACAGCATCCGAATGTTTTTGCAAGAAGCGTCCGCTGTTCTTTTGTCGGGTAGATACGGTATTTATAAGCTTTATTCATGTTTCTGCCCCTGCGACTGGATATATTGTTTCATAATGTCCACGGTTACGCCGCCTGTCGTCAGCAGGCAGAAGGTTTTGACCAGAACATTTCTTCCCAGAGAGATTTTCTGATGGCAGGAAATTCCTTTTTAATGAGGCGGCTGCTTGCGGACTTATAGGCGTTTATGAACTTTGACAGTCCGGAATTCGGCTGTGC
>CAIFEV010000007.1:56722-110483 GCA_903789615.1 uncultured Lachnospiraceae bacterium | reverse complement strand
CCGGTCTCGGAACCACGCGCATAGCACGTGGTTTTTTTGGTGGGAACCAAAAAGACTGCCCTGTCTGTGACAGGGCAGTCTTTCCATAATCTTTCGGCTTACAAAAATCTATATCAATACTGATAGAGGTTCAATTGTATCCTGAATTATGATGATCAGCCTTTTACGACCTTGACATTGACTGCCTGCGGACCCTTCTCGCCCTGCTCAACGTCGAATGTCACTCTCTGGCCTTCGTCAAGAGACTTGAATCCATCGCTGAGGATGCCGCTGTAATGAACGAATACATCGCCGCCCTTGCCGCTTACAGAACTGTCATCCGGTGTGATGAAGCCAAAGCCCTTCTGAGCATTGAACCACTTTACTGTGCCTTCCATTAGAAAGTACCTCCTAATTCTCACGGGCAATTTTTTACCCATAGCAATAAAATAGCATAGGCAGGTAAAGGTGTCAATCAGAAATTCAGCCGTCTCCGGCTCTCGGGCTCAGTCTGCCATTCCGGCGAAAACGCCTTTCAGCGCCGGATAAAGAGTCTTAAACTCCCTGTAGCGCTTTTCGTAAAGACCGGCAAGCTCCGGGTCCGGATCTTCCTGCGACTTCACTTTTACGATCGCCTCCGCCGCTGCCTCCGCGCTTTCGTACACTCCGTCCGCGACCATCGCAAGCATCGCCGCTCCCATGCCCGGTCCCTGCTCATTTGCCGGGATCTGCACGGAGAGATTCAGAACATTGGCCATGATAGTGCGCCAGAGGGAACTCTTCGCGCCGCCTCCGCAGATGACCGCGCTCTTCGGGTGGATTCCCAGCGACTTCACGACTTCAAACATGTCCCGGAATGCAAACGCGACACCCTCCAGAACCGCCTGCGTCATGTCCGCGCGGGTGGTGTCCATCGTGATGCCGGTGAAGGTCGCGCGGGCCTTCGGGTCGTTGAGCGGCGAGCGCTCGCCCATCAGATACGGCAGAAAATACACGTGGTTCCTGCCGATATTTTGTATCGCCGCCTGCTCGCGCCCGTAGTCCTGCGTTTTCAGGATTTCGTCCATCCACCACTTGTTGCAGGATGCGGCGGACAGCATGCAGCCCATCAGGTGGAACTTCCCGTCCGCGTGCGCAAACGAGTGCAGCGCGTTATTCGGGTCTGCGCGGAAGCGGTCCGACGAGATGAAAATCGTGCCGGAGGTTCCCAGCGACAGCGTGCAGCGGCCCGCTCCGACCGTTCCCGTGCCGACGGCCGCTGCCGCGTTGTCCCCCGCGCCGGCCGCGATGATGACTGTATCCGAAAGGCCGAGTTTCTTCGCGATCTCCGTCTTAAGCGTCCCCGTTTTTTCAAAGGACTCACAGAGTCTCGGGAGCTGCGCCGTCGAAATCCCGCAGATCCCGCACATTTCCTCCGACCATTTTTTGTGCTGCACGTCCAGAAGAAGCGTCCCCGAGGCGTCGGAATAATCCGTGGCAAATGTTCCCGAAAACCGGTACGACAGATAATCCTTCGGCAGCATGATCTTCGCGATCCTGGCGAAATTCTCCGGCTCGTTCTCGCGCACCCAGAGGATCTTGGGAGCCGTGAAGCCGGCAAAGGCGATGTTGCCCGTATATCCGGAGAGAACTTCACGCCCGATGGTGTCGTTGAGATACTCCACCTGCTTCTGGGAGCGCCCGTCGTTCCAGAGGATCGCCGGCCGGATCACCCGGTCTGAGGCGTCCAGCATCACGAGCCCGTGCATCTGGCCCCCGAACGATATGCCGCGGACCAGGCTTCTGTCGGTATCTGTCAGCAGTTCTTCAAGACCGTCAAGCGTCTTTTCGTACCAGTCCTTAGGATTCTGCTCCGACCAGCCGGGATGCGGAAAGGACAGCGGGTACTCCCGCGAGACGATTTTGCGGATTTCCCCTTTTTCGTCCATCAGAAGGAGCTTGACGGCCGAGGTTCCCAGATCGATTCCGATATAATACATATGTCACCTCCGCCGTCATTTCTTCGGCAGTTTGAAGGAAGACTTCAGGCCCACCGTCTGATTAAAGACGGGCGCACCGGGGCGGCTGTCCTTTAAGTCCGCCACGAAATAGCCATTTCTCACGAACTGGAAGTGATCCTCCGGCTTAGCCTCCATGAGAGACGGCTCGAGAACAGCGTCCGGAATGACGGTCAGCGAGTGCGGATTGACGTTGACCTCGCCGGTCTCCTCGTTGTACACGCCCTTGCTCTCATCCACGATGTTCTCGTAGAGCCGCACCGTCGCACGCTGCCCGTGTTCTGCAGACACCCAGTGGATCGTGCCCTTAACCTTGCGGGTGGCGCACTCGCCGCCGCGGGTCTCGGGATCATAGGTCGCGTGGATAATCGTCACGTTTCCGTCCGCGTCCTTCTCACAGCCGGTGCACTTCACAAAATACGCGTTCATCAGGCGCACTTCATTGCCCGGGAACAGGCGGAAATACTTCTTCACCGGCTCTTCCATGAAGTCCTCGGCCTCCACGTAAAGCTCCCTTGTGAACGGAACCTTGCGGCTGCCGAGCGCCGGATTCTCCTGGTTGTTTGCAACCTCGAGCCACTCCGTCTGCCCTTCCGGATAGTTGTCAATCACGAGCTTCACCGGGTGCAGAACCGCCATCGCGCGCGGGGCCTTCGGCTTGAGGTCCTCACGGATGCAGTACTCCAGCTGCGGGTACTCCACGGCGCCCTGCGATTTTGTGATGCCAACCAGATCGATGAACATCCGGATTGCATCCGGTGTGTAGCCGCGGCGGCGAAGGCCCGCGATCGAAACCAGACGCGGGTCATCCCATCCGTCCACGATGCCGTTCTCGACGAGCTTCTTGATGTAGCGCTTGCCGGTCACGACATTTTCCAGGTAGAGTTTGGAGAATTCGATCTGTCTCGGCGGATTCTCATATTCCAGCTCTCTCACGACCCAGTTGTACAGCGGTCTGTGGTCCTCAAACTCCAGCGTGCACAGGGAGTGGGACACGCCCTCGACCGCGTCCTCGATCGGATGCGCGAAGTCGTACATCGGGTAGATGCACCAGGTGTCACCCGTGCGCTGGTGCGGGATGTGCGCGATGCGGTAGATGACCGGGTCGCGCATGTTGATGTTCGGAGACGCCATGTCAATCTTTGCGCGCAGAACCTTCTCGCCGTCCGCGTACTTTCCGGCCTTCATCTCCTCAAAGAGCCGCAGATTCTCCTCCACGGAGCGGTCCCGCCACGGACTGTTCACGCCCGGCTCCTTCAGTGTCCCGCGGGTGCTGCGGATCTCCTCCGCGCTCTGATCGTCGACAAATGCTTTCCCTTTTTTGATGAGCTTCAGAGCGCCCTCGTACATCTGCTGGAAGTAATCGGAGGCGAACTTCACGTCTCCGTCCCACTTCGCGCCGAGCCATGCGACATCCCGCTCGATGGACTCCACGAACTCCCATTTTTCCTTCGTGGGATTGGTGTCGTCAAAACGCAGGTTGAAGCCGCCGTGATATTCCTGCGCGATACCGTAATTCAGCAGGATCGACTTGGCGTGCCCGATATGCAGGTAGCCGTTCGGCTCCGGGGGAAACCGGGTGCGGACGGTCTTCATGTGACCCTCCCGGATATCTTCATCGATGAACTGCTCGATGAAATTTCTGGCCTCTTTCTTTTCCGTTTCCATAGTTTCCTCCCCTGTTTTATGCTTCAGCCTCTCCCGGCTCTTTCGCCGGAAGAACAAGCCCCTGGCTCTTCAGCAGCCGCACAGTGTCGTCCACCGCGGTGCGCAGTGTCTTGCCCGTCAGCTGGATTGTGATCTGCGCATAGTGCATGTACAGATAAAGCCTCTCCTCAAAGATCTCCCGGACGGTCTCCTTGCCGTTCCTGACGACGCCGCGCGCGTCCAGGTCGCCCAGACGGTCCTCCAGCTCCTGCTCGGGTGCGTCCAGATATATGATCGTCCCGATCTGCGCGAGATGTTTCATCGCGTCCGCCCCGTAGACCGCGCTGCCGCCGGTCGCAATGACCGTGTGCTCACAGACAATCTCTGACAGCTCGTGATTTTCCAGTTCGATGAACCCTTCGTCGCCGCGCTTCTCTATCAGTTCCTGCAGCGTCCTGCCGTATTTGTGCTGGATGATGAGATCCGTGTCCACAAAATCATATCCCAGCTGCTTGGCCAGCACAACCCCGAGTGTAGACTTTCCGACCCCCGGCATCCCGATCAGAACAATATTACTTTTCATGGACTCTCCTGTTTCCCACGCTTACTGTTTAACGGCTTCCTGCTTCATCGCCTCAAGCTCTGTCACCGGGAATGTATAGCTCTTCCCGCAGAACTGGCAGTTCACCTCGATCGGCTTTCCGTCATCAATCATGCTCTGCAGTTCCTTTTTCCCGAGGCTGATGAGACCGCTTCGCATGCGGCCTCTGGAGCAGCCGCAGTACCAGGACGCCGGCATCCTGTCCAGAATCTCCAGCCCCTCCGGGCCCAGAATATTCTGCAGGATATCCTCCGGCGTCTTTCCCTGTTCAAGGAGGTCCGTGATCTGCGGCATCGTGCGCAGGCGGTTTTCCAGGCGCAGCGTCAGTTCTTCCGTTGCCCCCGGCATGAGCTGCACAATGAAGCCGCCGGCGGCCTCAACCGTCGCGTCTCTGTTCATGCGCACGCCCAGCCCCACCGACGACGGAACCTGCTCGCTCTCCGCGAAGTAGTTGGTCAGGTCGTCCCCGATCTCACTGGTGACGAGGATCGTGTCGCCGACATACGGTTCCCTGAGGCCCGTGTCCTTGATGACGCTTAAGACGCCCAGCCCCACCGCGCCGGCGACGTCCAGGTGCCCGTTTTTATTGGGGACGATGACCTGCGGGTTCTTCGCGAATCCCTTCACATGGCCCGCTGCGTCCGCCGTCACCAGCATCATCTCAATCGGCCCCTGCGACTGGATCCGGATCGTCAGGCGGTCGTTATCATTTTTCATCATGGAGCCCATCATGACGCCGCCCGTGAGCAGCCGTCCCATGGCAACCGTGACCACCGGGCTCATGTTGTGAAGTCTGCGCGCCTCCTCGACCGTCTGCGTCGTGCGGCAGGCGAAGGCCCGCACGTACCCGCCGGCCGCGATGGCGCGGACAATTGTATCTTCCATACTCCTTTTATCCTTTCTTTCTCAGGACAACATAGATGCGCTCGGAATCCTTCTTCGGCCGCTCATAGGTAAGCGCATCGTAAAACGCTTCAACCTTGAAGCCGCAGCTTACCGCCACGCGCGTCACCTCATCCGTCGTGAAGCCGTGCTGGACGTGTGTCTCCTCAAAGCGCGTGAACAGCCCGTCCATGTCCTTCACGAAGATGGACAGGTCATACTCGTTGTTGTGCGTCTCGTCGTAATAGAAATTCTCCCAGATATAAGCCGAATCCTCGCGGTTTTCCGCGTACACGTGGTCCGCCAGGACGTCCTGGAAGAAATGAATCGTCTTCAGATCAAAGATGAAAACGCCGTCGTCCTTAAGCGCTTCGCGCGCCGCCGTGAGCGCAGCCTTAAGGTCCTTGTCCGTCAGCAGATAGTTCATGGCGTCCGCCAGCGATACCAGGCAGTCCGCCGGCTCCGGTATGGCAAAGGAACGCATGTCCTGCTGACTGTAGAGGATCGGCAGGTCATCGCGCAGGCGCTTGTTCTCCGCGATCGTGAGCATGTCAACCGAAAGGTCGATGCCGATGCAGCTGTATCCGGCCTTTGCCAGGCGCTCCGTCACATTGCCCGTGCCGCAGCCCAGGTCCACGACCTGCCCGCCCGTCGGGACGCGGTAGAGCTTCATGAGCGCGATCAGATACTTTGCCCAGTCATCATACGGAATGTTGTCCATGAACGCGTCATAGACCTCTGCAAATCCGGTGTAGCTTTTCAATGAAACTTCTCCTTTTCCGTTTCCAGTCATGATAACACAAAACTCCCATGCACGGCAAAAGCGCATGGGAGTGAAGAATCTCTATTCTCTATATCAGACGTCGTACTTGCGAAGGCCCGGTCTTCCGCAGCAGTTCTTGTACTTCTTGCCGCTGCCGCACGGACACGGATCGTTGCGCCCGATCTTCTTCGGCTTCACGATGGTCCCGGACTTCTTCTGCTTCAGATACAGCTCCTTGCGGCGCTTCTCGTCGATCAGTCCGTCCCACTGCGGCAGCTCATAGAGCCAGCTTGCCTTGCAGGCGACCATGTTGTAATACAGCTTCTCCGCGTCATAGTCCAGGGAGACGGCCGTATTCTCGTCCATCGTCTCGATCGGGTTCTTTTCCTTCAGGGAGTCGTTGATGCCGTCCAGGAATCCGGTCATCATCTCCAGAGAAACACCAAAGACTTCTGCCAGTTCCTTTACGGTGCCCCGGTACGGCTCTTTCGCGGAGAGGACCTTCTCATAGATTCCCTTCTCCTGCGCGAAATAATCCTGCCAGAGCTTTCGGTTTGCTTCCTGATCTTCGCTCTCATAGGCGTCTTTGCGCCAGTTTTCCAGTAATGTCATCCCTCAGGCTCCGTTTCATTCATCCTGCAGACGCTGGACCATGTTCCAGATGTCTTCAGCCGAATTGAAGTTCTCCGGGACGATGTCCGCCGGTGTGATCTCAATGTCGAACTTGTCATTCAGATCCCCCACAAGAGAAACAATGGCAAATGAATCCAGCACGCCGTCGTCAACCAGTGTGTCACAGGACTTGATATCCACAGACGGGCAGATGTCCTCCAGCATACGAATAATCTCATCCATAAGTTCCTACCACCTTTCGGTACTTTTTCATTTCCATACGATACAACAGGCCCTGTACCTGCGTCAAGAGCAAGATATGCGCCGTTTCTGTCAGTCCGCGGAATCTGTCTTTCACGCCGGGCTAAGGGACGCTCACAGCATCCGGACGAGGCCCTTTCTGGAATTGATCACGTCTGATCCGATGCTGCCTCTGTACACTTCCAGCCTGCCGGCCGAGTACGCGAGGATGCGCGGAAGTTTGCGGGACAGGAAGAGGTACATCGCCTCGGTCACCGAGTAGGCGCCTGTCTCAAAGAAGACCAATGTGTCTCCTATGTGCGGATCTTTAAGCAGAGCGCGCTTGAGCAGCACGTCCGACGTCGTGCAGAGCGCGCCGCACACCGTCCACTCAAAGTGCTTCTCATACGGGGAGACGCGGCCCTTTCCCTGGCGCAGGCCCACGCCCTCACCGCCCTGCGGGATGTAGGTCACCGGCGGCATGTGCATGCCGAAGGCCTGCCCGTAGTAGTTCAGGTGGTTGATGCCGCCGTCCACGATCAGATACTGCTCGTCCCGGTTCACCTTCATGTCGACAACCCGGGTCACGTACATTCCGCAGAGAGCGGCCAGATACCGGCCGATCTCCAGGCTGAAGTGGTATTTCCCGCCAAAGGACGCAAGCTTGTCTGCGAGCATCTGGCAGCCCGAAAGGTCGTTTTTATACGCCTCGTCGCCGAAATACTCGACCTTAAGCCCCGGGCCGTACTCAATCTCCTGTACCGTAAAGCCGCAGTCCTCTTTCAGCGAGTCGCAGAACTCGTCGAGCTTGTCGAGTTCTGATGCGATGTCCTCGAACTTGCGCTTCTGCGTGCCCGTGTACTGCTGAATGCCGCAGATGCGGATGTTCGGGTACGCATCCCGGTGGCTGACGATCTCGCGGATGGCATCCTCATCGATGCCGAACTGATTTCCGCCCGTCAGACGCAGCAGCACCGGGATCTGAATTCTGCGCTCAGCGGCCATGTCATTTAACAGAAGAAACTGTCCGATCGACTCGACCGTGTACATGCCAACGCCGCCGCAGGCATCCATCACATGCTCCAGGTCCTCACGCTCCTTGTAAACGCCGGACAGGACAATCGAAGCCATCGGCACCCGCTCGCGCTCGCATATGGAAAATTCTCCCGGCGAGCACACCTCGAATTTCGCCCGGCTGAATCCGGTCACCGTATGGACCAGAAACGGGTTGGCCTTCATGGCATACACCAGCGTCACGTCGTCCCCGACGATCTGCTGGATCGCCTCGAAGCGCTCACGAAATGCATCCAGGTCAAACAGGTAAAACGGCGTCGGATAGTTCCCCATCACGCCGGCAAGTTCACTCATATCAAACATTGGAAGTCACTCCTTTTTCCGCCTCGCTCACCTGCAGCAGGGCCTTCCGGTCGATCTTCCCGTTCTTGGTCAGCGGGAATTCCGGAAGATCCTTCATGAACGTCGGGATCATAAACCGCGGGATCTTCTGCTGCATCGTCTGCGTTATTTCTTTCTTGTCTGCCTTGCCGATATAAAACAGCGCCAGGCGGTTGTTGACCTTGTCGAACACACAGCAGCTGCGCACCACGTCCTTGCAGGCGTTGGCCGCGAGCTCAACCTCTGACAGCTCGATGCGGTGCCCGAACAGCTTCACCTGGAAATCCTTCCGCGTGCGGTAGAACAGTTCACCGTCCTCACTGTAGCTGGCCAGATCGCCGGTCCGGTAGATAATCTCCGGATAGCGCGTATTCAGCGGATTCTGGACAAATGCCGCCGCCGTCTTGTCCGGGGCTCTCAGGTATCCGAGTGTCACCGCTGTGCCGGACACGCAGATCTCGCCCATCTTTCCCGGATCCTGCGCCGTAATGAGCCGGTTGTTCTCGTCCAGAAGAAATACCCGCTCATTCGGGAACGGTCTTCCCAGCGGGAGCTCCTCGTCATCGGAGAAGCTGCGGTTCACGATATAGTACATGCAGTTGCAGGTGATCTCCGTCGGCCCGTACACATTGACAAATGTCGCATCCGGATACGCCCTGCGCCATGCGTTCAGGTGTTTGATCGGCATCACTTCGCCGGAGAATATCACGCGGCGGATCGACGACGGAATCTTGTAGGAAAAGCCGTTCAGCGTCGTGACGATGCACAGCGCCGACACTGCCCAGGTCAGGCTCGTGACCTTCCGGTCGTCCAGGAAGTCCAGAAGTTTGGTCGGAAACGAAAAGTACAGCTTCGGGATCAGCTCCAGCGTCGCGCCGGTGCTGATGGCCGAGTAGATGTCCTTGACCGAGACGTCGAAGTCAAACGGCGCCTGGTTTCCGATGATGTCGTCCTCTCCGATTCCCATGATCTTCGTGAAGTATCCAATGAAATCGATGACCGAACGGTGGCTCACCAACACCCCTTTTGGCATTCCGGTGGAGCCGGACGTGAAGATCGCGTAGAGCGGGTCGATGTCAAGCGCACCACTGCGCACAACCGCCAGCGCCTTCTTGTCCGCGGGGCTCACCCGGCGCGCAAGCAGGTCTTCGGCATTTACAATCGGGCCGGTGAAGCCAAGGCCTGTAAGGCGGCGGCTCATTTTTTTGTCCGTCACGAGAACGGCAGGCTGCAGAGTCGAGAGGATATGCTGCAGGCGCTCCACAGGCTGGGACGGATCCAGCATACAGTAAAATCCGCCCGCGTAAACCGCTCCGAAGAACACGGCCAGCGTCTGGACAGACTTGTCCATGAACACGGCAACCGCCTGTCCCGGCCGCACGTACCGGTGCAGCGCCGCGCCGCAGGTGAATGACGCCTGCCACAGTTCCTGATATGTCATGCTGTTTTTCAGGTCTTCGACCGCTTTCCTCTGCGGAACTCTGCCTGCGCTCTCCTCCAGATACTCCAGAACGTTGATTTTGTTCATACTCAAAAGTTGCCTTTCTGATACAGCCCCGCTACAATACAGGAAACGCACCGCAGGAGGTCCCGCTCATGAAAACATTCCGACGTATCCTGGCTGTTTCTGGCATTGCTGCCTGGGCTGTGCTCATTGTACTGACTCTTGTTTCCGCCTTTGCAAAAACCGGGCCGCTTGCCGGAGCCCTCCCCGGATTGCTGTTCACCGATATCGCTCTGCCTGTCGTTCTGTACGCCATGCAGCTGATGTACCGGATCCTCAAAAAGAAATGAAACGAAAACACCCCGGCCTGACTCGCTTGCTGCTGTCTGCCGGGGGCTTTTTTCATTCGCGCAGAAATCTTATCTGCCGAGTCTGCTCTCTCTGTGAATAATATCATGCCGCGCCGGACCGTTGCTCACCAGCGTGATCGGAACCTGGATTTCCTGCTCGATCGCGTTGACGTAGTCCTGGCACTCCTGCGGCAGGTCCTCGAAGTTGCGGATGCCGCGGATGTCACTCTTCCAGCCCTTGAAGACCTTCAGAACCGGCTTTGCCTTCTCCAGCACATGTGTCGTCGGGAAGTCGCGGATGATCTTTCCGTCCACTTCGTAGCCGATGCACATCGGGATCTCGTCCAGATATCCGAGGGCATCCACAACGGTCAGGGCAACCTGCGTCGCGCCCTGCATCCGCACGCCGTAGCGCGTAGCAACCGCGTCGAACCATCCCATTCTTCTCGGGCGGCCCGTCGTCGCGCCGTACTCTCCGCCGTCACCGCCGTGATCGCGAAGCGCCTGCGCCTCGTCGCCGAAAATCTCACTGACAAAGGCACCCGCGCCCACCGCGGAGGAATACGCCTTTGCGACCGCGATGACATTCTTAATCTCCGCAGCCGGAATGCCGGCGCCGACCGCCGCGTAGGAAGCCAGCGGCGAAGAAGACGTCACCATCGGATAGATGCCGTGATCCGGATCCTTCATGGTTCCCAGCTGTCCCTCGAAGAGAATGTCCTTTCCTTCCTTCAGAGCCTCATGCAGGAAGGCGCTGGTGTCGGCCAGATACGGCCCGATCATCTCCTTGTACTGCATCAGGGTGTTGTAGATTTCCTTCGGATCCAGGAGCGGCTTGTGATAGAGGTGCTCCAGCATGACGTTCTTGAGCGTCGCGACATGCTCGCATTTATCCATCAGTTCATCCTTGTCGTCAAAGAGCTCGCTGACCTGGAAACCGATCTTGGCATATTTATCGGAATAAAACGGAGCGATTCCGGAGCGGGTTGAGCCGAAGGACTTTCCGGCCAGGCGCTCCTCTTCGTACGTATCAAACAGTTCATGGTACGGCATCAGGATCTGCGCGCGGTCAGACACCAGGATCTTCGGCTTCGGGACCCCTCTCTCAACAAGGCCGTTCAGCTCCTTGATGAAATACGGAATGTTCAGGGCCACGCCGTTGCCCAGGACGTTTGTGACCTGCTGGCAGAATACACCGGATGGAAGAAGATGCAGAGCGAACTTGCCGTACTCGTTGACAATCGTATGCCCCGCATTGGCGCCGCCCTGGAAGCGGGCAACCACGTCCGCCTTCTCGGCGAACATATCGGTGATCTTGCCCTTGCCTTCATCACCCCAGTTTGCGCCCACAATCGCTGTTACCATAGTCTGTCCTCCGTTCAACTGACAAATTCACCTTAAAAAGGGTGAAATAACCGTGACCCGTAGAACCGTCACACGCCGTTAATAGTATCACCCATGGCTCTCAGGCGTCAAGCGCCTCGATCAGCGCCAGAAGCGCCAGAGACTGGCCGTAGGCCATCGGATGGATGATGATGTTCTTGTAGTGCTCTGCGTTCATCCCCATCGCGGTACCGCTTGACACATTCAGGACCGTGCCGTCATCCGCCACGTTGTCGCAGACCGCCTTCACCGCTTTCAGTGCCGCCTCGCGGTAACTCTCATCCAGCAGCCCGCTCTTCACACCGATGAGCATGCCGGCTGCAATGGCAGCCGAGCCGGAAACCTCCTCGTAGGAATCCGGATCCAGCAGCACGGTGTGCCACAGCCCCGACGGAGCCTGGCATGCTTTAAGCGCCGCGACGTGTGTCCTGTATGTGTCGAGAAAAAACTGCTTCACCCCCGCGTCCAGGTCATCCCCGCGGTCTGCCAGAAACGCCATCATACCGTAGGTGAACCAGGAATCGCCGCGGCACCAGTAGATGCCGCCGAAGTTGTCATTTCTCTCAAAGCTCCAGCCGTGGTACAGAAGGCCCGTCTGCTTATCGTACAGATATTTGATGTGGACCAGGAACTGGTGCACCGCCTCCGCTTTCCAGTCCTCGCGGTGGCAGCGCATACCCATGCGGTTTAAGAACAGCACCGCCATGAACAGCGTGTCAGCCCAGATCTGCGAAGGATTGAGCATGACGCCGTTCCGGTCGCCGATGGCGCTCGTCACGTGCTGGAACCCGCCGTCCTTCGTCTTCGGCAGTCCGTTCATCAGCCAGTCCGCCTGCTCTCTGCACATCTCTTCGTACTGCGGCATGTCATCCAGCAGCGAGCAGATGGACAGGTACGGCGCCGTCGTGTTGATGTTCCGGCTCGGAAGGCCGATTTTCAGGTTGTTCTCAATCCAGTTGTGAAGAAACGGCTCATATCGCTTGTCGCCGTAGTATCTCTGCAGCTGGTACAGCCCGTACAGACCTACCCCCTGCGGCCAGTCCCACTCCTCTATGCCAAAATCCCGGTCGCACTTTCCGGCCGCCATGATCTCCTCTACACTCAGTCCCTTGCTTTCCTCCGGCTCTGTGCCTCCCAGATGGATCAGCTTGTCGACAACCTTGTCGATCTTCTCCAGAAGCAGTTCCTTCTCCATAAATTCCTCCGTTATAATTTCCGATAATTTCACAAGTTCTCATCCTTGCATATGGTATTATTATAAGACATAACACCGGCAAATGGTATGTTTCCTTCGCCGGAAATGATGAAACGGAAGGGCCTTCGCCCGACACAAAAAGAGGCAGCTTCACATGGAAAAGAAAAGAACCGGAAACGTCCCGAGACGCCGCCCGAGCGGCCGCCGCGAGGAAGACCCGATCAAGAACACCAATGCGTCAAAGTCCAAAGTCAACATCCTGAACGGGCTCATCATCGCCATGATGGGGATCGCGCTTGTCTTCTACGGAGCTCCTGTCTGGGGCATCATCTTCTTCGCCGCGGCGGCTGTTCTTGTCGCCATCGGAATCCGCTACCGGATTCTCGCGAAAAAGGAAGAGGAAAAATAAATTCAGACAAAAAAATAAAGCTGGTGGGGAGAGTCGGACTCCTGACCTCTTCATTACCAATGAAGTGCTCTACCACTGAGCTACACCAGCATCGCGCCTTACAGACGCTCGATTATAATATAATACCCGGCCGCATTTGTCAACTGTAAAATCAGGTATCGGGATGGAAGTCTTCCCACTTCCGGCGGATTCTCGTGCGCGCGTTGTCGACCTGCTTTTTGCTGCGGTTCAGTCTCCCCGCCGTCTCGGACAAAGAAGCACCCTCCTGCATAATCCGGAAGACCTGCCGCTCAAAGGGGCTGAGCTCCTGCGCAAACTTCCGGCTCTTCTGGTATTTCTCCGCCGCTGCTTCCTTTTCCAGCGCGATCCGCTCGGGATTGCTGTTTTCCTCGTCCGCAGCCGGATCAATCCCGCTGCCCTCGCCGTCCCCGCCAAGCGGTATGTAGTCGTTGAGCGGTTCGTGGCGGCGCCGGTTCGCGGCGCTCACCGCATTCATGATCCGCCGCCGTACGACAAGAAGCGCAAAAGACCCGAAAGACGTTCCTTTTGACGGATCATAGCGCATGACCGCCTGATACAGGCCGATCATGCCTTCCTGGATCAGGTCTGCCCTGTCTGCTCCGCCCGCCGGAAAGTACGCGCCGGCCTCGCGGCGCACGATCGACTTGTAGCGCTCCGCCAGGGCCTCATATGCCTGTTCGTCTCCGGCGCGGCAGCGCGCCAGAAGCTCCTCATCCGTCATGTCGCGCATTATTTTTACAGTCCTCTCTGCCTCACAATCTCGTAGGCAAGCACGCCGGCCGCGACCGACGCGTTGAGCGACCCGATTTTTCCCTTCATCGGAATGGAAGCCACGTAGTCACACTGCTCTTTCACCAGCCGGCTGACGCCTTTCCCCTCATTGCCGATGACCAGGCCGACAGGTCCTTTCAGGTCCAGGTCGTACATCGGCGTGCCGTCCATGTCGGCGCACACAAACCACAGGCCTTCTTTCTTCAGATCTTCGATCGTCCTTGCGAGATTCGTCACGCGCGCCACCGGCACAAGACTTACCGCGCCCGCGCTCGCCTTGCTGACTACGCCTGTCAGGCCGCTTGCCCGGCGCTTCGGGATAATCACCCCGTGCGCGCCCGCGCATTCCGCCGTACGGATGATGGCGCCCAGATTGTGCGGGTCCTCGATATCATCCAGCACGATGACAAATGGCGCCTCGTTTCTGTCTTTCGCCGCTTTCAGAATATCTTCCACGTCCGTGTAATTGCCGGCCGCCGCGAGGGCTATGACCCCCTGGTGCTTTCCGGTATCGGACATCGCGTCCAGCCGTTCCTTCTTCACGAAGTTCACGACGACACCGTTTTTCTTCGCCTCGCGCAGGATCTGCGCGATGTGGCGGTCCGGGTCTGCCATGCTGCTCTGCGCGTGTTCCTGCACGTACAGACGGTTGATGTCCCGCCCGCTTCTGAGCGCCTCAAGGACCGCGTTCTTCCCTTCCAGTTTCAGATCTTCTTCCTGAAACGTTTCATCTTCTCTCATCTTTTTCCCCGTTTTCCCCGGCCTGCCGGCTCGCGACGCCGGCTGCAATTAGCTCTTCCAGCCGCCGGTATTCTCCTCTGAGATACAGGTATCCGATCACCGCCTCAAATCCCGTCGCCCGGCGGTACTCGCCCACCGTCGCACTCTTCGCTTTCGTATAGGAATGAGCATTGCGCCCTCTCTTATAGATGCCCTGTTCTTCCTGTGTCATCATCGGAAGCAGGACATCCACCATGGCCGACTGCGCACCGGCTCTCGCGAGCCGCGAATCCGCCCGGTTCAGCCTGTCCACGGGCCGGTTTCCGCCGGAAATCAGCACGGTCCTGAGCGTCAGCTCGTACACCACGTCGCCGATCCACGCCAGAACCAGCGGCGAATACGCCGCCGCATCCTGCGGATGCAGGTTAAACTGCTCCCGGATTGCCTCTGTCAGGCTCTCTTCCATCTGACGCCCTCTCTGGTGTCCTCGAGGATGATACCTTTCCCGGCCAGCTCATCGCGGATCTCGTCGGCGCGCTTGTAGTTCTTTGCCCTGCGGGCCGCCTGCCGCTCCTCAATCAGCTTTTCAACCGCGTCGTCAAGCAGTCCCTCTTCAATCTCCGCATCGATGCCGAGCACGCCCGTCAGCTTCAGGATCTGCTCCTTAAGCCCCCCGGCAAATGCCTTCGTGCTCCCTTCGTCCGCGTTCATATTTGCAAAGCGCACCAGCTCAAAGACAGCCGTGATGGCATCCGCCGTGTTAAAATCGTCGTCCATCGCCGTCTCAAAGGCTTCTGTGAATTTCCCGGCTTCCGTAAGTTTTTCCTGCTCGGAAGGCGTCGCCGGAGTGTCGGGGGCATCTGCCAGAATCTCATTCAGATGAGTGACGGCCGTGCGGATGCGGTCAAGCCCTACCTTCGCAGACTCCATCAGCTCATCGCTGAAATTGATGGGGCTGCGGTACTGGGCCGAGAGCATGAAGAAGCGCAGAACCTGCAGATCGTAGCGTCTGCTGATATCCCGGACGGTGAAGAAGTTGCCAAGAGACTTGCTCATCTTCTTGTTGTTGATGTTAAGAAACGCATTGTGCATCCAGTAATGCGCGAACGGAACGCCGTTGGCCGCTTCGGACTGCGCGATTTCGTTCTCATGATGCGGGAAGACGAGGTCCTCGCCGCCCGCGTGGATGTCGATCGTGTTGCCGAGATACCGTCTGGCCATGACAGAGCACTCGATGTGCCAGCCCGGACGGCCCTCGCTCCACGGGCTCTTCCAGAACGGCTCGCCTTCCTTCTTCGGCTTCCAAAGAACGAAGTCAAGCGGATCTTCCTTCTCGCCGGCGCCGTCCACCTTCAGCGCGTGCTTCTCGTCGCGGTGCCCCGGCTCCAGGTCATCGATGTTCTTGTGGGACAGCTTTCCGTATCCCGGGAAGCTTCTGGTGCGGTAGTAGACCGTTCCGTTCTTTTCATAGGCGTGACCGGTGTCGATGAGTGTCTGAATCATGTCGATCATGCCGGAAATTTCCTGGGTCGCGCGCGGATTTTTCGTTGCCGGCTCGATGTTCATGCCGGCCATATCCTTTTTGCACTCGTTAATGTAGTGCTCGGAGATCTCCGCCGCCGGCTTGTTCTCCAGGATCGCTTCTTTAATAATCTTGTCGTCCACATCCGTGAAATTCGAGACATAGTCGACCTTGTAGCCCTTGTACTCAAAATAGCGGCGCACCGTGTCAAATACGATCATCGGACGCGCGTTGCCGATGTGGATCAGATTGTATACGGTCGGGCCGCAGACATACATCTTGACCTTTCCCGGTTCAATCGGAACAAACGTCTCTTTCTGTCTGGTCAGTGTATTGTAGATCTTCATTGCTTCTGCTCCTCTTTCGGACTGCTGAAAGCCCGCTTTTCAGCCTGTTCTTTTCTCTGTTTCAGGCGTTTCTGCGCCTTTTCCATATCCTGACTTCCGATGACGATATTGTCAAGACAGTACAGACGGTTCTTAAGTCTTGCGTTCTCACGCCGCAGGTTGTCGATCTCCGACATGACCGGATCCGGAAGGTCGGACTGGTTCAGATCGTCCGGGTTCACATGTGCGCTGACGACCACCCGCCCCGGCACGCCCACGACCGTGGAGTTTCCGGGCACATCCCGCAGCACGACCGATCCGGCGCCGATTTTCACGTTGTCGCCGATCGTGATGGAACCGAGCACCTTGGCGCCAGCTCCGACCAGCACGTGGGACCCCAGCGTCGGATGACGCTTGCCCTGTTCTTTTCCGGTCCCGCCCAGCGTCACCCCCTGGTACAGGATGACATCATCACCGATGATGGTCGTCTCGCCGATCACCACGCCGTGTCCGTGATCGATGAAGAAATCTTTCCCGATCTGCGCGCCAGGATGAATTTCAATCTCCGTCTTTCTGGCTGCTTTCTGGGAGATTTTCCTGGCCTTGTAGAATTCGCCTTTCTCGTAGAGCCTGTGCGCCTTTCTGTACCAGTATACAGCCCAGAAGCTCGGGTACAGAAGCACCTCCCTGTCCTCTTTAATCGCCGGGTCCTTTGCGCGGACCAGCGGAATCTGGCTTTTGTAATACCTCCGGAACGAAGGTGAGAGCATATATAAAAATCGGAACATGATCGTCTTCCCTTATCCTGTGTCAATCCTGCGGGGCAGCTCAGGCACGCTCATCCGTCTCTGTCAGACATTGCCGGCCTGTGTCACCTTTTCAGACGCTGCCGCCCCTTCATCCGCTCACTGCATGTGGCGCGGACAGGCAGCACAGCCGCCGGCAGCATCTCCCGGGGAATACAGATCATCAACCGAACTCAGCGCGCACACGGCCTGCGCGGCAATTCCCTCGCCGCTGCCCGTGAAGCCGAGCCCCTCTTCCGTTGTCGCCTTTACATTGACCTGCTCCGGGTCAATGCCTAGCGTCTTTGCAAAATTTCCCTTCATCTTCTCAATATAGGGACGCATCTTCGGCTTCTGCGCGATGATCGTGCAGTCGATGTTGTCGACAATGAAGCCCTTCTCCTGCAGCATATCCCGCACAGCCGCCAGCAGCTTCAGGCTGTCGGCGCCTTCATACTCCGGGTCACTGTCCGGAAAATGCAGGCCTATATCACCCAGAGCCGCCGCTCCCAGCAGCGCGTCCATCAGCGCGTGCGTCAGCACATCCGCGTCCGAGTGGCCCAGCAGGCCATATTCATACGGAATCTCCACGCCGCCGATGATAAGTTTCCTGTCCTTCACCAGTCTGTGGACATCATATCCGGTTCCGACACGCATGGGCATCTCCTCTCTGCTTGCTCTTTTCTCTGTCTTTTAAGCACTTCGCTATATTATACCAAACCAGTGGGCATTAAAAAAGGAAAGCGTGAAACTTTCCTTTTCCTTTCCTCTTTATTTGCTCGGAATCTGGCTTGGAGTTTGACGCCTCGGAATTTGGCACCTCGAAATTTGGCACCTCGGAATTTGGCACCTCGGAATTTGGCACCTCGGAATTTGGCACCTCGGAATCTGGCGGTGTCATCGGAATCTTGTTTCAGCCTGCTGATTGATGCCATTTCTATAGTGTATAGTCAATACCTGTCATCTAAAAAAATCACAGAAAATATTCCGATGACAGGAAGAGCTTGTCTGAGCCGAATTTGTCCCCGGAAACAGAGAAATCAGCAATTCCCGATGCAAGCCGAACCCGGAGAGGAGGCAAGTTATCATCGGGATCTTCTCATGACTTATTTTTCCGATGTGCGGCAAACGCCTGGATTTTATAGGCTTCATCGAAATTTGCCTTCAACTTGCTTCTCCGATGTGCGGCAAACGCCCAAATTCTGGCGGCTTCATCGAAATTGCCTTCAACTTGCTTCCCCGATGTGCGGCAGAAGCCCGGATTCTGGCGGCGGCGCTCTGGAAAATCACAATTTGTCCCCGGAAACAGGTTTGAAATTTTGGATATGCATGACCGGCTGACATTGATCATCTCCGATGCAACATACGTCAGAAAATTGATGACTTTTCCGCCGACAAACTGTGCCTTCCCGTTGTATCCGGGGACACCGCAGAGCACGATATTTTCCTTTTCATCCACGATCCTGCGGTACAGAGAAAATATCCGCTCCCGGAATAATTCAAGACACTGCGGTCACTCCAGTTAACTTTCGGATCCATACACATTGCAGTCCCCTGGCATTCACACCATCCATGTCTGTCAATAAATCCGGATATTTTTCATGTGCACCTCATCCCGCGCCGCACTCACCCGCACGATGAGTTCTCCGACATCCGACCAGTCAATGGTCCTTGTGAGCGGATTCTGGCCGGCAAAAGGATCGCTCAGCACACAGATTTTCCGGTGCCCGATCGTGGTCCCCTGATAGAAGGGATAGGAATTCCCGCCTTCAGAAGCCGCCTCGATCTGAAAACTTTCCACCCGCTGCCCGCAGCTAAGGTTCTCTTCCAGAACGACATAGCGGACGGCCTTTCCGGGCTCTTTCAGATGGATGCGGTATGCAGGCTGTGTCGGATAACCGCCGTCTACCTTCGTTACGCCGGAAGCAAGCGGCTCTTTAAACTGCTCATCCAGAAACGCCCGGAACTCCTGCAGTCTCTTTTCGTCCCGCGCGTCGATCTGTCCGCGGGTATCCGGCGGCAGGTTCAGATTCAGGCAGGCGTTTCCGCCGACAGACGCCAGATAAATGCGGAACAGTTCCTCAACGCTCTTCGGCTCCTCCGCTTCATGCCAGAACCAGCCCCTGCGGATTGACGTATTGATCTCGGAGGGCACAAAAGCAAGACCTTTCGAATACAGGATCTGACTCAGCGCGCCAATATTCGCATTGGTATTGTACAGATACGACAGGGAGCCTTCCTCTGCCAGAGGGCCGGAGGATGTCTGTACGTCTGCATACCGGCACATCTCCTGCGGCACAACCGCCCACTCGGAGGCCCTTGCGCTCCCCGCCTCATTTCCGCACCAGCGCACATCCGGACCGAAGTCATTGAATATCACAGCCTGCGGCTGATACTTCCGGATCAGATCAATATAACGGGGAAAATCGTATTTCTGCTTCTTCCCGTTTGGCCCCTCACCGCATGCGTTGTCAAACCAGACATAAAAAATGTCCTCATACTCCGTGAGAAGTTCCGTGAGCTGGCTGCAGAAGTAATCATTGTACGCGTCCGTCCCGTAGAGAGACGAGTTGCGGTCCCAGGGCGACAGATAAAACCCGAACCGGATCCCGCCGCGCCGGCACGCATCCGCTGCCTCGCGCACAACATCCCGCTTCAGCGGCGAATTCATCACGTTGTGCTCCGTATACTTCGTGTCCCAGAGACAGAAGCCGTCATGATGCTTGGCGACAAGCACCATTCCCTTCATCCCGGCGTCCCGGATCACCTTCACCCACTGGTCACAGTCCAGATCCGTCGGACAGAATATTTCCTCTTTCTCGTCCCCGGTTCCCCACTCCCGGTTGGTAAATGTGTTCATTCCGAAATGAATGAACGCATAACTGTCCAGATCAAACCATCGCAGCTGCCGCCCGCTCGGTACGACCCGGGCAGCTTCTTTTATAAAATCATGCATTATTTTCACTCAAAAACCTTCGTCAGCGCCGCCGCGCCGATGAGGCCGGCGTCATTTTTAAGACTCGCAATCCCGATTTCCGTATTTTTCTCTGAATACCGGGAATACCGGTAAGTCTTTACGTGTTCCCTCACCGGTTCCAGAAGCAGATCCCCGAAATTGCTGATTCCGCCGCCGATAAGCAGCTTGTCCGGCTGGAAGATATTAATGAGATTTGTGATCCCCATCGCGAGATAGTACACGTATTCGTCAAACACTTCTTTTGCCGCGGCATCCTTTTCCTTAAGAGCCTGCAGGATATCCTTGCCGCTCACATGGCCACTTGCCGCGTATACTTTTCCGATTAAAGAATCCGGATGCTCTGCAGCTTTTTTGTCTGCCTGAGCAGTAAGCGCGCTGGCCGACGCATAGGCTTCAAAACAGCCGCGTCTCCCGCAGGTGCAGGGACGGCCGCCGGCTTCAATGACCATGTGGCCAAACTCCGCAGCAGCATCATTGCAGCCGCTCCAGATCCTGCCATTTACAATGATACCGCCGCCGACGCCGGTTCCGAGTGTCACGAGCAGCAGAGACGAAGCGCCCTTGCCGGCGCCCGCCATATATTCCCCGAGCGCCGCAAGGTCGGCATCGTTGCCGCCCGAAACCGGAATCCCCAGTTCGTCCCGGAGTCTTCTGATGAACGGAAAGCTTGTCATGCCGAGATTGTTCGCATATTCGACACAGTCTGTCTCCTGATTCACCGTTCCCGGCATTCCGATCCCGGCGCCGCACAGGTCGGCAGGCGTCAGCCCCGCTTCCTCCAGCTGCCTGCGGCAGGCACCAACGGTCGTCTGAAGCAGCCTTTCCGGAGTGGCCGGCATTCCGGTGGGAACCGAACCGCGGCTTATTATCTGCCCGTCTGACGTCACAATGGCTGTCTTGATGGTCGTCCCGCCGAAATCAATCCCCAGTGCATACTTCATGCTTATGTGTTCTCCTCTCAGCTGATTGTTATCGTCCGGTCAACCGGCGTGTACGCATTCATATAGAGCGTAAAACCGCCGATATTGATCTCCTCATACTGATAATGCCCTTTGAATTCATGTTCAGCAAACCCGGGCCCTAGTTTGATCTCTTCGGCTTCATACCGGAGTGTAACATATCCGTCGCGCAAAATCAGGTGCTGTCCCGCATCCGCCGTCAGCGCAAAGGCCGGATGCTCCAGCTGTGTATCCTTCGGAATGTCGAATTCCACCCGGAGCGGCAGTCTGTCGATCCCGTCGGTGTGAAGATGAAGCTTCAGTCCCTCTTCCTCTTCTTCAATTTCCAGGACCGTGTGAATCTGACTGCTGACAAGCTTCTGCCGCTTGGACTGATCCATCTTCCACCAGTCAGACGTCTCCGGCTTTTTTTCAAACGGCAGATAATACCAGCCGTCATTTACCGCCTCCAGCCGGGACGTTTTTCCGTCCGTCTGAATCTTCTGCGGAATGAAGTTGCGGATGTCACAGTAGCTCTCCCCGACCTTCATGCCGACACAGAACGAACCCTTTTTGAAATACAGGAAACTGCTCTTGCCGTTTATCAGTGTGTAGCAGTAGTTTTTCTTCCGCACACGCAGGACACCGGCGTGGCGGAAAAATTTTCTGTATTCTGTCGGGAATCCGTAGTGTGTAAACGTATGATTCAGCATTTCCTCGTGACGCATCACGATGTGCCAGCAGTCCGGTGCCAGGTCGCCGCGGTCCGTGTTGTCGGTCAGGATCTTGCAGGCAGCGGCGTCAAAATCCGGATCGCCGTCATGAGCCGCCATGAACAGATACTGATAGAAGTATTTGTCCGCGTACATCTGCTTGCCCTGATCCTGTCTGGTCGAATTCTGCGTGAAGATCGTGTCGTCCGGATCGATATAATAGAACATCATGCGCAGATTTCTGCGCACGTATCCCAGATACGTGTCATCGCCGGTCTCCTCGTACAGAGCGATCATCGCGTTGTTGACGACCGCATTGTAATTCCCGGTCGAGCGCTCGGCGTACTCTCCGTCTTCGTCCCCGTCAATTCCCTCATTCAGATACTGCGCCGCTCTGGCCTTCAGTCTCTGCGCAAATTCCGTCTCATCCGCAAACAGGTTCGCGCCCTGAAGGAGCGCCGCGCTTATGCCCCAGCGGTGATTCGGCGTGTGGAAACCGCCCTCCGCGATCCCGTTCAGCGCCTGATGCAGTATATGCAGATACTTACTCTTCATACCGCTGACAAATGCGCCGTCATCGCCGTACTTCACGAGCAGCCGGTACGCGGCGATAAGTCTCTTGAAGCAGAAGGACGTGTCCGGTGCGGAGAGAAAGTTGCAGCTTGTGTAATCAAAGGAACCATTGGATCTCTGCTCTCTTGCGACGAAATCCACGGCCAGTTCCAGGGTTTCTTCCAGTTCACGGCTGTGAAAATAGCGGCTTTCCGGCGTGAAATAGACGGAAATCGCCGCAGCCATGGCATAGATTGTCGGCTTGGCCTCCCGGATCTCGCTGCGTATGGCGCCGTAACGGATATCCTGCGGGTCTCTTACCTGGTTCTTCATGAAGTCATCGGTGCGTACTTCCGCGCCTCTCATCAGATGTTCATATAAACGATTCAACAGTAACCTCCCTTGCATCTGCCATCCTGCGGACTCCGGATGCACCGGCAGTGTCCGCAGGATGAACGTTCAGACGAAAACTGAGAAGCTCCGGCAGGCGGAACTTCTCAGCATACAACGTATGTGTAAACGATATGGTCAGCCCTTGACGCCAGTTGCGGCAAGACCGCCGGTAATGTACTTCTGCAGGATCATGTACAGAATAATGACCGGAACGATGGACAGAACCGAAGCTGCCAGAATGGAGCTCCAGTCAACCGCCATGGTGCCGATGTAGCTCTTGATGGCGATCTGGATCGTGAACTTGCTCTGATCCGAGAGAAGCATCAGCGGAAGGATGTAGTCGTTCCATCTCCACATGAAGGAGAAGATCGTCAGAGTGACTGTCACCGAATATCCGAGCGGAAGCATAATCTTGCGGAAGATCATGAACTCCGACGCGCCGTCGATGCGGGCGGATTCCGCCAGCGCCAGCGGGATGGACATATAGTGCTGCCGGTACATAAAGATGCCGGTGGTCGTTGTGACGACCGGAAGAATGCATCCCCAGATGTTATTGTACAGTCCCATATCCGTAACAACCGTGAACTGGGCGATGGTCAGGATTTCGCCCGGGATAAGCGTTCCCAGAAGGAATACCGCGAATACCTTGTTCACGTACGGAATCTCTTTGCGGTAGATAGCGAGCGCATAACCGCAGGAAGCGCTGATGAGAACCGTGATGAGCGTTCCGACCACGGCGAGGAACAGGCTGTTCTTCATATAGATGAACAGTCCGTCGTTCACAACGCTGGCATAGTAGTCAAAATTAAACTTTGACGGCAGCAGGTGAAGCGGATAAGCGAACAGCTCCGCCCGGGGCTTAAATGAGCTGAAGGTCAGCCAGATGATCGGGAAGAAAATAACAAAGGCAATGAAGAAGCCCAGGACCGTGATGGCAATCGTGGATCCGATATGTTTACCTGTTTTCATCAGACTTCGCCTCCTCCCTTGGTCATCTTGAACTGAATGGCCGCAATGATGATAAATACAATGCTGACCAGAACGCCGGCTGCCGACGCATAGCCGTACTTATACTGATCAAAGCCCTGACTGAAAATGTACTGAACGATATACGTCGTCGAAGTTCCCGGACCGCCGAGCGTGATACCCTGAATCAACGCGTATTCCTTGAGAAGGTTTACAGTCGAGAGGAGCAGCACGATAAAGGTTGTCGGAAGCAGAAGCGGCACGGTGATGTGGAAGAACGTGTGAGCTTTTCCGGAACCGTCAATCGAAGCCGCCTCGTAGAGTTCCTTGCTGATATTGTTGATACCGCCCACATACAGAAGCATGTAGTAACCGGCGGAAACCCAGTTGGACGCGATACTGATAACAACCGTCGCCAGTGTCGGATTCAGAGACCACTCCAGCGGGGTCATCCCCATCTTCTCAAGCAGGAAGTTGACCAGACCGTACTCCTGGCTGAACATCCAGTTGATCGTAATACCGGCTACCAGAGAAGAGAACAGCACCGGGATGTAGATCATGGTACGCACCGCCGTGTTGCCCTTCAGCTTTTTGGACGTCACAAGCGCCGCAAGGAGGAGCGGGATTGCAACCTTGAACGGAAGGTTGACAATCGTGTAGATAAATGTCCGCCCCAGTGACAGATAGAACGACGAATCTGTCAGTATTTTCGCATAGTTCTGAAGACCGATGAAATTCATCTTCTTCCAGCCGTCAAAGTCCGTAAACGAAAACCAGATACTCAGAACCAGCGGAAGCAGAAAGAATAATGCAAACAGTCCCAGCGAAGGCAGCACGAACAGCCAGAAAGCTCCGGTGTGCCGGAACGCAGTATTGGCCTTTCTCCTTTTCTTCATCTTTCAACCCTTTCTAACAGGCAGTGAAAAAGGGGACACCTCCTGAGTGATGTCCCCCTTTCTCATGCGAAATCTTCTCAGAGATTCTTGATCCTCTTCGATCAGTATGCCTTTGCCCATTTCGAAGACTCAGCCAGCTCGGACGCGAATCCGTCGAGTGCCTGCTGCGCGGTCACTTCTCCGGCGACAGCCTGCTTCAGGGCATCTCTGTACTCATTGTCCTTGTACTGTCTCCAGCCTGCTGCTTCATCTGCCAGGAAGGCATCCGTCACGTAGTTAACTTCGTTCTGGATCACAGCGTAATCAGCCGTAGCCTTTTCGTTACCCGGGTCATAGGAGACATTCTTCATAACCGACGGTCCCTTGTCAAGCTGCAGGAATGCGCTGTAGTGATCTTTCGTGTACAGCCACTGAAGGAACTGTTCTGCCAGCTGCGGCTGCTTTCCGTTCTTCGGAACTGCAAGAGCGCCGCCGCCGACGATCGCCGCCTGGCTTACCTTTCCCTTCGGGGAAGTCATAACACTGAAATTAAATTTCGTGATATCCGTCGTGAATGTATTGTAGTTCCAGGAACCGGAGAGCAGAATACCTACATCACCATTCTTGAAGTACTCAACCGGGTTGTCGGTTGTGCCGCCTGCCCAGATAGCCTTCGGCATCACTTCGTTGTTGGCCTGTACAAACTTCTCGAGCGTCTCAACATTCTGCGGGCTGTTCACGGCAACCTTGATTGTGTCGCCATTCTTCTCTGTGATGGAGCCGCCGTTTGCATACATCAGAATATCGTATCTTGCTCTGGAAACGTCGGCAGCAAATCCGTACTTCACGCCGCCCTTCTCCTGAAGAGTTTTGGCGTTTTCATACAGCTCATCCCATGTCCACGGATCATCCGCAGTCGGTACGCTGAGTCCTGCAGCCTCAAAGGCGTCCGCATTGTAGTACATGCAGGTAACCGTGTACTGATCCGGCAGGCCGGTAATCTCATCGGAAGCGTACGCCTTGCCGACGGAACGGAGCGCCGCGTCATTGAACTGGGAAAGGTCAATGAATGTCTCCGGCTTTACGAACTCTTCCGGATAGAGCTGATGAAGTCCGGTCGTGGAAATCAGATCCGGAAGATCCTTGTTCTTGGCCATGGCCGGGAACTTGGTCAGCATATCATCGTTGGAAACAACAATGTACTTGATGGTATTTCCGCTCTCACTCGCCCACGTGCTCAGTGCGTTGCCCAGAGCATCGGTGTCAGACGGCATCTCCGATACCATGACAGACAGTTCCTTGCCTGTAATTGCCTTCGAAGTTGTCGGTGTCACATTGCCGGAAGCGTCAGTGGCCGCTGCACCCGTGCTGCCGGAGCCGCATGCCGTGAGGCCGGCCGCCATCACAGCCGCGAATGCGCCGGCCGCGATTCTCTTCAATCTTGCCATACAATTCTCCCTTCTATCGTTCCTTGATTGTTGCTGGCTTTTGTATGGATAGATATTAACATTCTGTAAAGCCAACATCAAGTCACGAAAAAAGCATTTTGAGCAATTTTTATTGCATATATTGCTTTAAAGCAGGCAAAATCGTATAAATCCCAACAAAATGCATAAAAAGCTTTGGGCAATATTCATCAAAAGCCATATTGACAAATGAATTTTGTGCACAATATCTTTGAAAAAATATTATCGGATTTTTACAATCCGACATTTTTTCAAGACCGGCGTAAACCTCCGGCCGAAATTTCACCCAGATTTACAACCTCGGTGTTCCGGGCCTTCTGCCGCCTGCGGTATTCCGACGGCGACATTCCGTTGACCTTCCAGAAGCTGCGGTTAAACTGGGAGAAACTGGAAAAGCCGCTGAGCTCTGCAATATCCGTGATCTTCTGAGTGGAAAAATCGAGCAGATACTGCGCATTGCGGATACGGGTAACCTGAATGTACTCCCCCACCGTGTAGCCGGTCATTTCCTTGAAGCAATGCGAGAGATAGTATGGATTGATGAAGAATTTCTCCGCCAGGATGTGAAGAGACAGTTCTTCCGTGTAGTGAACATGAATGTAATTGACAATCGAATAAATTTTCCCCCTGACGCCTGTGTCCGGTGCCTGAAAATACACATTCTGATCCGCGTACAGATATAAATCGCTCACAAGCTCGAGAAGATGCGCGTTGGAGAGAATTTCCTGCATCGCGCTGTCCTTTGTCCGTATGTAATCTGTCACAATCGCATTGAGATCCGATGAAAGGCGGGCAAGCGCTTCTCCCTCAAACCGGAAAACCGGGACCGGCGCATTAAAAATCGTGAGGATTTTCTTTCGCGCGTCCGGAAACGACATCGTGCCCGGCCACGTGAACTGGATCAGAATCCGGTCATTCTTGTTATCGTCGATATACTCCGACTGATGCAGAACGCCCGGAGGAAGAAGGATGATATCCCCCTGCTTCATGCTGAACTTGCGTCCCTCAACATAATGATTGCAGCGCGGGCTCAGGAGAAGCAGCATTTCATAGAAGAGGTGATAATGCGGAAGACCCATGTTGATGGACTTGTTCCGGTAGTCAAAATCCAGAAAGCAGGACGGGTTCGTCGGTGAAAGCTGTTTGTTCTCAAGCGACTCTCCGATCTTGAATCCTCTCTCATACAGAATTGATGTGTTCGTGTACAGATTCATCCCGTCCCGCTCTCCTTTTCCTCAGATTACCACCTGCGTCCTGTCATGTCCCGGCGTGTACGTCAGACTGAAGGTGCCGGCGGTGAGCCGGCCCGATGCCTTGTCATACGCCGGCGCCATTGCCCGCGCTTTCGCGGCAAAGTTCTCAAAACTTCCGTACTCCTGCGCGTCGCCCACGAGGAAAAGCCAGGCGTGATCCGGGCTGTAGCAGCGCCGCTCCACGCCTGCCATGCTGCCGTCATTATACGCTTCCAGCGGATCGGAATGCCAGATCGCCAGATAACCGGTTCCCACACGGGCAAACAGAAAATTCTCCTCCTCCCGTATCTCATCAAACCGGCATTCCGGGAAAAACAGATGCGTAAATGTAAGCGGCTGCGTGTCATTCAGGCGCCAGATCGCGCCGAGCACGCTGCCCTCCTGGCGCAGAGCCGGCATCAGGCCGCTGCCGAACCAGTAGCCCGGCCGCATGTCCGAATCCTCCGCATCCGTACCGGGGTGATTCACAAAGCAGGCGGCTTCAGGGCTCAGCGCGGCGTAAAACAGGTGCTGCTGGTAGCCGAACGTGCCCGGCTCAAAAAACGAGGTCCCGTGGAATGTCTCGTTGAGTGAGCGGTTGAATTCGTGCGTGTCCGTGTCGGCGTCCGGATCGTGCAGAATGT
Organism: uncultured Lachnospiraceae bacterium; assembly: GCA_903789615.1. GTDB lineage: Bacteria > Bacillota > Clostridia > Lachnospirales > Lachnospiraceae > UBA4285. The sequence goes on along the minus strand of CAIFEV010000007.1, from coordinate 82,685 downwards.
TGGTCCAGCGCTCATGTCCGTCGGTCCTCGGCGACTGCACGGACGTAAGGATATAATCGTTTCTTTTGCACAGGCGGATCAGCGCGTTGCCGGAGCTGTACTCGGTGTCTGCATCATTTACCGTGAGTGCCCTGAGGTCCTCCGGGAATTTGTACCGGCTTGTGAGCAGGAAAGACATCCAGCCTTCGCTTGTCTCGACCGGATAGTTCTGGTCGATGAGATAGAGCATGCACTGCGCGCCGCCGGTGTACGGATGGATTGCGCCGCCGTAAATCCGGCCCATCGGTGCGATTTCAACCCCCTGGAAGCTCTGAATGGCGATTTCGCGAAGCATCCTGTCGCAGATTTTCTCCGCCCGGCGGCCGATTTTCTCTTCTGCCAGATCCACAAGATTCAGAAGTGCCGCCAGCGTCACCGGCATGTACACAGCGGACAGGAATTCTTCAAACCCGTTTTCCTCGACATCGTCCAGCCACTCCAGGACCTTGCGCCGGCCGTATGCATGAAGCTGCTGCCCATTGCGACCGGTCCTCGGGAAGAAATCGTCCGGATAAATCTCGCCTGCAAACATCGCCGCCATATAGAACATCAGCGAATGGTTCTCGCTCCAGAAGCACATTCCGTCGCTGCCCTTCATGTTCATCCAGTAGCGGAAGCCCAGGAGAACTTCTTTGAAACGCTTCTCTTCTTCCTCCGTGAAGCCGTAGAATTTCCGGTAGCGCATATATCCCGTCACCAGAAAATCCGCGCAGTCAACTCTTCTTTCAATCAGGTCAAAATCTTCCAGAATGCGCCGGTGATCTTCTGCATCCTCAATTCCGAGCGCCTTACGCGCCAGAATATCAATAATAGCGAATCCGAATCCGCCCCGGTCGAGGCTCTTGCGCTTTGCAATCTCCCGGAAAAGGTATTCCTTCGTCTTTTCCGGACTGTACACAATATGGCTTCTTTCCAGAATGGCAAATTTTCTCTCCAGCCGGTACGCCTCGCGCGCAATGCCGATTGCAAATGTCTCATATCCTTCCGGAATCCGGACCGCATGCCTGCCGGCGATGTCAACCGTCTGCACTGTGCGCTTTGTCTCAAAGTCCCCGTCTGGCGCCGAAGGAAGGATAAGTGACAGGGAATCTGCCTTGCCCGGCAGAACCGCTTCATCTCCGTTCATGCGGATGTTTCCGAGATACCGGATGTCATCCTCGATCTGATCCCGGCAGCTGTCATCCGGAAACATGCTGGTGAGCGGCTTTTCAGCCTGCTTAACCTTCAGGCCAAACACGGTCCTCGTGTCGCGCACACCGAGGGTGTCACCAAGCAGGACCACCTGGTTTTCGCCCGCTTTCAGCTGCACCTGCGCCTCTTCCTTTAAAATCGGCTTGTATACCGGGCGTTTTGTCTCGAGAACCTTCCGTCCGTTCACATAGACTGCCGCTGCCAGATATGTCCAGAGCTGCAGTATGACCGTCTGCTCTTCTTCTGTATAAAGCGTGACCGCCGCCTCGACCCGGACCGTCTTCATCGTCGAGTAGAACTCCGACACGTCCAGGAAATCCCCCATACCGCCCGCAATCCTGAAAGGCATTCCGATGGATGAGATTTCTCCCAGCTTCACTTCCTCCGAAAAGGTGTCCGGCTTTTTGGCCGCGCACTCTTTGCGCAGGATTCCCTCGAGCTCCAGCTGATTTCCGGCCGTCCTGTCCGAATAAAAATCTGCCGTCGCCGGTCCGGCCACGGCAAAGCCCCTTACGAATCCGTCCTTTCCGATCTCAAGTCCCTTCACGTCTTTCGTTCCCCTTTCACGATTAAAAAAGCCGCCCTTTACGAAGAAAAGGCGGCCTCATTTTGTGTTGTCGGTCAGTAGTGCATCAGCCCTTGACAGCGCCTGCCGCAACGCCGCCCATGAAATATCTCTGGAAGAAGATATACACCAGAATCATCGGTACGATTGCGATTGTAGCACCGGCGAACATAATATTCCATGCCGCCGTTCCGTCTCCTGCGTTCTTAAGCATGTTTACACCGACAGTCAGCGGACGCATTGCGTCGTTGCTCATGGTGAACACGAGCGGAAGCACGTACTCATTCCAGCCCTGCCGGAAGGAAAGCAGCGCGATGGTCGCGATAACCGGCTTGAGCAGCGGAGCGATGACTTTGTAGAAAGTCTGGAAGAAGGTGCAGCCGTCGATCTTGGCCGCCTCGTCCAGTTCCTTCGGAAGAGAGTCTACAAAGCCCTTCGCCAGGAAGATATATGTCGCCTGGCCTGTGCCCGTCGAGATGAAGATGACAGAGAACAGGTTGTTGTTCATGTGAAGCTTAACGGCCAGTTCATACAGCGGACGGATGGATACCGATCCGGTGTTGATGAACATGAAGGCGATGAATACACCGTACAGAAGTGCCGATCCCCTGAATTTCGTCCGGGAGAACACGTATCCGGCCATGGTCGAAGTGACCAGAGACAGGATCATGACGCCCAGTGCCAGGATCAGGGAGTTCTTCGTGTAAACCGCGAAGTTGGCCTGCTGCCACGCCTGAATGTAGTTGTTCACGCTCCAGACGGTCGGGAAGATGTTGCTTCCGCCGACCAGAAGCTCACTGTTGCTCTTGAACGATCCGAAGATGATATACAGAACCGGGAAGATGATCATGACCGCCAGGGCTGTCAGGAAAATCCAGCCGATGGCTCTGGCGACCTTTGTGCCGGGTGAATATACCGCATGTGTTTCTTTCATTTGTCATCCTCCTCAGCCGTTGACCTTGTCAAGCTTCTTGGCAAGCTGCAGATAGATAACCGTCACCACGCCGACGATTGCAGCCGCAACGATGGACAGAAGCGCGCCGTAACCGATCTGAACCTGTGCGGACGAGTTGGTCGTGCCGAAGATCACGTGGTAGATGTACAGGAACATTACCATCGAGCGGCTGTTCGGGCCGCCGTCGGTCAGGACCATGATGGACTCGTAATCCTTGAAAGCACTGGTGATGGCGAGCATCAGGACTGTCTTGAGGACCGGCGCCAGCATCGGCAGTGTCACGTAGAAGAAGGTCTGCAGACCGTTCGCGCCGTCGATCTTGGCGGACTCGTAGCAGTCCTCGCTGATCCCGTTGATACCGGTTGTGAAGTACAGCATGTAGTTGCCGACACCGCCCCAGACCGCCAGAATAATGACAGCTGTCATGACAAAATCGGTGCTGCTGATCCACGGAACCGGACTCTTGATGAGATGCAGGCTCTTCAGAATGCCGTTGAGCACGCCGTTCTGCGTCGCAAACACAAATGTGAAGATCATTCCGGCGATAGCAGATGAAATGATCGTCGGCATGAAGATGATGCCGCGCTGCACGCTGTGGCCTTTCATGCGCAGGTTCAGAAGAACCGCGATGAGAAGGGCGAGCGGGATGATGAAGAGAATTTTGAGTCCCGCGTATTCAAATGTCACACCGACCGACTTCCAGAATGTCGAGTCAGAAGCCAGCCTGTTAAAATTGGCCGTTCCGGTGTAGGTGGCTTTAAAGCCGTTATAATTGTAGCAGACATACCGGAACATCCAGATGAACGGATAAATCGAGCAGACCGCCAGCAGAATCGTACTCGGAAGAAGCATCAGAATCGCTGAAGTCTTTTCCTTCCGGGATACCTTCGGACTGGCGCCTTTTTTCCCTTTAGTAGTCGTTTTCATACTGCCTCATTTCATTCGCCGGAAAAGGGGGCCTTCTGTCTTTCAAAGACCGGCCCCCTGGTAGTGTTTTCCGAAATTATTTCGTCTGATACGTTGCTGTGCCCTTCGACGGGTGAAGCGGATCATAATCGGAGATAACCAGACGCTTAACGGAACCGGACTTGATATCAGCTTCAAGTGCGTCATTGTAGCGCTGGTTCAGGTCGGCGATCGCCTCATCGGCGCTCACATATCCCATAACCGCATTCCAGAGAACGGTCCGGTAGTTGTCGCCCTGCAGGTTCACGGACGGAACGGTCGGATATACATCCTCATAGGAGAGCTTGGAGAAATCCGCCAGACGGCCGATCTTGGTCTTGTCGATACGGCTGTCCATGTAGTCGGTGATCGGAAGGCAGTAGCCGCCCTCAAGATAGCCCTTCAGGAACTCTTCGGACTGGAAGTAGCTGATGACTTTCCACGCCGCATCCTTGTTCTTGGAAGTGCGGATCAGGCCGTAGCCCTTGGACGGTGTTGTCTGCAGCGCGCCCTTGATCTCGCCGGTCAGCGACGGAACCTCCGCAACGCCCCACTCGAAATCCGTGATCGGAAGCTGCTGGGTGAATACACCAGCCTCCTGGGAAGCGTTAGACCAGAGTGCAAACGACCCCTGCGCAAACAGCGCTCTCATATTGTCAACGCCCTGCTGATCCGGGTAAGCCGCCTTGACGAGCTGCTGTCCCTTCTCGATGATCTCCTTGTAGCCGGAGAAATCGAATTTGCCGTTTACATAGTCATAATAGTAGATGCCGGAAACCTGAGCGACCATCTCCAGGAGTCTCTCAAACGGAGACGAGGAGGTGAAACCGATGCCGTAGTAGCTGCCGTTTCCGTTGTTCGTGATGGTCTGCGCCATCGCGGTGTAATCGTCGAGCGTCTTCGGAACGTCCGTGAAGCCGTTCTCGGAAAGGAGATTCTTGTTGTACTCTACGCGAACACCGGAACGCATTCCGCTGTAAACATAGTAGATCTGTCCGTCCTCGGCGTTCAGGCCTTCATAGGCGTGATTGTACGGATCATTAACCTTCTGGTACTCCGGATCCTTGTCGATGTAGCTGTTCAGCGGCTCGATGATGCCGGTGTCAGCCCAGTTTGTGAGCGCGGTGGACGGGCTTCCGATGATGTCCGGCGCATTGCTGCCGCCGTTGACAGCCATCTGGATCATGTTGTCGTAGTTATCCGTGATGATTGTCAGGTTGATCTCGATGTTGTCGGTGTTGGTCTGGTTGTACTGATCAACCATCTTGGTGACATATTCCTGATCGTGACGGTCATTGGACCATACGTTGACAACGGTCTTTCCATCCGAAGAGCCGGATGCCTTCGTTGTCGCAGCCCCCGCTGCCGCCGTTGTCGTGCTGCCGGATGCTGCCGCGCTGCCCGATGCCGTTGATGCACTGCCGTCCGCGCTGCTGCCGCACGCTGCGAGCGAAACGCTCATCGCGCCTGCCAGAACTGCCGCAGCGGCTCTTTTGAATCTGCTCATTCTTTCCTCCTGTTTTTCCAAACATGCATTTTACATGTGCTTTATGTTGTTATCTGAAATTTAACATTGAAAAATGTTCACAAAAAGGACACATTTTATTATCGCTGTGGCAAAATCCATCAATCGGCACTGGTAATCCGTTCACTTCTTGGTACAATTTGAATAAAAACCTCACCTCTTTACAGAAACACCGCAACAGGAGTACCAGAATCATGTCTGAATATACTGCCGTGCTTTGTGACGACGAAGCTTCAATTGTAGAAGAACTTACGATGGCGGTCCGCTGGGACGAGCTCGGAATAAAGATCGCGGGTACTGCCTCCACGGGGCAGGATGCTCTGAGCCTGATCCTGAACCGGAAACCGGACATCGCCGTGATGGACATCCGCATGCCGGGCATGAGCGGACTGGAGGTCATGAAGCGGGCCAGAGAGAGCGGCCTGACGACGGACTTCATCATTCTCTCCGGATATGATGACTTCAACTACGCCCGTGACGCAATCCGGGTCGGTGCCAGAGCTTACCTGCTGAAGCCTCTGAACATCACCGAGCTGTATGATGAGCTGTGCCATGTGTGCGCCAGCCGTACCGGTCAGAAGCCCAATGCGGGATATATACGGAAGCTGACGGAAAATTTCATCCGGAACCTGATCGGCGGACACATCATGAATCAGGGATCGCTTGACAACATGCTCTCGACAACCGGCACGGTTCTGCACAACGGATCCTGCTACTGTGTCTGCATATCCTGGAAAGATCCGATTCTGCGCAGCAGCGCCGAAAGTGCCCGGATCCTGCGCGCCCTCGACAGCCACACCTGGAGGGATCCTCATTTTTTCATTGTCTACAATGAAAATCAGATTGTGGGTGTGTGCAACTGCGGAGCCGGGGATCCGCCGGGGGACAGCAACCGGCTGCTGCAGCTTTTTGCGCAGGAAAACGTCCCGGCCCCGGTTATCGGCATCGGCGATCCGGTCGACGGACTTCTGCAGGCCCCGTATTCCTACAGCCGTGCCCTGACCGCCCTGACCTATCAGCTGTACAACAACAGCCTGAGTGTATACCCTTATACTATGATCTGCACCGTTGCGCCAAAACAGAAATTTACAGATATCGACTGCCTTCCGCTCGTACAGTGTATCGTTAAAGACGACCGGCCGGGCATCGAAAAGGCATGCCGGGATTTCCTCGCGGCGCTGATGTATGTTCCGATGCCGGCTCCCAACTACCTGCTGGGCGGCTGCTTCTCGCTCTGCCAGCGGATCGACAGGGAGTTCTCCGAGTGGTCCCACGGCGACATTCAGGGGCTTTCCACGCCGAGGGAACTCTACACCCTGCAGAGCACAGACGAGATTCTGAACTGGCTGATCCGCCGTTTCACCTACCTGTCGGAATACATAGACGCCGTCTACGGATACGGAAAAGAAAAGACCGAACAGCCGTCCGGTAAAATCCAGTCAGATGACCCGCTCATTAAAAAGGCCGTCTCCTGGATCAAATCCCACATTCTGGACTCTCCCCGCATCGAGGATGTGGCCAATGAAGTTCATCTGAGCCCTTCGTATTTTGCTATTTATTTTAAGAAGAAAACCGGGCAGAATCTCCGGGACTACATGCTGCGCGAGAAAATGGAATACGCCCGGATTGCGCTGCTAAAACCCGACACACAGGTTACGGAACTGGCGATCACACTCGGGTATAATGATTACCGCTCCTTCTCGCGGGCTTTCAAAAATATCAACGGTATCACACCGTCCGATTTTCAGGCGCGCTACCGCCACTAATACCACCCCGCCATCTTCTGTGCCGGTGACAACAAAGGATTTCAGCCATGAAACATTTCAAACCGGGAAAATTTCTGGAAAATGCCTCTCTTCTTGGCAAGCTCCGGGCTCTTCTGATCTCCATCACGATTCTCGTTGTTTTCGCGGTGCTGCTCACCGTATCGCTCGTGTACAGCCGCTACAACTCCGGCCGGCTGCTTTCGCAGACCGGAGCACAGACAGACAATGCCGCGTCCTCGCTTGCCAACAACCTCAACACTCTGGAGAAGCGTTTCATCAGCATCATCGGGACTAAAGATTTTCTGAATAAAACGTACCCGATTGTCACACAGTCCGACTGGTACGGGCAGAGTTCCGGAACATTTCAGGAAGAACTCTCTGCGCTGAACAATGCTGATTATCTCGTGGCGAATACTATCCTTGTGTCGCCGGATCAGGGCAGAATTTTCTATTCTCTGAACACCTCCCCCCGAAGTGCACTGGACAGCCTTTTTGAAAAAGGAGAGCTCGAAAACGTCCGCGGCATCACGCTCCTGTCCGGCCGTTCCAATCCCTTTTCTCCGAATTCAGACGTCATTCCGATGGTATTTCCGATCCGTCTTGTCGGCAATTACTTTCAGCTGAATCTGGAAGATACCCCTTCTGACCTCTACATCGTGATCCTGCTGGACGCAGACACCATGCGCAACTCTCTCATGTTCGCAGGGTATCAGGAGGACATTGCGCATTATGCCCTGCTGTCATCCGACGGATCCGTGCTCTATCCTTCCGCGCCGGACGGAACAGTCCGGAATGCTGCTGCCACCGTGCTGTCTTTGCCGGACTTTTCTACCGGGGAAAGCGCCATCCGGGAAGACGGGCGGTATATCGAGGTCCGGCCGCTGTCCTTCGGGGATCTGTACCTCATGGGCATCAGCCAGCCGGTGTCCTTTGCTTCCATTCTGCAGGGATTTCTGGGTCCCATCATCAATATCACGCTGATTATTATTCTTATTACAATCATTCTTTCCATAGTATTCACAAACATGGTTACCCGGCCGATCCGGAAACTGCTCACGGTTGTCCGGGAAATTGAACAGGGTACATATACACAGCGCGTCACTTTCACCTCAAACGACGAAGTGGGACAGCTCATGAATGCCGTCAATGATATGTACGATACGATCCAGTCACAGATCGTACAGATCCGCGAGGAAGAAAGCAGCAAATACAGGACCGAGCTGAAACTTCTGACCGAACAGATCAATCCGCACTTTCTCTACAACACACTCGAGGAAATCCAGTCCGAGGTCCTGCGTCAGGATACGGAGACCGCCACGAGCATGATCCAGTACCTGGCCGAATATCTGCGCATCGGCCTTTCCGGCGGAAGCGACCTGATCCCTGTGTCCTCAGAGATCCGGCATGCCCAGGCCTATGTGCGAATCATGAACCAGCGCTTCAGTCAGAAGATTCTTTTTATGTACCGCACGGCACCGGAGATATCCGAGCATCTGATCCTGAAGACGATCCTGCAGCCCCTGATCGAGAATTCGATCCGGCACGGCTTCGGCATCGACGCGTCCGCTCCTTCTGCCTCCGCCCCGACCATCGAAGTGGAAATCGCCCGGCCCGAGGATGATGTTCTCACCGTCCGCGTCAGCGATAACGGATCCGGTTTTGACGAAAAGCAGGTGCTCGCAATCATGAAGGACAACTCCGAAGAAGCCCGCCGGCACGTCGGAATCCACAATGTCTATCAGCGCCTGATAACCTACTACGGCGAGGGAAATATCGAAGTTTCCGCCGAATCCATCCCGTACTATCAGAACACGATCGCCTTTGTCATTCACGAGGGCCGTGCCCGGAATGCATGAATTCGGTCCTTCCGATGTTTGATTCTGTCCTTCCTTTTCCGTCCGTTTTTTTTATGATGATGGTAAATACAGTCGGGCAGTCCGTCCTTAAACTGCCCGGGAAAGGGAATCTATGGAAGAATACATCCGCAGCACGCTTTCCCAGAAGATCCGCGGAGACGGAGGCTGGGTGGAATTCGTCTCGTTTGACGGGGAGACGCTGACTCTGCTGTTTCGCGCCGAGTGCTCGAAATGCATCATTCTGGATCGCTGTGAAAAGTGGATCCACGATGAGATCCTGCGCGATCTCGGACAGGACGTGAAGATCCGGGGGATCCGGAAGAAACCGTTTTTCTGGGACACCGTCGTCTGAAGAGCAGGAAGAAACAAGGGAAAGTCTTGACCGGGAAAGGAATCGGATATGGCATTTGTCAAGGTTGTGAGGCGCTCGATGCGTCCGGAGGAGTGGACGGACCTGCGCTATGGATGGATCAAGCGGGCTCTTGTGAAGGACCGCTGTGAGATCACGGGGCTTGAAGTCCGCGACGCCCATCAGATCGCGGAAAATCAGTACATTTACGACAACGACTACAAACCGCTGAAGCAGGGTGATCTGTATTTCACGCCGGACGGCAGCGTGTTCATCCGGGGAAGCGCGAAGATTCCGGCAGAGTTTGCCGGACAGAAGACCTATTTCCTGCTGCACACCGCGGCGGAAATGCTGGTTAAAATCAACGGGCGGTACGCCGGCGGCATCGACCCGAACCGGGACCGGCTGCCTCTGGAACCATTTGTCAGGGAGGACGGCTCGTTTGATCTGGAGATCGAGGCGTTCAACCGCTCGAAGCCGGATGACGAGCGCAACCCGGACGCGATGAACAGCCGTGGCTGCCGGCAGATTTTCACTGGCGCGTGGATCGTGACACTGCGCGAGGATCTTCTGAAGCTGTTCTATGACCTGACGATTCTGCTGGATATCGCCAAGTCGGATGAATTCGATGAGGATTACCGGACATTTCTCAACCGGGAGCTCAACACCGCGCTCAATCTGGTAGATTTTGACACATGGGAAGGTGTCCCGGAAGCACTTGCTTACATCGAAAAGCATATTTATCAGAACACGGATTTCCGCTCGAGCGGCAATGTGGCGCTCATCGGCCACTCGCATCTGGATCTGGCGTATTACTGGCGCCGGATTCACGTGGTTCAGAAGAACGCGCGGACGGTGCTGATCCAGATGCGCCTGATGGATGAGTATCCGGATTTTCACTATGCGCACACGCAGCCGTACGCATATGAACTTCTGAAGAAATACTATCCGGACCTGTTTGAGGAACTTAAGGAAAAGGTGAAAAGCGGCCAGTTTGAGCCGGTCGGCGCGATGTACGTGGAGCCGGACTGCAACCTGCCTTCCGCCGAGTCGCTGATCCGCCAGTGTCTGTACGGGCAACAGTTCTACCGCCGTGAGTTCGGGATCACGGTGGAGAGCGCCTGGCTGCCGGACGTGTTCGGCAACAGCTGGATCCTGCCGCAGATTCTGAAGAAATCGGGTGTGAAGTATTTCGTCTCCAACAAGATGTCGACCTGGAACGACACGAACCGCTTCCCGCACAACAACTTCCTCTGGAAGGGAATCGACGGGTCCCGGATTTATGCCTGCGTTCCGCCGACGCATTTCATCACCTGGAACATGCCGTCCCAGATCATGGAGAACTGGAACGCCTACCAGGACAAGGAAACGGGCGGGCAGACGCTTTCCATGTTCGGATACGGAGACGGCGGGTCCGGCGCGACCGAAGAGATGATCGAGATGATGCACCGCTTCGACAAGCTCTCCGTCATGCCGAAGACGGAGCACATGCGGGCGGACGAATTTCTGCACCGCAACTTCGACGGCAACGAGAATCTTGCCACCTGGGACGGCGAGCTGTACCTGGAGATGCACCGGGGAACCTTTACCACCAAGTCGGTGCTCAAGGCATTCAACAGGAGACTTGAGTTCAAGCTGCGCACGGCCGAGCTTCTCTCGGTTCTGCGCATGAAGGAAGGTGCCTCCTATCCGTATGACGCGCTCACCTGGGCCTGGAAGAAGCTGCTCTTAAACCAGTTCCACGACATCCTGCCGGGCAGCCACATCAACCCGGTATTCGAGGACGCGGTGCGCGACTATGAGAAGACCGAATCGCTGCTTGACGGCCTGATCGCTGGCATTCCGGTGAGCGTGCCGGCTGAGGACGGGGAAACGCCGTATCTGCATGACGCGTTCCACTTTGCCGACGGGCTGGACGAGACCGGCCGCAGAAGCGCAGCGCCGGCTTCACTTTCTGACCTTCAGCCGGCCGCAGAAAAAACTGTCCGGCTTTTCAATCCGTTAAACAAGGCACGGATAGGGATTACATTTGTCGAAGATGAAGGCGGCGACTGCATCCGGGAAGGAAAGAAAGGCTATTTTGTGAAGGCTTCTCTTGCACCGCTGTCAGCAGGCGATGTGACGCTGAGGGCTTCCGAGGACACGTCCTGGGTGCGCTCACAGGCTCTGGGTGACGGAATTCTTGTTGAGACGCCGTACTACAGCGCGAAGCTGAATGCGGACGGAAGCTTTGCGGGTCTCTTTGACAAAGATCTGTCCCGGGAGTGGACGGACGGGGACTTCAACAAGCTTCACCTCTATCAGGATGTTCCGGGGATGTATGACGCGTGGGATATTCTGCCGAACTACAAGGAAGTTGAGTATTCCTGGACGATAACGGAGCCTCTGCACGCCACGCACTGCACTGGGGCCGTGGCGGAATTCACCGTGAAGCTCGCAACGCCGGCAGGAAGCCCGTGGACGATGATCATCCGCTTCTTCCGGGAGTCACCGGCCATCGAAGTCGAGCACATCACGGACTGGAATGAGAAGCATCGCCTTGTCAAGGCCTCGTACGGCATCAACGCGCTCTCGCGCGAGCTGGTCTGCGACACGGGCGCCGGATATATCCGCCGCGAGACGCACCGCAACACCACCTGGCAGCAGGCGCGCTTCGAGGTATGCCATCACAAATGGGCCGACTTCGCCGAGAAAGACGGCGGCGTTGCTCTGATCAACGAGGGCAAGTACGGACTCGGCGTGGAGGAAAACGGCTATTCTCTCTCGCTGCTGCGCTCCAACATCCGCCCGGATGTGCTCTCGGATATCGGCCACCACGACTTCTGCTGCCTGATTGTCCCGCACGAAGGAGATCATGTGGACGCGCACATCAACGATCTGGCGTTCGAGTACAATGTGCCGCCCGTGCGCACGTCCATGGGGGAAATCCCGTCGCTTCTCTCCGGCTGCACATTTGAGCCGCTGTACCTGGAGGCGGTCAAGCTCTCCGAGGACCGCAGGCACGTCGTGTTCCGCCTCTGCGAGCAGAACGGGACCCGCGGCCAGATGAAGCTTCCCTGCACCGTGACGCTCACCAACATGCTGGAGGATCCGGAAGGCGAAACCGACACGCTCACCTGGACGCCGTTTGAGATTATCACCTTTGAAGTGCCGGTTGAGAAAATCTGAAGACTTGTCAAATTTAAGGTGAGTCTTTCGTAGAGAAGCCAGAAAAACGTCTGAGGTAAGATAATGGCATCGGACGCCGCGTGAAACCGCGTGGCGTTCCGGTGCCTTTTTACGTGTAAAATCAGCTTACCGCACACATTTTTACGACAAATGTCCGCCAGAGCTGTCCGTGCGGAATGTTTTGGATGCGCACGGAATCAAGCGGTGCAGCGAAAATCAATATCCACAGCTTCTCTTAAAGATACAATTCTTTCCTCCTAAGCCCCGTATATGGCCTGGAAGCGCGCATAGCACGGGAGGCCTTCGGGTCAAGACTGCAGTACAGAATTTCTTCCGCAGCCGCCGCTTTCAGCAGCAGTTCCCCGCCGGGTCCCGCGACAAGCGACTCGCCGGAAAAGTCCATGGCGTCCTCTCTGCCGGTGCGGTTGCACATCGCAATCGCGGCGGAATTCTGAAACGCCTGGATGCGGATCTCCCACTCGAAGATTTCCGAGGGCTCGCTTTTGACATTTGCCGTGGGGATCAGGATCAGGTCCGCGCCCATCAGCGCCTCGGTGCGCACGCTCTCGGGATAATGGCGGTCAAAGCAGATGACGATGCCGATCCGCCCGAATTCCGTGTCAAAAACATGGAAACCGGTGTCTGACGGGGTATAGTAATCCTGCTCGTAAAACTGCGGTGCCTGTGCGATGTGAACCATCTTCTGAACGCCGGCAGCAGCGCCTTTACGGTCGATGAGAAATGTCGTATCGTAACACTTTCCGCCTTCCGTAAGATAGACGTTCGGCGCCGCCCAGATGTGGTTCTCACGGCAGGCTTCCCTGAGCGCCGTCACTTCCGGCCCGTCAGCTTTCACTGCCAGCCGTCTTTCGTCCCGCCCCGGATACTGCGCGAAAAAGCGGTTCAGCTGCACTTCCGGAAACAGAATGAGATCCGCCCCGGCAGCTGCTGCCTTCCGGATATTGTCCAGACTTTTCTGAAGATTCGCGCCGCAGTTTTCCTGCATGCGCATCTGCGCCAGTGCCAGTTTCATAGATTTGATTCCTTTCTCTGACGGCGGAAAATTTCTGCATTTCCTTCCGCATGTAATATGGTATTCTGTTCCTGACAGACGGACACATTCTACATCGCCTGTATTTTTCTTTTTACTCTTCTCACATTTCACAGTTTAGCGTTTTCCCGCAGATCTTCGCCATGCATTTTCTATTATTTCTGCGGGATCTGGCACATTTTTCATGAAGGAGGATTCCCATGACAGATTTATACCACGAAGCACGAAAAAGGCAGAAAGAACTCGAGAAGCTCGAGAGTACGCTGAAAGCCCGCCTGGCAAAAGCCCCGCCGGGCAAAATTCACGTTTTCATGAACGGAAAGTACGTAATGTATTATCTGCGGAATTCTTCTTCCGAGCGCACCGGAACGTACATCTCCGTACACGATGAGCCGAAAATCCGGACATATCTGCAGAAATCGTATGATGAAAAGCTTCTGAAGCTGGTACAGAGTGAACTTTTGCGCCTCAAACCGCTTTTATCCGAAGAAAAAGACGGCCGGACACAGATTCAGGATCTGTACAGCAGCTTTCCGGAAAAGGCGAGAAAATTTCTGAAACCGGCAGACTTTCCGGACGATACATATATTCGTCTCTGGCTTGCAAGGCCATATCAGGCGAAGGAGATTTCGGCTTCCCCGCATTCTTTCACTTCCCTGAATGGGGATCATGTGCGCTCGAAATCAGAACTGAATATTGCGAATGCTCTCTTTCATCTTAAAGTCCCTTATAAATACGAATGTCCCCTGACACTTTCCGGCGGAATCGTGATCTATCCGGATTTCACAGTTCTGAATGTGAAGAATCGGAAAATTCTGTACTGGGAGCACCGGGGCATGATGGAAGACAGAGAATATGCCGCTCAATCCGTCGAACGGGTGAAAGAATATGAGAAAAACGGTATGTTTCCCGGCGATAACCTGATCCTCACCGAAGAAACCTTACGGCATCCACTCGGAACAGAAGAGATCAGCCATGTTATCAGGCACTATCTGCTCAGCGGGTAAGATTGGAAAGGCATTAGCGAGGCAAATCCTGGGGTGCGGTTATGGAATGCCGGAGTACACAGATGAATTCAGGCAATTACTGAAGCAAGTTATTTGCTGTAGCAAGTTTTGCTGAATCAAGTCATTTGCTGAAGCATAGTCTTTTGCTGAATCAAGTCATTTGCTGAAGCATAGTCTTTTGCTGAATTATATGATAAGGGCTCGGAATTCAGCGAAATAGCCGGTACAGAGGCCATTCGCTGAATTTTCGAGTTTCCTTACGAACCGCCATTCAGCTAAGATTCTTTCCAAGCTGTTCTTAGCTGAATTTTCAAGCCGATTTGGAGTTTGGAATTCAGCTATTTTGCTTTCAAACAAACATTCAGCTGAGTTACCTTACTCTAACCTCGCTTTTTATTCAGCTATACAGCTTTAAATCAAGTAAATTGCTGAATCAGACGCAGCTAACCGCCACAAATATTCAGCTATCCAGCTCGATAATAAGAATTGAGCTGAATTAGTCAACACTAATTCTTCTATGTATTCAGCGAGCCAGCTTCATAATAAGAAATTAGCTGAATTAGTCATGCCAAACCGATCCTACCAGCCGAACCGGTCCCATCAGCCGAACCGCCCGCATCAAACCGCCCCGGAGGTTCCATCAACTCTCTTCACAAGCAGGTTTTTATATGATATATGATAATCCGCCCGGGATGGATATTCGGGGATGTTTTATTCTTCTCCCGTGATCACTTTCACGAGCCGGTAGTCTGACGCCGGATCGACAAGAAGCATCCGGGCCATCTTGCCGGGCCCGATAGAACCGTATTCCGACGCGATTCCGATCGCAGCCGCCGGATTATAAGCGGCGGCGCGGACGGCGTCTTCTTCCGGAATGCCGAAGCGGATCGCCCCCGCCATGCAGCCGTAGACGTTGGTGGCGCTTCCGGCAAGCGTCCCGTCCTGCAGATATGCGGCGTGATCATGCTTGTAGATGTTCTGGCCGCCCATCTCGTAGCAGCCGTCGGGCATGCCGACGGCGCGGGTGCTGTCGGAAATCAGGATCATGCGCTCCGGGCCAAACAGCCGGAACGCGGCGCGGACAGCTGCCGGATGAACATGAATGCCGTCGCAGATGAGCTCCGGTGTGACATCTCCCGCGTCAAAAGCCGCCAGGATCGGGCCCGGCTTCCGGTGATGAATTCCGTTCATGGCGTTGTACAGATGTGTCAGGTGCTTCGCGCCGGCCGCAAAACCGGCCGCCGCCGACGTGTAGTCCGCCGACGTGTGTCCGAGTGACACGCGGATCTTCCCGGACATCTGCCGGATAAAACTGATGGCGCCGTCCACTTCCGGGGCGACCGTGATCAGCTTCGGAAAACTGCCGCTCTCCTCAAGAAGCTTCTCCAGCCACGCCGCGTCCGGTCTGTGAACATATTCCGGATTCTGGGCGCCGACTTTGTCCGGGCTGATGAACGGCCCCTCCAGGTTCACGCCCACCAGCGCTGCCTCCGCCTGCCAGTCCGCGCCGGATGCTTCCTGCTTCCTGCGATAGGAGGCAGCCGCCAGCACGATTTGTGTGAGCCTGTCCTCCGGAAGCGTCATCGTCGCCGGGCAAATCTGCGTCACGCCCTCGCTGCGCTGATATTCGCACATCTTCCGGTATGTCTCGTCCGTCGCGTCATTGGTGTCAACGCCCACGCACCCGTGAAAATGGATGTCAGTGAGCCCCGGGATCAGCGTGAGGCCGTGCGCATCGATGCGCTTCTCGCCCGGAGCGGCAGACAGGCCGTCTGCCACCTCGGCGATCTTTTTCCCGCGCACGCGGACATCTGCCATATGAAACTTAAAATCAGGTCCGTATACACGGGCATCAGAGATCAACATAGAAACCTTCCTTGTTTGCTGCGTCTTCCAGCTCTTTGCCGCAGGAGGAGAGCGCTGCCTTGTCGGCCACAACAGTCAGGTTGTTGTGCATCTGCAGGATCGAAGCCGGAACATGCGGCGTCACCGGTCCGAACAGAGACTTGTGAATAGCGTCGGCCTTGTCCTCGCCGCTCGCAATCAGAAGCACACGGCGCGCCTGCATGATCGACTTGATGCCCATCGTCAGCGCATATCTCGGAACATCATCCGGATCGTCGAACAGTCTGGAGTTCGCCTCGATCGTGCTCTGCGTCAGTGCGACCACGTGCGTCTCCTTCTCAAATGCCTCCTCCGGCTCGTTAAATCCGATGTGGCCGTTGCGGCCGATGCCAAGCAGCTGCAGGTCGATGCCGCCAAGAGACCGGATCAGCTCGTTGTAGCGGCGGCATTCTGCCTCCGTGTTCTTCGCCATGCCATTGGGAACATTGGTGTTGGCCTTGTCGATGTTCACATGGTCGAACAGGTTGGTATTCATGAAATACCGGTAGCTCTCCTTGTTGTCGCCCGTCAGCCCCTTGTACTCGTCCAGGTTGACCGTGCGGACCTCGCTGAAATCCAGATCGCCCTTCTCGTACCACTCAACCAGCTGCTTATAGGCGCCGATCGGCGAAGAGCCCGTTGCAAGCCCAAGCACACAGTCCGGCTTCATGATGACCTGCGCGGAGATGATATTGGCTGCCTTGCGGCTCAGATCTTTGTAGTCCCTTGCGATGTAAATTCTCATGACGATAATCGTCCTCCTTGAAAAATGTATCAACCGGACAAAGGCACCTGCCATCGGTCCGGGATATTTCCTGCTTACGTTGCGGAAAGCTGCGCGTCTATTAACGCCTTCTCAAATGACTTCCGGTCCCTGGTCGCGATCAGTTCTTCCGGGAAATCGATCTCTCCCAGCATCTTCTCGACCCGGCTGAAGCGGCCGATGTTTGTGCAGATGTGCGCATCCGTGTCCACCGCCACCTGCGTTCCGAAGCGCATGCACGCCTCGGCGATCTTCCGGCACACACCGTCCTCTCCATAGAAACGGTCCGACGAATGCTCGTTGAGCTCGATCAGCCGGTGATGGTCACGCGCAAACTTCACAACTTCATCAATGTCAAATGCGACACCACTGCGGCCCGGATGTCCGATCATAAGCACCCGCGGGCGCATCATAGCGCTGCAGTACATCTGTGTCGCCTGTTCCTTTGTGCATCCGCTGGCAAATTGCACCCCGTGCACGCTGGCAATCAGAAAGTCGCAGTGCCTTGTCGTGTGGGAAAACAGGTTCCACTCCCGGGGCATGGGCTGCCCGACCGTCGTGCAGGAGACCGGAATATCTTCCCCGAACAGGCTGCCGTCAAGTCCCGTGATATCCACCTCCGCGCCGTGCAGCAGCTTCACGCCGTCCCAGATGCGCGGCCACATCATATAGCCGGAAAAATACTGATAGTTGCGCAGATCCCGCCAGTCCGGAAACAGCATATCGCTGAAGTGGTCCGTCGATGCCAGGAGCTCAAGCCCCTGCTCCTTCGCGGCCCGGACATTTTCCGCTATGGTCGAATACGCATGGCGGGAATACAGAGTGTGTGTATGACAGTCACACTTTAAAGAATACGTCCTCATCGTCCTCTCCTCCGGTACCATCATAAAACAAAACCGACGGATTGCAAGCCCGGGCAAAAGACAGCAGACAGACATGGCAGCCGACGCCATACTGTCATGCTTTCTGCCAGGCCTTCACCTGGGCGATCTCCCGGACATAACCGTCCCGGTCGTTGGGCGTCTCCAGAATAAACGGCCGCCCGGCAAGCGCCGGATGGCACACGACGCGGTGCAGGGCCGCCTCTCCGATGCAGCCCTGTCCCAGCTTTTCGTGCCGGTCCTTGTGCGAACCGCAGCCGTTTTTGGAATCATTCAGATGTACCGCCATCAGTTTGTCAAGTCCCACCGTCCGGTCAAACTCCGAGAGTACGCCGTCCAGGTCATGTACAATGTCGTACCCCGCATCCCACACGTGACAGGTGTCAAAGCAGACACCGGCCTTTTCCCGCTTGTCCGGTTCAATCCGGTCCAAAATGGCACGCAGTTCCTCAAAGGTCTTCCCGATCTCCGTTCCCTTTCCGGCCATCGTCTCCAGCAGCACCACTGTGCTCTGATCCGGCCGGATGTACGTGTTCAGCACCTGCACGATCCTCTCCATGCACGCCTCACGGTCCTGCTTGAGCGAGTTGCCCGGGTGGAAGTTGAAGTAATTGCCGGGCAGCTGCTCCATCTTCGCCAGATCCTCGCGGAAGCACTCCTCGGCACATTCTCGTGCCCGTTCCTTGTCCGAGCAGAGATTCATCGTGTACGGTGCGTGCGCCACCAGCTTTCCAAAGTGATGTTCCCGCAAAAAGGCATTCAGCGCCGCCACGTCGGACGGATCCGGCGTCTTTGCCTGTCCGCCGCGCGGATTTCTCGTAAAAAAGGCGAACGTATTTCCGCCCATCGCCAGGCACTCGCGTCCCATCGCCGCGTAGCCGTCTGAAATGGACAGATGACAGCCGATATCAATCATTTTCCAAAAGCTCCTTTCCTGCCCATTTTAACAAATCAGACACCCCTTGGCATCTCTTCCGACCGGGTATATGATACTTTTTATGAGCCGTGCTGCGGCAGTTACCCAATCCGGGACTCGGGGCAGCGGCAGCGCAATTAAAAAGGCCGCCTTTTGCAGCGGCCGGCTTTCCTTTTTGCAATAAAGGAGCATTCATATGTCAGACTGTCTTCTTATCGGTGCCGGCGGGGCACTCGGCGCGATTCTGCGCTATCTCATCGGTCTTCTGCCGGTCAGCCCGTCAAACGGTTTTCCTGTCAAAACGTTTCTGATCAACATTGCAGGTGCATTTGTCATCGGCGCGGTGGCGGCGCTGGCGGCAAAAAATGCGATGAATCCAAGGCTCGTCACCTTCCTGAAGGTCGGTGTGTGCGGCGGATTCACGACATTTTCTTCCTTTGCCCTGGAGACAGAACAGCTGATGGAAAAGGGGCAGGGCGGCGCCGCACTGGCCTATGTGGCCGCAAGCATCGTCTGCGGCACTGCTGCCGTGTTTGTGGCAGGCCGTCTGGCGGGATGAAACGTCGCGTCTCTGTCTTTCCTATTGTCCGTTTTCAGGTTATACTAAGTCTATAAGTATCCGTTTGTGATTTAAATCATCATCTGTATCCAAAGGGGGGACTCTTTCCTCTTTCGCTATACCAGAGGAAACCGTATGAGTGAAAAAGCATTTGACAGGTTTGTTGCGATAATATGTGTCGTCATTGTTCTGGGAATAGCCGCGGTTTTCGGATACCGGTCGGCGCGCATCCAGGCAGATGCCGGAACAATCGGGCAGACTGACACCCAGGAGCAGACTTCTGCCAGGCTGCAGACCGCAGCTGCAGACCGGGTCGTTACAGAACCGGAAACGCAGCCGCAGCCGGTAGTTCAGAGTGCTTCGCTGTTCATGGTCGGAGATGCGCTGCTGCATGCGGGGATTGAAAACAACGCCATAAATAACGATGGGACCTGTACATTTACCCTGCTTGACCGGGTCGGTGCACTTGCCCGCCCGTATGATCTGCGCTACTACAATCAGGAGACAATTCTGGGCGGAGACGCTCTGGGCGCCAGAGGGTACCCGTGCTTCAACGGACTGACGGCCTGGGGTGACTATATGCTCTCCCTCGGCTTCAACATGACATCTCTGGCCAACAACCACGCACTGGACCAGGGAGCATCCGGCATAGAGCATTCCGTCAGCTACTGGAATTCCCACCCGGAAATGATCACTTCCGGCACCTTTCTGTCGCAGGAAGAGTACGATGCCATCCCGGTTCATGAGATCAATGGCATTACGTTTGCTTTTCTTTCTTACACCTATGGCACGAATGGCATAAAGCCGCCAAAAGGGCAGGAATACCTGGTCGCCTGCTACGACGGCAGAGTTGACGAACTGCTGCAGAAAGTAAAAAAAGCCAGGGAAAAAGCCGATGTCGTCATCGTAGCCATCCACTGGGGACAGGAATACCAGACAGAACCGGATACGTCACAGATAACCCTTGCCCATCAGCTTTCCGATTCCGGTGCGGATATCATTATCGGCACTCATCCGCACTGTATTCAACCTGTCGAATGGATTAACGACCGCACGATCTGCTTTTATTCACTGGGGAATATTGTGGCTCTCCAGTATGACCTGAGCCGGATCGAGATGATGGCCGGACTGACGATACAAAAGACAACGCAGCCAGACGGAAGCAGCGAAGTCTGCCTGAAAGACATTCACGCCGACCTTCTGTATTTCTATTACACGGAGGGAACCATGACCGACCATGATGTAATTCCTTTTTCACAGATCGACGAGTCCCACCTGCCGGATTACAAGGCTGTCTATGAAGAATACAAGCCCATCATCACAAAGATGACCGACGTAGTCACCGTCGGCGGATTTGAGTAAATCCATCTGATTTGCGAAACGTCTGCTGCAGCAAAAGCCCCGGCTGCACAAAGCGGCACGGGGCAGAAGCAAAATATATACGCGGGGATTAAGGCTCTTCCAGCAGCCGGTCCAGTTCCTTCCTGGTCCCGGCCGGCTCTCCTGCCAGCACCGCTCTCATGCCGAGCGCTTCGGCCGCCCGGACATTGTCCGCCGAGTCATCAAGAAATACGCACTGGGCCGGATCCAGACGGTAACGGTCAGACAGCATCCGGTAGATCGCCGGATCCGGCTTGATTTTCCCGACATCGCAGGAAAAAATTCCGCCGTCCATGAGCGGCAGAAAGGAATCCAGCATCGGTCCTGTGCGCCGGCGCATCGGGACCGAGTAATTGCTGAGATAGTAGAGTTTATAGTCCTTCTTCAGTCGCCGAAGCCACGGCAGGGTGCCGGAATACGCGCTGCAGAAGTCCCCCATGTTTTCATACTGAAAGGTGATCTGCTCTGACATGTCCGGACAGCTCCGGATAAATCCCGCAAGGATTTCCTCCTCCGGCATGACTCCTCTGTCCAGTTCCACCCAGAAACCGGAGTGAAACAAAGCATCATACACGCAGTCTGCCGTGCGGCGCTCAAAAGTACCGTAAATGCAGCCTTCCGGGTCATATTTCATCAGGACATTCCCGATATCAAAAATCAGATTCCGAATCATACGCTCACCATTTGTCAAAGGAGCGACAGCCCCATACAGATAATCTAAAAAGGCACCGGACTTTCCTTACTGCCGGAAAGCCGGTGCCTTTGACAGAGCGAATCACCCTGCGATAATGTTGACGATCTTGTTCGGAACGACGATCACCTTGCGGATCGTCCTGCCCTCAACCTGTTTTGCGACGGTGTTGAGCTCCAGCGCCTTCGCCTGCAGTGTTTCTCTGTCGGTGTCCTTGGCGATTTCGAACTTGCCGCGCATTTTGCCGTTGACCTGAACAGCGATGGTCACGCTGGCAGCTACGGTCTTGGCCGGATCGTAGGCCGGCCACGTCTCGTACGTGATGCCCACCTTTCCGGTGAGGTCCGTCCACATTTCTTCCGCGATGTGCGGTGCAACCGGACTGAGAACCTTCACGAAGCCTTCCATCATCTCACGGCTCACCTTGCCGTTTTTATTTACGTCATTGATAAAGATCATCATCTGGGAGATCGCTGTGTTGAAGTTGAGCGTCTCATAGTCCTCGGTGACCTTGCGGATCATGCAGTTGTAGCTGTAGTCGAGTTCCGGCGTCGGTGCATCGGTCACCATGCCGTCGCTTGTGACGACGCGGTATACGCGGTCGAGCCACTTGCGGGCTCCGTCCATGCCCTTGGCCGACCACGGCTTGCTGGCATTGAGCGGTCCCATAAACATCTCGTACAGACGCAGCGCGTCTGCGCCATGGCTCTTCACCAGGTCATCCGGGTTCACGACGTTGCCAAGCGACTTGGACATCTTGACACCGTTTTCTCCGAGAATCATGCCCTGATGATACAGCTTGTGGAACGGCTCGTCGTTAAATACAACGCCGCAGTCACGCAGAACCTTGTACCAGAAGCGGGAATAGAGCAGGTGCAGAACCGCGTGCTCCGCACCGCCGATGTACAGGTCGACCGGCATCCAGTGCCGGATGAGCTCCGGGTCCGCCAGATGTTTGTCATTGTGCGGATCCAGATACCGCAGATAATACCAGCAGGAGCCGGCCCACTGCGGCATCGTGTTGGTCTCGCGGATTCCGTGCTGGCCGTCGATCGTCACATTCAGCCAGTCCGTCGCCTTGGCGAGCGGGGACTGCCCGTCGTCTGCCGGCTCATAGTCCGTGACAGCCGGCAGTTCCAGCGGCAGATCGCTCTCATCTACCGTACGCATTGTGCCGTCGTCCATGTGAACGATCGGGATCGGCTCGCCCCAGTATCTCTGGCGGGAGAAGATCCAGTCTCTGAGCTTGTACTGAATCTTCTTTTCGCCGCAGTGATGCTCTGACAGCCAGTCAATGACCTTGTCGATGGCCTCCTGCTTTCCGAGGCCGTTGAGCCACTCCGAATTCACATGCACACCGTCGCCGGTATAGGCTTCTTTGGAGATATCTCCGCCCTCCAGCACCTGAATGATCGGGAGACCAAACTTCTTCGCGAATTCATAGTCTCTTGTATCGTGTGCCGGAACGGCCATGATGGCGCCGGTTCCGTAACTTGCCAGAACGTAGTCCGAAACCCAGATCGGGATCTTCTTTCCGTTGATCGGGTTTACGGCATACGCGCCGGTGAACACACCCGTCTTGTCCTTGTTCAGGTCCGTGCGCTCCAGATCCGACTTCAGCGCCGCCTGCTTCTGGTAAGCCTTCACCGCTTCTTTCTGTTCCGGAGTCGTGATTTCGTCGACAAATGGATGCTCCGGCGACATTACACAGTATGTCGCGCCAAACAGCGTGTCGCAGCGGGTCGTGAAAACGGTGAAATCCTTGTCTGTTCCGTCGATGTGGAATACAACATCCGCACCGACAGACTTGCCGATCCAGTTGCGCTGCATCTCCTTTGTGGATTCCGGCCAGTCGACCTCGTCCAGTTCGTCCAGCAGCTGCTCCGCGTACGCCGTGATCTTCAGCACCCACTGGCGCATATTGCGGCGCACAACGACATGGCCGTGCTCGCTCTTGCCGTTGATAACTTCCTCATTGGCCAGAACAGCCTTTTCCTCCGGACACCAGTTGACCGGCATCTCGGCGACGTACGCCAGTCCCTTGTTGTAGAGCTGCAGGAAGATCCACTGGGTCCACTTGTAGTAATCCGGATCGCAGGTGCGCACTTCCCGGTCCCAGTCATAGGAAAAACCGAGGCTCTTCAGCTGTGTGCGGAAATGATCGATGTTGGCGTATGTGAACTCGCCCGGATGATGGCCTGTCTTGAGCGCGTACTGCTCGGCCGGAAGACCGAACGCGTCAAACCCCATCGGGTGCATGACGTTATATCCCTGCATGCGCTTCATTCTCGCCATGATATCCGTAGCCGTGTAGCTCTCCGGATGCCCTACATGAAGGCCCTGTCCGGACGGATACGGAAACATATCCAGCACGTAATACTTTGGCTTGGAGAAGTCATAGGCGTCTGTCGCAAACGTCTTGTTCTCCTCCCAGTACTTCTGCCACTTCGCTTCAATCTTCTGATGATCGTACATTCCTCTATCCTCCCGGGCCCTGTAAGATGCCCACGTACTCTGGGATACTGCTATTACACGCAGTACCTGCATTTTAGCAGAGTAGGGCGCGTCTTGCAATCCGGGAGCCGGAATCAGCGCACCGCCCATACACAGATCCATACTCCGCGCTCATCCGTATGTACGCTCGAAAATCCCGCCCGCTTTAAAAAGCCTTCCAGTTCCCTTTTGTCGTACAGCTTCATGCCGTCAATGACCTGAGAAAACCGGACGGCGTTCTTGTCGTGACCGTTTGACTCATTACAGACAAGAAATACACCGCCGGGCTTCAGAGCGCTGTAAATCCCGGACATCGCCCTCTCCATGTCCGGCCAGAAATAAACCGTCTCAAAGGCCGTCACGACGTCCAATGTTTTCTCTTCAAATGGAAGACTGCTGACATCGCCCCGGATGATGCGGCAGCGCCCCTGCGCAATCGCCAGTCGGTTCACCTTCCGGGACTCCGTGACACTCACGTCCGAATAATCCAGACCGAAGACTTTGCCTTCCGGGCACAGCCTGAGCAGCCGGCTCACATTGGCGCCTCCCCCGCAGCCTGCATCCATCACTCTGGCGTCCGGACGGACATTCAGGTGCGACAGCCCCCACTTTGCGAGTCCCGCATGCGCGCCGGCATTCATGCCCTTCACCATCAGCCTTCTGCCGATGCCGACAGGCTTTCTGGCGTTCTGAAAAAATGACATCCTCTTCTCCTTCGCGCCGCCGCAATGACACCCCGGCAGTCAGGCGGCAGCAGACTTTGGCGGGATGATGAGCTACGTAGATCTGTTATTAGTTGCTGCTAACCGCATTATAAACAAAATCTTACGGATGCGCAACGTTGTGCCGTCTCCCGGGATTATAGTCTTCTACCTTTCCAGCACCTGCCAGAGGCCTCCCGGATTGATGATCTCAACAACAGGCGGGGAGTAGCGGATCAGCCCGCCGGCTTCCATCTTTTTTAACTCTCTGTGCAGCGAAGGGCGGGATACATTCATCATCATCGCCCATCTGGTCATGGAATCCGGGACAGGAACCGCACTTTTGCCTGATTCCCTGGATGCCATTAAAAGATAAAAAGCAATCTTCTGCTGAATTGCGTTGTATGTCAGAAGCTCCAGCCGCTGCTGCAGGAGGAGATTGGCCGACGCCAGCTCCGATATAAAATTGTCTGTCAGCCGCTCATCCTTCCGGAGCATTTGAAGAAGTCCTGCCCGGTCAAAGACCAGAATATCCGTCTTTTCCGCAGCCACAACATCAAAAGGATATTTCCCGGCTTCAGAAAATGCCGCCACGAGACCGATCAGTTCGCCGGCCCGCCGTACTGAAAAATGAAACGGATTTCCGTTGTAAATCGTTTTCTGGGCCTGCACCCGTCCTTCCAGGATAATGCCGATCCGGTCAGCCTTCGACATCAGACGGTAAATGGTCTCTCCTGCTTCATAATGTCTGACCGTACAGGGAACACTGCATGTGATGTTCCTGATCTCCTCTGGTGAAAGTCCGCGAAAGAGTCTGCATTCAGCAAGCGCCTGTAAATTCATCTTCCCCTCCTGTGCCCGGTGATCCGGATGAAAATACAATACTTCCAATTTTCAGGCATTTTATGTGGTCCCGGATACGGAAATGCAGCGCAGCCTGCACTATAGTGACCTCAGACACAAAAAAGGAGGTTGCTTCTATGAGAGCATATGTAGATCAGGACACCTGTATCGGCTGCGGTTTGTGCGCGGCTACCTGCCCCGAAGTCTTCCAGCTGAATGCAGAGGGAAAGGCCGAAGCCATCGCGGACACCACCGATGAAAATCGTTCCGGTGTGCAGGAAGCCATTGACAACTGCCCGGTAAGCGCGATCCGGGAAGAGGAATGACGAAATCCTGCTTCAGAAGACAGTTTGGCGGGGGGGGGGGGGGGGGGAGCGGCCCCCCCCAAAACAAAAAATATTGGGTTAAAAAAAAATAAAGAGTGAGGTTTTATTT
>CAIFEV010000007.1:0-56712 GCA_903789615.1 uncultured Lachnospiraceae bacterium | reverse complement strand
GGGGCGTGGGGCCCGAACTCTATCAACACGGCCGGGTTCGGCCCCCGGGGGATCTCGTAAACCCTAATCCCGCTCACCACACCGGGGGGGGGGGGGGGCCACCCCCCCCCCCCCCCCCCAAACCTGTATATCTGTCCGGTATAAATCCGTTCCGCCTGTTGATCTGTTTGTCGCAAAGCAGATTGTATTCTCTGCCCTTATTCCTCCTCAAAATCGGATTTTGGCGCTCCGCACACAGGGCAGACCCAGTCTTCCGGAAGATCCTCAAAGGGAGTCCCCGGTGCAATTCCACTCTCCGGATCTCCGGCTTCCGGGTCGTACTCATAGCCGCATGGTCCGCATACATATTTTTTCATATTCCGTTACCTGACCTTTCTTATATCCTGATATTTAATATTTTTCTTTCTTACCTGTTGGATGTACTTCATTATACCAGCTATTGACAGCTTTATGCCAGCAAAGACTTTGCCATGGCAGAAACAGCTGCAAAATCTTCTTCCTCCGGATTCCACTGGGAGCGCACATTTTCCCCGATGACTGCAAATCCCGCCTCGCCAAGTTTATCCTGAAGCAGTTTTACACTCTCGCCGCTCCATCCATAGCATCCGAATGCGGCAGCCTTTTTGTTTCGGAACTTAAGCTGTTTCAGGAACTCCATCCAGCCTGCCACAGAACTGAGGTAACTGTTTGACACCGTCGGAGAACCTACGGCTATAGCCCGGGACCTGAACACCTCTGTCATAACCTCATTCTTATCCGACCTGGCGATATTGAAAACCTTTACCACCGTATCGGGGCTCAGTCTGTGAAGTTCTTCTGCGAGCGCGTGCGCAAGCTTTGCCGTCCCCTCCCACATGGTGTCATAAGCGATGGTGATCTGATCCTCCTGGTAAGCTTCTGCCCATTCGGCATACTTCCGGACGATCTGCAGCGGGTCTTCCCGCCAGATGGCACCATGAGACGGCGCAATCATCTCAATGGGAAGATTCAGTTTTCCAATTTCCTCCAGTTTCCGGACGAGAATGGGCGCGAAGGGATTGAGAATGTTGGCGAAATATTTCATTGCCTCCTTCCAGAGAAGACAGGTGTCCGCCTTGTCATTAAACAGTTCCTCTACCGCATAATGCTGTCCAAAGGCGTCGTTGGAAAAGAGGATATTGTCCCCGGTAAGGAACGTAGCCATGGAATCCGGCCAGTGCAGCATCCGCATCTCAACGAAGATGAGTTTTTTGCCATTGCCGATGTCTATGCCCTCCCCGGTCTTAACGACATGAAAGTTCCAGCCCCGCTTGCCGTACTGACCTTCGAGGCTTCTGACGGCATTGGCCGTGCAGTATACGGGGGTTCCGGGAATTTTCTCGAGCAGTGCCGGAAGAGACCCGGAGTGATCACACTCACCGTGATTGGCTACAATAAAGTCAATCTTGTGAAGATCAATCTCCTCCTCCAGATTCTTCACAAACTCAGAAGAATGCGGCCGCCACACCGTGTCAATCAGAACCGTTTTTTCTTCCTCGATGAGATAAGCATTCTGACTGGAGCCGTTCTTAATGGAATAATCTTCACCGTGGAACCATTCCAGCTCCCAGTCGATATAGCCGACCCAGCTTACATTACCCTTTATATGTTTTCTCATGGCACCCCTTATTGAAGCCGGCATCGCCGGCAGCGTTCTATTTAAATGCTGTCAGATTCATTATAAAGTTGCGCCCGGGAATAATCTGTATCTCCGGATACAAAACCAGGAAAAGTGCAGAACATTTATCATCGGCTTATGCACAGTAAGTCCATTCGCCCCAGTAAAAAAAATATCCCGGGCAGAAACACATCTTCTGTCCGGGATGTATTTTTATCAGTATACAGCTTACGCTGCGCGCATTATCTCTTGGAGAACTGCGGTGCACGACGGGCTGCCTTGAGACCGTACTTCTTTCTCTCCTTCATACGCGGATCGCGCTTAAGGAATCCGGCCTGCTTGAGCGGTACACGGTACTCTTCGTCGACTTCCAGAAGAGCTCTCGCGATGCCGTGGCGGATGGCGCCTGCCTGGCCCGCGAAGCCGCCGCCCTTTACATTGACTAAAACGTCGAACTTTCCGGCCGTGCCGGTTGTCTCCAGCGGCTGACGAACGATGGTCTTCAGGGTATCAAGTCCGAAATACTCCTCCATCGGCTTCTTGTTGATAACGATCTTGCCGGTACCAGGTGCCAGGTAAACTCTGGCAACGCTGCTCTTTCTTCTGCCTGTTCCGTAGAACTTCTGTGTAGCCATTTATACTCTTCCTCCCGTCACCTTAAAACTTTAACTCTTCCGGCTTCTGAGCCTGCTGCTCATGCTCCGGTCCGGCGTATACATGAAGCTTCGCAAACATCTGTCTGCCGAGCGGTCCCTTCGGGAGCATGCCCTTGACAGCCATCTCGACAACTCTCTCCGGATGCTTCTCGGACATCTCGCGCAGAGAAGTCATTCTCACGCCGCCGACATAATCAGAATGGCTGAAATACTCCTTCTGATCCAGCTTCTTGCCGGTGATCTTAACCTTCGCGGCGTTGATGATGATCACGTTGTCGCCGCAGTCAAGGAACGGTGTGTAAGTCGGCTTGTTCTTGCCTCTCAGAACGTTTGCTACGTTGCTGGCAAGACGGCCTAATGTGTAATCCTGTGCATCAACGACATACCACTTTCTGTCGATCGAAGAAGCACTCGCCATGTAAGTCTTCATGTCTTTTCTTCCTCCAAACTGCCAATATCAGTTCTCTTCCGGCTTTTTCTATTGTACGATGCGCTTTTAAAGCGCATAACAGCCCTCAGATTTGCACTACAGTAAGGTATTATACAAAGGGGAGCCGGGTGTGTCAAGAAGTATTTTTATCCGAGAATATCGTCCCCGTCCGGGTATTCGATTCCGACCAGCGTCAGTCCCTGCGGCGGCGCCGTCATGCCGGCCTTCGTCCGGTCGTGCGCCTCCAGCATCTCGTGAACCTTTGCGGACGGGATCCGTCCGCACCCGACCATTGCGAGCGTACCGGCAATAATGCGGACCATATTGTACAAAAATCCGCTCCCGGTCACACGGATGACAATGAGCGGCTCATCCGTGAAAATATCCAGCGAATAGACCGTCCGGACGGTCGAGGGAACCGTCGTCCGGGAACTCGCAAACGAGCGGAAGTCATGGGTTCCGATGAGATATCCGGCTGCCGCGCGCATCCTTTCGACATTCATTTTATACGGCAGGTGCCAGGAATACTGGCGAAGCTGCGGGATCCGATACTCACTGTTGCAGATGGTGTACTCATAGGTCTTGACAGTGCGGCAGTGCCGCGGATGAAAACGGTCCGGAACCTGTATGGATTCCTGAACGGCTATGTCATCAGGCAGTACGGTGTTGAGCGCCGCGGCAAACCGGTCCGCCGGGATGGCGGACGCCGTGTCAAAGACGGCGACATTTCCGGCCGCGTGGACGCCGGCATCCGTGCGGCTCGCGCCAGTCACTTCGATCATCTCTCCGGTGAGCGCCCGGATCGCCTCATCCAGCATTCCCTCTATCGTCTTTCTCCCGGGCTGTCTCTGCCAGCCGCAGTAATTCCCCCCGTCATAGGCGACCGTCAGTTTGATCCGGCGGGTGGCGGGGGCGGCACCTGCGGTTGTCTGCAGGCCCGGCGTATCTGTGTATTCTTTGTTTTCCGTCATTTGTTCTTCCTGAAATAAGGACCGCCGGCCTTCAGATGACGCGGCTGCCGAGTGTGATGGCAATCGTCAGCATGAGGACAAAATACGCCGCAAGCGCCAGGTAGGCCAGTCTGTCATTTTTCGTGTAGATGAGCGGCTTCATGCGTGTCCGGCCTTCCGAACCGTGATAACAGCGCGCCTCCATGGCCATCGCCAGATCATTGGCGCGGCGGAACGCGGAGATGAACAGCGGAACGAGAATCGGGATCATCGCCTTTGCCCGCTGCATGATATTGCCGGACTCAAAGTCGGCGCCGCGCGCCTTCTGGGCTTTGATGATCTTGTCCGTCTCATCGACCAGGATCGGGATGAACCGCAGCGCGATCGTCATCATCATGGCGATCTCGTGTACCGGTACATGAAAGACCTTTAGCCACGAAAGTCCCCTCTCCATTCCATCTGTCAGCTGATTCGGCGTCGTCGTGAGCGTCAGGACAGAGGAGCCCATGATGAGGTATATCAGTCTCACAACCATAAAAACGGCCGTCACAAGCCCCTGCGTCGTGATGGTGAGCGGGCCCAGCTTCACAAGGAGGTCGCCGGGTGTCAGAAAGAGATTAAACAGAGCGCTCAGCAGAATGAGCACAACAATGGTTTTGAGTCCGCGCACGATATAGCGCACCGGAACGCGCGACAGCCGGATGACAACGAACAGATAGAGCGAAGCGCCCATATACAGCCACACACTCTGCCCGAAAAACAGAGTGATGATAAACACAAGCGTGCCGGCAAGTTTAACTCTCGGGTCCAGTCTGTGAATCGGTGATTCTTCCGGATAGTACTGGCCCAGCGTCAGGTCTCTCAGCATGTAAGCTCCTTTATACGGTTCCTCCAAATTGCGGCAGGCTCTTCAGGATACTTTCCCTTGCCTCACCCACCGTGATGGCGTCTGTATCCACGGCAAATCCGGCATCAGCCAGATCGTGCATGAGATACGTCACCTGCGGCGCCGCAAGGCCCAGAGCTTCCAGTTCCCGGTAATGCCGAAACACTTCCCTGGGTGAACCGTCAAAACGGATCTTCCCCGTGTCGATCACAATAATGCGCTCCACATACTCCGCAACGTCCTCCATACTGTGTGACACGAGGATCACCGTCATCTTCCGGGTCTCGTGCAGGCTGCGGATGAGACTCAGGATCTCGTCGCGCCCCTGCGGGTCAAGGCCGGCTGTCGGTTCGTCCAGGATCAGTACCTTCGGCTCCATCGCAAGTACACCGGCGATGGCCGCACGCCGCTTCTGGCCTCCGGACAGGTCAAACGGAGACGCGTTCTCAAAACGCTCACCGGAAAGTCCCGTGAGTTCCATCGCTTTTCGCGCGCGGTCTCTGGCTTCTTCGTCTGAGAGGCCGAGGTTCTTCGGTCCGAACATAACGTCTTTCAGGACGGTCGTCTCAAACAGCTGATGTTCCGGGTACTGAAAAACAAGGCCGACAGTGCTGCGCAGCTTCCGCATGTTGTAGTGTTCCGAATAGATGCTCGTGCCGTCTACAAGGATGTCGCCGGAGGTCGCCTTCATAAGACCGTTCAGGTGCTGAATGAGCGTCGATTTCCCGCTCCCGGTGTGGCCGATGAGACCGATAAACTGTCCGTCGGGGATCACCGCATTGACGCCGTTTAAAGCGTGCGCCTCGTATCCTGTTCCCTGCTCATAGGTGTAGGTCAGATCCTTTATCTCAATCATTGAACCCTCCCGCTTCCCTTACGGCAGCAGCCGGATCTTTTCCGTCCCGGATGGCTGTGAGCGCCGCCGTCAGCTCGGCACCTGTCAGAATTCCGTCCGGCAGCGGAACACCTGCCTGCTGCAGCTCGTAAGCAACTTCCGTCACCTGCGGGACATCCAGGCTCAACTCCCGCATGGTCTTGACGTCCGAGAAGATCTCCCGCGGCGTGCCATGCATGACAAGTTCTCCCTGGTGCATGACGAAGCAGTAGTCCGCGTCAACGACCTCTTCCATGTAATGCGTGATGAGAATGATGGTGACTTTCCTGGTTTTATTCAGCGCGTGCAGCGTCCGGATGACTTCCCTGCGCCCGCCCGGGTCCAGCATCGCCGTGGGCTCGTCGAGCACAATGCACTTCGGCTCCATCGCGACGATCCCCGCAATGGCGATCCGCTGCTTCTGACCGCCCGAGAGCCTGTTCGGAGAAGCCTTGCGGTAGGCGTTCATTCCCACCGCATCAAGCGCTGCATTCACCCGTTTCCAGATGTCTTCCGGCGGCACTCCCAGATTTTCCGGTCCGAACCCGATTTCCTCCTCGACATTGGAGGCAATCATCTGGTTGTCCGGATTCTGAAACACCATGCCTGCCGTCTTGCGGACATCCAGAAGATGCGATTCGTCCGCCGTGTTCATCCCGTCCACAAATACAGTGCCGCCCGTCGGAACAAGCAGTGCATTAAGCTGCTTGGCAAATGTAGATTTACCCGATCCGTTGGCTCCGAGGACCGTAACAAAGGAGCCCTCCAGAATGTCAAGATTGACATTCTTAAGCGCGTCGATATGCTCGGATACATTTCCTTCTTCATCCCGCAGTTCGTAGGAAAAACTTAAGCTTTGCGCTGATACAATGGGCATCCGTAACCTCTGTCAAAAAAAAGAGCTGTCTGCAGTGGCTGCACAACAGCTCTGTTGAATCTACAGACCAGTATTCGCTTAAACAAGTTCAAGAAGAACTTCCATAGCAGCATCGCCGCGGCGCGGTCCGATCTTTACGATACGGGTGTAACCGCCCTGACGGCTGGTGTACTTGCCGGCGATCTCATTGAGGAGCTTGTCGGTAAGATCTACCTTCTTCGTGTTCTTCTTCTTTCCGGAATTGTCAGCCGGAACAATCGTCTGACCATAGAGGATCTTGTCCATCTGTTTTCTGGCAGCCAGTCTGGACGGCTTGTCCTTCTTGATCTGCTTCTCGACAGTCTCGTAAACCGGAACCATCTTTCCGTCCTTTTCTTCCTTCTGACGGCGTCCGTCCTTGTCCTTTACGGCAACCTTGGCATTGATCGTGACGGTCTCGAAGTTATCCTTCTCACGTACAGCGAGTGTGATGAGCTTCTCGGCGATCTTGCGCACTTCCTTGGCGCGGGCCTCGGTTGTGATGATCTTGCCATTTGCAATCAGAGCGGTAACCTGGCTTCTGAGGAGAGCCTTTCTCTGAGCGGATGTTTTGCTGAGTTTTCTGTAGTCAGCCATTTTGTCCTCCTAAAAAACACTGCGCACATGCGCATACGGTCTTACTGTACGCAGCTTGATAATGAATAAACCTTAGTTCTCTTCCGACTCGCGAAGTCCGAGCCCGTACTTTTTCAGCTTGAGAAGAACTTCATCGAGCGACTTCTTGCCGAGATTGCGGACCT
The DNA here is from genome assembly GCA_903789615.1 of uncultured Lachnospiraceae bacterium. Classification (GTDB taxonomy): domain Bacteria; phylum Bacillota; class Clostridia; order Lachnospirales; family Lachnospiraceae; genus UBA4285. The sequence continues at coordinate 49,624 of CAIFEV010000007.1, read as the reverse complement.
TCATCATGTCTTCCGGCGTCTTGTTGCACAGCTCTTCCACCGTGTTGATGCCGGCCCTCTTGAGACAGTTGAAGGAACGGACACCCAGATCCAGTTCCTCAATCGTCATGGACATTGCCGCGCTCGCCGGCTTTTTCTCCGGCTCCGTCATAACTTCCGCATTGACAGCGGTATCACTCAGATTAATGAACACCTTCAGATGCTCCGCCATGACTCTTGCTGCAAGGCTGAGCGCCTCTTCCGGCGTCGTTGCGCCGTTGGTGAAGATCTCGAGTGTGAGCTTGTCGTAATCGGTGTTCTGACCGACACGCGTGTTCTCGACATTCATGTTCACACGCTCTATCGGCGTGTAGATCGAGTCTACCGCAATGGTTCCAACCGGCTGATTCGGATCCTTGTTTGCTTCCGAGCTGTCGTATCCTCTTCCGTTCTTGATCGTCAGACGCATGTCAAGACGGGAATTTTCGTCGTTGAGGTGCGCAATGACCTGGTCCGGATTGATGATCTTGATTTCGGAGCCAACCTGGATATCTCCTGCTGTGACAACTCCCTCGCCGCTGTAGTTGATATACGCTTCAACGGGCTCGTTGCTTTCACTCTCATTGCGGAATACGATCTGCTTGATGTTGAGAACGATTTCCGTGACATCTTCCTTGACACCCGGAATCGAGCTGAACTCATGCAGAACGCCGTCAATATGAATGCTGGAGACAGCTGTGCCCACCAGTGAGGAAAGCATGATCCGTCTCATGGAGTTGCCAAGCGTCAGGCCATAGCCTCTCTCAAGCGGCTCTACGACGAACTTGCCATACTTGCCGTCGGCGGAAGATGCCGTCTTCTCGATCCTGGGCATCTGGAAATTGAAATCTGCGTCTTTCATGTACGCATCTGCTCCTTACTTCTGAACAATGGGAATCGTAATCCCTGTTTTCCTTATGTAACGGACAAATTGCGCCGCGCCCATGAAGCGCAGCGCAAGTGAAGTCATTACTTGGAATACAGCTCGACGATAAGCATCTCGTTGATCGGAGTTGTGATCTGCTCTCTGGTCGGGAGTGCGTTCACAGTTCCCTTGAGATTCTCGGTATCAACCGTGAGCCATTCCGGAACAAGGCGGCCGTTCGTAGCCTCAAGGATCTGCTTGTAGCGGTCACAACTCTTCTTGCTCTCTCTCACTTCGATCACATCGCCGGCCTTTACAGCTGCGGACGGGATATTAACGAGCTTGCCGTTCACGTAGATGTGACGATGGTCGATGATCTGACGTGCCTCTGCTCTGGTTCTTGCAAGACCAAGACGGAAGACAACGTTGTCAAGACGTGTCTCAAGCATGATCATCAGATTCTCACCGGTCATGCCCTTCGCGCGCTCTGCCTTCTCATAGTAATTGCGGAACGGCTTCTCCAGAACGCCATAGATGAACTTGGCCTTCTGCTTCTCGGTGAGCTGTTCACCGTACTCGCTCTTCTTCTTCGGGCGTGCCTGCTGGCCTCTGCCTCTTCTGCGGGTGTTATCCTCCGGTACGTTAAAGCCTCTCTTGTGGCTCTTTCTTGTAATTCCGAGCTCTGCCGGAGAGATACCAAGGGCCGCGCATCTCTTTAAAATCGATACTCTGTCAACTGCCATCTTTACTTAACCTCCCTGATCAGACTCTTCTGCGCTTCGGCGGACGGCATCCGTTGTGCGGAACCGGTGTAACATCGCTGATGCTTGTCACATGAAGGCCCTGCGCATCGAGAGCACGGATTGCTGCTTCTCTGCCTGATCCCGGTCCCTTGACAAATACGTCAACCGAGCGAAGTCCGGCGATGTCGATTGCAGCCTTGGCAGCTTTTTCGGCAGCAGACTGTGCGGCAAACGGAGTGGACTTCTTGGATCCGCGGAAACCAAGCTCACCGGCACTTGCCCAGGAAAGGACATTGCCCTGTGCATCCGTTACAGTAACGATGGTGTTATTAAAAGAGGACTGGATATGTACCTGTCCTTTTTCCACATTCTTCTTAACCCGCTTCTTGGAAGCCGAAGCAGATTTTGTATTTGCACTCTTAGCCATTCTCAAAAATCTCCTCGTAGCGTCTTAAGATTACTTCTTCTTGTTGGAAACCGTCTTCTTCGGACCCTTGCAGGTTCTTGCATTGGTCTTGGTCTTCTGGCCTCTGCACGGAAGACCCTTTCTGTGACGGATACCTCTGTAGCAGCCGATCTCACGGAGACGCTTTATATCCATAGCGGTCTGTCTGCGGAGATCACCTTCTACCGGGAGATTCTCGTTTTCTGCTTCTGAATCAATGACATCACGGATCTTGCCGACTTCCTCGTCTGTAAGATCCTTCACACGCGTGTTCGGGTCAACGCCGGCCTTCGCAAGAATCTTGTTGGATCTGCTTCTGCCGATTCCGTAGATGTACGTAAGACCGATCTCAATGCGCTTTTCTTTCGGTAAATCTACACCTGAAATTCGAGCCATTTGTCTCTCTTTCCTCCGATAAATAAACTTGAAGTCTGGATTGTGAGCAGAAAATCAGCTTGCGTAGCTCAGAGAAAATCCTCTGAGGTGAAATGGTACGCGCCCCTCACTCCTGCGTATACATAATACTCAGCGCGATAAAAGCCCGGAAATCCTCCGGGTGAAATCATGCGCTGCAGCCGCTTTCTTGTTTCTTTCCAAAAGGTATGACGGACCCTTTGGTTTTGACGAGGGAGTGATCCCCTCCGGCCTGTGCCTTCAGGAAATCAGCCCTGTCTCTGCTTGTGCTTCGGGTTTTCGCAGATAACTCTGACAACGCCCTTTCTCTTTATAACCTTGCACTTTTCGCAAATCGGTTTTACAGATGATCTGACCTTCACTGAAAAAGCCTCCTTTCAGACAAGTTCGTCTCGTATTGTATCACAGCCGCAATTTTGAATGCAAGAGGAATTTTATTTGTCTCTCCAGATAATGCGTCCCTTGGTGAGATCATATGGAGACATAACCACTGTAACCTTGTCACCCGGAAGAATCCGGATGTAATTCATCCGAAGCTTTCCACTGAGGTGGGCAATGATCTGAATACCATTCTCCAGTTCAACTTTGAACATAGCATTCGGAAGCTTCTCAAGAACCTTCCCCTGCAGTTCCATGTCTTTGCTCTTCGGCATTACCATTCTCCCTCTTGATCGTAAACTCAGCCAAGTATTGCCTTGATGTCGGCAAATACTTTATTCATATCCTGCGTTCCGTCGACGGTTCTCAGGATGTCTTTCTTCTTATAATAATCTATCAGCGGCTGTGTCTGTGTGTGATATACATTCAGTCTGTTCTTCACGGTCTCCGGCTTGTCATCATCTCTCAGTATAAGCTTCTGACCGCACACATCACAGATGCCATCAACTTTCGGCGGATTGTACTTTACATGATACGTCGCACCGCAGTTCGTGCAGGCTCTGCGTCCGCCCATACGGCTGATGATGTTTTCATCCGGAACTTCGATGTCAACCGCCACATCGACATGTTCCCCATTTTTCTCAAGTGCTGCATCAAGTGCTTCTGCCTGCGGAATGGTGCGCGGGAATCCGTCAAGCACATATCCGTTTCTGCAGTCATCCTCGGCAAAACGGCTCATGATCAGGTCGACAACCAGCGCATCCGGAACAAGTTCTCCCTTGTCCATATACGTTTTGGCTTTCTTTCCGAGTTCTGTGCCGTTCTTAATGTTGGCGCGGAAGATATCCCCTGTGGATATATGCGGAATTCCGTACGCGTCAGCGATCATCTTTGCCTGCGTACCTTTACCGGCACCAGGTGCCCCCAGCATAATTACCTTCATATAGAATCCTTTCTCAAGATAAGACGAAAACGCAAGCCTGCGTAAATCAGGCGCAGGCTTGTATTTGTTTTCTTTCTATACGCTGCCCGGATCCATTTCAGAACTGCAGGAATCCCCTGTATGTCTTCGTGTACATCATCGACTTGATCTGGTTGATGGTCTCCAGGACAACTCCGACGATGATGATGATTGATGTTCCGCCAAATGACACGGAAGCATCAAATACTCCGGAGAGTATAATCGGAATCGCCGCGACGATAATCAGACCGATGACACCGATGAACACGATACTGTTCAGGATCCGCTGTAAATAATCGCTTGTCGCCTTGCCCGGTGTGATTCCGGGAACCACACCGCCGGATTTGCGGAGATTGTCTGCCACCTCAATCGGATTGAAGGTGATCGAAGTGTAGAAATACGCAAACACGATGCAGAGGAGCATGTAAACAATAAATCCGAGAGAATAAATCGGATATGCCGGTCTCGCCCAGTAGCCCGAGGAAAGAAAACGAACCCACGTGGAATTGGAATGACCGGTGAGCTGCGCAATGATTACCGGAAACTGCATCAGAGAAGAGGCGAAGATGATCGGCATAACGCCGGCTGTATTCACCTTCAGCGGAATATTGCTGCTGCTGCCGCCGTACGTTCTTCTCCCTGCCATCTTGCCGGAATACTGCACCGGAATCCGGCGCTCGCCGTCCTGCAGGATGACAACCATAAACGTCATGGCGATTACAATGCCGATAATGATCGCCGCCGAGAGAACCGCATACGGAACGGACTTCCCGAAGACAAATTTCTCAAAGAGTCCCGCAAAATCCTCCGGCATACCGGAGATAATGTTAAACAGAAGGATCATGGAGATACCATTGCCAACACCATGCTCTGTGATCCTCTCGCCGAGCCACATCTGAATCGTAGCGCCGGCAGTCAGAGAAGCGATGACAACCATCAGCGTAAACGCATAATGCGGATAACTCATCGTCGCCTTGTTCAAAATCAGTCCCTGACGGCCGAACCCGACAGCCATCGCAATACTCTCAACCAGTGCGAGAATCACGGAAAGGTACCGGGTGATCTTTGCGAGGCGTTTTCTTCCGTCCTCGCCTTCCTTCTGCATCTCCTCCCACGCCGGAATGGCGATGGTGAGGAGCTGCACAATGATCTGCGCCGTAATGTACGGCGTAATGCTCAGCGCGAAGAGCGACATTCTCTCAAAAGAGCCGCCGGTAAATGCGCTCAGGAAACTTAAGTTTCCCTCTGTAAGCCCGCTGATAAGCGTGCTGAAGTACTCTGTATCAACACCTGGAATTGGCACAAGCGCGCCGATTCTCACGACAACAAGGATAAACAGTGTAAAAAGAAGCTTCTTTCTTATGTCTCTGTTTTTTATCGCTTTGCCAAGTGTTTTGAACATCAGATTACCTCGCAGGTACCGCCCAGTTTCTCAATCTTTTCCTTAGCGCCTGCGGAGAATGCGCTGGCCTTGACAGTCAGCTTCCTGGTGAGCTCGCCTCCGCCGAGGATCTTGATGCCGTCTCTGGAATTCTTGACAATGCCGGCGTCTCTGAGTGCCTCGGCTGTAATCTCTGCTCCATCCTCAAAGCGGTTCAGGTACTGAACATCGATCGCAACGATCTGCTTTCTGTTGTAGTTCTTGAAACCTCTCTTCGGAATTCTTCTGTAAAGAGGCATCTGGCCGCCTTCGAAGCCCGGTCTCGGAGCTCCGGAACGTGCCTTCTGGCCCTTTGTTCCGTAACCAGCCGTCTTTCCGTTGCCAGAACCGTTGCCGCGGCCTTTTCTGAAAGACTTCGTCTTAGCGCCTGCAGCCGGCTTTAAATTTGATAAATCCATTTTAAACTCCTCTCCGGTCTTCAGACTTCCTCAACCTTTAACATATATCCGATCTGCTGAATCTGACCTCTTGTCGCAGCGTTGTCCGGAAGTACAACAACCTTATGCATCTTGTTGAGTCCCATCGCAGCCGCTGTGGCTCTGTGTCTCGGAACGCAGCTGACCGGAGACTTGATCAGTTCGATTCTTAACTTCTTGTCCATTTCAGTTCTCCATTCTCTGAAAATCCCCTGTCCCGGATGATTCGGGACAGGAAATCAAAATCAAAGTTCCTCGACAGCCTTGCCTCTCAGGCGTGCAACCTGCTCCGGTGTCTTCATGGCCTTGAGAGCCTCGATCGTAGCAAGTACAACGTTCTGCTTGTTGTTGGATCCGAGAGACTTTGTACGGATGTTCTTGATTCCTGCCAGGTCCAGAACGGAACGGGCCGGGCCGCCTGCGATGATACCGGTACCTTCCGGTGCTCTCTTCAGAAGAACGGTAGCGCCGCAGTAATGACCGATGTAGTCGTGCGGAACAGAGTTGTTCTGATCAAGCGGAACAGAGATCATATGTCTTGCAGCTGCTTCCTTGCCCTTGCGGATCGCTTCCGGAACCTCGGCAGCCTTGCCGATGCCGGCGCCGACCTTACCCTCGCCGTCACCTACTACGACAAGTGCGGAGAAACGCATGTTACGGCCGCCTTTTACAACCTTAACGACGCGCTTGATCGCTACTACATTATCCTTTAATCCCGAATCTTCGGAATTCATATTGTTTCGTGCCATAGTCTGCAATGTCCTCCGATTAGAATTCAAGACCAGCTTCGCGGGCTGCGTCTGCAAGTGCCTTGATCTTGCCTGCATACAGGAAACCGCCGCGGTCGAAAACCACCTCTTTGATTCCCTTCTCCAGAGCTCTTTTGGCAACTGCTGTGCCGACAGCCGCTGCAGCAGCGACATCATTGGTCTTCTCAAGACCCTCTTTCACTTCCTTGTCAAGCGTGGAAGCGGAAACAAGCGTCCTGCCGACGGTATCGTCAATAATCTGTGCATACATATGCTTATTGCTGCGGAAAACAGCCAGACGCGGTCTTTCAGCCGTGCCGCTGTAACGGTTCCGTAATCTTCTGTGCTTAGCTTCACGCACATCTGTTCTGCATTTCTTGCTGACCATATTTGCGCCCTCCTTCTATTATTTCTTACCGGTCTTACCAGCCTTGCGTCTGATAACTTCATCCGCGTACTTGATACCCTTGCCCTTGTACGGTTCCGGTGCTCTCTTGGATCTGATCTCTGCGGCATACTGACCGACCGCCTCTTTGCTGATGCCCTTGACGGTGATCGTGTTTGCCTTGTCATCAATTACAGATTCAAGTCCTTCCGGATCCTGCATCTCAATCGGGTGAGAGTAGGCCAGGTTCAGCACAAGCGTGCTGCCCTTCTTGCTCGCGCGGTAACCGGTACCAACGATCTGGAGGGTCTTGGAAAATCCTTCCGTAACTCCGATAACCATGTTATGGAGCAGTGTTCTCGTCAGTCCGTGAAGAGACTTGCTCTTCTTCTCATCGTCCGGTCTGGAAACAGTGATTTCCTGACCGTTGACTTCGATCTTCATCTCCGGAGCGAAGGTTCTCGTGAGGGTTCCCTTCGGTCCTTTTACTGTCACAACATTATTTTCTGCTACCTCAACCGTAACACCTGCCGGGATAGCGATGGGCATTCTACCGATACGTGACATGCCTGCATAACCTCCTATATGGGTTGCCGCAGCGAAAGTCCGCCGCGGTTGCTTCGTAACGTTTATACCAGGATTGCGTATTATTCAATTCCTGCATGCTCTTCCGGCAAATAACTCCGGAAAAGACTTCCTCTGTCCCCGATTACCAGATGTAAGCGAGAACCTCACCGCCAACGCCGAGCTTTCTTGCTTCCTTGTCGGTAAGCACGCCTTTGTTGGTGGAGATGATCGCGATGCCAAGGCCGCCGAGTACTCTCGGCAGTTCTTCCTTGTCAGCGTATACACGGAGACCCGGCTTGGAGATTCTCTTAAGGCCGTTGATGACCTTCTCGTTCTTGTCTCTGCCGTACTTCAGCGTGATGTGAATGTTCTTGTAGCTTCCTGCATCAACCAGTTCATAGGACTGAATGTAGCCTTCGTTGAGAAGGATCTCAGCGATGGAAACCTTCATTCTGGAAGCCGGAACATCAACTGTGTCGTGACGGCGCGTATTGGCATTCCGGATTCTTGTCAGCATATCTGCAATTGGATCTGTCATGATTAACTCCTCCTAATTTCGTCGATTACCAGGATGCCTTGCGAACACCCGGGATCTCACCCTTGTAAGCTAATTCACGGAAGCAGATTCTGCAGATTCCGTACTTTCTGAGAACTGAATGCGGACGGCCGCAAATCTTGCAGCGTGTGTACTCTCTGGTGGAGTACTTCTGAGGCTTCTGCTGCTTTGCCTTCATCGATGCCTTTGCCATCTTATCTCCTCCTGCTTACCTTCTGAACGGCATTCCGAAGTCTCTGAGAAGCTCTCTGGCTTCCTCATCGGTCTTTGCCGTGGTCGTGATGATGATGTCCATGCCTCTTACCTTGTCGATCTTATCGTACTCGATCTCCGGGAAGATGATCTGCTCTTTGATGCCGAGCGCATAGTTGCCTCTGCCGTCAAAGGAATCCGGGCTTACGCCGCGGAAGTCGCGGACACGCGGAAGAGCGAGATTTACAAGGCGGCCAAGGAACTCATACATCTTGTCGCCGCGAAGAGTAGTCTTGCAGCCGATTGCCTGACCCTCACGGATCTTGAAGTTGGCGATGGAGTTCTTGGCTTTGGTGCGAACAGCATGCTGACCGGTGATCTTCTCCATATCCGCTACAGCGGAATCAAGAAGCTTGGAGTTCTCCTTTGCTTCACCGACACGCATATTCACAACGATCTTGTCGATCTTCGGAACCTGCATCGGGTTCTTGTATCCGAACTTTTCGGTCAGCTGCTTTGTGATTTCTGTATCGTATAACTCTTTGAGTCTGCTGCTCATGTATCTTCCTCCTTACGCCGCTGTCAGTCGATGACCTTGCCGGTTGCCTTCGCAACGCGTACCTTCTTGCCATCCTGGAACTGATAACCGATTCTGCTGACCTTATCATCTGCAAAATACATAAGGTTGGAAATATCGATCGGAGCTTCCTGGTGAATGATGCCGCCGTTCGGATTTGCCTGACTCGGCTTCGCGCTCTTGGTCATCATGTTGACGCCTTCAACGACAGCCGTGTGCTTACTGGCGTTAACGCTCTTTACCTTTCCGGTAGCGCCTTTATCTTTGCCGGCGATAACCTTGACTGTATCGCCCTTTTTAATTCTGACTGCTGACATGCGGAACCTCCTTATAATACTTCCGGTGCAAGCGAAACGATCTTCATGAAGCCCTTGTTGCGGAGCTCTCTTGCAACCGGTCCAAAAATACGGGTGCCCGTCGGTGTCTTGTCGTCGTTGATAATCACAGCAGCATTCTCATCGAAACGGATGTAAGAGCCGTCTGCTCTGCGATTGCTCTTGACCGTGCGGACAACGACAGCTTTGACTACGTCGCCCTTCTTTACAACGCCGCCTGGTGTTGCATCTTTGACAGAAGCTACGATAATATCGCCGATGCCGGCATATCTTCTAGTTGAACCGCCCATAACACGGATGCAGAGAAGTTCTCTGGCACCGGTATTATCAGCGACCTTCAGTCTGGTCTCCTGCTGTACCATTTATATTCCCCTTTCCGTACTCACTGAGCCTTGGCAATGATCTCAACCAGTCTCCATCTCTTGTCTTTGGACAGCGGTCTGGTCTCCATTACCCGAACGGTATCGCCTACATTGCACTCATTCTTCTCGTCATGAGCCTTGAGCTTGTAGGTTCTCTTTACGATCTTGTGATAAAGAGGATGCTCAACGTTATCCTGAACAGCAACGACGATTGTCTTGTCCATCTTGTTGCTGACAACCTTGCCGGTACGGGTCTTTCTTAAGTTTCTTTCTTCCATGATTCTATCCTCCGGGATCTCGAATTACTGAATCGCTGCAAGCAGCGTCTGGATCCGGGCAATATTTCTGCGGACCTCACGAATACGGCTTGTATTGTCAAGCTGATTGGTAGCGTTCTGGAATCTGAGATTAAACAGTTCCTTCTTGGCAGCTACGAGCTCATCAGCCAGTTCTGCAGCACTCTTAGTCTTCAGTTCATCAACATACGCTTTGGTCTTCACTGTTTGTCACCGCCTTCCAGGTCCGCACGGGAAACGATTTTGCACTTGCACGGAAGTTTCTGAGCTGCAAGACGAAGGGCTTCCTTGGCATCCTCTTCACTGACGCCCTCGATCTCGAACATGATCCGGCCCGGCTTTACTACTGCTACCCAGTACTCCAGATTACCTTTACCTTTACCCATTCGAACGCCGATCGGCTTGCCGGTTACCGGCTTGTCGGGGAAGATCCGGATGAATACCTGACCGCCACGCTTGATGTAACGTGTCATGGCGATACGGGCTGCCTCAATCTGATTGGACTTAATCCAGCAGGGTTCAACCGCTGCAAGACCGAAATCACCGTGCTGAACGGTTGCACCGCGGAAAGCCTTGCCCTTCATTCTTCCGCGGAACTGTCTTCTGTGCTTAACTCTCTTCGGGATTAACATTATTTATCGCTCCCTTCTCTGCCGCCGTTTCTTCTTCTGGCAGGGCGCTTGTTGTCGAACTTTCTTCCGCGACGGTCACCGTCTCTCTGACCTTCTCTTCTGGTCGTCGGAAGAACTTCGCCCTCGTAGATCCAGGCCTTGACGCCGACCTTACCATAGGTCGTGTTGGCCTCTGCAAATCCGTAGTTGATGTCCGCACGAAGCATCTGAAGCGGAATGGTGCCGCGGCTGTGTGTCTCGCTGCGGGCGATATCCGCACCGGCAAGACGTCCGGAGCACTGAACTTTGATTCCCTTCGCGCCGGCCATCATTGTCTTGTCGATGGCGTTCTTCATAGCGCGGCGGAATGCGATACGCTTCTCGAGCTGATCGGCAATGTTCTCGGCAACAAGCTGAGCATCCAGTTCCGGATTCTCAATTGCCTCGATGTCGATGTCAACCGAAGTATAAGTTCTCTTCTTGCTCTCACCGGCGCCGTTCTTTCTCACTCTGATCTTGAGGTCTTTGCACAGATCGCTCTTCAGGGCCTCGATGTTTGCGCCCTTCGGTCCGATCATTACGCCCGGCTTGCCGGTGTAAACCGTGATCTTGAGTCTGGAGTTCGTGCGCTCGATATCGATATGGCTGATTGCGCTCTCGAAAATGGAGTGTTTCTTTGTCTCCTTCTCGATTTCCTTGCGGATTGCAGCAGCATCTTCCTGATTCTTCTTGAGCGTGTCCTCATAGCCGGCGATGACTGCCTTGTCCTCTTCGGTCTGCTCCTCAGCAGCCTTTGCGGAAGCGGCCTTGTAGTCAGCCTTGAGCTTTACTCTTGCGTCAAGAAGATTCTTCAGCTCATCCTGCGCAGCGCCCATCGATCCTTTTTCCTTGTTGGAGAGGAAAAGACGGTTCTTAATATACTTTCTGATCTTCTGATCCTCCATGAGGTTGTCAGAAAAATCCTCTTTGCTTGCATACCAGTTGGAGCTCCATCCCTTGATGATTCCAACTCTGAGGCCATGCGGATTTACTTTCTGTCCCATGTAAATCTCCTTCCTTATCTCTCATTCAGAACAACGGTGATGTGGCTTGTTCTCTTTTCGATTCTGTAGGCTCTGCCCTGCGCTCTCGGCTGGATTCTCTTCATAATCGGGCCGCGGTTCGCATAGCACTCCTCAACATAGAGGCCTGCAGGATCCATGCCATTGTTGTTCTCAGCATTTGCTGCTGCCGAGCGAAGAAGCTTACGAAGAACTTCCGAAGCATATCTCGGATTGTATGTTACGATTGCCAGCGCCTCATCAATGCTCTTACCGCGGATTGCGTCGAGAATGTAGCAGGCTTTCTGAACGGATACCCTGGCAAATGAAACCGTTGCTCTCGGTCTTGTATCTCTGACCGCATTTCTGTCTCTCTTGATTTGAGATCTGTGTCCCTTAGCCATTTCAATGTCCTCCTTTCACAATCAGCCCGAGGTCTTCTCGTCAACCTTGCGGTGGCCGCGGAAGGTTCTTGTCTCTACGAACTCACCGAGCTTGTGACCGACCATATCCTCTGTGATCATGACCGGAACATGCTTGCGGCCGTTATGAACACTGATCGTGAAACCGACCATCTTCGGAATGACCATGGAAGCACGGGACCAGGTCTTGATCATCGGCTTTTCCGTGGAGTCCGCATATTTATCAATCTGCTTCATAAGGCTGTCATCAACGAACAGCCCCTTCTTTAACGAACGAGACATGTAGTCGTGTCCTCCCTTTCTTTACTTGATTCCTCTGCCGTTCTTCCTTCTGATGATAAGCTTGTCAGAATACTTCTTGGACTTACGGGTGATAACGCCCATAGCTTTCTTGCCCCAGGGAGTCATAGGAGCCGGACGTCCTACCGGAGCGCGGCCCTCACCACCGCCGTGCGGATGGTCATTCGGGTTCATTACAGAACCTCTTACGTGCGGGCGGACGCCCATATGTCTCTTGCGGCCTGCCTTGCCCAGATTGATAAGGTTGTGGTCGCCGTTGCCTACAACGCCGATAGTTGCGCGGCACTCAATCGGAACCATGCGCATCTCGCCGGACGGAAGACGAAGTGTAGCGTACTTGCCTTCCTTGGCCATCAGCTGTGCCGCATTGCCGGCTGCGCGGACCATCTGGCCGCCCTTGCCCGGATACAGCTCAATGTTGTGGATCATGGTACCAACCGGGATCTTCTCGAACGGAAGGCAGTTTCCGACGCGAACTTCCGCGTCCGGGCCGCTCATGACGGTCATGCCGTCTGTGAGGCCTTCCGGAGCGAGGATGTAAGCCTTCTCGCCGTCTGCGTAGCAGATCAGTGCGATGTTGGCGGTGCGGTTCGGATCATACTCGATACCGATAACCTTTGCCGGAATTCCGTCCTTAAGTCTCTTGAAGTCGACGATCCGGTAATGCTGACGGTTGCCGCCGCCTGCATGACGAACCGTGATCTTGCCCTGATTGTTGCGTCCGGCTGTCCTGGCCTGAACTCTGATGAGCGACTTTTCCGGAGTCTTCTTGGTGATCTCGGAAAAATCGGAACCTGTCATATTCCTTCTGGAAGGCGTATATGGGTTATAAGTCTTGATTCCCATTTGTTTCTCCTTTTTTTCAACTATGTGTAATATTGTTTTCTACACATTTGACCGGCGGATTACAGTCCCTGGAAAATCTCGATTTCCTTGCTGTCCTCGCTGAGCTTTACAACAGCCTTCTTGATTTTTGCTGTCTTGCCCTCGTCGGTGCGGTTCGCTCTTCTGGTCTTGCCCTGTGCGTTGAGAGTGTTGACCTTTACGACCTTGACGCCGTCGAACATCTTCTCGACAGCCTCTTTGATCTGTGTCTTGTTTGCCTGCGGATTAACCAGGAAGGTGTACTTCTTGTCCGCCGAATCAGCCATCGACTGCTCGGTCACAACCGGCTTGAGGATGACGTCGTAATACTTGATGTCTGCCATTATGCGTAAACCTCCTCGATTCTTTCGACAGCAGCCTTTGTGAGGATCAGCTTGTCGTACTTGAGAACGTCGTAGGTGTTCAGGTCTGCACTCCCGATGATCTGCGTGCCGGCTACGTTTCTTCCGGACAGAAGAACGTTTGCGTTGTCGCCGTCAAGAACGATCAGAGCCTTGTCAGCCTTGAGGTTCTTTAAAACCTCAACGAACTTCTTGGTCTTGATCTCATCGAGCTTGAACTCATCCAGAACGATCATGTTGTTGTCACTGACCTTGGACGAAAGAGCGGAGAACAGAGCAGCTCTCTTCTCTTTTTTGTTCAGCTTGTAGGAATAGTCTCTCGGCTGCGGAGCAAATACAACGCCGCCGCCTTTCCACTGCGGAGCACGGATCGAGCCCTGTCTTGCATGGCCTGTGCCCTTCTGTCTCCACGGCTTTCTGCCGCCGCCGGAAACTGCAGAACGGTTCTTTGCTGCCTGTGTGCCCTGCCGTCTGTTTGCCAGTGTGTTGACAACCGCTTCGTGAAGCAGGTGCTCATTGACTTCAACGCCGAATACTTTGTCGTTCAGCTCCATCGTTCCGACTTCGCTGCCGTTCATATTGTATACAGATACATTTGCCATCTGTGTGTTCCTCCTTCCTTACTGTCTTACTTGGAAACCTTGGAGGTTTCTCTGATTGTGACCAGTGCCTTTCTCGGGCCCGGAACCGCACCGCGGACCAGAATCAGATTCTTGTCTGCATCAACTCTGACAACCTGAAGATTCTGGATGGTGATTCTCTTGGAGCCCATATGTCCCGGCATTCCCTTGCCCTTCTTTACGCGGCCCGGAGTCGTAGCGGAGCCGTTAGAGCCCTGGTGTCTGTGGAATTTGGAACCATGCGCCATCGGTCCTCTGGACTGGCCGAAACGCTTGATGGCGCCCTGAAAGCCTTTGCCCTTGGAGATCGCGGTTGCGTCGATCTTGTCGCCTGCCGTGAAGATGTCTGCCTTGATCTCGTCCTTCACCTTGTAGTCAGCGGCATTCTCAAAGCGGAACTCTCTTACGAATCTCTTGTAAGGAACCTCTGCCTTGTCAAAATGCCCCTTGACCGGCTTTGTGACGTGCTTCTCATCCACGTCAGCGAAACCAACCTGAACCGCGTCGTAACCGTCGTTTGCGACTGTCTTTACCTGTGTGACAACACAGGGACCAGCCTGGAGGACAGTTACCGGAGTCAGAACGCCGTTTTCATCGAAAACCTGAGTCATTCCGACTTTCGTTGCCAAAATAGCCTTTTTCATAATACTCCTCCTGTTTTCTACAGCGGACAGAATGATGAATTCCGTTCTCTCAGCGCATTCTGTCATTCTAGAAAGTTACCGGGAAATCCCGGACTGCCATATATCAAAACAGCCGTCTCAAACGCATCCCGCTGCATCTTATCGGTCTTGCGAACAAGGCGGATGAATCGATCGCCTGATACTGCTTACTTTCTGATTTCCTTCAGGTTAGCCTCAACGCCGGCCGGCAGCTCGATCTTGTTGAAAACCTTCATCGCTTCCGGTGTCGGGTTGATAACGTCGATCAGTCTCTTGTGAGTGCGCTGCTCGAACTGCTCTCTGGAATCCTTGTACTTGTGAACGGCGCGGAGAATTGTAACAACTTCCTTCTTTGTCGGAAGCGGAACCGGTCCGGAAACCGTAGCACCAGCGTTCTTCAGATTGTCAACCAGCTTCTTTGCGGACTGGTCAAGAAGCTTGTGATCATAAGCCTTAAGGATAATTCTTGTTCCTGCCATAAAAAAAGTCGCCTCCATATTCGCACTTTTTAGAAGTACGACAAGCGGTGACTGTACAACATATCCGTGCGTGTCCTGTTCCCAAAAACAGCAAATGCGCGCACTATTTCTGTTCTTTCTAACAGATCTCTGTACAGTGACTTGTCGCCAGGTTTGCGCCGGTCAGATGCAATAACCGGCCTTGACATTCGCTCCGCGGAAAACCTCCGGACACTTCCGTGTTCAGAGCAACCTCCGTTTCACAGCTATCATGCCACAACGTGGATAGTATACACGCATTAAAAAAAAGATGCAAGAGAAAATTTTGCTGTATAAATCATTGCTTTTCCAGCTCTTCCATGAGTTCGGAAAGTTCTTCCCAGCGGTTCATCCGTTCTTCGAGTTTCGCGTCGGTCTCTTCCTTTTCCTTTGTCAGAATCATCAGACGGTCGTAATCCGAAGCGGCTTCCGCCATTTCCTGCCCAAGGGCGGCGGATTTTTCCTCCAGCGCGCTGATTTCATCCTCGATACCGTCCCACTCGCGCTGCTCTTTATAAGAAAGACGCCTCTGATGTCTGTGCCCTGTCCCGGCCGCATCCTTCGTACGGTCCGTTTCAGGCGTACCCGTCGTCAGACGTTTAAGCAGCTCTGCTCTGCGCCTTACTTCTTCAGCCGCTGCCTCTTCCTTTTCCTTTTTCTTCCTATGATAATCTGAGTATCCGCCTTCGTACTGCACCCAGGTGCCGCCGCCTTCATTTGCATACATTCGCGTGACCGTGCGGTCCAGAAAATACCGGTCGTGCGAGACGGTTATCACGATTCCGTCGAAGCGGTCGAGAAAATCCTCCAGCACTTCCAGCGTCTGGATGTCAAGATCATTGGTCGGCTCGTCCAGGAGCAGGACATTGGGCCGGCTCATCAGCACCTGCAGCAGAAAGAGTCTCCGTTTCTCACCGCCCGAGAGCTTCGCGACCTTCGTGAACTGCATAGCCGGCGGAAAAAGAAACCGGTCGCACATATTTGACGCGCTCATCAACCCGTCCGCCGTGGGAAGATACTCCCCGATTTTCTTCACCGTCTCCAGGACCGTCAGCGTGTCATCAAGCGGCTCATTTTCCTGACAGAAATATCCGATGCGGATCGTGCCGCCCGTCTGAATGCTCCCCGTATCCGGTTCAAGTTCCCCCGCGATGAGCTTCAGAAGCGTCGACTTTCCGCAGCCGTTCGGCCCGATGATGCCCACCCGGGCGTTCTGCTGGAAGATCGCGGAGAAATGGCTCACGCAAAGCTTCCCACCCATCGACTTACCCACATCTTTGAGCTCCACTGTCTTGTGTCCCATACGGGATGACACAGAGTCTACCTTCAAGACCGTGTCCTGCTGCTCCAGTCTTTTGCGCGCCCGGGCCGACTCCTCTTTCGCCTCGTTGAACCGGTCGATCCGTGCCTGCTGCTTCGTTCCGCGCGCCAGCGCCCCGCGGCGGATCCACGCAAGCTCCGTGCGCAGGAAATTCTGCCGCTTCTTCTCCGCGCTTCTCTCCGCCTCATCCCGCGCCGTCTTCAGCTCGAGATACCGCGCATAATTCCCCTCATATGCATACAGCTTTCCGCGGTCGATCTCCACAATGCGGCTTGTCACGGCATCCAGAAAATAGCGGTCATGCGTCACGAGCAGCAGCTCGCCCGCAAACGCCGTGAGCTGTCCCTGCAGCCACTCGATCATTTCCGCATCCAGATGGTTTGTCGGCTCGTCCAGGAGCAGAACATCTGCAGGCGAGACGAGCGCCTGCACGAGCGCCGCCCGCTTTTTCTGCCCGCCGGAAAGCGCCCCGACGCGCACGGACATATCCGGCAGTCCCAGCTGATTCAACCATTTACAGGCCTCCGCCTCCGGAAGCTGCGGATTGCCCCGCATGACAAATGATAGAAGTGCCTCATCTCCGTCAAATTCCGGCGTCTGCGGCAGATACCGCACGCGCACGTTTCGCCCGCACACGACTGCCCCGCCGTCAGGCTGCATAAGCCCCGCCGCGATTTTCAGGAGTGTCGATTTGCCGCAGCCGTTCACCCCGATGAGCCCGATTTTATCGCCGGTATTTATCCCCAGACTCACGTCTGAGAGCAGCTCTTTGGTCCCGAAGTTTTTGCTGATATGTTCAAGGTTCAGAATGTTCATAGAGTATCCCTGTGTTGACATTTGCCATTATTTTTGCCGCGTGTTCCGTCTCTATGGTATGATATCTGTATTCACGGAGGAATGACAGATGTGGACAGCCAGCAGATGGAACAGTTATGAAGTGCTCGACACCTCGCAGGGCGAGAAACTGGAGCGCTGGGGAAATTATACACTAATTCGTCCGGATCCGCAGGTCATATGGAACACGGACCGCAAAGATCCGGGCTGGCGCAAGTGCAACGGACACTATCACCGCAGCAAGAGCGGCGGCGGCGAGTGGGAATTCTTCTCGCTTCCGAAGACGTGGACGATTTCCTATGACAATCCGGCTTTCCGCCGGCCGCTCACCTTTCACCTGAAGCCATTCAGCTTCAAGCATACCGGCCTCTTCCCGGAACAGGCCGTAAACTGGGACTGGTGCGCCGAAAAGATCGCCGCCAGGACCGCCTCAGGCGGACCGGCGAGAATCCTAAACCTCTTCGCCTACACCGGAGGGGCGACAATCGCCTGCGCCGCTGCCGGCGCTTCCGTCACGCACGTCGACGCGAGCAAGGGCATGGTGTCCTGGGCGAAGGAAAACGCCGCTTCATCCGGTCTCTCCGACGCGCCGGTCCGCTGGCTGGTGGACGACTGCCGGAAATTTGTCGAGCGGGAAATCCGCCGCGGCCACCACTATGACGGCATCATCATGGATCCGCCGTCGTACGGGCGCGGCCCGAAAGGCGAAATCTGGAAGATGGAGGACAATATCTATGAGCTGGTTAAACTGACCGCGCAGCTCATGAGCGACACGCCGCTGTTCTTCATCCTCAACGCCTACACGACCGGTCTGCAGCCAGGTGTCCTGACATATCTCCTGTCGACGGCGCTTCTCCCGAAGTATCCGGGCATCAAAACAGCCCGGGTGGGCGCCTCGGAAATCGGGCTGCCCGTGAAAGACAGCGGCCTTATCCTGCCGTGCGGGGCAGCCGGACGGTTTGAAGTCTGAGATTCAGAACGGGATTCCCCGGGCAAAACCGCGGACGTTTCCGCCAGGGCATGGCAATCAAATCCTTAATAAGGCCCCGGGAATATTTCCCGGGGTCTGTTTTCATCTGCCATAGTTATTTCAACGTCTCGTCGTAGTGCGCGCGTTCGCCGCCGATGTACTTCGGGCGGGTGCGGGCGCAGACGATGTGCGCGCTGCCCGCGTATTGCGTCTTTGTGCGGAACGGGACGGCGACCGGCTGCAGGTGCATACCGATCAGGGTGTCACCGATGTCCATGCCGGCCTGCGCCTGAATGCGCTCGACAGCCACCGGGCTTTCGCAGGCGTTGTACGCGGCGGTCGCAAAGGATCCTCCGGCCTTCAGCTGCGGAACGACGTTGACGATCGGAAGCCGGTATTCCCGCGCGCAGCGTTTCTCGATGATGATGGCGCGGTTCAGATGCTCGCAGCACTGGGCCGCCAGATAAATCCCGGCAGGATCCAGCACTTCGTGCAGAGCCGCCACAACGCTCTGCCCTATTTCCTCACTGGAAAATGTCCCGATCCTGTGATGCGCAATCTCACTGGATGAACAGCCCACCACGAAAATATCACCCTTCTCAAGCCGCGCTGCCTCCAGAAGCTCCTGTGCGGCACGCTTCACCTCATCCTTTAGTTCGTCCAGGTCAAGATTCATTTCCGTCGCGATTCCCGTTGCCGACATATCTGCCTCCTCATCCAATCTGTTTCGTATAGTGGCTCAGCGCGCATATGAGTTCATCCGTGCGCACGCACCGCTCAAATGTCAGATCTTCCGCGATCTGCTCCATGTTCTCCTCGTCGTACTCAACCTGCCGCGAAAACAGGTGTACGGACGCCGCCAGGCTTTCCGGGATCTGCCCCGGCTCCGCCTGTGTCTTTGGCCCGTTTTCGTCCTTCCAGTCTGCCATCAGCATCATCTCGAGCATCAGCGTGAAGAGTGCTGTCTGTTTGCACTTGCCCAGGATGTCGTGATCGTACACGGCTTTCCCGAAATAGCGGAAATGCAGGTATCTCGCGTACCGGGCCAAAGCATGTGACAGATCTTCATGTTCCGCCTCAAACCCGGCCGCCCGCTGCGGGAAATGCGAGACGAAGGGCTCGGTCCCGTAAACGCTTCGAAGGCGCGAAAGCTCCTCATCCCACGCCTTTCCGATGCTCTCCAGGTCCGTGAACAGCCCGATGTACGCCTGATTGCGTGATGCCGCCGCGTTGGTCACGCAGGGCCGCAGGCGGCCGGCAAGAGCACGTACCGCACATTCTCCCCCATCCGCAGCAAGTGCCTGCGCCTTCCTGTCAAATGCGGCGAAATCGTTTTTGTTGGCATCCATCTGCAGGTCCGCCGCAGAAAGCAGCATCGCCTGCAGCGCCTCAAAGAGCCGGTTAAAGCCGCCGGAAGTGTCTGCGTGCTCCAGCATCCCGTCAAACACAGCTCTCACGCACCTCACACGGTCATCCCACGCCTTCTCGTACTCGTCGTCTTCGTACGGTTCCTCTGCAAGGCCGCTTTCCGTCAGTCTCGCTTCCTCCGGCGCCGAGGTCAGTACGATCCGCGCCGCCTCCTCGCAGGCAAGACCGACGCCCGTCTCTTTTCTCTCCCCGAAATACTCCGAGAAGCGCGGGAACTGATCGCAGACGACGCCGAGCGCCTCCGGCCCGGCTTCCTTCACCACCGCGCACAGGCCGTCCGCCTCAAGCATCGGGCAGTCCTCGTCCGCGTGTTTTAAAAATGTCTCCCCGTCCTGTTTAAAAAGCGCCGCGCGCAGCTTCTGCCCCAGTGCCCCCGGCATCTTCCGGTAACGCTCTTCCGTCTGCTCATCGATTCCGACAAGCCATCCGCCGCGGCAGCAGTTGTCGCGGCACGCGTCGGCCGTGCAGTGAAACGTTTTATAATAAGAAGGTGTGACCAGCTTCATTTCGGCTCCCGAGTGTTCTTGTTTTCTTTATTATAGCGCAGGAAAGCCCGGCAGTCATCGTCCCGCATCATTCCCAGATCCCGGGCCCCTTTCCGGCGCCGGCTTCAAAGTTGTACTTCACGA
This sequence comes from uncultured Lachnospiraceae bacterium, assembly GCA_903789615.1. Lineage (GTDB taxonomy): Bacteria > Bacillota > Clostridia > Lachnospirales > Lachnospiraceae > UBA4285. The sequence continues at coordinate 29,364 of CAIFEV010000007.1, read as the reverse complement.
TCCCTAAGTTAATGCCTGTGTAGAACCCGAACCCGGCCCGGGCGGAAACTTTATCGCCATCTCTCGTGAAGCGGAATTTCTGCTGATTGACGGCCGTCGGCGCCAGCAGCGCCGCGTCAAGCCCCGCCTTGTACCATGCCGAATCTCCCGGCTTGTAGTCGCTGACCTCCGTGACCGTCTTGCTCTTGATTTGTTAAAAAAGGCCCGAAAATTCAGCGAAACAGTCCATACAATGGGCTATCCGCTGAATTTCCGAGTCTCCTTATGAGCCGCCATTCAGCTAAGAATCTTCATAACAAATTCTTAGCTGAATTTTCAACCATCTTTGAGTTTGGAATTCAGCTATTTTGCTTTCAAATAAGAATGTTGCTTGGTTTGCTTACGCTAACCCGTCTTTTTATTCAGCTATACATCTTTGAATCAAGTAAATTGCTGAATTAGTCAAAGCCAACTCTTTCATATATTCAGCATTTCGGCGCACGGTCCGCCTGCAGAAGGCTGTCTGTGCACCGGGATGTACCCCTGTTCTGATTTTCCGAAATCCGGATTCTTCTCTCTGACGCGCCGTCAGCACTCTTTTTCTGCGTAAAACACGTACAGTCCGTACGGAAGCTTCTCAAAGGTCACCGCCTGTCCGGCTGCTTTCTCTCCTGCTCCCCGGCTGCGCCCGAAGTAGTCACATTCCCGCAGGGAAAAGCCCGGCCAGGATGCTGTCTGGCAGCCGCGCCGCGCCGACAGGTTCCGGACGGCAATGCGGTACCCAGAGCCTTGCGGGTGAATTCCGAGAAGCTGCATGTCCGGTCCGAAATCCGGAAGACGGCCGCTCTTTTCCAACGCGCGGATCTGTTCCTCCGGCGCGGCGCCGCAAATCCGGTCCGCCATATCGCACAGCCGGCTGTAAAGCTGTCCTGACAGGTCTTTTGTCTCTTCCGGCCGGTCTGCGGGGACATGTTCCATCCGGAGTGCAAACCGGTATTCGAAGTTTCCTTCCGTCCACTGCGGGAAATTGGTCCCCCACATGTTATTGAACAGATTGAAATACAGCGTCGGATCGGAAGGCTCATATTCAGAGCAAAAATCGTACACCGCGTCTTCTCCGATCGAGACAAGCGGCGTGTCCGGGGCCGCCGCCAGAATCCAGGAGGTGCCGGAAGCAGGCAGGCTTTGTGTGCCGCTTCTCTTCGCCGCGATGCCGTTTTCAAGAGCATAAAAGCAGTGATTGGCGTTCCGCGCAATGTCTGCGGCCGGGTCAAGCATCACCCCGTTTTTGTTGACAAGAAACCGCGCGCAGTCCTTCGCGAGCGGCATCAGAAATGAGCCGGACTCAATGAACGGCGTCGCCTGCTTGTTTGTCAGACGCAGCGTCACCAGGAGGCTCCCGCCGGTGCGCTCCGGAAAGTGCAGTGTGAGCCGCACGGTTTCCGCGTTTCCAAATGCCTCAAAGCTCTCACTTCCCGTGAAGCTTCCCTTCAGGACCAGGTCCCGGCCGTGCACTTCTGCAGATGTGTAGCATGTGTGAAATGTTATTGTTTCGCACTCCGGGTAATCCGTCCGCCCGTTGTCGGCGATCCCCCAGCCCGAGAAGCGGTACGCGTAGCGGCGCAGATACTCCGTCATCCGCGAGATTCCGTACCGCACATACTGACAGTCAAAAACCGGACGGCCTTCCCGCGCGTCAAGCACCCCGGCTCCGTTTTCTGTGCACACGCGTGTGACGTATCCCCGCTTTCTGTCAAAATCCAACGCCCAGCCCCCGCAGGAAGCCGTGAGTATGCCTCCCGTTTCCCGGATAACAAGTTCCGGGTTCTCTTCCGGCGCAGAACATTCCTTTTGCGCAGGACTTCCTTCCGGCATGGCGCATTTTTTCGGCGCACTCTGTGCCATAAGGCCTGCCCGTTCCCGCACAGCCTCCAGCGCCCGCGCGGCGTTTCTGACATAACGGCGTTTCTCGTCCCAGGATTTCTCCATAAAGGCGTAATGCGGGTCCGATGCTCTCGCCGCCTTAAACGCCTCACGCTCGTAGACTCGTCCGGCCGGATCCAGCCATGTCTTTACGTCCGCTCCCCAGGTGTGTTCGCCGGACAGAAGCATGTTCTCACAGTACGCCTTCTCCTGCCTTGCAAAGCCGCGAAGACAGGCCGGATCCTCCGCTGCAAGCGCAAGATTAATCTCCCTCGCCTCCCGGCGCAGCTGGCGGACCTGGCGCACCTCCTCCGGATACGACTGCACTCCGTGAATCCAGGTGTCCGCGAGATCTTTTCGCACCGTCGGAATCCCCGACAGGCTGCAGTGCTCAAGTTCTGCAAGAAAATCATCCATCGTCCCGCACACGACCTGCGCGCCCGGGTACAGGCGCTGCGCCTTTCCCGCGAGCTCGCGGATCCTCTCCGGGCGGTCCGGCCCGGAATTGTCCATCGTCGGCATCAAAGCCATCCAGACCGGGAACGGCCAGTCAGCCGGCGCCTCAATCCCCGATCCGTAGCCGCCCTTGTGGTACATCGTGAGCACTTTTCTTCCCGACGGCGCCTCCCACCAGAACAGTTCCGGCACGTCCGGCGGCATGGCGAATGCGTTACAGCCCAGATGCAAAAACTTCACGCCGCCCGCCGCCAAAACTTCAGGCAGCATCAGGCCGTGCCCCGGCACATCGGTCATCTTCGCCGTCCGCGGATACGGCCGTCCGTACGTGTCCGAGAGCTCTTTCGCGCAGCGCAGGCTCTCCAGATACTCCTCTTCACCGCAGAAATCGGTGTGTGACGTGAACGGAAGGGCATGCCAGGCAATCTGACCGCTGCGGATGAAATGCTCCAGCTCGTTTCGCCTCTCCGGGGTGCAGTGCCTCAGAATAAATTTAAGCGGCCAGGCCGGGAGCGTCCACACATACGCAAGATCACCCCATCCGGATGTCGCGCGGCAGGTGGCAAGGGCGCTGTCCAGCATTTCCGTCGCGTACCAGTGCATCACGTTGTCCGCGAGGTCGGTGAAGCCAATGTCAAAGTGGGTCTTAAAGACAAGAATTACCTTCCGGATCATAGGCTCCCTCCGGCGTACAGAGGATTGGCGATCATAACCGGAATCGAAAGCCCCAGAGCGTCGATCTGTCTGATGACTTCAAGCCGCAGATATCCGCTCTCCGGCATTTCAAACTGAATCTGTGTGCTGCGCGGTGCGGCCGGATGAAGGGTACTGCTTCCACTTGTCACGAGGCGGATGCTGTCCCCTGCCTTCGTCCCGGCAATTTTCGCTTCAACCTGCGTGCCCGGCGCAAGGGTGTCCCCTGTGTAAACCGGACGTCCTGCTGCCTGCAGCGAAAGGATCGGCCCCTCCGGAGAGATGGCGGCAAATCCTCTGCCGGACTTCAGCGCGTCCAGAATATCCGCGGCAGATCTCGACTTTGCGTAAGCGAACGTGCACGGGAAAGCCGGGATGTGACCGAACTGAAAGCGATGGAAGTCGCTTCCGCCCACAATCGGTACTTTTCTGCCTTCCTGCAGCAGGCGGTCCCACCAGCTCGCACACGCGAGATTGGCCTTCGGCGATAGCCCGCCGTTCCAGATCTCCACCATGTCAAAAGGAATGTCAAACCCGAACCGCCACCCGCAGTTCGGACAGAACGGGTGGTTGACGGAAAGTATGGCACCGTTGCGCTTTGCCTGCGCGAGCACCGCGCGCATCTGCGCGTCGGAATTCGCGATGAAATTCGTGAAGGGATGTGTGGATCCGAGCAGGTTGATGTGCCCTTTGTAATGCGTCCACTCGACGCCCGGGATGACCGTCAGCTTTTCATCCGAGGCGGTCCGCCCGATATAAAAATAGTTGTTGTGGTCTGTGATGGCGATGAAATCAAGCCCCTGGCTGATGGCTGTTTCGCGCAGTTCTTCTCCTGTGAGCGCGCCGTCGGAAGCCACGGAGTGCATGTGCATGTCGCCGCGAAGGAGCCGGACATGCTTTCTCTCAAACTCCACCGTGTAGGTCACCATAACGCCCGCATCCGGCACATGATACGCTCCCAGCAGAATCTCCCAGGTGCCGCTCTGAATCACGCCCATCTTAAATCCCGGGCTGCTGTTCACTTCGGAAACCGTGAGCTGCGCCCTGTCTGAGCCCGCCCAGCCGATAAAAGCACCCCGGCTGTCATTTAATCCAATGTCGATGATGGCCGCACTGCGGTCGTACGCGTACGAAATCCGGAACGACTCCACCTCCTCCGGCACCGCAAACGGAACCGTTATGTACAGCCCCTCCTCCTTCTTTTCGACAAAACGCTGGACGGTTACTTCATTTTCCCCCATACTCACTCCTTTACTGCGCCCATGCTGATGCCGTTTAACAGGAACTTCTGCGCGAACACATAGATAAGCAGCAGCGGAACGGTCGTTATAATGATAGCCGCCATGATCGCGTTGTCCGGCGCAACCGATGCCCCCGACGTCGACTCCGTGCTCATGATCATCGCCTTCAGCATAACCGGGAGCGTGTACAGACTTTCATCGGTGACCAGCGTCGCCGGAAGCATGATGGAATTCCAGCGCGCCACATACTCCATAAAAAATACAGTCGCGAGCCCCGGCAGTGAAATCGGCATGTATATCCGCGCAAAAATCCCCAGTTCTCCGGATCCGTCGATTCGGGCCGCCTCTTCCAGCGTGTACGGAACCGTCTGAAAATAATTGCGCATCATCATGATGCTGAAGCCGGAAATCAGGCCGTTTAAAATCAGTCCCTGATACGAATTCAGGAGATGGAGCTGTTTGTTGAGCTGATACACCGAGATGAGCGTCAGGTCGCCGGGCACCATCATCGTCAGCATGATAAAGGAAGAAATCGCATTCCGAAACGGCAGTTCCTTCTGGATCAGGACATACCCGGCCAGCGCGGCAAGAAACACCTGAATGATGGTGCCGACCGTCGTGACGAACAGGGAATTTATGAACGGCTTCGCAAGCTTCGTGACTTTGAATACATACTCAAACCCTTCCAGGCTGAATTCATGCCACCACAGCTTCAGTCCCGCGCTGGAAGAATCCAGCGTGCTGCTTGTTCCGACGACAATCACCTCCCACATGGGAAGGAACATAGTCACGGCCGTAATGAGCGCGAGAACAATAAAGAGCAATGCCCAGCCGCCTTTCAGATTGTTGCTGAGCTTTCCGCGTTTTTTCATAACTCTCCGCCTCCTCATTCATAGATCGCGTCGTAGTGCAGCAGTTTTCTGACCGCCTGTGTGATCAGCAGCGTCGCCACCAGGACCACTGTCGCCGCTGCGGTCGCCTCCCCGACATTGAATTTCAGAATTCCCTGCTCATAGATCAGGTACAGCAGGTTCTTGACCTTGTCGCTGATCGTCGCATTCATCATGACAAATATCTGGTCGAAGTTCCGCAGAATTCCCATCACGCTGAGTACCGCCACGACCTTCATCGTCGGCACGATTACCGGAACGGTGATGTACCGGATCTGCTGAATCCGGGAGGCACCGTCGATTCTGGCCGCTTCATAGAGAGAACCGTCGATGGATACGATCGACGCCATGAACAGCGCTGCAAAATACCCGGCGCCCTTCCAGGCACCCGTGAAAATCATAATTCCCCGTGCGTAGTGCGCCTCCGCCATGAACGCGACCGGCGTGTACGACGCGCCCTCAAACAGCCGCAAAAAGCCATTTACCATGCCGGTCGGCGAGAGAATTGTGATCCAGAGGCCGCCGACAACAGACCATGAGAGAAGATATGGGATAAAAGTGACCGTCTGAAAAGCCGAGCGCAGGATCTTCACCCGGATCTCGTTAAGGACCAGTGCGACCACAAGTCCCCAGACAAACTGGAATACAAATGTCCCGCCGCCTACGATCAGGCTGTTGATGAATGCCTGATGATACTGGGAATTCGTGAAGACCGTCTTATAGTTTTCAAGGCCGACAAATTCGGAATTTCCCAGCAGCTTCACTTCCTGAAAGCTCTTCACGATACCGAGAATCAGCGGATAATAGGAGAACACGACAAAGTAAATCAGCACCGGAAGCATAAGAAGATAGATGCTCCGGAAGCGCTTCATTTTTCTCCAAAGGTTCTTTTTATCTTTATTCATATTTCCTGAGTCCTTATAAAGAAAAAACTCCCGGACGCCGCTTCAGCTCCTGCGCGCCCGGGAGGAAATCCTGGGTATTTACCTCTCTGTCACGCCGCGCTCAACCAGCTCGTCGCGCATGCTCTGCAGCCCTTCGCTTGTGAAAACCTCGCCCTTGATGATGCGGATTCCCCACTTTCCGACGATTTCCTTGTAGTCGGACTCATTCGGGATGATCATGTCGATCGAAGCGTATTTCGCGTAGCTCATGGCTTCTTCTACTCCCGCCGCATACGGGAACAGCGGCTTGTAATCCTTATAAATCGGGAACGGGGCACCGTGGTCGTTTCCGTGCGTCGCGCCGATGTCCGTCAGCGTGTAGTTTCCATCCGTACCGGTGTAATCATGGTCTTTGATACCGGTGGAAAGAAGTTCGCCACCCTCCTGCGTCGCGAAATACTCGAGAACTTTGATGGCACCTTCGACATTTTTCGCGTTGGCCGGAACCGCAAAGAGGCTGGCCGACCCTTTGCCGAGCATGTACTTTCCGTCCGGAGTCTGAAGGCCTGGGAGTGACACGATCTCGTAGTCATCGGTCGAGACGCCGGCGGCCGCAGCCGTGGAATTGTGCAGGCCGACCCAGGCTGCCCAGTCCGCCGTCACAGCCGTTTTCTGGGAAGACGCCTCCATCTTCGCGCGCATATCCTTGGTCTTGTCCACGAAGGAGGCCGGATCTAGCAGTCCGTCATCATAGAGCTTCTTGAACCACTCCCATACCGGTGCCGCCGAGTCCTCCGCGTACGGAGCATACTTCTTTCCGTTCTCGTCCAGAACCACACCTTCCTTTGCGCCCACGGCCGCGAAGTACGGCTGCAGATCCCATGCATCGGACATTACCGCATTAATCGGGTAGAATTCCGGATCACTGCTGGCGTTTTTAAGTGTCTTCAGCATGTTGTAATATCCGTCAAAGGTGGGCTCAACCGTCTTGTAGTCGAGACCGGCCTTTTTCATGAGTGTGTTGTTGATCGCAACGACGCGGTGAACTTCCTTCTTGTTGAAGCCCGCGTACACTTTGCCGTCAATCGTGATGTCCGCCCACTCCTGCGGATCAATGTTGTTTGTGAGAATGTCGGAATTCTTCACATACGAAGTGATGTCAAGCAGAGCCCCCTGGTCTGCCAGGCTCGCATACTGCGGTGCATTTACATAAACCAGATCATAATCACTTCCGGCCCCCAGTTTCTGCATCAGAACCTTGTCGTAGTCCGATGCCGGCTTGTCGATTGTCACATCCAGGCCGGTCGCCTCGGAGAGAGCCTGTTCAAAAAGCTTCATCTCCTCCTCGTCCTTGCCGCCGGTTACAGATGCCAGAATCTTAACACTCCCACCGGCTTTCGTCCCGGACTTCGCTGTGGTCTTTGCGGCATCTGTCGTCGCTGTTCCGGTCGTTCCGGCCGCCTGACTTCCCGTCTCGCCGGACGAAGATGTCCCCGTCCCGGAAGTGCCGCATCCCGCCAGCGCTCCGGCCGCCAGCACGCCGGCCATTCCCATTGTCAGCCATTTTTTGCTGTTCATATTCCTCTCCCTTCAAGAATTAATCCTTACTGTGTGAGTACACTCTTTATATAGCATGTGGAGAGGATAATAATAAACTCCTATTGATATGTTTTACGTACTTTTACTATTATTTACATATTTTACGAGTTTCTTTCATTGCTGTTTCCGTCTCCCGGCAGCTTTGCCGTGCACAGAATCCCGGGAACGCGGTAATCAGTCAGGCCGGGAAGCGAATTGTCCCTAATCTGATTCACCAGAACTTCCGCCGTCTTCTCTGCCAGTGCCTTTTCATCCTGCCGCACGTGCGTGACATAGCAGTTTCCGGGAGACATATAGTCTTCATCAATACAGCAGGCGTCAATCCGCTTTAAGAGCTGCCCCCTGGAAAGCGGAATCTGCCGCAGGAACCCGTATTCCTCAAAGATGATGCCGTCCATTTTCGGGTATGCGTCCAGGTACTCCATGATCTGCCGCCCCGTGTCCGGGTCAAAGCTGTCGGAATAAATCCCGAACTTGGATTTTGTTTTAATCATGCACTCCGGCATCTTCTCCAGACCGTTTCGCTGAATACTCTCGCGAAATCCCCGGTTTCTCGCACGCACTGACGAGGTGTACGCGTCATCGACCGTAACATACCCGATTTTCTTTCTGCCGCGGCTCACCAGCCAGCTCACCAGCAGGCCGATGGCCCCGTGATTGTCCGTGCGCACGCTGGCCACCGGAATTCCTTTCATCTGCTTGTCAAACAGAACGACCGGAACTCTCTCGAGGACCAGCCTCAGGATCTCCGTGTTGTAATAGGTCCCGTGGCACGGCATGCAGACAAATCCCTGTACTTTCTGCTTCTTCAGGAACAGAATCTCTTCGTCCTCGCGCCGCCGGCTTCCGTATGAAAACCGCACCAGCGTCTTGTATCCGCGCTTGTGAGCCGCCTCGTCGAGCGCATACAGATAGTCGAGACCGAAACACGAGGAGACATGCTCCATGATAACGCCGATCGTCCCGCTGCCGGCGCCATTCGCGTTCTCCCGCTCCCCGTCACCGTCTTCTTCCGGAATATCCCGGCTTAGCACGAAGTTCCCGTGCCCCTTCACGCGCTCGATGTACCCGTCCTCTTTCAGCGAATTCAGCGCCGCATTGGCCGTGATCATGCTGACGTCATACGACTTCGCCAGCTCGGAAGCCGTCGGGAGCTGCGCCCCGATATCAAGCTTTCCGCTCCGGATCTGCTCCGTGATGTCCTTGTAAATCTGCCTGTACAGGTATTTGCCATTTGCCATAACGCCTGTCTCTCCTTATATCGTGCGCAGGAATGCCGCATATAGTTTATGGCACCATCGTAGTGCTTATTATGTTTTATGTCAAATGTATATGTCTTACAATGTATATAGTTTTTAATCAATGCTCCTGCGAGCACCGCGCCTCGTAACCGCGCATTTCAGCAAACTGCCCCCAGGAAATCAGCTGAATGCCCAGGCGTTTCGCCTTTTCAAGAAGACAGCCGCTTTCGAGAATCTCCCGCTCCCACTCGCGCTTTTTCCATTCCGGTCCGCGTTCTGGAGCCGGGTACGCAGGGTGCAGGAACATCTCGGTCACGCCGTCTTCTGCCAGTTCCAGCTCTTTATAGTAGTAGTTCCGGAGACTCTCCAGCGTCCCGATGCGCTCCACATTCCAGGGATTGGAGGAGACGTTGTCCGGCAGAAGAAGCCCGCGGCTCTCTGCCTCCCGAAGCACCCCGTTCACGAGAAACCGGAGCGGTCCGGGAAGTTTGTGCCCCGTGAATTCTTCTGCAAAATGCAGCCCGCGCGGAAAGCGGAAGGGCAGATGATGCATCTTACAGAAATCAAAGACATCCAGAAAAAAGCGGCGCCCGTTTAACCCGTAGAGAGCTGTGCCGTGGGCATCCGCGTGGTCCGGTGACAGCCCCTTTCTTTGCATCCACTGCAGCTGTGCCTCGAGCTCTTCCCGCACGTCTGCCCGGCGCGCTATGCACACGCGCGCGTCCCCGCTCACAAAAAGCCCTGACGCGTCCGAAAGGGATTTCGCCTTCGAGAGCGGTTTCCAGCGCTGCCTGTCACTGTCGCAGGTGACCGCGAGGTGAATACCGCAGGGAAATCCTTTTGCAGCGAGCGCTTTAGCCGCCGCGTCCGAATCCGGTGCCGCTGTAAGAAGCGACGTCGACGTGATGAGCCCCGCCTCAAGCAGCTCCAGCACTGCGCGGTTCTCCTCCGGGCAGTACCCGCAGTCATCCGCGTTCAGAATCAGATACCGCATTCTCCGCCTCCGTAAAATGAAGGAAATGGGAAATTACGTAAGCCACGGCCATTGCAAGAAACGGAAATGTACACATCAGCACACGGGATGCCGTATCCGGGGAAGGCCCCGGATTGTCTCCGTTCACAAATCCGTAGCGCTCCGAAACCACAAAGAATGCCAGAGAACTGTACAGGCCGTTCAGCCGGTTCAGCATGCCGATCAGACTGGTCATGATTCCTTCCCGGCGGATGTGATGCTTCCGGTAATCGTCATCGATGATCTTGGCGCCGATGCAGTCCATCGTGACCAGACAGGCACCATACCCGAAGCCGACAAGTGCCACGAACGGTATTGCCTGTCCCAGTGTCCGGGTGAACAGAAGCGGAAGAAAAGCGGCACCCATGATCAAAAACCCGAGGCGCCATATTCTCATCACACCTGCCTTGCGGGAAACAAAAGTCCAGAAGGCGATGCCGATGAGCGCCACCGCAAAAACGCTGGCCAGCAGCAATGTTGTCTGCCCGCCCGCAAGCTTCAGCGCGTATTTAACATAAAAGGAAACCGCCTGCAGCAGAAGCGCCGTCGCTGCGGAATAAAACGCCCCGACAATGCCATAGAGCCAGAATCGCCCGTTGCGCACAAGGTCCACGAGGCTCTTCCAGAAGTCCGGTTTCTTCGCGTCCTCATATTCCATGCTCTCGTGGCACCCGAACGTGCAGTACAAAATCACGGCCAGCGCCGCAATTCCGTAGACAAGCGATGTCAGGCGGTATCCGATGGCCGACGTGATCATCGGTGTCAGCGCGATACTGAGGACCATGGCCACCAGCTGACAGGCCTGACGGATTGCATTGGTCCTGGCCCGCTCCCTGTCCGAACGAAACAGCTCCGGAAACAGCGCGCCGTAGTTCGCGTTGATCAGCGAGTCAAGCGTGCCGGTCATCAGATACAAGAGCAGCATGTAGATGAACAGCCTGTTCTGGTCCGACGAAATAAAGCCCGGCACATTAAAAAACATGACAAATGCCAGCACCAGCAGCGGCGTCCCGATGACAAGCCATGGCCGGCGCCTGCCCCAGCGCGTCCGGGTTCTGTCGGACAGAAATCCGTATACCGGATTGTCGATTACATCCAGAAATGTGTAGATAAAAAGAACAAAAGAATACTGTTTCATGCTCAGCCCGAGCTGATCCACGTAGTAGATCGCCGCAAAGGACTTGAACATGTTGACCGGGATCGACGTCCCGAACATTCCTACGCCGTAGCGGAAGGGCTTCGTCGGCTTCACGCCGCCTGTTTCACCCTGCCTTTCATCCATAGAATTTCCCTCTTTTCCTCCCGCCGGCCCTGCCGGCAGGCCTCCGTATCACGTCACGCATTCTCCCAACTCACTTATACCACCCGGAGACTCCGGTCGTCACGGGGATTGAGGGATATTCCATGGATTATATTTTGCTTATTATGTTTTGCGGGGAGAAAAATAAGGCTAAGAGCAATCGGATAGTATGGGCACGCATCGGGGAAGCAAGTTATGAGGAGGTCTCGATGACAGCTTGCTTCCTCTCTGTCCCGGCCCGCATCGGAAACCGCAAGGCTTTCTCTTTTCCGGGGACAAATTCACCTGCTACAAGGTACCCTTGTCAGCAAAAAAGCAAGTTTCAGTCATTTCCGCTGATTATTAGCCCTCTGATTCGGTCTTCCTGTCATCGGAAATCTCTTCTCTTCTTTTTCCGCTGACAGATATCTGCTTTATTCTATAATTTTGGCATCAATTAACCGTTTGAAACAAAACTCCGATGACATCCGAAAATCCAGGCCCTAAAATGCATCGAAAAAGCAAGTTCTCTCACTTTTTTCTCTCCAGGCACACCAGCGTCTCGACGTGTTCCCGGGTGAACGGGAACATGTCGAAGGCCTCGGCCTCCTTCACCCGGTAGCGTCCCAGAAGCCGCTTCAGGTCGCGTGCCAGGCTCTCCGGTCCGCAGGAGATATAAACAATCTTCGCGGGTGCCAGCCGCAGCGCGGATTTCAGGAATTTTTCCGTCGCGCCGGAACGCGGCGGGTCGAGGAACAGGACCGTCCTGTCCGCCTGCGTTTCCGGCTTGCCCGCCAGAATCTCCAGGAAATCCCCGGCGTCCGCCTTCAGGACCCGGACATTTTTCAGGTCATTCTCGTGAATGTTCCTGACCGCATCCGAGGCCGCCTGGCCATTTAACTCCGCGCCAAGCACGAGGGCCGCCTTGTCTGCCGCGCACAGCCCGATGGTCCCGATGCCGCAGTACGCGTCGATCACCGTCTGCGTCCCGTCAAGTCCGGCCATGCGCACCGCCTCGCGGTACAATTTCTCTGTCTGCGGCGAGTTGATCTGATAGAACGATCCCGCCGAAATCCGGAACGTCCGACCGCACAGCTTGTCCCGGATGAATCCCGGCCCGTACAGGACCTTTTCCCGGTCCCCCATGACCAATGTCGTCCTCTTCCGGTTCTCCGAGAGAACGATCGTCGTAATCTCCGGGTGAAGCCGCAGGATCTCCCGCACAAAACTTTTCTGCCCCGGGAGGAAGTTCGAGGCAGCAACGAGAATCAGCATCAGCTCGCCGCTTGCGTGCGCCGTGCGGACCAGCACATGACGCAGCAGGCCGCGCCCGGTGTCTTCGTCATAGATTTCATAGTGAAACTTCCAGATGAGTTCCACTGTGTCCGCGATCACCGCCTGCGCCTTTTCGTCCTCTATAAGGCATCTCTTAACCGGAATCACCCGGTGCGTGCCCGCCTGATAGATGCCGGAGATTACCTGCCCGCGCTCTCCCGGCACAAGAACCCGGTGAACCTTGTTGCGGTAGTACAGCGGCTTTTCTGCGCCGACAATTCTTTCCGGCACACAGAGACCCGCGAGTGTCTTCCGGACACTTTTCAGTTTGACCGCAAGGGTCTTTTCGTAGTGCGACACATCGCCGCAGCATCCGCCGCAGGGCGCGGGGCCGGAGCTCCAGGGACACTTCCTGCCTTCTGTCAATTCTTTTCTTTCCCTTCCCGCCACTCACATGGCACGCGGCCGCTTTCGGCCATCCGCACGAGGATCTCCTGCGCCAGGGCGCTCCCAGCCGCTCCTTCCTTCATGCGCCACTTCCAGTTGCCGCCGAGCACACTCGGCGTGTTGATCCGCGCCTCACTTCCGAGCAGAAGCCAGTCCTGCATCGGGATCACGCACAGGTCCGCCACGGACAGTAGTGCCGCATCGCGCAGGCGTACCGTGAGCTGATCGGCCGTCTCATTTTCCCCGGCGTTCAGATACCGCCGCACACAGGCAAGCGTCCTTTCGTCAAGAGAAGACAGCCACCCAAGGGTTGTGTCGTTGTCGTGCGTGCCCGTGTACGCCACACAGTTGGTACCGTAGTTGTGCGGCAGATACATCGACTCGCCGTACCCGTCTTCCGGGTCAAAGGCAAACTGCAGCACCTTCATGTTCGGGAATCCCGTGCGCTTCACCAGATCCTTCACGCTTTTCGTGATGAATCCGAGGTCCTCGGCGATGACGGAAAGCTGCGGAAGCTCCTCCTTCATGACCTTGAAAATTTTATTGCCCGGGCCCTTCACCCAGTGACCCACGCGGGCGTCCTTCGCGCCGGCAGGAATCGAGTAGTACGACGCAAAGCCGCGGAAATGGTCGATCCGGACCACGTCCACGAGATCCGCGACGCGCCGCATCCGGCTCATCCACCACGCGAAGTGCTGCTTCTCATGCTCTTCCCAGTCATAGAGCGGATTGCCCCAGAGCTGGCCTCCGGCCGCAAAGGCGTCCGGCGGACAGCCGGCCACGCGGGTCGGGAGATTCCTCTCATCAAGCTGAAACAGCTCAGGACTTCCCCACACGTCGGCTGAATCCGCCGCCACGTAGATCGGCACATCACCGATAAGCTTAACACCGAGTTTCCGGCAGTACCCGCGAAGAGCCTGCCACTCGCGGTCGAACTCATACTGCGTCCAGGTGTAAAAGCCGATCGGCCCGGCCAGCCGCTTCGCGGCGGCCTTCATTGCCCCCGGCTCCCGCATGCGCAGCGCATCCGGCCACTCCTGAAAACTTCTCCCGCCGTTTTCCTCCTTGAGCGCCATGAACAGAGCATAGTCCGGGAGCCAGTGCGCCTGTGTCTTTGCCCAGTCATCTGTCCGGCGCCGGACAGCCGTGTTCCTTTGTGCCTTTTCGTAGGCTTCCTTCAGAAGCGCCGTCTTGTTCTTTTCCAGGCCGTCGTAATCAACCGACTCCGGGTCGGGACCCAGCCCCGCCGCATCGCACTGCTCTTTTGTGAGCAGGCCGAGCCGGATGAGCTCTTCCAGATCGATAAAGTACGGATTCCCGGCAAATGTCGAATACGACTGGTACGGCGAGTCACCGTAAGATGTCGGGCCAAACGGCAGCATCTGCCAGTACTGAACGCCGGCCTTCTTCAGAAAGTCGGCGAAGCGGTACGCTTCCTTTGAGAGACAGCCGATACCGTACTTGCCCGGAAGGCTGAAAAGTGGCATGAGAATTCCGCCTGAACGCATTTTGACTTATAACCCCCTTATCAGTTCCCAGATGTACAGAAGAACACTCTTGGGCAGAAGTTTTGAGAACGCGCGGTGAATGGTGCACACAAAGCCCGGTGTGCTCACCGCAAGTCCCGCCCGGCTGTCGCGCATGGCGCGCTGCGCGACCTTGTCGGAGCGGACACCGAAGGCGAAGTTGTGGATCGCCGGGCGCTCACCCGGCCCGTACCCGGACTCGGCCCTCGCGATGAATTCCGTGTCCTTCATCCAGTACGGGCAGACCGCGGTGACGACGATGCCGCGCGGCAGAAGCTCCATGCGAAGCGCCCTCGAATAGCTGTAGAGAAACGACTTGCTCGCCGCATAGACATTCAGATGCTGGAAAGGCTGAAACGCCGCCGTAGAGCAGATCTCAAGAATCCGGTCTCCCGCCTTCATGAACGGAAGACAGGTCATCGTGACATCCACAGCCGCCTTGCAGTTCAGATCAATCATGCGGTTGCTCTCTTCCATGCTGACCTTTTCATAATTTCCGATCTTGCCGAAGCCCGCGCAGTTGATGAGAATCCCAATCTCAACGCCGGATGCGGTCAGCTCTTCCTTCAGTTTCGGAAACGCAGCCGGATCCGTCAGATCCAGCGGCAGGATATGGCACGGCCAGGGCAGGCTCTTTGCCGTCTCTTCAAGCCGGTCCTCCCGCCTCGCGATAAGCCAGAATCCGTCGATGTTTTGTTCCGTCTTCACAATCTCCCCGGCAAATGTCCGCCCGAGCCCGGACGACGCGCCGGTGATCAGCGCAATACGCATACAACACCCTTCCTTTCATCACCTGCTCAGATGATAATGAATCATCTCGGCGATCGCGATGATCAGAGCTGCGATCACGCCGAAAGCAGCGATATTCCCGAGAATCGAACCAAGCCAGTGAAACATTAAACCGCTCCTTTCCTTCCGCCGTCACGAAGAAAGACAGACCGCCGCATATCCAGCGGTGCTCATCAGACAAGCCCCGTATCCTCCGGCAGTCCCAGCATGATATTCATGTTCTGAACCGCCGCGCCGGAAGCACCCTTGCCCAGATTGTCAAAAAGTGCCGTCACTGTGACATTCGTCTCATCTCCGCACACATGGATCTCCAGGAAATTCGTCCCGGCCAGTGCATTCGCGTACAGCGTGCCCGGCTTTTCCTCAAACGGCGCCACCCTGACAAATGTCTCCCCCGCGTAATACTCCGCCAGACGCTCCCGCACTTCCCGGGCTCCCGGATGTCCGGCAAGAAGTCTTGTCTGCAGCTGAATCGTCGAGGCCATCCCCTGTGCAAAGTCGTCCACGACCGGCAGGAATACAGGCTGGTACGCAAGCCCCGTGTACTTTAGCATCTCCGGGAGATGCTTGTGCTTCTGATTCAGCCCGTAGATGCCGGGCGCGTTCAGCGCCTCCGGCCGGCCGGCTGACGTATACTGCGCAATCATCTTCTTTCCGCCGCCTGTGTAGCCCGTCAGCGAAAAACAGGTTACGGGGTAGTCCGCCGGCAGTATCCCCATGCGCACCAGCGGCGCCGTCGTACTGATGAGCCCGGTCGCGTGGCATCCTGGATTGGCGACAAAGCGCGCCCCGGCTATGGCCCTTCGCTGGGCGCGGAAGAGCTCCGGAAAGCCGTACACCCAGCCGTCCGCGGTTCTGTGCGCCGTCGAAGCGTCGATCACGCGCACATGGTCCGAGTCAATAAGGCTGACCGCCTCCCTCGCACCGTCATCGGGCAGACATAAGAATACAATGTCCGCCGCGTTGATATATTTCTTTCGCTCCGACAGGTCGTGCCGCTTGTCCTCATCAATGCGCATCAGCTCCAGGTCATCCCTGGCCCCAATGCGGTCGTAAATCTGCAGGCCGGTTGTGCCGCTCTGACCGTCGATATACACTTTTGTCTTCATTTGCCATGGGTCCTTTCTTTACATCGATGTCACGAGGGACACGACTGTCATGACGACGCAGAAGAGGATGAAGAGGATCACCCAGGGCGCGCCGCAGATGGTCCTGCGCGCCTGACCGTCCGGAATCTGCGCCGGTGCCGGGTTCAGGCGGAACTTCGGCGCCTTGGTGAACAGGTACACAATTCCGATGATCGTGAGCACCAGCATCACAATGGCAAATATGCCGTATGCGATGAGGGCGGGGAGGCTGCGCATCAGAAGCGCCATCTGGGCCGGGCTTCCGGTGAAATGCTCCAGCTGCAGAAGCGTCTGTTCGTCAATGGAAGTAAGCAGCAGCTGCGGCAGGATGCCGCCCAGGAGATTTATGATCATGTGGATGGCGATGGTGTACCGCAGACGGCGGCTGCGTGTGTACACATATCCGAGGACCAGTCCCAGAAAGAACGCGTAGAAGAACTGGTACAGGTTCATGTGGAACAGCCCGAACGCAAGCGCCGAGAAGAGGATGACCTGCTTTTCGCCGAATCTTCCGCAGCGGTCGATAATCTGGCGCCGGAAGAAGAATTCCTCCAGAACCGGTCCGATGAATACCATCACCAGAACGGTCATCGGACTCAGATCATAGGTGAATTCATTCAGCGGGTTCACCGACTGGCCGCCCGTGAAAAGCGCCGACAGGAGGTTTCCGATGATGCTCCCCAGATACATCAGGGGCAGGCACATCAGCAGACTGATGACGAAGTCCCCCGGCAGCATCGGCTCGCTGTCCGGCTTTGAGATGACGACCGGCTTCATCAGCCAGTAGGCGCACGGCATCCCCACCAGATACAGCGGCACAAAACTCAGGATATACCGCACCCAGCTGCTGCCCGCGATCTGCGGATACGCGGCTGCCAGGCTATGAAAGAGCAGGGAGAGCAGCAGCTGCACGCCGAATGACAGCACGCCCATCACGAAAAGTGCCAGACCCATGCGGTTATACGACTGCCTGGCCGTCAGAGGTTTCCATTCCGATTCCTTCATACGCACTCCTTATGTCCGGCTGCTTTCTTTCACGATCTCCTTCATCATACCGACGGCCGCCGGCAGGATTCTGTCATTAAAATCATACGCGCCCGTGTGAAGCGGCGGATAGTCGACGCTATTGCCCAGATAGAAGATCGCGCCCGGGCAGCGCTTCAGATACCACCCGAAATCCTCTGACGCCCGCCACATTTCATCCATGTAGATGACCGGAAGGCCCAGCCACCCGGCGCACCCGGCCACCCGGTCAAGCGCCGGGTCGGCATTGCGCGTCTCCGGGAACTCGTCCACGGACGTGAAGTTCACGTCCAGACCGTCCCGGGTTCCGAGCTGTCTTGCCTTGCCGCGGATCTCCCGCTCCAGTTCATTCATTTCCGCTTCGCTCTCCGAGCGCAGTGTCAGTCTCACCTCTCCGTCGCCAGCCGAGACACCGAAATCCCCGGTGCCGACTCTGACGCCCACGATGGTAGCAAGCGTCATGCCGCGGTGCGGCATCACCAGCAGTTCCCGGATGTCCGCGACCAGGTCAGCCACGGCCCAGGCCGGGTTTCTTCCCTGCTCCGGGTAACTCGCGTGACTCTGCGCCCCGGCAAAGTGCACCGTGAGTCCCTTTGACGCAGGCTGCGTCAGCCCCCGGCGCAAAACGACCGATCCTTGCGGATATCCGCTCAGATTGTGGAACGCGTAGGCTTCACCGATCCGCAGATCGGAAATCAGCTGCGCACAGACTTTTCCGCCTGCTCCGATCTCCTCCGCGTGCTGAAAGATGAGCACTACCGGGCGCATGAGCTTTACGCCGCTCAGCTCCAGCGCGAGACCAGCCAGCGCCGCGCTGTGCCCGTCGTGCCCGCACTTGTGGCTGACGCCGGGTGTTTCCGACGCGTACGGAATGTCCAGCTGCTCATCCATCGGAAGCGCGTCCATGTCCGCCCGGAATGCGACCGGTGTGCGCCCCGTCTCTTCCTCCGGATCTTTCCGGCACCAGAACCATAGCCCGCAGTCGTGGACCGTGAAGTCTGTGTTCTCCCGGATAAACTGCATGAGTCTGCGCTTTGTGTTTGTCTCGTGCATCGAAAGCTCCGCCAGACGGTGCAGATCATGCCGCAGATCAATAATTTTCTTCAGATTTTCCTCTTCCATCTTCTCTTCACAGATCTCCTGCCTGTCACCCGGGTCTAATTCAGCTCCAGCCAGCGCTCCCGCAGCTTCCCGATGCGCGCAAGCTCCGACTCGTCCGTCACGGCGCGCCCGGACTCATACCACACGATCTGCGGCTGTCCGGCAAGCTTTTCCTTTTCCTGCGGCGTGATAAACAGACCGGCGGCGTCCATCCGGCGCTTCAGCTGTGCGATGGCAGCGCGGCTCCCGTCAATGACCGGTGTGCCCGGGAACAGGTCCTGAAAGCTGTCCTTGAAAAAATTAAAATGCGTACAGCCAAGGACGATACAGTCATACGCCTTCAGGTCAAGCCCGCTGAAAGCCGCCCGGAGATAATTCTCCACCGGCTCCTTCTCAAAGTGCCCGGACTCCGCCAGACGCACAAGCCCCGGAAGCGCAATCTTGTCCACAACCTCCGTGCCCTTCAGCCGCTCGATGAGCCGCTCCAGCTTTTCCCCGTTGATGGTGATGGCTGTGGCGCACACCAGGATCCGTCCGCTTTTCCGGTACCGGGTCATGGCCGGCTTCACCGCCGGCTCGATCCCGATGATCGGAATATCCGGCCACTCCTTGCGCAGATGTGAGATTCCCACACTGGTGGCCGTGTTGCATCCGATGACAAGTGCCTTGCAGCCATTGTCTATCATAAAGCGCGCCGAATCACTCACATAGCGCATGATCTGCTCGCGCGTCTTTTCCCCGTACGGCACATGGTCCGTGTCCGCATAAAACAGATAGTACTCCTCCGGCATCTGGCGGATCGCCTGATTGAGCAGCGTAATTCCGCCGAGTCCCGAATCGAAAACGCCGATTCTCATCTTTCTTGCAAATCCCCTCCGATCCCAGTTCTGTGTAACAGTATATCAGATTTCTATAAAAGAAGGATCGCGGATGGTTCCGCGCCTTCCCAATCATACCATAAAAAAGAACCGCAGACATTTCTGCCCGCGGCTCTCTTCTATCTGCGCTCATCCGCGCAGCCTTGCTCAATTAGTCGATATTGATGAACGTCTCCGGCTCTTCCTGCTTTCTGGCTTCCTTCTTCGGAATCCAGATAACAACCTCACCGTTGACAAATTTAGCCTTGATGTCATCCTGCTTCAGGTCCTCGCCGACGTAGAAGCTGCGGATATACTCGCCGCTGTAGCTCTCCTTCCAGACATACCGCCCTTCCTTCTTGTCCTCATCGGCGCGGTGTGTCGCGGATACCGTCAGATATCCCTTCTTCAGCTCGGCCTTGATGTCTTCTTTGCAAAAACCCGGAAGCTGAAGCGTCAGCTCATATCCGTCCGCCAGCTCTCTCAAATCGGATTTCATCTTCATCTGCCGGTTCCCGCTCCGGGAATAATCCTCCGGCGTCGGCATAAATCCGTCAAACAGATCGTCCATCAGGCCACTTCCAAACAAACCCGGTACATACATATCGCAAACCTCCTTGTGATCGGTCAATTTCCTTTCGACATGTTCTTTATACCACTTTGTTATTAGCACTGTCAAGTGGCGAGTGCTAATCTTTATGACAATTATCAATAATCCTTTCCCATCTGTGGAATCATCACGAATTTCCCCCTAGTATTTCGTGATTTCTTATCCTTCTCATGCAGAGCCACTGAATTATTCAAAAAATATGTGTCAATTTTACAGCTCATGCATATTGATTTTTTTATTATTAAATTACAATTAAATTAGAATAATCGTGATGAACTGCATAATGAGGTATCTGAATGATAGAATTTAAGAACGTGTCCGCGTCCTATGGTTCCGTCCCCGTCCTGAAACACATTTCCTTCTCCATCGGTGCATCGGAACTTGTGGTACTGCTCGGGAAAAGCGGATCCGGTAAAAGTACTCTGCTGAAAGTCATCGCCGGACTTCTCCCGCCCACAGAGGGCGAATATCATTTTCAAAGCAAAAACGTCTATCAGCTTCCCATCTCAAAGCGCAAAGAGCTGTGCACCCAGAAAATCGGATTTGTCTGGCAGAACTACCGGCTCATTCCGGAAATCACGGTAGAAAACAATATCTTCCTCCCATCCATTATCAGCCGGACCCCCGTCGACCGGGATTATTACGCAAGCCTGCTGAATCTGCTCGGTATCGCACAGTATGCAAAGCAATATCCCGACCGGCTTTCCGGAGGCGAGCAGCAGCGCGTCGCCATGGCACGGGCTCTGATTCTGAAACCGGATGTAGTGCTGGCCGACGAACCTACCGGCGCCCTTGACAGTGCCACCTCTTCAAAGCTCATCGACCTGTTTCTGCAGACGCGGGAACAGCTTCATACTCTGTTCATTATCGCCACCCACGACGAGGAACTGGCTTCTATCGGGACACGGCGGCTGAACCTTGCAGACGGGCAGGTGATTCAGAATGAAAGATAATCTCAGGCTCTGTTCTCTGGCGCTCTCCAGGCGCAACCGGCCTTTCTGGGTGACGGCCATACTGATTTTCATCACCACCACACTTCAATGTGCAGCCATCTCTCTTATCAGCTTTCATCAGATACGTCTCGAGCAGGCAAGAAGCAACGTTTACGGCTACTTTTACAGCCTTGTTTATCAGACACCGGCTGATTATGAAAACCAGCCGGCTGATGACAGCTACGGCACGATTCAGGTAGTTCGTTTTTTTGATGATTCCGGACAGTCTGTCCGGATCGGCACATACAATCCGCCTGCCAGAGATCTGATGTACCAGGGGAGAGAAAACATAGATCTTCCGGCTGACAGAAACAGCTGCCTGATAACCCGTTCTTTTGCAGCACAGTCCGCCAATGCAGAAGCAGAAACTCTGTCTTTTGGCGGTATGTCTCTCGCCCCTGTCCGAACTATACCTGACATCGGATACCTCTGGCCCAGAGGAGAATCCGAGATACTCTCCGATATGCTGACACCGGATATCTGGGTCAATTCCGACACCTTCAACGATCTTGCTTCCTCTGACCCCGTACAGAACTACCGGATTCTTCTTCTGAACCGGGAACAGGCTCAGGCTCTGAAGGACGGATATCTTTCCCTGCCCGGGAATTCATATATCAACATGAACATCGTCCGGGACGAGAACCGGTACATATTCAAGATTGACCGTGCCTTCAGCCGGTCACAGCTTCTGCTGTTTCCCGGACTGCTTCTTCTGCTTCTTTTGGGATACAGCCATTACTCCCGGCAGCGGTATGCAATTTACTCTGATCTCGGATTAACGCTTCCTGCGCTCACAGCGGTGGTGCGCTCCGAATTCGCAGCCGTGTCCGTCCTGCCCTTTGCAGGCGGTCTGGCAGCCGGAGGAATTGTCACGTTCCTTTGCACAAACGGAATGTACCCCGGCCTTCAGATTTTTACGTTCTCCGGATATTTTGAAATCCTGAAGTATTATATTCTTGTCTACTTCGCCGGACTGCTCATCGGTATGCTGCTGGCGCGCCGGACTGTGAATCAGAAGGACAGGATACGCCGAAAGTCCGGGCACCGCTCCCGCCTCCCGGTGAAGGGGACGGCCTACATTCTTTTTTCCGCCCCTCTGCTCCTTCTTCTGACATATATTCTTCTGGTGGTCGTCAGCTCATTCACCTCAGTGAATGCCCTCAACGAAGCAGTGTACACTGAGCGCTACGGTCAGATCCGCCAGAACTACGATTTTGAAATTACCTATGAAGATTTCTCTCTTGACAGCAGGCATTACAGAAGCGGAACAGACCTGATACAAAAGGAATCCTCTGCGTACGACGCCATTCCGTTTTTCTTTTCGAATCACTCCGGCCAGCTCGACCATATCAAAAACCGTATTGAAGAGCTGGATGGCGTACAGCGCGTAGATACATTCTACACCAATATGAACACACTCATGGCCATACCGGAAACAACAGCAGCCAGTGAGTTTTTTGAACGGGTTTTCAGATCACCCAGACATTTTCCGGACGGACCATTTACAGATCTGTATGTGCCGGAAATCCAGTCCGCATTCGGAGAATGTGTGCTGTACTGTTACCCCGATACCTATCTCACATCAATCGCCGGCCAGATGGATCTGGCGCCGGAAGCGCTTTCTTCCGTGCTTTCCGGAGATTCTGTGATTCTGGAGGCGCCTGCAATTTGTAGCAAGGAGGAAGCCGAAAACTATGTGGAATGGAAAAGAGACACAGAGGGAGATATTGTCCTGAACGATCCTGCGCTGGATACCTACACCTCCGTGCGTCTGTGCATTCCGCAGGCTGACAGAAATCTGGAGGGATTCATACCGCAGGAAGCTCTCACTCTGCTCGGTGCCAGACTGGCCATGCCGGAAATTCCGGTTGCCGGTGTTACCAACCGGAATCTCGGCTGGTTTGATATCAACGATCTGGAACGGGGAGAGTACCGCGTTTTCGCAAGTGACACGTTCTTTAAGAAGCATTCGCTCTGTCATGAGGCCAACAGAGTTCGGATCTTTCTGGATGAAGGCGCCGACGCGGATTACGTATCCCGGCAGCTTCAGCTCCTCACAAACAGCATTCCCAACGTGCGCATCGTCGACCGCCATTACAATCTGGAGATGTGGCACGAATACAGAACACTGGAGAAAGTCGTCTACGTGCTCTATGCCGTGCTGAGTCTTGGCCTGCTGATTTCCTTCGCATTTTCCATATCCTACTGTTACTGGCTTGAAAATCAGCGCAATGTAACTCTGTACCGGGATCTGGGCATAACAGCCCGGCGGCTGTTTCATTTCCTTGCCGCACCATTCCTGCTTTCCTTACTTCTGTTCCTTGTCCTTCAGCTTCTGCTCGGACACTTTGCGCTGTCAGTCCTTCTTGTCGGATGGCAGCATATGTCCCTGCCTCTGCGCATCGCCGTTCCATCTGCTATATTCGGCGTTTATGCCGCGCTGTTTGCCGGGGCACTCAGCAGCCGGATACGGGAACTGTTCCGGAGACAGGATTATTACGATTGACACTCCCCATGCCTAAAGGCAGGGGATTCCTGCTTCAACGACCACCACGCTGCCACAAAGGCTTTCGTTTTACATGGTCTCCGCAGGCTTAAATTTCCGTATGCCCTACGGTATGAATACACACTCAGGCGGTGGCAAGCCCTTTTCGAAGAATGTTGACCGCCGCGTTTTCGTTTCTGTCGTGTATGGCATGACAGACGGGGCACTCCCATGTGCGGACAGCAAGGTTCTTTACCAGCGGATTTCTGTATCCGCAGCACGAGCACGTCTGACTGCTTGGATACATGGTCGGCACCCGGATGATCCTGCATCCATACCAGGAAGCCTTGTATTCGAGCATTGCAAAGAACTTCGACCAGGAGACACTTGTGATGGATTTCGCGAGTCTGTGATTACGGGTCATGCCTTTTACATGTAAATCCTCGATGCAGACAGTTTGGTTTTCGCTGACAAGCATCGTGGACTGCTTCTGTAAAAAGTCATTCCGCTGATTCACTACTTTCTCATGGATTCTGGCAACCCGGATACGCTGCCTGTTACGGTTATTGGATCCTTTCTGCCTGTGGGAAAGCTTTCGCTGCTCCCGGGCGAGCTTACGCTGTGACTGCTCAAGGTACTTTGGATTTTGAACGGATCTGCCGTTGCTGTCAGTGAAGAATTCCCTGATGCCGACATCTATACCGATCGTATGCCCGGCATTGGGACGGGGCTCCGGCTCAAAGTCGACATTCAGCACCACAAAGTACTTGCCGGTCGGAGTGCGCTCTACCGTGACATTATGGATATGGCCTACTTCCATGGACTGTTTTACCCTGACATATCCAAGCTTCGGCAGTTTCAGGTATTTCCCGACAATGCGGATGTTGTCGCCCTGGTTAAGGGTACGGTAGGACTGACGGGTATCGTGTTTGCTTTTGAAGACGGGATGCTTTGCCCGCTTCTGGAACATATTTACAAACGCCCGGTCGAGATCCCGAAGGGACTGCTGCAGCGCGATAGAGTCCACTTCTTTCAGAAAAGAAAATGCCTCTGTCTTTTTGAGCCCCGTCAGCATGGCGGATGTTCGGCCATAGGACGGCTTTTCGCCAGCAGCATATGCCGTGTTCCGCATATCAAGGCCCTTGTTGTAGACAAGGCGGCAGCATCCGAGCGTGCGGTTTATGAGATCCTTTTGTTCCTTGTTCGGATATGCCCGGAACTTAACACCTTTCTGCATCGTCATTTCCTCTGGGATGTTTTTTGTGACTCTATGTATTGCTTTACGATAGCCAGCGGTGCGCCGCCAACTGTCGATACAAAGTAACTGTTTGTCCAAAGTGATGGGAGTTTTGTTTTAAGCCATGGAAATTCATCCCTTAAAATGTGAGATGTACGGCCTTTGATATATTTTATAGCTTTATGTATGCCAAACTGTGGGTCTACTTCAAGCAGAAGATGCACGTGGTCCGGCATGACTTCCATTTCGAAAAGGTCTATGTGATATTCCTTACAGATTTCATAGCATAGTTCTTTAAAACGGTCATCGACTCCATTTACAAGAACCTTGCGCCGGTATTTAGGGCAAAACACCACATGATATTTGCAGGAATACACTATATTGTTGCTTGTCTTATATTGTACATCCATGTATGTATTATACTACGCATTTTAATCTAATACAAGTATTTACTTCCGGTCGCTTATATCCCCATGCCTGAAGGCAGGGGTTTTACGCTCGTGGGGATAAGGCCGCTGCCTTCTGTTATTACCCCAGCGCGTCCGCCAGCTGCGTGTCCGCCCACAGGGTGTCGGCGCTGTAGAGAAACATTACATCCGTGATACCGTAAGAAGACAGCACCGCATCCACGTTTTCATAGTAGTAGCGGGGATCGATCAGAATGATGGTGTCATAATACGGCGTCAGGAACGGCACAAAGCTGTTGGCGAAAGAGTCTTTGAAGACAAGCAGGCTGCGGCCGGTGTCCGCCGTCGTCTCGATTTCCACAGACGGATGGTTTCCGCCGAAAAACACCTGATACTGATCCTTCTGTTCCAGTTTCTCCGGCATGTATACTGACGCGCGCCGGGTCTGCAGGTCCGGATAGCTTACCGTTGTCCGGGCGTCGCTGTCCGGAATGTATATGGTCACGGCATCCTTTGACGCTCCGTCGGCACTTTGTGAGGCGAGCGTTCCCTGAAAGCTGTCGGAAACCACGAAGCGACTGTATACGGCCGGTTCCGGAATGTTCAGCGTTTCCTTTGCCGCCTGAAACACGGCATATGCACCGTCCGTTGTCCAGTGGTGGTCAGTCCGGTAAAAGACCTGTGTCTCTTCATTTCTGTCTTCCGTTTTCTGCCTGGACGCAGCTTCAAGCGTCTCTGATGCGTTCAGCGTCCGTACAGAATCCGGAAGAAGGGACAAAAATGCGTCAATTTCCTCTGACTGTCCGGACACCGGCGCATTAGCCGGAAGGTCCCGGGCAAGCACGGACGCCGCGTCCGGGACCAGAATCACGCTGAAAGAAATATCCGGATTATCCTGAGAAAAGGCAGTGATGGCTTTAGCCGTCCGTTCCGTCTTCACCGGGTCTTTTGGCGTCGGCTCTTCAAACAGATATCCGTCCTTCCCGATATAGACGCCGTTACTTTCCCGCTCACCGGCGCAGCGCCTCGCCAGAGAATTGAGCTTCACCAGAGAGTCACGCAGAACAAACTGGTCGGAGTACCATCTGTCAGCTTTCTGCCCCCAGTCGGACGTCAAACACTCCGAAAGGGACGGGCGGGCAGAGAGGCTCCGGTTTTCCGCAGCGGAAAAGGAGCGGTCCGGTGTGAGCAGATTTGCAGTAAAAAATACCGCACAGGCAAGGGCCGTCATACAGAACACAATGTGGCGGAAATACCGGCCTTCAGAAGATTTTTTTCGTCTCATGCATTTCCTTTCCGGCCTCAGAAAGCCGCATACAGGAACGTCTGATAGGTAGAAGACAGAATTCTGGCCACAGACAGCAGAAGAAGAAACGCCGTGAGTCCCGCTAGAATCCACGTACCGGTCCTTTCGCCTCTGTGGAGCACGCGCGACAACAGTTTTGAAAGCAGCGGTCCGCAGGCCAGTATTCCGACGGCAAGCAGCAGCAGATTTCCGGTGAAGTACCATGTTGTCTGCGAATCCCAGAATCCGGAACCTGCCGCACCGAAAATCTGTCCCCACCAGTGCAGGCAGTCACCGGGAGCAGGCGAAAAGAAGAAAATCCACCCGCTGAAGGCTGCCAGGTTGACCAGCGCGCAGCGAAGCGCCCGCGGCAGCTTCTCAAGGAATCTTCCCAGGACCAGCTTTTCCAGGATCACGATGATACCCCACCACAGGCCCCAGAGAACGAAATTGACGGTATTCCCGTGCCAGATTCCGGTGAGGAGCCAGACAATGGCCAGGTTCAGGACCAGCCGCGTCTTCCCGGCCCGGCTGCCACCGAGCGGAATGTATACGTAATCCCGGAACCAGGCACCCAGCGTGATGTGCCAGCGCCTCCAGAAGTCCGAGGCACTTACGGCGGTATACGGGTGATCGAAATTTTCCGGGAGACGAAAGCCGAACAGGGACGCCGCGCCGATGGCCATGTCCGAGTAGCCGCTGAAGTCAAAGTACAGTTGCAGGCCGTAGAACACCGTTCCCAGGATCGCCGTCATGGACGCCATCTGCGGAAGCGCATGGATCTGCTGAAAGGCCGCCCCGAAGGCATCCGCCAGAAGCACTTTCTTAAACAGCCCTCTCAGAAAGCGAAACGTGCCATGTTCCAGAGAAGCCGCGCCCGCCGGGTGAGAGGCCATCTGCGGCTGCATCTCCCGGTACTGCACAATGGGTCCCATGAGAACCTTCGGGAAAAATGCCAGGTACAGCCACAGACTGACCGGATTTTTCTCTGCATCCGCTTCGCCTCTGCCGACATCAAACAGACAAGAGAGCGCGGAGAAGGTGAAGAAGGAAATTCCCGCCGGAAGTGCCAGCCCCGAGTACTTGAAGACAGCCAGCACCGCAATCAGCAGAACGGTATCCAGAAGCAGGCAGAACGAAGCTGTTCCCGTGTCGCCCTGATCACGCCTGCGCTTCAGTTCCCGCGCGGCAAAGTACGTGAAAACCATCTCGCCCAGAAGAACCGGAAGATTTCTACCGGCGCTCCACGCGTAAAACAGCAGGCTCACCAGGAGCAAAAACAGATTGCGGAACCGCTCCGGTATGAGGCGGGCAAGAAGAACGGACAACGGCAGAAACACCACCAGAAACAGAAGACTTACAAATGACACGTCTGTTCTCCCCTCTCACAGCGCCTTCCGGAATGCCTCGACGGTCCGCTCCGCGTCATCCCCCGAAACATACAGCGCGAATCCTCCGGACACCTCGATCCGGCTCTCGGATGCCTTCCGGTAACTCTCCGGCGCATACCCTTCAAAATTCTTCATCTGCGCCACCTTGCGCGCTTCCATAGCCTTCCTGACCGTATCGGCCTGATCCGGCGTTTTCAGTCTGACAAGGAACAGCTCATCCGCCCCAAGCGAAGCGGACGGATAGTACAGCTGCGCGTTTTCATATGTCTGTTCATCCAGACCGTACAGGCGCCGGATCATCCGGGCATCTCCCTCCGTGCACTCAGGCAGATTTCCGGTGCCGGTCTGCCCTTCCGGCCCAGGTTTAATCGTCCCCGGCGCCGTATCCGCGGTCCCAATGCCCGCTGCCGCGATCACGGCTGCCCGGACACTGTCCCAGGAAGATCCGGATACCCGTCCGGACAAAAGCTGCGCGGCGATCACAACCATGAGAAATGCGGCCGCCGCGGTCTTTCCAAGACTAAAAATGCCGTCCGGCATCAGTCTGTGCCGCCATGTATCCCACTTCTTTCTCTCCTGCCGTTCCCTGCTCTCCGAAACGCTCATGACTGCCCCTCATCTGACGCACCGGCTCCGGTGTCATGATCAATCTGCGCGATGATCATGTTCTGTGCCCAGTACGTGTTGAACTCCCGGTTGAAATGTATGCCGTCATTTTCGTACAGATCGGCGTGCTGTTCCACAATAGCTCCGTTGTCGATCCACACCCAGCCGTTGTCACCGCACATCTGCGCGAGGCGCTCATTGACCACAGGAATATCCGCCAGGTACGGCTTCTGGTCAAGGACATCCGCGCGGACCGGAAAGATGGAGTTGACATACAGCACCGCATCCGGCACCGCTGCCTGAATCGTCCGGCAGCAGTCCGAAAAGCGGCTTATAAAGCTGTCCATGTCCAGCGCATCGCCATTGTTGACGTCGTTTAATCCGACTTCCAGAAAAATGTTCAGCGGGTTCAGCGCCTGAATCTCGCTAACATGCGCAGAGAGCGTGTTCAGGTCCCACCCCACGTCGGCGACGACCCGCCGTTCCTCCAGAAGCCCGTACGCCTTCAGCGCCTCCGTGCGGGAATCCCCGCAGATGGCGTAGTTTGTGAACAGGGTGAAGGGGTCTGACTCCCCGGAGAGCACGGCTTCTTTTATCCGCTCCCCCTC
Source organism: uncultured Lachnospiraceae bacterium (assembly GCA_903789615.1). Lineage (GTDB taxonomy): Bacteria > Bacillota > Clostridia > Lachnospirales > Lachnospiraceae > UBA4285. The sequence goes on along the minus strand of CAIFEV010000007.1, from coordinate 401 downwards.
TTCAATCTGTTTCTGCCGCGCGATAGCGGCGATCATCGAGTCGGCTTCTGCGACACTCTGCGCGTCCAGGCTTTGAAGCTGACGGACTCCCTCGTCCACCCCGTCCGGGCGCGGTGTGTAGCCGTGCAGATTCCAGATGAGGTCAGAAAGAAACACAGCCAGAACCACGGCCGCGATGCCAATCTTAATCTTGTTGTGCAAAAAGTTTTCCACTGTGACACATCTCTCTTAAAATACCACTCTGATACTGCTTATCATACCATACCGGCCCGCTGATTTTCCTGGTATTGACGGGGAATGCAGACATTTTCCGTGTATACCGCATGCCTGCCGCCGGTCAGACACAAAATCAAAACCACCAGCTCAGCTGGTGGTTTGCCCTCCGCCTGAAAGGCGGCGAT
>CAIFEV010000006.1 GCA_903789615.1 uncultured Lachnospiraceae bacterium | reverse complement strand
ATCTACCAGGCTGCTGCCTAGCGGAGGGTGTCCAACTTGTTATTGCAATTTACGGCTTTTTTATTTTCCTCTTCTCACCGTGATCTCCCGCGACACTGCGGCCAGCGCGGCAAAAGACAGGACGCAGATGCCGAAAACAACAAGACCGTTCTCATTCAGGATCCTGAAAAAAGCAGAAGTTGTCTCCATATTTTGCAAAAGAGCAGTACTGCCGAAGAAAAAGACAAATGCCGGCAGGATCCGGATGATCTGGAGTATCTGAAGCGTGTTGTACCGGCAGATGGTGAGGAGGAGACAGTCAATGGCGGTGAAAAGCAGCGCGGCGCCAAAAGCAGAGAAGTATAGGGAAGGCAGATTCATGCTGTCCGGGTAAAGCGCGGAGGCTGATCCGCCTGCGGCACTCACGGCAGAGCCGGCAAGCGCTCCCAGTCCGCCGCTGATAAAAACGCAAAGAGCGCTGAAGGTGAAGTGCGAGGTGACGGAAAGGCCGGGCTTTACCGGAAGCATCTCAAGGAATCCGGCTTCCTCGGCATTCTCCGCAGCAAACGGGACGATGGCTACGATGATGCCGCCGAACAGGCAGTACAGGGTGACGAAGATCCCCGCCGTCGGGCTGATATCGCTGTCAGATAGTATGGCAAGTCCGATGAGCGGGATCAGGACCAGTATAAGGAGATTCCAGCCGGCTTTTTTTATGTCGATTTTCAAGAGTTTCAGCAGTGTCATACGGTTTCCCTCATCTGTCTGAGCAAGTGGACGATGATTTCATCGACGGTCGGTTTTTCACTCAGTATGCCGGCAGGCGGCACGCTCATCTCATCGACCGGATAGAGTGCCGAGAAGCCGAACTCGTTTTTCTGAATGCCAATGAGCCGGCCGGCAAGTTCCGGCGTCAGATCGGATAGGCCGCCCTTTACGAGAAGATATTCCTCCAGCAGTTCATCTTTTGCCTGAAAGAAGACTTTTCTGCCTTCGTCGATGAAGAAGATGTAGTCGGCGATATCCTGAAGATCATCCATATTGTGCGTCGAAAACAGGATGCTGTGGCTGCCGTCTTCAACATACTCCTGAAGCAGGGCCAGCAGTTCGTTTCGCATCATCGGGTCAAGACCGTTGGTGGCCTCATCCAGGATGAGGATTTTCGTATCCCGTGAGAGGACGGAGGCGAACATGAGCTTCACTTTCATACCGCGGGAGTAATTTTTGATCTTCTGTTTCGCCGGCAGTTCCCACCGGGCGACGAGGCTGTCATATTTTTTCGCGTCAAAGGACGGATAAAAATCCGCAAGGATTCCCCGGATATCCTGCAGGGTGAAATTTTTCGGGAAATACGAAGCGTCCCCGACATATCCGATCTGCTGCCGGTAGCTGACCGGGTCCTCCTCAAAGGAGATGCCGTCGATCCGGACTTCTCCTGAGTCCGGCCGGACAAGGTGCATGATGGCGTTCAGTGTCGTTGTCTTCCCGGCTCCGTTGCGCCCGACGTAGCCGCAGATGTAGCCGGCCGGGACGGAAAATGTAATGTTCTGCAGCGAAAAGCCAGTCTGCTTTTGCTTCTTTTTGTACTGTTTTGAAAGGTTTTCTACGGATAATAAGTCCATATGGTTTTCCTCATGCTTCCCAGAACGAGTTAATAAGGAAGTCGAATTCCTGCCGGCTCATGCCGATCTGTCTGGCAGCGGCGACGGCATGCGTAAGGTCCTCCCCGATCTCTTTCCGGTACTGTTCCCGCAGCAGCTTGTTATCCTGGGGTAGAACGATGCTGCCCCTCCCCGGCTGGGAAGCGATGTAGCCGCGGTTTTCCAGGTCAGAGTATGCGCGCGTCGTCGTGATGACGCTGACGCCGGTTTCGCGTGCCAGCTTCCGTATGGACGGCAGGAGGGTGCCTTCCGGAATGGTCCCGTCGAGAATCTGATTCTTGATCTGCTCTTCGATCTGCGCATAGATCGGAAGCTCAGACTGACTGCTGATGATGATCTTCACATTTCTGCTCCTGATGAAAGGATGGCAAATGCCGGTATCCGCCATGTCCCGGTCGGATCCGCCTTGTACACTGCAATGTACTTACTGTACATATGTAATTATATACAGTTAAGACCGCATGTCAACCGAAATGTATCGGTGAATGACATTCACCGGATAAAAAATACATTTGTCATACGGTGCGGTGGCTGCGGCGGAAGTCGGACGGGGACATCCCGGTGACTTTGCGGAAGGTGCGGTTGAAGTGTGTGAGGGAAGAAAAGCCGGTCTGCGCCGCGATCTGCGTGAAATTCAGGGAAGTGTCCAGGATCATCCGCTGCGCCTTGACGATGCGGGTGTGATTCACGTATTCGATGACCGTGCAGCTGGTGTGCTTTTTGAACTCGTGGCTCAGATAGTATTCGCTGATGTAGAAGCGGTCCGCCAGATCTTTGAGGCGGATTTCCTCTCCGATGTGATTGTCAATATACCCGATGATACCGGATATTCGGCTGGCGCTCTCGGGCTTCGGTTCGGGATTCAGGGTGTCAAGGATCACGAGAAGAAGATGATTCAGGCTCGAGCGCATGTACTCTTCATGAAGCTCCCCGACTTCTTCCTGCTGCATCAGAATCTGATTTAATAGAGAATGAATCATGCGGGATACGGGAGCGGACGGATGATAGAGACCGCTGGCGTGCTTCATTTTTTCGGCCAGAAGCGGATAATCCAGGGCCTCCGGCGTGAAGTACAGCACGATGCGCTTGAAAGGCCGGTGCCCTTCTGTGAAGGAGTGGTGCATGGTGTACGGCGCGAAAATCATGAAATCTCCCGGGATCGTTTTGTACAGCGATTCGTCCAGCATATGGCTGCGGGAACCATCCTCCAGAAAGTAGAGCTCATAGTACGGGTGAAAGTGAGAGCGGGACATGTTGTCATCGATGCCGGACACCCGGTCGGCAGCGAAGGTGTGGTTTTCGGCTATCCGTATGGCGGCGCGGTCAATCATGGCAGTTCCTTTCTTTTCCGTTGAAAAAATGCCGGATGACATTGTACACCCGCGGAGCTGACAGAGCAAGATATGTAAAAATAACAGGAGATATGAGCAAAAATCGTAAGGTTTCGAAACGCGCATTGATATACGATACAAATAAGAAATCTGCCGCAGAAAAGAAAAGAGAGGTATTTTTGCATGGCACTGATGGAGACGCATTACTACAGCTTTTCTATGAAAAGCAATGTCACGATGAACGTGTTCATACCGACGCCCGGTTCGGACGGTTCGATCACGCAGATGAACACAACGGATAAGTATGACTACGCGAAGGGCATCCCGGTCGTGTATCTGCTTCACGGCGCGTACGGCGACGCTTTTTCCTGGGTGCGCTACAGCAATATCGACCGGTACGCGCAGGAAAGAGGTATCGCTGTCGTCATGGCAAGCGCGGAAAACTCTTTCTATCAGGACCTGAAGGGCGGAAATGCGTACTACACATTCTTCACGGAGGAGCTTCCGAAATTCATTCAGAATGTATTTCCGGTGAGCCGTGACCGGGAGAAGACGTATGTCGCGGGATTTTCCATGGGAGGATACGGTGCGTGGTATCTCGGACTGTCCAGACCGGATCTCTTCAGCAAGGCGGCGTCCATGTCCGGCGCGCTCGACATCGCCGGGCTCTGCAAGAACCGTGTGCCGGGAAATGACCCATTCCCGTGGGAAGCTGCTTTTGCGGATGTATATGAGAACGGGGAATTCCACCTGGCGGGAAGCCGCTATGACCTGTTCGCGCTGTATGACAGAGACAAGGCGGCGGGACAGGTTCCAAAGCTGTATCAGGCAGTCGGATACAAGGACTTCCTGTATCAGTCCAACTGTTATGTGCGGGAACAGATGGAAAAGCGCGGCGCTGACCTTCTTTACGAGGAGGGTGAAGGTGCACACGACTGGAATTTCTGGGACAGGTACATTCAGCATATCCTGGACTGGCTTCTGGCCTGACCGCAGGGATTGACAGGCTGATATCCGGGCACAAGGTCTGCCCGTGTCAGAAATATAGAGTTTTAAGGATTTATGAAGGAGGATGAAAGGGTAAATGAGCAAGACAGACAGTGCCAAGGCGCTTGCGCAGTTTGAGGAGAATGCGAAGCGGCCTTTCGGAATGCGGGACAAGATCGGATACGCGGCCGGGGATTTCGCGAACGATCTGACATTTGTCATTGCGGCGCTGTTCATGATGAAGTTCTACACAGATGTCATGGATGTGAGCGGTGCAATTGTGGGTGCGCTGATGATGGCGGCCAAGGTGGTCGACGCCTTTACGGATGTGGCGATGGGGCAGATCTGTGACCGCTCCGGCTACACAGCCAGGGGAAAGTTCGCGCCCTGGGTCCGCCGCTTTGCGGGACCGGTAGCCGTAGCGTCGTTCCTGATTTTCGCGCCGTATTTTGCCGACAAGCCGATGGGCTTTAAGGTTTTCTGGATGTTCTTCACCTATCTGCTGTGGGGTTCAGTCTGCTATACAGGCGTGAACATCCCGTACGGATCGATGGCATCCGCTATGACCGATGACGCGAAGCAGCGCACGGAGCTCTCCACATGGCGCAACATCGGCGCGACGGTGGCTCAGATTATCATCGCCGTCGTTCTTCCGCTCGTTGTATACACGAAAAACGCGCAGGGCCAGTCGGTTCTCAGCGGTTCCAGAGTGATGATGGCATCTGCCGTCTGCTCGGTTCTGGCATTCCTGGTCTACATGGTATGCTGCCATCTGACAACAGAGCGTGTGAAGATCGAGAACAAGAAGGAAGATCAGAAGAATGTTGCGCAGCTGTTCGGTATCATCTTCACGAACCGGGCATTCCTCGGCATCATTATCTCGGCTCTGTTCCTGCTTCTTGCGCAGATGACACTGTCGAGCATGATCAACTATGTGTACCCGAACTATTTCAACAATACGACGTTCCTGTCCATTTCCAGCCTTGTGGGATGCGGCATCGTCCTGGTGCTTTCTACGTTCATCACGAAGCTGGCTGAGAAGTTCGGAAAGAAGGAGCTGGCGACATTCGGCGCCATTGTGGCAGCTGTGTCCCAGTTTGCGGCATTTGCCGTCCACACGCACAACGTTGTTGTGTACATTGTGCTGTACTGCATCACATACGCGGGTATGGGACTCTTCAACCTGCTGTGCTGGGCGATGATCATCGACGTCATCGATGACATTGAAGTGAAAAATCATCTGCGCTCGGACGGAACCGTGTACTCGGTGTACTCCTTTGCCCGCAAGCTCGGACAGGCCGGTGCGTCGGGCATCTCCGGCGCGATGCTGACCGCGGCGGGCTACACGGCTGCGACGCAGTTTGACACGAACGTTGTCAACAGCATCTACAATATGTCGACGCTGATCCCGGCAATCCTGTATGCGTGCATGGTGGCGTCTCTGCTGTTAATCTATCCGCTGACCCGCAGCAAAGTCAATGCCAACGTCGAGACGCTTCGCAGGAGAAGAGCGGAAAATCAGTAATCCTCAGGCTGAGCCTGATGGAAGATACATGAGACCGGAAACTTCCGGCCTGCTGTGAGACAGACGGCTGGCCGGGATTCCGGTCTTTTTTCTGCCTGCGAAACGTGAGAAAATCAGATGAAGGAAAGAAGCCGGAACGGTTTCTTTGAAGGAGGCTGTAACTTGAATCAGAACAGAATCAGCAGAGTGCTGCACAATCTTTCGGATCTCGGACTGAGCCAGATGCTCATCACCGATCCGATGTCCATCTATTATCTGACCGGGGAATATGTGGATCCGTATGAGCGCTTTTACGCGCTGTATCTGGATGCGGAGGGAAGAAAAGTTTTCTTTTTGAACAGGCTTTTTCCGGTGCCCTGCGATCTTCCCCTGCAGGAGGTCTGGCTTTCGGATACGGACAGTGTGGCGGATGCTCTCTGCCGGGTCATTGACCCGAAACGAAAGCTGGGAGTTGACAAGGACATCCGCGCGCGCTTTCTGCTGCCGCTCATGGAGCGGGGCGCAGCTTCCGGGTTTGTGAATGCTTCGATCGCGGTGGATCTGACCCGTGCCGTGAAAGACGCGGATGAACAGGAGAAGATGCGCCGGTCGTCCGCCATCAACGACGCAGCCATGGCTCAGTTCAAGGCGCTGATCCATGACGGTGTCACGGAGCGGGAAGTGGCAGCGCAGATTCCTGGCATCTATCACCGGCTCGGCGCCGACGGCCTTTCGTTTCCTTCCATTGTTTCGTTCGGGAAAAATGCCGCAGATCCGCACCACAGTCCGGACGGCACGGTGGTGAAGGAGGGGGACTGTGTTCTCTTTGATGTCGGCTGCATCGCAGAAGGCTACTGCTCGGATATGACGCGGACCTTCTTCTTCAGGACGGTCAGCCAGAAGCACCGGGCGGTATATGAGCTGGTGCGGAAGGCCAATGAGGAGGCGGAAGAAAAAATCGCACCGGGAAGAGAACTGAGAGAGCTGGACAAGACAGCCAGAGATATCATAACGGAGGCCGGCTGCGGAAAAGCTTTCAATCACCGGCTCGGGCATTTCATCGGCCTCACCGATCACGAGTACGGAGATGTGTCCTCGGCGTTTGACTGGAAGATACGACCCGGCATGATCTTTTCCATCGAGCCCGGCGTGTACCTGACCGGTGACATGGGCGTGCGGATCGAAGACCTCAATCTCGTGACGGAAGACGGGCGCGAGACGCTGAATCACTATCCGAAGGAACTGGAGGTAATCTGAAATATGCCGCATCCTGACATCTGCGCTTCCTTTTGACCAATGTACGGGAAATGAGAGGCGGAAGCGGCATTGGCCGTGCGGGATTTCACGAAACGTGATATGGTATAGGCAGTATATGTGCCTGTGAGAGCACAACGTATTTTTCAGGAGGTTTTCAGGATGTATAATTTCAGGTTCTATGTTCCGACAAAAATCTATTTCGGCAAGGGACAGATTTCACATCTGTCGGAGCTGAAAGAGTACGGGACGAAGGTGCTTCTGGTTTATGGCGGTGGCAGCATCAAGAGAAACGGCATCTATGACAGTGCCATGAAGATCATGGGCGATGCCGGGCTCACGGTGTATGAACTGGCCGGTGTTGAGCCGAACCCGAGAATCGGGACGGTCCGCCGGGGCGTTTCGATGTGCAGAGACGAAAAAATTGATATGGTGCTGGCAATCGGCGGCGGCAGTACAATCGACTGCGCCAAGGTTGTGGCGGCCGGAGCAAAGTACGAGGGCGACGCGTGGGATATCGTGCTCGACGGTTCGAAGGCTGTGAGCGCGCTTCCGATCTTCTCGGTGCTGACCCTGTCTGCCACCGGATCGGAGATGGATCAGTTCGCCGTGATTTCGGATATGAGCAAGAATGAGAAGTGGGGGACCGGCGCGGACTGCATGAAGCCGACGATGTCGATCCTGGATCCGACCTATACTTTCTCGGTATCAAAGAAACAGACAGCCGCCGGAACCGCCGACATGATGAGCCATACCTTCGAGAACTATTTCACGAAGGAGAAGGGAGTCGATGTACAGGCCCGTTTCGCGGAAGGCCTTCTGAAGACCATGATCAAATACGGACCGGTTGCACTTCAGCACCCGGACGACTATGACGCACGCGCGAATCTGATGTGGGCGGCCAGTCACGCCATCAACGGTCTTATCGCTAACGGAAGCCAGCCGGCATGGTGCGTACACCCGATGGAGCATGAGCTTTCCGCGTTCTACGACATCACACACGGACAGGGCCTCGCGATTCTGACCCCGGTCTGGATGGAGTATGTCCTTGAAAAAGATCCGGCGACGGCGGAAAACTTCGCGGTTTACGCCCGCAACGTCTGGGACATCACGGATGACGATGACGAAAGCGCGGCGAAGAAGGCAATCGAGTGCACGAGAAAGTTCTTCTTTGAGACGATGGGGCTTCCTGAGAATCTGCGCGCCGTCGGCATCACGAGCGACGAGCATTTCGAGGTTATGGCGGAAAAGGCCGCGAAGGGCAGCGTCGGCTGCTTCGTGCCGCTCACAAAAGACGATATCATCAGGATCTACAAAGGCGCGTTTTAAAGTTTAAGCGCTGCGATACGAACCTGAGCTGCCCCGATGGCGTTCTGCCGTCAGGGCAGCTTTTTAATGCCGCCGCGTGCTGCATGGCTTTTCCATGCGTGTGTTTACTGTCTGGCCGTCAGACCCCCGTCGACGACAAGCACATGACCGCTGACAAATGCGGAAGCCTCCGAGGCCAGGAATATGGCCGCGGAAGCGATGTCCTTCTTCATGCCGATGCGGCCGAGCGGAATGCGGTCCGTCAGAGACTTGTAAAAGAAAGGGTCGTCCAGCTGGAATGAGTTGATCGGCGTGCGCACGAATGTCGGCGCTATGGCGTTCACGCAAACCCCGTATTTTCCCCATTCGCAGGCCAGCTGCTTCGTGTACATATTGATGGCGCCCTTGCTGGTGCAGTACGCGATATAGTCTCTGTCGGCGCCGAGGAACCCCTTCACCGATGAGAAATTGATGATCTTACCGGAACGCTTCGGGATCAGAAAGCGGTCTGCCGCTTCCCGGTTGACAAGAAATGTGCCGGTGACATTCAGTTCCATCACCTTCCGAAAGCTTTCTGTGTCATAGTTTTCGGCGGCCATCAGCCGGTTCATTCCGGCGCCATGCAGTCTTCTCCTGGATGCCTGCCGCACACGGCTGTCTGCGCTCCGCACTGCAGGAACGCCTTTGCAATCTCGCTTCCCAGACCGCCCGTTCCGCCCGTGATCAGAGCCTTTTTTCCCTGAAGAGAAAAAATCTTCGTGTAATCTTCCATACCGTTTTCCTCTGTAGTGGTTTGTGAATTGCACGACTTTCTATGCTGCTTTCAAGTATACCGCACGCGGTGTGAAAATGACATCCGCCGGGACAGATTATCCTCCGGTCTTCGGCCAAAGATTCACCCGGCTTCCGTCAGTCGTAAAAATTCCCGGAACATGGTAAGATGATATCAGAAAACAGGGATGGAACAGCGATACCGGCGGGCTGCGGCCATCTGCCGTGGCGAGGCGCCTGGGTTTGTCTCGGACAGCCGGGTTGAAACAGGAGTTGATATCATGTTGAGTTTTCTGGCACTTATCTTTATTGTCATCGCTTTCTTCAGGCTGACTGGATTTGTTTTGCATGTCGCCGGCAGGATTATCGGAGGGCTGCTCGGCATCTTCGGGTGGCTGATTCTTGCGGCACTCGCGGTGACGCTTTTCGGGATGGCGGTGTACATTCTGCCGGTGCTTCTGATCGTCGGTGTCATTGCCCTGATTGTTGGGCTTGCATCCTGAGGGGGATGAAAATGTATGACATGTATGAGTTGGACAGCCGGAAAGAAAAAGCTGCCCGGAGAGTTGGAGAAAATGCTCCGGAGGCTCGAAGCGCTGTGACGTGAGGGAAAACAGGGGGGGGACAACAATGATTATGATACTGGCAGCGGCAGCAGTAATTTACTACGCACTGGCAGTCAAACGGAAGAACAGGTATCTGTCGGCCGTTCTGTACGGGCTGCTCGGCATCGGCTGGCTGTATTTTATGCATCCTCCGGTTAATGTCCATGCGTATGAATTCTGGATCTTCGTCTGGCTGATGATTTTTGTCGGAGCCCTTCTGTTTGTAAGAAAAAAGGGACCGGAGATTGCCCTCGTCCGCAGCGGCGGGAAAAAGGTAAAAAAATCAAAAGAGGCATCTTTCCCGTTTTTCAGGAAGACGCTGATTGCATTTGGCCTGTTTGCTGCGTGCTGGGCTGTCATTGATATCGCGAATTCTCCGCTGTTTCATGCAGGCGGGTATGCACGGCGCATTGAGGTCAGTGAGGTAAGCTTTTCGGAAATCCCATCCTTTAACTTTCAGGAGACGGCAATTATTGACCGTGAGAGTGCGCAGCTGGTCGGCGACAAGGTTATGGGCGAAATGACGGACCTGGTATCGCAGTTTGACGTGAGCAGCGAGTACAATCAGATTTCCTACGAGCAGGGCACATACCGTGTCACGCCGCTTTCCTACAGCGGATTCATCAAGTACATGAAAAACCGCACGGAGGGTGTGCCCGGGTACATTCTTGTCAATACGACAACCGGGAACGCGCAGCTTATCCGGCTCGACAGGAAGATGAAATATGTGCCGTCAGGATATTTTAATGATAATCTCTACCGCCGTCTTCAGTTCGCGTATCCGACAGAGCTGTTCGGAACGCCGACATTTGAAATTGACGACAGCGGGAATCCGTATTATGTCTGCACGACGTACACGTACACCGGGCTGCACGCCATGAAGAAGGTGACGGGGGTGATTCTGTATGACCCGACGGACGGAAGTTCTTACAAATACGCTCTGCAGGATGTTCCATCCTGGGCTGACCGGGTATATCCGGAATCCCTTATCGACGTGGAATTAAATGACTACGGCAAATATCAGAAAGGTTTTCTGAACTCAGTCTTCGGACAGGAAGGCGTCATCCGGACCTCGGAAGGGTACAACTACATTTCCAAGGATGGAGATATCTGGCTGTATACAGGCATGACGAGCGCCGCCAGTGACCAGTCCAACATCGGATTTATGCTGGTGGACCTGCGCACGCACAAAGCACAGTACACGACGGTCAGCTGTGCGACGGAGACGGCTGTCATGGCCAGCGCCGAGGGCGAAGTGCTGAACTACGGCTACGCAGCCACATTTCCGACGCTGATCAATGCGGGAGGCAAACCGGTCTACCTGCTTTCCCTGAAAGACAGCGCAGGGCTTATCAAGATGTACGCCATGGTTGACGCACAGGACTATCAGCAGGTTTATACCGCACGGGCGGAAAAAGACAGCAGCAGTGCGATTGCAGGGCTTTTGAAGCAGACAGCAGGCAGTGCCGGCTCGTCGGGAAACGCCGTTTCCGTCACGTTCACGATTGAGGCGATAAACCAGATGAATATCAGCGGAAATACGGTCCTGTATCTGAAGGGAGAGGGACAGATCTACCGGCTGGATATCAGCGAGGACAATGCGGCCAAAGCAGCATTTCTGGCGGTCGGAGACCGCGTCACCTGCACATATTATGAGGATGGTACGGGGACGCGCAGGATCCTGGATCTGTCGTAATACAATTGAAAAATACTGCGCCGGATCGGAAGGAGAAGATTTTGAGGTCCTGATCTGCGAGCGCACGACCGGCCCGAAGGCGGAAAAGAATGCAGAGGTGCACAGAAGATTTGCAGAACTGCAGTTCTGCGTTTCAGGGCGTCAGAACATGGGGTACTGTCCGGACACAGGGAACTTTGAAATCCAGGAAGATCACCTGAACGAGGAAAGAGATGTGCGGTTTTACAGGCTGCCGGAAGATTCAAAGGAGGTTATGCTGCCTCTGTATCCGGGACAATACTGCGTATTCTTCCCGGAAGACGTTCACCGTCCGTGGTGCACGGCCGGTGAAGGTCCGGAGCCGATCAAGATGATCGTGATTAAGATTCCGATGGATCATCTGAAAGCAAATCGATGAACCTGGCAGCAGAAGAAGTCTGCTGCTGGAAAGTCAGATGGATATGATTCCCAGTGCGTTCAGCACGGAGCTGATGAGAATCAGCAGAATGAAGACGGGCGCAACATACTTGATGAAGAAGTGGAAGAGCTTTTTTCTCCTGAATCTCGGAGAGGAGGCCTCCACTTCTTCGTCTATCCGATCCATTCCGACATTCTTAACGATCAGAAAGCAGGTCGCAAGTGCGGCGATCGGCATCATGACGGAGTTGGTCAGGAAGTCGAAGAAATCCAGAATCGCCATGCCCAGAATCTTTACATTGCTCCAAGCGCCATAGCCGAGAGACGAGGAGATGCCAAGGACAGCCATGACAAGGCACATCAGAAGAGCGCATTTCGGGCGGGACAGATGAAGCTCGTCTTCCAGTGTGTTGATGCTTGTCTCCATCAGGGAGATGGCGCTTGTCAGCGCAGCCAGCAGGAACATTGTGAAGAACGCAATGGCCACGATGGTTCCGCCTTTCATGCTGACGAATACCTGCGGGAGTGTTATGAAGGTCAGCGACGGCCCGGCGTGCAGCTTCGAGATATCCCCGTTAAAAAATGAGAAGACGCTGGGGATGATCATGAGGCCGGCGAGGATCGCAACGCCGGTGTCGAAGAACTCAAGCTGTCCGGTCGATCTGTCAATGTCGACATCCCGGTTCAGATATGAACCGTATGTATACAGGATTCCCATCGCGATGGAGAGGGAATAGAACATCTGTCCCATGGCTGCCACTACGGACATCCATGAGAAATGGGAGAAATCCGGAATCAGAAAATACCTGACTCCGGAAAGTGCTCCGGGACGGGTCACGGAATAGATGGCGACAAAGACGGCGAGAATGAGCAGGAGCGGCATAAGGATTTTTGAGAGCTGTTCAATACCCTTCTGGACCCCAGCCAGGATGACGGCAAAAACGATGGTGCTGAAAATGATAAAGTACAGAACGACCGAATTGCTGTCCGAAATGAAACGGCTGAAATAGTCATCGGAACTGATCGTTTGTGCGCTCTGTGTCAGATAGGCCATCAGATATTTCAGAACCCAGCCGCCGATCACACTGTAATACGGGACAATCAGCATCGGAACGATGGCATTGATCCAGCCGCCGGCTGTCAGAAGACGCCCCGCGCCGAGTTTTCGGAACGCACCAATCGGACCGCGCTTTGTCATGCGGCCGAGAGATGTCTCGGCGATAATGAGCGTGTAGCCGAACGTGACAGTGAGAATAATGTAAACGAGCAGGAACATGCCGCCGCCGTAACGCGCGGCGAGATACGGAAAGCGCCAGATGTTGCCAAGTCCGACAGCGCTTCCTGCCGCTGCCAGAACATAGCCGATCCGTCCGCTGAAAGCCGCCCGCTTCTGCTTTGAATTCGTATCACTCAAAATTTTATACCTCCGACAGAGAGTCGAAAGCTATTATACACGCTGCGGATGCAGCAGGCTATCTTTTTTTGCGTGAAGTCTGGCAGAATGCTGAGTGCCGAAGGGAGGAACGGGAATTTTTGCCGGTTTCAGTCGGAGATATCGGCATCCAGCTGGATCTGGATGTCGTATCCAGGGAAGACTGCGGAAATTTCTTTCTGAATATCCCTGTACAGCTGGCGGCGGTTCTTCGCGTCAAAGCTGATGATAATATCAAATCTGATCGTTTTTTCTGTGCGGTCCAGATAGAAGCCGTGCATCTGCAGAACGTCCGGGTATCTTTCGAGAATATCGCGGATGGTCTTTTCGACAGATGCTGTCTCTTTGTCATTTGTGTTCATGGAATAAACAGAAATGCCGGTCAGGATGATGTGGTGCTGCGTGAAAACTTTCTCTGAGATCTGCCGTTCGATCTCATCCAGTTCTCTGACAGTCATGGTGTCCGGCACTTCGATGTGCACCGAGCCCACCTGGCGGTTCGGACCGTAATTGTTGATGACAAGGTCGTAGGCGCCGGACACGCCTTCCACTTCGCAGATTGTCTTTTTTACGGCCCGGGAAGTCTCTGCGTCGACGCGCTCGCCAAGAACCGTGCTTATGGTATCGCGCAGCATCTCAAAGCCGGATTTGATGATGACGACGGAGATGAGTGCGGCAAGCCAGGCCTCGATCCGGATGTTGAAGAGCAGATAGAGGGCGGCGGCTGCCAGGGTGGAGGCGGAGATGACAGAGTCGTGCAGAGCGTCACTTCCGGAGGCCACGAGCGAGTCTGATTTTACCGCCTGTCCCGTTTTTTTCACGTACAGTCCCAGAAGAATCTTGGCGATGACGGCAACGGTGATGATGATGAGCGCTGTTGCCGAGTAGTCGGGGATGTCCGGGTGAAGGATTTTATCCACGGATTCTCTGAGCGAAGAGATGCCGGCGTAGAGCACGATCACCGAGATGATCATCGCGCTTAAGTTTTCGATGCGCCCGTACCCGAGCGGATGCTTTTTGTCCGGGTCTTTTCCGGCCAGTCTGGTGCCGATGATGGTGATGACCGATGAGAGCGCATCGCTCAGATTGTTAACGGCGTCCATGACGATGGCCACGGAGTTGGAGAGCATTCCGATGAATGCCTTGAAACCGGCCAGCATGACATTGACCAGAATGCCGATGATACTGGCGCGGATGATGGTTTTACTGCGGTTTTTGTCCATAGTTCCCCCTTTATCTTAAGAATAATTTCCTATTATAACCTTGTTCCCGGAAGAGTTCAATTGTTGTACAATATTAACAACAGATTTTCGGGCCTGACCAATGGAGAAGAACATGAGACAAGAGAAAATTGTATTGAATAAAGAGAGAAATGTGACACTGACTTGTTACCTGCAGGAGACGGGCGGAGAATTCCGCTATGTGACAAGACGTCCTGCGGTTCTCATCCTGCCCGGCGGAGGATATCAGTTCTGCTCGGACAGAGAGGCGGAACCGGTCGCATTTTCGTATCTGAAGAGCGGATACGACGCGATGATCCTGCGCTATTCTGTCGGAGAGGACAGCGCGTGGCCAGGTCCGCTGAACGACTATGAACAGGCGATGCATTATATCCGCAGCAAGGCGGGCGATTGGAATCTGTATCCGGATAAAATCGCTGTCATCGGATTTTCGGCCGGCGGCCATTTGGCTGCATGCGCCGCATCGATGTCAGAGAATCGCCCGAATGCCGCAATTCTCGGCTATGCCGTGACGGCCGGCAGCTTTATCCGCGAGTGCTGCCCGAGTGCCCCGGACGTGATCTCGCGGGTTGATGAGAAGACATGTCCGTGTTTTCTGTTTGCGACGCGCAATGACAGTGTCGTGCCGATTCAGAATACGATACAGATGATGGATGCGCTGGACAAGGCCGGCGTTTCATTTGAAAGTCACATTTATGCGTATGGACCGCATGGTTTTTCAACAGCCGACTCTTCGGTTCAGTCTCCGGACAGTGTCATCTGTTCACGCGCAGGAAACTGGGTGGGTGACTCGATCGCGTGGCTCAAAGATATTTTCGGAGATTTCTCGTCGGACGGCATGACACAGCCCCGGTGCGAGGCGCATGTGAACGCCGATGGAGAGGCGTTTCTGTCGGTTTCCTGCACGATCGGGCACCTGGCAGGAAATCCGGAGGCACGGAAAATTCTCACCCCTCTTTTTGTACAGATGAAGAGTGCTCAAGGCGGAGCGGTTTCAGGTCCGGATGCGGCGGATCTGAACCACAGTCCGGCGGGACGCATGAAGCTGAGAGATGCCCTCGCCTATGTACATGCCGCGCCGGAAGTCATTGAGAGTATTGACGGGAGACTGAAGAAAATCCCAAATGTATGATGTGATCCGGGAAAATGCGGGAAGCGGATGAATATAGTGAGTTCAGAAGAGAAGAAACTGCCGGATAAAGCTGACCTGCGCTTCACAGACGAAAATCACGGGCTTTCAGGGATTTGCCTGAGGGCCTTTTTAATTATCACAGAGAACATAGTATATAACATATATATTGCGTAATCGTCAAAATGCCTTGCTTCAGGCGGTGAAACGAGAATTCAGTAAATTGTGAAATGTACAAAATGCACAATGAACAGAATTCTAATTATACATTTACGACAAATCACACAATCCATCACGAAAAGTGCTTGCATCTGATTTGTGAAAGTGTTAAAAAACAATCAGAAACGTTACCGGAAACGATACCGATAACATTCCCGGAACCGTTCACGAAAAGGCGAAACGGTTTCGTGAAAATGCTTTTGAAGCACTGTATTCTATTGCGGAGCATCTGCTTCGGTTTGCCTCAGGAGGGCAGAAAGGAAAACTTATGAAGAATGTGAAACGTTTCGCAGCGCTGGGAATGACCGCTGCCATGGCTGTGACCGCGCTGGCCGGCTGCGGTTCCTCAAGCTCATCGGCAAGTGGAACAACAACGACCGGAGCCGGGACCACCACAACAAAAGCTGCGGCGTCCACCACAACAAAGGCAGCTTCCGGTTCGTCAGGTTCTTCGACCGGAAAGGTGTACTACCTGAACTTCAAGCCGGAACAGGCTGATCAGTGGGTAGCTCTCGCAAAGAAGTACACAGAGGAAACTGGTGTACAGGTTAATGTACAGACGGCAGCTTCCGGAACATACGAGCAGACCTTGAAGTCCGAGATGGCCAAGTCGGAAGCTCCGACACTCTTCCAGGTTAACGGACCGGTGGGACTGGCAAACTGGAAAGACTACTGCCTGGATCTGAAGGACACGGATATCTACAAGGATCTGCAGAGTGATGATTACGCGCTTAAGGATTCCGATGGTTCCATAAAAGGTATTGCCTATGTTATTGAGACCTACGGAATCATCTACAATAAGAGCCTTCTGAACAAGTACTGCCAGATGGACGGTGCCAAGATAAAGGACGCATCCGAGATCACAAGTTTTGACAAGCTGAAGGAAGTGGCTGACGACATCCAGGCAAAGAAGGACGAGCTTGGTGTTGAAGGTGCCTTCACATCCGCCGGTTTTGATTCTTCTTCCGACTGGCGTTTCAAGACGCATCTGGCCAACCTTCCGATCTACTACGAGTACAAGGCTGAGAACGAGACTTCGACAGATGCCATCAAGGGAACCTATCTTGACAACTTCAAGAAGGTGTTTGACATGTACATCACCGATTCGACCTGCGAGCCGACGCTTCTCTCCGGCAAGACCGGCGATGACGCTTCTTCCGAATTCGCACTGGGCGAAGCTGTTTTCTATCAGAACGGTACCTGGGCGTACAACGACATCAAGGGCAATGAAGTTGATGATGACGATCTTGGTATGCTTCCGATTTTCTTCGGTGTTGATGATGCCAACCAGGGCCTGTGCACCGGTTCCGAGAACTACTGGTGCATCAACTCCAAGGCCAGCGAAGATGACATCAAAGCGACCAAGGACTTCCTGAAGTGGGTTGTTGAGTCTGACGAAGGACGTAAGTCTCTTTCTACGGATATGGGCTTTGTAACTCCGTTCAAGACATTCTCCGATTACCTTCCGGCCAACCCGCTTGTCAAGGCGGCCAATGAGTACAATAAGACCAAGACTCCGGTATCCTGGAACTTCACCACAATGCCGAGTGAGCAGTGGAAGAATGATCTGGGTTCCGCAATGCTTGAGTATGCTCAGGGCACAGGCAGCTGGGATGCCGTAAAGACAGCATTTGTCGACGGCTGGGCTACCGAGTACAAGAATGCTCATTCATAAGGAAGACATACGGATTAAGCCGGTGTCTTAAAACAAAAGCTTGTGATGGCCTCCGGCAGGTAGTACAAATGCCTGACCAGAGGCCATTTTTACTAAGAGAGGAGTTCTTATGGAAAAAGCGATAAAACGGTATCTTCCGATTTTCGTTCTTCCAACACTCATAGCATTTACAGTCGGGTTCATCGCCCCGTTTATCGTCGGCATCTACCTTTCCTTCTGTAAGTTCACCACGATCACGGATGCACAGGTGATCGGATTCTCCAACTATGCGAAGGTATTCCAGGATGACACGTTCGTCCATTCTCTCTGGTACACGACCCTTTTCACGATCGTCACCATGGTTCTCATCAACTTCCTCGCATTTGTTGTGGCTCTTGCGCTGACGAAGAAAATCAAGGGAACCTATCTGTTCCGCACGATCTTCTTTATGCCGAACCTCATCGGAGGAATTGTTCTGGGATACATCTGGAGCCTGCTTCTCAACGGTATCCTTGCGTACTGGAGCAAGACTCTGACATACAACTCGACATATGGCTTCTGGGGCATGGTGATCCTGCTCCTCTGGCAGCAGATCGGCTACATGATGATTATCTACATTGCCGGAATTCAGAATATTCCGGGAGAACTCATCGAGGCGGCCAAGATTGACGGCGCAACGAAATGGCAGCAGCTTCGCTATGTGACACTTCCGATGCTCCGCTCGTCGATCACGGTATGCACCTTCCTGACGCTGACCAACGGCTTTAAGATGTTCGACCAGAACCTGGCCCTGACCAACGGCGAACCGTCCGAGAAGTCGGAGCTGCTTGCCATGAACATTTACACGACCTTCTACGGCCGTCCGGGCTGGGAGGGCGTCGGCCAGGCAAAGGCCGTGATCTTCTTCCTGATCGTCGGAGCGGTTGCCCTGACGCAGAACTACCTGTCCCGCAGAAAGGAGGTACAGCAGTAATATGAAAATCGAGAAGAAAAGAGGAAGTATAGCGCTGACTGTACTGTTTTCGATCATTTCCGTATTTTATGTGTACCCGATCGTTCTGGTGGTTCTCAACTCGTTCAAGAAAAAGACGTACATCTCAAAGATGCCGTTTACCCTTCCGAACGCGAAGAGCTTCGTCGGGCTTGATAACTATATCTCCGGCATACAGAAGACAGATCTGCTGAAAGCCGCCGGTGTATCGCTTTTCGTGACGGTTCTGTCGGTCTTTGTCATCATTTTGTGCACGTCGATGTGCGCGTGGTATATCACGAGAGTGCACAACAAATTCACGTCGGCCGTTTACTATCTGTGTCTGTTTTCGATGATCGTTCCGTTCCAGATGGTCATGTTCCCGCTCAGCAAAATCGCGAACATGCTTCATCTCACCAATCCGCTCGGCCTGGTGTTCATCTATCTGGGCTTCGGCGCGGGACTGGCGGTCTTCATGTTCACCGGCTTTGTGAAGTCCATTCCGCTGGCGGTTGAGGAAGCGGCCATGATCGACGGCTGCACGCCGCTGCAGACATTCTTCCATGTTGTCATGCCGATCATGAAGCCGACCTGCATCACGGTCGCCATCCTCGAGACGATGTGGGTGTGGAACGACTATCTGCTTCCGTCGCTGACTCTGGACCTGAAGAAATACAGAACAATCCCGATCGCCGTTCAGTATCTGAAAGGCGGATACGGTTCGGTGGATATGGGAGCCATGATGGGCACCCTTGTGCTCTCCATCATCCCGATCATCGTATTCTATGCGTTCTGCCAGAAATACATCATCGAAGGAGTTGTTGCAGGTGCGGTCAAAGGTTGACGTGGCCCGCCCAGTAAGAGTGCAGGAGGGGCGCGTATGAATACGAACACAGAACCAATGACAAATGATACAAAACGTGCCGCGGGAATCCTGATGCCGATCTTTTCGCTTCCGGGCCGGTACGGAATCGGCACGCTCGGTAAAGAAGCGTACCGCTTTGCCGATTTCCTGGAAAAGAGCGGTCAGACATACTGGCAGGTTCTCCCGATCGGACCGACGGGATACGGCGACTCGCCATATCAGAGCTTTTCGACTTTTGCCGGAAATCCGTACTTTATCGACCTTGAGACGCTTGTTGCAGAAGGACTGCTCACCAAAGAGGAGTGTGAAGAAGTTGACTTCGGCAAAGATGAGCGCCGGGTTGATTACGAGAAGCTGTATTTCGGAAGATTTCCGCTGCTCTTAAAGGCGTATCTGCGCTTCTGCAAAAAAACAGAGGACGGCAGTACGGAATCGGCCCGCAGGGAACGGGAGGATTACCTGGCTTTTCTTGAGAGATCTTCTTCCTGGCTTGTGGCTTATGACCGGTTCATGACAGAGAAGACCGGATATCCGGAAGCATTTTACAGCTTTACGCAGTACGAGTTTGAGAAGCAGTGGAAGAAACTGAAGGCGTATGTGAACGAAAAAGGGATCTCCATCATCGGCGATATCCCGATCTATGTCTCCGGGGACTCCGTTGATTTTACCGAGCACCCTGAGCTGTTTCAGCTGGGGGAGGACGGAAAGCCATGCAAGGTGGCGGGGTGTCCGCCGGATGATTTTGCGGCCGGCGGGCAGCTCTGGGGCAATCCGATTTATGACTGGGACTATCACAAAAAGACCGGGTACAGCTGGTGGATCAGCCGGATGCGCCGCTGCTTTGAGCTGTTTGATGTGGTGAGAGTGGACCATTTCCGCGGATTTGACGAGTACTACGCGATTCCGGCGGGGGCATCCGACGCGAGAGGCGGCACTTGGGAAAAGGGCCCCGGAATCAGCCTTTTTAATGCTCTGAAAGAGGCACTCGGGCCGAAGCCTGTCATTGCGGAGGACCTCGGGTATCTCACAGATTCGGTCCGGAAACTGGTCAGAGACACCGGCTACCCGGGAATGAAGATTCTGGAGTTTGCGTTTGACTCCCGGGAAAATTCGGATTACCGCCCGTGCACCTGGCCGGAAAATGCGGTATGCTATACGGGAACTCATGATAATCAGACGCTTGCCGCGTGGTTCCGGGAGATTTCCGTGGAGGATCAGGATTTCTGTGCCAGATACTGTGAGGCCTGGCAGCTGGGGGACGGAGAGGAAGCCGGCGTGAAGGCTGTAACCCGCGCGGAGGATGTTGACAGAGGTGTGATCAGCCGGTTTCTGGAATCAGATTACGTGGAAAAGCTGATCCGGCTGACACTTGCCTCAAAGCCGGACACGGCTGTCATACCGCTTCAGGATTATCTTGAGATGGGAGCTGAGGCCCGTGTGAACCGTCCGTCTACGCTCGGCAACAACTGGGTTTTCCGCTTCAGGGAGAAAGATTTTTCGGAAGAAACGGCCGGCCGGATCCGCCGTCTGACGGAGGAAAGCCGCCGAGCCAGGAAGCAGTGAGGCATGGCAGCGAAGAAACTGACAATAAAAGAGATCGCGAAGCTGTCGGGCATCAGCGCTTCAACGGTGTCCCGTGCGATCAACAACCACTATGATATAAGCCCGGAGACAAAAAGACGGGTACAGGAGGTTATCGACAAATACGGGTATGTCCCGAACAATTCTGCAAGGAATCTGAAGCTTAATGACGCACGCAATATTGCGGTTCTGGTGAAAGGCATTACCAACCCGTTTTTCACCAGCATGATCAAAGTCTTCGAGCGGGAGTGTACCAGCCACAATTATTCGCTGGTTCTGGAGCATGTGGAAGAGTCACAGGATATGACCGAAATCGCCGCACTTCTGGAAAAGGAAAAAAGGCTGAACGGCATCGTGTTTCTGGGCAGCAATCCGATCCAGTCATCCGAGCGTCTGAAGCGACTTGCGGCTCCGTATGTGTTCTGCTCGGTCGCAGTCACGGACCGGAAGAAATTTTCCCGGTATGCGTACGTATCCATTGACGACCGCAGAGAAGCGGAAGCCGTGACAGATTATCTGTTTGCGTGTGGCCGGAAGCGGATCGCTATTCTGTGCGCGGACCGGGAGGACATCAGTATCGGATCCCTGCGTCTTGAGGGGTATCTGAATTCCCTGAAGAAACATGGAATCGAACCGGATCCGGCGCTGATCTGCCGTTCGGCATCCGCGGAGGAAACTTACACGCATGAGAACGGCTATCAGTCGACCATGAAGCTGGTGCGCTCGGGCACTGCGTTTGATGCGATATTTGCCATATCGGACTCGATTGCGATCGGATGCCTGAGAGCACTGCGGGAGAATGGCATTGAAGTTCCGGGGCAGGTGTCCGTCGTAGGGTTTGACGGACTGCCGATCGGAAAATATCTGGTCCCGTCGCTGACTTCTCTGAGACAGCCGGTCGAGGAGATGGCAGAAGCTTCCATGCAGGCATTGCTCGCGATGATTGCTGAGCGGGAAAGGGAAGAGGAGGCGGCAGCCTCCGGACGAAGCAGGACGGCGGGCGAGATGAAAAAGTATCAGCAGATTTTCTCCGGTACAATGCAGGAGAGGGAAAGCTGCCGGAAAGATATGTGAACACTATGTGCGGCGGGACGTTAATGCGGGTCCCGCCGTGTTTTTATAGTCTGCAGGAACAGGTGAAGCAGATACGTCAGAGTACGGTATACGTGTGAACGAAATGCGTTCGGACAATGAACGCTTTGTGTCTGAATTTGCTGTATATTTATTTCAGAAGGTAGAAATGACGTGAAAAAATGACTATAATTCAGTTTTAGAAAGGCGGGACGAAGATGAAGAGTCCGGAACAAGAGATTATCGGGGCATATCCGGCAGAGTTTCATGCAGAACCCAGGGACGAGAGCGGGCGGGCATATGTGCGTTCCTGTATCAGGCAGTATGGCGAAAACTCCCTCTGCGGGCTGGCACTCGAGGATGACAAGTCCTGGTTCTTTCCGGGAAACGTGGAAGGCTTCGCGTCGTACGCTCTTTCCGGCCGCACGATGGTCATCTGCGGGGATCCGGTATGCAAAAGAGACCAGATACCGGAGTTTCTCGCAGACCTGAAGACATTTTCCGGAGAGAGGCATTTGCACGTCGTGTTTCTGTTCGTGCTGGAAAAGAATCTGCCGTACTACCATGATGCCGGATACGGGTGCTATAAGGCCGGGGAGGAAGCGTCCTTTGATGTACGAAGCTGGTCTATGGAAGGCGGCAGAATGGCGAAGGTGCGTTCTTCCTGGCACACGGCACAGCACCGGGGACTGTCCGTTCATGAATATTGTCCGCAGCGAAAACGGAACCCGGATGTAGAAGGACAGATGCGGGATATCACGGATCAGTGGCTGGGTGACAAGCACACAGCCAGACTGCAGTTTGCAGTCGGGAGCCTGATGCTGGAGAACCCGGAAGATAAACGGTATTTTTATGCGTCAGATCCAGACGGGATGATTCAGGGATTCAATGTGCTCAATCCGTATCTTGGCGGAAAAGGATGGATTATCGACATAATGCGCAGGAGAGAAGGCGCGCCGCACGGTGTCATGGAACTGCTGTTTCATGATATAATGCAGACACTGAAAGAAGAAAACGTGCAGTATCTGAGTCTGGGAATCGCGCCGTTTTTCAACACGAACGACGGACCGGATCCCTCTCTCTTTGAAAAGGCAGAGCACTATATCTACGGTCATATGAACTACATCTACGGGTTTAAGCCGCTGCAGGAGGCAAAAGAGAAGTACAGCCCTGTGTGGAGCAATGTCTATCTGGCCTGCCATCCGAAACACATGTCGCCCTGGATGGATCTGGCGGCCTGTTCGATTCTGGATTCACAAGGATTCGGCGATTATGTCCGCGCCTTTCTCGATATGAAAAAGGCCGGGAAAGAGCAGAAATCAAAATGATATATGCCCGGCCTCAGGTGTCCATGTCCTCAAAAGCGTCAAGCCCTTTTCTGCGTTTCACCGCTTCTGTATCACCGTGTTTCACAAACTGCATCGTGATGAAAGCTGCACCCATGAACACGACACAGTACGGAAAAAGCACCTGGTAGCTGATCTGGTTCATCAGAAAGCCGGCTGCGACCGGCGTCACTATCTGCGCGGCCATCGAGAACGTGTAGTAGTAACCGGTGAATTTGCCGATATCAGAGCCCCTGCACATCTCGACGACCATCGGCAGCGAGTTGACGTTGATGGCGGCCCACCCCATACCGACAAGGATGAAGATGACGAACAGCGCGGGACTGAATGCCCCGACGGCAAATGTGTAAAAGAAACAGAACAGAAAACAGGAGAACATAAGAACCACGCCGGTAAGGATGGTCTTTTTGCGGCCGATGCGGGACGCGACCCAGCCGACCGGAATGTACGAGAGGATTGCGCCGCCGGTCGCGATGGTCAGGCAGAGGTTTGCCTGTCCGAGGGACATGTCCCACATGCGTCCGGCATAGGTGGTGAACCATGTTTCGACGCCGTTGTACGAGATGAACCACAGAGCGATGGATATGAGAAGGAACGTCAGAGATTTTCTGACAGGCTTTGGCAGTGTCTCACTTCCGGACGAATCCTTCACGGTGAGATTTTCCTCCGGGTGAGCCGCCTCATACTGCTCCATATCCGCATGCAGCTTTTTCTCGTCGACGGTGAACATGACGACTGCCAGAGAGAGGAGCATGATTCCGGCGACGATGATGAAAACCGGGAGATAGTTTACATGCCCGTAGGTCTCTTTCATGGCGTTTGAGCGGCTTTTGGAGTAGAGCACGGCCGAAATCAGAAGATAGAGAATGCCTCCGAGCGCGCCCATCAGATTGATGATCGCATTGGCTCTGGATCTGAGCGGCTTTGGCGTGCAGTCCGGCATCAGGGCGACGGCAGGACTGCGGTAGGTACCCATCACGACCAGCAGAATGCCGAGCACGATGATAAATGCCGGAAAGCGGGAGGAGGCGTTTACGGCGGATCCGTTCTCGTAGCACGAATTGTCGATGACCGGCAGGAAAAGCATCAGAATGACAGCGGCAATCGTTCCGAAGAGTAGGAAAGGCTTGCGCCGTCCCATGGGACTTTTGCAGCGGTCGGAAAGATCACCGAAGAGCGGGAGCAGAAACAGCGCCAGAACGTTATCCAGCGCCATGATGACGCCGCTCAGGGATTCATTGAGGTGAAAGGTGTTGGTTAGCACCAGAGGGATGATGGTGTTGTACATCTGCCAGAAGGCGCTGATGGACAGAAAGGCAAAGCCTATGCGCACGGTCTGACCGGTTTTGAGTTTCATGAACGGCTCCTTTTTCCCGCGCGGCACAAAACAGGCGCTGTACCGGCGTGTTAAAGATATGAAATGTATGACACGATAGAACTTCTGTCAATATCGTAGGCCTGCAGGAGAAAAAATGCAACTGCGGGAATGCAAAAACGGACAGAATGACGAAATAACAGGGATCCGGACGGATTCATGGAGGGAGTATGCTGGAACTACATGACATCTGCAAAGAGTACCGCACGGGCGATACCGTGCAGAAGGCGCTGGACCACGTGAATCTGACGCTGGCTGATACAGAGTTCGTTGCAATTCTCGGCCCTTCCGGCTCCGGAAAGACGACGCTTCTGAACATTATCGGCGGACTTGACCGTTATGATGACGGAGACCTGGTCATCGACGGGATCTCCACAAAAAACTATACAGACCGGGACTGGGATGCATACCGCAATCACGCCATTGGATTTGTCTTCCAGAGCTACAATCTGATCATGCATCAGAGTGTGCTGTCCAATGTCGAACTCGCCCTGACAATCGCTGGCGTGTCCGGTGAAGAGAGACGGCATCGGGCAGAGGTTGCCCTGCGCATGGTGGGACTGGGCGATCACATGCACAAAAAACCGGGACAGCTCTCCGGAGGGCAGATGCAGCGCGTTGCCATTGCGCGCGCGCTGGTCAACAACCCGAAAATCCTTCTGGCTGATGAACCGACCGGTGCGCTTGACAGCGACACAAGCGTTCAGGTCATGAACATCCTGAAGAAAGTGGCAAGAGACAAGCTCGTCGTCATGGTCACACACAACCCGGAGCTCGCAGAGCAGTATGCGACGCGGATCGTGACGCTCCGTGACGGCCGCTTCGCAGGAAGCCGTGATCTCCCCGAAAACGATCCGGCGCGGTGCGTTTCTGCGCCTGCGTCCGCCGCCCCTGCTGCCGCTCCCACTGCCGGTTCGGGAGAGGAGAATCATCCGCACACGGAGGAAGAAGCCGTTAAAAACGGCCGATTCCGGCGAACTTCGATGAATTTTCTGACCGCGCTGGAGCTCAGCTTTCAGAACCTGCGGACGAAGAAAGCCAGAACGCTTATGGTGTCATTTGCCGGGTCTATCGGCATCATCGGCATAGCTCTGATTCTGGCGATCGAGACCGGTCTGCAGCAGTATGTCCGGAACACGGAGAGTGCCACGCTGTCGCAGTATCCGATTGAAATCTACTCGACTGGCATCGACTGGTCCTCGCTTCTCTCCGAGAGCTACGGCACGGCGCTTTCGATGACATCTCTGTCCGGCAGTACAGGCGATACGGATATGGCTTCCGGCTCCGATGAAATCGCCGTCAATACTCTGGCAAAAGACATTTTTACCGGCATGAACGCCAATGACCTGGTTTCCTTCAAAAAGTATCTGGAGAGCGGGGAGTCGGGTATTGACAGCTATGTGACAGACATCGAGTACAATTACGGCGTGGAGCCGCAGATTTACAGTTATAACGACGCGGACGGGACGATCGAACAGCTGAATCCGAACAGAATGCTCTCGGATATGCTGACTTCGATCATCGACGTGAGCAGCCTTATGAATGGAATTGTGGGTGAGTCCATCTTTCATGCGATGCCGTCCAACGCGGAGCTTTACAAAAGCTCCTATGACGTGCGCGCGGGCCGGTGGCCCGAGAATAACCATGAGCTGGTGCTGGTCCTGACGGCAGACGGTCATACCTCGGATTTTCTGCTTTATGAACTGGGAATCAAAGATCCGGATGAGCTCCGGAGCATGATTAATAAATTTTCATCCGGATCCGACAACTCGATTCTGAGTCTGGCGCAGAGCGCCGTATCGGTCGTCGGCGGCACGGAGAACGCAGACGATACCGGAGGGGAAACGGAAGGAAAAACGGAGGCGGAAGAAGATTCTTCCGGCACTTCGGATGATGAGAAGGAAGTGTGTCATTACAGTGACTTCCTGGGACGGAAGTTCAAGCTGATCCTGGGCAGTGACGTCTATGTATACGATCCGGACATGAACGTATGGAGTGACAAGTCCGACGATGCCGGCTATATGTCTGATCTTGTGGCGGATGGCGAAGACCTGACCATTGTCGGAATCGTTCAGGCAAAAAAAGACGCTTCCAACATGATGCTGACGTCCGGCATCGGGTATCCGCGCGGCCTGATTAATGAGATCATCGGGCGGGAGAGCGAGAGTGAAGCGGTGAAACAGCAGCTGACTGACCCGGATACGGATATCTTTACAGGGCGGAAGTTCACAGACAGCGGAACATCCTTTGATTTCGGGAGCCTGGTCACACTGGATCACGATGACGTGGCGAAAGCCTTTAACGTGACAACAGACAGTGACTCCGCGGATACACTGCAGTCGTATCTGACTTCTGAGATTGACAGCATAACGGGGCAGATCGTTCAGTACGCTTCCGGAGAGGCACAGTCAGCCGCGGATTCTGTCTCCCTTTCGGACTACATCGACCTTGATGCTTTACAGAAGGAAATCCCGGAACTCACGCAGGAGGATCTGAATACCATTTTAAATGCCGCATTTTCCAGTCTTTCGGAAGAGGCGCTGAAGCAGGCAGTTCAGTCGCTCGGGACTCAATACGGGAAGCAGCTGAAGGAAGAGGCAGAGACGGCGGCGCAGCAGGGAAGGGAAGACGCGCAGCTCAACCAGATTGTAAAGCCGATCATAGAGTATATCGGACAATATCTGGCATCCGGTGAGGCACAGCAGGTTCTTCAGGAACAGGTGAAAAAGATTGTGAGCGAAAACGCCGGGCAGATTTCAAAGGAAGTCATACAGACCAGACTTCAGGAGGAGATTCAGGCGTATCTCAGCTGGGTTGATGCACAGAACGCGAAATGGGACGCGGCGGCTTCCGGATCCGGCCAGGCTCTGAAGCCGAATGATCCGAACGTGATTGCGCTGTATCTGGCAAGCCCGGAGGGACAGCAGCGCATATCTGAGCTGGGTTCCTCCCTTGCACAGATGTCGGTACAGATAAACCAGGATCAGCTCAAACAGATAAGCAGCGCGCTTCTGCAGTCTTTTTCCTCCTACGCTGGGACGCATGATATTCCGGGGCTGGAACAGATAAGCGCGGAGCTGACGCAGAAGCTGACAGACAGTTTCACGGCATTTCTGACATCTGCTGACACCCGGTCGGCGATTCAGGAGGCGGTAACACAGGTCTTTGACGGGGACGCCGTCAGGCAGGCTGTTGCAGATGCCGTTGCGAACAAGCTGTCCGGTATCCGGGATGATGTCAGTCAGGACATCATAAACAAGGTGAGTGCCGCCGCACAGGCGGAAATTACAGCCTTTGCCGGGGATGTGTCCGGAGAGGCAAAGCGCCTGGTCCTCGCCGCAATTGAAAAGGATTACCCGCAGATTGCCGGTTACATCAACAGCAATATCGGCGATTTCTTTACTGTCGACGAGGACGCTTTCCGGCGGGCAATCAAGGTGAGCGTGGGAATCCCGGAACTTCAGTCGATTCTCACCTCATTCCTGAACCGTGACAAGGCATCGCTTGCCGGAAACTTAAGCGCCCTCGGATATGCTGATCTGGACAGCCCGACGGCCATCCTGATCTATCCGAAGGATTTCAATGCCAAAAACAAGATCGCAGATCTCATCGACGCATACAACAAAGATGTGAAGAGCAGAGGCGAGAAGGACAAGGCTATCACGTATTCGGATGTGGTCGCAACCATGATGCAGTCCATCACGGATATCATCAATTCGATAAGCCGGGTTCTGGTTGCTTTTGTGTCCATATCCCTGGTTGTGTCATCCATCATGATCGGTGTGATAACCTATATTAGTGTGCTGGAGCGCCGGAAGGAGATTGGAATTCTGCGCGCCATGGGAGCGTCAAAGCACAATGTGCGGGAAGTGTTCAATGCAGAGACGATCATAACCGGATTTATATCCGGCTGCCTTGGTATCGGACTTACGTTCGCGCTGATACCACTGGCCAGCTGGCTGATCCAGCACAAGACCGGGCAGGCCATCGCGGCGGTTCTGGAGCCTGACATGGCAGGAGCTCTGGTGCTGCTTTCTATCGGCCTTACACTTCTGGCGGGGCTCATTCCGTCCGGAAAGGCGGCGAGAAGCGATCCGGTCAGCGCACTGCGCTCCGAGTGAACGCAAAAATCTAATATAAATAGAAAAATAGTCCGAAAAGCAGATTTACATCGAAAATCAATCGCTTTATCATGGCATGTATGTGGGGCGGTTATATACGCAGGCGGATAGTGAGCCCTGCCGTTCGGAAGAGCCCTGCCGGAAAGGAAAGCGATATGGACCGGATCATTCTGCATGTGGACTGCAACTGCTTTTACGCCTCCGTGGAAATGCTGCATCACCCGGAACTGGAGGGGAGAGCCGTTGCGGTGGGCGGTGATCCGCAGGCGCGGCACGGCATTGTGCTGACAGCGAATTACAGGGCGAAGCGCAGCGGCGTGAAGACCGGAATGGCCCTGTGGCAGGCCAGGGAGGTCTGTCCGGACGTCGTTTTTCTGCCTCCGAGGATGGTGCTCTTCTGTTTTGCGAGAGGACTGGATCAGACTCCGGTGAGTGAAACCTGGCTGGAAGTTCCGGTGAAAAGCATCGGAAACAGCACGACGACGCCGCGTGACCTGAATGACAATGAGGAAGTGAAGCTGGTGCTGTACCTGCTCTCGGAGAGCGTAGCGGTCCGGCTTCGGAAGAACGGTTTTGTCGGACAGGTGGTGGAGGTATATGTCCGCGATGCGGATCTTTCCGGCTGCGACCGGCAGAAACGGCTTCCGGAACCGACCAGCATTTCCTCTGAAATTGAAGCGGCTGCCTATGCCGTATTCCGGGAGCTCTATACATGGGAGAAGCCGATCCGGAGTATCGGAATCCGGGTGAGTGATCTGAAAGCAGAGACGCAGCCGGTACAGCTTTCGATTTTTGTCAATGAGGCGCAGCGCGAAAAAAGACTTCTGGCGGACCGGATGACGGATAACCTGCGCAGACGCTTCGGATTTTCCGTGGTGCAGAGGGGAATTATGTATCAGGACCGGTATCTTTCCTCGCTGGATGCGACAGCGGATGATCATATGATTCACCCGCACTCATATCTGGAGCGCGGAAACCGCACGGGATGTGAGAGGATGCCGGGCAGAGAGACCGGATAAAAAGGGAAGAGGACTCAAAGCTCTTTGCGAAGGGAGAACAATTCATTTACAGGTTTTCCGTAATAGGCAGACAGACGGAGTGCCATTTCCAAAGTGGGAGTCCGTCTGTCATTTTCATAGCGCCAGATCGTCGTTGCGTCCGTCAGGGTGGCCTCTCCCACATCCTGAAGGGTCGCCTGTTTTTCTTTCCGGCACTTCTTAAGACAGTTGCTTACTTTCATATTGTCTAAAATCACCTCACCGTTACCGGGGCCTGCGATCTTTATGCGGACGGACCAGACGGTCATCCGAGAACTTTCCCGAAAATACGGAATGAATCCCGGGCCGGATCCACGGGGATCGGATCATATGCCGGATTCAGGGAAATCAGATACAGCCCCCTGGCGTCGTTTTGGAATTTCTTGATATAGACGCTGTCGTTGAGATAAAAGATGCCGATCTCACCGCTCTCCAGGGCGGACTGCTCATGCACAAAGACAGTCTGGTGATCCCTGAATCGGGGCATCATACTGTCACCGGCGATGGTGACGGCAAAGTCGGCATCTTTCGCCAGATTTTCATCTACATCAATCTGTGCGTACTGATCGGAATCTGCGAAATTTCCGGTTCCGGCGGACACGCGCAGATCGTACAGCCGGATGGGCCGGGTGTTTCCGGCGCCGCCCGGAAGGGTTCCTGCTTCTTTCCGGTATCGCACCGGGCTGACGAGGGCGTTGATGTACTGGCGGACGAGAGCCTTTCCGTCATCATTTAAAACCGAGAGCGGATTATTCGGGTTTTCTCCGAAGAATTCTTCCATGCAGTCCGGGATATCAAGAATCCGGCACACCTGCAGGAAAGTGCCGGCAGATGGTTCTGCACTTCCTTTTTCCCAGGCCCATACGGCCTTTGAGGTGATGCGGATATCACAGGCTGCCAGTTTTTCTGCCAGATCTGCCTGCGTATAATGGCGGAGCTTTCTGTATCTGCGGATGATTCTGCCAATGGAATTCATAGAATGCGGCTCCTTTCACGGGTCGGATATTTTCCTGAGTGCACACCGGAACGCTTTTGTATTTATGTTCAGCATACCACAGGGAAGGAGCTCATGCAATGAAAATCGAATGAGAATAGATAAAACTATGCCAAATGGCGGTGTACATCTAAAGATGAAAGCTGTATAGTTGAAGTGCTTATGAATGTGGGAAGGCAGGTGAACCATATGGGCGTTTATGATTATCATCATGATTCCGGCAGAGCGGACCGCCCGGCCGTTCTGCCGCTTTATGAGAAGCATCTGGAAGTCACGCCGGAGAATCCGTACAAGGCTTATGTGGGCGTCAACGCGGATTTTTCGCCGGAGGGCGTCATGATGCCGAGGAAAATTATCTGGGAGGACGGAAGACAATTTGCCATTGACCGGGTGATGAATGTGCAGAGAAGGGCAAGCCTGCGGGCCGGCGGCGCCGGAATGCGGTATCAGTGCCTGATTCAGGGGAGTGTGGTTTCTCTGTATTACGAGGAGAACGGACTCTGGTTCGTTGAGAGAAAGATACCGAAGAACGGATGACACCGGAGAGAAGAAGGACCGGCTGACGGATACATTTTTTATTACCACATTTTTGCTCCAGACGATTGACAGTATAGGATAGCAACTATATAATAAGGATAGATAAAGCGTGGACAATTGAATAGATTGCCTTTGTGCAGAAAGGAGCGGAAGTGTCAGAGTATGCGGAAAGTGACAGCGGTATTAAAACTGTTCTGATCAGTGCGCGGCAGAAGGCCGGCCTGACCCAGAAAGAGCTCTCAAGACGCACAGGCATCGCTCAGGGGGACATCAGTAAGCTGGAGCACGGGAATTCCAATCCGTCGGTGAGAACGCTGCAGAGACTGGCGGAGGGAATGGGAATGACTCTGAGAATCGAGTTCGTGCCGGACAAGGCTGAGAAGTGAAAGGTGTCTTGCTGGAGAGGGGCCGGCGGCGCGTGAAATTGTGGAAATGCCGGGCAGTATTTTTAAAAACCGGCAGTCAGAAGGAGGCGTGTATTATGAATGATGAAAAGGTTCTTGTGGCGTATTTTTCACCGCATGGTTCGACAAAAGAGGCAGCCGTGAAGATCGCCGATGCGGTGGAGGGAGATCTGTATGAGATCAAACCGGAGAATCCTTATACGGAAAAAGATCTGGACTATAAAGACAAGAATTCGCGTACATCGGTTGAGATGAATGATCCGAACTGCCGCCCGGCTCTCGGCGGAGAAGCGCTGAAACTGGATGCGTACGATGTGATCTATCTGGGCTTCCCGATCTGGTGGGGAAGGGAGCCGAGTATCATCGACTCGTTCCTGGATGCATATGACTGGAATGGAAAGTTTATTCTGCCGTTTTATACATCCGGCGGCATGAGTTCCCAGCGCACGGCGGAGCGCCTGCAGAATCTGGTGGGACGCGGCGCGAGAGTGATGGAGGGACGCCGCGTTGGCGGAGCAGTTTCGGAAGATGATCTGAAGATCTGGTTTGACGAGATCTCGGTCAATGACGACAGCGCTTCGGGAGCGGACACAGATGCTTCGATTCTCTGATACAGAACGGAAAAACTTCTTTGCAGAATCCGGAAGATGAACCGGCTATAGAAATGTGCGAGGCGGAGAACCCGGAAGGGCAATCCACCTCGTATCTGTACACAGGCGTCTGCTGTCATTTCAGGTGGCACGACAGAGATTTTGGTTAGACATGTGAAACAATAGTATTGACAAAATAACTCCAACCCCGTATACTGTTTCCATGAGGTTAGCAGCAGCTAACAAGAACGGCTGAGGCAGCGGTTTGGAGGTTGAGGAATGGATACCGTTTATGTGGTTTACTGGTCACAGTCCGGCAATACGCAGGCGATGGCAGAGGCGGTCGGAGCGGGCGCGCAGGCATCCGGAAGTCAGACAAAGATTGTCCCCGTGTCGGAGGTTTCTCCGGATGAGCTCAAAGGTCTGAAGGGATTTGCCCTCGGCTGCCCTGCCATGGGTTCGGAAGAACTCGAGGAGAGTGAGATGGAGCCTTTTGTCGCTGAGATTGAGAAGTTTGCCGCCGGCAAAACCATCGGACTTTTCGGATCGTACGGCTGGGGTGACGGTGAGTGGATGCGAAACTGGACAGACCGCATGAAGGCGGCCGGAGCCACGGTTCCCGGCGATGAAGGCGTTATCGCGTGCGGTGAACCGGATGATGCGGCGAAGTCGGCCTGTGAGGCACTCGGCGGAAGCTTGGCGGCTTACTGAGAAGCCGAGGCGAAGGACAGATTATGGGGAATCCCGCTTTCTATCGGGCACTTATTCTGAATTGTTCACAGACGCTCGCGGGACTGAAAACGGGCACGGTTTTCAATATAACCCGCGGGGCAGATCCTGTTTCAGGGGCTGATATAGACCTCGCTAACCGCCTCCTGAACCGGAAGGCTCCGGGCCCGTGTCTGTTGACGAATGTGTCGCGTTTCTCGTCCGGAGACTGACGGAATCTTCCGGGTTTCCGCATGAGATCGGCCTGTTTCTGGGATTTCCGGCTGAAGATGTGGAAAGCTTCATCCGGAATCACGGAGAAGGCTGCCGGTTCTGCGGATACTGGAAGGTATACGGAGATGAGCAGGAGGCAAGGCGCCGGTTCGCCCGGTTTCAGAAGTGCGCCGCGATCTACCGCCGGGCGCTTGATAGAAACCCGGATATCTGCCGCATGACAGCGGCCGGCTGACATACGGGCAAGAGACTTTGTGTGCAGGGGCTTTAAGAAGCTTCTGCACTTTTTCTGATGGTATGTATACGGGTGCGAGATTTGTTGCCGGATTTTGTGCCGGCCGGATTGTCTGGTAAATTTCCTGTGAAATGATGTATGATATATAGGATTTTTTCGCAAGCCGATTCTTGTACAGCCGGAGGTTCCTATGTTTCTGATTTCAGCGCAGCAGGTTGTCATCATGTTCTGCATCATGCTTGTGGGCATGATATGCCGGAAAATCGGATTCCTGAGAAGTGAAAGCGAAAAAGACCTCTCGAATATTCTGTGTTTCGTCATCTCGCCCTGTCTGATCGTCAATTCGTTCCGTCAGGAATTCTCTGTGCAGCGCCTGGCGCTGTTCGGGGAACTGTTTCTCTTCTCGGCGGCCATCTTTCTTGTCAACATAGTCCTCTCCCAGCTTCTGCTCGGGAAAAGAATCGGCGGAAGAATATTTCACTTAAGTGATGCCCAGTCTGCGGTGATGCGTTTCGGATCGGTATACACCAACTGCGGCTTCATCGGCTTTCCGCTGGTTCAGTCGCTTGTCGGTGATATCGGCGTGTTCTATGCGGTTCCGTTCAACATCACATTTAACATTTTTGTCTGGAGCCACGGTGTGAGCCTGTTCGGGCACGGTGAAAAAGGGCGGAAATCCGCTGCTGTACGAAAGGTTCTGACGAATCCGAACATCATTGCGACGGCTGTCGGCCTCACCCTGTTTCTGACACAGTTTGCACTGCCGTTCATCCCCGCCCGGGCGCTGGAGCTCATCAGCGGCATGAATACGCCTCTGAGCATGCTCGTGATCGGCGCCAATCTGGCGGGATACAGCATAAAAAGAGATTTTACGGACCGCAGGGCATGGCTGGGGGTCCTGCTGCGCAACTTCTTTCTGCCGCTGGTCACGATCCTGATGCTCACAGGCAGTTTTCTACCACAGGAGGCGCGCCTCACCATGCTGGTTATGAGTGCCTGCCCGGTTGGCGGTTTTACGATTCTGTTCAGCAACCTGTTCGGCCTGGACAAGCGTTTTCCGACCCGTTATATGTGCCTGTCCACCATTCTCTCCGTTCTGTCCGTGCCGGCCGTGATTCTCGCGGCGCAGGCCGCGGGGCTTTAAGAAGGCCGGCAGGACTGCTACAATGAGAACATTCCATGGCAGATGCATGGGATACAGGGAAGTTTGCCGGACTATAAAGCGAAGAGAGGACAGGGGCAATGGAAAAGCTGACACTTGCGGAAGCGAAGAGACTGAATGATACCATGGTCACGGAGGAACACCTGAAACTGCATGCGGCGAATGTGTCTGCCTGTATGGGCGCCATGGCGGAGTATTTCGGCGCTGACAGGGAGCACTGGGAAGCTATCGGATATCTGCATGACTATGATTACGAAAAGTATCCGGGGGAACATCTGGCCCATACCGAGGAACCGCTGCGGGCAGCCGGAGTGCCGGAAGAGGATATCCGGGCGATCCTCTCGCACGGATATTCGATCGTCAATGACGTGAAGCCGGAGACGGACATGGAAAAAAGCCTTTTCACGGTTGATGAGCTCAGCGGGATCATTCAGGCGGCGGCGCGCATGCGGCCGGCGGGGATCACCGATATGGACATCAAAAGTTTCATGAAGAAATGGAAGAACAAGAAGTTTGCCGCGAAGTGCAACCGCCCGCTCATTCTGCGCGGCTGCGAGATGCTCGGGATGGACATTCGGGAAGTTTCGGAGATCTGTATCCGGGGCATGAAGGATCATGCACAGGAGCTTGAGCTCACCGGAAACGGACAGTAAGAGACTGTTTACAATCAAAAAAGAGGCCGCTGCACGGGTGTGGTCCTGCAAAGGGAATCATATCACAGGCTGCAGGAGCCTCTTTTTTCGGGCAGTTTCAGTTTTTGTCCGGAAGATTTTCGGTCTGGGCGAAACGCACGTTGCGGTGCTCGACGGATGTGGAGAACGCGATGAGCGTCTTGGTGCGCCCGAAATGCTGCAGCTCATTGATGAAATGATCGAGCTGCATGGCGGTCTGGAAGATGACTTCGATCAGCATGGAGTAATCGCCGGTCACGCAGCTGCACTCGACGACATTCGGAATTGACTCAATGTAGGGGTAAAATTCCGGCTTCTGGGCAGGAGAAACCTCCAGATTGATATAGGCCCGGATCGAATATCCCAGATTGGAATAGTTGATGACCGGAATGAATCCCATGAGTACACCCGTATCCTCGAGATGACGGATGCGGTTTGCGACAGCCTGGGACGACATATTGATCTCCCGGCCGATATCCTTTGCCGAAATTCTCGCGTTGCTCTCCAGCAGCTCCAGAATCCGGATATCGATCGCATCAATTTGCTTCTGATTATCTTTCATGATAACATTCCTTTCAGCGCCGGTTAAAAAAAACAGACAACGATACCATTTTTGGGTGACACCGTTGTCTGTTATGAATCTGTAATGTATTCTACTGGCATGCAGGAGAAAAATCAAGTAATTTGGCCAAAGATTGTGAAAATACAGGCAGAAAGAGTGACGGATATCTGCCTTGCAAAATCCGCCCGTCTGCGGTATCCTGTCAGGCATTTGATGCCGGCGCGAAAAGCGCGGAGTTCTAATTTTAATGATTGTACCGGGAAAGGAGAAAGGATTGGAAAGATTTAAGACAAGAGGAACCTGCTCGCAGGAAATTGACTTTGAAGTGAAGCCTGACGGCACGATTGAGTCGGTGAAATTTATCGGAGGATGCAGCGGCAATACACAGGGAGTAGCGGCGCTGCTTCGCGGGATGTCTGTCGACGAGGCGATAGAGCGGCTTGACGGCATCCGCTGCGGCTTCCGCCCGACATCCTGTCCGGACCAGCTGGCACAGGCGCTGAAGCGTTACCGGCAGGAAAAGATTGGAAAGTAAATAAAGATAAAAAAGACGCGTGAAGGTTTTTATGCCATGACCTTCACGCGTATTTTGTGGTACCTGACGGGGTATAAATTGTTCCGTCTGTCAGCCGGCTGTTTTGAGAACAGATCCGGCGTCCTGTCCCGTGACCGTATTGTCCTGACGCATGGCTCTCAGGAAGCGGCTGCCGGGGCAGTAGAACTTTCCGGCAACGCCTTCGATGGCGGCGCAGTACTTGTCGGCGACGGTGACGACAAAACCTTCTCTGTGATGCGGCGGGAGGAGCGTGCAGGGCCACATATGATGGCGAATCGCGTCTTCCGTGCGCTCATCCAGATCCGGGAAGATCTCTCTTGCCGCGATAACCGAGTCAACCGGATGCTGTTTCAGACACTCGCGGTTGTTTTCAAATTTCTCGTTCCGGCCGACGATCCCCAGATCATGGCAGAGGGAACTCTTCAGCAGAGATTCCTTGTCGAGAGTAAAACCAAGTGCTTTGAGAATGTAGTAGATGCGCAGACTCGTGACGGCGACGCCGAGCGTGTGAACAGCGACGGTCGTCTGATTGTGGTGCGTCTGTGAAAGCGCTGTAGTAAAATAATCCGAGCAGTAGATCTTCCGGCCGGTCCTGGATTCCAGGTCGTCCAGCAGCCTCAGGTTGCGTCTGTGCCTGCCTGTCATAGTATTAAACATGTGTACGCACCCCTTTCGTGGCAAAAGTATATCACACACACCCGGGAAAAGTGTATACTGTTTTCTGTAAAAAATGTAATAATTTTGTAATATGAAAGGACTTTATGATCATCAACACCGGTCAGAGAACCGATATTCCGGCCATTTACGCCACGTGGTTTGCAAACCGCCTGAAGGAGGGATTTGTCTGCGTCCGGAATCCGTTCAATCCGAAGCAGGTGAGCCGCTATGTTCTGGATCCGTCGGTTGTGGACGGCATCGGCTTTTGTACAAAAAATCCGGAGCCGATGTTTCCGTATATGGATCTTCTTTCCGGATACGGGCAGTACTGGTTCGTGACGATCACGCCGTACGGCCGGGACATAGAGCCGAATGTCCCGGACAAGCATCATATGCTGGAGGTTTTCCGGCAACTGTCACAGATGGTCGGAAACCGCCGCATTACCTGGCGGTATGATCCGGTTTTCGTGAGTGAGCGGTATACGGCGGCGTATCACATCCGCGCGTTTTCACAGATGGCGGAGGCACTTTCCGGATGCACAGACACGGTGGTGGTCAGTTTCATCGATCTGTACCGGAAGGTGCAGAGAAATTTCCCGCAGGTGCGGAGCGTGACACGGGAGGAGAAAATTGCACTCGGAAAGGAGATGATCAAAATCGCGGAGGCAAACGGCATGCGGCTTGTGACCTGCGCAGAAGGGCGGGAGCTGGCAGGCTGCGGCGCGGACTGCTCCGGATGCATGCCGGTATCCGCATGGGAACGGGCCATCGGGAAAAAACTGGCTGTCCCGCCGTTTAAGCCGGCCCGCGAAGGGTGCAGCTGCTATCTGGCGCACGACATCGGCGCGTATGACAGCTGCTCGCATCTGTGCCGATACTGCTACGCGAACAGCAGCCCGCGGGCGGTGGCTGAAAACAGGCGTCGTCATGACCCGGCGTCGCCGTTTCTGATAGGACGCACGCAGGAAGGAGACATCATCACGCAGGCGAAGCAGGTGTCCTGGGTTGACGGCCAGATGTCTCTCTTTTGAATCACATCTGCTGTAAACGGACCGCCCGGCGCAGCTTGGACGAACGGGCACGCGGATTGTTGAAGCACTCTTCCTTTGTGGGGCGGAGGCAGTCGGGGGAGGACACCCGGAAGATGCCTTCACCCTTCAGATACTGGAAGCATTTCTTCACCATTCTGTCCTCACCGGAATGGAAGGTGAGAATGGCAACCCGTCCGCCCGGAACCAGGATATCCGGAAGTGCCTCCAGAAATTCATACAGAGCTTCAAATTCGGAGTTGACATCGATCCGAAGCGCCTGAAATACGCGCATGCAGGATTTTTTCTGCGCCTCTTTCAGCTCTCTGTCCGTAAGCCCGGATGAGAGAGAAGAGCTGCGAACGGCCTGGGAGACGATTTCGCGCAGCTGCGCGGTGGTTTCGGGACTTTTTTGAAGCCGCACAGACCGCACGATGGCCCGGGCGATGTCAGCGGCATACGGCTCATCGGCGTTGTCCGTCAGCATCCCTTCGATCTCGTCCCGGGAGAGAGACGCCAGGCGCGCGGACGCCGGTTCGCCTTTTTCCGGGTCGAACCGGAGGTCAAGCGGACCGTCTGCCTTCCAGGAGAAACCTCTGTCCGGGTTGTCGATCTGCATGGAGGAGACGCCGAGATCGGCCAGCACGAAGTCAAACGGGCCGTACGCAGCACTTATACGGCCGGCATTGCGGAAATTGTCGTGAAGCGGCGTCCAGATTTCATCGCTGTATCCGAGGCCGCGGAGCCGCTCTGTCGTCTTGCGGATCTCAATCGGATCGGCATCGACGGAATACAGGTGGCCGGATCCGTCGAGTTTCTCCAGCATCTTCTGCGTGTGTCCGCCGTAGCCGAGCGTACAGTCAAGGCCTTTCTTCCCGGGTGTCACGTCCAGGAAATCCAGAATCTCGCTTACCATGATCGGAACGTGGGTGCCGGCCGGAGTACCGCCTTTTGCGAGAATGTGCGCCGCGGCGTCTTTGTAGCGGCCGGGATTCAGTTCCTTGTATTTTTCCCGGAACGCTTTCGGGTAGCGGCCGCTGTAGTGCGGCCGGCGCTGGTGTTTTTCTTTTTCCTGCATGATGGTCACTCCTGTTTTGTTTTCAACAGTTTCTGCCCATCCGCCCCGAATGTCAAATGCTAAATGAAAATACCCGTGAATATTTCAATGAAGCGCGGAGATGCTTTGTGTTATAATAAATAGTAAAGAATTTTGAGAAAGGAAGTGCACAGCATGCTTGATAAAAAAGTAAGCAGACTGATTAATGAGCAGGTCACGAAGGAGTTTTACTCCGCGTATCTGTATCTTGACTTCGCCAACTATTACTACGACCAGGGCCTTGACGGGTTCGCCCACTGGTATGACATCCAGGCTCAGGAGGAGCGGGATCACGCCATGCTCATGCGGACATATCTTCTCAACAACGGAGACAAGGTGAAGTTTGATGCGGTTCCGAAGCCGGACAAGGAATATAAGACACCGCTGGATCCGCTGGAGGCGGGCCTTGCGCACGAGCAGGAAGTCACGGCGCTCATCAACCGCATCTACCGTGCTGCCAAGGACGTGGACGATTTCCGCACCATGCAGTGCTTTGACTGGTTTGTCAAGGAACAGGGCGAGGAAGAGAAGAATGCGGACGACCTGATCAAAAAGTACAAGCTGTTCGGCAGCGATCCGAAGGGCCTGTATGCTCTGAATCAGGAACTCCTGGCACGTGTCTACGCGGCGCCGTCGCTGGTGCTCTGATCCGGGACGCCTGTAAAACCTCACAGCCGGATTCCGGATATCCGTGTCCGGGCCGATACAGGAGTGGGAAGACAATGACGTCTTCCGGGTGTGTGAAAAAATACACCCGGAAGGCGTTTTTTATTTGATTCCGTCATTGCATCCGGAAATACAAAACTGTAGAATGGCACAAGTGTGTGCTATAAAAGCGGCAAAAAGCCGCCTTGAAGAAGAGAGGAGAAAGTATGGCAGCAAAAAGTTCGAAAGTCCCGTCGGAAGAGGAGCTGCTCGACGAGGACTACACTTTCGAAAAAGTTCCGGTAAAAGCCAGAAAAGGATTCCTTCCGATGTTTTTCATCATGCTCGGATTCACCTTTTTCTCGGCCAGCATGTCGGTCGGGGCCAAGCTGGGGAATGGTCTGGATCTGACCGGATTTGTTCTGTCGGTTCTGTTTGGCGGCATCATCCTGGCGGTCTACACGGGCACGCTCGGATACATCGGCTCAAAGACCGGTATGTCGTTTGACCTGCTCGCGCAGCGCTCGTTCGGACGCCGCGGTTCCTGGCTTCCGTCTCTTATGATCGGACTGACCCAGATCGGATGGTTCGGTGTGGGAGCCGCCATGTTCGCGGTTCCGGCGGCGGAAGTGCTTCACGTTCCGGCGCTTGTCCTGGTTCTCATCGCGGGCGCCTGCATGACGACCTCCGCGTATTTCGGAATCAAGGGAATGGAAATTGTGTCCTACATCTCCGTTCCGCTGATCGCCATCCTCGGCATCTATTCCATGACACTCTCTATCACGCAGGGGGGCGGCATCGCGGCGATTTTCGCGAAAAATGCGGGAAGCCTGACGGTCTTCTCCGGAATCGGTCTGGTCATCGGCTCTTTTGTCAGCGGCGGTACGGCGACCCCCAACTTCACACGTTTTGCAAAGAGCAATGCATCCTCTGCCATTTCCACGGTTGTCGCATTTTTCATCGGCAATACGCTGATGTTTGCCTTCGGCGCGGTGGGCGGCGCGTTCACCGGAAAGGACGATATCTTCTATGTCATGATCGCGCAGGGACTCACGATCCCGGCTCTGATCGTGCTGGGCGCCAACATCTGGACGACCAACGACAATGCGCTTTACACCGGCGCGCTTGGCTTCTCCAACATCACCCGCGTCCGCAAGAGACCGATGGTCATTGTGGCCGGAGTCATCGGGACGGCTGCAGCCCTCTGGCTGTACAACAATTTCACCTCCTGGCTGTCATTCCTGAATGCCACACTTCCGCCGGTAGGTGGTATTATTATCCTGGATTTCTTCATGAACCGCGATCGGTACAAGGAAGGAAAGGTCTATCTGGATGACGTAAACTGGGGAGCGATTCTGGGCGTCATCGCCGGCGCGCTGGTCGGGAATTTCGTGAGCTTCGGAATCTCCAGCATCAACGCCATGGCCACGGCCTGCGTGATCTACGCGGTTTACACGAAATTAATCAAAAGAAGCTGAGAATACGTGAAAGGAAATGCACAGGGAGGCCTGAAAATGCTGTTTCAAAACGCCTGTATCGAGAATGACAAATGCCTGAAAGACATTCGGATTCAGGACGGGAAGTTCAAAACCATCGCCGCGGGGCTTAAGCCGGAAGCGGGCGAGGAAGTCATTGACCTTGGCGGGAAGCTGGTACTGCCGCCATTTGTCGAGAGTCATGTGCATCTGGACGCATGCCTGACGGCAGGAGACCCGTGCTGGAACATGTCCGGGACGCTTTTTGAGGGCATTGAGTGCTGGGGGAAGCGCAAGGACAAGCTGAACGCGCAGGACATCCGGGAGCGGGTGCGCCGCTGCGTGAAGCTGTACGCGGCGCACGGCTGTCAGTTCATCCGCACGCATGTGGATGTGACGGATCCGGCTCTGACGGCGATGAAGACGATCCTGGACATCAAGGAAGAGCTTTCGGATCTGGCGGAGATCCAGGTCGTCGCGTTCCCGCAGGACGGCATTCTGTCGTTCCCGAACGGTGAGGAACTGATGAAGGAAGCGGTAGCCATGGGCGCGGATGTTGTCGGCGCCATCCCGCACTATGAGTTCACGCGGGAGTACAGCGTCCAGTCGCTGGACTTCGCGATGAAGCTGGCGGCGGACAACGGCCGCCTGGTCGATGTACACTGTGACGAGATCGACGATGAGGCCTCCCGCGGCCTGGAGACGCTGGCCTGCCGTGCGCTGGAGATGGGGATGTATGACAAGGTGACGGCCAGCCACACGACAGCCATGCACTCCTACAACAACGCCTATGTGCTGAAGCTGATGCGCCTGCTGAAGCTTTCCCGCATCAATTTCGTGTCCAATCCGCTCGTAAACATTCATCTGGGCGGCCGCGCGGACACCTATCCGATGCGCCGCGGTGTGACGCGGATCAAAGAGCTCACCGAAAACGGCCTGAATGTTTCCTTCGGGAACGACGACATCTTCGACCCGTGGTATCCGATGGGCAACGGCAACATGCGGGACGTAGTCTATCAGGGACTGAACATCAGCCACATGATGGGATACGAGGACATCTGCGGCGGCTATAAATTCGTCACGGAAAATGCCGCCAGGACCCTTCACATCACCGATCACTACGGGGTGCAGGAGGGCAAGCCCGCCAACATGATCGTGCTTGATGCGCCGGACTACTACGACGCGCTGAACAACGACAGTGCGCTTCTGTACTCGGTGCGCGGCGGAAAGATAATCGTCAAGGGACGCCCGGCCGAAACGGAAGTGCTTGTCTGAAGCGGGGACGGTGAGAGAAGGCCGGCGCCGGGGCAAAAACCCTTACGGCGCCGGCTTTTTGCCGTCTGTCAGAGAAAGATACAGGATGTGCATGTCCTTGTAACTCCCGTCCCGTACCTGAAATCCCTCCGGAATCACACCGATCTCCGTAAAGCCGCAGCGCGCGTAGAGGTGCCGTGCATGGATATTGGAGTCGACGACGCCGTTAAAAAGCATGTAGCGGTATCCAAGCTTTCCGGCCATCCGGATGCTGTCAAGGACGAGCGCCTCTCCGATGTGCCTGCCGCGGTGTGCCGCGTCCACGAGATAGGTGGCATTGGCACCGCTGCTGCATCTGCCGGGGATATTCGGATGCAGGGTATAAAAGCCGAGGATCTGCCCGGCGGCGGTGTATACCGCATTGTAAGTGCCGGGCTTAGACAGCTCATCCGCGAGCTGCTTTTCAGAAAAATGGTCCATGAATGGAAAGGATCCGCCCTCGTCGACGACTTCATTCCAGATTTTCAGGACAAAAGGAAGATCACCGGCTGCCAGGGCGCGGAGAGAATTGGAATCTGCCATGAAAGAACCTTCTTTATCATAGATTTGTAACACCAGTATGCCATGAGGAGATGGAAAATGGAATTCACATTTGCCAGGAGAGAGGATACGCCGGTAATTCTGCAGTTTATCCGGGAGCTTGCCGATTATGAGAAGATGCTGGACCAGGTCGTGGCGGACATACCGACGCTGGAGCACTGGCTTTTTGACCTGAAAAAAGCGGAGGTGATCTTTGCCGCCGAGGGCGGGGAGAAGGTCGGATTCGCCTTATTCTTCCATAACTTCTCGACATTCCTGGGACGCGCTGGAATCTATCTTGAGGACTTGTATGTAAGACCGGAGTATCGCGGAAAAGGGTATGGAAAGGCGCTTTTGACCGAACTTGCCCGCATCGCGGTACAGCGCGGCTGCGGGCGGCTTGAGTGGTGGTGCCTCGACTGGAACAAGCCGAGTATTGAGTTCTATAAATCGATGGGCGCCGTGCCGATGGACGACTGGACGGTGTACCGGATCGCCGGGGATACCCTGCAGAAGCTCGGGACAGGCGGGGCAAACGGAACGGAAGAATAAGAAGACAGCTATGACGGCCGGAGAGCAGGCAACAGTTACTCTCCGGCCATTCTTTTATGCGGTGCTGCCAGTTCCATGAAATTCTTCATCATATCGGTTATGATTTTATCTTTATGCCAGACCAGGGAAAAATCCTGACGAAGGGGATGTCCCGATATCGGGATCTCGGTGAGGCTGCCTTCAGCAAGGCTGTTTTCGGCCACCATGTGCGGGAGCACGGCAATGCCAAGCCCTGTTCTGGCGGCTGCAAGAATTGCCTCCCAGC
Organism: uncultured Lachnospiraceae bacterium; assembly: GCA_903789615.1. Taxonomy (GTDB): domain Bacteria; phylum Bacillota; class Clostridia; order Lachnospirales; family Lachnospiraceae; genus UBA4285. Next base: position 72,370 of record CAIFEV010000006.1, on the reverse strand, counting down.
TTCCGGATTCCCAGACTGGTGTGCAGGAAAGGCTTTTTTCTGCGAGAGCTTCATCAAAGATCGTTCGGGTGCCGGATCCCTTCTCGCGAAGCAGCAGCGGACAGGCGGCAAGCGTCCTGGCTGTCAGCTCTTTCGGATACTGCGGCCGGGTGGAGGACGAGCAGCAGGCGACAAGCCGGTCGGAGAGAATGGTATTTGAGAGAAGCGCGGCATTGTGAACCGGAATCTCGCAGATCGCCAGATCCAGTTCGTTTGTGAGCAGGTTGTCTTCCAGGTGCAGGGAGGCCTGCGTAATGACATGCACCTTTGCATCCGGATAAAGGCTGTAAAAGCGGCCGATGAGCCGGGGCATGAGAAAGGCACCGCTGCTCACGCTGGCACCCACGCGCAGGCTTCCCGCCGCGCCTTCGCGCATGGCCGAGGCTGCGTCGTCCACAAGCGCGCAGATCCGGGAAGCGTACTGCAGGAACTGTTCCCCTTTCTCTGTCAGATACAGATGACGGTTCAGCCTCTCGAAAAGTCTGACGCCGTACTCCTCTTCAAGCTCGCGAATGGCTACACTCACCGCCGGCTGGGAGATATACAGCTTTCTGGCGGCTTCGGAAACGCTGTTTTGGCAGGCGGTCACCTGAAGAAATATTTTGAGATTGCGAATTGTCATATCAGACTTCCTCCTGTTATATGCAATATACCATAATTAGCATTTACGAACAATATATAACATATAAATTATGGAATATATAATACAATAGTATTTTACATATGAACAGCGTCTGGTATATTCTTAATTCCGAAGAAACGCAGAAAAGAGGGAGGGATATGTCGGAAACAAGTGATAAGCAGGAGCTGAGTCTGCCGGTGAGACTCCGGAAGCTGTTTTTTTCCACGCTGTATCTCAGCGCATTTACATTCGGCGGCGGGTACGTGATCGTCTCGCTTCTCAAGAAAAAATTCGTCGACGAACTTCACTGGATCAATGAGGATGAAATGCTGGATCTGGTCGCTATCGCCCAGTCAGCGCCGGGCGCCATCGCGGTCAACGGCGCGATTGTGGTCGGATTCAAGATCGCCGGGATACCGGGGATCCTCGTTTCGGTACTCGGGGCGGTTCTGCCGCCATTTGTCATTCTGACGATCGTGTCGTTCTTCTACACGGCGTTCAGGGAGAATTTCGCCGTGCAGGCGCTGCTGTACGGAATGAAGGCCGGTGTGTCGGCGGTCATTATCGATGTGGTGTTCGACATGGCGTCCGGCATCGTGAAGGGGCGCGACGCGATTCTCATCATGATCATGATTGCATCGTTCATCGCCAACTATTTTTTAAACGTGAATGTGGTCTGGATTATTCTGGTCACGGCCGGGATCGGAGCGATGATCACGATCTTTCGAAACCGCGGGGAGAAAGGAGGCACGAAGTGATTTATCTTGAACTGTTCCTGGCTTTCCTTCACATCGGCGCCTTTTCGTTCGGGGGCGGATACGCGGCCATGCCGCTCATTCAGGAGCAGGTGATTGACAAATACCACTGGATGACGATCTCGGATTTCACGGATCTGGTGACGATCTCACAGATGACGCCGGGGCCGATCGCCGTGAATGCTGCGACATTCGTGGGGACACAGATCGCCGGCATCCCGGGGGCCATCATGGCGACAGCCGGTGTCTGCCTGCCTTCGTGTATTTTTGTATCCGTACTCGCCTGGCTGTATGTGCGCTACCGGAATCTGAGCGTTATGAAGGGCGTGCTCACCTGTCTGCGCCCGGCCGTGACGTCGATGATCTTAGCGGCGGGCCTCATGATCCTGTTACCGGCGCTTTTTCCGGAAGGGATTGCGGCGGGTGTCGGTAATTTTCAGGTGCGGCAGCTGATATATTTCATCGCGGCACTTCTGTGCCTGCGACGGTTTAAGATCGGCCCGATAAAGGTGATGATCGGCTGCGGCGCGGCGGAGCTTATCGTCCGGCTGGTGCTTATGGCCGTCGGATAAGGGATGGCGTAAGACGGATTACCGGATTGTAAGAAGCGCCGGAGTGTGAATGTATTCGGCGCGGGAAATCTGATATAATACATGGCAGGAAAGCATTTTACAGGCGTGAGTGTGCGGCGGTTTTCTGAAACGGACAGAAAACTGCGGGAAAGGGGATGCCATGATTGAAGAGGAACTGGTAAAATCTATGCCGAAGCTGGGCTTCGGTCTGATGCGCCTGCCGAGGGCAGATGTGGAAAAAGACACCATCGACATTCCGAAGACTTGTCAGATGGTGGATGCGTTTCTGGCAGCCGGCGGGAGATATTTTGACAGCGCTTACGTGTACAACGGGAGCGAAGAGGCGGCGAAAGCGGCGCTCACGAGCCGCTATCCGCGGGAAAGCTACTATATTACGTCAAAACTGAATGTCAACGCGAAAGGGATAAAGGATGAAACGTCTGCGAGGGCGGAGTTTGAAGAGTCGCTTAAGCGCGAGGGGGTGGAGTACATTGACTTCTATCTGCTTCACGCGATAAGCAGCCGCAGTCTTCCGAAGTTTGACGAGTGGCATCTCTGGGATTTTGTGCGGGATTTGAAGGCACAGGGGAAGATCCGTCACTACGGATTTTCCTTCCATGACAAGGCCGAAGTGCTCGACAGGATCCTGACGGAACATCCGGATGTGGAATTCGTCCAGCTGCAGCTGAATTACGCGGACTGGGAAAGCCCTTCGGTTCAGAGCCGGCTGTGTTACGAGACGGCCAGAAAACACGGCAAGCCGATCGTTGTGATGGAGCCGGTCAAGGGCGGAACGCTGGCGGATCCGCCGAAACCGGTGAAAGAGTTGCTGCACGCAGCCAAACCGGATGCGTCATACGCTTCCTGGGCAATCCGCTTTGTCGCGTCGCTGCCGGGCATTCTCACAGTACTCTCCGGCATGTCGGACATGCAGCAGATGGAAGATAACCTTTCATATATGAAGGACTTTAAGCCGCTGACAGAAGAGGAAAGGAATGTGATCCGGAAAGCACAGGGCATTCTGGAGACGATCGAGCAGATCCCCTGCACGGGCTGTCATTACTGCACCGGGGGCTGCCCGGAGCATATCAATATCCCGGATATTTTCTCGGCGATGAACCTGAAGCTTATTTATGACAATGAAATCCAGGCGAAACGAAAATACAGCTTCCAGGTTGGAAACGGTCACGGCGGTGCGGGGGACTGCATCCACTGCGGACAGTGCGAGGTTCAGTGTCCGCAGAAAATTCACATCCGTGACTGGATGGACCGCATCGCGAAGGAGCTCGCCTGAGAGCGGCCTGCGTGCAAAAAAGGAGAAGGGATTTTGAAGCTTCTTTATCTTGATACCGGAATGGGGGCGGCCGGCGACATGCTCGGTGCCGCCCTGCTGGAGCTGCTTCCGGATGATGAGCAGAAACATGTGCTGGAGGAAGTCAACAGCTGCGGTCTTGCAGGTGTACATTCGGAGGCAGAGACGGTCAGCCGCTGCGGCATACGAGGGACGCTTCTGCATGTCACAGTCTGCGGACAGGAAGAGGGAACACAGGCGTCTGCTGAGAATCCCCATGAGCATGGCTGCCAGGAGCACGGCCATCATGAGCACAGGCATCATCACGCCGTACGCATGGCGGATATTGTCCGGCTTATAGATTCTTTGCATCTGCCGGAACAGGTTAAAACAGATGCGAAAGCGGTCTATCAGAGGATCGCCGCCGCCGAGGCCAGGGTGCACGGCGCTGATGTGAGTGAAGTTCATTTCCACGAGGTGGGGATGATGGATGCCCTGGCGGATGTCATCACCGTCAGCCTGCTTGTCCGGCGTCTGGCACCGGACAGAATCTGCGCCGGCACGGTGACCACAGGATTTGGCAGTGTGCGCTGTATGCACGGTATCCTCCCGGTACCGGCTCCGGCGACGGAAAAGCTGCTCGAGGGAATACCGGTGCAGGCGGGGAACATTGAAGGAGAACTCTGCACTCCGACCGGCGCGGCGCTTCTCGGATACTTTGTGAACGAATTCGGTCCGATGCCGCAGATGATTATAGAAAGATCCGGGTATGGCTGCGGGATGAAAGAATTTCCGAAGGCAAACTGTGTGCGCGCGCTTTTTGGCAGAGCGGCGGGAAAGGAGCGGCCGGAAGGGGAACTTCTTTGCATCAGCTGCAACGTCGACGACATGACGCCAGAGGAGGCAGCATTTGCCACAGAGAGAATCGCCGCGGCGGGGGCAGCGGAAGTTTACACGACACAGATCGGTATGAAGAAGGAAAGACCGGGCATTCTGATCACGGCATTCTGCCCGCCGCAAAAACAACAGGCGGTGCTCACCTCTTTCTTTACCTATACGTCTACGATCGGCGTGCGCGTGTTTCCTCAGACGGGGTACCGGATGGAAAGCAGGACCGGGACGCTTGAAACACCTGCGGGCACCGTGCACATCAAGGAGAGTACCGGATTCGGGCAGACACGGCGAAAGGCTGGTTACGACGACGCGGCGGCACTGGCCGAAAGAGAAAATATCAGCCTCCGTGAGGCCAGAGAGAGAGTCAGGGCACAGGAAGAACAGATATGAGAGCGACGATTCAGGATATCGCGCAGCTTGCCGGCGTCTCGAGAGGGACGGTGGACAGGGCGCTCAATCACAGAGGCCGTATCAGCCCGGAGGCTGAGGAAAAAATCCTGCAGGCGGCAAAAGAACTGGGATATGTTCACAAAACCCGCCGTGTGAAAAAGACAGCCGGTGCCGGAAAGAACGGACTGTACCGGATCGGCGTGATCACACAGCTCGGCAGTGCGCCGTTCATGACTGACGTGAATAAAGGAATCCGGGACTGCGAGGCAGAGCTTAAGGGCATGGGCATAGAGCTTCTCATCCGCGCGGGCGACGGCGTGGATGCGGATGAGCAGGTGCAGATGCTCGGCGAACTCGCAGATGAGAAGGTCGACGGGATTGCGATCATGCCGGTGGACAAGGAAAGAGTGCGCCGGAAGATGAACGAGGTGATCCAGGCAAAGGGGATTCCGATGGTCACGTTCAATACGGATATTCTCGGAACGGACCGCGCATGTTTTGTCGGCATGGACAACCGCAAGAGCGGCCGGACGGCAGCGGGGCTGATGGCGATGCTGATGCACGGCAGCGGGAAAGTTCTGATCATCACGGGACATTTCGGAAGTGCTGCGGCCAACCGGCGGGTGGAGGGGTTCGTGAGCGAGGCAAAGCGCTCCTTTCCGCAGATGGAGACCAGCGGCGTGAGCATGAGTTTCGATGACAGCGAGGAGGTCCGGAGCATCATTGACAACGCGATGCGCGAGACGTCCGGAATCTCCGGAATTCTCGTGGTCTCGAGCGGACAGAAGGGAATCGGAGAGGCGTTTGAGGATCTTGGAATCACCGATCACCGTCCGTATGTGATCATCTATGACCAGACGGCCGGCAATGAGAAACTGCTGCGCGAAGATGTGGCGGACTTTATCATTGATCAGAATGGCTATATGCAGGGGCACGAGGCGCTCCGGATCCTGGCCGCACTGGTGAAGGACGGAAAAAAGCCGGAAAAAGAACATTTTTACACGCAGATCAACATCAAAACCAAATACAATCTCTGACGGGAAGGTCGGATTTCTGCCTTTCCGTGGCTGAAAAAAAGTTTCCCCGGAGTCAGAATTTACGACTCCGGGGAAGCTTTTTGTCACTTGAAGGTTTTTGTTGCACACACTGCTGATGCGTGCTAATATAGACCTGTGATAATTAGCACGTGAAAGCACACAGCTGATGTGTGAAAATTACAGGAGGAATCTATGTTTGACAAAGCAAAGGTGAAACTGGGCATTGCGCCGATCGGATGGACAAACGACGACATGCCGGATCTCGGCTCGCAGAACACGTTCGAACAGTGCGTGAGCGAGATGGCACTGGCGGGATTCACAGGCTGCGAAGTCGGCAACAAATATCCGAAGGATCCGGCAGTGCTCAAGAAGGCGCTGGACCTGCGGGGGCTTCAGATCGCTAACCAGTGGTTTTCCTGTTTCCTGCTCACAAAGCCGTTTGAAGAGGTCGAGAAGGAATTCCGCGCGCAGTGCGCATTCCTCAAAGCCGTGGGTTCAAAGAGAATCGGCGCGTCGGAGCAGAGCTACAGCGTACAGGGAAAGACGGACACACCGATCTTCGGACATAAGCACATTATGAGCGAAGATGAGTGGCATACTCTGACGACGGGTCTCAACAAACTCGGCAGGATTGCCATAGATGACTACGGTATCACGCTTGTATATCATCATCATCTCGGAACGGTGGTTCAGACGGCAGAAGAGACAGACCGCCTGATGGATGAGACAGATCCGAGATACATGAATCTTCTGTTTGACACAGGTCATTTCTATTACTGCGGTGTAGATCCGGCTAAGATGTGCAAAAAGTACATTGACCGCATCAAACACGTACATCTTAAGGATGTCCGCACCGGCGTGGTAGAAGAAGTGAAGGCTAAAGACATGAGCTTCCTTGACGGCGTTCGCGCCGGCACGTTCACGGTTCCGGGCGACGGTGACTATGATTTCACTGACGTATTCAGGATTCTGGAAGAAGGCGGCTATGAGGGCTGGCTTCTGGTTGAGGCGGAGCAGGATCCGGCGAAAGCCAATCCGCTTGAATATGCCATCAAGGCCAGAAAGTACATCGGTGAGAAGACAGGACTCTGATATCACAATCCAGAAAGGACAACAATCATGGTAACAGTAGGAATCATCGGAGCAGGCCGCATCGGCCAGGTACACATGACCTCCATCAGCACCCGTGTCCCGAACGCAAAAATCAAATATGTCGCGGACCCGTACATGGACGAGAAGAAGGAAGCATTTGCCAAGGCTCACGGCGTCGAAAAGGTGACGAAGGACTACAGGGAGGTCCTGGCTGACAAAGACGTCGACGCAGTTTTAATCTGCTCCTCCACCGACACGCACTCGCAGATCTCCCTCGAGGCAATCGCAGCCGGCAAGCACGTTTTCTGCGAGAAGCCGATCGATCACGATGTTGCAAAGATTTAGGAGGTTATCGAAGCCCTGAAGAAGAATCCGGTCAAGTATCAGGTCGGCTTTAACCGCCGCTTTGATCACAATTTCCGCGCCGTGCGCGCCGCGATCGATGCCGGCAAGGTTGGCGAAGAGCACATCATCCGCATCACCAGCCGCGACCCGGAGCCGCCGTCACCGGCGTATGTGGCCGTTTCCGGCGGTATGTTCATGGATATGACCATCCATGATTTTGACATGGTGCGCTATCTTGCCGGATGCGATCCGGTGGAAGTGTTCGTCGAGGGTGCGGTTTTAGTTGATCCGGCGATCGGACAGGCGGGCGACATCGACACCGCTGTCATCACAATGAAGATGGAGAACGGCGCCATCGCCACGATCGACAACTCCCGCAAGGCCGTTTACGGCTACGATCAGAGAGCGGAAGTGTTCGGCAGCAAGGGCATGGCTATGACTGGAAATGATGCTGCATCGACATGTGTTGTCTCGGATGCGCAGGGTGTCACCGGCGAGGTGCCGCTTCACTTCTTCCTCGAGAGATATATGGATGCATACGCGAACGAGATCATCAGTTTCGTCAATGCCATTGAGAATGACACCGACACGGAACTGAATGTATATGACGGACTCAAGCCGGTCCTCATGGCTATGGCCTGCAACAAGTCGCTCAAAGAGCATCGCGTTGTGAAGATGTCGGAAGTGGAAGAGGCATAAGGATATTCTTTAAATCCTAAAACCGCATGGAAGAGGGAAAAACTCTGCTCCGTGCGGTTTTTTGGTATCGGAAATCTGCTGTTGCACGCCGCGGACGTGCGTGCTAAAATAAATCAAGGCAGACAAATCGGATTAAGCACGCTTAAAGCACACATGTCTTGTGGCGACTGCGGCGTGCCGAAACGGATTCGTGAAGGAGAAAACATGAAGTATATTGAGTTTGACGAGAGCAGACCGCTGGACCTGATCCTGCTGGGCCGGGTCGCGATTGATTTCAATCCTGCGTGGTCTGACAGCGTGAAAGAGGATTTCAAACCTCTCAAGGATGTCCACTATTTTGAAAAATTCGTCGGCGGTTCTCCTGCCAGTATCGCCGTCGGTGTCACAAAGCACGGTCTGAAGTCCGGATTTATCGGAAAAGTTTCCGATGATCAGTTCGGAGATTTTGTGACGGAGTATTTTGACAGGAGGGGGATAGATACTTCTCATATCACCCGCTGCACCGGTGGTCAGAAACTGGGACTTACGTTTACGGAGATGCTTTCCCCGAAGGAGAGCAGCATTCTGATGTACCGCAATGACATCGCGGATCTTCAGCTCTCGGTAGATGATATTGACGAGGATTACATCGCTTCTGCCAAAGCCCTCCTGATTTCCGGAACCTCCCTGGCGGAAAGCCCGTCAAGAGAAGCGGCCGTCAAGGCTGCCATGCTGGCAGAGAAGGTCGGAACAAAGCTGATTTTCGATATTGACTATCGGGCTTACAACTGGAAGAACGCGGATGAGATTTCCATTTACTATTCCCTGATTGCCGGAAAGGCGGATATCATCATGGGTTCCCGCGAGGAGTTTGATCTGACGGAGAAGCTGATTTGCGAGGGGATGACCGACGAAGAGTCCGCTGAATACTGGCAGAAGAAGAACGCGAAGATCTGCGTCATCAAGCACGGGATGCAGGGCTCGACCGCGTATGCCTGCGACGGAAAGAAATTTTCCATCAGGCCGTTTCCGGTGACGGCGCGAAAGGGATTCGGCGGCGGCGACGGATATGGCAGCGGATTCCTGTACGGACTGTTCTCGGGATGGGATCTTCAGGACTGCCTGGAGTTCGGAAGCGCCGAGGCGTCCATGATGGTCCGGAGCAACAACTGTTCGGATTCCCTTCCGGACACAGAGCAGGTGAAAGCCTTTATCAGCGAAGAAAAGAAACTCTACGGAGAAATGGTTGCCCGCGTGTGAGCAGGTGACAAATGACAGGAGAATATATATATGGAAAAACGATATCATCTCTCGACGGCGCAGGCGATCGTAAAATTTCTTGATAACCAGTACGTCAGCTATGACGGTGTTACGACAAAGTTTGTCGAAGGCTTTTTTACAATCTTCGGACACGGAATCGCACTCGGACTCGGTGAGGCACTGGACTCGGATCCGGGGCAGCTCAAGGTATTCCAGGGCCGCAACGAGCAGGGAATGTGCCATGCTGCGACAGCATTTGCCAAGCAGAATAACCGCAAGAAGATCATCGCGTGCTCCTCGTCGATCGGACCGGGCGCTGCAAACATGGTGACCGGCTGCGCGACTGCCACGGCCAACAACCTTCCGCTTCTGGTATTCCCGGGTGACACATTCGCTTCCCGCCAGCCGGATCCGGTTCTGCAGCAGCTGGAGCAGACCTACAGTCTGGCTGTGACGACCAATGATGCGTTCAAGCCGGTCTGCAGGTACTGGGACCGCATTCAGAGACCGGAGCAGGTTATGCCGGCTCTTGTAAACGCAATGCGCGTGCTCACCGATCCGGCTGACTGCGGCGCTGTTTGCATCGCGCTTCCGCAGGATGTCGAGGGCGAGTGCTATGACTATCCGGAATATTTCTTCCGCAAGAGAGTGCATCGTATCAATCGTCCGGCTGCTGTTCCGGAAGAGGTCGAGGATATCGCAGAGGTTATCGCCGCATCGAAGAACCCGATGATGATTGTCGGCGGCGGCGTGCGTTTCTCCGAGGCCGGTGAGACGGTTGAGAAGTTCGCGGAGGAGTTCCACATTCCGTACGGCGAGACACAGGGAGGAAAGTCAGCCTGCATCTCCAGCCATCCGTACAACATGGGCGGTATCGGTGTGACCGGTACGTCTGCATCAAACCGCCTTGCACAGAAGGCTGACTGTATCATTGCTGTCGGATCCCGTCTTTCTGATTTCACGACAAGTTCCAAGTGGCTGTTCCGCAATCCGGACGTGAAGTTCGTGACGATCAACTACAGCCGCTATCATGCCTATAAGTATGATGCGACAAAGGCTGTCGGCGACGCAAAGGCAACGGTTGAAAAGCTCGCTGAGAATCTGCGCGCAAAGAGCTATGATTCACAGTGGGGCGATGCAATTGCCAAGGCAAGAGCAGACTGGGACAAGGAATATGACCGTCTCGCTTCGATCGTTTACACGGGCGATGACTTCGAGCCGGAAATCAAGCCGAGAGATCCGCGGACGATTCCGGAATTTGTCAAGAAGTTCGACACGACCCTGACGCAGACCGCTGCGATCGCAACGCTGAATCAGGTGATCGACAAGGATGCCACGATGATCACGGCCGGCGGTTCGCTTCCGAGCGACATGCAGCGTCTGTGGAGAACGGACAGAAGAGGCGGCTATCATGTTGAGTACGCTTATTCCTGCATGGGGTATGAGATCGGCGCTTCGCTGGGCGTAAAGCTGGCGGATCCGGATCATGAAGAGTACACCGTGATCGGCGACTCCGGCTTCCAGATGCTCAACTCCGAGCTGGGCGCGATCATGCAGGATCAGGTCAAGACCAACATCCTGGTATTTGATAACTGCGGTTTCGGCTGCATCAACAATCTGGAGATGACGCACGGCGTCGGCTCTCTTGCAACAGAGTTCCGCTACTTCACAGGCAAGAAGCCGGACGGCGATCTCGTGAGAACCAACTATGCACTGATCGGCCAGGCATACGGCATGAAGACCTACACCTGCCGCAGCGTGAAAGAGCTGAGAGATGCCCTTGAAGATTCCAAGAAACAGACCGTTGCGTGCCTGTTTGACCTGAAAATCATCCCGAAGACCATGACCGACGGGTATGATGCATGGTGGAACGTCGGAATCGCAATGACATCGGAAAAAGAAAGTGTCCGCGAAGCCGCAGAAGACGTCAAAGAACATCGCGACCAGGCAAGAAAGTATTGATGGATGTGATAAGTCCAGTGCCGGAGCAGACGGCCAGATGGACTGCTTGCAGGCCAATCTGGCCGGGCTCCAGGCACGACAACAGATCTGAGCATGCAGGCGCGGCAGCGCCGGAATGTGAAGAAAGAAAGGATATTTTCGTATGAGCAAGGTATTCGGCTATCCGCAGTTTGATGCGAATGGTGAGGAAATTCTCACAACATATACGAATGACTATTCGGACATGATGATGGACATCCGTGTCTATCGCATGAAGTCCGGAGAGACAAGAAATTTCACGACTGACGGCGAGGAAGCGGCTGCGCTGCTTCTTTCCGGAAGAGTAGAGTTTTCCTGGGACGGGACGACGCAGGAAGCATCCCGCAAGGATGTATTCACCGAAGGCCCGTGGGCACTGCATGTTGCGACGGGAAGTGCATTTGCCGTGAAAGCACTGGCGGATTCTCAGATTCTTGTACAGCGCACGAAGAATGACACGAAGTTTGCCGCAAAGCTTTACAAGCCGGAGGATGCTCCGTGGAAGTGGTCGGCTGTCGGCAAGTACGGCAACACAGCGAAGCGCCGCGTGAACACGATCTTTGACAAGGACATCTGCCCGGAGAGCAACATGGTTCTCGGCGAGGTGCTCAATGACCGCGGCAACTGGTCGGGATATCTGCCGCACAGACATCCGCAGCCGGAGTGCTATTATTTCAAGTTTGACCGTCCGGAAGGATTCGGCGCAAGCTTCGTAGGCGATCAGGTCTTCAAGAGCGTTGACAACAGCTTTTCGGCGATCCCGGGCGGGCAGCTTCATCCGCAGTCGGCGGCGCCGGGTTTCCAGATGTACACCTGCTGGATGATCCGTCATCTTCCGGACAATCCGTGGCTGCAGACGAGCCGCTTTGAGGACGACCGGTATCTCTGGATGAATGACGCGAAGTTTGACTGAAGACGTGTGGCTTAACCACAGAGGAGACAGACAATGGCAAGAGAATTTATTGTACCTGGACAGATTATCAACGGCAGCGGTGCTCTGGACCTTGCAAAGGCAAAGTTTCCGGGCTTCGGCAGGAAAGCTCTGATCGTAACGGACCCGATGATGGTCAAGCTCGGCAACTGCGGCAAGGTTGAGGCAGCTCTGAAGGACGAGGGGGTTGACTACGCGATTTATTCGGATATCACCGGCGAGCCGACTGACACCATGATTGCGGCAGGCCTTGAGAAGTACAAGGCAGAGAAGTGCGATTTCCTGATCGGCCTCGGCGGCGGCAGCCCGATGGACTCCATGAAGGCGATCGGATCCCTTGTGGAAAATGGCGGAAGCATCGACGATTACATGGGCAAGGTCATCGATGTAAAGATGCCGCCGCTTGTAGCGATCCCGACGACAGCCGGAACCGGTTCTGAGGCGACACAGTTCACGATCATCAACAATACACAGAAGCAGGTCAAGATGCTGCTCAAAGGTGCCTGCCTGATGTCCACCCTGGCCATCATCGATCCGCAGTTCACAATGACGGCACCGGCAGGTGTTACCGCTCACACCGGACTGGATGCTCTGTGCCACTGCACAGAAGCTTTCACATCCAGAAAGGCACAGCCGCTTTCGGATACATTTGCCCTGTCTGCTGTGAAGAGAATTTTCGCATATCTGCCGAAGGCTTACAAGAATGGCAAGGATGAAGAGGCCAGAGTTCAGATGTCTATCGCAGCTCTGGAAGCCGGCATCAGCTTCAACAACTCATCCGTTACCCTGATCCACGGCATGAGCCGTCCGATCGGCGCAATCTTCCACATAGCACATGGCCTCAGCAACGCAATGCTTCTGAAGGAGTGCTTCAAGTTTGCTCTTCCGGGCGCGTATGACAGATTTGCCATCCTGGGACGCACAATCGGCGTGGCGTCAGCAGAGGATGATGACAAGACGGCTTCTGAGAAGTTCCTGGCAGCTGTCTGCGGCATTGTTGATGAGCTGAATACACCGACACTCGAGCAGTACGGCGTGAACCGCGACGAGTTCTTCGCACAGATTCCGAAGATGGCTTCGGATGCGCTGGATTCTGGTTCTCCGCAGAACACAATGCGTGATATCACGAAGGAAGACATCGAGCAGATGTACCGCAATCTCTGGGCCTGATAAGGAGCACACATGGCACTTGTCACAATGAAAAAGCTGATGCTGGATGCACAGGCGCAGGACAGAGGCGTAGGTGCATTTAATGTCGGCAACATGGAAATGGTCATGGGTGTGATCCGGGCGGCGGAGGAGATGAATACGCCGGTGATCATGCAGATTGCCGAGAAGCGCATGGCAGCATCCCCGTTCCGGCTCATGGGACCGATGATGGTCTCCGCGGCCAAATCGGCAAAGGTTGACGTGGCGCTGAACCTGGACCACGGCCTCACGATGGAGGTTGTTCAGGAGGCGCTCGATTACGGATTTACGTCCGTGATGTTTGACAGCTCGACCTATCCGTTTGAGGAGAATATCGAGCGCACAAAGGAAGTTGTCAGACGCGCGGCAAAGTACGGTGCGACGGTAGAGGCAGAGCTCGGTCTGGTCGGCGGCGCAGAAGGCGGCGAGGAGCATGAGATCCGCTACACGGATCCTGCGGCCGCACAGCGTTTTGTGCAGGAGACAGGAATTGACTGCCTTGCCGTCGCCATCGGCAATGCGCACGGAAACTATCCTACAGCTCCGCACTTGGCATTTGACGTGCTGGAGGAAATCCATAAGAGAACCGGCAGTCTTCCGCTCGTCCTTCACGGCGGCAGCGGCATCAGCGATGCGGACTTTCAGAGAGCGATCGGGTGCGGCATCCGCAAGGTCAACATTGCGACGGCAAGTTTTAATCACCTGACCGCGTCTGCGGAAAAGTATCTGAAGAGCGAAGGAGCGCACAATTACTTTGACCTGAGCGAGGCGGAAGTACAGGGCGTATACGAAAACGTAAAGCACCACATCCGCGTGTTTAACTGCGGAAAGGTTCCGAAGATGTAATGGAACAGGACCCGGAAGATCCCGGTGAAAAGAACCGTGCCGTAATTGGTGCGGTTCTTTTTTTGCAGGCATGGGCCGCTTCCGGCAAACTGTTATTTCCGCCTGCTTTGCCGTATAATACAGGCAGTACAACAATGAAAAGTGCATTATGCAGGAAAGGAAGCTATATGAAACCAGCACTTGTAGTATATTTCAGCGTTGACGGCAATACAGAGAAGGCCGGGAAGAGAATCGCGGGAATTCTTGGCGCGGAGGACTTCCGGATCGAGCCTGAGGATGCGTACACCAGAGAAGATCTGGACTGGACAGCTTCCGAGGCCCGCTGCAACATCGAGATGGAGGACGAGGGATGCCGGCCGGCGATCAAAGGAAAACTGCCATATGTCGACGGATACGGCACGATTATCGTAGGATATCCGATCTGGTGGGGAAAGGCCCCGAGGATTATCGACACATTTCTTGACAGTTTCGACATTTCCGGTCACACGATTCTGCCATTTGCCACGTCCGGCGGTGCCGGCGTGAAGCAGAGCACGGAGGAACTGCGCAGGCTGTATCCGGAGGCGAAGATCGGCGAGGGCCTCAGGATAACGGCAGCAACAACCGACGATGCTATCAGAAAATGGCTGGCACAGTAATTTACAGATTGGAATCCGGGGAAAATGGCAGATCGTATTTTTGATTTCAGCAATGGCGGGGTGCCGGCTGAACAGGAAAAGAAAAGACAGGAAGAAATCGCTGCGAAAGTGACTTACACGGAATTTGATGCGGACAATCCGGCCTGTGACAGCGCGCACCCGATGCTTGTGATCGCTCAGCGCGGCGGAGAACTGGAACACCATGTGACGGGGCTGTTCACAGATCCGAAGAAAGGCACGGCGTTCGGGTATGGCCGGCCGGACACCCGCAGGACAGAGGATATCCTGAAAGTGGATTCCCGGTTCACAAGGCTCATCGCGTGGCTGGGCAGCAGTCAGATTCTGGTCCGGCTGACGGGACAGTCCACACCGGAGGGGTATGCAGTCTACAAGATCCGTGAGGTGGATTCCGGCGGCGTCGCGAAGCTCTCGGCCGAGGACGGATTTCTGCAGTATGTGATCCGCAGGCTTCTGGAGAGCAAGCCTCCGGTGCGCGAAGCGGCGGATTCGGACATCGAAGAGGAAGACAGCGACGAGATGAAGCTGACGAGTCTGCAGACGATCTCGGACTACCTCACCTGCGCCGGCGAGACACTGCCGGTCAACATCCGGAAATGGGCAAAGCGCAATCTGGCGGTCGCCCGCTCCCGGGAAGTGGGACCGGACGAGAGGCGGCATGCCCTGCGGGCACTCTCGATCATGCTCAATATCCGCTGGAAGGATTCCTACTTTGGCTCGATTGATCCGAAGCGTGCCAGACAGATCCTTGACGAAGAACTGTTTGGTCTTGAAAACGTGAAGCAGAGAGTCATTGAGACGATCATCCAGATTAACCGGACGCATACGCTTCCGGCGTACGGACTGCTTCTGGTCGGCCCTGCCGGCACCGGTAAATCACAGATCGCATATGCGGTGGCGCGGATTCTGCAGCTTCCGTGGACGAGCCTGGACATGAGTTCCATCCATGACGCGGAGCAGCTCACCGGGAGTTCGAGAGTGTATTCAAACGCAAAGCCGGGATCCATCATGGAGGCATTTTATCAGGCAGGCGAGAGCAATCTTGTCTTTATCATCAATGAGCTGGACAAGGCGGACTCGAAGAGCTCGCACGGCAATCCGGCGGACGCGCTCCTGACGCTTCTTGACAACCTGGGATTTACCGACAACTACATGGAGTGCACGGTGCCGACGACCGGCGTATACCCGATCGCGACGGCCAATGACCGCAGCCGCATCAGCGATCCGCTGATGACGCGTTTTGCCGTGATCGACATCCCGGATTATTCGCCGGAGGAGAAGAAGATTATCTTTCAGCGCTTCTCTCTGCCGAAAGTGCTGCGCCGGATGGGAATGCATCCGGAGGAATGCGTGGTGAGTGATGACGGCGCCGCGGCGGTTGTGGACCATTATATCGGTCTGCCGGGCGTGCGGGACCTGGAACAGGCAGCCGAGCATCTGGCGGCGCATGCGCTGCTGGAGATCGAAGAGAACGGGAAATTATTCGTGCGCTACGGCGCCGATGAGGTCAGACAGATCCTTAAGTAAAGGCAGGATAAGAAGCATATGATTCGGGATATCACGGAATTCGGTGCGGTGGGTGACGGCAGGACAAAAGCCACCGCGGCCATTCAGCAGACGATCGACACGGTGGCAAAAGCCGGAGGCGGAACGGTCAATATTCCGGCCGGCACCTTTCTTTCCGGCTCCCTCCGGCTGCGCTCGCACATTGAACTGCACCTGGATACGGGTGCGAGACTCGTCTCCAGTCTTGATCCTTCCGACGTCATCGACTTCATGAAAGATTTTGAGGACGATAACGCGGACACCGGCTGGGAAGGCGGCGTATTTCTGTTTGCCCGGCACGAGGAGGACATCACAATTTCCGGAAACGGCACGATTGACGGACAGGGAAGACTTGCATTCTGGGACGATAACGCGGACGGCGGCCTTCATGAGTGCCCGCTGGCAGTAAAGGGATTCCGCCCGAGGATGAGTTTTCTCGAGGATGTCCGGAAGCTGACGGTGCGGGACGTGACGTTTGAGGACTCGGCGTACTGGACGCTTCATCTGGCCGGCTGTCAGGACGTACTGATCGAGAACATCCGGATCCTGAACAACGAGCGGGGCGCCAACAATGACGGCATTGATCCGGACTGCTGCAGCAATGTCGTGATCCGCGGGTGCATCATCCGGACGGGCGATGACTGTATTGTCGTGAAGACGACGGCGCCGATGACAAAAAAATACGGTGCCTCGGAGAACATCGTGATCAGCGGCTGCACAATGCGCTCGCGCTCCTGCGCATTGAAAATCGGTACGGAGACGTGGGGCGATATCCATCACATTATCCTTTCGGACTGCGTGCTCTCGGACTGCACGAGAGGCTTTGGAATCTTCAGCCGCGACGGAGGAAAGATTCATGACATTCTGATCCACCACGTAACCGGAAATGCCAGGCGTTACGCAGACTGCACCACGCGGGACACCGGTGTGCACGTGTGGTGGGGCAAGGGCGACCCGCTTTTTATTTCCGCCACAGGACGCAGCGGCGTTGAGCGCATTCCCGGAAAGATCAGCCGCATATTTGTGGACCATCTGTACATGGACGGCGAGGGGACGTCTATCATCGCAGGAGAAGAAAACTCGCCGGTGCGGGATGTTCATCTCTCGGATGTGATTCTGAGACTGAAGCGCCAGAGCAGTCACGTCCCGGATGTGTTTGACGAGATGCCGTCGGCAAGGGGCGTGTACCGCCATGAGATATCGGTTTTGTACACCCGGAATGTGCAGAATTTCACGCTGGACGGGCAGCTTGAGATTGACGGGAGTATGAAGGAGTTCTGCAGCAGAGAGAGAATTGACGAGTAAGAACACTTTCAGATGGGGAGGAGATGGCGCTCATGCGTGAAGCTTTTACATTTTTTGAGCCGACCCACGTGCTGTTCGGGAGCGGCGTGCTCAGTGACCTGCACAGGCAGAAGATGCCGGGAAAGAAGGCACTGCTGGTGACAAGCGGCGGCCGTTCGGTGATTGAAAATGGGTATCTTGACCGGACCGAAAAGGAACTTTCGGCAGCCGGCGTGAAATATGTGCTCTATAACAAGGTTGAGGCAAACCCGGTGAAATCCACGGTGGAAGCGGGAGCAAATCTGGCCAGAGAGCAGGGCTGCGATTTTGTGGTCGCGCTCGGCGGAGGTTCGGTGCTTGACGCCGGCAAGATCATGGCAATGTTTGCGCCGCAGCCGTCTGATGATCTGTGGGACTATGCCGGCGGAATGACAGGCTTGAACCGGCAGCCGGAGAAGGAGCCGCTGCCGTGGATCGCGATTCCGACCACGGCCGGAACCGGATCGGAGGTGGATGCCAACGGCGTCGTCACGAATCCGCTGACCAATGAAAAGATCGGCCTCGGCCGCATGGACAGCCTCTTTGCAAGGATCGCCGTGGTTGACCCACAGCTCACCGCGTCCGTGCCGCCCCGCTTCACGGCCTATCAGGGATTTGACGCTCTGTTTCACAGCCTGGAGTGCCACCTGTCGGTGAACGCCTGTGCGTTCAGCGGCATGGTGACCCGGACTGCAATTGAGAACGTCGGGAAGTATCTGGCGAGAGCTGTCAGAGACGGGAGCGATATGGAAGCCAGGACCGGCATGAGCTTTGCCAGCATGCTCGGGGGCTATGCCATGATCAGCAGTTCCTGCATCGGCGAGCATGCGCTCGAGCACGCCATGAGCGCGTATTACCCGGCGCTTCCGCACGGTGCGGGTCTTATCATGATCTCCATGGCGTATTACCGGCATTTTGTCAGTCTGCACTGCGCGGATGAGACATTTGTTAACATGGCAGGGTATCTGGGAAAGACGGATGCCAAAAGGGCGGAGGATTTCCTGGAAGCGCTTCTGTCCCTTCAAAAGGCGTGCGGCGTGGATGATTTGAAGATGTCCGACTACGGGATCCGAAAGGAAGATGCGGCGAAGATGGCGGACAACGCCATCGCGACGACCCAGAGACTTCTGAAGTTCGACCCGGTGCCGCTCACAAGAGATGAGTGCATTGAAATCTACGAGGATTCATGGAAATAAACTAAAAAGACCGCCGGAATCAGACTTGTTCTGACTTCGGCGGTTATTTCTGCCCCGCAGGAGTATGCACAGCGTTCCCGGGGCCGGATTCACCCGGATTTCAGAGATTGGCTTTGATCTCTTCGATCAGTTTCTGATATTCTTCATCACTCAGTTCAACCTTGTGCGGATTCATGGCAAAGACATCCCCCCACTCGGCTTCGTCCCGGTACTTCGGAACGAGATGGACATGCAGGTGGTGCATGGTGTCGCCGTATGCTCCGAAGTTGATCTTGTCCGGGTGGAATGTCTTGTGAAGGCATTCTGCGGCGCGGTTAATGTCCTCCATGAACTGGGCACGCTCTTCCTTTGTGAGCTGGGTGACATCGTCGACGTGCTTTTTGCAGGCAACGATCACACGGCCTCTGTGGGTCTGCTCTTTGAACAGAATGAGCTTGGACATCGGCATCTCACAGATCTTGATGCCGAACGCGGCGAGCTTTTCGCCCTCCGCACAGTAGGCGCAGTTTTCATCAAACATAAGCGGTAAACCTCCGATTTGAAATTACCAACAGTATACACCGGATGCGGCTGTTTTGGGAAAACAGATTGCCTACAAGTTGCAAAGTAAACGTGGTATTATTGGTTTGAGAATATGAAGACGGATTGAACAAAGGGGACTTTACCATGGCCAGAAAGTCAAATGCGCAGACGATCACCCAGGAAGAAATGCGGCAGTTTGTGAGGCTCGAGAAGCCGCTGTCACAGATTATCGGAACCAAAAGAAAGCCGGACAGAATCGTTGTGGAGGACGGTTACAACTTCACGCTCAGAGACGTGGAGGCACTGCTTGCCAATCTGGCTGCCGGAGGCATGACGGTCGATGCATTTGAGAACGGCTGGGCAAAGCCGCTGAGAGAGCTTTTTCATGATTCCACCGATTACACCGTGTATACGACCGGGAACCCGGACAAGGCAGCGCTTCCGGACACGGAGGACAGAGTCGTTGAGATTATCCTGGAGCGTCTAGACAACATGTGGGTTGAATGCGAGGACGAGAGCAGAACGGTCGCGAGTCAGGCGGATATCCGTTCCCTGCAGAACCTGATCGCAATGTACAAGGCCAATGCGGAAAAAACAGCGCTGGAGCGGGAATACCCGGACAGCATCAAGCTGCAGTTCATCCGAAGCTGCAGCAGTGCGCAGGAGAGGAAGCACCTGGACGAGACAGGAAAAAAGCTCTTTGCCCGCTTTGCCCGCGAACTCGCGAAAAAGAATGTACCGGATGCCCTGGAGGCAGAGGCGTCCGGCAGCTATGGCGGAAATGACATATTCCCGTGCGACTGGAACCTGGCTGCGGAAGACCTTGAGCGCCTGACACAGCTTCAGCCCGGGAACAACAGGGCCGCCGATATGCTCGGATATATCTATTACTATGGCCGGATTTCGGACGGAAAGCCGGATTATCAGAAGGCGTTTTATTACTTCACGATTGCTGCCGCGGGCGGCGACATGGAGGCGGAATACAAGCTCGCCGACTGCTTTCACAAGGGCAACGGCGTAGCGGTAAATGACGACACGGCGTTCCGGCTGAATGACCGGGCGTACGAGACAACCTTTGAGCAGTTCACAAAGGGCGACACGGACTGCCCGTTTGCCGACGCCGCCAGAAGAAAGGGGAACTGCTATCTTCGCGGGATCGGCGTGAAGACCGATGTTCTCGAGGCGTACCGTCACTTCCTGATGGCGGATCTGGCCATCCGTCTGCGCGTGGAAAACGGCGCCCACTACGGCGATGATTCGGTTCAGGCAAAGATTGTGAATGCGCTGTCGGAGTCAAAAGATATTCTGATCAAATCGGGCGCATTTGCCGAGAAGGATTTCGCCAGGAAGCGCCTAAAGTGCTCCTATCCGCTCGGACTGCACGAGGCGCTTAAAGACGGATATGCATGTGAGATCAGGGTGGGCCGCAAGGATTCGGGAAAGGTCCTGAACCTGACGCTGCATCGCGTGCGGAAACACAATGACAGAACATCGGCAAAGATTCTGCTGGCTGTTCCGCAGTTCGGTGCGTGCTTCCTGACAGACGTTCTGGAATGGCGGCTCAAGAACTGCGAGAAGTGTGACATCACGGGCGGAAAGGACAAGTTCCGGTTCAATGCGTGGGAATTTGACGCTGCTCACAGCCGCGTGTGGTTCTTCTATGATGACCGTATGACCGCGTCCATAACGGGCGGGACATATATTGTGAGAAATCCGGAAGCTGAAGAAGGAGGGCTTTTTAGCTGACGGAAATAAAAGGGGGTGTATAAATGCCCAAAGAAGTAAATCCCAGGATCCACGTGAATGAACGGGATTTTCCGCAGACGGACTTTGTGGAAAAGGATCCTGAGAAACGGGAGCTCGTGCGGAAACTTGCCGTGATGATCACGGACAGCATTCCGCGCAAAATGCCGGGAGGCATGCACGAAAACCACATGGATTTCTGGATCCTGGACCGTCTTCTGACAAAGGACGAAGTAAGATTCATGCTGAGTTTCCGCAAACGGCGCGTCGGTCTTACGACGCTGGAACTCTCGGTGCGCAATCACATGACGGTGGAAGAGACGCAGAAGGTGATCGACCGTCTCATAGGGATCGGCATCGTCGAGCAGAACCGCGACAACGCGGACCATCACATTCAGTACCTGATTCCGAAGTGGGTGGTCGGGTCCGGCGAGTACATGGTGGAGCATCCGACACTGATGGATGAGCACCCGGAACTCGCGACGATGTTCAATCTGGCGCCGCAGGAGCCGCTGGAGCTTGCTGCGAAGCTGGTGCCGCCGGGCGGTGCCGGGATCGGCATGCACGTGATTCCGGTCGAGAAGGCAATCGAGGCGCAGAGTCAGTCGGTAAGCGTGGAGCACCTCTCGCACTGGCTGAAAAAGTATGACAAGTTCTGCAAGATGATCTGCGCGTGCCGGAAGTCCCAGAGGCAGCGCGGCGAGGGCGTCGGTGATATTGAAGGCTACATGTGCATCGGTGTCGGCGATATCGCGGAATTCCTGGTGGAGACCGGAAAAGACGCACAGTACATTACCCGTGATGAGGCTATGGATATCATCATGCGTGCGGAGCGCAAGGGATATGTCCATCAGATCACCAATCTGGACGGCCCGAACCGGATCGTCGGCATCTGCAACTGCTCACCGGGCAGCTGCTACGGCCTGCGCACGTCCCAGCTCTTCAACACGCCGAACATGTCACGCTCTGCATACCGGGCACATGTGGACCCGGAACATTGTGTCGCCTGTGGCAAATGTGTGGAAGTGTGTCCTGCGGGCGCCGCGCGCCTGGGGCAGAAGCTCTGCCGTAAAGACGGAAGCCGGGTGAAATACCCGATGCACGAGCTGCCGGACGACATGCCGTGGGGCGAGGATAAGTGGGACCCGGATTACCGGGATCACAACAAGATTAACTGCTACGACACCGGTACGTCGCCGTGCAAGACGGCTTGCCCGGCGCATCTGGCCGTTCAGGGATACATTCAGATGGCCTCGGAGGGGCGCTATGACGAGGCGCTCGCGCTCATCCGCGAGGACAATCCGTTCCCGGCTGTCTGCGGGGCGATCTGCAACAGAAGATGTGAGGACCGCTGCACGAGAGGCAGTGTCGACGCGCCGCTTGCAATCGACGAGATCAAGAAATTCCTTGCAAGGAGAGAACTCTCCGGGGAGTACACGTACCTTCCGCCGTGTGAGAATCAGGATGGAAAGCAGTGGACGGAATATCCAGTAGCCGTCATCGGAGGCGGCCCGGCCGGGCTGACCGCCGCATACTACCTGCGGCAGGAAGGATATCCTGTCACGGTGTTTGAAAAAGAGCAGCGTCCGGGAGGAATGCTTATGAACGGCATACCGGATTTCAGGCTTGAAAAGGACGTCGTTAATGCGGAGATCGACATCATCCGCAGGATGGGGGTTACGATCCGCTGCGGCGTGGAGGTCGGAAAAGACATCACACTGGATGCGCTGCGGAAACAGGGATTCAAGGCATTTTTCATCGCGATCGGCCTGCAGGGCGGACGCATGGCGGGTGTGCCGGGGGAGGATGCCTGCGGCGTTACGTCTGGTGTGGAGTTTCTGCGCCGTGTGACGCAGAACCGGGATGAAACGCTCAGCGGGGACGTCGTAGTCGTCGGCGGCGGCAATGTCGCGGCGGATGTGGCACGGACGGCGGAGCGGCTGACAGACGGAAAGGTCACGATGATCTGTCTGGAGCAGCGGGAGCAGATGCCCGCAGCGGCAGACGAAGTGGCGGAATGCGAGGCGGAGGGTATCACCGTGAAGAACGGATGGGGCCCGAAGGAGATCCTCACGGTAAAAGATCCGGACGGAAAGAGCCGCGTGAAAGGCGTTGTCTTTAAGAAATGTACGTCGCTTATCAATGCCGAAGGAAGATTTGACCCGAAGTACGATGAGAACGACACGATTACGGTTCCATGCAGCAGTGTGCTGATGGCCATCGGGCAGAGCGCCCAGTGGGGCGGACTGCTTGAGGGCAGCCGGATAAAACTGCGCGGGAACGGATGTGCCGAGGCGGATCCGGTGACTCTGCAGACGGCGCAGCCGGATGTGTTTGTGGGCGGTGACATCTTTCACGGGGCAAGATTTGCAATCGATGCGATTGCAGACGGCCGCGAAGGGATGGTTTCCATCAACCGGTTTGTTCATCCTGGCCAGTCGCTCACGATCGGGCGCGACCGGAGAGAATTCATCGAGCTGGACAAAGACGACATCCGCATTGAGTCGTATGACAATTCACCGCGCCAGGTGCTGGGCATGAAGCCGGGCGTGGCGGCAAAGAGCTTCAGCGACCTGCGTCTTCCGCTCACGGAAGAACAGGTAAAAACGGAGGCAAAGCGGTGCCTGCACTGCGGTGCCACCTGGGTTGACCTGAACCAGTGCATCGGCTGCGGCCTGTGCACGACGCGCTGCCGGTTCGATGCGATCCATCTGAGCCGGGATATCCCGGAGGCCAGCAGCATGCACACGGCAGAAGAGATGATGAAATGCGTCGGGCCGTATGCGGCGAAACGCAGTTTTAAGATTCTTAAATACAAGGCGACCGGCAGGCACGAGTATCCGACCGAACAGTCGTGAGAAATGAGGCCTGTGAAGAGCTCCGGCAGAAATTCAGCGCAGCAGCGCGAGGACTTTCTGCCGGAGTTCTTTTGCGGATGCTTCCGGGTCCTTTTTCGCAAAGATCGCGCTGATGACCGAAATCCCGGCGATGCCGGTGCCGGAGAGTTCCCCCACATTGTCGGCGGTAATGCCGCCGATGGCGATGACGGGAATGGAGACCGCGTCACAGATGGCCTTCAGGGTGTCCTTTGCAATCGTCTTCGCGTCGGCCTTCGATCCGGTTGCAAAGACAGCGCCGACGCCGAGATAGTCGGCGCCCATTTTCTCAGCCGCGAGGGCCTGCTCCACGGTCTGCGCGGAGACGCCGAGAATCTTGTCGGGTCCGAGAAGCGCACGGACATCAGATGCCTGCATGTCGGACTGGCCGACGTGCACGCCGTCTGCGTCCAGTTCCTTTGCCAGTTTTACATTGTCGTCCAGGACAAATGGCACGTGATACCGGGCACAGAGCGCCTTGAGCGAGAGGGCTTCTTCCCGGAAATGTTCCTCGTCCAGATCTTTTTCCCGCAGCTGCAGAAACGTGGAACCGCCCCGCAGTGCGTCCTCTGCCACACTTGTCAGGCTCCGGCCGTTCAGCCATCGTCTGTCGGTGATCGCGTATAAGAGCAGGCTTTCGGCCGTGCAGTTTGTTTTTTTGTAGATTTTCTTCATGATGGGTACTCCTGACTGATTTCTCCCTATTTTACTACAGAAAACACCCTTTCGGGAGTATAATGTATCAGAAGTATATGGATTGAAGAAGGATGAGGATATACATGGCATTGAATCAATATTCACGGACAGCGCTCGTGATGGGAGATGAAAATCTTGAAAAGCTGCGCCGCGCGCGGGTGGCGGTTTTCGGGATCGGCGGCGTCGGCGGATATGTCGTCGAGGCGCTGGCAAGAAGCGGAGTGGGGACACTGGATCTGATCGATGATGATCGTATCTGCCTTACCAATCTGAACCGTCAGATCCTTGCGACAAGAAGCAGTATCGGGCAGTACAAGGTGGATGCTGCCGAAAAGCGGATTCACGACATCGACCCGTCTATAACCGTCAACACATACAAATGCTTTTATCTGCCGGAAGAGCGGGGGAAATTTGATTTTTCCCAATGGGATTATGTCGTGGACGCCATCGATACAGTGACGGGAAAGCTGGACATCATCGAGGAGGCAGTGCGCGTTCATGTCCCGGTGATAAGCAGCATGGGATGCGGAAACCGCATTGACCCGACAAAACTCACCATCACAGATCTGTACAGGACCGTGAATGATCCGCTCGCCAAGGTGATGCGGCGGGAATGCCGGAAGCGCGGCATAAAGAAGCTCACGGTCGTGTATTCGACAGAGCCGGCCATCCGTCCTGTGGATGACGAGAACAATTCCTGCGCCGTGCACTGCATCTGCCCGCCGGGCACGAAGCGCAAGTGCACACAGAGAAGAGATATACCGGGGTCGACTGCATTTGTCCCGTCGGCGGCGGGGATTCTGGCAGCGTCAAAGATCGTGCGCGATCTGACCGGATTTGACGGCTCGGAACGGACAAAATCGGCAATTAAAAACAGGCAGATGAAACAGGAGAAGTCGTAATGGAAAAATCAAAAGTGTATTTCACGGATTTCAGGACGAGTGTCGGCGTGAGCCTTACGGAAAAACTTCAGAAGCTTATCCGCAGGGCGGGGATCGGCACGATTGACATGGACGGCAAGTTTGTGGCAATCAAGATGCATTTCGGCGAAATGGGAAATCTCGCGTTCCTTCGCCCGAATTACGCCAGGGCGGTCGCGGATGTTGTGAAGGAGCAGGGCGGGAAGCCGTTCCTGACGGACTGCAACACGCTGTATCCGGGATACCGCAAGAATGCGCTGGATCATCTGTACTGCGCCGAGGTCAACGGTTTCAACTATATGACGACGGGGTGCCAGATTATCATCGGAGACGGTCTGCGCGGAACAGATGACGTTGCAGTTCCGGTTCCAAACGGCACGATTTTTACGGAAGCGCTCATCGGCCGGGCGGTTATGGACGCGGATGTTTTCATCAGCCTGACCCACTTCAAGGGCCACGAGGCGACCGGGTTCGGAGGCGCCCTGAAGAATATAGGCATGGGATGCGGCTCCCGCGCCGGAAAGATGCAGCAGCATAACTCCGGAAAGCCGCATGTCATCGCCGACCGGTGCCGGACCTGCCGCCGCTGTGCCACAGAGTGCGGAAGTGACGCCATCAGCTATGAGACCGGTAAGGCTGTGATTCACGAGGATCTCTGCAAGGGATGCGGGCGCTGTATCGGCGCCTGCGCCTTTGACGCAATCGAGAACACCAACGAGAATGCCAATGAGATCTTAGGTGAAAAGATCGCGGAGTACTCGGCAGCTGTATGCGCAGGGCGCCCGTGTTTCCACATCAGTCTGGTTCAGGACATTTCGCCGAACTGCGACTGCCACGGGGAAAATGATGCGCCGATCCTGCCGGACGTCGGGATGTTTGCTTCCTTTGATCCGGTGGCACTGGACCAGGCGTGCGCGGACGCCTGCCTTTCGTCCGTACCGCTTCCGAACAGCCAGCTTTCCGACAACCTGATCAAGCCGGGCTGGCACAGATATCATGATAATTTCCGGGACTCCAATCCGAACATCCGCTGGAAGGAGACTTTGTCGCACGCCGAGGAGATAGGACTGGGTACAAGGGAGTATGAGCTCATCCGGATGAGATGACAGGAATGCTGATTCAGGCTGATATTCATATTTTCGGGATCGTACAGGGCGTGGGGTTCCGCCCGTTTGCCGCCCGGCTGGCGGGAGAGTTTTCTCTCTCCGGCAGAGTCTGCAACCGCGGTGCTTACGTCGAGATCACGGCCGAAGGAGAGGAAGAAGCGGTTGAAGGCTATATCCGCGCTCTGAAGGAAAAGGCGCCGCAGCGGGCCGTCATTCTGAAAACAGACGTGAGACGCAGGACCAAAGCAGCCCGCACATATCAGAACTTTACCATAGAAGAAAGTAAGATCGAAGAGGGGGCTGCGTTCATTCCGCCGGACATCGCGATCTGCGATACCTGCAGCCGTGAGCTGTTTGATCCTGAAAACCGCCGGTACCTGCACCCCTTTATCAACTGTACACAGTGTGGTCCGCGCCTCACGATCATGGAAGGCCTTCCGTACGACCGGGAGCGCACCTCCATGAAGATTTTCCCGATGTGCCCGGAATGCCGGAAGGAGTACAAAGACCCCTCATCCCGCCGCTACGACGCGCAGCCCGTGTGCTGCAATCACTGCGGTCCGGAGGTGTTTCTGCTGGACAATGAGACGGTGCGCGGGGCTGAGGCCATAACGCGGGTGCGGCAGACGATCATGAACGGCGGGATTGCCGCCGTGAAGGGGATCGGCGGCTTTCATCTTGTCTGCGATGCAGCCGATGAGGCGGCTGTGCGAAAACTCAGGCAGCGAAAGAACCGGATGCGCAAGCCCTTCGCCATTATGGCAGCGGACAGGGACACGGCGGCGCGGGAGTGCGTATTTGATGAAAAACAGGAAACAATTCTCACCGGGCATCAGAAACCGATCCTGCTGCTGAAAAAAAGAAGCGGAAGGAAGGGAAGCACCGCCAGGCGGGCGGCGGAGAGTATCGCTCCGGGAAGTCCGTTCCTCGGTGTCATGCTGCCGTACGCGCCGGTCCAGCTGCTGCTGTTCCGGTACCCGGATGAAGTGGCGATGACCGACATTCTGGTGATGACGAGCGCGAATGATTCGGGTGCGCCGATCTGCCGCACGGACGCGGATGCAAGAGAAGAGCTTGCCGGCATTGCGGACGTGATTCTCACAAACAACCGGCCGATTCTGATCCGCTCGGATGATTCCGTTATGGACTTTTACCGCGGCGAACCGTATATGGTGCGCCGGTCGCGCGGCTTTGCGCCGCTTCCGTTTCCGGTGGACGAACCGGCTGGAGAAAAGCCGTTTCACGGCACGGTTTTTGCGGTGGGCAGCGAGTTGAAAAATGTATTCACGATCGGAATAAACGGGCTTTTTTACCCGTCCGCGTATGTCGGAGATCTTCGCGACGAGAGGACGCTGACAGCCCTGGAGCAGTCCGCTGCGCGAATGAAGGATATGCTTGGGGCAAAGCCGGACGTGATCGCCTGCGATATGCATCCTGGATATGCGTCGGCGAAGTTTGCAAGACGGGAAGCTGAGCGTCTCGGCCTTCCGCTTGTTGCAGTGCAGCATCACTATGCCCATGTGCTATCGTGCATGGCGGAGAACAATCACCCGGAACCGGTTCTGGGCGTCGTGTTTGACGGTACAGGTTACGGAACGGACGGCACCGTGTGGGGCGGCGAAATCCTGCAGTGTGATTATGACGGATTTAAACGAATGGCCAGCATCGCACCGTTTCGGATGCCGGGGGCGGATATGGCGGCAAAGGAAGGATGGCGGTGCGCCGTATCCATGCTGCTGGATGAGGCAGAGCCGGAGGCGGCTGCCCGGATTGCCGGAGAGCTTTCCCTGGCACAGCCGCCGGTCGTGCGGGTTCTTGAGAGCATGCGGAAAAATGGTGTCAACACGGTGATTTCAACCAGCGCCGGGCGGCTTTTTGATGCGGTGTCTGCGGTCCTTTCCGTGCGGCGCGAGTCCACATTTGAAGGCGAGGCAGCATCAGCTCTGCAGTTCGCCGCGATGACGTATGAAGAGCAGGTGAGTGAAAGCAGCCGGCAGGCAGAACTTCAGAAATTCTTCCTGCGGATGCAGGTGCAGGAAAAGACGGAGGCAGATGGTGAAAGACCGTTCGGCCTGCCGGATGCGGCATCCGGTGTGACGGACCGCCATCTTATCCGCACGGACCGGCTCTTTTTTGAGATTGTCCGTGAGAGATTGGAACAGCTTCGAACCGGAGCGGAAAACGAAGAAGAGACAGGCCGTCTTGCGTGGCTGTTCCATGCTGCGCTTGCGCGTCTTACGGCAGAGGAGGTACTGCGGGAAGCGCAGGAAACCGGAATCCGTACGGCGGCACTTTCCGGCGGGAGTTTTCAGAATACGCTTCTGACAGGTATGCTGGAGGACTGTCTGATTTCCGGGAACATGACGGTGCTGCGCCATCACCTTCTGCCGCCGGGTGACGGCGGAATTTCACTTGGCCAGGCCATATCGGCTGCCCGGAAATGGAATAAAGAGAGTATAATGCGTTGAGATACGCTGTATCGAACTGACTCACAAAGACGAAGGGAGACCTGTAATATGAAGATTTGCCGGGAAGTCACAGCTGTGACACAAAAAGAAAATTACGTTTCCGTGCAGACCAATGCTGTGGAGATACGGATCTGGTTCCTGACGGACGATATTGTGCGCCTGAGAGCCGGATTTACGGGAGAGTGGGACGAGGCTTCTTACAGTCTGGTGCTCACCGCCTGGGACTCCCGTACGGATGATCTGTTTAAAAATGAGAGAAAGAAAGTGAAGGTGGCAGAGAGCCTTCTTACGGACGGTGCTGACACAGCGGTAATCCGCGGAAAGAAACTTACAGTTGAGATACAAAAGAAACCATTTCTCATCCGTATTCTGGATGCGGCCGGGAATGTGCTGCACGAGGACATTCCGGACCTGGCGTGCCGGGAGGATGGCAACAGCAGGAGATTCCACACGAGCTGGCTGGGCGACGACGACTGTTACTACGGCTTCGGCGAGAAGTCCGGTGAGATCAACAAGGCGCAGAAGATGATGAACATGGCGCCGGGCGACTCAATGGGATACAACCCGAAAGAGACCGATTCGCTGTACAAGCACATTCCGTTCTATATCCGTCTGGCAGCGGCCACAAAGCAGGCAACCGGATATTTCTATCACAACACGGCGGAGTGTTATTTCAACATGGGCCGCGAGCGGCGCAATTACTGGCACCACTATTCGACATACTGCACGGATGCGGGCGATATCGACCTGTTCTTCATTGCCGGGCCTTCAATACGGGAGGTTGTCAGCCGCTACACGGATCTGACCGGCAAGTCGATGCTTCTGCCCAAAGGGGGACTCGGATATCTCGGGTCGTCCATGTATTACTCGGAACTGCCGAAGGATGCGGATGATGCGATCACGGAATTTGCCGACACCGCGAAGCAGGAGGATATCCCGATCGACGGATTCCAGCTCTCATCCGGATACTGCGCGATTGAGACAAAAGAGGGCGTCAAGAGATGCTGCTTCACATGGAATCATGAGCGATTCAAGGATCCGGCCGCCTGGTTTGCGGGCATGAAGGAGCGCGGCGTTCTTGTATCGCCGAACATCAAGCCGGGCATGCTTCTGGTTCATCCGCTCCTGAAGGAGATGGAAGCGAAGGACATGATGGTGAAGGCGTCCGATTCGGAAGAACCGGGTGTCGGCACCTGGTGGGGCGGACCGGGTGAGTTCGTGGATTTCACGAAGGAGTCGTCCAGAGAAAACTGGAAGCGCTACATCCGGGACAGCCTTCTTCAGTACGGCTGCCGCTCGATCTGGAATGACAACTGCGAGTATGACAGCATGGTTGACAAGGACTGCCGCGTTTCGTTTGAGGGAAAGGGCGCCACGATCGGCGAGCTCAAACCGGTCATGAGCAACCTCATGTGCCGGCTGTCAGACGAGGCGATCGAGGAGTATACAGACGGGAAGGAACGCCCGTTCTCCGTATGCCGTTCCGGTCACGCAGGCATTCAGCGCTATGCACAGGTCTGGGCCGGTGACAACTTCACGTCCTGGGATACGCTGAAGTACAACATCGCCACAATTCTGGGCATGGGGCTTTCCGGCGTCGCGAACCACGGCTGTGATGTGGGCGGTTTTTACGGACCGGCTCCGGACGAAGAGCTGTTTGTGCGCTGGGTTCAGATGGGCGCGTTTATGCCGCGCTTCTCCATACACTCCACGAACACCGACAACACGGTCACCGAGCCGTGGATGTATTCCGGCAGCAAGGATCTGATCCGGAAAGCGATTCACTTCCGGTACCAGATGAGCCCGTATCTGTATTCACTGGAAAACCGCGCGCATGAGACGGGACTTCCGATTATGGAGCCGCTGTTTTTGGCGTTCCAGAATGACCCGAAGACGTGGAACGAAGGAGAGACCTTCCTGTGGGGCGACGGACTTCTTGCGGCACCGGTGGTTGATCCGGGTGCTGTCAGCAAGAGCGTGTATCTGCCGGAGGGCAGCATGTATTACGATTTCTACACCCGCCGTCCGTATGAGGGCGGACAGACGATCGAGGTTCCGGTCGATTTGAGCAGTGTGCCGCTGTTCCTGACGAGCGGGGCGATTGTGCCATTTGCCGTGAGTCCGGTGCGCAGTCTTGCAAAGGATCCGGTGAAGGATCTCGGGATTCTCATCGTCCCGGACCGCGACAGCAGCTTTGTTCTGTACGATGACGACGGCGTGACCAACGCGTACAGAGACGGTGTATACCGCAGAACGGAGATCCGCGTACAGTCCGGTGCGAGAACATATATCCGGTTTGCTTCGACAGGCAGCTATCCTTCCGCGGCCAATACCATCCGCCTGGATGTGGTGCACCGGGAGAAGGGACCATTCTTCGTTCAGCTTGACGGCCGCGAGATACCGCACTTCCTGTACCGTCCGAAGTTTGAGGCTGCTGAAGAGGGATGGTATTACAGCCAGACAAAGAAGTCGGTGGAAGTAAAGTACCGGAACCCGAAGAAGGATCACGAAGTCCTGATCTCCTTCGAGCAGTTCGATCTGCTGGGAATGTAAAAAATATGATAAAATGTTCAGCAAAGTGCGAAACGCGGAACAATCCGTAAACATACGATAATAAGAGAGGAATACAAAATGGCAAAAGAGTCAGGTTCGGCAAGTATTTCCGTGGAAGACGGCAGGGAGATCGCGAAGGTCGTTCTGATGCCCGGTGATCCGCTGAGAGCGAAGTTTGTGGCAGATCATTTTCTGGAAAATCCGGTGTGCTTTAACACCGTCCGCAACATGCTCGGCTACACCGGCACGTACAGGGGCAAAAAGATTTCAGTCATGGGCCACGGCATGGGTATTCCGTCGGTGGGAATCTACACGAAGGAACTCTACGACCAGTTCGGCGTTGAATCCATTATCCGCATAGGTTCCGCCGGCGGCATCGGCGAGGATGTGAAGGTTGGCGATGTCCTGGTGGCACTGGGTGCTTCCACCAATTCAAATTACGGAAGCGCGTACGGCGTACCGGGCGTTCTGGCTCCGACCTGCACCTACGAGATGCTTAAGAAATGCATGGATTCTGCGGAAGAACTCGGCATCCGCACGACCGTCGGACAGGTGTATTCTTCGGACTTCTTCTACTATCCGCAGCCGGATCTGAACCAGAAACTGCGCGACATGGGGATTCTGGCGGTCGAGATGGAAGCGGCCGGTCTGTACTGGACTGCGATGGGCTGCCATAAGAAGGCACTGGCCATGTTCACCGTATCCGACCACATTTTCACCGGAGAGGCGCTGAGCGCCGAAGAGCGCCAGAACAACTTCACCGATATGATGAAGCTGGCACTTGAAACAGCCTGGAAGATGGTCTGAAGGAGCGGCAGAGATGAACCGGAAACTGGACGAATTTTTTGAAAAGGTCATCACCGTGAAGCTGCCGGAAGACCGGTCGTATGTTGATATTATCGATCAGACACTGCTTCCGGGGACGATACGGCGCATTCATCTTGACACCCGTGAAGAAATCTGGGAGGCAATCAAGAAACTCAGAGTCAGAGGGGCCCCGGCCATCGGCGTGTGCGCTGCGTACGGCATGGCGGTGCTTGCCGGAAAGTACAAGGCGGACTCTTTTGAGGAATTCTACAAAACATTTAAATCCGACAAGGATTATCTGGCGACATCCCGCCCGACAGCGGTAA
Source organism: uncultured Lachnospiraceae bacterium (assembly GCA_903789615.1). Classification (GTDB taxonomy): domain Bacteria; phylum Bacillota; class Clostridia; order Lachnospirales; family Lachnospiraceae; genus UBA4285. Next base: position 39,713 of record CAIFEV010000006.1, on the reverse strand, counting down.
ACCTGTTCTGGGCGCTTGACAGAATGGATGACGTCTGCCGGAAAAATTCCGGGAAACCGGTTGCGCAGCTGAAGGAAATTCTCTTTACAGAAGCGCAGGCTATCCGCGACGAGGACGTGCAGATCAGCCGCAATATCGGCGAAATCGGCTTTACCCTTCTTCAGAGTCGGAAGGAAGAAGGGCAGGAGCTGGGAATCATGACGCACTGCAACGCCGGAACCCTCGCGACAGCCAAGTACGGAACCGCGACGGCGCCGATGTACATTGCGCTGGAGCACGGCTGGAAGGGCAGAGACATGCATGTGTACTGCGACGAGACCCGGCCGCTCCTGCAGGGGGCGCGTCTGACTTCGTTTGAACTGTACAATGCCGGCATTACGACCTCTGTGCAGTGCGACAACATGGCCTCGCTCCTGATGAAGTCCGGCCGCGTGAAGATCATTTTCGTCGGCTGTGACCGTGTGGCGGCCAATGGCGATGCAGCCAACAAGATCGGAACATCCGGTCTTGCCATTATCGCAAAGCATTATGGTGTTCCGTTCTATGTTTGCGCTCCGAGCTCTACGATCGACCCGAAGACGCCGACGGGGGAACAGATCCCGATCGAGATGCGCGATCCGGAGGAAATCAAGACGATGTGGTACCGTGAGCCGATGGCGCCGGAGGGCGTGGACGCTTCCTTCAACCCGGCCTTTGACGTGACGGATCACAGCCTGATCACCGGCATCATCACCGAAAAGGGACTGGTAAACGGACCGGACTATTCGGAAGGGTTCCGGAAGCTGGGCCTTATCTGAGATGCCGGCGGAAAACCCTGGAAACTATAAAGAACTACAAACAGAAGGGACTGCTGCTATTCGTTTCAGGGAATGGCAGCAGTCCTTTTTACGTACTGTATGTCAGATATATTTTTGAAGTTCCTTTGGATACGGAGAAGCAACCGTCTGTTCGATGAGCCGCTTCTGCTCATCCGTGAGGGGAGAGAAGGGGCGGCGGCAGTTTCCGCAGTCGGTGCCTTTCAGGGTACAGCCGTATTTTGTCGCCGGAAAGAGCCCGACTTTTACGATTGTCTCCATGCGCCGGTTCAGATCCTGCTGGAAGATTCTGCCGGCGGCCAGGTCTCTGGCTTCAAAAGCCGCGCGGATACCCTTGAAGAGCGGATAAAAGAGGTTGACGGTTGTTCCGATTGTCGCCTGCGCGCCCATGCACAGAGCGGCCAGAAACTGCTCGTCAAATCCGTTTATCAGAATCTTTTCCGGGAAGGCGTCCGCCATGCGCTCCAGGTTGTACAGATCCTTTGACGTATGCTTGATTCCGATGATATTCGGATCTGCGAGAAGTTCCGGAGCGTTGTCTTTATTAAATTCAATACCGGTGAACGACGGTATGTTGTAGATGATGACAGGCATGTCCGGAACCGCCCGGATGACATCCATATAATAGTTCGTGATTTCCGTCATGGAAAAATGATAGTAATAAGGCGGGATCATGGATACAGCCGCGCAGCCGCACTGCTTTGCGTGTCTGGCAAGCCGGATCACATCCGCCGTGCGGACTGTCCCGCAGTGTGCGATGATGGGAACTCTGCCTGCCGCCTGCTTCACGACATATTCGGTGACCTTTTCCCGCTCCTCAAGGGAGAGCAGCAGTCCTTCGCCGGACGAACCGCACACATAAAAACCTTCCACACCTTCCCGGATCTCACGCTCCACGAGCTGTCCGAGAGCCTTGAAATTCACGCTTTCGTCTTCGTTAAACGGGACCATCAGTGCCGAGTAAATGCGGGTAAAATCAGATCTGTCAATTGAGAGCATTTGCTTTCCTCCTCCGGAAAAATTTACGGGTGTTTTCTGATTCCTTTATAACACAAAGACAAAGCCGGCGCATCAGAGAATAACAGGTGAGAACAGCAGAAGCGCAGGATGTGGCAGTGTCAATAAGCTAATTCGAAAAATGTCTTTGAAAATTCCGGAGCAAATCGCTATAATATGCAGATGCGCCGGGAATGTGGGCGCGGGGAATATTTAAAGACAAGAGCAATATGGATGTGTGGAAGACATGACTTCCGTTGGCAGACATCTCCATGTGGCTCTTTTTTTGTGCTTAAAGGATTAACCTTTTGGAGGAGAAAAAGATGCCGAAAACAAAGGTGCAGGGAGTCGTGTTCGGACTTCTCATGAGTTATGTGATGGCTTTCGGAATGGAAGTGTACAACGTGGCGATCAAGGAGGGATTCAATCTGAACGTCGGGGGATTTTCCACGATGACCAATCAGGTTTTCCTCGGGGCACTGCTGGAAGCTTCTCAAGAACTTCCCGATGGCGTTTTTCTGGAACATGTTCGCCGCTGCGCCGTTCTGTCACCTGGTGTTTGACAAGTACAACCAGAAGAGAGGTAACCAGAAGTGAATCAGAAAGAAAACCTGATGGGCACCGAGCCGGTGCCGCGTCTCCTTGTGTCGATGGGACTGCCGATTGTGCTTTCCATGATGCTGCAGGCAATGTACAACATCGTGGACTCCATGTTTGTGTCCAGAATGCCGGGCACGGACGGTGCTGCCAGGCCGCTTGGCGAGCTGGCGGTCAACGCTCTGACACTGGCGTTTCCGGTGCAGATGCTGTTCGTGGCTTTCGGCATCGGAACCGGCGTCGGTGTGGGTGCCATGCTCTCCCGACAGCTGGGGCAGAAGAACCGCGAAGGGGTGGCAAGAACTGCCGGAAACGGCATCACGCTTTCGCTCATCATGTACGTTGTGTTCGTTCTCTTCGGACTTTTCGGCATGGGGCCGTACCTGAAGTCTCAGACGTCTGATCCTGTCATTCTGGAGATGGCCACGGAGTATCTGGGCATCTGCACTTCCTTAAGCATTGCCAGCATCATGTGGGGAATTTACGAGAAGCTCCTGCAGAGCACCGGTAAGACGAAGCTTTCCACGGCAGCACAGATCATCGGCGCGCTGACTAACATTGTCCTCGATCCGATCATGATCTACGGCCTAATCGGCTTTCCGCAGCTGGGAATTGCCGGAGCGGCGATTGCCACCGTCATCGGACAGTTTGTGACGACGCTCCTTGCGATGTACTTCCAGTACGCCAAAAACCAGGAGATCCCTTCCGGCCTGCGCTATCTGAAGCTCGAGGGCTACACGGTGAAGGGCATCTACTCGATCGGTGTATCGGCCATAATCATGCAGGCGCTGATGAGTTTCATGACCTACGGCGTCAATATCATCTTTGGCCGGATCAGTGCGTCGGCGGTGACGGCCTACGGCATTTTCTACAAAATCCAGCAGTTCATCTACTTCGCCGGATTCGGGATCCGCGATGCGATCACGCCGCTGATTTCCTATAACTACGGCCGCGGTTCCCGCAAGAGAATTGCAGAAGGGGAAAAATGGGGCATGATTGACGTTACGGTCATCATGGTCATCGGATTTGTGCTCATGCAGCTGTTTGCGAAGCAGCTGGCGGGCATCTTCGGCCTTTCCGCGGACACGGAACAGCTCTGCATTCTGGCAATGTGCATCATCTCCATCGGCTTTATCGCCGCCGGCATCAACATCGCGGCGCAGGGCATCTTCCAGGCGCTGGAGTCGGGCACGAGTTCGCTCATCATCTCTCTGCTGCGCCTGCTTATAGTTCCGCTTCCGCTTGCCATGGCGCTTTCTACTCTTCCGGGTGCACTTGACGTCGTCTGGTGGGCATTCCCGGCCGGCGAGGGTGTGGCTGCCATATGCGCCATCCTGCTGCTTGCGCGCGTAAACAAAAGAATATCGGCTATGTTTGAAAAAAAGGAGGCCGCTTCCAAATAACAGGGCGGATGCATCGCATGCAGAAAATGAGCCGCGAAACAGGAATTACTTCTCCTGCTTCGCGGCTCTTATCTGTTCCCGGATTCTGACGGCGGTCGGCGTGCCTGCCAGTCCGCCCGTTCCGGTTTCCCGGATCCCCGGGTCCATGCGCTTTCCGATGGTGCGCATGGCGTCAATCACTTCGTCCGGCGGGATGCGGCTTGCAATGCCGGCCATGGTCATATCCGCGGCGGATATTGCGTTCACGGCGCCGATGACGTTGCGCTTCACGCAGGGAACTTCGACAAGCCCCGCTACCGGGTCACAGGCAAGTCCCAGAAGGTTTTTAAGCGCCAGTGCTGCGGCATTGGCTGTCTGCTGCGCACGGCCGCCCATGAGACTTACGAGGGCTCCGGCGGCCATGGCGGACGCGGCGCCGACCTCGGCCTGACAGCCTCCTTCGGCACCCGCCAGCGTGGCACGGCTGGCTATGATCCCGCCGATCCCGCCGGCAACATACAGTGCCTGAACGATCTGCCTGTCCGGAATATCTCGTGCTTCCTGAATACTGAGCAGCACGGCCGGGACCACGCCGCAGGATCCGGCTGTGGGAGAAGCGACGATTCTTTGCATGCAGGCATTGGAATCCGCGATCTTGAGCGCCCGTTCCATGACAAGACTCATAAACGGTCCGGAAATCGTGCTCCCGGCTGTCCGGTACGCATGCATCCGCCCGGCTTCATCCCCGACAAGACCGCTGTTGGAGAGGCGGCCCGGATCGTAGTCCCGGTCCTCCTCCTTCATCGCCGCGTACATCCGCTCCATCTCCTGCCAGGAGTCGGACAGACTCTGCCCGTTTTCGGCGCAGTCCTCCGAGCGGATCAGTTCCCAGAGCGGGCGATTCTTTTCTCTTTCATCAGCGCACAGCCTGGCAAATGAATCATACATCCGACATTTCTCCTTCCGGTAAGAGCGAGAGGAATGTGACCTTGACGATGCCGTCCATCGCCTGAAGTCTCGTGAGAACTTCCTGCGGGACCTCCTGGTCGCACTCCAGAACCATGACGGCCTGGCCGCCCCGGTGGGCGCGGTTGAGCTGCATGTACGCGATATTGATGCCGGAGTCCGAGAGCAGGGTTGTCACTCTGGCCACGTGCCCGGGCAGGTCTTCGTTGTGAACAATCAGCGTCGGGAAGTCTCCGGAAAAATTCACAGGCAGCCCGTCAAGCTCCGTGATGCAGATCCGGCCGCCGCCGATGGAGGCGCCGACCATCTCCAGTTTCCGTCCCCTTTCGCCGGTCAGAATGAGTCTTGCAGAATTCGGGTGTGCAGCGTCTCCCAGATCGATGCCGTCTATGGAAAAGGATAGCCCCGCATGCCTCGCCAGTTCAAAGCTGTCCGGGATCCGGCGGTCATCGACCGCCATGCCGAGAAGTCCGGCGACAAGCGCCTTGTCCGTGCCGTGCCCTCTTCCGGTCGCAAGAAAGGAGCCGTGAAGACTGATTCGCGCTTCCCGGACCGGCTGTCCCAGCAGCCGCCTTCCTGCATTTCCGATGCGCACGGCCCCGGCCGTGTGGGAACTGGACGGGCCGACCATCACCGGTCCGATGATATCTGTGAGTTTCATGCCGCAGTCCTCCTCCTGTTTCTACATTATACCAGTATTCCCTGCCTTTTGGTTCGCATGTGCCGGCTGTTGTAGTAAAATAATGTGTGTGTGTCATCCTGGGGCACAGGAATTTGCATGGTAAGGAGAATCGTGATGGATAAAAATGCAGAACTGATCCGCGCGATGATCAGGTACGACACGGGAATGCCGAAACAGATCCAGCATTTTCTGAAGGTTTACGAGTTTGCGCATCTGATTGCCGTGGGAGAAGGGATCCGGGAGCAGACCCGTCAGACGCTTGAGACAGCCGCGATCGTACACGACATCGGGATCCGGAACAGTCTGAAGATGTACGGGGATTCGGATGGGAAGCACCAGGAGCAGCTGGGGCCGGAAGAGGCCCGCACACTGCTTCAGAATCTGGGGTATCCGGAAGTACAGATCAGAAGGGTGGAGTTTCTCGTCGGACACCATCACACATATACCGATATAGAGGGAGACGATTACCAGATTCTCGTTGAGGCGGATTTTCTCGTAAATCTCTATGAGGACGGTGAATCGGAAAAGGCCGCCGAAGCGGTGCGGGAAAAAATTTTCCGGACAAAGACAGGCAAAGACATCTGCACCCGGATGTTCGGTCTGAAGCCGGAAGCGTAAGGGAGGAACACATGGAAGAGCAGGTAAAAGAAAAAATCAGACAGATTGTCCGCGAAGCCGGAAAAATCCTGTTGTCGGCCGAAGACATCGCATCGGCGGTGAGCAAAAAAGAAGGCTTTTCGAATTATGTCACGGAATTTGACAAGAGAACGCAGGAATATCTGATCCGGGAACTCGGAAACGCCGTTTCCGGCGCGCGCTTTATCGGCGAGGAAGAGGGACACGACGTGTTCAGAGAGGAAAACGCGCATGGTCTCACATTTGTCATCGATCCGATCGACGGAACCAGCAATTTCATCAAGGGATTCCGCCCGTCGGTGATTTCCTGCGGGCTGCTTGAGGACGGCCAGCCGCTTTTCGGCGTCGTGTACAATCCGTATCAGGACATGCTGTTTGAGGCCCAAAAGGGGTGCGGTGCGCGCTTAAACGGCAGGCCGATCCACTGCTCGGATGATCCGCTTGCGAAAAGCCTGGTGATCTTCGGCTCCACGCCGTATGATCTTGACATGCACCGGCTGGCGATGGAGACGACCTTATTCTATATGGACCGCTGCATTGATGTCCGCAACACCGGGACGGCAGCGTGGGACCTGTGCCAGGTGGCCTGCGGGACATCGGGTCTTTTCTTTGAGTGGAAGCTGCACCTCTGGGATTATGCGGCCGGAGCCCTCATTGTCACGGAGGCAGGGGGAAGCGTGACGGACGCGGACGGGGTGCCGGTCAGATACCGCGGAAGCCAGCCGATTTTTGCGGCCTCTTCGGGGCTTGCCGGGAACAAGTACCTGCCGAAGGATCTTGGATTTGATGCAAATACATACAGAAGGTGAAACATGCATACAGCACTGACGATAGCGGGCAGTGATTCCAGCGGCGGCGCGGGAATTCAGGCTGACCTCAAGACAATGATCATGAACGGCGTTTTCGGAATGAGCGCCATAACAGCGTTGACGGCCCAGAACACGACGGGCGTGACGGGAATTCTGAATGTCACGCCGCAGTTTCTCGGACGGCAGATTGATGCGGTGTTCACGGATATCCGTCCGGAGGCGGTAAAGATCGGGATGGTCTCCGAGTCGGCACTTATACGGGTGATCGTGGAGAAACTCAGACAGTATAAGGCGGAAAATATTGTTGTGGACCCGGTCATGGTGGCTACATCCGGAGCAAAGCTGCTGGAGGACGACGCGATCGGAACCCTGAAAAAAGAACTGCTGCCGATCGCAGCCGTCATCACTCCGAACGTGCCCGAGACGGAAGTTCTGACTGGGCATCCGGTGAAAACAAAAGAGGACATGGAGAAAGCCGGAAGACTGATTTACGAGACGTACGGCTGTGCGGTTCTGTGCAAAGGCGGCCACAGCGTGAATGATGCCAATGACCTGCTCGTCGGTCCTCAGGGGGCTTTCTGGTTTGAAGGGAAACGGATCGACAACCCGAATACGCACGGCACCGGATGCACGCTTTCAAGTGCCATCGCGGCCAATCTCGCCAAGGGATTTGATCTGAAGGCTTCCGTCGGGCGGGCGAAGGAATATATTTCAGGTGCTCTTGCGGCGATGCTGGATCTCGGAAAGGGCAGCGGCCCGATGAATCACGCGTTTGACCTGAACGGTTACTTTGCACAGGAGGCCGGGAAGTGAGCACAGAGAAAAGGACTTCGCTTTTTGAAAACGGGCTGATATGGTTTGGTGCCGGTGTGTCGCTGGCAGAGATTCTGACCGGAACATACTTCGCGCCGCTTGGAATTAGAAAGGGCCTGGCTGCGATTATTCTCGGCCATATAATCGGCTGCTTTCTGCTGTACCTGGCCGGCCTCATCGGCGGGCTTGAGCGCCGAAGCTCGATGGAGACGGTGAAACAGACCTTCGGTGCGAAGGGCGGGCTGCTCTTTGTGATTTTAAACATCATCCAGCTGGCGGGCTGGACGGCGATCATGATCTATGACGGCGCCCTTGCGGCTGTCGGCGCACTTCCGGTCGGATCCTGGATCTGGTGCATCTGCATCGGCGCCCTGATCATCATCTGGATTCTCATCGGTGTGAAAAATCTGGGGAAACTGAATCTCGTGGCGATGAGTGCCCTGTTTATCCTGACCGTCGTGCTCTGCACCGTGATCTTCAGGGGCGGTGCGTTCCCTGCTGCAGATGCGCAGGCCATGAGCTTTGGAGCAGCAGTGGAGCTGTCCGCATCGATGCCGCTTTCCTGGCTTCCGTGCATCAGCGATTATACGAGAGAAGCAGAAAAGCCTCGTCCGGCTGCCATTGTGAGCACGGTCACGTATGGACTGGTGAGCTGCTGGATGTTTCTGATCGGAATGGGAGCGGCAGGCTTTGCCGGGACGACGGATATCGCCGCGATCATGGTCCGCGCAGGCCTGGGCATCGCAGGGCTTGTCATCATCATCTTTTCGACGGTGACCACGACGTTTCTGGATGCCATGTCGGCCGGAATCTCCGCCGAGTCACTCTCGTCCAGAATCTCAGGGAAATGGACGGCCGTCGCGGTGACTGTTGCCGGGTCTGTGCTTGCGATTGCATTTCCCATGGATGACATCACGGGATTCCTGTATTTCATCGGATCGGTCTTTGCCCCGATGATCGGCGTGCAGATTGCGGATTACTATATTCTGAAGAACCGCGATGAGCGCAGAGGCTTCACCTGGCCGGCACTGCTGGTGTGGATTGCAGGATTCCTTCTGTACCGGTATTTTATGACACTTGACATTCCATGCGGCAGCACGCTGCCGGCTGTGGCTGTGTGCGCGGCGGCTTATACCTGCGTGGGGAAACTGACAGAAAAGAAGACGAAATGAGACTGTATTTACTCAGACACGGACAGACAGACTGGAATGCCTCGCACAGGCTGCAGGGACAGACCGATATTCCGCTGAATCCGGAAGGGATCCGGCAGGCAGAAAAAGAAGCAGCCCGGGCGGCGGCAAAAGGAATCACGTTTGACAGAGTGTTCACGAGTCCGCTCATCCGCGCAAGGCAGACGGCTCAGATCGTGTCCGGACTGACAGGAGAGGGGATCACGGAGGATAAGCGGCTCCTTGAGATGAGTTTCGGGCCGGACGAGGGGACGTTTTACTCCTTTGACCCGAAGCTCTCGGGAAAGATGTCGGAGAATCACCGCAATTTCGCGTACCATCCGCAGGCGTACCAGGCACCGGAGGGGGCAGAGAGTTTCGGGCAGCTCATCAGCCGGACGTCAGATTTCCTGAAGAGTCTTCTGGAAACATACGGAAACACGCAGGAGACGATTCTTGTCGTGTCGCACGGCGCGGCTCTTCATGCGATGCTCTTCACGATGCTTGCGCGGACGGACATGGAGGAGTACTGGCAGCCGCGGATCGGCAACTGCCGCCTGATGAGCGTTGTCAGAACCGGTGGCGCTGTGATTCTGACCGAAGACTCGCTCTGTGAGGTCCTGCGGGGAGCCGCGGGCGGCGGAGACCTGTATGTCTTTGGCAGAGAAAAAGGGAAAAGACCGGAAGTGGCGGGGCCGGCCCGATACGCGGGGCTCATCAGTGCGAGCGTGGATGCGGGGCTTAGGCCTGATGCTGACTTCACAATCGGCGGCAGTATGGGAAAGGATCGTATCCTCCTGCTTGCGGAAAAGGAGGCTGAAGCGGCAGAAAAGATCGTGACCAGAGACGGCGAGGAACTCATCACCGGCAATGCACAGGTGACAGAAGACGGAAAGGGAGGATATGATGCTCTGCTTCCGGCGCCATCCGGGGAAAAGGCGGTTCTGTCGCTTATCACCTACCCGAAGATGCGGGTCGTGGCACGGGGATTCGCACCGGTGAATCCGAAAGTACAGGTAACGGCGCTGCCGGATGAGCTATCTGTTCCAGGCGGGAAACGTGCCGAAATTCTGCTTACGGATCTCCCGGAAGGCATGGGAGAGATCTGGCTTAGCTTCCGGTACACGGCCGTTAGCGGCAGGCTTGAGACGCCAGGCGGCAGAAAAAAAGCGGAAATCCCCGGCGGCTTGTCGCGGGAGATAAAAGTTGGCCTGTCTTCTCTGGACCGGGAACTCCTGAAGAAAGAAAGCTGCCGGCTCATCCTCACGCTGTATCCGGATGAAACAGGGACACCGGGAAAAGCGGGAGAAGCAGGAAAAGCGGAGAGTCCGGCCGGGAAGGTGCATCTGCCGCACAGAGCCGGCGTGCTGTGTGTGCGGCGGATACATGTTATAGACTGAAACTATCACAAAGCTCTTATTTTTTGTATTGGACACAGCTGAAAGGTTGATTTACTATCTTGTCATCCGAAAACAAATGACGGCCGCGGGCAAACAGGAGCTGCGCCGTTTCCAGACATTCAGGGAGGTTTACGAGGATGGCATACAGATTTGAGACACTTCAGCTTCATGTAGGACAGGAGCAGGCTGATCCGGCGACCGATTCCAGAGCCGTTCCGATCTATCAGACTACATCGTACGTGTTCCACAGCGCGCAGCACGCGGCGGACCGTTTTGGCCTGAGAGACGCCGGCAACATCTACGGCCGTCTCACAAACAGCACCCAGGATGTGCTTGAAAAGAGAATCGCAGCGCTTGAAGGCGGTGTCGCTGGCCTGGCTGTCGCAAGCGGCGCGGCGGCGATCACCTATGCCATCACCGCTCTTGCCGGCGCCGGCGATCATGTGGTTGCTCAGAGAACGATCTACGGCGGCTCCTATAACCTTCTGGAGCACACGCTGCCGGTTTACGGGATTCAGACGACATTTGTCAACACAAGAAATCTGGAAGAGGTGGAGGCGGCGATCCGCCCGGAGACGAAGCTCATCTTCATCGAGACGCTGACCAACCCGAACGCGGACATTCCGGACATCGAAGAGATTGCGAAAATCGCGCACAGACACGGCCTTCCGCTCGTGGTGGACAACACGTTCGGCACGCCGTACCTGATCCGCCCGTTTGAGTACGGGGCGGACATTGTGGTTCACTCCGCGACCAAGTTCATCGGCGGTCACGGCACGACGCTGGGCGGCATCATCGTGGACGGCGGAAGCTTTGACTGGAGCGCCTCCGACAAATATCCGCAGTTCACACAGCCGAATCCGTCCTATCACGGCGTATCCTTCGTACAGGCGGCCGGCAAGGCGGCCTACGCGACGTACATCCGTGCTATCATCCTGCGCGACGAGGGCGCGACGATCTCTCCGTTCAATGCCTTCCTGCTTCTGCAGGGCACCGAGACCCTGTCTCTGCGGCTTGACCGCCACTGGGAGAATACGAAAAAGGTTCTGGATTACCTTGTGAAAAGCCCGTATGTGGCACATGTCAACCATCCGTCGCTCCCGGATCACCCGGACCACAAGCTGTACGAGAAGTACTTCCCGAACGGCGGCGGTTCCATCTTCACTTTTGATATCAAGGGCGGACAGCCGGAGGCATTCCGCTTCATCGACAACCTGAAGATCTTCTCCGATCTTGCCAACGTGGCGGACGTAAAGTCGCTTGTTATTCATCCGGCGACCACGACACACGCTGAGCTCTCCGAGAAGGAGCTTGAGGAGCAGAACATCCGCCCGAGCACCATCCGCCTGTCCATCGGCACCGAGAATGCTCAGGACATTGTTGAGGATCTGGATCAGGCGTTCAAGGCGGCATTTGCCTGAAGCGGCCTGTCCCTCTTTTCCCGCTGACCGGATTGTCGTACAATGAGAATCACAGATACGGGAAAGAAGGAAAAAGCGATGGCTGAGAGAATCGGCTGCCTGATCATCGGATATCTCTGCGGGTGCTTCATCACGGCAGAGGTGGTGTGCCGGAAGGTGGCCGGAAAACCGGCCGGCGAGGTCGGAGCGACCGGAAACCCCGGAATGGCCAATGTGATGGCCGCTCTTGGGATTGGTCCCGGCATTCTGGTGCTGGCCGGTGACATAGGAAAGACTGTTTTAGGTGTGGTCCTGGCGTGGCTGCTTTTTAGCGGCCGCCTGGGCCACATTTGCGTGCTGTGGGCGGCTTTGGGCGTCACGCTGGGACACGACTTTCCGTTCTGGCTGAAACTGCGGGGCGGCAAGGGCGTGGCCACGACGTGTGCGGGAATAACGCTTTTTTCGCCGCTTTTCGGGTTTCTATCGATGATTTCCGGCATGATGGTTGTACTTGCCACACAGTCTCTGGCCGCAGGCGCCGTGGTTATCCCGGCGGTATTTACCGTGTGCATGTGGGTTCGGGAGGGATATGAGGCCGGGGTACTTTCCCTTGTGCTGCTGCTTCTCATGATCTGGCGGCACTGGCCGGCTCTGCGCAAAATCGGAACGCCGCAGATGGACAGAACCGATGTCGCCGGAGCGATCCGGAAGAAACTTGGAAAGTCCTGAAACGGCCTCACAATGAACTTTATGAGATCCTGCGGATATGGTATAATCTGTATGTCTGTATAACCAGGCAAAGCATGTGGTACCGCTTTGCAGCAGCAAAGGAGGACAAATGGGTTTTAAAGAACTGGAAGAACGGGAACGCGATATCCCTTCGAATGATGAAACAGACCGCGATCAGGACGGAGACCTGACGACGGTCTTTGAGGCACTTGATATTGACGAGACGAACAGCCGACAGGCAGCAGCGCCGTCTCAGGCTTCGGCGCAGCAGCAGGAGGCCGCACAGGATGTGCAGCCGGGAACTTCACAGCAGCCGGACGAGCCTGAAACCACGGGGGAAACCCAGACAGCCGGGCAGGAGGAAGAGCAGATACCCGTCAGAAAACGCCGGATCCAGAGGATCATACCGCAGGAGGAAGAACCGGAGGAGGACGTAGAAGAAGGGGAAGACGAGGAGAACACGGTATACTATACCTCGGCCTTTATGCGTGTCATGTCGCTCCTCTCCATCATTGCATCGGCACTGGAGATTGTCGGTGGAGCGGCGCTGGCTCTGCTTGGCGGCGGACTCTTCGGGGATGCCCGGATTGACAGACTGAATATGAGTGCGGCGCATGCATTCGGCGCGGCGGTGTGCGTCATCGGCGTCCTGACACTGCTTGCCGGAATCTGCGGAAGAAAAGAGAAAAAGGTGCTCTCGGTGGTTCTTTCCATCGTGCTGATTGCAGCGCTTCTTAGCAGCTTCTTCCTGGATGTAAGCCTGCTTCAGGTGGCCGTGCTGGCGTTCTACATTCTGTACTTCGGTGCAGCATGCAGCATTCAGCCGTATGAGGAGTACTGATTGATGTTTCATCTGTTTGACCGTGAGAAGAGCCGTGTCATCTCCAAGGGAGAGGGAACGGAATTTGTCGTCGTCGGATTTCCCGGCGGCGGCCCGATCCCGGACTTTGAGAAGATTGACCACTTTGAGCTTTACGGTGTCCGGGATGGTAAAATCCTGAAAAAGCAGATGCTTCGTTTCCCGGAGAATTCGGAGACGCAGGAGCGCATCCGGATGCTGCGGGAACTCTCCGCAGATGCCGTTATCGCAGCCAGATTTCTTCCCCGGGATCTCGCGCAGCTTAAAGAAGCCGGAATACAGGCGTATACCTTTGACGGCGGTCCGGGTGCTGCGATCCGTGATTACCGCAAGGGCCGGCTTAAGAGCATCTACTGAAAGCAGAAACAAAGAAAAGAGAACAGACTGAAAAAGAACTGCCGCCCGGACCATTTTCCGGATGCGGCAGTTCTTTTGGTTCAGACATATTCTGTTTTACAGATGCTCTTTCTCATGTTTCCTGACGGCACGGGCCAGCCTTTCTTCGCTCATTCGTTTTTCGGATGAACAGGACCCGCCGCAGGACCCGCAGTTTCCCGTGCACCCCTCGTGACGGTGGGTGATGAGATAGCGGACACACACGAAGATCAGAAGCGCTACGAGCGCCAGCGCGATCAGGTTGCCAAGTACGGATGGCATAAAAGTATACCTCCTTCTCATTACTGATGATAACACAGGCCCTGCCGTTTTGGCAGGGCCTGCAGACGTTACAATATCGGTGCCTTGTACCGGCGGGTTTCAGTCTCCGGCTGCCTCCACAGAGGTGAGATTGCGGATCGTTTCATCCGGCTTGTATCCCTTGCGGAAGAGCAGGTAGACAAGCAGGGCCAGCAGAGCGAAGGCCACTACGGTGAGACCGGAGAAGGCGACAGTCCCGGTTACAAGTCCTGCGATCTGGTAGAACATCGCGGATACGCAGTAAGCCCACAGGCACATGTATCCGATGGCCGCCAGCGTCCACTTCTGATTATTCAACTCGTGCCTGATGGCACCCATTGCCGCGAAGCACGGAGCGCACAGCAGGTTGAAGAGCATGAACGCGAATGCGGAGATCGGCGTGAAATCCGCTGCGAATTTCGTCCAGATCTGCGTGCCGTTCTCATCAAGTTCTTCCTCGGAATCATCGTAGTTGTAGAGAACCCCGATGGTGCCGACGACATTTTCCTTGGCGACAAGACCGGAAATCGTGGCAACGGTCGGACGCCAGGAGTTGAAGCCCTGAGGTGTGAAGATCACGGATACAGGCTGTGCGACATCCGCCAGCAGCGAGACATCGGTGGATGAGAGCTCATCCTCCGGAATGTTCATCTTTGCGGCGAGAGCGGAAACCTGTGTCTCATCTTCCGTAAACGTATCCCAGACATTGTCGCTGATATAGGTGAAATGACCGCTGACAACGCCGAAGCTCTGCAGGAACCAGATGAGAATCGTCGAGAGAACGATGACCGATCCGGCTCTCTTGATGAAAAACCAGCTGCGCTCCCAGGTGGCACGGAGCACATTTTTCATGGAAGGAACATGGTAAGCCGGAAGCTCCATGACGAAAGGAGCCGGCTCGCCGGCAAATGCCTTGAATTTCTTCAGAATGATTCCGGAGAGAACGATCGAAGCCATGCCGATGAAGTACGCGCTCACGGCGATGAGAGAGCTGCCGCCGAACATCGCGCCGGCGATCAGTCCGATGATCGGCATCTTGGCGCCGCACGGAATGAAGGTCGTCGTCATGATCGTGAGTTTGCGGTCGCGGTCATTTTCGATGGTCCGGGTTGACATAATGCCCGGAACACCGCATCCGACGGCGACGAGAACCGGGATGAAGGACTTCCCGGAAAGGCCGAACTGACGGAAGATACGGTCCATGACGAAGGCAACGCGGGCCATATATCCGATGTCCTCCAGGATGGCGAGGCAGAAGAACAGTACGATCATCTGCGGAACAAATCCGAGCACGGATCCCACACCGGCGACGATGCCGTCCTGGATCAGACTGTAGGCAATGCCGGAGTCGGACAGGTGAAGCACATTCAGCAGAAGCGCGTCAACCCAGCCGGGTACCCATTCGCCGAAAAACGTATCGTTCAGGAAGTTGGTTCCGATGGTTCCGATGCCGATGCCGGAGCCGAAGTCACCATTGGCGCCGCCCATCGAGAGTGCATAGATGAGAAGCATTATGCAGAAAAATATCGGAAGGCCGAGCACGCGGTTGGTGACGATCCGATCGATCCGGTCGGATACTGTCATGCTGTGTTTTGCGCCCTTTTTCTTTACGGCCGCAGCCACAACGCCGGCGATGTACTCATACCTCTGATTGGTGATGATGCTCTCGGAGTCGTCATCGAGTTCCTTCTCGGCCTTTTCGATGTACCGCTCCATGTCGGAGAGCTGGACTCTGGTGAATGTCTTTTCCAAGGCGAGTTTCTTGTCGCGCTCGAAGATCTTCACCGCGTACCAGCGGCCGAGCGCCGGATCCACCTGGCTGCCGAGATCCTTCTCAATGCCGTTCAGGGATTCCTGTACGACGCCTGTGAAGAATTCCGGGTTTTTGTATGCTTTCTTTTCCTGTACTGTCCGGATGCAAAGATCTGCGGCTTCCTGAATGTTCTCGCCCTTTAAGGCGGAAATCTCAATTGCCGGAGCGTTCAGCTTCTCGGAGAGTTTGTGGATGTTTATCGAGTCGCCGTTCTTGCGGACGATGTCCATCATGTTCACGGCCATGACGACGGGGATGCCGACTTCCATGAGCTGTGTGGTGAGATACAGGTTGCGCTCGATGTTTGTACCGTCGATGATGTTCAGGATGACGTCCGGCCGCTCCTCGACCAGATATTTTCTGGAAACAAGTTCCTCCAGTGTATACGGGGAGAGTGAATAGATACCGGGAAGGTCCTGGATGATCACGTCATCGCGTCCTCTCAGTTTTCCTTCTTTTTTTTCAACCGTTACACCCGGCCAGTTTCCGACATACTGGCGGGAACCGGTGAGCGCGTTGAACAGCGTTGTTTTCCCGCAGTTTGGGTTGCCGGCGAGGGCAATTCGAATTTCTGCCATAAAATCCTCCTTCTTGCGTGCCTTTGGTTTCGCGCCGCTTTGTCGGACCTTCGCCGTGGAGCCGCTTTACAACGCATGTTTCTCCGACTGCTACGTCTCCCAGAGTTCGCATAACCAGTCTCTCCTCCTTCTTCCTTTCGTACTTATCCGCCGGGGCGGTTTATGAAAAAACCTTCATGGCAAGTCCGCGGTCAATGGCGACCCGCGCGTCCTTGACCCTGACAATCAGGTTTCCTCCGACACCTGACACCACCGTCACGGTCGTTCCCGGGACAAAGCCCAGCTCCGTGAGATGATGACGGACAGCATCACTGCCGGCAATACGGCTTATGACAAATGGCTGCCCGATTTCTGCAAATGCGATCGGCATTTCTTCACCTTCTTCTTCGCATAAGACACATCAAAGTACAGCTTCTGCAATTGAAGTTGCGCGTGCAACATCAAAATTGTTAGTCACTTACAGAAGTTTGTTATATCAAACAGACAAATCATAACATAAAGCCGGAAAAGGTCAAGAACAAAATAAGCATATACTATTTACAGTTGCACAACTCTTTGATAAGTTAGAATAAAATAACGAAAAGGAGAAAAACGCTATGGATACAAAAATGCCATTTGCCTACTATGCGGTGATTGTCAATGACGCAGACGGGAGTGTCGGTGTGCTCTCAAAGTGCCGGTATCTGAATTATTTCTCATTTGTCAACGGGAAGAACCGGATGAAGCAGATGCTGTCCGTGGGGGAGAGGCCGTGGGATGAGCTGAAGGACATGCTGATGGAATTAAAGGTGAAGATAGTCGTGGCGAAGCGTTTTCTGCCGCGCGAGCTGGCGGTCTTAAAAGAAAACGGCATCCGATGCTTCACCTTTGAAGGTGGCACGGACGCCGCATTTCAGGCTCTGCAGAACGGGAACCTGTCGGAACTTTAAACATATTCAGCAGAAGAGCCGGTGAATCGGTGTGCGCTCGATGAGTAGGATACCGGCGCACATAAAGAGATGCTCGATGAAGAGGCTGATGATGATGCCGTAGGCGCTGATGAGCACTTTGGTCTGGAAACCGTAGAAGCTGAGCAGTCCGGAGTAGGCAAGAAGCAGTCCGATAAACGGCATGCTTTCGCCGACTCCGGCGCACAGCCGCTTGAAGTCTTTGATGGTGAAATCAAAATATATGAAGCGGCCGGCCACCATGGCGCTCATCATGAAGATCAGGTTCATGTACGCGTGTTCCCCGTAGCCGATATAGATCGCGATGAGAAGGATCAGGATGTAGACCGATGAGCTGAGCCGGATGTTGGCCATGGCATCGGGGGTGAGCGAGCGGATCCTGACGACCACGTGATCAAAGAATATCGTTATGAAAACCGAGAACAGAATCAGAAACAGCAGGAAGAAATTCTCCCAGTCGCTCCAGATGGTGGTAAATGGTTCTTTAATCTGCCCTTCGTAGATCATGTTCTTGATGCAGATATAGGTGAACATCATCAACAGGACAGAAGTGCTCGAAAACACCAGTTCGTAAAATCTGTCCAGAAAAATCCGGGTATTCGCTCGGTTCAGCTGTTTTCTGGTTATCTGTTTTGTGTGTCCGTTCCGTCTGGTCCGTTCATACTCTGTCTTTCCGCTGCGTCTGGCGATGAGGGCGATGATCGCAAGAACGATGAACATGCCGGCCAGAACGACCAGAAAGAACGGTCCGGTTATGGAAAGATCTGTGTAATGTCTGAAATAATAGCCCATTTTTCCTCCCTGGCTGACGCCGTCTTTCCAGTATAGACTCATTTTTCCGGGAAACAAGACCCTTACGGTGTGGGAAATTTCTCTCCGGTATGATAAAATGTTACCTCAGACAGCGCTTCGGCCTGTCCGGAGGTGTTCTATGACGCAGACAACCTGCATATATCTGCAGCGCGGCGGCCGGATCCTCATGCTGCACAGAGTGACGAAAGAGCACGATCTGAATCACGGCAAATGGATCGGGATCGGCGGTCACATCGAGGAAGGCGAGACGCCGGAGATGTGTATCCGGCGGGAAGTCCTCGAAGAGACCGGCTTTACCGTAGGGAGCCTGCAGAAAGCCGGAATTGTGGATTTTCACTACGACGAGGTTTTTGAGCGGGTGTATTTTTTCAAGAGCAGTGATTTCAGCGGGACGCAGATTCCCTGCAGCGAGGGTGTCGCGGAGTGGATTCCGAAAGAAAGAATAGAAGAACTGAATCTGTGGGAAGGGGACCGGAAGTTCCTGCCGTACCTTCTCTCGGATGAAAAGCTGTTCTTCCGGATGAATCTGATCTACCGGAACGACGTGCTGGAATCATACGAGCTGGTCTCGCTGGAAAAAGAAGGATAACGGATAGACATGAATACAAAGAAACTTTGGAAAAAAATGACCGGCGCATTTGTGTGCCTGGTAATGGCGGGCACGCTCTTCGGGTGCGAATCCGGAAGCGCAGGCACGCAGACGGCGACGGCTGATACAGCGGAAAGTACGGAATCTGCTTCTGCTGCGGCTTCTGAAAAGGTAGTCCTGCTGATTGATCCGGGCCACGACTCCGCGCATCCCGGCGCCACCGGAATCGGCGGCGTGAAGGAAGAGGACCTGACGCTGCAGGTTGGGGAGATGCTGAAGGAAGAGTTGCAGCAGTACAGCAACGTGGAAGTATATATGACGCGGGAGACTTCGGCCTGTCCGTATCCGGATGCCGGAGGGTCTGTCGAGGACAACCGGGCGCGCTGCGCATATGCGGAGGAGATCGGCGCCGATTTCATGATTTCCCTGCATTTTAATTCCGGCTCCGGAGACGAGTCGGCAAATGGTTCGATGATTCTGGTGCAGAACACCAACTATGAGCCGACGTACAACCAGATGGGGCAGGAGCTGGGGGGAATGATTCTCTCGAATCTGTCTTCGCTGGGATTTGCCAACAAGGGATTTCAGACAAAGGATATGACGGACGACGTGGAGCCGGAGCAGCAGACATACCCGGACGGCAGCCGTTCGGATTATTACGCGATTCTGCATCACGCGAAGCTCCATCACGTGCCGGCGGTCATCGTGGAGCACGGGTTTATTACGAATCAGGAGGATCTGAACCGGATAAACGGGACGGACAATCTTCAGAAGCTTGCTGATGCCGACGCGCAGGCGATCGTTACATACTTCGGGCTTGTGAAGTAAGGGAGACTAAGAACAGATGACGGAACGAATTGTCAGCAGTATGAGTTCACTGGTTACAGTCGGAAACTACACCTTTCCGCTGTACCTGATTCTGATGGCCGGATGCGGAGCTGCGCTTGCTGCCGCCGGCATTTATATGCTGATATTTCTTCTGGCGGTGCGCCGCTTTGATCCGGCGGCAGAGGCGCGGCCTGTCCGGGCAGCCTTTCCGGTTCTGGCCCTCACCTGGGGCTTCATCATCATCGTTCTGACCTGCTCGCGGGACGCTTCGTACGCGGAGCCGTTCGGAAGATTTCTGGAATCCTACTACCAGGCCTGGAGCAGTGTGTCTGTACCCCAGTGGGAGAATATTGTCCTGAACATCCTGCTGTTCGTACCTCTCGGATTCTTTATTTCCGGCTGCCACCGGAAACTCTCCATGGCTCTGCCGGTGGTGTTTGTGTGTGCACTGTATTCCTTTGCCATTGAGGTGTATCAGTACTATTCGATGACGGGAATCGCGGAGATCGACGACATCGTGGACAACACGCTCGGAAGCCTGATCGGGTGCGGGCTGTACTATATCGCAAGATCCGTGGTGCGCTTCCGGCGAGGTCCTCTTTTCCGGCGGATTCTGTTCGGTCTGACGCCTGTTTTCATCTGCATCGGCGCGGGCACGGTGATCCTGGCCGCCTACCGGATGAAGCCATACGGGAATTTCGCAACGTCCGTGCTGTACCCGCAGAAAACTTATACGATGTATATCTCCTGGGAAGTTCCGGAGACGCAGATGGAGGATCCGGAAAAGACGGTTTCCGGGATTTTTCAGACGCACGAAGGGACGGAGGCAGAGGCGTTTGAGCTCGCCGGGCAGATTTTCGAAGCATTTGGCGAGACGGCGGACGACTGGAGTCTGGAGTCGAGTGACGGCGTCACAACGGTCGCTACGGACGACGGACGTTTTACCATGAAGATCCAGCTGAATGGGATGCGCTATACCTTCTATCCGACGGCAAATGGCGGCGATTTTTCGGGCATCAGCTCGTCGGCAGCGACCATGAAAGAGGCGAGAGTGCGTCAGGAACTGGAACGTTACGGATTCACCCTGCCGGATGACGCCGCTTTCCGGGACAACTCCGACGGCTCATACACCTTCACGATTTACAGCAGCGACGATGCCGGGAATCTGAGCAGCGGGAAGTTTACCGTTTACTTTGCCGGCGATGTCCGCACATCGGTACAGTTCCTTGGCATCGACAATCAGGTTGTGCAGGGGAATGAGATCGGTGAGGAAGAGATTCTGACACCGTCTCAGATCCGCCTGCTGGTGCGCAGCGGCTACTTTCAGATTTCCGAATGGAACCAGCGCACGAATCCGATCGAGAATATCAAGATCGACAAGCTCAGCGTCACGCATGGCACGGACAGCAAAGGATATGTGCGCGACGTGTATGTGCTGAGGGCGAAGATTAACAACAGCAAAGAATACTACTACATAACAATACCGGCGGCCGCGGATGAGAACAACCGGGCCGCCGTACAGCTTGCAGAGTAACGGAAGATCAGTGCTTCTTCCAGGCCTTGCGGTACAGAAGAATCAGAAGAGGAAAGATTTCAAGGCGCCCGGCCAGCATGTCAAAGATCATCACGATTTTCGAAAGCGGAGAGTAAGCGCTGAAATTGGATGTGGGGCCGACGCCGGCAAGGCCCGGTCCGATGTTGTTGAAGGTCGCCAGAACGGCGGTCACATTTGTCTCAAAATCAAAATTATCCAGGCTGACGATCAGAATGGAGAGCGACAGGATAAGCGTATACGCAGTCAGATAGACCTGCGTGTTGCGGATCGTGGAGCTCTCCACTTTTTCGCCGTCCATGCGCACGATTCGTCTCTCGTGGGGATGGACGATCAGCGACAGTTCGTTTTTAAGACCGCGTGTCAGAAGAAGAACGCGGGATACCTTCAGGCCGCCGCCGGTTGACCCGGCGCAGGCGCCGATGACCATGAGAAGACAGAGGATGAACTTCGAGAAGGACGGCCAGAGGTTGAAATCCACCGTCGCGTATCCGGTTGTCGTGATGATTGTGGATACGGCAAAGAGCGATGCCCGGAAGGTCTGCTCAAAATCCGGGAACATCTGACGGATATTCAGGCAGATGAGCGCCGTGCTCACCGCGATGATGATCAGGTACCAGCGGACTTCCTCGAGTTTCAGGGCCGCTTTCCACTTCCGGCTTGCGATAAGGAAATACGCCGTGTAATTGATACCGGAGAGAATCATGAAAATGCTGATGATATACTGCTGCGCGGTTGTATAGGAGGCGCAGCTGTCCGCCCGGATTCCGAAGCCGCCGGTGCCGACCGTGCCGAATGTGATGCTCAGCGTGTCAAAGAGCGGCATGCGCGCGATGAGCAGACAGATAATCTGTGCCATTGTGATAAGAAAATACAGCGAATAGAGGATCTTTGCGGAATCCTTGATGTGCGGCACAAATTTCGTGACGGAAGGCCCGGGGCTCTCCATCTTCATCAGGTTCATGTCGTATCCGCCCATCATCGGGAAGACGGCCATGATCAGTACGAGCACACCCATGCCTCCGACCCAGTGAGTGAAGGAGCGCCAGAACAGGCTGGCGTGGGAGAGAGCCTCGACATTGGTGAGGATGGAGGAGCCGGTCGTCGTGATCCCGGAAACTGTCTCAAAGACCGCGTCAATGTAGGACGGGATTTCGCCTAGGGCGGTGAAAGGAACGGCACCAAGAAGGGACATGATGATCCAGCCCAGCGCAACCGCAACGGCGCCGTCCCGGGAGAAGAGACTGCGCGTCTTAGGACGGAAATGCAGAATCATCCCACCGATGGCCATGTACAGAATTCCAAGACCCAGATACAGCAGTGCGGCCCCCATCTCGTGGTAGAGAAGTCCTGTTGAAAACGGCAGGACAAAAAAGGCTCCGGTGAACAGAATGATGTAGCCGAGTATGTAGATGATATTTTTGATGTTCATTTTTCCTGTGTTACGCTTCCAGTATGTCTGAGATATCGAGAATTCTCACGCCGGTGGTCACGACGATGACGGAATCGCCTTCTTCCAGGTGATCGGAGCCGGAAGGCGTGATGATCGTGCCGTGACGGTAGATGCAGCCGATCATTACATTCGGCTTGATTTTCATCTGACTGAGCGGAATGCCTGCGACCGGGGATTTTTCCGTGATCCGGAATTCCAGTGCCTCGGCTTTGCCGCCGGCCAGCTTGTAGAGCGTTTCAAAAGAAGAAGCGCTGCCGCTCTTGCGGCGCATGGAAAGATCCAGAGAGCGCACAAACCGGATGATGTGTGAGGCAACCAGGTCCTGCGGATAGATGACACTCCCGATGTCCAGATTGTCGATGAGGCTCTGAAACGAAAGGCGGCCGATCTTTGTGACGGTCTTGGCCGTGTCGGAGCTTATGCGGTTGGCATACAGGGAAAGCAGAATATTCTCCTCGTCGATGCCGGTCAGCGACGCAAATCCGTCGGTGGAGGACAGGCCCTCCTCCAGCAGCAGATTCTGGTCCGTCGCGTCTCCCAGAATGACGGTTGCCTCCGGGAACAGCTCTGTCAGCTCATCGCAGCGGGCCGGGTCGTTTTCGATGATCGTCGTGGAGATATTGGACGAAAGGAGATCTTTAATAAGGTAATAAGAAATCTTGCCGCCGCCCGCTATCATAACGTTGCGGATACGGCTGCGCACAACGCCGATCTTTTCAAAAAACGCGGCGGCGGAGCTTCTATCCGCGACGATGCTGACAAGATCTCCGGCCTGCAGGCAGAAACTGCCGTCCGGGATTGTGACCTCTCCGTCCCGGGATACCATGCACACCAGAATGTGCGAGTGAATCTGCCGGCGGAAGTCCTTCAGGTGAAGTCCGCTCAGGATCGATCCCGCAGCCACCTGGAATGTGAGAAGATCCACGCCCCCCTTGGCAAATGTATCCACTCCGATGGCGGCAGGAAACTGGAATATTCGGGAAATCTCCTGCGCGGCTTCCAGCTCCGGATTGATGATGTCGGACAGCTCAAACGTGCGGCGCAGGAAAGCCATCTCACTGTTGTAAAGCGGATCACGCACGCGCGCGATGGTGCGGACGTGGCCGGTCTTTTTTCCGATGCTGCAGCACAGAAGATTCTTTTCGTCATTGCCTGTGACGGCAATAAGAAGATCCGCTTCCGGAACGCCTGCCTGCGAGAGTGTCTTGTGGCTCACACAGTTTCCGACGACACCGATGACGTCGACGTTGTCCGTCAGGGCTGACACTTTTGCGTAACTCTGATCGATCACCGTGACGGAATGCCCCTCACTGCTCAGCTGCTGAGCCAGCGTATATCCGACTTTACCGCAGCCGGCGATTACAATTTCCATATCTGTACACATCCTCATGCAAATATCGTTTAAGATAAGTTTAATTAGTATAGCATCATTTGTCAGGCGGGTAAAGCAGACAAAGCGGCCTTCTTGTTGACAAAAGAGGTGCGTCTGTTTAAAATTAAATGCAAATGCGTTGACGAAGACAGTAAGGATGCCAGCCATGTGCAAAGCAGAGACGAAAGCGAGCCGGGACGGTGAGAGCCGGTGTTGATCTGCGAGACATCCTGAAAATCCCTTCCGAGCAGACGGGCTGAACACGTTCAGTAAGCCCGTACGGTATCCCTCCGTTACCGGGGACGCATATGCTGGTATGTCGTGATAAGAATCGGACCGGTGAACTTCTGGCCTCCTGTCGTATCGCGACAGGAGGCTTTTTATTTCAGGAGGTAGTATGTACAGTAAAGTGACAGTCGACAACAACTTTACACAGCGCGAAGCCGAGATCGAAGAGTTCTGGAACAGGAACGACATCTTCAAAAAGTCGGTGAAGGAGAATGAGGGTCACCCGATCTACATGTTCTACGACGGACCGCCGACCGCCAACGGCAAGCCGCACATCGGCCATGTCGAGACGCGCTGCATCAAAGACCTCATCCCCCGCTATCACACGATGAAGGGCGAGCAGGTTCCAAGAAAAGCAGGCTGGGATACGCACGGACTGCCGGTTGAGCTTGAAGTCGAGAAAGAGATCGGCATCGAGGGCAAGGATGAGATCGAAGAGTACGGGATCGAGCCGTTCATCAAAAAGTGCAAGGAGTCTGTCTGGAAATACAAGGGAATGTGGGAGAAGTTCTCCCGTCAGGTCGGATTCTGGGCCGACATGGACAACCCGTATGTAACCTACTATGACGACTACATCGAGTCTGAATGGTGGGCGCTCAAGGAGATCTGGAACAAGGGACTGCTTTACAAGGGCTTCAAAGTCGTTCCGTACTGCCCGTCCTGCGGCACGCCGCTCTCCTCTCACGAGGTTGCACAGGGCTACAAGACGATCAAGGACCGTACGGCCATCGTGCGCTTCAAGGTGAAGGGGGAGGATGCGTATTTCCTCGCATGGACGACTACACCGTGGACGCTCCCGTCCAATATCGGCCTTTGCGTCAATCCGGAAGACACCTACGTGAAGGTAAAGTGTGTCGACGGATTCACCTATTATCTGGCAGAGCCGCTGCTTGACAAGGTCCTGGGACCTCTTGCTTCCGATAAAAAGAGAAATCCGGATGGAAAGCCGGCATATGAGGTGCTGGAGACATTTGCCGGGAAGGATCTGGAGTACAAGGAGTATGAGCCGCTGTACGAGTGCGCCGCTGCGTGTGCCGCAAAGCAGCACAAGAAGGCGTTCTTCGTGTACTGCGATGACTATGTGACCATGACGGACGGTACCGGAATCGTTCACATTGCGCCGCCGTTCGGTGAAGACGACGCAAGGGTGGGCCGCAAGTATGATGCGCCGTTCGTGCAGATGGTCGACGATCACGGCCGCATGAAGCCGGAGACCGGGAAGTTCGCCGGAATGCGCTGCAAGCCGACGCAGCACGAGATCGACGAGGGGGCGGTGAGCTGCGATCCGGAGGTCCTGAAGGATCTCTCTGAGCGCGGGATTCTGTTTGACGCCCCGAAGGTGGAGCACGACTATCCGCACTGCTGGAGATGCGGTACGCCGCTCATCTACTACGCGAGAGAATCCTGGTTCATCAGGACAACGGCTGTGCGTGACGATCTGGTCCGCAATAATAAGGAAATCAACTGGGTTCCGGCATCGATCGGCGAAAAGCGGTTCGGCAACTGGCTGGAAAACATCCAGGACTGGGCGCTTTCCCGCAACCGCTACTGGGGCACACCGCTTCCGGTCTGGATCTGCCCGGACTGCGGAAAGCAGATCTGCGTGGGATCCCGTCAGGAGATGGCACAGCTCTCCGGGAATCCAAACGACGCGAAGGTTGAGCTGCACAGACCGTATGTGGACAAGATCACCTTCAAATGCCCGGACTGCGGCGGCACTATGGAGAGAGTTCCGGAGGTTATCGACTGCTGGTTTGACTCCGGTGCCTGCCCGTATGCGGAGATCCACTATCCGTTTGAGAACAGGGATTTGTTTGAAAAGCAGTTCCCGGCATCCTTCATCTCCGAGGCGGTGGATCAGACGAGAGGGTGGTTCTACTCTCTGCACGCGGAGGCGACGCTTCTTTTCAACCGGCCGGCATTTAAGAACGTCATCGTCATGGGACTGGTACTTGACGAGAACGGCGACAAGATGAGCAAGTCCAAAGGCAATGCCGTCGACCCGATGGAGGCGTTAAACGAATACGGCGCGGACGCGATCCGCTGGTATTTCTACACGAACTCCGCTCCGTGGCTGCCGAAGAAATTCTCGGGCGCGGCTGTGAGGGACGGTCAGAGAAAGTTCCTCGGGACGCTGTGGAATACATACGCTTTCTACACGCTGTATGCCGAAATTGACAAGTTTGATCCCACAAAGTACAGCCTGGACTACGACAGTCTGACGGTTCTGGACCGCTGGATCCTGTCCCGGATGAATACGATGATCGGCAGAGCGGATTCCTGCCTTGCCGCATATAAAATTCCGGAGGCAGCCGCCGCAATGGAAGACTTTGTCGACGATCTGTCCAACTGGTACGTGAGAAGAGCCAGAGAGAGATTCTGGGCAAAGGGCATGGAACAGGACAAGATTAATGCCTACATGACTCTCTTCACCTGCCTGAAGAACGTCTGCCTGTGCGCCGCGCCGATGATCCCGTTCATGACGGACGAGATTTATCAGAACATTGTGCGTTCGGTTGACAAGAACGCGCCGGAGAGCATCCATCTGTGCCGCTATCCGCAGGCTCAGGAAAAGTATATTGATCCGCAGCTGGAGGCGGACATGGACCATGTTCTCACCGCCGTTACGGTCGGCCGGTCCTGCCGCAATGCGACGGGGCTCAAGAACCGCCAGCCGCTGGCGCAGATGTATATCAAAGCTGACTGGAAACTGAATTCGTTCTTTACGGCGATCATCGCGGACGAGCTCAATGTGAAGAAGGTTGAGTACAAGGATGATGTCCGCGCCTGGACGGATTATGAGCTGAAGCCGCAGCTCAAGACGGTCGGCCCGAAGTACGGGAAGCTGGTCGGCGGCATCCGCAAGGCACTGGCACAGACAGACGGAAACGATGCGATCGATGCGATCCATGAAAACGGCGTTCTGACGCTTAGTGTCAACGGGGAGACGGTTGAACTGACCCGCGACGATCTGCTGATCTCCATGAAGCAGGTGGACGGATACGCGGCCAGCTCCGATAAAGGCGTGACCGTTGTGCTGGATACAAAACTGACGCCGGAGCTCAGGGAAGAGGGCTTTGTGCGGGAACTGGTCAGCAAGATCCAGACAATGCGCAAAGATTCCGGATTTGAAGTGATGGATCACATCAGGGTATATGTAAACGGAAATGCTCCGGTCCAGAAGGTGGCTGAAGACAATGCGGACAAGATCAGCCGGGTTGTTCTCGCAGATGATCTCGTGACCGGAAAGAGCGCCGGAATCACAAAAGAGTGGAATATCAACGGAGAAACGGTTACATTAGGAGTTGAAAAACTTTAATGCAGGCATTCTCAGAGAAAAGGAGGCTTTACGATGCAGCTTTCCGATAAAAAGTTTGATAAGGAAGGCTTCAAGAAAGATGTCGCCGACAAGTGCCGCATGCTCTTCAGAAAAGACCTGAAGGACGCGGATAATCAGCAGATCTTTCAGGCGGTATCTTATGCTGTCCGCGATCTCATCATCGACAAATGGATCGCAACAAAGAAGACATACGACCGGGAAAATCCGAAGATCGTGTACTATCTCTCCATGGAATTCCTGATGGGCCGGGCACTGGGCAACGACATGATTGCGCTCAGAGACTACGGCCCGATGCGGGAGGCCCTGGATGAGCTCGGGCTGGATCTGAATGTGATCGAGGACCAGGAACCGGATCCGGCGCTCGGAAACGGCGGTCTCGGCCGTCTTGCCGCGTGCTTCCTGGATTCGCTCTCCACGCTTGAATATCCGGCCTATGGCTGCGGCATCCGCTATAAGTACGGCATGTTCCGGCAGAAGATTGAAAACGGCTATCAGGTCGAAGTGCCGGATGACTGGCTCAAGGACGGTTATCCGTTTGAGATCAAGCGCGAGTACCGTCACAAGGTTATGTTCGGCGGCTATGTGAAAGTCACATGGGATGACGTCAACAAGAAAAATGTCTTTTCACAGGAAGGCTATAATGCCGTATATGCGGTTCCGTATGACATTCCGATTCTGGGGTACGGCGTGAATACAGTCAACACGCTGCGCATCTGGGACGCGGAACCGGTCAATACGTTCAACCTGTGTTCCTTTGACAAGGGCGAATACAACCAGGCGGTGGAAGAGGAAAATCTGGCGAAGACGATCGTCGAGGTTCTCTACCCGAACGACAATCACTATGCCGGCAAGGAGCTGCGCTTAAAACAGCAGTATTTCTTTGTGTCGGCTTCCCTGCAGCAGGCCATCGCGCATTTCCTTGAACACAACTCAGATCTGCACAAACTGCCGGAGAAGGTTGTGTTCCAGATGAACGATACCCATCCGACTCTGACAGTTCCGGAACTGATGCGCATTCTGATGGATGAGCACGGATTCGGCTGGGACGAAGCGTGGGAGGTGACGACCCACTGTGTTGCCTACACCAATCACACGATCATGGCGGAAGCGCTGGAAAAATGGCCGATCGAACTGTTTTCGAGACTCCTGCCGCGCATTTACCAGATTGTCGAGGAGATCAACCGACGGTTTATCGAACAGATTAAGGCGAAGTATCCGAATGACAACGAGAAGATCCGCAAGATGGCCGTTATCTACGACGGTCAGGTGAAGATGGCCAACATGGCGATCTGCGCCGGATTCTCGGTCAACGGCGTCGCAAAACTCCACACGGAAATTCTGGAAAAGCAGGAACTTAAGGATTTCTACGAGATGTTCCCGGAGAAGTTCAACAACAAGACCAACGGCATCACACAGCGGCGCTTCCTGCTTCACGGCAACCCGCTGCTGGCTGACTGGGTGACGGACAAGATCGGTGACAGATGGATCCGCGACCTGAGCCAGATCAGCCGTCTGAAGGTCTATGCCGACGATCCGGAGGCGCTTCAGGATTTTGCGTCGATCAAGCGCAGGAACAAGGTGCGTCTGGCTGAGTATATCTACAAGAACAACGGCATCGAGGTTAACCCGGATTCGATCTTTGACGTTCAGGTAAAGAGACTGCACGAGTATAAGAGGCAGCTCCTGAACATCCTGCACGTAATGTATCTGTACGACCGGATCAAGATGCATCCGGAAACGGACATTTATCCCCGGACGTTCATCTTCGGCGCCAAGGCTGCCGCCGGCTATGTAATCGCCAAGAAGACGATCAAGCTCATCAACAGCGTTGCGGATGTCATTGACAATGACAAGTCCATTGACGGAAAGCTTAAGGTTGTCTTTATCGAGAACTACTGTGTAAGCAACGGCGAGATCATCTTCGCGGGCGCCGATGTCTCCGAGCAGATATCGACAGCTTCCAAGGAAGCGTCCGGCACCGGCAACATGAAATTCATGTTAAATGGCGCCATCACGCTCGGGACGATGGACGGCGCCAACGTCGAGATCGTGCAGGAGGTCGGCAGGGACAACGCTGTGATCTTCGGTATGAGTGCGCAGGAAGTCGTGAATTATGAGAATAACGGCGGATACGATCCGATGGAGATTTTCAACAGCGATCAGGAGATCCGCCAGGTTCTGCTGGAACTTGTAAACGGCAAGTATTCGCCGGACAATCCGGAACTCTTCCGCGACATTTACAATTCTCTTCTCGTGAGCACTCCGGGACGGAGGGCGGATACCTACTTCATCCTGAAGGACTTCCGTTCCTATATTCAGGCACAGGAAGAAATCGAGAGGCGCTACAGAGACAGAAATGCGTGGACCAGAAGCGCGCTGCTGAATACAGCCTGCTCCGGAAAGTTTTCCTCCGACAGAACAATCGAGGAATATGTGAGAGATATCTGGCATTTGGACAAGGTACATGTTACAATGCCAGATGAAATGTAAATCCGTGTGAAACGTATGTGTGCGGCATGAAGGAATTCTTCATGCCGCTTTTTAAGGGCAGTTTCTTTTTACGGAACGCGAAACAGACAGGTGAGATACGTAAAATGCTGATTTTTCTTGATATCGACGGTACATTGACGGATATGCGCGGAGTGATCCCGGATTCTGCAGCAGAAGCGCTGGCGGCGGCGAAGGCAAAGGGACACCGTCTGATCATCGGATCTGGCCGGTCGATGTGCGAGATTTATCCGCATATGCGGGAGAGCGGACTGTTTTCGGGATATGTCGCCGGCGCCGGTGCCTATGTGGAGCTGGACGGGAAGGTACTCCGTGACCGGCCGATGCCTCCTGCGATGACGGCCCGCGTGATGTGCTGGCTGCAGGATAACGGCGCGGATTTCATCTGCGAGTGCAACGATTTTATGTATGAATACCGCAATTCGATCGACTACCTGATCGAGGGTGCCGTCAGACGCCTCGGCGAGGGAGAGAGAGAACGGATTCAGGCCAACTATGCCAAAATCGTCCGAAAGATCTGCGCGGGAGATTTTTCCCGCGGGGAAGCTTATCACTTTGCTGAAACACACGATGTGAATAAAATCCTTTATTATCACAGTACCTGCCCGGCATCCGGGATGCAGAAACAGATGCCCGGATGCCTGGTTCTTCCGTCGAGTTTTCTGAAAGGACAGTCCGGGACCGGAGAGATCAGCGAGATGGGAGTGTCAAAGGCGGACGGTGTGCGGCTTATCCGCGAGGCGCTGGGCGTCCCCGAAAATCAGACCATGGCGTTTGGCGACGGCGCCAATGACCGGGAGATGCTACAGGCAGCCGGCATCAGCGTGGCGATGGGCAATGCGAATCCGGACCTCAAGACTCTGGCGGACTATGTGACCGATGATTATGACAAGAACGGAATCCGGAACGCCTTCCGTCACTTCGGGTTGTGCTGAGGACCCGGAAAGCCTATAATCGGAACAATATATAGAGAAGCTGCAAACCTTTAAAAAATGTGCAGCGAAAGGGGAATTATGCATTACAAGGACAATGAAAACATCACAATCATGGAACACCCGCTGATCAAGCACAAGATCACCCGTCTTCGCGACAAGTCTACCGGAACCAATGAATTCCGTGCGCTCGTCGAGGAAATCGGCATGCTGATGGGCTATGAAGCACTCAGTGATCTTCCGATGAAAGACATTGAGGTTGAGACGCCGATCGAGAAATGTATGTCTCCGGTTATCGCCGGAAGAAAACTGGCGGTCGTTCCGATTCTGCGCGCCGGCCTCGGCATGGTGGAAGGAATTCTGGATCTTGTTCCGACGGCCAAAGTCGGGCACATCGGCCTGTACAGGGACCCTGAGACACATGAGCCGCATGAGTACTACTGCAAGCTTCCGAACCCTATCGAAGAGCGGACCATTGTGGTGACCGATCCGATGCTTGCGACTGGCGGCTCCGCCTGTGATGCAATCAAACTGATTCGTCAGCACGGCGGGCGCAAGATCAAGTTCATGTGCATCATCGCCGCTCCGGAAGGACTGGAAAGACTGGCGAAGACATATCCGGACATTCAGATCTATGTCGGACAGCTCGACAGACAGCTGAATGCGGATGCGTATATCTGCCCGGGTCTGGGGGACGCCGGAGACAGAATCTTCGGCACGAAATAATGAAACACAGGCGCCGTACGGCCGTTCTCACCGGTATCTGTCTGGTGCTGGAGTACGTGAGTCTGTTCTTTGCCTACGGGGAAGACTTGCGTGTCGTTCCGCTGATGGGCCTGTCTGCCGCTGCGGCCGGTGCCGCGGCGCGGCAGGCCGCAGGAAAAAGCGCGCGGGATTTTTCTGTGTTTGCCATTATCTGGTGGCTTGTGACGATTCTGCTGACCGGCGATACGTTTGCAGCATGGGGGAAGCAGCTTCTGTCCGGATTTCTTGGCGGAGGCGTTCTGTTTGTCTGCGCGTTTTTCCTGCGGATCCTTGCGGGGAAATACTGGAAGCGGCATGAACAAAAAGGAACGTTTTTTACCTGGACAGACTGTGTTCTGATGGCACTCCCGGGGTTCTATTTCGGAATAGCCGTCGGCGTTTTCGGTTTCCTGATGGAGCTTCTTCTGGCCCTTATTGCCGGAAATGTGCGGCTTGACAGGCGTATTCCGACCGGCGCGGCTGCCTTTGCGTCCTGCTGGGTGTGCGCACTTTTCGGAGCCCGTTTTATGACCTGGTACATAGGATTTTTCTAAGAAACAGCCCCGCGGATGCGGGGCTGTTTCTTGAGTTTTACACGAATCCGTGCTAATATACAGGTGCATTTTTCTTTTATCTGAATCCACCAGCCTTTTTATTATTTTTATGTTCAGCAGTGTATCCGGCTGTGCATTTGCCGGGATATACGCACAGATTGTGCGCGTTGAAACGGATGCCGCATTCGGGATTCCCGCAATCGAAGTTGTCGGTGTACCCGGCAGCGAAGTGCGGGAGAGCCGGGAGCGCGTGCGGATTGCCATAAAAAACACCGGCTATACTCTGCGGCAGCAGAAAATTCTCATCAATCTTTCGCCGGCGGGGGTGAGGAAGGACGGGACAGCCCTGGATCTTCCGATTGCCATCGGAATCCTGCTTGCCAACGAACTCATCCGGCCGGACAGAATTCCGTATCTTTTTTTCACAGGTGAGCTGAGCCTTAGCGGCGATATTCTGCCGGTACGAGGTGTGCTGCCGGCTGTCTGCGCGGCAAGAGAAGCCGGGATAGCGGCATGCGTCGTTCCGGTGGCCAATCTGGCGGAATGTGCGGACCTGACGGATGTTCAGGTGTTCGGCGCTTCGTCCCTCAGGGAGTGCTGTGATTTTATCAACGGCCGTGGGACGCTGACAGGAATGTCCGGAAACGGATATCTGCGGGAAAAGCGGGACGGTTTAAAAGACGCTGCCGCGGTTTCTCCTGACGATTTTGCCGATGTCCGGGGACAGACGGAGGCGAAGCGCGCGGCGCTGGTGGCTGCGAGCGGGATGCACAACATCGCTCTCATCGGGCCTCCCGGGAGCGGAAAGACGATGATCGCAAGGCGGCTCTCCGGAATTCTTCCTTCTCTTACGTATGAGGAGAGTCTTGAGCTGACCAAAATATACTCGGCTGCCGGGCTGTTGTCCGGCGGCGGTCTTCTGAAACAAAGACCGTTCCGCTCACCCGGGACGAGGATCACACTGCCCGCGATGATAGGCGGCGGGAGCGACGTGCGGCCAGGGGAGATTACTCTTGCGGATCAGGGAGTCCTGTTTCTGGATGAGATGCCTGAATTTGACCTGCGGATTCTGGAGGCACTCCGGGCTCCTCTGCAGGACGGATTCGTGCGGGTTACAGGTCTGCGGTCGGCGTACACGTTTCCAGCAAGAGTGCTTCTTGCCGCGGGCATGAATCCGGACAAGGCAGGAACAGGCGGCTCAAGAGAATATCTTGCCCGGATATCCGGTCCGTTGTGGGACAGGTTTGACATCGGCATCCGCATGAAACCGGTCGGTTATGAAAGTCTCAGAGATACCGGAAGCGGTGTGCCCGGTGCATACACGACAGAAACCATGCGGCAGGCGGCGGAGGAAGCAAGGCAGAGACAGCTTTACCGTTTCCGGGGCAGCGATCTTATGTTTAATTCGCAGATCGGGCCCGGGCAGATACGGGACTTCTGCCGGACAGATGGAAACGGGGAGCGTCTTCTGGAAAATTTCAGCCGGGAACATGCCGTCAGTGTCCGAGGATATCACCGGGTTCTGAAGACGGCGAGAACGATCGCAGATCTTGCGGGAAGTGAGGACATCCGGGAAGAGGATCTTCTCGAGGCGATGACATACCGGTGCGGAATTGAAGACGTGGAGAGCAAAGGAGAGGCATGAGTCAGAAGGAATATCTGTATTTTCTGCTGAGCTGTCTGCCCGGAGTCGGAACGGTCCGTGCGGGCAGGCTGCTGGAACATTTCGGGAATAACCCGGAGAGAATTCTTGGTGCAGGCCGGGAAGAGATCGGGAAAGCCGCCGGACTTTCGGCGGGACAGGCATCGGAATTCATCCGGATGCGGGATGGCGGACAGGCGGAAAGGAAATATCATGCTATGAAGCGCGCCGGTATCCGCATGATATGCGAGGGAGATGACGGGTATCCCGGCAGGCTTCTGACGATTCCTGGCAGGCCGCTCTGTCTGTATTTCCGCGGGAGTCTTCCGGATAACACGCTTCCTGCCGCCGCGCTTGTCGGTGCCAGGAACTGTACCCTGTACGGTAAAGCGGCGGCCATGCAGATCGGCCGGGTATGCGCCCAAAACGGTATCGCTGTCATTTCCGGTCTGGCTGCCGGCATCGACGCGGCCGCCGGGAGAGCGGCGGCGGATTCCGGCGGAAAGAGCTGGGCGGTCCTGGGCTGTGGCGTGGACATCTGTTATCCGAAGGAGAATATTGATCTGTTTGAGGCGATCCTCATGAGCGGAGGCGGGATTCTGTCGGAGTATCCGCCGGGGACAGAACCGCTCCGGGAACATTTCCCGGTCCGCAACCGGATAATCAGCGGCCTTTCCGATGTGTGCGTGGTTATCGAGGCGGCGGAAAAGTCGGGCTCGCTCATCACGGCGGATCAGGCGGCGGAGCAGGGGAGAGACATTCTGGCGGTGCCGGGGCGCATGAGTGACCCGATGAGCCGGGGATGCAACCGTCTCATAGCACAGGGTGCACAGATTCTGATGGATCCGTCCGATCTTGTCAGTCATCCGGATATTCAAAAGAAACTTCACAGGAGGGACCGATAATCGCATTTGACATTCTGTATCCCAAGGAATATGCTTTAGCTTGTTTATTCGGAAAGAATCGGAGTGAATATGCATAAGAATCTTGTAATCGTGGAGTCACCCGCGAAGGTGAAGTCGATTCAGAAATTTTTAGGTAAGAATTACGAAGTTATGGCGTCACAGGGTCATATCCGGGATCTCCCGAAGAGTCAGCTCGGCATTGACGTGGACAATGACTTCGAACCGAAATATATAACCATCCGCGGCAAGGGGCCGCTTCTGGCGAGCCTCAAGAAAGCCGCGAAGAAGGCGGACACCGTTTATCTGGCAACCGATCCGGACCGCGAGGGAGAGGCGATCTCCTGGCATCTGGCTGCAGCCATGGATCTGAACGATTCGAATATGAAGCGGATCACGTTCAACGAGATCACCAAAAAGGCTGTTCAGGCTTCGCTGAAGCAGCCGAGAGCCATCGACATGAATCTCGTGGACGCACAGCAGGCAAGACGCGTGCTTGACCGCATCGTGGGCTATGAGATTTCGCCGATCCTCTGGAAGAAAATCAAACGCGGACTGTCCGCCGGACGCGTACAGTCTGTGGCACTCCGCATCATCTGCGACCGGGAGAATGAGATCGCAGCCTTTATTCCGGAGGAGTACTGGACGCTTGAGGCAGATCTTCAGGCTTCCGGCAGCAGGCGTCCGTTCACAGCCAGATTCTACGGTGACAAGAAGGGAAAGATCGAGCTTAAGAGCCGGGAACAGACGGAGAAGATCATTCAGGCGGTGAGTGCTTCGGAATTTGCTGTGGAAAGCGTGAAGACAAGCGAGAGAATACGCCGGGCGCCGCTTCCGTTCACGACGTCGACGATGCAGCAGGAGGCCGCGAGGCAGCTGAATTTCCCGACGGGGCGCACGATGCAGATCGCCCAGCAGCTGTATGAAGGTGTTGACATAAAGGGACGCGGTTCCATCGGTCTCATCACATATCTGCGTACCGACTCGACGCGTGTGGCACAGGAAGCGCAGGCGGCTGCAGCTGATTATATTGAAAAGACCTACGGGAGCAGCTATGTCGGTCATCCGGCGTCTGCGGTAAAGGCGACCGGCGAGAACCACGTGCAGGATGCGCACGAGGCGATCCGGCCGACGGATATTACGCTGACACCGGCGATGGTCAGGAGCGAGCTGACTCCGCAGCAGTACAAGCTGTACAGTCTGGTCTGGAGAAGATTTGCGGCGAGTCAGATGAGCGCCGCGAAGTTTGCGGCGACGCAGGTGCGCATCGCAGCGGGAGAGTACATTTTTGTTGTCTCCGGTTCCCAGAAGCTGTTTGATGGTTTCCTTTCCGTTTACCGGGATGACACGGACAAGGAAGAGAAAACAAGCGTACCGGCCGGTATCGGCCCGGACACGAAGCTCTCACTTCTGTCCTCTGATCCGCAGCAGCACTTTACCCAGCCGCCGGCTCACTATACGGAGGCCAGTCTGGTACACGCTCTGGAAGAGAAGGGAATCGGCCGTCCGAGTACGTACGCTCCGACGATCTCGACAATTCTCAAAAGAAGATATATTGTTAAAGAAGGGAAAAATCTGTTTGTCTCAGAGCTTGGCGATGCCGTCAACAAGATGATGTGCGAAGCGTTTCCGGAGATCGTCAATGTTGAATTTACGGCGAACATGGAGTCGCTTCTGGACGGCGTGGAACAGGGCAATGTGCACTGGAAGACCATTATCGAGAATTTTTATCCGGATCTCATGGCGTCTGTCCGGAAAGCCGAGAAGGAGCTGGCTGAAGTCAAAATCGCCGATGAAGTCTCCGATGTGAAGTGTGACCTCTGCGGCCGCCCGATGCTCATCAAATACGGACCGCACGGAAAGTTTCTGGGCTGTTCCGGTTTCCCGGAGTGCCGCAACACGAAGCCGTATTTTGAAAAGATCGGCGTCAAGTGCCCGAAGTGCGGAAAAGAAGTCGTGATCAAACGTACGCGGAAGGGCAGAATTTACTACGGATGCGAAGACAATCCGAACTGTGATTTTATGAGCTGGAACCGGCCGGCCGGCGAAAACTGCCCCCGCTGCGGTTCGTACATGGTATTCCGGGGCAGAAAGAAAGTCTGCAGCAATCCGGAGTGCGGATATGTGGAAGAGGAATAAAGTATGAGCGTTGAGCTTCTGGATAATACCAGGCGGATTGAAAAACTTCTCCATGAGTATTCTGCTCCGAGAATCGAATTCAGCGATATCTGCCGGGTTATGAGCGATATACTCCGGTCCGATGTGTATGTGATCGGTCAGAGGGGCAGAGTGCTGGGACGCGGTGTGGTGCCGGGAGAGGCAATGATTCCGGATCTGGCGTCTGCGGTGACCGGAAGCCGTCTGGATCAGAAGATCAACCAGCGGCTTGTAAATGTGCTTTCGACCAGCGAGAATACAGATCCGCAGCTTCTGGGAATCGGCAATCCGAATGACTGCCGCTGTCTGGTCTCCCCGGTTATTCTCTCGGGGAGCCGGCTGGGCACGCTGCTGGTCACGTTCCGGGACAGGACGCTCAGTATCGACGATATCATCATCTGTGAGTTCGGCGCGACGGTGATCGGGATGGAGATCTTCCGTTCGCTGAAAGAAGAAAAAGCGGCGGATCTTCGCAGCGAGCAGAACGTGAAGGCTGTTCTTGAGACGCTTTCCCGCTCCGAGATGACAGCTCTGCGGGCTGTTCTAACGCGCGTGAAAAGCGGAGAGACGGTTATCGTCGGAACAGCTCTGGCCGATTCCATCGGCGTCTCCAGAGCCTCTGTCGTCAATGCACTGAAAAAATGTGTAAGTGCCGGCATTCTCGAGACGAAATCCGGCGGACGCAGCGGGACATCGATCCGGGTGATCAACGAGAAGATCTATGATGTGTTAAGTGACAGACCGGAGGGGGCCTGATACTCTTCTCCGGGAAGCGGAGCCGTGAAGTCAAACAGGTGTTGACAGCACGGCTTTTATTTTGCTATACTTCTATCCGTATGTGCATTAAGCATGCGGGTGGACCGCTGCGTGGTGCCGCGCTGGGAGTCAGCCGGTCAAGCAGAGGGAAGAATCCCGCAAAAGAAAAACCTATCGGAGGTACATTATGAGCGTAGTATCTATGAAACAGCTGCTGGAAGCGGGCGTACATTTCGGCCACCAGACGAGAAGATGGAACCCCAAGATGGCTCCGTACATCTACACGCAGCGCAACGGCATTCACATCATCGACCTTCAGAAGTCTGTCGGAATGGTTGACGCCGCTTACAAGGAAATCGAGAACGTCGTAGCAAACGGCGGCACGGTTCTGTTTGTCGGCACGAAGAAGCAGGCACAGGATTCCATTCAGCAGGAAGCAGAGCGCTGCGGTATGTTCTATGTGAATGAGAGATGGCTGGGCGGCATGCTCACCAACTTCCGCACGATTCAGTCCCGCATCAAGAAGATGAAGGAAATCGAGACGATGGAAGAGGATGGCACGTTTGACCGCCTTCCGAAGAAGGAAGTCATCAATCTCCGCAAGGAACTTGACAAGCTTCACAGAAATCTGAACGGTATCCGCGACATGAAGCGCCTTCCGGATGTTATCTTTATTGTTGACCCGAAGAAGGAGAAGATCTGTGTCAGCGAGGCTCATTCTCTGGGCATCGAGCTCATCGGTATCTGCGACACGAACTGCGATCCGGATGAGCTTGACTTCGTGATTCCGGGCAATGATGACGCGATTCGTGCTGTCCGCCTGATTGTTTCCAAGATGGCTGATGCTGTCATTGAAGCAAAGCAGGGCGACGAGGCTGCAAAGACTGCCGAAGAGTCCGGCGATCAGGATCAGCAGGCTGAGGAAGAGCAGCAGGAGACAGCTGCTGACGCACAGTAACCCAGCTTCCAGATATTCACCGCCAGTTTTACCAGGAGAACATAAAAATGAAAATTACCGCATCGATGGTTAAAGAGTTACGTGAGATGACCGGAGCCGGCATGATGGACTGCAAGAAGGCCCTGAATGCCGTTGACGGCGATATGGACAAGGCCGTTGAGTACCTTCGCGAGAACGGTATGGCCAAGGCTGCCAAGAAGGCCGGCCGTATCGCAGCAGAAGGTATCTGCATGATCGCAGGCGATGACAAGAAGGCCGCTGTCGTTGAAGTGAACTCCGAGACCGATTTCGTCGCAAAGAACGAGAAGTTCAGAAATTATGTAAAGACAGTAGCCGAGCAGGCGCTCAACACCACGGCTTCCGACATTGAAGGATTCCTTGCCGAGAAGTCTGAGGCGGAGCCGGACAAGACCGTTGAAGAGGCTCTGAAGGGCCAGATCGCGGTTATCGGCGAGAACCTCAAAATCCGCCGCTTCGCACAGGTTGAGGAGCCAGAAGGCTTCGTTGCCGGCTATACGCATATGGACGGCAAGATCTGCGTTCTTGTAGATGTGCAGACCGATGTCATCAATGACGCGATCCGCGAGATGGGCAAGAATGTTGCCATGCAGGCAGCAGCTCTCCGCCCGGTATATACAAATGACAAGGAAGTAGATCCGGCTTATATTGCGAAGGAGACAGAAGTTCTCACAGCTGCTGCAAAGAACGAGAAGCCGAATGCTCCGGAGAAGGTTATCGCCGGCATCGTCAAGGGCCGTCTCAACAAGGAACTCAAGGAGATCTGCCTGCTCGACCAGATCTATGTAAAGGCCGAGGATGGCAAGCAGACCGTAAAGCAGTATGTTGATTCGGTTGCAAAGGCCAATGGCGCAAACATCACCGTGAAGAAGTTCGTACGCTTTGAGACAGGCGAGGGACTTGAGAAGAAGAACGAGGATTTTGCCGCTGAGGTTGCCGCACAGGCGCAGGCTGCGAAGTAATAAATCCTGAAATTATTATGAAACGGGGCTGTGAAAAAACACAGCGTATAAAAAGAAGAACCAAAGGTTCATAAGAGCC
>CAIFEV010000005.1 GCA_903789615.1 uncultured Lachnospiraceae bacterium | reverse complement strand
TTATGAAGTTTTCAAAGAGCTGGAAGCCGTACACCTCATTAAAAGGCGCTTACGGCTAAAATGTGTCGCGCCCCGCGAGGGGCGTGTGAGTAGAAATCAAAAGGAAACGCGTGCAATTTGTACTTCGAAAAGGTCGCGCCCCGCGAGGGGCGTGTGAGTAGAAATTGATTCTCTTCAATGCCAACTTCTTGAGATATTGTCGCGCCCCGCGAGGGGCGTGTGAGTAGAAATGGTATTCTCGCATTCGTTGAGTGGGATGCATAGGTTGTCGCGCCCCGCGAGGGGCGTGTGAGTAGAAATTCCGTGGGCAGCGGTCTTTGCAATCTGCTTCTGTCGCGCCCCGCGAGGGGCGTGTGAGTAGAAATGAGTACGCCATCAACCGTTGGGGACTGGAATCGGTCGCACCCCGCAAGGGGCGTGTGAGTAGAAATCGATTGGTGCTACTGTATAATCTGGCAGACCTATGTCGCGCCCCGCGAGGGGCGTATGAGTAGAAGGGGACTATAGGTTCTTTGGAAGCAAAACAAATGAGAGAACTTAGAAAGGAACTGGTCGCCAACCAATTTCACATTTGAAGATCATAATGATGATGTGAAGCGTGCGATGGAAGCACAGGTAGTTCCCGGGCGAGCGGAGGTGATTTCGGCCCGAACCGGTTAAACTGGACTATGTTGTGTGTTCTGCCTCAGCTTTTCGCAGTTGCTGTTGCTGCTAAAGCCTCTCGTAGATGGGGGTATTTAAATGGTGCTTAATACCCGTCGTACCCGTACGCGATGAACAGTAACGGTTCTCGTGATATAATTCATACAGTAAGTAAGGACCGAGTTCCTTCTGAGCCGACGCGATTTAACTTTAAGAGGTATGCCATATGTTCACCATCCTGTTCATCATCCTTCTTCCGATCTGTGTCCTGTTTGAGCTCATGAAAATAAGCAAGTGAAAGAAGACCTGCGGAAAGCGCCGGAAAATATGCTATAATATCCAAAAATGTGTGGAGGATTTCTATGGAAGATCTGCCAGTTGAACAGCTTATCAAGGTGAAGTCGCCGGCGTATACGATCGTGCTGCGGGTGCTGTTGATTTTTGCCTGTGTGCTGGCCGCGATGTCGACGCTGATCATCGGATTCATCGGGTTTATCGTTTTTATCGGCGTGGCGGTTGCCACGTGGTTTCTGTTCCGCCGCTTCAATCTGGAGTATGAGTATTCGTTCTTTGGCGGGGAGCTGACGGTGGACAAGATTTTCTCGCAGGCGAGCCGCAAGAGAGTCGGCGTGTGGTCGCTGGAGAAGGCACAGCTTGTGGCGGATACCACGAGTCAGGATGCCATGAGGCTGGAGCGCAAGGAGGTTCCGACGAGGAATTTCACGGCCGGCACGGCGGATGAGAAGAAGGTTGTTGTCTACACGGTGGACGGTGACGGCAAGGAGATCCGGCTCATCATCGCTCCGAATGACCGGATGCGCCAGGCGTTCGGATCCTATGTTCCGAAGATCGCCTATAAACTGTGAAAGTGTGAATTTTAGCGGCATTCCTGTTGATTGACAATCGGAATGCCGTTTGTTATCATTCTTCAAACTATCTATATATCTATCAGAATATCTGACAATATTTTTCAGGAGAGGCAGGTACAATGGCTAAAATCGTTGGGGAAGGGATTACATTTGACGATGTGCTGCTGGTTCCGCAGTACTCGGAAGTAACGCCGAACATGATCAATCTGGGCACAGACCTGACAAAGTCGATCCGCCTGAATATTCCGCTGATGTCAGCCGGAATGGACACGGTCACAGAGCATGACATGGCGATCGCGATGGCGCGCCAGGGAGGAATCGGCATCATTCACAAGAATATGTCGATCCAGAAGCAGGCTGAAGAGGTTGACAAGGTAAAGCGTTCCGAAAACGGCGTCATCACCGATCCGTTCTATCTTCATCCGGACAATACGCTGAAGGATGCCAACGACCTGATGGCGAAGTTCCGGATCTCCGGCGTTCCGATCACGGACGACACCGGAAAGCTGGTCGGCATCATCACCAACCGCGACCTGAAGTTTGAGACCGATTTCAACCGCCCGATCAAAGAGCGCATGACCAGCGAGAACCTGATCACCGCGAAAGTCGGCATCACGCTCGACGAGGCAAAGAAGATCCTCGGGAATGCCCGCAAGGAAAAGCTTCCGATCGTGGACGACGACTTCAAGCTCCGCGGCCTGATCACCATCAAGGATATCGAGAAGTCCATCAAGTACCCGAACTCCGCGCACGATGAGCAGGGAAGACTGCTGGCGGGCGCCGCGGTCGGCGTGACGACCAACGTCATGGACCGCGTAGAGGCGCTGGTGAACGCGAAGGTTGACTGCATCGTCATCGACTCCGCGCACGGCGACAGTAAGAACATTGTTCATGTCGTGAGAGAGGTCAAGAGCGCGTTCCCGGATCTTCAGGTCATCGCCGGCAACGTGGCGACTGCAGAGGGCACGAAGCACCTGATCGAGGCCGGTGTTGACGCCGTCAAGGTCGGCATCGGACCGGGCTCTATCTGCACGACCCGTATCGTGGCGGGCATCGGCGTTCCGCAGATCACGGCGGTCATGAACTGCTCAGAGGCGGCGAGGGGCACCGGCGTTCCGATCATCGCGGACGGCGGCATCAAGTTCTCCGGCGATATTGTGAAGGCTCTGGCGGCAGGCGGCAACGTCTGCATGCTCGGCTCGCTTCTGGCCGGATGCGATGAGGCACCCGGCGATTTCGAGCTCTTCCAGGGCAGAAAGTACAAGTCCTACCGCGGCATGGGCTCCATCGCCGCCATGGAAAATGGTTCCGCAGACCGCTACTTCCAGGCGGGCGCGAGAAAGCTGGTTCCGGAAGGCGTCGAGGGACGTGTGGCATACAAGGGCCTGCTGGAGGACACGGTGTTCCAGCTGATGGGCGGCCTGCGCTCCGGCATGGGCTACTGCGGCTCCCCGGATATTCCGACGCTTCACGAGAAGGCACAGTTCGTCAAGATCACGGCGGCCGGCCTGCGCGAGAGCCATCCGCACGACATCAACATCACAAAGGAAGCTCCGAACTACAGCGTCGAAGACAAGTGATGGTTCGGTTAAAGGCGCTGATGCCAGGCTGCCTGGGACTGATGCCGTACAGTTTATTGATTCTGTAACCGCTTTGCGGTATACTGAGCGGAAGTATGAGGCTCATCTGCCATACGGTAGATGAGCCTTTTCCTTCGGTTAAAGCGTTAAGAGGATGTACATGAAGACACTGACAGAGAAGATAGAAGAAAAGGTGAAGCAGGCGTTTGAGGCCGCTGGGTATGACCCACAGCTGGGGCACGTGTCGGTATCCAACCGCCCGGATCTCTGCGAGTTCCAGTGCAACGGCGCGATGGCCGGCGCGAAGAGATACCATAAGGCGCCTTTTGCCATTGCGGACGCGGTGGCGGAGAAGCTCGGCGGCGATCCGGCGTTTGAGAAGGCGGAGAGTGTGAAGCCGGGGTTTTTAAACCTCACGCTTTCCCCGGCGTTTCTGGCAGATGAGCTCAATGAGATGGCAGGGGACGGGAAGTTCGGCTTCCGCGGCGAAGAAAAGCCGAAGCGGGTTGTCGTCGACTACGGCGGCGCGAATGCGGCCAAACCGCTTCACGTGGGTCACCTGCGCTCAGCGGTTATCGGCGAGAGCATCAAGCGGATCGAGAAGTACGCCGGGAACGAGGTGACGGGCGACGTGCACCTGGGCGACTGGGGACTTCAGATGGGTCTCATCATCGAGCAGCTGCATGATTTAAAGCCGGATCTGCCGTACTTTGATCCGAAGCACACGGGACCGTATCCGGATGAGGCTCCATTTTCCATATCGGAGCTGGAGAAGATTTATCCGGCGGCGTCGGCGCGCGCGAAGGAAGACGCAGCGTTTGCGGCGAGGGCGCACGAGGCGACGCTGAAGCTGCAGTCGGGCGATCCGGCCTGCACAGCCATCTGGCAGCACATCATGAATGTGTCCAGAAAGGACCTGAAGAAGAATTACGACAGCCTGAACGTGCACTTTGAGCTGTGGAAGGGGGAGAGCGACGTGCAGCCGCTGATCCCGGAAATGGTGAAGGATCTGCAGGACCGCGGCATCGCGCACGAGAGTGAGGGCGCGGTGGTCGTGGATGTCGCGCAGGATTCGGACAAGATTGAGATCCCGCCGTGCCTCATCCAGAAGTCCGACGGCGCCGCGCTGTACGCGACGAGCGACCTGGCGACGATTCTGGACCGGGAGGAGAAGCTTCATCCGGACCGCTACATCTATGTGGCGGACAAGCGCCAGGCGCTGCACTTCACGCAGGTGTTCCGCACGGCCAGGAAGGCCGGATTTGTGAAACCGGAGACGGAGCTCCTGTACGTCGGCTTCGGCACGATGAACGGAAAGGACGGCAGGCCGTTCAAGACGCGGGACGGCGGTGTGATGCGGCTGGAGAATCTGGTCGCGGACATCACGGCGGCGGTGCGCGAGAAGATGGCCGGAAGCGACGACCTGCCGGAGGACGAGATGGAGGCGACGGCGCGCAAGGTCGGTCTGGCCGCCCTGAAGTACGGCGACCTCTCCAATCAGGCGTCCAAGGATTATGTCTTTGATCCGGAGCGGTTCAGTTCCTTTGAGGGCAACACCGGCCCGTACATTCTGTACACGATCGTCCGGATCAATTCGATTCTGAAGCGCTACAAAGCTGAGGGCGGGACGCTTGAAAAAGAAGAGCGCCATATCGCGTCTGCTGTTACGGATGTCGAGAAGGATCTGGATCTGTGCCTGTCCCGTTTCCCGGAGGTCATGGAGGCAGCAAGAGCGGAGCTCGCGCCGCACCGGATCTGTCAGTTTATGTATGAGACGGCGGACGCGTTCAGCAAGTTCTATACGCATGTAAAGATTCTCAC
The DNA here is from genome assembly GCA_903789615.1 of uncultured Lachnospiraceae bacterium. Classification (GTDB taxonomy): domain Bacteria; phylum Bacillota; class Clostridia; order Lachnospirales; family Lachnospiraceae; genus UBA4285. The sequence continues at coordinate 126,000 of CAIFEV010000005.1, read as the reverse complement.
AGAGCCGGATGAGGCAAAGAAGAAGAGCTACCTCTCGCTTCTTTCCCTTGTGCGCGATCTGCTCACCGTGTGCACGGATCTGCTCGGCATCCAGGTGCCGGAGCGGATGTGAGCGCGGCAGTCAGGAGATTTGTATGAAGCTGCTTTCATTTGTCATCCCCTGCTATAATTCTGCGGAGTATATGCGCCACGCGATCGAGTGCGTGCTGACGGGCGGCGAGGACGTCGAGGTCATCATTGTCGACGACGGCTCGACGAAGGACAACACGCTTGCGATTGCCAGGGAGTATGAGGAGAGGTATCCGGCGATCGTGAAGGCGATCCACAAGGAGAACGGCGGGCACGGCTCGGCGGTCAATGCCGGTCTGGCCAACGCGACGGGCGAGTTCTTCAAGGTTGTGGATTCCGACGACTGGGTGGACCTGCCGAGTTACCGCCGGATTCTTGATCATCTGCGCTCGTTCGTGGAGGCGCAGGACGAACCGGACATGCTGGTCTCGAATTTCGTCTATGAGAAGGTCGGAGCGCCGCGCCGCAAGGTGGTTCACTATGAGAACGTGATGCCGGTCGGGCAGATGATCACGTGGGATGAGGTGGGGCACTTCCGCATCGACCAGTACATCCTGATGCACAGTGTGATCTACCGCACGCAGCTGCTGCGCGACTGTCACCTGAAGCTCCCGGAGCACACGTTTTATGTGGACAACATCTTCGTGTTCGAGCCGCTGCCGTTCGTGAAGAAGATTTACTACCTGAACGTAAACTTCTACCGGTATTTCATCGGCCGCAGCGACCAGTCGGTAAATGAGAAAAACATGATCGCGCGCATCGACCAGCAGCTTTTCGTGACGCGCACGATGATCGACTATTACCTGGCTGCAGAAATCCCCTCGAAGCGCTGCGACTCGTACATGGTCAAGTACCTGCGGATCATGATGGAGATCTCGTCGATCTTCCTGATCCTTGACGGATCGCCGGAGGCGCTGAAGAAAAAGGACGACCTCTGGAAATATCTGCACGACGCCGACTTCGGGCTCTTCATGGCCATCCGTGCGTCCGCGCTCGGATGTTTCGTCAACATCCCGGGAAAGGGCGGCCGGAAACTCAGCACCTGGGGGTACAAAGCCGCCAACCACTTCTTCGGATTCAACTGATTTTCCCATATTAAAAGGCCGCCGGTGTCCTGACAGTCAGGAAACCGGCGGTCTCTTTGCGTATTAAGCTGTTATCAGGCAGACGGCCATTTTACCCGACCGGGTGAACTTCCGCGTCGGCGGGCAGCGCCATGCGGGACGTGCCGAGCAGCTCCATGACCCGCGCCAGGCCTGCATACACGTCGCCGCGGCAGATCGGATCGGAGGGCTTTGCGGTACGGGGCAGAACGCCGTCTGAGACCGCCCGCGCGAATGCCAGGTCAAGGCTGATCCCGGCGCGCATCTGGACATTAACCATGCCGCGCTCGGCAAAGGATGCGAACTCTCCGCAGGTAAGCGGTGCGTCCGGGCGGAAGAGGTCGCCGGTCACGGTCTCCGGGTCGATGAGGTCTTCGTTCAGGCACGCCTGAACATAGGAAGAATCCCACTCGTAGCGCCCGAGGTCCGTGAAATGGCCCTCGTACGGCCGCATGCCGGAGAGGCGCAGCGCCTTGAACAGAACCATCAGCAGCTGTGCGCGGGGAAGAGTGTCATCCGGATGCAGGTGCATGACGCAGGGGTCCAGCAGTCCGCCGCGGAATGCCTTTTCAATTCCGGCGCGCTGCGGACTCATTTTTATGTCGACGTACGGCAGATCAATGTCAAACATCCCCGGTCCGGCCGGCTCTGCCGGAATGTCTTTCGTGTCCATGTCCGGCGTGAAAGCGGGAACGGATCCCGCGCTCTTTGCCATAAGGGCTGCGGCAGGAAGGATGTTCTGCCGCCGGATTTCACCGGCGACGATCCCGGCGATGAGGCACCCGCCGTACTCGTTGGTGTGGGTGCCGTCGTTAAAGTAGTCGTGAACGGCGTCGCCAAGGCGGCACCACTGCCGGAAGGTCAGATCGTGCAGATCGATGAAGGAAACCTGCAGCTCTTCTGCTGCCTGGCCTGCTGCCAGCGCGTGGAGCGCGAGCAGAGAATACGGCTTTCCCGTGTCTTTGTCTGTTTCCGGAATGCGGCTTATCGGGGAGCAGATGATGGGGAAGGCATTTCTTTCCCGGATCTTTTTCACGTACCAGCGCAGATTGTTTATGTAACCGCCAAAGGCCGCGAGATTGCGGCGTTTCTGATCGTTGTGGCCGAACTGGATGAGTACCGTGTCGCCCGGGCGCAGGTACTGCCAGAGAATGTCCCAGTGTCCGTCATCCCGGAAGCAGTTTGTCGTCATGCCGCTGTGAGCGAAGTTGCAGACGGCCGCGGACGGGAAATACTGTGCAAGAGTCTGCGCCCAGCCGCATCCGCTGCCGTACGGATAGTACGGCGCCGGAGCGTTCTGGTCGGTGACAGTTGAGTCGCCGGCAACGTAGAGAACGGGGACATCCGCCCTTTCGATATGAATCCGGGAGAGGCCGGATGCTTCACCCGTTACGCTTATGTAAACGGCGGCCTCGGTGTCCGGCACGGCAGTGAGCGCCGGGATGTACGGTGTCACTTTCACGAAAAATTCCCGGGAGAAGCTCTCACCCGCCGGCACACAGATACCCCGCCGGATGAGGTTTCTCCTTCCGGCAAAAAGGCTCATGTTCTGTACGGCACTGCCGGCATCCAGTTCCACGCGCACCCGGTACGTTCCGAAATCCGGGACATCGGCCCGGAACACGGCAACGTTTCGCGGGGAGGTCACAAAGACGCCCCGCGGGGAGGCGCAGACGGAGTCAGAGAAGTTTATATGGCAGTAGCGGCGGAGGTTCCAGCCGCCGGCGCGAATCGCTTTTTCCGCGTCCGTCTTTCCCGAAACACTTGCAGGATCGACAAAGCCGAAGCCGGTTTCCCGGCAGTACATCGGGACGCTGCCGTCTGTGAGAGAGTAGGTGACATGGTACATTTGCTTACATGGTCCTTTCCGGTACAGAATTCATAACAAACGTTCCCTATCATAGCGCCGGCGGGTCTGACAGGCAAGCTGAAAATGTGCGGGCGGAAAGCCGGAGTGACAGCGGTGCGGAGAGCCGGGCCGGCGGAAAGAGGAACTCTCGACAATCCGGCCCGAAAGAGCGATAATAAAATTAATATTGCACAGATTTGACGCGCACTGCCTCTGTCGCAGGCGGTGTACTGTACTTTAAAGGAGGAGCATTCATGAAACTGCTGATCCGCGGCGGCCGGGTTCTGGATCCGGCGTCCGGGACCGATGGAATCCGGGACATTCTGACAGAAAACGGCGTGATCCGGGAAGTTGCAGAGACTATCACGGCGGAAGCGGACACGTGTATTGACGCCTCCGGCAAATGGGTCTTTCCGGGACTCATCGATCTGCACGTGCATTTCCGGGACCCCGGTTTTACGGATAAAGAGACGATACGGACCGGCGCGAGGGCGGCGGCACGGGGAGGATTCACGACCGTGTGTCAGATGCCAAACACCCGCCCGGTTGTTGATTGCGCCGAGGCTGTCCGGGACGTGATAGAAAAGGCAAAGGAGTGCACATACATTCATGTGCTTCCGATCGCAGCGATTACAGCCGGACAGGACGGCGAGTACATCACAGACTTCGCGGGGCTGAAAGCGGCGGGAGCCGTGGCTGTGAGTGAAGACGGAAAGAGTGTGATGAATGCCCGGGTGGCAAGACAGGCCATGCGTCTGGCCGCGATCACGGACATCCCGGTCTTCGCCCACTGCGAGGACATCAATCTCCGGGCGCACGGCGTCATGAACGCCGGCGCGCATGCCAAGTCGCTGGGACTGTACGGAATTCTGAATGCGGTGGAGGACATCATCGCCGCAAGAGACATTCTTCTGGCTGCCGATACAGGATGCCGCCTGCACCTGTGTCACTGCTCGACGCAGGACACGGTTCGTTTCGTGAAGGAGGCAAAAGAGCAGGGGCTGCCGGTCAGCGCGGAGGTGACACCGCATCACTTCACGCTGGATGAGACGGCGGTCGACGGCACGGATGCCAATTTCAAGATGAATCCGCCGCTGCGAAGCAGGAGTGACGTGGAAGCGCTGAAAGCGGGACTTGCAGACGGCACCATGGAGGTCATCTCGACCGACCACGCGCCGCATACGGAACAGGAAAAGAGTCTTCCGTTTTCACAGGCGCCCTTTGGCATCGTGGGGCTGGAGACGAGTGTGGGCCTGACGATGACAGAGCTTGTGCACACCGGTGTGCTGAGCCCGATGCAGATGGCAGAGAAGATGAGCTACAATCCTGCGCAGATCCTAAAGAGTCAGCGCGGCACGCTGCTGCCCGGACGGGCGGCTGACATCACGGTCGTCGATCCGGACGCGCAGTGGACGGTAAATCCGCGGCTCTTTGCATCCAAGGGGAAGAACACGCCATTTGCCGGGCGGAAGCTTACGGGCCGCACGGTGCTGACCGTCGCAAACGGCCGCATCGTGTACGAGTACCGGGAGGGCTCGGAGACGCTCATCGACAAGGACGTGAGGCACCTGGAGGAGTGAGGAGAGAAGGCATGACGATCGACAGACTTGCAGAAGAGATTACAAAAAAGAATGCGCCGGTGGTAGTCGGCCTGGATCCGAATCTGGCGTTCATTCCGGAATTTATAAAAAGAAAAGCGTTCTCGGAGTTCGGAGAGTCCCCGGAGGGCGCCGCGGAGGCGGTGTGGCAGTTTAACAGGCAGATCGTTGATGCGACGGCGGACCTCATTCCGGCTGTGAAACCGCAGATCGCGATGTACGAGCAGTTCGGCATTCCGGGACTTGAAGTCTTCCGGCGCACGACACAGTACTGCCAGGAGAAGGGGCTGCTTGTCATCGGCGACGTGAAGCGCGGCGACATCGGCTCCACGTCCGCAGCATATGCGGCGGCGCATCTGGGAAAGGTCACCATCGGAAGCCGGACGTTTGCACCCTTTGACGAGGATTTCGCGACGGTCAATCCGTATCTGGGGAGCGACGGCGTGAAGCCGTTCACGGACGTGTGCAAAGAGTGCGGCAAGGGCATCTTCGTGCTCGTGAAGACTTCGAATCCGTCAAGCGGCGAGTTCCAGGACCGCGTGGCGGACGGCCGCCCGCTGTACGAGCTCGTGGGGCAGAAGGTTGACGAGTGGGGTGCCGGCCTCATCGGAAGATGCGGATACTCCGCCGTGGGCGCGGTTGTCGGGGCGACGTACCCGCAGATGGGGCGCACGCTGCGGAAAATCATGCCGAAGGCGTTCATCCTCGTGCCGGGATACGGAGCACAGGGCGGAAAGGCGGAGGACCTGAAGGTGTTCTTCAATCCGGACGGACTGGGGGCCATCATCAACAGTTCCCGCGGCATCATCGCGGCGTGGAAGAAGGAGCCGTACGCGCACTTCGGAGAGGAGGGCTTCGCGGATGCCTCCCGCCAGGCTGTGAAAGACATGATTCAGGATATCAACAGCCATAGATAAAAAGCAGGGGAGAGACGATGGCACTTCAGACACGGGTGAAGATCACAAAAACGGCGGATCTCGGGGAGGGAATCTTCGAACTTGTTTTTTCCTGTCCGGTGATGGCTGAGTCGGCCCGGCCGGGGCAATTTGTCAACGTATACTGTGACGATGCTTCCAGGATGCTCCCGAGGCCCATCAGCATCTGCGAGCTTCCGGGAGACGGTCAGATCCGCCTTGTATACCGGGTCGTCGGCGCCGGTACAAAGGAGCTGGCGGGAAAGCACCCGGGAGACGGAATTACGGTCCTGGGGCCTCTCGGAAACGGCTATCCGTTTGAGGGAAAGCGAGCCGTGCTGCTGGGCGGCGGCGTCGGGATCCCGCCGCTTCTGGAACTGGAGAAGCAGATCGGCATTCCGGCGGCGGCTTTCCTCGGCTACCGCTCGGACAAAACCTTCCTGCTGGACGATTTCCGGAAGTACGGAGCTGTGTATGTGTCAAGCGACGACGGCTCCATCGGCGTAAAGGGCACGGTTATCACGGCACTTGAGAGAGCTGTGTCAGACGGCTTCTCACTTGAAGGTGCCGTTCTTTACGCCTGCGGGCCGGGGCCGATGCTTAAGGGCGTGAAGGCATTTACCGAAAATAATGGACTCACCGCGTATATATCGCTGGAGGAGCGGATGGCGTGCGGGATCGGCGCGTGCCTGGGGTGTGTGTGCAAAACGATGGAAGTGAACGGGCACTCGGGCGTGAAAAATGCGCGGGTCTGCAAGGACGGCCCGGTCTTTGACGCCAGGGAGGTGGATCTTTCATGAGTCAGGTGAACACAGAAGTTTCCATCGCGGGCGTGACGCTCAAAAACCCGGTGACGGTTGCTTCCGGGACGTTCGGATCAGGTCAGGAGTTCTCCGCATTCGTCGACCTGAACCGGCTGGGCGCTGTCACGACCAAGGGTGTGGCCGTGGAGCCGTGGGCGGGGAATCCCACACCGCGCGTGGCGGAGACGCCGTCGGGGATGCTCAACGCCATCGGACTGCAGAACCCCGGAATTGATACGTTTCTGAAGCGGGACGTGCCGTTTCTGCGGAAATTCGACACAAAGATCATCGTCAATGTCTGCGGGCACTCCGAGGACGAGTATGTGGAGTGTGTCAGACGGCTGGCGGATGCGGACGTGGATCTGCTGGAGATCAATATTTCCTGCCCGAATGTGAAGGCGGGCGGCATCACCTTCGGCACGGTGCCGGAGGTGGCGCAGCGCATCACGAGGCGCTGCAGGGAGGCCGCGAGGCAGCCGGTGATCATGAAGCTCTCCCCGAACGTGACGAGCATCGCCGAGATGGCGAAGGCCGTCGAGGCGGGCGGTGCCGACGGGATCTCGCTTATCAACACGCTGACGGGCATGAAGATCAATGTCAGGACCCGGACCTTTGCGCTGGCCAATAAGACCGGCGGGCTCTCCGGACCGGCGATTCATCCGGTCGCGGTGCGCATGGTCTATGAGGCGGCGCACGCGGTGAAGATTCCCATCATCGGAATGGGCGGCATTGCGACGGCCGAGGACGCGCTGGAGATGATCCTTGCCGGTGCGACGTGTGTTTCCGTCGGAACCGCAAATTTCCGCGATCCGGCAGCGAGTGTCAGGGTGGCGGACGGCATCCGGGAATATCTGGAGCAGACTCACACGGCCGATATAAAGGATCTCATCGGCGCGGTGAAGTGAGGATAGACAGGAAAGAAGACCAAGGCGGGAGAAGAAGAGGACAGGCAGATGAAACAGTACAAACAGGATTTCATTCATTTTATGGTACAGTGCGACGTGCTGCGCTTCGGCGATTTCACGCTGAAGAGCGGCCGGAAGTCGCCATTTTTCATGAACGCGGGGCTGTACGTGACGGGCAGCCAGCTGACGGCTCTCGGCGAGTTCTACGCAAGGGCGATTCACCGGGAGTTTGGCGATGATTTTGATGTCCTCTTCGGGCCGGCGTACAAGGGCATCCCGCTTGCCGTCTCGACGGTTATCGCCTACAGCCGCCTCTACGGCCGCGACATCCGCTACTGCAGCAACCGCAAGGAGGCGAAGGACCACGGCGACGCCGGAATCCTGCTCGGTTCCCCGCTGCATGACGGTGACCGCGTGATGATGATCGAGGACGTGACGACCTCCGGCAAGTCCATCGCCGAGACCGTTCCGATTCTGCGCGCGCAGGCGGACGTGAAGATCGTCGGGCTGATGGTCTCCTTAAACCGCATGGAACAGGGGCTGTCCGGCACCGGAAAGGGCGCGCTCGACGAAATCCATGACAGATATGGATTTTCAGCCAGATCCATCGTCACGATGCAGGAGGTTGTCCAGACACTCTGGAACCGGGAGGTGGACGGCCGGGTCGTTATCGACGACGATATGAAGAAGACACTGGATGCGTACTATGCGCAGTACGGCGTAAAATCCGTGTGAAGATGAAGAATAAACCAGAGAAAATCGAAAAGACAGGCAAGATTCCGTTTTCGGCCAAAAAAGCGGCAAAAAGCGGCGTGATCTCCTGTGTGCTTTTAGCCGGCAGTCTGCTGCTTCTCATCGCAGCGGTTGTGCTTTCTTTCTCGCGGCAGGGAGAGGGCGGCCGGCTGGTGGGCGTCATAGGCGTGCTCAGTTTTCTGGTGGCAGCCGCCGGCTGCGTGTACGGTTTCCTGGGCTTTAGAGAGGAAGACAGGAACTACGGCGTCTGCACGGCGGGCGCGGTCGGCAGCGGCCTGATCCTGCTGTTTGAACTGTTTTTGTGTCTGTCGGGGATGTAAGGAATGTTTGAGGATAACCTGGAAGAAAGACTTGGCCTCGCAAAAGAGAGGCTTGCGGAATTTGCAGCGGACACGGAAGGGAAGGCGGACCCGACTTCCCGCTGGATCTTTGCTGCGTCCCGGTTTCTCCTGGACGTGTTTCAGACGGGAAAGGAGATTGGGGACGGAACGTGGGACCGCCTTTCCCTGCCTGCGATGCGGGAGAGAAACCGGAGGCTTTATGCGGGCGTACTGCCCGGCGCGTATGAAAAGAGCTTTGTGAACCCGGAAGTGGCCTGCGCGGCGTTCGGAGAGGAGAAGGGACAGGTTATCGCAGCCCTCTCCTATGAACTTCTCGGGACGATCGGCCGGGTATTTGAGGGAAAGACGGCCTTCGCCCTGGCGCCGGCAGAGACGTTTCTTGAGATGGCATGCGCCGTGAAAGGCGATGTGAGCAGAGCTTCAGCGGATGAGATCCGGGACATCTTTTACTGGTTCGTCTCGGACACGAGCGATGATTACATAGAGGATCGTACGGCGGACATGCTTGTTCCGGGACACGCGCCCTTTACCGGGTGGATTCTCGATTGTGATTTCACGGATCTGCGGTTTCTCTACCGGACCGGCGAGTATGTGACGTCTGCGCAGGAGCGCCTGGCAGCCGCGATAAACGGTCTTGACGAAGAACAGATCAGAAGAATGGCTTCCGCCTTTACGGAAGGGTACCGGCGCGGGTTTGAGCTTGGCCGCAAGGACCTGTCAAAGAAGTGCACGGTGAGCATCCGTTACGAGGCCGGCTTTGAGCGGCTTGTGGCCGGGGAGATAAGGCAGTTTCAGGCGCTTGGCCTTGAGACGACGATTTACCGTTCGGCGGCAAATCTCATAAACCGGCGGATGGACGCGCGGGTCGGGTTTTACGGGGCACGGCCGAACCGGCAGATGGAGTACGATCACCGGTATGACGACGCGCTGGTGCTGGACGCGGCATTGGTCGAGAGAAAGCTGGGAGCGCTCACGCACGCGTACGAACTGTACAGGAACGAGGCACTCGCCTTTGGCGGCCCGGCGGTGATGGACACGTTCGGAGAGGCTGCGTTTTCACCGCGCAGGAACCCGGCGGCACCGGTACGAAGCGTGGCGCAGCAGAAGCTGGACCGGAAACTTGGCGCCGCGTCGGGCGAGATAACGAACCGGTACATCCCGGGGGAGGAGAGAAGCTTCACGATCATCGCCTGGCCGACACCCCAGATCGGCCCGGATTTTGAGAAGATCCTTGCGGACACCGTCCGGCTGAACACACTGGACAATGAGCTGTACGAAAAGATTCAGCAGAAGATCACCGAGGCGCTGAGCGGCGCCAGCTGCGCGCTTATAACGGGCCGCGCCGGGAATTCGACCAGTCTGAGAGTCAGCCTGTATCCGGTCGCGGATCGCAAGACCCAGTCCTCGTTTGAGAACTGCCTGGCGGATGTGAACATCCCGGTCGGAGAAGTCTTCACAACGCCGGTCTTAAAAGGAACAAACGGCGTGCTGAACGTGAGCCGCGTCTATCTGAACGGACTCGCTTACGATGATCTGACGGTCACCTTTGAAGACGGGATGGTGAGCGGATACGCCTGCGGCAACTTCAAGTCGGAACAAGAAGGAAAGGCTTATTTCAGGGAAAATGTCCTCTTCGGAAATCCGACGCTGCCGATGGGAGAATTTGCCATAGGGACGAACACGGAAGCCTACGCGTTCGGGAGACGATACGGCATCGAGGGAAAACTTCCGATTCTCATCGCGGAGAAGACGGGGCCGCACTTCGCGCTCGGCGACACCTGCTATTCGCACGAGGAAGACAATCACACGTACAATCCGGACGGCCGGGAGATCATCGCGCGCGAGAACGACTTCAGCCGGAAACGCGCCCAAAACCCGCAGGACGCGTATTTCAACTGCCATACGGACATCACGATTCCCTACGACGAGATCGAGGAGATCACGGCGGTATGGCCGGACGGGCGCCGCATCCCCCTCATCCGGGACGGCCGTTTTGTGCTTCCGGGGACGGAAGCCTTGAATGCCCCGCTTGACGCATTACACGAGGCTTAAAAAGCAGGCAGGGAAGGTTTGACGTGAGAGGGCAAAATCAGTATTATGGAGCAGACAGGGAGGTTTAGCAAATGGCACAGGTAGCGATTGTTATGGGATCTGACTCGGATATGCCCGTCATGGCGAAGGCGGCGGCTGTTCTGGATGAATTCGGCATCACCTATGAGATGCGGATCATCAGTGCGCACCGCGAACCGGACGAGTTTTTTGAATTTGCCCGGACAGCGGAGGAAAAGGGCTTCAAGGTGATCATCGCCGGAGCCGGCATGGCGGCGCATCTGCCGGGCATGTGCGCGGCGATCTTCCCGCTTCCGGTCATCGGGATCCCGATGCACACGAAGTCCCTTGGCGGAAGAGATTCCCTGTACTCCATCGTGCAGATGCCGTCCGGCATCCCGGTCGCGACGGTTGCCATCGACGGCGCGAAGAACGCTGCCATCCTGGCGGCGAAGATCCTGGCCGTCTCGGACCCGCAGATGCTGAAGAAAGTTAAGGATTACGCTGCGAAGCTTAAGGAAGAAGTCAAGGCCAAAGACGCGAAGCTCGCGCAGGTCGGCTATAAAAACTACGACAAATGAGCCGGAGGGAGAGCAAAGGTATGGATTACAAGACAGCAGGGGTAGACATTGAAGCCGGCTACAAGTCGGTCGAGCTGATGAAGAAGTACGTCGCAAAGACGGTGCGCCCGGAGGTTCTGGGCGGCATCGGCGGCTTCTCGGGCGCGTTTTCCGCACAGAAGTTCAAGGACATGGAGGAGCCGACGCTGCTCTCCGGCACGGACGGCGTGGGGACGAAGCTTAAGATCGCATTTACCATGGACAGGCACGACACCGTGGGCATTGACTGCGTTGCGATGTGCGTGAACGACGTGGCGTGCGCGGGCGGCGAGCCGCTGTTTTTCCTGGACTACATCGCCTGCGGAAAGAACGAGCCGGCGAAGATTGCGGATATCGTCAAGGGCGTGGCGGACGGCTGCCTGCAGTCCGGATGCGCGCTGATCGGCGGAGAGACGGCGGAGATGCCGGGATTCTATCCGGTCGACGAGTACGACCTCGCGGGCTTTGCGGTCGGCGTTGTGGACAAGAAGGATCTCATCACCGGGCAGACAATTAAGCCGGACGACACGCTGGTCGGCATCGCCTCCAGCGGTGTTCACTCCAACGGCTTTTCGCTGGTGCGCAAGGTGTTCTCGATTACGCCTGAATCCCTGAATACATACTATGACAGTCTCGGAAAGACGCTCGGCGAGGCGCTCCTGGCTCCGACAAAGATTTACGTGAAGGCGCTTGACGCCGTGAAGAAGGCGGGCGTTACCATCAAGGGCTGCAGCCACATCACCGGCGGCGGTTTCTATGAGAATGTTCCGAGAATGCTCCCGGACGGCATCTCTGCCATGATCAGCAAAGACAGCTATCCGGTTCCGCCGATCTTTTCGATGCTTCAGAAGGACGGCAATATCGATGAGCACGTGATGTACAACACCTTCAACATGGGAATCGGCATGGTGCTGGCACTGGATCCGGCTGACGTCGACAAGGCGATGGAAGCGATCGGGGCGGCCGGCGAGAAGGCCTATGTCATCGGACAGACGCAGGCCGGAAAGAAGGAGGCTGTTGTATGCTGAAGGTAGTCGTCTGTGTCTCGGGCGGCGGCACGAATCTGCAGCACATCCTGGACGGTGTGGCAGACGGCACGATCCGGAACACGAAGATCACGGCAGTCATCAGCAACAACGAGGGCGCGTATGCGCTCACAAGAGCTAAAAAAGCGGGAGTTCCGGCCATTACGATTTCCCCGAAAAGTTACCCGGACCGGGACGCGTTTAACGAGGGGCTTCTTGACAAGCTCTTGGAGCTCGCGCCGGATCTGATCGTCCTTGCCGGGTATCTGGTCCGCATACCGGAGGCGGTTGTGAAGGCGTTTCCGCGCAGGATCATCAACATCCACCCGTCTCTCATTCCGTCCTTCTGCGGAAGAGGCTACTACGGCCTGAAGGTGCACGAGGCGGCGCTTGCGCGGGGGGTCAAGGTTACCGGCGCGACCGTTCACTTTGTGGACGAGGATGTCGACCACGGCGAGATCATCCTGCAGAAGCCGGTTTACGTTGAGAAGGGCGACACGCCCGAGATTCTGCAGAAGCGCGTGATGGAGCAGGCGGAGTGGATCATTCTGCCGAAGGCCATCGATATGATCGCAAACGGTGAGATCTGAGTACGTCTAAAGGAGAAGAAAATGAAGGTTCTTGTTGTCGGCGGGGGCGGCCGTGAGCACGCCATCTGCTGGAAGCTGGCGCAGAGCGCCAGAGTGGACAAGATTTACTGCGCGCCGGGAAACGCGGGGATCGCGTCTGTCGCGGAGTGTGTGGATATCGGCCCGATGGAATTTGACAGGCTGGCTGACTTTGCAAAAAAAAATGACATCGGCCTGACGGTTGTCGGTATGGACGATCCGCTGGTCGGCGGCATTGTGGATGTTTTCGGGAAAAGAGGCCTGCGCGTATTCGGCCCCAGAAAGAATGCGGCTATTCTCGAGGGTTCGAAGGCATTTTCCAAGGAGCTGATGAAGAAGTACCACATCCCTACGGCCGGGTATACGACGGTGCACTCGCCTGAGGAAGCGAGGGCATATCTGGAGTCAAGCCGCTATCCGATCGTTTTAAAGGCGGACGGCCTGGCGCTCGGCAAGGGTGTTCTCATCTGCAAGACAAAAGAAGAGGCTTTTGCCGGTGTAGACGAGCTGATGGTGGACCGCAAGTTCGGAGCGTCCGGCGACAACGTGGTCATCGAGGAATTCATGACCGGCCGCGAGATTTCGGTTCTCTCCTTTGTTGACGGGAAGACGATCAGGATCATGTCCTCCGCGCAGGATCACAAGCGCGCAAAGGACGGCGATCAGGGACTTAATACCGGCGGTATGGGCAACTTTTCACCGAGCCCGTTCTACACGCCACAGGTGGACGCCTTCTGCAGGAAGTACATCTATCAGCCGACTGTCGACGCGATGCGCGCCGAGGGCCGTGAGTTCAAGGGTGTCATCTTCTTCGGCCTGATGCTGACGGAAGAAGGACCAAAGGTCTTGGAGTACAACGCGCGCTTCGGCGACCCGGAGGCACAGGTCGTTCTGCCGCGCCTTGAGAATGACATCGTCGACGTATTTGAAGCCTGTATCGACGGGACGCTGGACAAAGTGGACCTGCGTTTTTCGGATGAGGCGTGCGTGACCGTCGTTCTGGCAAGCGACGGATATCCTGTCTCCTATAAAAAAGGGTATCCGATTCACGGTCTGGAAAACTTCGAGGGAAGGAAAGGCTACTACTGCTTCCACGCCGGGACGAAGTTTAACGACAAAGGCGAAATTGTGACCAATGGCGGGCGTGTCCTCGATGTGACGGCGCTCGGAAAAGACCTGCACGAGGCGCGTGCCAACGCGTACAAGGCGACCGAATGGGTTACCTTTGAGAACAAGTACATGCGCCACGACATCGCCGCCTCCATCGACCAGGCAGAATAAAGACAGAAGGTTTTTACACGCATGAAAATTACACCAGTAAAGGGGACCAATGACTATCTCCCGCAGGAGGCGCAGCTGCGCGACTACCTGCAGCGAAGGATCCTCAATGTATATACGGAAAATGGGTTCGAGCACATCATCACGCCGATCATCGAGGACATCGAAAACCTGGACAAGTCCGACGGCGGCGACAACCTGAACCTTATCTTCAAGATCCTCAAACGCGGCGACAAGCTTGACAAGGCGCTGGCGGCGGGGGTCACGCGGGACAATGACCTGGCGGACATGGGGCTGCGCTATGACCTGACGCTGCCGCTGACCCGCTACTACGCGAACAACAGGGATCATCTGCCAAGCCCGGTGAAGTGCATCCAGATGGACCGCGTGTACCGCGCCGAGAGACCGCAGAAAGGAAGACTCAGAGAGTTCGTCCAGTGCGATATCGATATCTTCGGATCTTCTTCGCCTGACTCGGAGGTGGAGCTGATTCTGACCACGACGGAGGCACTTTTTGCGATCGGCATGAAGAACTTCCGCGTGCGCATCAACGACAGACGGCTGCTGCGCGCGTTTCTCCTCAGCCTCGGCTTTCAGGAGGATCAGCTGGATTCGGTTTGCATCAGCTTTGACAAGATGGACAAGATCGGAGCGGAAGGTGTTATCGCGGAACTGAAAGGCAAACAGTTTGATGAGGGAGCTATCTCCCGTTTCCTCGGCAGCCTTTCGGCGGGGGACTTCTCGCTTGAAAAAATTTCCGGTATGCTTTCCGATCCGGCACCGGCACAGAGTGTGAGCTATATCATCGACAAAGTAAATGAGCTGTCCGACGGGAAATTCGCCATTGACTTTGATCTGTCACTCGTGCGCGGGCAGGGATATTACACCGGTACGGTGTTTGAGATCGAGAGCATCGATTTCAAAGGGGCGATCGCCGGCGGCGGCCGGTACGACAACCTGGCCGGCAAGTTCCTCGGCACACAGGTTCCGGCGGTCGGATTCTCGATCGGTTTTGAGCGCATCTTCTCGATCTTAAAGGAGAAGGGCGCGAAGATCCCGGAGGCGGGAAAGAAGATCGTCGTCCTGTACCCGGAGGGAGAGCTCACCGGGGCGGTCAAAAAGGCCAGACAGCTGCGCGAGGCCGGATACATCGCCTCGCTGTATATTCAGCCGAAGAAGACGGGCAAGTTCCTGAAGCATATGCAGGAACACGGGTATGACGGGTTCCTGTTTGTGGGCAGAGACGAAGAGCCGAAATTTTTTGAGGAAGCCTGACGGAGGCCAGTAAGGGCTTCCGTCCTGCAAGGAGGGCGCGGAGACTGAAAGTTTTTCAGTTTCTGCGCCTTTTCCTTTCATGTGAATTTATGAGTATCAGAGACTGTAAAGGGAGAGAGCATGTCTTTTCAGATCATCCGCGGGCCCGCAGGCAGCGGGAAGACAACTGAGTGTATCCGCCGGGGGCTTGCACTTGCAGAGAACGGACAGCATGTGCTTTTTGTCGTGCCGGAGCAGAACACGGCGGCCGTGGAGCGGCAGATCGTGCACGAAAGCAGCCGCGGCGCGATCCTGAATCTTGAGATTGTCAGCTTTAACCGGCTTGCCTACAAGGTCCTGGACGAGGTCGGGAGAAACGGCGGGCAGATTCTGGACGACACGGGCAAGAACCTGATCGTGCGGCGGATCCTGAAGGAAAATAAAAAGGAACTCACGTACTTTGCCGGCATGCAGACCAGGCAGGGATTTGTCGCCAAGATGCGCTCGGCCCTCTCGGAGCTCTCGCAGTACGGCATCCGCCCGGAGCAGCTTCTGGCGGCCGCGGGTACACTTGAGAAAAAGGGAGGCCAGACGGCTTTAAAGGCGAAGGACCTCGCGCTTTTGTCTGACAGGTTTGCAGAGTGCCTGTCGGAAAATTACACGACCGCCGAGGAACTCCTGCAGCTGCTCGCGCGCTCGGCTGCGGACTCTGTGCTGCTTAAGGAAAGCGCGCTTGTCTTTGACGGCTTCACCGGCTTCACACCAGTGCAGTATGAGCTGTTCGGACACTTCCTTTCCCTGTCGCCGTCCGTCACGGTGAGCGTGACGCTGCCGGCAGACGAAGACGAGTCGGTGATCCGGGAAGATGAGCTCTTTGCGATGAGCAAGCAGTTTCTGGCCCGGATGCGGGAGGCGGCTGACCGGGAGCGGGTGCCGGAAATGCCGGAGATCGTCCTTGGCAGGGATCTGCGTCACGCCGCAAATCCGGAACTTTCGTTTCTGTCCGCACACTTCCTGCGGCCGGGCAGAACACAGATGGCGCCGGAGACCGGGGCCGTGCGGCTCTTTGCGCTTGAGGACAGAAAGCACGAGCTGGGGCTTGTAATCGATGAGATTGTGCGGCTGACCAGGCAGGAAGGTTACCGGTACTGCGACATCGCGGTCGTGACGCCGGACCTGGAAGGGTACGGACTTCTGGCTTCCCAGATGTTCAGGGAGGCGGGGGTGCCGGCATTTGTCGACGACAGGCGGCCGCTCTTTGCCAATCCGTTCATCGAGTTTATCCGCAGCGCCCTGAAGGTCGTCTCGGACGGATTTTCATACGCGTCGCTTTTCCGGTACTTAAAGAGCGGAATGTTTGACCTGACGAAGGAAGAGCAGAAGGAGGCTGGGCTTGCGGACGGCCAGGTGCTTTCTGCGGAGGAGATCGCGGCGCTGGAAAACTACGCGCTGGCGACGGGCGTGCGCGGGCGGAAGAGATGGGAGGCGCCGTTTACGCGCGGGCAGAGAAACCGCACGGTCGCACCTGTGGCCGATATCCGGCTTGACCCGGGTCTGGCGAAGCTGAATGCTCTGCGGGTTCAGATCGTAAAGCCGCTGGCGGTGCTTGACGATGCGCTTAAAGACGGCGCCACGGTGCGGGACCAGGCGGCGGCGGTCTACGAATTTCTGGTGCAGACGGAGGCGGAGAAAAAGCTGGCGGTGCTCGCCGGAAGGCCAGGCAGCGGGGAGGAATACGGGCAGCTCTTCGGGATGATCTGCCAGATCCTGGACAGGATTGTGGATCTGCTCGGGGAGCAGACAGAGAGCCGCAAGGGATTTACCGAGCTGTTTGAGGCATCGCTGGAGGGCATCACGGCGGGCGTTGTTCCGGGGACGGCAGACTGCGTCACGGTCGGCGACATCACGAGGAGCCGCCTGAATGCGGTAAAGGTGCTCTTTGTCGTCGGGGCCGACGACGAGAACCTGCCGAAGAGAGGGCAGACGGGCGGCATCCTGACGGATGCGGACCGTGAGAGGCTTCTTGCCGCTGACCAGTCGATTGAGCTGTCGCCATCCGGCCCGGAGCGCCTGCAGCAGGAGCGCTTTTATCTGTATATTCTGCTCTCGCAGCCCTCTGACAGACTGTATGTGAGCTTCGCCGTCTCCGACGAAGCGGAGAGCACAAAGAGGCCTTCCGTTTTGTTTTCGGAAATCCGGCAGATGTATGCTGCCAGGGAAATAGAAGAAGGGGGAAGAAGAGCTGAGGGTGCACTTCTGGCGCTCTTTCCGGATCCGGGCAGAGGGTACGATCCGCGCGCGGCGCATCCGGACAGCCTGTCCGGACGGATAGCGGATGCACTGTACACGGACGGGCTCTCGGGCAGTGTGTCCTCGTTTGAGAGCTTCGCGTCCTGTCCGTTCCGCTATTTCCTGCAGTACGGCCTGGTGCTCGAGGAAAAGGAAGAGGCACTTGTCACGGGAGCGGACATTGGTACGGCCGCACACGCCGTGATGCAGATGGTGTTTGAGGGACTTGCCTCAGACGGTCTTCTCGTGGCCGGGCGTCCGTATCTGACAGGCCCGGAAGCGGAAGAAGATCTGAAGCGGCGCGTGGAGCGTGCGTACACGGCGGTCATGAAAGACGCCGGTGTCTATGGCTTTTCCGATACCCAGCGCGGAAAAGTGACCGGGGAGAGAATCCGCGCGATGGCTCTGCGCTCGGCAAGAGCCGCCTTAAAGCAGCTGGAGGACAGCGACCTGCAGCCGGCTCTCTTTGAGCAGCCGTTTCACGAGCGGATTGCGCTGGAAGGCGGCAGACAGCTGCTTTTCTCCGGCAAAGTCGACCGCGTGGATCTGTACCGGGAGGGCGAAGATGCGTACGTGCGGGTCGTGGACTACAAGACCGGAAACACGAAGTATGACTTCGGCCAGATCATGGACGGGAGGCAGCTTCAGCTTCTGATGTATCTGGAAGCCGGGGAGAAGCAGGCGGCCATGGAGCCAGGCGTGACCCATGTCTATCCCGCCGGTGTGCACTACTTTCATCTGAGCGATCCGATCCTGGACCTGAAGGATGACACCTCTGACGAGGCATTCGCGCGGGAAGAGGCAAAGGCCTATCATATGAGCGGGCGGGCCAACGTGGAAAAGTCCGAAACCACGGACGTGAAGGACCACAACGGGTCGATTGCGGGGCGCTCTGATTTTTACGTGACAGAGGATTTCCGGAATCTCGAGGAAAAGGCGAGGCAGAAGGCCGCCGGGATCGGCCGGGAGATTCTTGGCGGAGACATCCGGGTAAAGCCGATTCTCTCCGGGACGACCCTCAGCTGTCAGTACTGCCCGTACGGAGGCGTGTGCGGTTTCACGGAGAGCCTCGGGATGCGCCCGCGCCTGTCGCTGGATGTGAAGGAGAAGGAACAGCTGGAAGAAATGCGGAATGGGGAAGGAGGAGACACACATGCCGGAATGGACGCCTGAACAGCAAAAAGCCATTGACACAAGAGACCGGAACCTGCTTGTCTCGGCGGCGGCGGGATCCGGAAAGACCGCGGTTCTGGTGCAGCGCGTGATCGACGAGATCACCGACCCCGATCCGCAGAAGCAGCGCGACATCGATTCTCTGGTCATCGTGACGTTCACCCGCGCCTCGGCGGCCGAGATGAAGGAGCGGCTGCGCACCCGTCTGCAGGCCATGCAGCGTGAGAACCCGGAGAGTGAAATCCTGCGGCGACAGCTTCGGCTCCTGCCGGATGCGCCGATCTGCACCATCGACAGCTTCTGTCTGAAGCTCGTGCGCGAGCACTACACGGAGATCGGACTGGATCCCGGCTTTCACACCGCGGACGAGAGCGAGAGCGCGCTGCTTGCCGCCGACGTGCTCGACGCCATGTTTGAGGAGCACTACGCGGCCGATGCGGCGGCAAAATCCGGGACGGCTGCAGAGGATTCCGGCGCTTCAGCCGCGTCGGGGCAGGCAGAGGAGGAAATCAGCTTCAGCCGCATCACGAGGCTCTACGGCGCCGGGAAGGACGACCGGAAACTGGCGGAGTGTATCACCGGGATCTGGAAGACGGCCCAGTCGTTTGCGTGGCCGGATGTGTGGCTCACGCACTGTGCGGATGCGTACCTGCTAAGCGAAGAGCAGCTCCTCTTATGGGGGCCGGTCCGGGAGGCACTAAAGGCAGTCCGGGAGGAGGCGAAGGTATGTCTTGCGCAGACAGACGCGATCCGGCTGCTGCTTGCGCGCCCCGGCGCTGGCAAATACGTGAAAAATGTCGATGATCACGAGGCCAGGCTCAGAGCACTTCTTGCCGCGTCACGCCCGGAAGATATCCGGACGGTGCTTTCCGGAAAACCGCTCCGCAAGGCGTCCGTGCGTGCCGGGAAAAACACGGACATGGCAGCGGCCGGAGAGGTATCGGCCTGGCTTGACAGGTGCCGCGCGGCGGAAGACGCTTACGGGGGGCTGCACCTTGAAAGTGCAGCAAAAGACGCGCGCAGGATGCGGCCGTATGCTGAGAAGCTCGCGCAGCTCACGAGGGAATTCGATGCGCGCTTCCGGGAAGCAAAGGCGGAGCGCGGAATGCTGGAGTTTTCGGATATCGAGCACCTGGCTCTGCAGATCCTGGCGCGCAGGGAGAACGGAAAAACCGTATACACCCGGACGGCGGACGAGCTGGCCGGGCAGTACCGGGAGATCCTGATCGACGAGTATCAGGACAGTAACCGGCTGCAGGAGGAGATTTTAAATGCCGTGAGCCACACGCGGCTTGCGGGAGAAAGCAACAACATCACGATGGTCGGCGACCTGAAGCAGAGCATCTACCGGTTCCGGCAGGCCGACCCGGAGCTTTTCGCGCAGAAAAGCCGGACCTATACAGAAGACGGGGCGGATTTTGCCAAAGTCATGTTAAACCGCAACTTCCGGAGCCGCCGAGCCGTCATCGATTCGGTCAACGCCGTGTTCTCAGACGTCATGTCTGAAGCGGCCGGCGGGACGGACTACAAAGAGGGCGAGGCACTCACGCCAGGTTTCAAGCCTTACGAGACGGCTCCGCTGCCGGAAGAGGGGAAGACATTTACCGGCGATGCGGGAAGAACAGAGGTGTATCTGATCCCGTCGGAAAAGACCGACGGAGGCCGGCAGGCGCAGGCTCTGCTTATCGCGGAAAGGATCCGCGAACTGCTTGCGGGAGGGTACCAGGTTTACGACGCACATGCGGGCGGATACCGGCCGATTGCAAAGAAGGACATCGCGGTGCTCGTGCGCTCGGCAGCCCAGTCGGTACCGGTTTTCGTGCGCACACTGGAGGACGCCGGGATTGACTGCTATGCCCAGTCGCGGAGCGGCTTCTTTTCCGCCTGGGAGATCCAGCAGGTCGTGAATCTGCTGCAGCTCATCGACAATCCGCTGCAGGATATCCCCGCGGCGGCGGTGATGCTCTCGTACTTCGGCGGGTTTTCGGCCGACGAGCTGGCGAGAGTCCGCCTCTCGGGCCGCCGCGTTTCTAAAGAATCGGGGAAAAGGAGACGGCAGGACAAGTTCCTCTGGACGTCGCTTCAGGAACTGGCGGATCTGAAGGCTTCCCCTGCGGACTCTCTGTCTGAGCGGTGCCGTACATTTGTCACGCAGACCAGTGGCTGGCGGGAGGACTCGCGGGTGCTCTCCGTGCATGACCTGCTGTGGGAGCTGGTATGCGACACCGGGTTTTACCGGTATGCCGGGACGCTTAAAGGCGGCAGACGGCGCACGGCCAATCTGGACAGCCTGCTTGCCTACGCGGCGGATTTTGACAAGACCGGGTATCACGGCCTGTTTCAGTTTCTGCGCTATATCGGGCAGATTCAGGCTTCGGACGAGATAGCACTTGGCGAGCGGTCGGCTGTCCGGGAGGATGACGACGTCGTGCGGATCATGACGATCCACAAGAGCAAGGGCCTGGAATTCCCGGTCGTCTTCGTGGCGGAGATGGGCAAGGACTACAAGACGGGCCCGGAGAATTCAAAGGTGGCCGCTTCAAAAGAGGGCGGACTGATTTTAAAGCCGCTGGATGAAGCGCGGCGGGCTGCGGGCGACGGGCTGCTGTGGAACACGGTGAGGCGGCAGAGCGAGGCGGAGGACAAGAGTGAGGAAATGCGGCTTTTGTACGTCGCCATGACCCGGGCCAGAGAGAAGCTCATTCTGGTCGGATCTGTGAAACGGTCGGCTGAGGAAAAGAAAAAAGGCGCGATCACCCGCTGGGACGCCGCAAAAAAGCAGTCACTAAACGGCAGGCGGAGCGCGCAGAGTGTGCTCGGGGGCAGAAACTACTTTGACCTGGTTATGCCAAAGGTCCTGGCGCTCATGGAAGCGGGAGGAGAGTCGCCCTTTGTCATGACGGAAAGACCGGAGGAGCTGTTTGCGGAGAGCCGCAGCGAAACCGTGGCGCTGCCGGGAAGACAGGTGACGGATGATGGGACCGCGGCAGAGGAGGCTTCCTGGAGAGGACAGAGATATCCGTTCCCGCTCCGGAGCCGGCAGAAGCCGAAGGTGTCGGTGTCCGAGATCAAGCGGCAGATGTTTGAAGAGGAGCAGCAGGAGAGAGCCGGATCGGAGGCGGATTTCCTGAAAGAGGCGGCGCGCCGGGAGGCTTCCGGTTCCGGTGAAGACCGCACGGTTCCGCGCTTTCTGCAGAGCCGGAAGCGCTACAGCGCGCCGGCACGGGGCACGGCGTATCACCGGATCATGGAGCTGCTGGACTTCACCGGGGCGGATAGCCCGAAACAGGTGAAAGAGCAGATACAGCAGATGCTCGCGGACGGAAAGATCAGTCCGGATACAGCTGACTGCGTGCAGTACAGCAAAATCGCGGCGTTTTTTGCGACAGACCTCGGAAGAAAAGCCGCACTGGCTGCCCGGGAGGGGACGCTTCACCGGGAACAGCCGTTTCTGTTTGAGAGACCGTACGGCGGACAGGATCAGAGCAAAGAATATACGGAAGATATCCGGGCAGGCGGCAGGGAGCAGGATCTGCAGCTCGTGCAGGGTGTCATTGACCTTTACTTTGAATATGAAGGAGAGCTGTATCTGGTCGATTACAAGACGGACCGGGTGAAAGCGGGGCCGGAAGGCGAGAGAGAGCTTGCAGAGCGCTACCGGGTGCAGCTGGATCTTTACGCGCAGGCGCTCGCGAAAGCGACGGGCAGAGAGCCTTCGTATAAATATATTTATTCATTTGCCCTGATGAAAGAATTGTTGTCATGAGCGGCCGCGGAGGCTATAATTGAATCAGTTTATGCAGAAATGCGCCGGCTTTCTGACGCATGAAAGGATAGATTGGCATGAAGAGATCATATTTTATTGATTACAGCAGCAAGAAGAAGGTTCCGGCGACTCAGGAAGACCGCGACAAGCTCACAGAAGAGATGAAGGCGGTCGACAAGGTGAAGGACGCATCCATCAGCGATGACGGCCTGGTGATCACCATCGAGGCGGAAAAGACAGAGGACTACACGCCGATCATGGACACGATCGTCAATGTTTTCCGCCGCTGGGATGACACGTCGGAGGTGGAGTTCCGGTTCGACCTGAACAGGGACAATCTGTAAATGTCCGTTTACCATACTTTCGATTCGGAGGAGACCTTAAGGAATAAGGGCCTTCTCCGATTCTTTCTGCCATGGATTAGGAGAGGTTATGCCCGATTATACTGAGGAGATACAGAAGAGAAGAACATTTGCCATTATCTCGCATCCGGATGCCGGAAAGACCACGCTGACGGAGAAGTTCCTGCTGTACGGAGGAGCGATCAACCTGGCCGGCTCGGTCAAAGGGCGCAAGACGGCACGGCACGCGGTTTCCGACTGGATGGAGATCGAGAAGGAGAGAGGTATCTCCGTGACGTCCTCTGTCCTGCAGTTCAAATACGGCGGGTACTGCGTGAACATCCTGGACACGCCGGGACATCAGGACTTCTCGGAGGACACATACCGCACGCTGATGGCAGCGGACTGCGCGGTCATGGTCATCGACGGCAGCAAGGGCGTCGAGAAGCAGACCATCAAGCTGTTCAAGGTCTGCGTCATGCGGCACATCCCGATTTTTACCTTTATCAATAAGTTTGACCGGCAGGCAAAGGATCCGTTCGATCTGCTCGACGACATCGAGAACGTGCTCGGCATCGCGACCTGCCCGGTCAACTGGCCGATCGGCTCCGGAAAGGATTTCAAGGGGGTGTATGATCGGGACACCAAGGAAGTTTCACTCTTCACGGCGGCCATGAACGGCCAGCGGGAAGTTACGACGGAGGTGCTGCCGGTAACCGACCCGCGCCTTGAAGGGGAGATCGGAGATTACTTCCTGAAGCGTCTGCACGATGAGATAGAGCTTCTTGACGGCGCCAGCGCGGAATTTGACCTGGAGAAGGTGCGCGCCGGTTCGCTCACGCCGGTATTCTTCGGATCGGCTCTGACCAACTTCGGCGTGGAGACGTTCCTGCAGCATTTCCTCACTATGTCGATGCCGCCGATGCCGCGGATGAGCTCCATCGGTGAGATCAGCCCGTACCGCCCGGACTTCAGCGCATTTGTCTTTAAGATTCAGGCGAACATGAACAAGGCGCACCGCGACCGGATCGCGTTCATGCGCATCACGTCGGGAAAGTACACGGCGGGCATGGAGGCCTGGCATGTGCAGGGAGGACGCAAGATCCGTCTTTCCAAGTCAACAGAGATGATGGCCGACGAGCGGCATCTGGTCGAGGAGGCATACGCGGGTGATATCATCGGCGTGTTTGATCCGGGGATCTTCTCCATCGGCGACACGATCTGCGAGTCCGACGAGAAGTTCGTCTTCGAGGGCATTCCGACCTTCGCGCCGGAGCACTTCGCGCGCGTGCGCCAGGCGGACACGATGAAGCGCAAGCAGTTCGTCAAGGGCATCAGCCAGATCGCCCAGGAGGGCGCAATCCAGATCTTCCGTGACCGCAACACCGGCATGGAAGAGATCGTGGTCGGCGTGGTCGGCGTCCTGCAGCTTGACGTCCTGCAGTTCCGCCTGAAGAATGAATACAACGTCGACATCGCGCTTGATCAGCTTCCCTATGAGTACATCCGCTGGATCGAGAATCCGCAGGACTTCCCGCCGGAAAAAATCGTCGGCACGACGGACATGCGCATCGTCGAGGACCTCAAAGGCCGCCCGCTGCTGCTCTTCGTCAACGCGTGGAGTCCGCAGATGGTGCTGGACCGCAACAAGGGGCTGCAGTTGTCCGAGTTCGGGAAGAATGCGTGAGAAGGGGCGGGCGGCGCAGAAAGCGCCTGCCTTTACTGAGCGGTTTCATTCTGAGTTTTGAGAGGAGATTTGTATGTCAGAGCTTTCGGAAAAGTATGTGGCGGATGGTGACCGCTACGGGAAGATGAAATACAACCGCGTCGGGAAGAGCGGACTGAAATTCCCGGCGGTCTCGCTGGGGTTCTGGCACAATTTCGGCGACGGCAGTGACTTTGAGAATATGCGGGCCATGATGCGGACGGCATTTGACCATGGCATCACGCAGTTTGACCTGGCCAACAACTACGGGCCGGAAAATGGCGCGGCAGAGCGCAACTGCGGAAAGATCCTCGCCCAGGACTTCGGGGCGTACCGCGATGAGCTCATCGTAACGAGCAAGGCGGGGTACGACATGTGGCCGGGGCCGTATGGAAACTGGGGCAGCCGCAAGTATCTCATCGCCAGCTGCGATCAGTCGCTTAAGCGCCTCGGGCTGGATTACCTCGACGTGTTCTATCACCACAGGCCGGACCCTGACACGCCTCTTGAGGAGACGCTGGGCGCGCTGAAGACGCTCGTGGACAGCGGCAAGATCCTGTATGCCGGGATCTCCAACTACAACAGAGAACAGACGCAGGCCGCGCTGCACATGGCAAGACAGATGCATCTTCCGCTCATCGTCAACCAGCGCCGCTACTCGATTTTTGACCGCACAATCGAGAAAGACGGCACGAAGGAGTACTGCGCGAAAGAAGGGATCGGCATCATCGCATTCAGTCCGCTGGCACAGGGCCTGCTCACGAACCGCTATTTAAACGGCATCCCGTCTGACAGCCGTGTCGCAAGAGATCATCGCTTCCTGCATGCATCTGACCTGACAGACGACAGGCTCTCGAAGATCCGCGCATTAAACGATCTGGCATCTGAGCGCGGCGAGACGCTCGCCGAGATGGCGCTGGCGTGGGTCGAGAAGGATTCCGATGTCTGCTCTGTCATCATCGGCGCCTCAAGGCCGGAACAGATTCTGGACAACTGCAGATTTACGGAACATGCCGGCTTCACGAAAGAAGAACTGGAGAAAATCGACGAAATCGCCGGGTGAGAGGATCAGCGAAAAATAAAAGAGCCGGCATTTCTGCCGACCCTCTCCATGCAAAAGTCACCCTTCATGGCAGCTATTGTATATTCCGCGCAATAAATTTGCAACAAATTTGTAAGGATTTATTGTGCGGTTTTTCTTTTTCTTTTCGCTTTTTGTGTTATTGTATAGAAGCGACAGTTTATCGAAAATCAAAAGTCTCGCATCAAGAGTGGAAAAGCCATGAAAATACGAAACCTGTTAACCGGGAAGGTGCGCCGCGCGGGCGCCGTCCTGCTTGCCGGCACCTGCCTGACGGCGCTTTTTGCGTCGGTCATCCCGGCGCTCACCGGCGCGAGTGTCGCTGCCGATGACGCTTTTGAACAGAGCCTGGCGGCGGAAGGTTTTCCGGAAGATTACAAAGAAGCGCTTCGCGAGATCCATGAGCAGTATCCGCTCTGGATCTTCAAGGCGGATCATCTCGGCATCAGCTGGGACAGTGCCACGGCGGGTGAAAAGGAGAGCGCCAACGGATACCGCAAGAATCTGGTGAGCAAAACAGCCATCTCATCCTGGAAGAGCGCCAGTACCCGCGCGTTCAACTATTCCACCGGAACATGGTACGGTCTGGACGGCAGTTCGTGGGTTCAGGCATCGGATGAGATCACGGAATATTTCATGGACCCCCGGAACTATCTGGACAGTACGCACATCTTCGCATTCCAGCGCCTGTCGTATTCCGGAACGGAGACGGAGAGCGGCGTCGCGAGCATCATCAGCGGGACGTTCATGGACGGGTCTTCTGACAATCTCTACTACAAGGGAACGTATTATACCTATCCGGAAGCCCTGATGTACGCCGGCCAGGTCTCCGGCGTCAGCCCGTATCATCTGGCTTCCAGGATCCGCCAGGAGATCGGTGTCTCCGGCTCGGACAGCATCTCGGGGACGCTCGCCGGCTATGAGGGGTATTACAACTACTACAACTGGGGCGCCTCGACCACGTCCAGCCACACGGCTATTGAGAACGGCCTGATCTACGCGCAGTCGACCAACGAGAGTTTTCTGCTTCCGTGGAACACGCGCATGCGCTCCATCATCGGCGGCGCCATCCGGCTTGGCAAGAACTATATCTCCGTCGGGCAGGACACGCTCTACTACGAGAAATTCGATCTGGACGGCTACTGGCACCAGTACATGCAGAACATCCAGGCTCCGTACTCCGAGGCGGTGAGCGCCTCAAAGGCGTACACCGAGACCATGAAGCAGAGCACGGCGCTGGAATTCACGATTCCGGTGTACGATGACATGCCTTCCTCGGCGTGCCCGATGCCAACGGGTGACGGCAATCCGGCCAACTGTCTGACAAGCCTTGCGGTCTCCGGATGGTCGCTGACGCCGACATTTTCCATGTATACGAATTCGTACTCACTGATCGTTCCCAGCGACACGGCTTCCATCACAATCGACGGCACGGTTCCGGTATCTTCGGCCAGTGTCAGCGGCCTCGGCACGTTTGCGCTTTCGACGGGTACCAATACATTTACGATCACCGTGACGGCAGAAAATGGCACGACCAATGCATACACTCTGACGGTCACCCGCAAACCGGACGGCTCAAACGGCGGCGGCGCAGCGGAGACGACCGGAGACAGTTCGTCTGCGGGACAGGACTGGATCCGGGGAGATGCGAATGGGGACGGTGAGATCGATATTTTTGATATTGTTCGTATTAAGAATTATCTGTTAGGGACTCGTACACTTACAGATACGCAAATGATGGCGGCTGATGCAAATAAAGATGGTGAAGTTGATATTTTTGATATTGTGCGGATAAAAAATTACATACTTGGCACAAAAACAATTGAACCGTGATGAAAAAGGCATGGATAGTACATAATGAAGAATAATCGTATTGATAAATTCATAAGCAGATTTGTAATGGGACTACTTGTCTTTTTGTTAGGATTCTTTGTACCCTTACATAATCCTACTCTAGTTTTAGCAGAAGGCACAGCTAATATTAGCATTTCTTCTGCAACTGGAGAAGTTGGCAGTCAGGTTACTGTCAATGTGAATGTATCTTCGGATACGGAAATATCTGGTTCTCAATTTAGTGTGATATTTGATCCAGACGGTTCTTATGAGCAGGTAGCTACAGTAGTAGAGGATCATGATTTTACGAATAAGTCCTTTCCAGTGAATTTTACTATTCCGGCTGCTCAATCATTTAATGTCATTGTATCATATCCTCGATTTGTAACACAAAGTGAGCAGCAATTGCCGGTCACCGGTACGCTTACCGGCACGGTCACCGGCAAGGTCGCGGGCGGCTCGGGGAACTCCGGCAATTCCGGCAGTGCAGACTCCGGGAACTCCGGTTCTGGCAGTGCGGATTCCGGGAACTCCGGCTCCGCAGGATCCGGAAGTTCTGACTCCGGCAGCGCAGGTTCCGGCTCCGGAAGCGAAGACTCCGGAACCCCGGATTCGGGCAATTCCGGATCTGCTGCCGTGCTCGATGGCACCACGTCACTCTCCTCGCTTGATGTATATCCCGGATCGATTGGCTTTTCTGCCGACACGCACAGCTATTCGGTCGATGTCTCCTCGGACACGGACCAGCTTCAGGTCAGCGCGGTGCCTGCCTCCGGCACTTCGCGCGTCAGCGTGTCGGACACGGCGCTTGTGGTGGGCGACAACACGGTGACCATTACCGTCACTGCGGAAAATGGCGCCACGGAGGAGTATGTCGTCCATGTGCGCAGAGGCGCTGAGGAGACGACAACCCAGGCAACGACGGCAGAGACGACGGAGGAGACCAGCGAGCAGCAGACAGAAACCGTTCCGACAGTCACGGTGCTTGGGACCGTGGTGAGCCCGGAGAGAACATTCGACATTCTGGAGCTGCCGGCAGGCACGGCCGTTCCATCCGGCTTTTCGCCGGTCACGGTCACCATCGGCGGCAGTGACTACACGGCATATCAGAACAGCAGCGGCCTGGTGATTTTCTACGGCCGCCCGGCATCCGATGATGATACAGACTTTGCGGGCGTCGGCTGGTACAGCTACCAGGCTTCGGACGGCAGTATTCAGGCGGTCCCGGCCCAGCTGCTCTCGCCGGCCAGCCCGGCCCGCCAGGTGACGACGGCGGATGCAGCGGACAAGTCGGCGGAGAAGACCGTCGACTATCGCTGGAAGGGACTGGCGTGCGTGCTGGCGCTTGTTGTGTTGCTGCTTCTGGTACTTATGATCGTATTCCTTGTCCGCGGGAAATCCGGTCCGCAGGGCGGAGACGGTGACAAGGACGGCTGGACGCATGCTGACGGGCCGGATGATGGCCCGGATGGCCCGGAAAGAAGTGTGTCCGGAAGTCAGACGCGGGGGCTGGAAGACGAAGACCCCGACGAGTTTGAGGATCTGGATGATGATATCCTGGCGGGCGGCCCGGACGACGGCGAAGAGGATGACCTGATGCCGAACGCCGGCCAGGTGCCGTACCGGAGCCTTGAGCCGGACGAGAAGACGCTGGCGGACGGCGTGAGCCGGATCATGTCAGAGGACGACGGGATGGAGACGCTTGACATCGACGAGACGACTTCACAGAAATGATACGGATCTCAGATACACAAGTCCGGCTGTCCGTGCGGCAGCTGGTGGAATTTATGTGCAGGTCCGGCGACATTGATGCGCGCGAGACAACCGGAATCCTGGATGTGACCCGCATGCAGCTGGGCGCCAGGATTCACCGCAGGCTGCAGAAAGAGGCGAAGGGGCTGTATACGCCGGAAGTTCCGGTGAAACTGGAGAGGCAGCTCTCATGCGCTCTGCCTGCAGAACAGGAAGAGACGGAGACGGAACCGCTTTCCTACCGGCTGATTCTGGAAGGAAGAGCCGACGGCGTGATTCAGGACGAGAAAGGCTTCATGGTCGATGAGATCAAGACGGTGAACCGGGATGTTCTGAAGATGGAAGAACCGGAAGAAGTGCATCTGGCGCAGGCCAAGGTCTACGCGGCGGTGATAGCGGACCGGGAGCATCTCGCGGCCATCCGGGTTCAGATGACATACGTCGAGCCACAGTCCATGCACATCCGGCGGTTTGAATCCGCTTACTCAGAACAGGAACTGACCGGCTGGCTTGAGGATCTGCTCCATCGCTTCAAGGCGTGGACAGATTTCGGCATTCGGCAGAGAATACTGCGGCAGGCTTCTATACAGGGCCTGCCGTTTCCATATCCGTACCGCGAGGGGCAAAGGGACCTCGTCATCTGTGTGTACCGCTACATAAAAGCCGGGAAGAACCTGTTCATCCAGGCTCCGACCGGGACGGGCAAGACGCTGGCCACCATCTATCCGGCGGTTCAGTCCATCGGGCAGGGGCAGGCGGAGCGGATCTTTTATCTGACCGCGAAGACCATTACCCGCACGGTGGCGGAGGAGGCATTTGCCATCCTGCGCGGCGGAGGCCTGCACTTCCGCACGGTCAGTCTTACGGCAAAGGATAAAATATGCCCGCAGACCGAATCGGACTGCAATCCGGATATCTGCCCGTACGCGAAGGGTCACTTTGACAGAATCAATGAAGCCCTGTTTGATCTTCTGGGGCACGAGGAGAGTATTGCCCGTCAGACCCTGCTTTCGTATGCGAAGAAGCATACGGTCTGCCCGTACGAGCTTTCCATGGAGGCGGCAGACTGGTCGGATGGCATCATCGGAGACTACAATTACGGCTTTGACCCGGAGGCTGCGCTTTCCAGATTCTTCACGGAGATTTCCGGCAGCAGCATCTTCCTCATCGACGAGGCACACAATCTCGTGGAGCGCGCCCGCGGCATGTACTCGGCAGTGCTTTCAAAAGAGGAGGTTCTTGCCGCCCGCAGGATTTTAAAGGTACAGCCCGGATCTGGTCGCGCCGTGCGCGCCCTTGGCGATGTCAACGCCTGGCTGCTTGCTGCCGGGCGTGAGGCGGACGCTCAAAAAGACGGGACCGTGCGCGCGGGGGAGCAGGCGGTGGCTGAACTTTCCGATCTTGTACTGGAACTTGACGGGGCGCTGCTTGCGTATCTGAGCCAGCACCGGCAGTTTGAAAAGCGCGACGGTATTCTGCAGTTTTTCTTTGCGGTACACCATTTTGCCGGCATGGCGCCTGAATTTGATACAGGATATCTGCTGTACACGGTCAAAGACGACGGAGGGACCGTCTTCCACGCATTCTGTGTCGATCCTTCCTCGCAGCTTACCCGGCGGATGGATCTGGCGCGCGCTTCGGTCCTGTTCTCGGCGACGCTCCTGCCGGTGCAGTATTTCAAGGAAATGCTGACAGGGAATCCTGACGACGATGCTGTGTATGCGCACAGCGTGTTCCCGCCTGACGCGAGGCATATCTTCCTGGCAACCGACGTGAGTTCGCTGTACCGCGAGCGCTCGCAGGCGACCTTTGAGCGGATCGCCGGGTATATCCGGGAAACGGTGCGCGCGAAGGCCGGGCATTACTTGGTGTATTTCCCGTCGTATGCGTTCCTGTCGGCGGTGGCAGAATATTACGGCCGTCTGTGTCCGGATGACACGCTGCTGCTTCAGGAAAAAGATATGCGTGAGGCGGACCGGGAGGAATTTCTCTCGGCATTCCGCCACCCGGACGGTCGCACGCGGATCGGTTTCTGCGTCATGGGCGGCGCATTTGCAGAGGGCATTGATCTGAAGCACGAGAGCCTGATCGGCGCCATCATCGTCGGCACCGGCCTTCCCGGCATCTCCATGGAGAATGAACTCCTGCGTCAGTATTTTGATGAGCGGGGCCGGGACGGTTTTCATTATGCGTACACGTACCCCGGCATGAACAATGTGCTTCAGGCGGCCGGCCGGGTGATCCGCACGGCAGATGACCGGGGCGTGATTGTACTCCTGGACCGGCGCTTCACAGCTTCCCGTTACCGGGCGCTGTTCCCGAGGGAGTGGGACCGGGTGAGCTGCGTGGATGTGCGGAGCATCGGGAAGGAACTTGCGAAATTCTGGGATGAAGGAAAGGCCGGCGGGGAGAAATGACTCCGGCCGCAGCTGCAAATTCCTATCAGAGAAACCACTGCTACTATTTGAGAATGCACGAAAGCTGTGCTATTCTTGTTCTGTTAATATCTGCGACTATACCGAAAGGCAGGAATCAAACATGAGCGATGTTCGAAGAGTGTATGTCGAAAAGAAAGAGCCGTATGCCGTCAAGGCCAGACAACTTGGCGAGGAGATCGCCGGATATCTGGGGATTGAAGGTGTGACGAAAGTCCGCGAGCTGATCCGGTATGATATCGAGAATCTCTCGGAGAAGACGTACCGACAGGCTCTGGACGGCGTATTCTCGGAGCCGCCGGTTGATGACGTATATGAGACGGAGTTTCCGCATGACGACAGCGATTTCTGCTTCGGCGTCGAATTCCTTCCGGGACAGTTCGATCAGCGCGCCGATTCTGCCGTTCAGTGCGTGAAGTTCATCGAGCCACAGGCGGCGCCGACGATCCGCACAGCGGTTATTTACTGTATCAGCGGCAGTCTCACGGAGGATGACCGGGATAAGATCAGGAACCTGTGCATCAATCCGGTGGATTCCCGCGAGGCTTCCTTCAAGCTCCCGGAAACACTTAAGACCGTTTACAAGATCCCTGCAGACGTGAAGATCTTTGACGGGTTCAAGGACATGGATGAGGAGAAGCTTAAAGAGCTGTATGACTCTCTTTCACTTGCCATGACTTTCCGTGATTTTCAGTTCATTCAGGACTATTTCCGGGATGAGGAGAAGAGAGATCCGTCCATGACGGAGATCCGCGTTCTGGATACATACTGGTCTGATCACTGCCGGCACACGACATTCTCCACCGAGCTGACCGACGTGAAGTTTGACGAGGGCGATTACCGCGAGGCGATCGAGGCGGCGTTCCGCCAGTATCTGGCAGATTTCAAAGAACAGTATGCGGGCCGCAACGACAAGTTTGTCTGCCTCATGGACATGGCGACGCTGGCCACGAAGAAGCTGAAGCGCGAAGGCAGGCTCACCGATCAGGAGAAGAGCAACGAGATCAACGCCTGCTCGATTGTCGTCCCGGTCAAGATCGACGGGAAAGAAGAGGAGTGGCTGGTCAACTTCAAGAACGAGACGCATAACCATCCGACGGAGATCGAGCCCTTCGGCGGCGCGGCGACCTGCCTGGGCGGCGCCATCCGCGATCCGCTCTCCGGGCGGACTTATGTCTACCAGGCGATGCGTGTGACCGGTGCGGCCGACCCGACCGTCCCGGTTGAGAAGACGCTCAAGGGCAAGCTGCCACAGAGAAAGATCGTGACCGAGGCCGCCCAGGGGTATTCCTCCTACGGCAATCAGATCGGCCTCGCGACCGGATATGTGAAGGAACTGTATCATCCGAACTACGTCGCCAAGCGCATGGAGATCGGCGCTGTCATCGCGGCTGCACCGCGCAAGGCGGTCATCCGCGAGGAGTCCCGTCCGGGAGACATCATCATACTGCTGGGCGGCCGGACCGGGCGCGACGGAATCGGCGGTGCCACCGGATCTTCCAAGGCGCACAACGTCAAGTCGATTGAGGAAGACGGAGCGGAGGTCCAGAAGGGCAATGCGCCGACCGAACGCAAGATGCAGAGACTGTTCCGCCGCCCCGAGGTGACGAGGCTCATCCGCAAGTGCAACGATTTCGGCGCGGGCGGCGTGTCGGTCGCGATCGGCGAGCTGGCTGACGGTCTTGACATTGATCTGGACAAGGTGCCGAAGAAATACGAGGGGCTGGATGGCACGGAGCTTGCCATCTCCGAGTCCCAGGAGCGCATGGCGGTCGTTGTGGCGCCGGAGGATGTCGATGAATTCCTGAAGTATGCGGACGAGGAAAATCTCGAGACCACACAGGTGGCTGTCGTGACAGAGGAGCCGCGTCTTGTCATGCACTGGAGGGGCAAGGTGATCGCCAGTCTCTCCCGCGCGTTCATGAACACCAACGGGGCACACCAGGAGACGGCTGTCGAGGTTGAAATGCCGGATCCGAAGGCTAATGCGCTGAAGCCGGTTGAGGCAGGCGATGTCCGTGATCACTGGCTGAAGACTCTCTCTGACCTGAACGAGTGCTCGCAGAAGGGACTGGTGGAGCGTTTTGACGCGTCCATCGGCGCCGGTTCCGTCCTGCTTCCGTACGGCGGCAAGACCCAGCTCACGGAGACACAGGCAATGGTTGCCAAGCTTCCGGTTCTGCACGGAAAGTGCGACACCGTCACCATGATGGCCTACGGGTTTGATCCGTATCTTTCCAGCTGGAGCCCGTTCCACGGCGCCCAGTATGCAGTTGTGGATTCGGTTGCGAAGATCGTTGCGGCCGGCGGCGACTGGAACAAGATCCATTTCACGTTCCAGGAATACTTCCGCCGGATGAGTGAGGATCCGAAGCGCTGGAGCCAGCCGTTTGCGGCGCTCCTGGGCGCATACCAGGCACAGCTCGGATTTGAGAAGGCTTCCATCGGCGGCAAGGACTCCATGTCCGGAACGTTCGAGAACATCGATGTTCCGCCGACGCTCGTTTCCTTCGCGGTCGACGTGGCGGATGAGCACGACATCATCTCTCCGGAGTTTAAGAAAGCCGGCAACAAGCTGGTTCTCTTTGAGATCCGCCGCGATAAGAATGATCTTCCGGACTATAAACAGATCCGGGAACTGTATGACGGCGTTCACAGGCTGATTCAGGAGAAGGCGATTGTATCGGCTTACGTTCTGGACCGCTTCGGCCTGGTTCCGGCCATTTCCAAGATGGGATTCGGCAACAGGCTGGGAGCAGCTCTTGACCCGAAGCTGGATCCGGACAAGCTCTTCTCCCCGGCATACGGCTGTATCCTCGCGGAGATGGATGCCTCAATGATTGACCATCTGCCGGCTGTCGGCATTCCGAGTCTCTTTGTCGGCGAGGTGACAGACGACGGCGCCTTTACCTGCGGCAGCGCGAAGGTGACACTTGACGAGGCACTCGCCGCCTGGAAGAAGCCGCTTGAGAAGGTATTCCCGACGGTTGCCGAAAAAGGGAAAGACCCGGTTGCCAGCCCGCTGTTCAAGGCGGATACGGTTTATGTGTGCAGGCACAAGGTGGCGCGTCCGACCGTGTTTATTCCGGTATTCCCGGGCAGCAACTGCGAGTACGATTCCGCGGCGGCCTTTGAGAGAGCCGGCGCTGATACGGATGTAAGAGTATTCCGCAACCTGAGCGCACAGGGAATTCTTGACTCCGTGGAGGAGTTTGAAAAGGCGATCCGCCAGGCGCAGATCATCATGTTCCCGGGCGGCTTCTCTGCCGGCGACGAGCCGGACGGCTCCGCGAAGTTCTTCGCGACAGCCTTCCGCAATGAGAAGATCCGCGAGGCGGTGGATGACCTTCTGGCCAACCGTGACGGTCTGGTGCTGGGCATCTGCAACGGCTTCCAGGCGCTGATCAAACTCGGCCTGGTTCCAAACGGCAGGATAACCGGACAGGACAAAAACTCGCCGACCCTGACGTTCAACACCATCGGCCGCCACATCTCCAAGGTGGCCTACACGAAGGTCGTATCGAACAAGAGCCCGTGGCTGCAGGAAGCAGCGCCTGGCGGTGTATACGCGTCCAGCGCGTCACACGGCGAAGGCCGTTTCGTGGCGCCGGCGGATGTTCTTGACAGACTCTTTGAGAACGGCCAGGTGGCGACCCTGTACTGCGACAGGCAGGGAAATGTATCGATGGACGAGGAGTACAATATCAACGGCTCCTATCGCGCAGTCGAGGGCATCACAAGTGCGGACGGCAGAGTGCTCGGCAAGATGTGCCATGTCGAGAGACGCGGCGATCATGTCGCGATCAACATCTATGGCGACATGGACATGAAGGTGTTTGAGAGCGGCGTAAAGTATTTCTCATGAGGGATCCTGGGAAAAACCGGATAAACAGAATCAGCCGGGCAAATTCGGGTGAGCGAAACCGGGGCGACGGGAGACGAAAGGCGCTCCGCTGACAATACGTGTGAATCAGAGGATGACAGATGGAAAAACTGCAGATGAAGACACCGCTGGTCGAGATGGACGGCGATGAGATGACAAGGGTGCTCTGGAAGCTGATCAAGGAGGAGCTGCTGCTTCCGTACATCGATCTGAAGACGGAGTACTATGATCTGGGACTGAAGCACCGCGATGAGACAGACGACCAGGTGACCGTGGACGCGGCCAATGCGATACGCCGGCTGGGGGTTGGCGTGAAGTGCGCCACCATCACGCCGAACGCGGCGCGCATGACCGAGTACAATCTGAAGCAGATGTGGAAGAGCCCGAACGGGACGCTGCGCGCGATCCTGGACGGCACGGTTTTCCGCAAGCCGATTCTTGTGAAGGGCATCGAGCCATATGTAAAGACCTGGGAAAAGCCCATCACCATCGCCCGTCACGCGTACGGCGATGTCTACAAGGCGGTTGAGATCAAGGTTCCGGGACCGGGAAAGGCAGAGCTTGTCTTCACCGGGGAGGACGGAAAGCAGCAGCGCGAGACGATTCAGGAATTTACCGGCCCCGGCATCATTCAGGGCATGCACAACACGACGAAGTCCATCACGAGCTTCGCGCGCAGCTGCTTCAACTTCGCGCTCGATGTGAAGGAAGACCTGTGGTTTGCCACAAAGGACACGATCTCCAAGAAGTATGACCACACATTCAAGGACATCTTCCAGGAGATTTACGACACAGAGTACAGGGAGAAGTTCGAGGCGGCCGGCATCACGTATTTCTACACGCTGATCGACGATGCGGTCGCGCGTGTCATCCGCAGCCACGGCGGCTTCATCTGGGCCTGCAAGAACTACGACGGCGACGTCATGAGCGACATGGTCGCCACCGCGTTCGGATCGCTCTCCATGATGACTTCCGTTCTCGTCTCCCCCGACGGCAAATACGAGTATGAAGCCGCGCACGGAACCGTGCAGCGCCACTACTACAAGTACCTTAAGGGTGAGCCGACTTCGACCAATCCGCTGGCGACGATCTTTGCCTGGAGCGGTGCGCTGCGCAAGAGAGGCGAGCTGGACAATACGCCGGAACTCGGCGTATTTGCTGACAAGCTGGAGAAGGCCTGCATTCAGACGATCGAGAACGGCGACATGACGAAAGACCTCGCCCTCATCACGACGATGCCGGATCCGCACACCCGCGGGACGGAAGAATTCCTGGCCTGCATCCGCAGAAGTCTGGAGGAACTGCTGTAAGTTGTCATACGAAACAGCCGGACAGAAAGAAAAATACATACTGATCGCTGCTGCCCCGGACGAAACGCCCGCCGTGATGCACTCGCTGGAGGAACTGGCGAGCCTGCTGAAGACGGCAGGCGCTGCCGTAACGGGGCAGCTTTTGCAGCTGCGCCCGGCTCCGGACCCGGGAACATACCTTGGCAGCGGCAAATTAGAGGAACTGCGGGAACTGATTAACGAGACGGGAGCGACGGGAGTGATCGCTGATGACGAGCTTACGCCCGCCCAGATGAAGAATCTGGAGGACGCGCTGGACTGCAAGGTCATCGACCGCACGATTCTGATTCTGGATATCTTTGCCGCGCACGCGACGAGCCGCGAAGGCAAGGTTCAGGTGGAGTGCGCGCAGTTAAAGTACCGCCTGACCCGCCTGTCGGGCTTCGGGACGGACATGTCGCGCCTCGGGGGCGGCATCGGAACGAGGGGCCCCGGCGAAAAGAAACTGGAGAGCGACCGCCGCGTGATCCGCGACAGGCTCGCGAGGCTCTCCAGAGAGCTTAAAGGCATTGAGGCGCACCGGGAGCTGACCCGCGCAAAACGGGAAGGCGCCGGGCTCCTCACGGCCGCCATTGTCGGTTACACCAACGCGGGGAAGTCTACGCTTCTTAACCGCCTGACGGGTGCCGGTGTGCTGTCGGAGGACAAACTGTTCGCGACGCTTGATCCGACGACAAGGCGCCTCACGCTGCCAGACGGCGAAAAACTCCTGCTGACCGACACGGTCGGATTTATCAGCAAGCTGCCGCACCATCTTGTTGAGGCGTTCAAGAGCACGCTGGAAGAGGCGCGTTACGCGGATTTCCTGATCCATGTGGTGGACGTCACCGACCCGGAGGCGGAGGAGCACATGGAAGTGGTGTACCGGACGCTCACGGGCCTCGGCGTTTCCGGGAAGCCGGTCATCACGCTGTTTAACAAGTGTGACAGATGCGGCGTTGACGGCCGGGCACCCGGCGGGGAGCTGCCGCACAGGGCGGATCCGCGGGCTGACAGAACATTTTTCATCTCAGCGGATACGGGAGAGGGCATCGAAGAGTTTCTCGAGGGCCTTGAAAAATGTGTGCGCGCCATGCGGGTGCACATCGACTGCGTCATTCCGTACAGCCGGACGGGACTGGTGAACAGAATCCGGACCGGCGGCGGAGAAATTTTAAAGGAAGAATACAGGGAAGACGGGATCCACGTGCAGGCGAACGTGTCGGCGCGCGTGGCCGGGCTTCTTGCGGGGACAGACAAATGATACTCATTGCAGCGGCGGATAAAAACTGGGGCATCGGCCGTAACGGGCAGCTGCTCGTGAAAATCCCGGAGGACCAGAAGTTTTTCCGGGAAGAGACGCTGGGAAAAGCGATCATTGTGGGGCGCCGGACGCTCGAGACGTTTCCGAACGGTCTGGCGCTTGACGGGCGTGACAACATCATTTTGTCGCGCGACCGGAATCTGCGCGTGAAAGATGCGGCGGTGGTCCACTCGGTGCAGGAGGCGCGTGATCTGGTCAGTGACCTTCCGGACGCAGACGTATATGTCGCCGGCGGGGAGAGTGTATACCGGGAGTTTCTGCCGTACTGCACGCAGGCCGACATCACCCGCATCGATTACCGCTACGATGCGGACGCCTTTCTGCCGGACCTGGACGCCGACCCGGCGTGGGTAAAGGTGCGGGAGAGCGAAGAAAAGACATATTTTGACGTGACATACCGCTATGTGCGCTATGTCAGGCGAGCAGCGGCTCAAAAATCACCATCAGAAGAAGAATGACAAAAAGCGAGAGCAGGTTCAGGATCACGACGCCCAGGAACTTCAGAATCCGTGAGCTGCTGCGGCAGAGCGGAAAAGTCTTCTGCACGTTCCGGTAGTTGAACGAGATCAGAATGAGGGACATACAGCAGGCAAAAAAGGCCAGGCGCTCCAGTCCCAGCTGTGCGGGCGCGGATGCCTTTGTTGATTTCAGGACGCTGGTCTCATACAGAATGAAAGCATACGCGGCAGAGGCGAGCCCCATCTTCCACGGGGTGCGGGTGCGGAAGCCCGGCGGCAGAAACGAGGCTGCGCCGCTCACGGGCGGGCGGTTGCCGGATGAGGAGTCCGGGATTCCTTCCGCGGCTTTCAGCGCATCTGCGAGTCTGTCCGCGTCCGCGTAGCGCTTCCCAGGGTCCATCTGCAGGCAGGACGCGATCACGGTGTCAAACCGGTGCGTCGGGAGTGGAAGTGAATCTGTCATCTCGCGCAGACACACGCCGAGAGCGTAGATATCGGTCTGCGGAGAAGAAGATCCGAAGCCGTACTGCTCGGGCGCGGCATAGCCCTTCGTTCCGAGGAGCACCG
This sequence comes from uncultured Lachnospiraceae bacterium, assembly GCA_903789615.1. Taxonomy (GTDB): domain Bacteria; phylum Bacillota; class Clostridia; order Lachnospirales; family Lachnospiraceae; genus UBA4285. Next base: position 86,917 of record CAIFEV010000005.1, on the reverse strand, counting down.
TGTCAGCGCCGGACCCTGCCGAGTAGAACTTGGCCGCATTGAAGTCGAGCAGAACCGCGTGCCCGTAGGGAACAATCAGGATGTTGGACGGCTTGATGTCGCGGTGGATGAGCGGCGGTTTCATGGCGTGCAGCTTCTGCACAATGCGGCAGAGATCCTGCATGATGGAGAAGATCCGCTCTTCTGAGAGTGTGTGATTTTGAATGCACTCATCAAGAGGCGTTCCGGAGATGTACTCCTCGATCACCGTCAGGTGCCCGTCTTCTTCCCGGCATTCGGCAATCTTCGGAGTTCCTGTGACAGGCGCACTGTAAAGCGCCCGGTACACCGAAGCGTTGTACACCTCCATGATTTTCATGACATACAGTTTCCGGGAGTCAGGGTGCTGCACGAGGTAGACCTGATGCTTCATCTGGTCGGTGTGGTGCCTCATCAATGCCGTTATGGCTGCCATCTCCATGGCCAATGATGCGAAAAAAGGCGGGAAAAAGGCGGGACCGGAAGATTCTGACAAGCCGGCCGAATAATTTTTCTTGACAGGAGCGGATGACTCTGCTAATATTTTCTTGTTATGAAAACGAAGCAGAGTTATCCACTCTCACCTGAGCACCTATAACTGCGGAAGAAAAGCCGCACCGGTGACTTGGCGTTGATATCGGGGAAGTGCCGCAGGAGCGGCATTTGTCATGGTGTGGATGAACTCGCGTTCATCCTATTTTTTTGCTTTTCTTGCAGGAGGAAAATACGATTACGGGAGACAATTACGGTAAGAGAGACGACAGGAAGGGAACTCAGATTAATGGGGATATCCGGGATCCGCAGATTCGTGTCATCGGAACAACCGGACAGCAGCTTGGAGTGATGTCTCCGGCAGAGGCCATGCAGCTGGCAGAAGAGGAAGGCGTTGATCTTGTGAAGGTTGCGCCGCTCGCGAAGCCTCCGGTGTGCAAGCTGATCGACTACGGGAAGTTCCGCTATGAGATGACCCGTAAGGAAAAGGAAGCACGCAAGAACCGCAAAGTTGTTGAAGTGAAGGAGGTTCGTCTTTCCGTCAACATCGACACCAACGACCTGAACACCAAGGCCGGAAACGCACGCAAGTTTCTCGAGAAGGGAAACCGCGTGAAGGTGACGCTTCGTTTCCGCGGCAGAGAGATGGCGCATGTGAATGACAACATGCACATTCTCACGGACTTTGCCGACAAGCTCAGCGACATCAGTGAGGTCGTCAAGCCCCCGAAGATGGAAGGCAGAAGTATGTCATTGTTTTTAGCGGCGAAAAGCAAAGACTCCGGAAAGAAGAAAAAGCAGGAACCGTTAGAATAAACAGCAAGCAGGAGGATTATTATGCCAAAGGTAAAGACAAAAAGAGCAGCAGCCAAGCGCTTCAAGATGACCGGTACAGGTAAGCTCAAGAGGATGAAGGCATATAAGAGCCATATTCTCACCAAGAAGTCCACAAAGAGAAAGAGAAATTTACGTCACGCAGCAATGACTGATGCTACGAACGTTAAGACGATGAAGAAGATCATGCCGTATCTTTGATTTAAGAGAAGGCTGACAGGAGGATTTGAGAAATGGCAAGAATTAAGGGCGGATTAAACGCAAAGAAAAGACACAACAGAGTTCTGAAGCTCGCAAAGGGCTACAGAGGTTCCAGAAGCAAGCACTACAGAGTAGCAAAGCAGTCTGTTATGAGAGCGCTGAATTCTTCCTTCGCCGGAAGAAAGCAGAAGAAGAGAGACTTCCGCAGTCTCTGGATCGCCCGCATCAACGCAGCTGCCCGTATCAACGGACTTTCCTACAGCAAGTTTATGTATGGCCTGAAGGCTTCCGGCATCGAGCTCAACCGCAAGGTTCTGGCTGATATGGCCGTGAACGATCCGGAAGGATTCGCAAAGCTGGCGCAGACAGCAAAGGCAAAGCTTGCATAAGTGCAGATAAAAGAATTAAGCAATAAAAATAAGCCGCTCCGGAGGATTTTGGTGGATCCTTTCCGGGGCGGCTTGTTTGCTGTGAGCGGGTGCTTATCAGAACTGCTTCTTCCAGCCGTCCGGCAGATAGCTGAGCGTATTTTTGATCATGTCGTCGACCAGTGCGGATACGGCGGTGCGATCGTCCGTCTTTGCGGCCACGTTCGGGTCGGCCAGGAATGCCTCGACCACCTGATTTCTGTCGTAATCCAGTGACGCGCGCAGGATTCTCTCGTGGTTGTCGACGTGCGGCTTCACAAGTGCGAGCAGCCTGTCTGAGAGCGGGCCTGCGTACAGGGGATGAATGCTGTCACGCGAGAAGACGGCATTGGTCTCGACGACGGCGTCGGCCGGAAGATTCGGGATCTGCAGCGCGCTGTTGGGGATGTTGACGTTGGATACAAAGCGCGAGAGGCCGCAGAGAGCCTTGATGAGCAGGATGCCCTCCTCGCCGGTCGGCTCCAGCTTCATCTCTTCTTCGCCGCTGACGAGACGAGCGCTGCGCGCGAGGCGCTTCTGAAGATCTTCTTTTCTCCACTCTACAGTCGTGAGACCGAACTTCCAGGAGGCGACGGTTTCCGGATCCTTCAGGTATGTGTCGCCCGGCATGAACTCGGCCAGATGACGGTCGCCGGCTGCCGCGATGGCGCCGTATTTCTTAAACAGGTCCATCTTCACGCGGTTGGCGCACTTGAAGCTCGAGTTCATCCAGTTTTCGCCGTCCAGCTGGAATCCTTCCTCAAAGTGCTTGTCGATGTATCTGTCATAGATCGGGAAGAGGTCTTCCGTCCGGTACGAAGCTTCCGTAAACCATGTGAAGTGATTGATCCCTACCACATTCACGAAGATGTTGTGCCAGTCGTCGACCTTTTCGCCCGTCTCTTTCTCGTAGATGCCCGCCAGCACCTTCTGCGTGCCGAAAACCTCGTGGCAGCAGCCGAAGGCCTTGATCTGCGGGAATACATAGTAGAGCATCTTCACGCACAGCGACATCGGGTTGGTGTAGTTGATGACCCAGGCGTCGGGGCAGCAGTCCCGGATCGCCTCGGCAAATGTCACGTACATCGGCAGCGTGCGCAGGGCACGGATCATGCCGCCCGGGCCGGCCGTGTCGCCGACGGACTGCCAGATATTCAGGCGCTCCGGAAGGTGTACGTCAGACTGCATCTCATCAAAGGTTCCCGGCAGAATGGAGATAACGACGAAGTCCGCGCCGGTGAGCGCATCGGCAAGCGTCTCGCAGACGGTGAAATCCCAGCTTCCGTTTGCCTCGGGACGGCTCATCAGATGATTGCCGATGGTCCGGTTGGCCTCAGCGGCCTTCCGGTCGATGTCATAGAGCCGGATGGTGCCGCCCAGTTCCTTGTCCAGCGCCAGGTCCGTCATGAATGTCCAGGCCCAGCCTCTTGAGCCGCCGCCCAGATATGCGATTTTCAGATCTTTTCTCGTGCGAGCCATAGTTTGAAATCCTCCTTCTTCAGCACGCCTGTGTTCTGTCTGTATGGTAGCCCCAAATAGAGAAATTGGCTTATAAAATCAGCCATTTCTTTACAATTTTTATCTTAACGGGTACAATAAGCCGAAAGGCAGCCAGGGTGGCGAAAAGGAACAAAAGGGACGTGCGGTATGCGGATTGAAAACGAAGACGTGCAGTTCAGGGGAGAGGTCCCCGGCGTGTTTGCGGAAGAGGTACACAATCTTTCCGGCGGCTCCATGCAGACCCGGCATGTCCACGAGAGCGTCGAGCTTTACTTCCTGCTTGAGGGAGAGCGGTATTACTTCGTAGGGCAGGACACATATCACCTCTGCCCGAAGATGGCGATCCTGATCAACTCCGACACGATTCACAAGACAAGCAACTGCCGCCAGGGACAGCGTTACCGTCGCTTTCTGATGCAGCTTGATATGGGACGGCTGAAACCGGCACTGTCAGCACTCGGATATCCGGCGGAGGACCTGGGGACGCGATTTGCCGGGCCGGCCCAGTTTGCAGACGGAGAATGGGAGCAGGTGTGCCAGACTATCCGGCGGATTGAGGAGACATTTGCCATAGGGGGAACGTACGCGAAGGCAAGGGTGTGGACGCTGACGCTGCTTCTCATCGGCGCATTTCTTGACGCGCGCATGAATACAGCGGCGTCGATCGGTCCGCTGCGCCGGGAAGCGGGCGTGGAGGCGGAAGCTTTCGCCCGGGTGCACGAGATTGCGGTGTATTTGCAGAACAACTGCGCCAGGTCGCTTGACCTTGACAGTCTCGCGGCGCGCTACTTCGTCAGCAGGTCCTATCTGACGCGGATTTTCCGGAAGACGACCGGCTTCACGGTGACGGAGTACCGGACGTACTGCCGCATCGCGCAGGCCAAGACGCTCCTCACGGCGACCGATGCGGACATCACGGAGATCGCGGCGCGCGTCGGCTTCGGCAACATCACGTATTTTGAGCGCGTCTTCCGCCAGAACGTAAGCCTCACGCCGATGCAGTACCGCAGACAGCACAGAAGTGCACAGTCCGGGGTTTTCGCCGGAGCCGCAAAAGAGTAGAATAATTGGAAAATGCGAAAGGAAACCACTCCATGACAGATATCGAACACCAGTCGGAAAAAGAAAAGCTCTCCCAGCTTCACGGAAAAGCAAAGGCGGAATACATCCTGACCTATTACCGGATTTACTTCATTTTCGCGCTCATTGCCATAATCGCGGTGGTGATTATCGTCAATGCGGTTGAGAATGCGAAAAAAGAGTCGAAAATCGGCGTCGCGGTGCTGAACGCGGCCAATTACGACCTGCAGGAGGCCGATGACTGGCAGAACAAGATCGCGCAGGAACTGGGGTTCGGCGAGTATGAGTACGCGACGGTGACGATGCTGAACTATCCGACGGCGGACAGTCAGATGACGGAGGAATCCATCGCCAGCCAGGAAAAGCTGGTCACGATGGTGGCCGTCAGGCAGATCGACATGATCATCGCTCCGGAAACCCTGAACCGCTCATTTGCGGAAAATGTCGACTATTTTCTCGACCTCTCCACATATCTGCCGGAGGACATCTACGGGAAACTGCAGGAAGAGGGCCGGATCGAGACCCTGACCAACTCGGAAGGGCAGACCTTCCCGGCGCTCATCCATCTGACCCAGGAAGAAATTTCCTCGGAAATCAGCCTGCAGATGGAAGATCCGACCATCGGCATCGTGGCCAATTCCGAGAACAGAGACAATACAATCCGCCTTCTGCGCAGATTCCTCGGAATGCAGGAATCCTGACTTATCTCATGAACGTCGCAGCGGCGATCAGCACGAAGATGCCGAGGGCGATGCGGTACCAGCCGAAGACTTTGAAGTCGTGCCGGCGGATGTAGGACATCAGGAAGCGGATGATGAGCACCGAGACGATGAAGGCGCTGAGCATGCCGACGAGAAGAATCGCGACTTCGGCGCCGGTGAAGGCGAGGCCGAAGCGGACGAGCTTCAGGAGCGAAGCGCCGAGCATCACGGGAACCGCGAGGTAGAATGTGAACTCCGCGGCGGCCGGACGGGCGATACCGATGAGAAGCGCGCCGATGATGGTGGCTCCGGAGCGGGATGTGCCCGGGAAGACGGCGGCGGCCAGCTGGAACATGCCAATGATGAGTGCATCCCTGTAGGAGATCTGCGAAGGCTTTGTGATTGCCGGCGTGGTGTCAGCCAGGTGATTTTCCACCAGAATGAATACGATGCCGACGATGATCAGGGCAAGGGCAATCGGAACCGGATGATAGAAAAGCTCTTCGATTTTCTTGTCAAAGAGAACGCCCACGATGGCGGCCGGGATGCAGGCGACGATGATTCTGCTCCACAGCCGGAGCGTGCTCATTTTAGTCACGACCCTGCCGTCCCTGCGCCTCCACGGCCAGAGCCTGCGCCAGTAGAGCGCAACGACGGCCAGAATCGCGCCGAACTGGATGACAACTTCAAACATACTGAAAAATCTGTCGCTGACATTGTTAAAATGCAGAAAGCTGTTGAGAAGAATCATGTGGCCGGTCGAGCTGACCGGAAGCCATTCGGTGATACCTTCTACAATTCCGTAGATCAGCGATTTGATAAGATCCAGAATCATGCTATCCTCCTTTTGGGAAACCCACGGTTTCAGAATAGCATACAGGATGAACTTTAGGAAGAACAAAGATGATTTCGGTATTTACAGCCCTGTATCCGGAGGCGGAGCCTCTTCTTTCGGAATTCCGGAGGCGGGGCATTTCTATGAAACGGCTGCCCGCCGGAAACCTTTCTGTCTGGCGCAGCGAAGATGGAAGATTCATGCTGACGGTGACAGGAAGCGGGGAGATTGCCTCAGTGGTCACCGCTGCGCGCCTTCTCACGCAGTTTCCGGCGGACTTCGCCGTGAATTTCGGCACAGCGGCAGGACGCGATCCTGTCACGGCCTGTTTCCGGATTCATAAAATTACAGAAGAAGCGACCGGACGGGACTTTTATCCCGGTCTGGTGTGGCGGACGTCCTTTTCAGAGCGCACTCTGCGCACGGTCCCGCAGCAGGAAAACTCCGGAAACTCTGACCTGTCGTCCCTCACCGATATGGAGGGCGCGGGATTTTTCCAGGCGGCCGCGCGTTTTTTGAGTCCGGACAGGATCCTTCTGCTTAAAGTTGTGTCGGATGCCGGGGACACCTCCGATCTGACGGCGGAACGCCTCAGGGAAATCTGTGCTGCAGCGGCGGGAAAAGTGACGGACTGCCTGGCAGAGCTGGCAGAGGCCGCTGCTTTGCGGGCTGCCAGGCAGGAGACGGGACCGGCGGGAAGCGTGCCGGCGTTTATAATACAGGCGGAGGATGACCTGCACGGATCGGAGGCGATGCGCCTGCGTCTGCGGCGGATTCTCCGGTGGCAGATGATGGCAGGAGAAGACGCGGAGGGACTTGTGAGAAGGCTGTACGAGGACGGGCGCCTTCCGGCAGCCGACAAGAAGAAGGGAAAGGAGGTTCTGGAACAGCTTGAACGGGACATTCTTTGAGCCGGCTTTCAGCCATGTGTATGTGGAGGAGAGGGCAGCGGCCCTCCCGCAGACAAAGCGGATTCTTGCGAAACTGCCGCAGGCGCACGTGATCCCGATCCGGCACTATAAAGACGTATTCAACCGGAGCGGACAGGACGCGCAGATCCAGAGCCGCAGTCTTTCGCTTATCCTGGCGGATGAACCGGACCCGCGCGTGTATCCGGGTGCTCCGGTGTGCCAGGATTTCGGAAACGAAGCGTTCTACTACACATCGACCGTCATGAACTGCGTCTATGACTGTGAATACTGTTATCTGAAGGGGATGTATCCGTCCACCAATCTGGTCATTTTCACCGATCAGAGCCGAACATTTGCGGAAGTTGACCGGCTTCTGACGCATTCACCGGTGTATCTGTGCATTTCCTATGACACCGACCTGGCGGCGATCGAGCCGCTGACCGGCTTCCTGAAGGAGTGGTACGCATTTGCCGGAAAGAGGCCGGACCTCACCCTCGAGATCCGGACGAAGTGCGCGGACAGGAAACTGCTGTCCGTCCTTCCGGTGCTCCCGAATATAATCTGGGCGTTTACGCTTTCACCTGCGGCGGCGGCAAAGCGCTTTGAAAGAAAAGCGCCGGGGCTTGACGGAAGGCTCGCGGCGGCAAGGCTTGCGGCATCGCGCGGTATTCCGCTTCGGCTGTGCTTTGACCCGATGCTTCGCTTCCCGGGATGGGAAGAGGAGTACCGGAAACTGGCGCAGACGGTCCGGGCCGCGTTTGAACCGGGGCAGGTCCGCGACATCAGCATCGGTACCTTCCGCATCTCCACCCAGTATCTCGGGCAGATGCGCGAAAGAAGTCCGGAAAGCCCGCTGACGCAGTATCCGTACACCGTCCGTAACGGCGTCGCCGGATACGGGGCGAAGTCGGCAGAGATGACGGCGTACATGGCCGGCCTGCTGGACGGGTGGATAAGCCGCGACAGGATGTTTTTCTGGAAAGATACGGAGGAATGACAGGTGACTGAAAAACGCGCACTTGTGACCGGCGCGTCGTCCGGAATCGGACGCGCGGCGGCAGAAAGACTTGTGAGACTCGGGTATGAAGTGACCGGCATCGGCCGGAACTTCCGCAGGGATGAGAGCGGGATCCGGCAGGTGATCCTGGACCTGACCGATGAGAAGGGACTTCGGGAGTTTCTTGAGGACTACCGGTCCGAGGGAGCACCGTCGCTGCTCGTGCACTGCGCCGGTGTGGCCTGGTACGGAATGGCCGAGGAGATGGAGGAGGAAAAAGTGCGGGCGATGATCCGCACCAATCTGGAAGTGCCGATGATTATCACAGGGGCGCTGCTGCGGGACATCAAGAGTGTAAATGGAACCGTCATCTTCATCTCGTCCGTGACGGCGGACGGTCCGAGCCCGCGCGCCTGTGTGTACGGGGCCGCCAAGGCCGGGCTCACCGCGTATGCCGAAAGCCTCTTCGCGGAGAACCGCAAATACGGCCTGAAAGTGTCGGTTATCGAGCCGGACCTTACGGACACAAACCTCTACCGCAATGCCGCTTTCAGACCGGAGGAAGGGGAGATGTACTGCCTGAGCCCGGAGGACACGGCGGATGCCGTGGAATTCATCGTGATGCGCCGCGCCGGGGAAGTGCTCACGCATCTCACCCTGCGCCCGCAGAAAAACCGGATCAGGAAAGCCTGACCCGGTTTCTTTTCAGTGGAAGATTTTTTTGAATTCGGTGCCGATGGAATCAAAGAACTCCGTGCCGATGTTTTCACTGTTGTTCACGATACTCTGGAGAGCTTCCTCCGCTTCGCTTAGCGTGGCGCCAAGGCCGTACTTTTTCAGGAGCGCGTAGGTGTCGGAAAAATCCGAGAAGCTGATCAGTTTGCTGCGGTCCTCTTCGGACATCTTCTCCAGAATCGCGTCGATTTCCTTTTCTACATCCTTTTCACTCATCGCTGTTGTTCCTTTCTTTTTCTGTGGCAAATTGATGGATAGTGGTTTCCTTGTGGCAGATGATGGGAAGTGCGGTGTTCCTTCGCTTTTCCGGCGGTCATCTGCGGCCGGTTGAGCCGAAGCCGCCTTCTCCTCTGTCTGTTGTGTGAAGAGTGGCCGCCTCGTCGAAATCCGCCATGATATACGGCATCAGGACCAGCTGGGCGATCCGGTCACCCTTGCCGATCTGCCACGGCTCTTTGCTGTGGTTGTGCAGCGAGACCATGATCTCGCCCCGGTAATCCGAATCGATGACGCCGACCTTGTTGGAGGGCGCGATGCCGTGTTTGCTCGCCAGGCCGCTGCGGGCGCAGACAAGGCCGACCAGGCCGGACGGAATCTCAAGGGCGAGCCCCGTGTGGACCATTTCGGTTTCACCGGGCCCAATCGTCACCTCACTCAGGGAGACGAGATCGGCGCCGGCGGAATACTCCGTGCCGTAGACGGGCATGACAGCCTCCGGGTCAAGCTTTTTAAATCGTACATGTGCGTGCAGAATCATGATTTACCTCGATTTGAATCTAGAAGAGCAGTACTGTCTTCCCGGCCTTTAAAGACGCGGGGACATCGATCGTGCGCTGGTTGGAGGATCCTTTGAATTTCAGCATCAGGTCCCGCTTGCTCAGCACGAACTCGCCGTCGACCAGCACGTCGATATTTTCGATGATCTCCTTTGTCTCCGGAACCTTTTCGTACATCCGGCCCATGATGTCCGCATCAAACAGATAGCCGGAGAAGGCCCAGATGTCTTTATGCGGGTACGCCTCTTTTACCGCCCGGATGAGCGGCAGGATTCCCTTCTGGTTTTCCGGCTCGAACGGTTCACCGCCCAGCAGCGTCAGACCCTGAATGAAGTCCGGCTTCATGAGCCCCAGGATCTCGCGGATCGTCTCCTGTGTGAAGGGCTTTCCGAAGGCAAAGTCCCACGCCTCCTGATTAAAGCAGCCTTCGCAGTGGTGCGTGCAGCCGCTGACAAAAAGGGAAACGCGGCATCCGGGGCCGTTTGCGACATCGGGACACTTGATTTCGGCGTAGTTCATCGGAGTTCCTCCTTACTGTGCCGGAAAGGACCGGCCGGTACACGTTCAGTACATTATACCATTGACGGACCGGTTTCCGAAACAGCAGGCACAGTTTTCTCAGGGAGTCAGTCTTCGCGAAATGAATAGCCGGGCGGCAGGATTGGCAGGGGTTAAAGCCCGGAAAGATTGACACGTCTGGCCGAAATCTTTAATATAGATAGAACCAGGTTGGTTTGATCAGGGAGGCTGAATATGCAGATCGGAATCCGCGCACATGATGTGCTGGGTGATACACTGGACGAGACATTTGCCAACATTGAAAAACAGGGATTTGTCTGCGCGCATCTGGCGCTCACCAAGTCGGTAAAAAGTTTTACGGTTACGCCGGAGACGGAAACGCCGGGGTTTGCAAAGTACGTGAAGAGGCTGGCCGAAGCGCACGGGCTTGACATTGCGGTGCTTGGCAATTACAACAACCTCTGCAACCCGGACCCCAGGCAGCTTTCGGACATTCAGAACACGTACACGGCCGCGCTTCGGTTCGCGTCGGTGCTGGGGTGCTGTGTTGTCGGCACGGAGACGGGCGCGGTGAACACGGAATATGTCTACGATCCGGCCAATGCAGGCGAAGAGGCGCTGAACACATTTATCACAAATCTGAAACCGGTCGTGAAGACGGCGGAGAAGTTCGGTGTAATCCTTGCCATCGAGCCTGTCGTGCGCCACGTGGTGTGCACTGTGGAGCGGGCGAGAAGAGTGCTGGACGCCATTGCCTCTCCGAATCTTCAGATTATCTACGACCCGGTGAACCTGCTGTGGCCGAAGGATGTTCCGGATCAGGATGCGCACATCCGCAAGGCCTTTGATCTTCTGGGACCGGAGATCGCGGTGATCCACTGCAAGGATTTCCTTGTGAAGAACGGAGAATTTACGGAGGTGGCTGCGGGACTCGGCGGCCTGGATTATCCGCTGCTGTGCCGGGAGATTAAGAAGCACAAGCCGTACATTCAGTGCACGCTCGAGAACACAAAGCCGGACAACGCAGTTGCTGCCCGAAAGTTCCTGCAGAAGACATACGACGAAGTTTGACGAGGGCAGGATGAGAATGCAGAAGCGGGCTGCAGGCCGGAAAGACGATTGACAAGCGGACATCAGGAAGGAGGACTGCCGAATGGACAAACTGATTATCGAGACAACCGGGAGCGGTGACGTGAAAGAGCGGGACGAAGCGGACGTCAGCACTCCGGCAGACTTCACGAGCCCTGACGTGCTGTATGACGATCTCATCGCGGCGGTGAAGAAGTATCATCCGTCGGATGATATGACGGACATCCGCCGGGCGTATGAAGTGGCGGCCGAGGCGCACAAAAACCAGAAGCGCAAGTCCGGCGAGCCGTACATCATCCATCCGCTCTGCGTGGCGATCATTCTGGCAGAGCTGGAGATGGACAAAGAGACCATCATCGCCGGTCTGCTGCACGACGTTATCGAGGACACGCCGATGACGTATGAGGATGTGGCGGCGCAGTTCGGCGACGAGGTGGCGATGCTGGTCGACGGTGTCACCAAGCTGACCAAGCTGAACTACAAACAGGACAAGGTGACGGAGCAGGCCGAGAACCTGCGCAAGATGTTCCTGGCCATGGCCAAGGATATCCGCGTCATCATCATCAAGCTTGCCGACCGTCTGCACAACATGCGCACGATGCAGTACCAGCCGCGCGAGAAACAGATCGAAAAGTCCCGCGAGACACTCGAGATCTATTCGCCGCTCGCCAACCGGCTCGGTATCAGCAAGATCAAGATCGAGATGGACGATCTCGCGATGAAATACCTGATGCCGGAGGAGTACAACGACCTGTACCACAAGGTCGAGGAGATGCGTCCCGGCAAGGAAGCCTTCATCCGCGGCATGATCAAGGAGACCGCCGATCACCTTAAGAGCCACGGCATCAAGGCCGAGGTCGACGGGCGCATCAAGCATCTGTTCTCCATCTACCGCAAGATGGTGAGCAAGAAGAAGACATTTGACCAGATCTACGATATTTTCGCGCTTCGCGTGAAGGTTGAGACGGTCACGGACTGCTACACGGTCCTGGGCCTTCTGCACGAGAAGTACACGCCGGTTCCGGGGCGGTTCAAGGACTACATCGCGATGCCCAAGCAGAACAACTACCAGTCTCTGCACACGACGCTCTACTCGAAGAACGGACAGCCCTTTGAAGTGCAGATCCGGACCTTTGAGATGCACCGCATCGCGGAATACGGTATCGCGGCTCACTGGAAGTACAAGGAAGGCATTCAGGGCAGGCCCGCCGACGCCGAGGAGAGCAAGCTCACGTGGCTTCGGCAGCTCCTCGAGTGGCAGAAGGAGATGCCGGACAACGAGGAGTTCATCAACAGCGTGAAGGACGACTTCTCGCTGCTCTCCGAAAAGGTATACTGCTTCACCCCGTCCGGCGACGTCAAGCCTCTGCCGGCAGGGTCCTGCCCCGTCGATTTCGCGTACGCCATCCACTCGGCGGTCGGAAACCGCATGGTCGGCGCCAGAGTCAACGGCCAGCTCGTGAACATCGACTACAAGCTGAAGTCCGGGGACCAGGTGGAGATCATCACGTCCCAGAACTCCAAGGGCCCGAGCCGCGACTGGCTGAACATCGTCAAGTCGCCGCAGGCCCGCAACAAGATCAACCAGTGGTTCAAGAAGAACCTCAAAGAGGACAATATCGCCCGCGGCAAGGATCTTCTGCAGGCCTACTGCAAGAACCGCGGCATCCAGCTCTCCGAGCTTCTTAAGCCGGAGTTCATGGAGAAGACCTGCAGCAAGTACGGATACCGGGACTGGGATTCGCTTCTGGCTTCCGTCGGTCACGGAGGCCTCAAGGAAGGCCAGGTCGTAAACAAGCTGCAGGATGAGTATGAGAAGAAGCGCAGGGCATCCATCACGGACGCCGATGTGCTCAGGAGCATCTCGGAGGACGCAAAGGAGCGGCCGGCCGACAAGAATTCCACCGGTGTGCTGATCAAGGGCGTCCGCGATCTGAGCGTCCGCTTCTCCAGGTGCTGCAACCCGGTGCCCGGCGATGAAATCATCGGGTATATCACCCGCGGGCGCGGCATCACGATTCACCGCACGGACTGCGTGAACGTTCTGAGCCTGCCGGCGTCCGAGAGAAACCGCCTCGTGGAGGCTCAGTGGGAGCACACGACGAGCAAGAACGGCAGCTACGCGGCGGAGCTGACTCTCTACGGCCAGAACCGCGTCGGCCTGCTCATTGACGTCTCCAAGATCTTCAGCGACGCACAGATCGACGTGAAGTTCCTGAACAGCCGGACCAACAAGCACGAGCAGGCGACCATCAACGTGGGATTTGACGTGCGCGACAAGGAAGAACTCGCCCGCATCGAAGGCAAGCTGCGCAAGATAAAGGGCATCACGGATGTTGCCCGGACGACGGGCTGACGTGCCCGGGAGGCAGATGACAATGCCGGATCAGACAGACAGGACAGATATAAAGATTGACGGCCGCATCGTAGGCCCTATCGGCACAAACTGTTATCTCCTGGCCAGTAAGTCCAGGCGCGAAGGGCTCATCATCGACCCGGGGTTTGAGCCGGAGAGAATCACGGCGATGGTGATGAAAAATGGCGTGAAAGCGAAGGCCATTCTCATCACGCACGCGCATTTCGATCACATAAGCAAGGCCCGCGAGACGGCGGATGCGCTGGGAGTTCCCATCCTGGCTCCGGAGGCGGACAAGGACCTCATGACGGACTGCCACTCAAACCTCTCGGCGCTGATGGGATACGGCAGCGTGACGCTTGTGCCGGACAGATTTCTGACGGACGGCGAGGTTTTGACACTGGCGGGGCTCACCATCCGCTGCCTGTCAACACCGGGGCACACGCCGGGCGGCATGTGCTACTATGTGCCGGCGGCAGGGGCCGTTTTTTCCGGTGACACATTATTCTCAGAGTCAGTGGGACGCACGGACTTTCCAGGCGGCAGCATGAGCGCCATCGTGCACTCCGTGCGGGATGTCCTGATGAAGCTGCCGGATGACACGACTGTGTACCCGGGACACGGCGCCCTGACCACCATCGGCCACGAGAGGGAGAACAACCCATATCTATGAATACGATCATTCTGGACGTGCGCGACCCGCAGTACTATGACGACGCGGTCGTGCTCGTCCGCTCATTTTTTCCGAGAACCGAGGTTATACGGCCGGACGAAAAAGAAAACATGCCGGCTGTCTCTGCAGAAGAAACACTGACATGTGTACCGGTCATCCGGCGTCTGCCTGCGTCAGACGCTCTTTTTGTGTGCCCGCGCCTTCCGGACACGCTGCCGGGAAAAGACATTGAAAATGGAGCAATTCCCGACAAAAAGATCCGGCACGAGGCGTTTAAGAGAGCGCTGTATCTGGAACTCTCGCACTTTACTGGGCGCACGCTTCCCTGGGGGTATCTGACAGGCGTGCGGCCGAGCAAGATCGCATTTGCCATGCTGGAAGAGGGGGCGGACAGGAAGCAGATCCTCGGGGAGTTTGAGAAGAAGCATCTGTGCCGGGACGACAAGGCGCGGCTTGCACTTACGGTCGCACAGCGGGAGAGACAGATTTTAAAGACGCGGGATTTTACTGACGGCTACAGCCTGTATATCGGCATTCCGTTCTGCCCGACGACGTGCCTGTACTGCTCGTTTCCGTCGTACCCGATCGCGGGACACCAGACCCAGGTGGAGCCGTACCTTGACGCGCTGATACAGGAGATGCGCGCGAGCGCGGACATCATGAGGGGAAAGCGGCTCGACACGATCTATTTCGGCGGCGGCACGCCGACGGCCCTCACGGCTTCCCAGCTTGACCGGCTGCTGACGTCCCTGGAACAGATTTTCCCGGTTGGTGATGCGCTGGAGCTCACGGTCGAGGCTGGGAGGCCGGATTCCGTGACGCAGGAGAAGATGCAGACGCTTAAGCGGCACGGCGTGACACGCGTGTCGGTCAACCCGCAGACGATGAACGACAGCACGCTGGCGCTTATCGGCCGGCGGCACAGCGCGGCGCAGGTGCGGGAGGCGTTCCACATGGCGCGCGCGGCCGGCTTTGACAATATCAACATGGACATGATCCTGGGACTCCCCGGGGAACAGGAGCCGGAGGTTCAAAGGACGCTCCGGGAGATCGAGGCGCTTTCCCCGGAGAGCCTGACGGTGCACTCGCTGGCGATAAAGCGGGCGGCGGCCTTGAACGTGCAGAGAATTCTGTACCGGGATCTGTCGCTTGTGAACTCGGACGCGCTTGTCACGCTGACGCACGAGTCGGCGGTAAGGCTCGGCCTCTCGCCCTACTATATGTACCGGCAGAAGAACATGACGGGGAATTTTGAAAACGTCGGTTTCGCGAAGGTCGGAAAGGAATGCCTGTACAACATCCTGATCATGGAGGAAGTACAGACCATCGTAGCCTGCGGCGCCGGAGCGGCGACCAAGCGGGTATTCCCAAACGGGCGCATTGAGCGCGCGATGAATGTCAAGGACATCGACAGCTACATCCGCCGCACGGACGAGATGGCGGAGCGCAAGCGGAAACTCTTTTCGCTTTCTGTTTGACTTACCGGCTGTGCGTGACTAAACTGATAGGAAAGCGGGCCCTGTCCGGACCCGTCAAGTCTTTAGGTAAGAGGGGAAAAGTATTCATGCCTGAATCAATGGTCGGACTGAAAAGAAGCCATCGCTGCACGGAAGTGAGCAGCGTGGATATCGGCAAGACGGTAACCGTCATGGGATGGGTCGCAAAGAGGCGGAATCTCGGCGCTCTGATTTTTGTTGACCTGCGGGACCGCTCCGGAATTCTTCAGATCCTTTTTGATGAAAATACGCTGGGAGAAGCGGACTTTAAGAAAGCTTACCAGCTCCGCTCGGAATTCGTCATTGCGGTTGTCGGAACGGTCGCCAAGCGGTCAGGTGCCGTGAACCCAAATCTTAAAACCGGTGACATTGAGATCGCAGCCACGCAGCTGCGCATTCTTTCGGAGGCGGCAACACCGCCGTTCCCGATTGAGGAGAACATCTCCACAAAGGAAGACATCCGCCTGCGCTACCGCACGCTGGATCTGCGCCGGCCGGATCTGCAGCGCAACATTATGATGCGCAGCCAGGTTGCCACGCTCATCCGCCAGTTCATGGCAAAGGAAGGGTTCCTGGAGATTGAGACGCCGACCCTGATCCGCTCGACGCCGGAGGGAGCCAGAGACTTCCTGGTTCCGAGCCGCCTGCACGCCGGCGAGTTCTACGCGCTGCCGCAGTCTCCGCAGCTGTTCAAGCAGCTTCTGATGTGCGCGGGGTATGACCGCTATATTCAGCTGGCAAGATGCTACCGCGACGAGGATCTGCGCGCGGACCGTCAGCCGGAATTCACGCAGGTCGACATGGAACTGTCCTTTGTCGACGTGGATGATGTGATCGATGTAAATGAGCGCCTCCTTCACTATATTTTCAAGGAAGTGCTGAATGTGGATGTGCCGCTGCCGATCCAGCGCATGACCTGGGACGAGTGCATGAACCGCTTCGGATCGGACAAGCCGGATCTGCGGTTTGGCATGGAGCTTAAGGACATCAGCGATCTTGTCGGGGGATGCGGCTTCACCGTGTTCACCGGTGCCCTTGAGGCCGGCGGAACGGTGCGCGGCATCAACGTGAAGGGCCAGGGCGGTATGTCAAGAAAGAAGATCGACGCCCTGACCGACTTCGCGAAGGGGTACGGCGCGAAGGGACTTGCCTGGATCGCGCTGCATGAAGACGGCACGATGAAATCCTCATTTGCGAAGTTCATGACAGAGGATGAGATGAAGGCGATCTGCGGCAGACTGGAAGCGCAGCCGGGCGACCTGCTTCTGTTTGCGGCTGACAGAAAGAAAACGGTATGGGCGGTCCTGGGCGCCCTGCGCGTGGAGCTGGCTGAACAGCTGGGACTGCGCCACAAGGACGAATACCGCTTCCTGTGGGTCACGGAATTCCCGCAGTTTGAGTGGTCCGACGAGGAGAACCGCTGGGTGGCGATGCATCATCCCTTTACCATGCCGATGGACGAGGACCTGGACAGACTGGAGTCAGATCCTGGTTCCGTTCGCGCAAAGGCGTACGATATCACGCTCAACGGCGTCGAGATCGGAGGCGGCTCCGTGCGTATCCATCAGGCGGATGTGCAGGAGCGGATGTTCGCGGCACTGGGCATCAGCCCCGAGGATCAGCAGAAAAAGTTCGGCTTCCTTCTGGATGCCTTCAAGTACGGTGTTCCGCCGCACGCAGGACTTGCCTACGGGCTTGACCGCCTCGTGATGCTGATGGCGAAAGCCGACAGCATCCGCGATGTCATCGCGTTCCCGAAGAACAAGGACGCGGTGGACCTGATGTGCGAGGCGCCGAATACTGTCGATCAGCAGCAGCTGGATGACCTCCACATTGACGTGAAGAAACAGACGGAGTGACGGGAGACGTCCCAGAAGACAGAGAGAAAGGAGACAGGTGTATGTATTCACTGGATGAGGTGAGAGCGGTCGACCCGGAGGTGGCGTCGGCGATTGAACAGGAACTCGGCCGTCAGCGCGATCACATCGAGCTGATCGCCAGCGAAAACATCGTCAGCAAGGCGGTCATGGCAGCCATGGGCAGCGTCCTCACGAACAAGTACGCGGAAGGCTACCCGGGCCACCGCTACTACGGCGGCTGTGAGTACGTGGACATCGTGGAGGACCTCGCCCGCGAGCGCGCGAAGAAGCTGTTCAACTGCACGTATGCCAACGTTCAGCCGCACTCCGGCGCACAGGCCAATCTCGCGGCGTTTTTCGCGATGATGGAACCGGGCGACACCTACATGGGGATGAGTCTTGACGCGGGCGGCCACCTGTCTCACGGTTCGCCGGTCAACATCTCCGGAAAGTATTTCCACCAGGTGCCGTACGGCGTCAACTCCGACGGCTTCATTGACTACGACGAGGTTGAAAGAATCGCGAAGGAGTGCCGCCCGAAGGTCATCATCGCGGGTGCTTCCTGCTACGCGAGGATCATCGATTTCAAGAGATTCCGCGAGATCTGCGACGAAGTGGGTGCATATCTCATGGTCGACATCGCGCATATCGCGGGACTTGTCGCGGCCGGTCTTCATCCGAGCCCGTTCCCGTACGCGGACGTCGTGACCACGACGACGCACAAGACACTGCGCGGTCCGCGCGGCGGCATGATTCTGGCTTCCCAGGAGACAGCCGATGCACTCAAACTCAACAAGTGCGTGTTCCCCGGCATTCAGGGCGGACCGCTGATGCACGTCATCGCGGCCAAGGCGGTGTGCTTCAAAGAAGCGCTGGATCCGTCGTTCAAGGTATACGCGCAGAATATTCTGGACAACGCGCAGGCGCTGTGCAAAGCGCTGCAGACGAGAGGCTATGACATCGTCTCCGGCGGCACGGACAACCATCTGATGTGCGTTGACCTGCGCAGCAAGGACAAGACCGGCAAAGAGGTCGAGAAGCTTCTTGACGCAGCCGGCATCACCGTCAACAAGGAATCGGTTCCGGACGATCCGAAGTCCCCGTTCGTGACGAGCGGCATACGTCTGGGAACACCGGCCGTCACCACGCGCGGATTCACGGTTGATGACATGGACCGGGTGGCTGAGGCGATGGACCTTCTGATCAGCGACTGCGACGCGAACTATAAGCGCGCCGTGGAGATCGTGAAGGAGCTCACGGACGCGCATCCGATCTATCAGTGAGACGGATATAAGACAGATACCGGAAGCCTCATGGCGGGAGCCCCGCTGTGAGGCTTTTTCTTTTGCACTTGACTTTATTTTATTTTGTGATTACAGTAAACAGGTGCGAGTTGAAACTGGCAGGAAAGAGACCGGAATACCGGCCCACCGACGGAGTAAAACTCTCAGGTAAAAGAGAACTGTCAGCGGATCGCGGCTCTGGAGATGCCCGTGTAAGTACAGGGAGCCGAAGGGGAAAGTGCGGCAGACATCTGGTCTGCCCTGCGAATCTCTCAGGCAAAAGGACAGAGACGGAAGGCAGCGCTTTAGAAGTCTGCCGCCCGCTTTTATTCTTTTGAAGTGCGGTTCTTTTCTTTTTTACGCGCCCTGCATCGCGGGTTTCTGCTCCTTCCCTTCCATGGAAAGGACAGAAACAACAGTACTCTCCGGAAGTGTTTCAGATTTTCTTTAAAGGAGAGGGTAAAGTCAGATGTGGGGAACAATCAATTCAATTCTGGCAGCCATTGACAACTATGTCTGGGGCGTGCCGCTCATGGCGCTGATTCTGTCCGGAGGAATTCTCCTGACAATTCGCCTGGGGTTTATTCAGGTGCGCAGACTTCCGCTTGCTTTTCACTACATCTTCCACGGTGAAAAGAAGGCAGACGGCGAAGTGACGAGCTTTCAGGCACTCTGCACGGCGCTGTCCGCCACGATCGGAACCGGAAACATCGTCGGTGTTGCAACGGCTGTTGTGGCCGGCGGCCCGGGCGCGCTGTTCTGGATGATTCTTGCCGCGTTCTTCGGAACGGCGACTAAGTTCACCGAGTGCATGCTGGCGGTCAAATACCGCAAGGTTGACGAAAAAGGCCACGCGCTGGGCGGCCCGTTCCGCTACATCGAGCAGGGCATGGGACCGAAGTGGAAGTGGATGGCCAAACTGTTCGCGTTCTTCGGAGTGCTGGTCGGGCTTTTCGGCATCGGAACCTTCAGCCAGGTGAATGGTATCGTTTCAGCTGTTAAGAATTTCTTTGATCCGAATGTGGCGCACCCGGTCACGATCCCGGGCATCGGGACGTATTCGGCCGTTGTGATTGTCGCTTCTCTGATCCTGGCGATCTGTGTGGCGCTTGTCGTCATCGGCGGCCTGCACCGCATCGCGAAGGTTGCCGAAGTCGTTGTGCCGTTCATGGCCATTCTGTATTTCGGGTTTGCAATTCTGCTGATCCTGTTCAACATCACCGAGGTTCCGGCTGCATTTGCCACGATTGTGAAGAGCGCCTTTGATCCGAGAGCCGTGACCGGAGGTGTGGTCGGCTCGATGCTTGTCGCCATGCAGAAGGGCATCGCACGCGGCATCTTCTCTAACGAGGCGGGGCTCGGTTCCGCTCCGATCGCCGCGGCGACCGCGCAGACCAATGAGCCGGTCCGTCAGGGCCTCGTCAGCATGACCGGTACCTTCATCGACACGATCATCATCTGCAACCTGACCGGCCTTTCGATCGTCATCACCGGCGCCTGGAGCCAGGGCCTCGAGGGTGTGGCGGTCACCGACTACGCGTTTAAGGCGGGACTTCCGTTCCCGGCTCAGATGTCGTCCTTCATCCTGATGATCTGCCTGGTCTTCTTCGCATTTACCACGATCCTCGGGTGGGACGTGTATTCGGAGAGATGCCTCGAGTATTTCACGAACGGGAAGATGAAAGCGGTGAAAGTCTTCCGCTGGATCTACATCCTGGCTGTGTTCACCGGACCGTACATGACGGTGAGCGCCGTCTGGACGATCGCCGACATCGTGAACGGCCTCATGGCCATCCCGAACATGATCGCGCTCTTCGCGTTAAACGGTGTCGCCGTGCGCGAGGTGCGTGACTACTTCGGAAAGGGCAAGCACCTCAGAGAAAACGACTGAGAACAGCAAACGTATGACCAATGAAACCGGACTGTTTTCCGAAACGTCCGGGATGTATTTCCATCCCGGAAACTATCGGAAACAGTCCGGTTTTGTGGTATAATAAGCCCAGCTTATTTCGGGAGAAACTGAATATGAACAGTAATGAAGTCAGAATTTTTGAGACCAAAGAGCGCATTCTCGCCGACAATGACAAGGCGGCCGCTTCCGTGCGGGAACGCATGAAGGATAAGAACTGTCTTTTTATCAATCTGATGTCATCGCCCGGCGCCGGTAAGACGACGACGATTGTAAAGACGCTTGCGGAACTTGAGAAAATACGGCCCGGAATCAGGACCGGAGTCATGGAGGCGGATGTAGACAGCGATGTGGATGCCCGGACGGTCGGTGCAGCGGGGGCTGAGGCAATCCAGCTGCACACGGGTGGAAGCTGCCATATGGACGCGGACATGACGTGGCGCGGTCTTGAGCAGATGAAACCGGAGGGGCTTGATCTCATCATTCTGGAGAATGTCGGAAATCTGGTGTGCCCGGCGGAATTTGACGTGGGCGCGGACTTCCGCGTGATGATTTTGTCGGTGCCGGAGGGCGACGACAAGCCGCTCAAGTATCCGCTGATGTTTACGGTGAGCGACGTGCTGCTGGTGAACAAGATCGACACGGCGCCGGTCTTTGATTTTGACTTTGACGCTCTTGAAAAGAGAGTGCACGCCCTGAATCCGGAAATGAAGATCTTCCCGGTCTGCGCGAAGAGCGGAGAGGGCTTTGGGCCGTGGACAGCCTGGCTCGCGGAGAAAATCGAAGAAAAGCGGAAAGGGAGCGGACGGTAAGCATTATGAAGGTTATTGAACTGAACGAATCGGTAACGGAGAGCAACGACCGGGACGCGCAGGAGCTGTCCTCGCAGCTGAGAGGCCGGGGCATCCTTCTTGTCAATCTGATGTCCTCTCCGGGGTCCGGCAAGACGACGCTGCTTAAGCGCATCGCGGCGGATTTTGCCGGAAGCCCGAAGATGGCCGTGCTCGAGGCGGACATCGCCTCGGATGTGGACGCCGTCCGCATGGAAGAGGCAGGCGTGACGAGCGTACAGGCACACACGGACGGCATGTGCCACATGGACGCCGGCATGACGCGCCGCGGTCTTGAGGCGATGGATCTTGAAGGGGTGGACATCGTCTTCCTGGAAAATGTCGGGAATCTCATCTGCCCGGCAGAATTTGCCACGGGGGCGCAGAAAAACATGATGATCCTGTCCGTCCCGGAAGGAGACGACAAGCCGCTCAAGTATCCGCTGATGTTTTCGGAGAGCGACGCGCTGGTGATCACCAAGACGGACGCGCTGCCGTATTTTGATTTTGACATCCGCACGTGTGAAGAGCGCGCGAAAAAGCTGAACCCGGGACTGCGGATTTTCCCGGTCAGCGCTAAAGCAGGCGATGGCATGAAAGAGCTGGAGGAGTGGCTGAAGGCAGCAGTCACGGAGATAAAGAGAGAAAAATAAATTTTATACGGACGGAGGGGAACGCCCATGAATACGCAGAAAAACAGAATGACCAACGGCTGGGACTTTGTGCAGGCAAAGGACTACAGGCCGTCCGACCCGGAGAAGGCAAAGCTCGTCATAAAGCTGGGCTGTATGATCACAGACCGCGTTGCGCCGAAGCTCACGCACAGCATGACGTATGACGACCCGGAGTACTGGATGCTCGATGAAGTGCTGACGAAGGAGGAAGTGAAGTTCCTTCTGAGCTTCGGGAAGACGAGAGTGAGCTTTGACGTCCCGGCGCTCGCAGCCAGAAACGGCATGAGTGAGGAGCACACAAAGCAGCTTGTCGACCACCTGCTGTGGATCGGGGCTCTCGAGAGCAACCGCGAGACGCCGGATCACCATATCCAGTACGACGTCCCGATTTTTGTCCCCGGCATCGCCGAGTTCATGATGATGCAGGACAAGCTGGTGGAAGAGCACCCGAAAATCGCCACATTTTTCAACCTGATGACCCAGATGCCGCTGGAGAATGTGACGCCGATGGTGCCTCTGGGCGGTGCCGGCGTCGGCATGCACGTCATCCCGGTCGAGAAGGCCATCGAGAGCTGCAGCGAAGCCGTCAGCGTGGAGAAACTCTCCCACTGGCTGGACAAATATGACAAATACTCGGTCGGCGTGTGCACCTGCCGCAGACAGCAGGCGATGCGCCATGAAGGGTCCGGTGACGTGGAGGGCGAGTTCTGCATCGGCGTGGGCGACATGGCCGAGTACTGCGTGAGCCGCGGAACCGGACGTTATGTGAGCTATGACGAGGTCATGAAGATTCTGGAGCGCGGCGAGAGACACGGCTTCGTGCACCAGATCACCAACATCGACGGCGAGGACAAGATCGTCGGCATCTGCAACTGCGCGCCGGGCGTGTGCAATGCCATCCGCACGTCGCAGCTCTACAACACCCCGAACCTCTCCCGCAGCGCCTACCGCGCGCACGTGGATAAGGACAAGTGTGTGGCCTGCGGCAAGTGCGTGGAAGTCTGCCCGGTCGGCGCCGCAAAGCTGGGTCAGAAGCTCTGCACGAAGGAGGGAGAGATATCGTATCCTCTGACGGAGCTTCCGGACGCGAAGCACTGGAGCGCGGACAAGTGGAACATCCACTACCGCGAGGACGCGAAGATAAACTGCTATCCGACCGGCACCTCGCCCTGCAAGACGGCCTGCCCGGCCCACCTGGCGGTTCAGGGCTATGTTCACATGGTGGGCGAAGGCAGATACCGCGAGGCACTTGCGCTCATCAAACAGGACAACCCGTTCCCGGCCGTGTGCGGTGCAATCTGCAACCGCCGGTGCGAGGACGAGTGCACCCGCGGCACGCTTGATCAGCCGATCGCTATCGACGAGATCAAGAAATTCATCGCGGCGAAGGAACTCGAGGAGAATTACCGCTTCATCCCGGTGTGCGAGAAGGACGACGGCGGCATGTGGGGTCCGGAATACCGCATGGCTGTGATCGGCGGCGGCCCGGCCGGACTTTCCTGCGCATATTATCTGCGCACCCGCGGCTATGACGTGACCGTCTTCGAGAAAGAATCCCGCATGGGCGGCATGATGACAGGCGGCATCCCGAATTTCCGCCTTGAAAAGCGGATTGTTGACGCCGAGATTTCTATCCTGCAGGACATGGGAATTGAGTTCAGGACCGGCGTTGAGGTCGGAAAGGACGTGACGATCCAGCAGCTGCGGGAGCAGGGATATAAGGCATTTTATATCGCGATCGGCCTGCAGGGCGGCCGGACGGCCGGCGTTCCGGGCGAGTTCGCGGGAGGCATCCGCTCCGGCATCGGTTTCCTGAAGGAAGTCAACCAGAATCAGGCTGATCCGCTTACGGGTGACGTCGTGGTGATCGGAGGCGGAAACGTGGCGGTCGACGTGGCGCGCACGGCACTCCGCCTGACGGACGGAAAGGTCACGATGATCTGCCTGGAAGGTGAGAATGAGATGCCGGCGGCAGACGACGAAGTGGCGGAGGCAAAGGAAGAGGGCATCGCCGTGATGAACGGCTGGGGTCCGAAGGAATTTGTCACCGAAAACGGCCGGGTAACCGGTGTCATCTTCAAACGCTGCACACAGGTGAAGGACGGGAACGGCCGCTTCAGCCCGAAGTATGACGATGCGCAGACGATCACGGTGAAGTGTGACAACGTGCTGGAGGCCATCGGCCAGTCGGCAGTCTGGGGCGATCTGCTTAAAGGGACAAAGTGCACGACCCGCCGCGGCGGCACCATCGAGGCGGATCCGGTTACCTTCCAGACACAGGAGCCGGACATCTTCGCCGGCGGCGACATCTGTCACGGGGCAAAATTCGCCATCGACGCGATCGCGGATGGTAAGAAGGCCTGCGAGTCCATGCACCGGTTTGTGCACAAGGGACAGTCGCTGACGGTAGGCCGCGACCTGCGGGAATTCAACGCGCTGGACAAGAACGATATCGTTATTGAGAGCTACGACAACGCTAAGCGCCAGATCCCGGGGCGCAAAGCCGGCGTGGCCGTAAAGTCCTTTGACGACGCCAGACTTCCGCTCACGGAGGAACAGGTCAGAAAAGAGGCGTCCAGATGCCTGGGCTGCGGTGCGACGACGGTGGACATCAACCGCTGCATTGGCTGCGGACTGTGCACGACGCGATGCGAGTTTGACGCGATCCACCTCACCCGCGATCTGCCGGAGGCGTCACAGATGCGCCGCGCGGAGGACAAGATGAAGTATGTGCTTCCGTATCAGGCGAAACGCGCCGCGAAGATTCTGTTTAAAAAGGGATGATGTGCGATGCATGAGATGGGAATTGTGCTGCACCTGGCAAAGACGCTCACGCAGACCGCAAAAGAGCAGAACATCGTGAAGATCTCGCACGTGACGCTGGAAGTCGGGGAGGTGTCCGGTATCCTGACGGATTACTTCTCCGACTGCTGGGACTACTTCAAGGGGCGCAGTGAACTGCTTAAGGACTCTGTGCTGGAGGTTGTCACCACGCCGGCCGTGACCTGGTGCGACAGCTGCAAAAAAACGTATCCGACCGTGAAGTACGGCCGGATCTGTCCGTACTGCGGCAGCGGCGAGACCTGGCTGCTGTACGGCAATCAGTGTGTAATCCGCGACATCACCGCCGAGGAGGAGTAAAAATATGCCGCTTCAGATACCGGTTGGGATTCTCATTCCATTTGCAGCGACGACACTCGGGTCGGCCTGCGTGTATTTTCTGCGCCAGAACCTGTCAGACCTCACGCAGCGGTTCCTGACGGGATTTGCGGCGGGCGTCATGACGGCGGCTTCGATCTGGAGCCTCCTTCTCCCGGCGATCGAAGATTCCGGGAATCTCGGCGCTTTCGCGTTTCTGCCGGCGGCGGCCGGATTCTGGCTGGGCATTCTGTTTCTGCTTCTGCTGGACCATGTCCTGCCGCACCTGCACCGTTACGCCGCGGAGCCGGAAGGCCCGAAAAGCCGCATGAAAAGCGGGACGCTGATGATGCTCGCCGTGACAATCCACAACATACCGGAAGGGATGGCGGTCGGCGTGGTCTTTGCCGGGCTGCTGTACGGAACGCCGGGCATCTCAATGTCCTCGGCGATGGCACTTGCCGCCGGCATAGCGATCCAGAACTTCCCGGAGGGTGCGATCATCTCGCTGCCCCTGTACGCCTCGGGAGGGAGCAGCAGGCACAGGGCATTTGCCGCCGGGGCGCTTTCCGGCGCCGTCGAACCTGTCGCGGCTGCCGTGACCATACTCCTCTCCGGCTTTCTCATTCCGCTGATGCCGTATCTGCTCAGCTTTGCGGCCGGGGCCATGCTGTATGT
The DNA here is from genome assembly GCA_903789615.1 of uncultured Lachnospiraceae bacterium. Classification (GTDB taxonomy): domain Bacteria; phylum Bacillota; class Clostridia; order Lachnospirales; family Lachnospiraceae; genus UBA4285. Next base: position 60,926 of record CAIFEV010000005.1, on the reverse strand, counting down.
GGTGGTGGAGGAGCTGATCCCGGAGATGTCGCACGGCCGCCATTCCAACATCGGCGTTCTCGCATTTGCCTTCGGGTTTACGGTTATGATGGCGCTTGACGTGGCACTGGGATAAAACGAATTTCTTGCGGAGCTATAGGCTGTTCCTATGGCCCCGCATATTTTTTCGGTAATTTTAACCGGACACGGCGTGTAGTATAGTGGAAGAGAATAGACTTCAAGCCGGAAATGCCGGCGGAAAGAAGGCGGCCGCTTCATGAGAGATGCAGTTTCTGCTGTGCGGATAACAGAAGAGGATATTTCTTCGGTGCGGCTCACGCAGGCGGACCGTTCTGAGATTCTGCGCTACATCGGCTACAGCGGGCAGAAAATCGATGAGAATCTCGCTCAGCGGATCGCGGACGCCATCGCGAAGACAAACCGTGCGGCGGATCCGAAGCTGACGGCGGTGCTTTACACCTGCAGAGAGGACGGAAGCTGGCCGGAAGCCCTTACTTTTCTGACCGGGGATGACATACACCGCCACCTTGCCGGGTGCAGCCGGATACTGCTCATGGGGGCGACGCTCGGGGCGGGCGTTGACCGCGCGATTCACATCGAGGAGGTGCGGGACGCGATCAGCGCGCTCATCATGGACTCCGCCGGGAGCACGCTCATCGAGGCGGTATGCGACAGCTTTGAAGCGGGTCTGCGCCGCCGGGCCGCAAAGGAAGGGAAATATCTTACCACCCGGTTTTCGCCCGGGTACGGTGACCTGCCGCTGGCGGTCCAGAACCGGTTCGGAGAACTGATCGAGGCAAGGAGGATCGGACTCACGATAACCCCGGAGCACATCATGATTCCGAGAAAATCCGTCACGGCCATCATCGGTATAGCGGATCATCCGCTGCGCGCCAGAAAACGGACCTGTGCCGACTGCAATATGCACGATAGCTGCCGTTTCCGCAAAAACGGCGTTGTCTGCGGGGAATAAAAGAGGAGAAAGACGTGTCAGAGAAAATTATCATTCTTGACGGCGGCATGGGGACAATGCTGCAGGCGGAAGGGCTCGCGCCCGGCGAACATCCGGAGGTGTTCGGATTTCATCATCCGGACGTCGTTAAGAATATTCACAGGAAATATATAGATGCAGGTTCGTCGGTCATCTACGCGAATACCTTCGGGGCCAATCCAAGGAAACTGGCCGGCCAGGGGATCGACACGGATACGGCCGTGCGTTCGGCCGTGCGCACGGCAAAGGAGGCGGCGCGCGAGGAGCAGGAGGTGTGCGGGCGCCGCGCTGCGGTGGCGCTTGACGTCGGGCCCATCGGCGAGCTGCTCGCGCCGCTCGGGACGGTTTCCTTTGAGGAGGCTTATGAGGCATACGCGCGGCAGATGAAGGCTGGAAGCAGGGCCGGCGCGGATCTTGTTGTCATCGAGACCTTTACGGATCTGCTCGACGCGAAGGCGGCTGTGCTTGCGGCGAAGGAAAACACGGACCTTCCGGTGTGGGTGACCATGACCTTTGAGGAGTCCGGCAGGACCTTTACAGGTACGAAGCTCGGCGCCTTCGCGATGACGATGGAGGGCCTCGGAGCTGACGCCGTCGGCATCAACTGTTCCCTCGGTCCTGCGGAGATCCTGCCGCTGGCAGAGGAACTCGCGCAGTGGACGAATCTCCCGCTTATCATCAAGCCGAATGCCGGCCTGCCGGACCCGGAGACCGGGAAATACCGCCTTGACGCCGCGCATTTCGCGCAGCAGATGCAAAAGTTTGAGAGCCTTCCGCTCATCGCCATGGGCGGGTGCTGCGGCACGGATCCGGAATATATCCGGAATCTCGCGCACAACCTGGACATAGACGGCATCCGGCGCGTGGCTTTTGGAGAAAATCCGACAGAGGAAATCAACCGGGGAAGGCGCCCGGCCCGCCGCGGCATCTGTTCTTCGACGAACATCTGCGAGTTTGGCGGCGTGCGGGTCATCGGCGAGCGCGTCAACCCGACCGGGAAAAAGAAGTTCCAGCAGGCGCTTCTGGATCACAACATCGACTATATCTGCCAGATTGCGCTGGCGGAAGAGGAAGCCGGCGCAGACATTCTGGATGTCAATGTGGGTGTCCCCGGCGGCGACGAGAAGGCGCTGATGGTGGAAGTCGTAAAGGCGCTTCAGGGCGTCGTGTCGCTCCCGCTGCAGATCGACTCCGGCGACGCGGACGTGGTGGCGGCGGCGCTGCGTGTGTATGCGGGCAGACCGCTCGTGAACTCTGTCTCGGCAGATGACGCCAGACTGGACGCCTTCCTCCCCGTGCTGAAGAAGTACGGTGCGGCGGTGGTCGGCCTGTGCCTGAATGAGGACGGAATCCCGCAGAACGCACAGGGACGCGTGGACAACGCGAAGTATATCTGTCAGCGCGTGACGCAGGCCGGCATCCCAAAGGAAGACATCCTCATCGACTGCCTGACGCTCACTGTCTCCGCCCAGCAGGACCAGGCGAAGGCTACACTGGACGCGCTGCAGACCGTTCACGAAAAGCTTGGACTGCACGCGTGTCTGGGTGTCAGCAACATCTCCTTCGGGCTTCCGGCCAGAAGCCACATCAACGAGAATTTCCTTGTCCAGGCAATGCGCTGCGGGCTGGATTTCCCGATCATCAACCCGAACATCCTCCCGCTGATGGATGCCGTAGCCTCCTATAAAGTGCTCTCCGGTGAGGACAGGAACTGCGAGGCCTATATCGCCCGGTTTGCGGGCCGGCAGGAGACGGCTGGTGCAAAGCCGGCAAATGGGACAGATTCCGGGGCACCCGCCGCGCCGTCCGGTCCGGCTGCCGTCTCCGCTTCTTCTGCCTCCGGCGGTCTTTCGATCGAGGACGCCGTGGTCAAGGGACTGAAGAGCGAGACGAGGACACTTGCGGAAAAACTGCTGGAGACACACACCGAAGAGGAAGTCATCAACGGGTATCTTATCCCGGCGCTTGACAAGGTGGGCGACCTCTATGAAAAGCAGGTCATCTTCCTGCCGCAGCTCATAAGCTCGGCGAATGCGGCGACGGCGGCATTTGACATGATTAAGGAGCGGATTGCGGGAAAGGGCACCGGCAGCGTGTCGGGCGGCACGATCGTGATCTGCACGGTCAAGGGCGACATCCACGACATCGGGAAAAATATCGTGAAGGTCATCCTCGAGAATTACGGGTTTAAGATGGTCGACCTGGGGCGCGACGTCCCGAAGGAAAGGGTCGTGCAGGCGGTGAAGGACAGCGGCGCCGGGCTTGTCGGGCTTTCGGCGCTGATGACGACCACGCTTCCGGCGATGGAGGACACGATCCGCGCGGTGCACGCGGAGTGTCCGGGCGTGCCGGTATTTGTGGGCGGTGCGGTGCTTACGCCGGAGTATGCCCGGAAGATGGGCGCGGACTTTTACACGGCCGACGCCAGAGCCTCGGTGGAAGTGGCAAAGAAGGTTTTCAGACAGTGACAGGCAGAAGTGGCGGCAAAGGCCGTGACAGACAGAGAAAGACGGGCACAGACAACGATGACATCGATACGGGACTACTTATGCGGCAGCCGGCTTCTGTTTGACGGCGCGTTCGGCACATACTTTGCGCAGATCACACATGAAGCGGCCGAAAACTGCGAGCTCGCCAATCTGCGCATGCCGCAGACGGTCGCGCAGATCCACCGGGAGTACATTGAGGCGGGCGCAGACGCCATAAAGACCAATACATTTGCCGCGTATCCGGATGTGTGCGGCGGTGAGGAAAACCAGGAGAAGGTCATCTGCGCGGCGGTGTCTCTGGCACGGGGAGAGGCGGAGAAAGCGGACCGTCCCGTGTGGGTGTTCGCGGACCTCGGCCCGGCACCGGGGGAAACCAGGCAGCAGAAGGCAGACGCGTACATCCGGGCTGCCTCATTCTTTCTTGCCGAAGGAATCCGGACCTTTCTGTTTGAGACACTGGAGGACGGGGACGGCATTCTTCCCGCCATCCGCTTTATCCGGGAGCGTGACCCGGAGAGTTTTATTCTGGTGTCCTTCGGCGTGCTCCCGGACGGCTACACCCCGAGGGGGATGTATTTCCGGACGCTGATCCGGGACATGCTTGTCCCTGGGGGAGCGGACGCGGCGGGACTCAACTGTGTCGTCAATGCCGGCAGCATGCGCCGGCTGCTTTCCACCCTGCCGGAGAAATTCATGCCGCGCGTGAGTGCGATGCCCAACGCCGGGTATCCGGTGGTGCGCGGCTTTCACACGTACTTTGACGGGAATGCGCCGTACTTTGCCAGAGAGACGGGAGAAATAGCCGGTCTCGGCGTGCGGATTCTCGGCGGCTGCTGCGGAACAACGCCGCAGCACATCCGTGCGCTTGCCAAAGTCCTTGCGTGCAGGCCCGTTAAGACGGTTGCGTTCGCGTCTCTGCCCGCCGCGGGTGACGTTCAGGTGCGCGACCGGGCGGGTGCAAAAGAGGCTCCGGTTTCTTCAAACCGCCTGAAAAAGAAGCTCGCGGACGGAAAGAAGGTCATTGCCGTCGAGCTTGACTCTCCGAAGAATGCAGACCTGAGCACGTTTATGGAGGAAGCCGGGAGGCTGCAGAGCGCAGGCGTGGACACGATCACGATTGCGGACTGCCCGATCGCCCGGGCACGGCTTGACGCCTCAATCCTTGCCTGCAAGGTGAAGCAGGAGCTGGACCTTGACGTGATCCCGCACATGACCTGCCGCGACCGCAACATCAACGCGTCCAAGGCGCTTCTGCTCGGCGACCACGCAAACGGCATCCGGAATGTCCTCATCATCACGGGGGACCCGATCCCGAGTGCCGCAAGAGACGAGGTGAAGTCGGTGTATCAGTTCAATTCCCGGCAGATGATCGGCTACGTCCATTCGCTGAATGAAGTGGATTTCCGGGATGATCCGTTCCAGATTTTCGCAGCTCTGAATGTCAACGCGGTAAATTTTGACAGGGAGCTGGACCGCGCGAGGGGCAAGATGCAGCAGGGGGCCATCGGTTTTCTGACCCAGCCGGCTCTTAACGATGAGGCTGTCGGGAATCTTAAAGCAGCCCGGGAGGCACTGCCCGATGCGGTTCTGCTCGGCGGTCTGATCCCGGTGATAAGCGAGAAAAACGGCCGGTTCATGAATGAAGAGATAAACGGCATCACGGTACCGGAGGATATGATCGCGGCGTACCGCGGGGCGGACCGCGAAGAAGGCGAAAAAATAGGCCGCAGGTTCACGGATGAACTCTGCGGCCGGATTCTTCCATTTGTCGACGGTATTTATCTGATGACGCCGTTTCACCGGATCGCTCTGATGGAGCGGATCGTGGGCGACATACGGGAGATGCTGTGAGGCTCAGGCGTCAGCCATGGCAAGCATAGCCTCCCGCAGGATCTTTTCGTTTAATTCGAAGCGGTCAAGCGGCAGGAACTCGTCGGGCAGGTGCTCGACTTCCGGGTCGCCCGGGAACATGCTGCCAAACGCCAGACAGTTCGGGATGGATTTGGCGTATGTGCCGCCGCCGATGCACATCGGGGCGCTCATGTCGCCGGTCTCTTTGCGGTACACGGAAAGGAGCAGCTGTACGAACGGGCTGTCCTCCGGGACATACAGGGCCGGTTCCTGCATAAGCGTCTTTCCGCTCCAGCCGGCCTTTTCAAAGACGGCCTGCACTTTCTGCTGGCAGTCTTCCTTGTGAAATGTAACCGGATACCGGTAGTTTAACGTCACGCTGATGTGGCCCTCGTCACCGTCCATAACGCCCCAGTTGTTGACAAGCCATCCGGACACGTCATCGTGCAGGTCGACGCCAAATCCTTCTCCGTGATATGTCATGCCTATTTTTTCAGACAGGAAGGTGAGCGCATCCTTTGTCTCGCCTTCAAACGGCAGCTTCGCGAGATAGTTTACCAGAAGACCGTTGGCGTTGATTCCTTTTTCCGGCATCGATCCGTGAGCGGACTTTCCTTCAGCCGTAACGCACACGGTGGCACCGGCCGGAACGCCGGAAATATCTTTCATATCTTTTACATATGTGACGGTGATGCAGTCCGCTTCCGGGAACGCCGTACCCTCCGGCGTGCAGATCCAGGCCTGCGCCAGGGCAGGCGTCACGTTGAACGCGGTGCCGCCGTGAATGGAGAGAAGCTTCAGATCTCCGCTCTGGTGCAGATCACGCCCGTAGGTTTCGACCAGAATCCCCTTTTCGCCGTTGATGAGAGGGTAGCTTGCGTCCGGCGTGATGCCCATGACCGGAATCTCACCGCCGTTTTTCTTGTAGTATTCCATGTCCTCGCAGCCTGTCTCCTCGTTGACGCCGAAGACGATGCGGATCCGGCGCTTCAGTGCCGCGCCCGATTCTTTGATGTCCCGCAGCGCAAACAGCGCCTCGATGACCGGGCCCTTGTCATCCGCGGTCCCGCGGCCGTAGATTTTTCCGTCCTTCACGACGCCCTCATACGGCGGAACGCTCCAGCCCTCGCCTTCCGGCACGACGTCCAGGTGGCCCAGTACCATGACCATCTCATCTCCGTCACCGTACTCGGCGTACCCGCAGTGATTGTTCATGTTGACGGTCTTAAATCCCATCTCGTCCGCGATCTTCAGAGCTTCGGCCAGTGCTGATGCCGGTCCCGGTCCGTACGGCTTGCCCGGCTCGGGGGAACCCTGTACACTGCGGATCCGGATTACTCTTCTGAGCGTTTCTATGCGTTCGTTCATATCTGTCATTTCCGATTTCCTCCCCGGCATCTATAGATGCCTTTTTGTTCCTGTGGGTTTCATTATACCCCTTTTGCGCGGCAGGGGAGAATATTGCCATTTTCGATGCTTTTTCATCTCGCCGCGCATAAGAAAATAAAAGCAGCCTGCCTGAACAGGACAGACTGCTTCCTTCAAAATGGTCAGGAAATTATCCCAGTTTCCAGATTTCCTCGTTGTACTGGCGGATGGTGCGGTCGGAGCTGAAGGCGCCGGACTTAGCGGTGTTTACAAGGCTCTTCTTCGCCCAGGCACTGCGGTCTTCGTAGTCCGCGAAGCACTGGTCCTTGACGCTGATGTAATCCTTCAGGTCGATCAGGGCCATGAACCAGTCCTTGTTGATCATATCGTTCTTCAGGCGGCTGAGTCTCTGGGGGTCGCCGATGGCCATGGTCTGCGGGCCGGTGATGAAGTCGACCGCCTCGCGGATCACCGGATCCTTCTCGTAGTAGTCGCGGGCCCTGTAGTCTGCCTTCTCGTAGTGCGCGATGACGGTGTCCGCGTCAATGCCGAAATTGTAGAGGTTATCATCGCCGACAAGCTGGCGGATCTCGACGTTCGCGCCGTCGCCTGTACCCAGGGTGATGGCGCCGTTGGCCATGAATTTCATGTTGGACGTGCCGGAGGCCTCCTTGGAGGCAAGGGAGATCTGCTCGGACACTTCGCCGGCCGGGATGAGCTTTTCCGCGTAGGTTACGTTGTAGTTCGTGACGAAGACGAGGCGCATGTACGGGTTCACATCCGGGTCATTGTCGATGATGGTCTGCAGCAGGAGCAGCAGATGGATGATGTCCTGCGCGATGATGTAGGCCGGGGCCGCCTTGGCGCCGAAGATGAAGTTCAGCGGGCGGGCAGGCTTTTTGCCGGCTTTGATCTCCAGGTACTTGTGGATGATGTACAGCGCGTTCATCTGCTGGCGCTTGTACTCGTGAAGACGCTTCACCTGGATGTCGAAGATGCCGTCCGTCTGCAGCTGCACGCCTTCCTTATCAAGGATGATGGCGGCGAGGTCCTCCTTGTTCTGCTTCTTGATCTGCAGGAGGCGCTCCAGAACATCCGCGTCCTCTGAAAATGCCAGAAGCTTCTCCAGTTCCTGCGCGTCCTTGTGCCAGGCTGTGCCCAACTTTTCGTCAAGCAGCGCGGAGAGGCGCGGGTTGCACTCCATGAGCCAGCGGCGGAAGGTGATGCCGTTGGTCTTGTTGTTGAACTTGTCCGGATAGAGCCGGCTGAAGTTCGCAAGCTCGGTTTCCTTCAGGATGCGGGTGTGGATCCTGGCGACGCCGTTGACCGAGAAGCCGTAGTGCAGGTCGATGTGCGCCATGTGCACGGTGTCGCCGGAGTCGATGATGGCGGTGGACAGGTCATCAGTCCGCCTGCGCGCGCGGTCGTCGAGGATTTCGATGATCGGAACGAGCTGCGGCACGATTTCTTTGAGGTATGCGAGCGGCCATTTCTCCAGCGCCTCGGCGAGGATCGTGTGGTTGGTGTAGGCGCAGATTTTCGACACGACGTCTGCGGCGGTGTCAAAGGAAAGGCCTTCCAGCGTGAGCTGACGGATCAGTTCCGGGATGAGCATGGTCGGGTGGGTGTCGTTGATCTGGGCCACGGCGTATTTGTCAAGCTGCGCCAGATCGGCGCCCTTTGCCTTTGCCTCGTCGATCAGCAGATGCGCGGCGTTGGCCGAGAGGAAATACTCCTGGTAGACGCGCAGCTTTCTTCCGTCGTCGTCGGAATCGTCCGGGTAGAGGAACAAGGTCAGATTTTTGTCGATGGCCTTCTTGTCAAAGTCGATGCCGTCCCGGACGATACTGTCGTCCACCGTATCGAGGTCAAAAAGATGAAGACGGTTGGTGCGGCCTTCGTAGCCGGTCACATAGATGTCATACAGATGTGAACGGTAGGTCTTTCCGGCCATCTGGATGTCATAGCCCTTCCGGCGGTCAACTTCCCAGGAGGTACCGGTGATCCAGCGGTCCGGAGACACGTTCTGGATGTGGTTTTTCAGGTCCTGATGGAACAGGCCGAAGTGATAGTTTAGTCCCACGCCGTCGCCGTTAAGGCCGAGTGTGGCGATGGAATCAAGGAAACATGCCGCCAGGCGCCCGAGACCGCCGTTGCCCAGGCTCGGCTCATTCTCCAGTTCCTCGATTTCAGCCAGGCTCTTCCCGTTTTGCTCAAGCAGCTCCTTTACGTCTTTGTACATTCCGAGATTGATCAGATTGTTTCCGAGCAGCTTTCCGATCAGAAACTCGGCGGAGACATAGTAGAGCTTCCGGCCGGTGTCCGGGACTTCGCGCCTGGCAGCCTCTTCCTGCGTGATCTCAAGGAGCACGCGGTAGAGCTGACGGTCATCGGCATTGCCGATGCTGCACCCGAGGCGCTTTTCCAGTTCCTCTTGTAATTTTCTCATTGTATTCACCTCTTGTCTGGATTATCGGATTTACGCCGGCAGGTTTCTGCGGCTGCGTTTACGGCAGATTCCCTGTCTGCAAGTATTCTAGCAGAACGCGTGCACGGATTCTTGTACAATCCCGCCCAAAAATGATACTATACTGACATATGGACGGACTTCAGTATTATGGTTACAGGGAAGAAAAAGAGCACACGAGGGAAGCGTTCCCGTACAATGTGTACCCCTGCACGATTCCGCTGGATTTCCCGGATGTTCCGCTGCACTGGCACGATGAGCTGGAGATCATCGCCGTGAAGAAAGGCAGCGGGATGATCAGCGTAAATCTGGTGACGCGGCCGGTGAAAGCTGGTGATATTGTGCTGATTCTGCCGGGACAGCTTCACGCGATCACCTGCGGGGAGGAAAACGGGGCTGCCGCGGGAAGAACACACCGGATGGAGTATGAAAATATCATCTTCAAGCGCCGGCTTCTTACCGGCCCCGGCACGCCGGAGGAAATCCGCCGGGCGCTCGCACCGTTTCTGTTCCCGGACGAGGCGGGAGCAGGAGGGCAGAGGATTCCGGCATTTGTCACGGGTCAGATGCCGGTCAGACAGAAATTGTTTTCGCTCATCGAGGAGACGGACGAGGTCTGCGACAGACGGCCGGGCGGATGGCAGCTGATGGTGCAGGCGAATCTGCTGCGCTTTTTCTATCTGCTGCAGCAGAATCTGCCGGACGAAGCGCAGGAGAGAGTGACGCTTCCGCCGGAGAGTCTCATGCGGCTGCGGAAGGTGACGGAATACGCCGGGAGCCATCTGACGGAGAAGATCACCATCGCGCAGATGGCGGATCTCACCGGATTCTCCCAGACGCACTTCATCCGGTTCTTCCGCCGGTGCACAGGTCTTCACTTCACGGAGTGGCTGAACCGCTACCGGCTGTCGATGGCGGCCAGGCTCCTGCTGATATCCGACGCACCGGTCACGGAAGTGGCCGGGGAGACGGGCTTCGGGAACCTGTCGTATTTCAACCGGACGTTCCGCGCGAGATACGGCATGACGCCCCGGGAGTACCGCCGCAGCAGCGGATGAGAGATGTATGCGGATTACGAGTTAAAAAGTTTACGAACTTCTTACGCGACTGTATCTTTTAAAAGCAGGTCTTTCTCCTTATAATTAGTACATCGTTCCGGCGAAGGCGGAAGACAGGATGCTCCGCCTTCAGACGGCATCAGGGGAATGCGGAGGGAAAGAAAAGTGAAAAAAGAGCTGATCCGGCTTGACCACGTGTCAAAGAGTTATGACGGTCAGATGATTCTGGACGACCTTAGTCTCGTCATCCATGAGAATGAATTTGTCACGCTGCTGGGCCCGTCGGGCTGCGGCAAGACGACCACGCTGCGCATCATCGGCGGATTTGAGAAGCCGGATACAGGCAAGGTGATCTTTGACGGCGAGGATATCACGGATCTCGCGCCCAACAAACGCCAGCTCAACACCGTGTTCCAGAAGTACGCGCTATTCACGCACATGGACGTGGGTGAGAACATCGCGTTCGGACTCAAGATCAAAAACAAACCGCAGAGCTATATCGATGACAAGATCCGCTATGCGCTGAAGCTGGTGAACCTGGAAGGGTTTGAACACCGGATGCCGGAGTCGCTCTCCGGCGGACAGCAGCAGCGGATCGCCATCGCGCGCGCCATCGTGAACGAGCCGAAGGTTCTGCTTCTGGACGAGCCGCTGGGGGCACTGGACCTGAAGATGCGCCAGGACATGCAGTACGAGCTCATCCGCCTGAAAAACGAACTCGGCATTACCTTCATCTACGTCACGCATGATCAGGAAGAGGCACTGACCATGTCGGATCACATCATCGTCATGAACCAGGGCTACATCCAGCAGGAGGGCAGCCCGGAGGACATATACAACGAGCCGGAAAATGCCTTCGTCGCCGACTTCATCGGAGACAGCAACCTGATGAAGGCGACATTTGTCAGGGACGGGCTGGTGCGGATTCTGGACACGGATTTCCCGTGCGTGGACAAGGGCTTCGGCGACATGAAGCCGGTCGACGTCGTAATCCGGCCGGAGGACGTGGAGCTGGTTTCACGCGGGCAGGGGCAGATGCCGGGCGTTGTGAGCCATGTGATCTTCAAGGGCGTGCACTACGAGCTGGAGGTTCAGGCCGGAGGGTTCGAGTGGCTCGTGCACACGACGAAGTTCTTTGAAGTGGGAACGGAAGTAGACATCCGTGTGGACCCGTTCAACATTCAGGTTATGAACCGGCCGGCCTCGGAAGATGAGGAGGCGATTTCGCCGGAAGACGAGCCGCCTGTGCTTCAGGAGTGAGAGGAGGAAAAACGGTTGGAAAAATCGAGAAAGGCGATCGTCCTGCAGTCCTCTCCGTATCTGGTATGGTCGATCCTCTTTATTATTGTGCCGCTCTTCATGGTCCTGTACTACGGCCTGACCGATGAGGAGGGGAACTTCACACTCGCCAACATCGCCGCGATCGCGCAGCCGGAGCAGGCGAGAGCCTTCGGACTTGCTCTGCTTCTTTCGCTGGCGGCGACGGCCATCTGCTTTTTTCTGGCGTATCCGCTTGCGATGATCCTCGCCAGAAGAAGGACGGGCGAGCGCGGGCTCGTTACGACGCTCTTCCTGCTCCCGATGTGGATGAACTTCCTGCTGCGCACCTTCGCCTGGATGACCATCCTGGAGGACGGCGGCGTGTTAAACGGAATTCTCTCATCGCTCGGACTGCCGGCGGTTCATATCATAAACACGTCCGGCGCGATCATCATCGGCATGGTGTACAACTTCCTGCCGTTCATGATCCTGCCGCTTTACAACTCGCTGGCCTCGATTGACGGGAATGTCATCAACGCCGCGAGAGACCTCGGCGCGACAGCGGTGCAGACGTTCTTTAGCGTCGTCCTTCCGCTCACGGTTCCCGGCATTCTCTCAGGCATAACGATGGTGTTCATCCCGGCGCTGACGACCTTCGCCATCTCGACGCTGCTGGGCGGGTCAAAGATCCTGCTCATCGGCAACATCATCGAGCAGGAGTTCACCCTGACCTATGACTGGAACCTGGGCAGCGGCCTGTCGCTGGTTCTGATGGTCTTCGTCATCATCAACATCGTTGTCTCCGGTCTCACGGAGAAGAGGGAGGAGGTGCACAGATGAGAAAGACCCTCGAAAAGATCTACATGGCGCTGATCCTCATCTTCATGTACCTTCCGATCGCCGTGATGATCGTACTGTCCTTCAACAGCAGCAAGTCCCGCACGGTCTGGGGCGGCTTCACCTTTAAGTGGTACGTGAGCCTGTTTCAGGATTCCACGATCTTAAACGCGCTGGCCAACACACTGCTGATCGCCCTGATTTCAACCCTCGCCGCGACCTTCATCGGCACGCTGACCTGCGTGGCCATGTCAGGCATGAAGCGGCCGGGACGCGCCTTCTTTACCGGCGTCTCCAACATCCCCATGATAAATGCCGATATCGTGACCGGTATTTCGCTGATGCTGCTTTTCAGGGCGCTTCACTTTGATCAGGGATTCGCGACGGTCCTGCTGGCACACATCACGTTCAACATTCCCTATGTCCTGCTGAACGTCTGGCCGAAGATGAAATCACTCTCCCCCTCGACCTATGAGGCCGCCCTGGACCTGGGCGCATCGCCTTTCCTGGCGTTCCGCAAGGCGGTGCTGCCGGAGCTCGGGCCGTCTATTGTGGCGGGGTCTCTGATGGCATTTACCATGTCGATTGATGACTTCATCATCACGTATTTCACGAAGGGCGCGGGCTTTGACACGCTCTCGACGATGATCTACGCGCAGGTGAAGCGCGGTGTGCACCCGGAAATTTACGCACTGTCAACGCTGCTTTTCGCGGCGGTCGTGACGGTGCTGCTTTTGTCCGGCAAGGTCCGCAGGAGAAGCGGTGTCCCAAAGAAATCATCGGACTACCAGAAGCAGCGCGTGAAAACCAAAATCCTCGCAGCTGCCGCGGCAGCTGCTGCCGGTGCGATTGTCGTCCTCGGCCTGCTGTACGGCGGCGTATTCTCGGATGCCGGCAACAAGGTCTATGTCTACAACGCCGGCGACTACATCGACCCGTCCGTGATCACGCAGTTTGAGGAGGAGACGGGCATTGAGGTCGTCTATGATGAATTTGATTCCAACGAGCTGATGTACGCGAAACTTGCGCAGGATGACTCGGCATACGATGTCATCTGCCCGTCGGATTACATGATAAGCCGCCTGATCCAGGAGGATCTGATCCAACCGCTGGACTTTGACGCGATGCCCGATGCCACACAGTACATTGGTCAGCAGTATTACAAGTCCGCGCAGGCGTTTGACCCGGGGAATCAGTACGCCGTCCCCTACTGCTGGGGTACCGTGGGAATTCTCTACAACACGAAGATGGTGGACGAACCGGTGACCAGCTGGGACATTCTCTGGGACCCGAAGTACAGCGGCCAGATTCTGATGCAGGATTCCATACGCGACTGCCTGATGGTGGCACTCAAGAAAGACGGATTTTCCGCCAACTCGACAGACGAAGCGCAGGTCGCGCAGGCCGCACAGGATCTTATCAGCCAGAGACCTCTGGTTCAGGCGTACGTCATCGATCAGGCCCGCGACAAAATGATTGGCAATGAAGCGGCGATGGCCGTCATCTACTCCGGCGAGGCGATCTACTGCGCCAGAGAAAATCCGGACCTCGCCTACGTGGTTCCGGACGAGGGATCCAATGTCTGGATCGACGCGTGGTGCGTCACAAAGGACGCCAAAAATAAGGAAAACGCGCAGGTCTGGATCAATTTCATGTGCCGCCCGGACATTGCCCTGAAGAACTTTGAGTACATCACCTACAGCACGCCCAACGTCGCTGCGCAGGAAGAGATCGAAGACGAGCAGATCCGCAATTCGCCGATCGCTTTTCCGGACCAGTCGGTCCTGGACCGCTGCGAGACCTTCGTGTATCTCGGCGAGAAGGCGGACCGGATGTACAGCGACTACTGGAAAAAGATTAAATCAGGTTCATGACAGATGTAAAAAAACACGATCTTCTCGCCCGGATGCGGGCAGGGGAGACGCTGACACAGGCGGAGAGGATCCTGCTGGTCGTCCGGCTGGCGATTCCGGCGATCCTCGCCCAGGTGTCTTCGGTTATCATGCAGTATATCGACGCGTCGATGGTGGGACATCTGGGAGCGGAGAGCTCTGCCGCCATCGGCATCGTCTCTTCAACAACCTGGCTGATTAATGGTGTTGCCGCATCAGTCGGGGTGGGCTTTTATGTTCAGGTGGCACAGAAAATCGGTGCCGGAAGGGACGCAGAAGCCCGCAGTCTGGTGCGCCACGGGCTTCTCACGGTCCTCGCCGTGTCCTGCTTTTTTTCGGCTGTTTCCATATCCATATACAGACAGCTTCCGGTCTGGCTCGGGGCTGCTCCGGAAGTCCGTTCCATGGCTTCCTCATACTTTCTCATCTACGGGCTTGGACTTCCGGCGTTTATTCTGGAGTACACGGCGGGCGGCATGCTGCAGAGCAGCGGGAATATGAAGATTCCCAGCATTCTGAATATCTGTATGTGTGCGCTTGACGTTTTTTACAATGCGCTCTTTATTTTTCCGGCAAGGACGGTGAATCTTGCGGAATTTCGCGTCCGGCTTCCCGGTTTCGGTCTGAATGTGGCGGGAGCGTCGCTGGGGACCGCGGCGGCGGAATTTACCTGCATGGTTTTTATGCTGTACTTCCTGCTTGTCCGCTCGGAGAAGCTGCATATCCGGAGAAAAGAGAAGAGCTTTTCCTACCGCGGGGAGCTTTCCGAAGCACTGCGGATTGCATGGCCTATCGGACTTGAGAACATTTTATCCGGCGGGGCGCAGGTGGTGTCAACCCGTATTGTGGCACCGCTCGGGACACAGGCGGTTGCGGCGCATTCCTTTGCCATTACGGCGGAAGCGCTCTGCTATATGCCCGGGTACGGCATCGCGTCTGCAGCGACGACGATCATCGGTCAGACGACCGGTGCCGGAAGGAAAGATCTGACCCGCCGTCTGTCCTTTCTTGTCACCGGATTCGGAATGCTGGTGATGAGCGGGACCGGTGTGCTGATGTATATCTTTGCGCCTGTCATCATAGGCATCATAACGCCGATTCCGGAGGTGAGCGATATGGCCGTGTCGGTTCTTCGGATTGAAGCTTTTGCCGAGCCGATGTTTGCGGCGGCCATTGTCACTTCCGGTGTGTTCCGCGGCAGCGGCGATACGCTGACATCCACGCTCGTGAATCTGATCTGCCTGTGGGCCATCCGCCTGCCGCTCGCCGCATACCTGGCGCCTCGCATGGGACTTGCCGGCGTGTGGACGGCTATGTGCTTAGAACTGATCATATGTGGTGCTGTTTTCCTTGTACTGCTTGACCGTAAGACAAGAAAACGCAATAAACGGGAAATCCGTGAATAATCCGCCGTTTTATGGTAAAGTAACTTTGGTAACCGTCGTGAAAATGAGTCTTGAAAGGAGACAAAACAATGAAGTGGGTATGCAAAGTCTGCGGGTATGTGTACGAAGGCGATGAACCGCCGAAGGAATGTCCGAAGTGCCATCAGAAGGACGTGTTTGTTGCCGTGCAGGAGGAGAAAAAGAATCCGTACGCCGGTACGAAGACGGAAAAAAATCTCCTTGAGGCATTTGCCGGGGAGTCTCAGGCGAGAAACAAGTACACGTATTTCGCGTCGGTGGCCAAAAAGGCGGGATATGAGCAGATCGCGGCGCTGTTCCTGAAGACGGCGGAAAACGAGAAGGAGCACGCAAAGCTCTGGTTCAAGGCTCTGGGACTGCTTGGCGACACACAGGAGAACCTGGAGGCGGCCGCGGAGGGCGAGAATTACGAGTGGACCGATATGTATGACCGGATGGCAAGAGACGCGGACGAGGAAGGATTCCACGAGCTGGCAGAGCAGTTCCGCGGCGTAGCTGCAATCGAGAAGACGCATGAGGAGCGCTACCGCAAGCTTTTGAAGAATGTCGAAATGCAGGAAGTCTTCAAAAAGAGCGAGGTCAAGGTGTGGGAGTGCCGCAACTGCGGGCACATTGTCGTGGGCACGCAGGCCCCGGATGTATGTCCGGTATGCAAACATCCGCAGTCTTACTTTGAAGTTAGAGCGGAGAACTACTGAAAATTTCTAAAGCAAAAAAGCCCGCTGTCTCTGGATTAAACAGGGACGGCGGGTTTTTCTCCTGCCGCAGGTTAAAACGGGATCCCGAGGAGTTCGATCAGAAGTCCCCAGAAGACGCCGATGCAGTAAAGCAGCAGGGCTATTTTGACATTTTCCTTCGGGTGCCGGTCATTGGTGCGGAAGAGGACGAGCAGTCCGACACCGGCGCCCACGAGCAGGCCGGCCATCATCTGGCCCGCGCCGAGCATCCCGTCAAGGTACAGCTGGGTGATGAGAACAGAGCTCGCACAGTTCGGAATCAGGCCGAAGAGGGCGGCCAGAAACGTACCGACGACCGGTTTTCCGGTGAGGAAGCCTGCGACACGGTCCTCGCCGAGGCTCTCCACGGCAATCGTCAGCGCGACCGTGATGATAAAGACGAAGAACACGATGTGCAGGGTGTGCACCAGCGCGGAGTGAAGGACGGAGCCTTCCTCTTCTTCACATCCGCAGTGTTCTTCCTCGCAGAGGTCATGAATGTGCTTTTCGGTTTTGCTGCGGTACTTTGTGAACCGGAGCGCAAAGTCGACGAGCAGCCCGGACACCATGCCCAGGACCGCCTTTGAGAGGAGGATCCGCAGGATGGTCGGCACGGCGACCTGCTCCGAGATGAAGATGGGCAGCATCTCGTCAGAAGTTGAGAGAAACACAGCAAGCAGCGAGCCGATGGAGATGAGTCCGCCGGAATAGAGGCTTGCGGCGGCGGCGGAGAAGCCGCACTGCGGAACGATACCGACAATCGCTCCGACCACGGGGCCGAAGCGCCCTACCCGGGCCATGAGACTTGTCGTGCGGCCGGAGGTTTTCCGCTCCAGCGCCTCCATTATTAAGTATGTTACAAAGAGGAACGGTATGAGCTTTGCCGTGTCCATGGCTGCGTCAAGCAGCGCGTCCCGTATCATGTCCATCACTGTTTCTCCTTTTTTCCGTCAGTTTCCGGGCTGCCGCAGCCTTCTTCTGTCAGTTTTTTCCGGCAGTCCGCGCACAATCCCACCAGCATCGACTGCCTGCAGTCAAGCTGAAAACCGTGATCGCGCATCAGGTGAGCGGAAATCTCATCCATGAACCCGCAGTTCAGGTGGATGATCCGGCCGCATCGGCTGCACAGAAGGTGCAGGTGGCTGCCGCAGTCAAGCTTCGGCTGCATGTACTGGTAGAACTTCTCGTCGTCACTGGCAGCCTTGTGCCCCTGCAGGATATTTTCTTTTTCAAGGCGGTCAAGGTTGCGGTACACCGTCGTCAGGTTGACGGCAAATCCGTCCGCCGTCATTTTTTCGTATATATCCTTTGCGCGCACTTTTTCGTCGGCGTGCCTGGCGAAATATTTCTGCATCCAGTCGCGGTACTTTGTTTTGTATTCCATCCTGCACCTCACATTTGCAATTCGTTTGCATTTTTTGTGCAAGGCTTATTATACGCAAAAAAATTGGCATGTCAATATGCAAGCCATTTGCATTTGCTGGAAGCGTGACGGATTGAAAAAGTAAAAGCGTTGTTTTAGAATGACAGGGTAATAGGCTGTTCAAATACGGATACGCGTATACAGGAGATGGAGAGAATACATGAACATTAAACGAAATATTCTGTTAAATCCGGGGCCTGGGACAACAACAGACACGGTGAAAATGGCGCAGGTTGTTCCGGATATCTGTCCGAGAGAAAAAGAATTTGCCGGAATTATGGATCCGCTGCGCAATGATCTGGTAAAAATTGCGCACGGGGACCCGAAAGAGTATACGAGTGTCCTTTTCTGCGGTTCCGGTACAATCTGCATCGATGTTGCCCTGAACTCGCTGCTGGACGCGGGCAAAAAGGCGCTGGTTGTTCAGAATGGTGCCTATTCCCAGCGCGCTTGTGATGTTCTGCGGTACTACGGAATGCCATTCATCGAGCTGGCACAGCCGGTTGATCGGAAGCCTGATCTTGCACAGGTTGAGAAAGCGCTGGCAGAAAACGATGATATCGGCTATGTATACATGACACATCACGAGACGGGAACCGGACTGTTAAACCCGATCCGGGAAGTCGGCGCTCTCGCACATAAGTACGGGGCATTTTTTATCACCGACACAACGTCTTCCTATGGACTGATTCCGGTCGATGTTTATAAGGACAACATCGATTTCTGCATGTCTTCCGCTCAGAAGGGAATCATGGCTATGTCCGGACTGTCCTTCATCATCGGCCGCCGGGATCTCATCGAAAAATCAAAAGATTTCCCGAAGCGGTCCTATTACTGCAACCTGTATATGCAGTATGAATATTTCGAAAAAACCGGAGAGATGCACTTCACACCGCCGGTACAGACGATCTATGCGGCAGTGCAGGCTGTGAAGGAATATTTTGCAGAAGGCGAAGAAAACAAGTTCGCAAGACACCGTCGGGTGAACGAAGCGATTAAAGCCGGAATAGACCGGTATGGATTTAAAGAGGCGCTGGACCGCAGCGTGCAGTCCGGTCTGGTATCCGCGATTCTGTATCCGGATGATCCGGACTGGGATTTTGAAAAGATTCATGATTACTGCTATGAGCGCGGATTCACGATCTATCCCGGAAAGATGCAGAACAAGGGGACATTCCGTCTGTGTGCATATGGTGCCATAGACGAAAAGGATATTGAAGATTTCTGGAAGGTATTTGAAGAGGCACTGAAAACATATCATATTGCTGTTCCGGTACAATACAATCACGGATAAATGGGGGATTAACATGAAAAAGGTATATACGTGTTTCTGCACGGATGTCATACACGAAGGCCATCTGAATATTATCCGGGAAGCCCGGAAGTACGGTGAGGTCACCGTCGGTGTTCTGAGCGATGAGGCCACAATCCGCTTCAACCGTTTCCCGACAATCAGCCTGGAAGAGAGGATAAACCTCGTAAAGAACATCCCCGGCGTGAAAGATGTCGTCATCCAGGACGAGGTCATGTACGACAGGATTTTCGAGACGCTGCATCCGGATTATGTCATACACGGCACCAACTGGCAGGAAGGGGCGCTTGCGGCCATCCGTTCCAACGTCATGGAAAACTGCCGGAAATATGGTGCGCAGATGATTGAAGTGCCGTATACATACAATGAATCGGTGAAAAAGATTGATGAGCGCACGGTTGACAGGCTCGCAATGCCCGAATTCCGGAGAGGCAGGCTCAGAAAACTTCTTGCCATCCGCCCGATTGTCAAGATCATGGAGGTTCACAGCGGCCTGACCGGTCTGATTGTTGAGAAGACAGTCGTGCAGGAGAGGGACGGACTGGATCAGTATGACGGAATGTGGATCAGCTCACTCTGTGATTCGACAGACCGCGGCAAGCCGGATATCGAACTGGTAGACATGACCTCGCGCCTCAGAACGATCGACGATGTAATGGAAGTGACCACCAAGCCGATCATTCTGGACGGCGATACAGGCGGGCTTACAGAGCATTTTGTGTACAATGTCAGAACTCTTGAGAGAGCAGGTGTCTCAGCGGTAATCATCGAGGATAAGACGGGCCTGAAAAAGAACAGCCTGTTCGGAACCGAGGTGAAGCAGACGCAGGATACGATTGAGAATTTCTGCAATAAAATCGCGGCCGGTAAAAAGGCACAGAGAACCGATGATTTCATGATCATCGCCCGGTGTGAGAGCCTGATTCTGGAGAAGGGTATGGATGACGCCCTGACCAGATGCCGCGCATACGTCAAAGCCGGTGCAGATGGCATTATGATTCACTCCAGAAAGAAGGATCCGAAGGAAATTTTCGATTTCTGTGATGCGTTCCGCAAGACCGATCCGACAACGCCGATTGTGGTCGTTCCGACTTCCTATAATCAGGTGACCGCCGAAGAGCTTGCCGCGCACGGAATAAATATCGTAATCTACGCGAACCAGATGATGCGCGCCGCCTATCCGGCGATGCAGAATGTCGCGGAGGAGATCCTGAAGAATCACCGGAGCATGGAAATTGAGAAGCAGCTGATGCCGTTTAAGGAAATTATCAAACTGATTGACGAGATCTGATATGAGCAAAGAAATCGCGATACTGATGGCGGCCGGCCTGGGAAGCAGGATGGCGCCGCTCACCGAAACGACGGCAAAACCGCTGATCCGGGTCAAAGGGGTTCCGATGATCGAGACGGTGATCGAAAGTCTTCTGCGCCGGAAGCCGGAACACATGTATGTCGTTGTGGGATATAAAAAAGAGCAGTTTTCGTATCTTGCAGAGAAGTACCCGAATCTCTCCATTGTGGAGAACCGGGAATTTCAGACGGTCAATAATATATCCTCCATCCACGCGGTGTGTGATGTAATGCGCACGGCCGACTGCTTTATCTGCGAGTCGGATCTGTACATTGCGGATCCCGGGATATTTGACCGGAATCTCACGGATTCCTGCTATTACGGCAAATGGATCGCAGGCCATTCGGACGACTGGGTCTTTGATCTCAACCGGGACGGCATTATCACACGCGTCGGAAAAGGCGGGGATGACACCTATAATATGGTCGGCCTGTCCTATTTCAGGCAGAAGGATGCGGCCGTAATCGCTGATGCCATTCAGGAGAAATACAGACACGGCGGGTTTGAAAAGCTGTTCTGGGATGACATTGTGAACGAAAACCTGGACAGACTTCGTCTTGTAATTCAGCCGGTGAACCCCGGTCAGCTGGTGGAACTGGATACCGTCGCAGAACTCGCAGCGTATGATCCCGGCTATGCAGCGTACAATCACAGGGAGAGAGAACAGTCGTGAAAGTAGAAACATTGGTCAATGCAATCGGAGCGGATTTTTATACGGGAGTTCCGGATTCCCTTTTGAAACCGCTCTGCAATTATCTGATGCATACGTATGGGATCGATCCGAAGCATCATATAATCGCGGCAAATGAAGGCAACTGCACCGCCCTGGCAGCCGGCTATCATCTTGCCACCGGAAAAGTGCCGGTCGTATACATGCAGAACAGCGGAGAGGGAAATATCATCAATCCTGCCGCAAGTCTTCTCAATGACAAGGTTTATGCGATTCCGGTGATTTTCATCATCGGCTGGCGTGGAGAACCCGGTGTTCATGATGAGCCGCAGCACATCTACCAGGGCGAGGTGACCCGCAGGCTGCTGGACGACATGGACATTCAGAATGCTGTTCTGGACGCGGATACCACGAAAGATGAACTGGAAGGTATCATGCAGCGCTTCCGCCTGCAGCTTGCAAAAGGAAAGGATGTCGCCTTCGTCGTCCGGAAGGGCGCTCTTTCCTACGACACGAAGGTGGTCTATTCGAACCGGTTTACCATGAATCGGGAAGAGATCATCCGGCACATTGCGAAGGTTACGGGTGAGGATCCGATCATAAGCACGACAGGCAAAGCGAGCCGCGAGCTGTTTGAAACAAGAGCAGCCGAAGGACAGAGCCACAAGTATGACTTTCTGACGGTGGGTTCCATGGGGCACGCTTCTTCGATCGCGCTTGGTGTCGCCATTAACAAGCCGGATCAGAAGATATGGTGCATCGACGGCGACGGGGCTGCGATTATGCACATGGGAGCCATGGCTGTCATTGGATCTTTCAAGCCGGACAATCTTGTCCATGTTTTGATCAATAACAACGCACATGAGACGGTTGGCGGTCTTCCGACGGCTGCAGTGACGGCGGATATGGTTGGCGTTGCGAAAAGCTGCGGATATCCGTATGCGGTGAGCATTGACAATTTTGATGATCTTGACAGAGAACTGGCCGCAGCAAAGAGCCGAAAGGAGCTGACCTTCATCGAGGCAAAGTGCGCCATCGGTGCGCGGCCGGATCTGGGAAGACCGACGACGACCGCGCTGGAGAATAAAGAGAACTTTATGGAATACCTGCAGACATTATGAGGCAGGCATCTCATAAAATGTGATGCCATGTCCGATACGATATAATGAAGCAGGCGAAAGAAACGCACATGGGGTATTGTCATGGCATCTTTAACAGTACAGCTCATTCTTTTTGCCGCGGTGATCGCCGCGCTTTTTGCGGCGATCCGCGGCGTGTCGGCCGCTTCCAGACGCCAGGGAGAGAAACTTCGGAAGCAGGAGAGCGGCGCGATCACGGTCCTGCAGCCGAATCTTGCGCCGGTTTTCGCGGTCCCTGGCACGGCACTAAGCGTCCTTCTTCTCTGGCTTCTTCTGCGGCAGCTGCCGAAAAGCGGCGCGGCTGCAGCCCGCGTTGTACTGTATATCATCCTGGTAAATGCGTGTGTCGCGGCCATCGGGATCGCGAGCAGACGCTGGAAGCTCGTGCTGGAAGGCGAGACAGTGCAGTATCAGGACTGGTTCGGCCGCCGGCATGACTACAGGATCCGCGACATTGACGAGTGCCGCGTGAGCCGCCGCGGAGTGTACTCCTATTACAGCAGGGGAAAAAAGCTCTTCTCCATGAGCGGGACCGATGCGGGCGGCGACGCTTCGATGGTTATGGGGACCATCAATTCGCGGAAAGCGATCCGCTATCTGACGACCTTTTCCATTCCGATTAAGATGGAGGCAGACGAGAAGGCGGCGCGGGACTGGAAGGAAGACGGAACCGTGCGCGCAGGTCAGTATCTCGGCATCCTGCGGATAACCGCCGCCGGTACCGCAGCCATGGCGGTGCGCTACGCGGCAGCCACACCCGTTAAGCCCGCCGGAATAGCAGTTTACGGCGCCGGCTGCGCCGTCAGTATTGCCGCGCTGGTGTATTTCAAAAATGACAGAACCTGGTTTGAAAACCGCACGATCTGCCAGAAGAGGTGGTTTACGGTTCATACCTATCCGTTCACGCAGATCCGCGGGGCGGAGCGCACCGGCGACAGTCTGACATTTTTCGGGAAGACCGGCCGCAAGCTGTTCTCGGTCAGCTGCAAATACGACGGATATCAGGCGTTTGAGCAGGAAGTCCGGAAGCACTGGCGGATAAAGTCCCTGGGGCAGGGATAAGCGCGGCTGCTCATGAAGATTCTGACACTGTCCGAATATCTGAAGAATATGTATGGCCAGAAGGTGTACAAGATTGCCCTGAGCTCCGGCTGCACCTGCCCGAACCGGGACGGAACGCTTGGCGTGGGCGGCTGCACCTTCTGTACCGCCGGCGGCTCCGGTGAATTTGCCGAGCCGGCCGGAAGCGCGGCAAGTCTTGACGCGCAGATCAAAGCGGCCCAAAGCCGCATCCTTTCAAAGCTTCCCGCCGGCCTTCCGCCTGAAAAGCGGAAATTTATCGCGTACTTTCAATCCTACACCAATACATATGGGAATATTAACCGGCTGACAGACCTGTACAGCCGGATTTTGGCGCGCCCGGATATCGCAGGACTGTCCATCGGCACCAGACCGGACTGCATCGGAGACGACGTTCTGGCAATGCTTGTATCCTTAAATGCCGTGAAGCCCGTCTGGGTGGAACTGGGACTGCAGACGGCCGATGATGAAACCGCCCGGCGAATTCACCGGGGATACAGGACGGATGTGTTTGATGCGTCGTACCGCCGGCTGAAAGCGGCCGGACTGACGGTTGTCACGCATCTCATTCTGGGGCTGCCGGGCGAGAGCCGGGATGACATGCTGGACTCGGTGCGCCACGTAGCGGCGCTTATAAGCGCGCCGGACGGCATCAAGCTCCAGATGCTCAATATCCTGGAAGGCTCGCAGCTTTCCGCGGAATACAAAGCCCATCCGTTTGCGCAGATGACGATGGAGGAATACTGCAGCCTCGTCGTGGACTGCCTGAAGCTGCTGCCGGGGGGAACCATCATCCACCGCATGACGGGAGACGGGCCGAGAAAACTGCTCCTGTCGCCCGCCTGGGTGACCGACAAAAAGCGCGTGATGAATCTGCTCGCCAGAAAGATCCGGGAGGCGTGAGAATCCGGAAGGATCACTCCTTACATTTTTCCGCTGCTGTCAGTGATTTTTCTGATGAAGAACCGGCCGGAATCTGTTACTATAGATATGATATATCCTGTTCTGGTTCGTGAACTTTTTCAGGCGGAAAGATCAGACAGGCAATAGAGGATAACAGGAGGAAGCCGGCAAGTATGAGCAGACTCAGTATCATTACACAAAACAGCGATCAGAAGACCGTAGAGGAACTCTACAAGGACCTGGAACGCCGTATCACCGCGAGTCAGCCGGGGCTTTGCCCGGTCGACCTGGCCGCTTCGTTTCTGCACATCTGCCATTCCCAGTCCTGCGGCAAGTGTACGCCCTGCCGGGTGGGACTCGGGAGACTGGAAGATCTTATTCAGCAGGTGCTTGACGGAAGCGCACAGGAATCAACCGTTGACCTGATCGAGCAGACCGCGGAATCGATATTCCTGACGGCAGACTGCGCCATCGGCCAGGAAGCGGCGCGGATGGTGTTAAAGGACGTTCGGGGATTTCGCGACGACTATCTGGAGCACATCCGCCACGGGCGGTGCAAAGGACTGCAGAATCAGCCCGTTCCCTGCGTCTTCCAGTGTCCGGCGGGCGTGGACATCCCGGGCTATATCAGCCTGATCCATGAGAAGCGCTATGCGGATGCGGTGCGGCTGATCCGCAAGGACAACCCGTTCCCGGCTGTCTGCGGACTCATCTGTGAGCATCCGTGCGAGGTGCGCTGCCGCCGCACGATGGTTGACGACGCGATCAATATCCGGGGCCTGAAGCGCTTCGCGACGGAGCACGAGGGAAAACCGAAACCCTTTGCCAGGGCGGAGGCGACCGGGAAGAGAATCGCCGTTATCGGCGGAGGCCCCAGCGGGCTGTCGGCGGCGTTTTATCTCTCGCTCATGGGGCACGACGTGACGGTGTTTGAACAGAGAAAGAGACTCGGCGGCATGTTGCGCTACGGCATTCCGGCGTACCGCCTGCCGCGGGAGGTCCTGGACTCAGAGATTGCGTTCCTGCGCCAGACGGGGTTTACAGTTCAGACAGGCGTGAGTGTCGGAAAAGACAAGGCTATCGCGGATCTGCGGGGAGAATACGACGCACTCTACATCAGCATCGGCGCCCACACCGACCGCAAGATCGGGATCGAGGGGGAAGACGCGAAGGGCGTTGTGTCGGCCGTTGAGCTGCTGCGCGCGATCGGAGATGATGAGATGCCGGATTACACCGGCCTTGACGTCGTCGTCATCGGCGGCGGCAATGTCGCGATGGATGTGGCGAGGTCCGCAGTACGCCTTGGCGCAAAGAGTGTGAAGATCGCGTACCGAAGAAGAAGAAAAGACATGACGGCGCTCCCGGAGGAAGTCGAGGGGGCCATCGCCGACGGGTGTGAGGTCATGGAGATGATGGCCCCTGTGCGGATCGAGACCACGCCGGACGGACGCGTTGCCGCCATGATCCTGCAGCCGCAGCTGGCTGGGCTGATTAAAGGAGGGCGGCCGACACCCGTTCCGGCTCACCTCCCGGAGGTGCGCGTCCCCTGCGACAAGGTGCTGGTTGCCATCGGGCAGGGCATCGACTCCCGCAAGTTCGGCGAATACGGCATTCCGATCGTGCGCGGCAAGATCGAGGCGTTTGACTGGTCCGGTGTCTCCGGGTCGGAAGGGATCTTTGCCGGAGGCGACTGCGTGACCGGTCCGGCGACAGTGATCCGTGCCATCGCGGCGGGGAAAGTCGCGGCAGCCAATATCGACGCGTACCTCGGATACAATCACGAGATTACTTCCGATGTCACGCTCCCGAGAATCCGGTTTGACGATCACGAGCCGCGCGGGCGCATCAACATGAAGGAGCGCCCGGCCGCCGAGAGAAAGCACGACTTCAGGCTCATGGAGTGCGGCATGACAGAAGAGGAGGCATTGGCCGAGTCCTCAAGATGCCTGCACTGCGATCACTTTGGCTACGGAATTTTCAAGGGAGGGAGGATTGCAAAATGGTAACCGTTACGATTGACAACAAAACTGTCACAGTACCGGAGTCGACAACCATTCTGGATGCGGCAAGAGCCGCGGGAATCAGGATCCCGACCCTGTGCTACTGGAAAGACCTGAATGAGATCGGCGCCTGCCGCGTCTGTGTGGTGGAAGTGGAAGGGTACGACCGCCTCTTCACGGCCTGCAACAACAAGGTGGATGAGGGTATGGTCATCCACACCAATTCCGCGAAGGCACTTGACGGGCGGCGAACCAATGTCCAGCTCATCCTCTCGGAGCACAACACCTCCTGCACCACCTGCGTGCGCAGCGGAAACTGCCGGCTGCAGGACATTGCGGGGGATCTCAATATCCTGGACAACCCGTATCCGCTGCATCTGCCGAAGCCCAAAGCTCCTTCGGACTTCCCGCTGATCCGGGACAATCAGAAGTGCATCAAGTGCATGCGCTGCGTGCAGGTGTGCGAGAAAGTCCAGAAGACCGGAATCTGGGACGTCATCAACACAGGTGCCCAGACAAGCGTCGATGTGACGGGCGTGTACTCGCTTGAGGACTCGGACTGTGCCCTCTGCGGCCAGTGCATCACGCACTGCCCGGTCGGAGCACTCCGGGAACGGGATGACACGGCAGAAGTCCTGCGCGCCATTCATGACCCGGACATCACGACGGTTGTGCAGATCGCGCCGTCTGTCCGCGCGGGCTGGGGCGAGCCCTTCGGCCTGGGACCGGAGACGGCGACGGTGAAACGCCTGGGTGCTGCCCTGCGGACGATAGGCGTTGACTACGTGTTTGACACAGACTTTTCGGCGGACCTCACGATCGTCGAGGAGGCTTCCGAGCTGCTGGAGCGCCTGAAGCACCGGGATACGGAAAAATTCCCGATGTTCACATCCTGCTGCCCGGGCTGGGTGCGCTACTGCAAGGGACATTTCCCGCAATTTGTCGATCAGATTTCAACCTCCAAGTCGCCGCAGCAGATGTTCGGCGCGATGATAAAAAGCTATTTTGCCGAAAAGATCGGAAAGGACCCGAAGAAGATCTGCAGCATTTCGATCATGCCGTGCCTCGCCAAGAAGGCGGAGTGCGCACTGCCAACCATGCAGGACGCTGAAGGCAACCGGGATGTGGACTACGTGCTCACGACAAGAGAGGTCTCACGCCTCATCCGGATGTGCCACATCGTTCCGGGCGATCTGCCGGAGGAGGAGATGGATGCACCTCTCGGGATCGGAAGCGGTGCCGGCAACATCTTCGGCGCGAGTGGTGGCGTGATGGAGGCCGCCCTGCGGACGGCATATGTAAAAGTGACAGGAGAACGCCCGGATCCGGATCACACGTTTCTTGCCCTGCGGGGCATGAAGGGCTGGAAGGAGGCGGAGTTTAATCTGGCCGGCACGAAACTGAAAGTCGCTGTTGCCAGCGGTCTCGGAAATGCTCACGATCTGCTCACGGCGCTTGAAAAGGGCGATGTACACTACGATTTCGTGGAAATCATGGCCTGCCCGGGCGGATGCGTCGGCGGAGGCGGCCAGCCGATCCGCGACGGAGCAGAGATGGCGCCCCTTCGCGCCCCGACGCTCTACCGCCAGGACGAGGCGATGAAGCTGCGGTTCTCACATGAAAACCCGGCCGTCCTTGCGTGCTACCGGGACTATCTTGGCGAGCCGCTCTCAGAGCGCGCAGAAGAACTTCTGCACACGGACCAGCACGGCTGGAAGATGCCGGGCGAGGCGTGAAATGCACGGATGATGAATGAAAGGAGCAAAGGACATGTTTTTCTACAACAATAACACGGACTACCGCGAGGAAATCCGCAAATACTGGAACCAGAACGTGAAGAGGTTCCGCAGGATAAGCCTTATCGCAGGAATCATCATGACGGCGCTCGGCGTCCTGTGCTGCATCTTTCCGATGCGCTCCATCCTTGTCCTCGAGTACATCGCCTCCATTCTGCTGGTGATCGCCGGCATCTATCAGATCTACGCCTTCAGCGTGCTCCCGGTATTCCTTAAGACCGGCGGCGGCCTGCTCACCGGTATTCTGAACGTGCTGCTCGGCATCATGCTCATCACCTCGCCGCAGGAGACGATGATGATGGTCTTTGCCTTTGTAATCGCGATCAATCTGATGATGCTCGGCGTGGAAGAGTGCGTCGCCTACAGCCGTGCGAAATTCTATACGGTGAACAACGCCGGATGGCTGCTCGCGGCCGGCATCATCAACATCGTCGTGTCGATTCTGTTCCTCTTCATGCCGGCCATGACCATTGCGCTTGGCTACGTGATCGCCATATACCTCCTCGTGGAAGGCATCGTCTGCATCTACAGCTCCGTCAGCGCAAAGGAGATGCAGATCGGCGAGTGATCCTGAAAAAACAGGGCAGACAGGAAATCAGTCTGCCCCTTGTTAAATTCGCACTTTTAGTGCGAAACGCTCACTTCTAACTTTCTCACTCAGGGGTGGAGTTACACCCACTGAAAAAAATACTCACTTATAGGGCTGAGATACACCCACTGTT
The DNA here is from genome assembly GCA_903789615.1 of uncultured Lachnospiraceae bacterium. Taxonomy (GTDB): domain Bacteria; phylum Bacillota; class Clostridia; order Lachnospirales; family Lachnospiraceae; genus UBA4285. The sequence goes on along the minus strand of CAIFEV010000005.1, from coordinate 32,177 downwards.
ATGTGAAAGTACCTTTCATAACTATAAGATAGCATGTATTTGTAGAAAAATACAAAAATACCTGTCATTAAAGATATTTGTCTGAAATCAGATGCCTGCACTTCTGCGCGCCCTTAATCCAGAGCGTCAGATCATCCGGCGTCATCCGGCAGTCCTGGTCAAGCGACAGATCCGGACCGTAAAGGCGATGTCGTGCTCTTTCTGCGTCAAGTCACGGGGATATTTATTTTTTTGCAAATACTTCTTTCAAAATGCCAACGAAATTTCGCTTATTTCCGTAAGTAAGCGCTCCCCACCGGTAGATCCGGATACTGATGTATGCGAGCCAGGCAGTAAAGGCGGCATTGACCACGGTGGAGAGCAGAATGACCGGGAGAGACGCCGCCGCGTTTGCGAAGCGGATCGGCATCAGCAGGACCGAGAAAAACGGGATCCACGACGCGATCCGGATAAAAAGGTTGTCGGTGCCGCTCATCGCCGGAAACGCCAGCGCATAACCGAAAATCATGAGAAATGTAACCGGCGCGACTGCGGAAGACACGTCCTCCACCTTCGAGACAGTCGAGCCGAGCGAGGCGAAGAGGAACATGTACAGAATCAGAGCCAGCGTGAAGTACAGCAGGTACACTCCGAGCATCGATGTGCTGACATTCGCGGAAAGAAATGCCAGCAGCGCCGCCGGATACAAGCCCTTTAGAAGCAGGAAGAAGATGGCCGCACAGCCAAGATACAGCGCGAGACTCAGGAGCACCACGGCGATGACGGCAAAAACTTTCCCTAAGATCAGGGCGTCCGGACGGGTTGTCGTGATCAGAAGCTCCATCGTTTTGCTGTCCTTTTCTCGTGCGACCGAAACTGCCGCGAACTGCCCATAGATCAGGACAACCATGTAGACCAGCATGATGAAGACAAATCCGGTGATGTACTGTGATGTCGTGTCCTTGCCGAGGATCACTTCCTCGTTCTGCACGGCGTCGTTCTGGATAGCCATATACTCCTGCGCCGGAACACCAAGTTTCTGAAGCTGCTGCGTCGTGTGGATCTCCTGCATGGCGGAAAGCAGCCCTGAGACCTCCGAAGAACTGTTCAAGCTGTAGTTGGCGAAAATCGTCCGGACGTGTGTGGGGTCAAGGATCACAAAGCCTACCGGCTCCGTTCCGTCTTCCACGGCCTGGACCAGCTGCTCCTCATTCGTGTATACGTGCTCCCCGGCAAATGGCAGAAGATCCCGGTACGTGCTGTCCTCATACACCACACCGCCGGGGAAGGGCGAGTAGTCTGCATGATCATCCGGGTTGCCCGCTTGTTCGTAGTTTCCGCTTTCGGCAGGAGACTCAAAATACGAGTGGAAAAGAACCGGTGCGGCCACGAGAAAACAGATGGCAGCCAGCAGGATACCGGTTGTTATGCGAAAAGATTTTTTGTGTATCTGCTGAAAAAACTCAAACCGCAGTACGACTCCGAGATTATGCTTCATGGCTGTCCTCCCCGGCTTCTTTGATGAAAATATCCTGCAGAGACGGGCGCCACACGCCGCAGGAGAGAATGTCGGAAAAGGAGCGCCCGAGAAGACCTTTCAGGGCATCTTCTCTGTTTTCGGTGAAAATCTGGTTGTCGAGGCGGGAGATGAATATGCCGGCTTTTACCGCCGCATCTGCTATACGTTCCGCAGCTTCCGGCCGGCACTCGATGAAAAAGCGGTTCCGACCTTCTTCTGTGCGGATTTCTTCCAGACTTCCGGTGAGCAGCACGGTGCCCTTGTCGATCAGCGTGATGTCGTCACACATCTCCTCGACGTAGGCCATCTGATGAGAAGAAAAAATGAGGAGCTTTCCGCGCGAAACCATCTCCCGGATGGATGTCTTGAACACCTGTGCGTTAACCGGGTCAAGGCCGGAGAAAGGCTCGTCCAGAATGATGATGTCCGGGTCACACAGGAATGCCTGTGCAATCTGGACCTTCTGCTGATTGCCCTTTGAGAGAGTTTCCAGATTTTGATTCCGGAATTCTTCGAGGCCAAAATACGTGAGCCAGTGCATCGCATCCTGCTCAGCCGCTTTTCGGGATGCGCCTTTGAGCTGTGCAAAATACATCAGCTGATCCTTTAGTGTCACTTTGCCGTACATGCCGCGTTCCTCGGGCATGTATCCGACGCGGTGCTTTCCCGGGTCAAAGGGACGGCCATCCAGCAGGAACTCTCCGGAATCCTGCCGGAACACCTGCATCAGGCAGCGGAACGTCGTCGACTTTCCCGCGCCGTTGCGTCCCAGAAAGCCCATGGCTCTGCCGCTTGTGACCTGGAAACTGGTCCCGTGCAGGACTTCCCGCCCGCCGAATGACTTTCGGATCTGACGGATCTCAAGTATCATATTTTCCCCCTTAAAGTGGTGGACTGCCGTTTTACGGCAGCGCGTTAAGACTGTACGTATTATACTTCGTCCATAGAATTTATAAACCGCGGATGATATTGAGGTAATCCTGTCTTTGATCTACTACGGCATACACAGTAACCTCTTTTTTCTGATCATCAACTTTATAAAAGACAAGATCCTTTTCTAATACGAGAACAAGATATCCCTGCCGCTTTAGCACATTGTATCGCGGCTGCAAACCGATGTACGGATTATCTGCAAGGGACATGATGGAAGATTCGAGATGATCCAGCTTCTCAAGTGCTACGTCCGTGCCGAAGTTTTCCGCCACATAGAGAATGATTTTCCGGATCAGAGAGTCAGCTGTGTCTGTTCTTTGTATCCTGTACTTCACCCCTTTCCCTCCGTCAATATACTTCTCAGGTCTTCAAAGGTGTCTTTAACAGGAGCGACCCGCCCGCATCGGACATCTTCATCCGCTTCAGCCAGAATTTCCAACAATCCTATCCGGGCCTTCATTCTTTTGTATTCTTCGTAACTCAGCGAGACGGTATCCCCTCTGCCGTTAACGGTAATGATAACGGCTTCATTATCTTCGTGGCATTGACGGGATACTTCATTATAATGATTCCTGAGATCTGCCGATGGCCTTATGGTTTCCTGTAGTGCGAACATTCACAATCACCTCCCACTTATAGACATATACTATCATAAAATGTCTATTTAATCCATGTATTTTTCAAGGTGATCTGATGAGAGATGTCAGTACATCCCCGCAAACACGGATGCACACACCACAGTGATGAGCCCGGACACCACGATCGCCAGACTGCTCATCGACCCTTCGATCTCCCCCATCTCCATCGCTTTCGCCGTTCCGATCGCGTGCGATGCGGTGCCGGCAGCCAGCCCCTTCGAGACCGGATTTTTAATCCGAAAGATTCGGCACACCGGCTCAATGACCATGTTCCCGAACACGCCGGTTACGATGATGGCGGCAACCGAAATCGTCACATTGCCGCCCAGCTCCTCCGATACGCCCATGCCGATCGCGGTCGTGATCGACTTCGGGAGCAGCGTTACATACTGCGCGTGTGTCAGCCCGAATGCGGCCGAAAGAATCAGAATCGAGCCCAGACTCGAAATCACCCCGGCCAGCACCGAAATCAGGATCGCGGCCAGATTTTTCTTCAGCAGATCCATCTGCCGGTAAAGCGGAATTGCAAGCGACACGGTGGCGGGCGTCAGAAGATAACTCAGATACTGCGCGCTGCGGCTGTACGACGCATAATCAATCCGGAAAATCAGCAGAAACGCAATCACAAGTACGATCGAAATCAGCAGCGGATTGCAGAGATCCGATTTTGTCTTCCGGCGCAGAAAAATTCCGGCGCCATATGCCAGAAGACTGATCACGACGCCGGCCGTTGTTGAGTTCAGAATCAGTTCATTCATCGTCATACGCCTTTCCATCCGGCACCTCTGCCGTCTCGCGTCCGCTCTCTGTCCGGGAGAGAAGCCAGTCGGAAGTCTTTCCGGTCACGATCATGACGATAACCGTCACAGCCGGCGTGATCACAAGAACCGGCACAAGAATGCACTTCAGGTCAGTCCACGACGCGACCAGCCCCACCCCCGCCGGAATGAACATCAGCGGCATCAGCTCAACCAGAAGATCCGCGGCCCTTCCCACATTCTCCAGCTTCACGGCCCGCGTCATCAGAAGCACCAGCATGACGGCAAGTCCGTAGATACTGGCCGGAATCGGAAGCGGAAGCAGATAGTGCAGAACCTCGCCGATGCAGGTCACAAACATAATGATGACAAATTGCCGGAAATATTTCACGACCAAATCCCCCCGGGACACTCAAATATCCACACGATAGTACCACAGCCATATCCCGCGCTCAAGCCGGTCCGGGAATCCGGAAAGTACGGGAATTCGGACAGTATGGGAATCCGGACAGGAGGACGCCAAAGCAGGAAATGGAAATGTGCCAAATCAGGAAATAAAAATGCGCCAAATCAGGAAATGAATTCACGTCAAAACAGGAAACGACAATACCCACGTCTGGAATTCCCTCTCTGCTTGTGGCATAATATCGGGTAACAGCGTCGGATACCGGCGCCGTTTCTTTCTTGCGAAAAAAAGGCAGCCGCCGGATTCGAATAGAAATATAGAAATACAGAAAGGCAGTACGATGGCATTTTCAGGAAATAACAACAATAAAATCAATCCGCTCATGATGATGAAGCTGGCTTCGCGCTGGAAGAAGTTTAACGAGGAGCACCCGAAGGTTGTCCCGTTCTTTCGTGCCGTGGCCGGAAGCGGCATTCAGGCAGGCTCCGTCATTGAGATAAAAGTGACCGATCCGGCCGGACAAGAATATGTCTCGAACATCCGTGTGACCCCGGATGACATGGAAACGGTAGAAATGCTTAAAAGCATGCAGAACGACGGAGGCGGAAACCAGTGAAGTTTTCAGATATGCCCTACAGCCGCGTCGACTTTGAACAGGTAAAAAAGGACTTTGCGGCTCTGATATCAGACTTTGACACCGCAGCATCCGGTGAGGAGCAGTTTGACCTGCACGGCCGGTTTACGAAACTGACCGATCATATCCAGACACAGATGACTCTTGCCGAGATCCGCCACGACATCGACATGACCGACCCGTTCTATGCGCAGGAACAGAAATTCTACGATGAGAACCGTCCGGTCTTCCAGAACCTGGTGGTGGCTTTCCAGAGGAAGATGTACGAGTCACGTTTCCGCCCGTACCTGGAGGAGCGCATCGGCAGCGTGGCATTTAAAAACATCGAACTCGCCATGAAGAGCATGGAAGAAAAGCTGATCCCGCTGATGCAGGAAGAAAACGCGCTGATGGATCAGTACAACAAAATCCTTGCGACAGCGAAAATCGACTGGAACGGCGAAACGCTCAACCTCTCACTGATGAGCCCGTATCTGCACAGCGCCGACAGAAAGCTGCGGGCAGAAGCTTGGAAGAAATACTCCGCGTTTTTTGCCTCTCACGCGGAAGAGTTCGACGATATCTACGACCGGCTGGTCAGAAACCGCACCACACAGGGGCAGAAGATGGGATATGAAACCTATCTGCCTTTAGGTTACGCCCGCATGATGCGCAACTGCTATACCCGCGAGGATATCAAAGAATTCCGCCGCCAGGTCAAGAAAGACTGGGTGCCCTTTGCAGAGAAGATCACGGAAATGCGCCGGCGGGAGCTGGGGCTTCCCCATCTCACCTATATCGACGAAGGCGTCTACCTGAGAGATGGCAATCCGGCGCCTGTCGGGACTCCGGAGCAGATCCTTGAAGCCGGCAGAAAGATGTACAGGGAACTTTCCCCCGAGACCGGCCGGTTCATGAACTTCATGTGCGACAATGAGCTCTTTGATGTCCTCGGACGCAAGACCAAGAAGACCGGCGGCTACATGACCTATCTGCCGGACTACAAGGCGCCGTTCATCTTCGCCAACTTCAACGGCACCAGCGGTGACGCGGACGTCATCACCCACGAGTGCGGCCACGCATTCCAGGGATGGCTGGTGGCAGATGACCCGATCCGCGAGCACGCCGACATCACCATGGAGACGGCCGAGACGCACTCCATGTCCATGGAATTCTTCACCGAGCCCTGGATGAATCTGATCTTCGGGGACAGGGCAGCGGACTATGTGAAGATGCACTTCATGGACGCCATCCTGTTCATCCCGTACGGGACCATGGTGGATGAATTCCAGGACATCGTCTACGCCGACCCCGGCCTGACGCCCGCGGCGCGCAACCAGGTCTGGCGTGACCTGGAGCGGCAGTACAAACCGCACATTGACTACACCGAAAACGCGTACTACGAGCGCGGCGGCTTCTGGCAGAAACAGCACCACATCTACGACTGCCCGCTCTACTACATCGACTACTGCATCGCCGGCACTAACGCCCTTCAGTACAAGGTCTGGATGGACAAGGACTACAAGGCCGCCTGGGACAGCTACCTGAAACTCTGCCGCCTGTCCGCCTCCGACTTCTTTGACGGCCTTATGAAACAGGTGGGCCTTGCCAACCCGTTCGAAGACGGGTGCCTGAAGTACGTCGCCCGGAAGCTGGAGGAGAAGCTGTGAGCCTGAACCGGGAACACGCAATCCGCGCCTTTACAAGACTGCTTCCACATAAAAAACGTACGAATTAAACTTGAAAAAGCTGAAAATATAACCGGGAAGACTGATTTTATGTGCAATTCAGTCATCTCGGTTTATTTTTGTATGATAAAATCTTTTTAGAAATCGAGATTCGAAGCAGATAATCCGTGCACTTTGTCGAAAAAGGGACACCTATCGATGTGTCCTGGTGGGGGGATAAAACATGAGCAAAAGGGTGAAAACTGCATTGCAGATATTGAGTGTTCTATTATCTGTTTTTATCGCGGTGTTTTCGGCATTTGTTATATCGGGTGAAATTGTCCGGGCATCCGATGCGAGGCCCTATCTTGATGAATATATCAGCCATTTTCAGAATTTAAACAATGGCTCTGTTTCGTACAGGATGGATTCTGATGGCCGTTACAGAATTGATAAGAACGATGACTCTGAATTTAAAATTCTCCAGATTACCGATGTACATCTTACAGGGTACGATCAGAACAATGGCTGGGGCAATGGTCGTGATCTTACGAATTCTGACAGACAGGAAATCCTCGCGGTTTACAGGCTGATTGAGAAGACGAGGCCTGATATTATTGTCATGACCGGAGACATTATCTACGGTGGTGATTTCAACACAATAAGCGGCAATAAACGCGCGCTGCAGGCTCTTGTAAGCATGATGAATAAAGTTGATGTGCCGTGGATTTACCTGTTTGGCAATCATGATCATCACTTTGCAGATGGATATATGGGCGAAAATTGCCGCGATTTTATCTATAGCAATTTACGCCAGGCGAATTCCCTGTTGTTTTATGATCGATATAATCCCTTTTATCCGTCAGACTCTGGAGATTTCCTCGGCGCGCCGGAATATATGTATGGAAGTTATAAGTTATATAACCATGATGGTTCTCTGAATTCGATGATCATAGGGCTCGATTCGGGAAGCAATACGATCTATGACGCTGATTATGATTACATTTATGACAGTCAGGTTGACTGGTACGAAGATGAGATACGAAGTGTCGCCGCGGCAAATGGCCTCGCGCCTTCAGATCTGAGTACATATCTTTATTATCACATTCCGCTCAATGCTATTCAGGATGCTTTTTCAAGCGGGGACGGATCCGTAAAGTATGGCACCCATCCTGAGGATGTATGCAGCTCACGTCATTCTGATCCGCTGTGGAACAGAGTACGTTCACTGGAAAGCACACGGGTCATGTCTTTTGGGCATGATCATGCCAACGATGTGTGGATGAAGTACGACGGAATTGACTGCATTTATGGCAAGTCGATCGAATATTCCTGTTACGACTGGGACAAGATGTTTCCAGAAAGGGCCGGAAGGCAGCGCGGAGCTACTGAAATTCATATAGGTCAGGACAGAAATTATTATATTACTGAAAACTCACTTGACGAGATTTACAAGAATTCTTTCGTGCTGGAAAGTACGGGGATATGGCGCTGGGAGAATGCATTCAACGGCATCGATTATCATTATACAGGATCCGGTTGGAATGGATATGAAAATGCCTATATGAAAGATGGCATACTCACCTGGAATGGCGGAGATGGGAATCACTTGATTTCTGTATATTCCAATACCGATTTCTCCGCGTCTGTAAGTGGAAACAGCTCTAAAAATGGAGCCAATGTTGAAATTGAGAATACAAATAATGGAGGGATGAAAGAGGCTTTTAATTTCGAGAAGATAAGCGATAGAATCTATGCAATCAAAACGTATTCATCAGGGCTTTCATGCGCACTGACTGCAGACAGTGCGAGTGATAATGCGAATGTTTCACAGCGTACCTATACCGGATCCGATCTTCAACAGTGGCAGATTGCTCGAAATGCCGACGGATCTGTTTCGCTTCTCCTTGCAGCGGATCCATCAAAGGCGTTGGATCTCTCCGGGGCTCTTCCGGCCAGCAGCGGGAGAAATCTACATATATATGGTGTAGATTTAGCAAATCCGGATACGGCAGGATTCGAGCTGAAAGACGTAAGCAATGCATTCTCTAATACTGACATCTCCTATTCAACGCATGTGCAGAATATTGGATGGCAGAGTAGTGCGGTTGATGGTATGCAGTCCGGAACAACTGGCGAAAGCTTGCGGCTTGAAGGTATCAAGATTTCTCTGCCAAATCAGAAGTATTCCGGAAGCGTACAATATCGTACTCATATCCAGAATATTGGCTGGGAGAGTGACTGGAAAGAAAATGGACAGATGTCCGGGACTACTGGACAGTCTCTCCGCCTGGAAGCGATTCAGATACAGTTGACCGGGGAGATAGCCGAACATTACGATATTTACTACCGTGTACATGCTCAAAACTTTGGGTGGCTCGGATGGGCAAAGAATGGAGAATCAGCAGGTACGGAAGGGTGTGCTTATCGCCTTGAGGCTATCCAGATTCAGCTTGTGGACAAGGGAAAAGCAGCGCCCGGAGACACAGCAAATGCTTTCCGGCATCCAGATGTTTCGTATACAGCGCATGTACAGAATCTTGGATGGCAGACGAATGCATTTGATGGTGGAGAAGCCGGAACAACCGGTAAAGGCCTGCGCCTCGAAGGAATCATAATTTCTCTGCCTGAGCAAAAATATTCTGGCAGTATCCAATATCGCACGCACATTCAGAATATTGGCTGGGAAAAAGATTGGAAAGAAAACGGAGCAATGTCCGGAACTTCTGGTCAGTCTCTACGCCTGGAGGCAATCCAGATTCGATTGACAGGAGAGATGTCAGAGCACTACGATATTTACTACCGCGTGCATGCTCAAAACTTCGGCTGGCTCGGATGGGCAAAGAACGGAGAAGCAGCTGGAACGGCTGGCTATTCCTATCGCCTGGAATCCATCCAGATTAAATTGGTGGCCAAGAACAGTTCGGCACCTGGAAATACAGAAAATGCATTCCCGCATCGCGGCGTATCTTACACGACATATGTGCAGAATTACGGCTGGCAGGAAAATATCTATGACGGCGGGATGGCTGGAACAGAAGGCAAGAGTCTAAGACTGGAGGGAATCAGGATTTTTCTGCCAAATCAGGAATATTCTGGAAATATACGATACCGCACCCATATCCAGAACCTTGGCTGGGAAAATGACTGGAAAGAAAACGGACAGTTGTCCGGCTTACCTGGCCAATCCTTGCGACTCGAAGCAGTTCAGATTAAACTGACAGGCGAAATTGCGGATCACTACGATGTTTACTACCGGGTTCATGCCCAGGATCTTGGCTGGATGGGATGGACAAAAAACGGGGAGTCAGCCGGCACGGAAGGACATTCGTATCGCGTTGAAGCTATTCAGATTCAGCTTGTAAAGAAGGGAACCGCTGAACCTGAGTCTGCAACAGAAGCATTTGTAAAATATAAAACGATAAATCATCCAGCAGAGACTCATGTCGAGTACCATGATACAACTTACAAAACGGTTCATCACGATGCCGAAACGCATATCGAACATCATGATGCTGTAACCCACACGGAAACAATATCCCATCCGGGCAAAATAATCATGGTACCGGGGAGTGACGAAACAGATGCAGCACCAGATGGCTCGATAGGACTAACTACCTACTGGCCCGCTGGCGATAACAGCTCTGAAAAGTCTCAGTACAAGCGGCAGTTTAAATCGGTTAAGATTAACGGCGAATGGGTCACGGCAAATGATGACGGTACTCCAGGTGACGATGATCTAAAGGCATGGGAAGCTTCCATTGCCGAACAGGGCTATAAAAATTGGGACATGAATACATTCTTCGATCAGATTCAGTACCCGATCACGACTGAGACAAGGACTATTGTAGATAAGGATGCATGGGATGAAACGATCACCGATCAGGCAGCTTATGACGAGCAGATTGTCGATAAGCCGGCCTGGGAGGAGACAGTCGTTGATAAGGAAGCATGGTCGGAGATTGTTGTAGATAAATAATAAATCGGGGTGGTAAGTTAGTGAAACGCTTGTTCAATTATCTGGTCATATTATTAGTATCACTTTTTGTTATCGGGGCAATGTTCCCGGTTTCTGTACAGGCTGATACGGGCAGTGCCAGTGGAGAATGGAGAAACATCAACGGCAGGAAATATCTCTTTAACAGAGATGGCCAATGTGCCTCGACAACGGGAATTGATGTCTCCAAATGGCAGGGAGATATTGACTGGGGAAAAGTAGCTGGTGATGATATACACTTTGCCATTATCCGCGTCGGACATGGGCATGGCGAAAACTGGGCCGATGCATATGCTGATACAAATATGGATGGATGTGATGAAAATGGTATTCCATATGGTGTTTATTTCTATTCTGAAGCTACAAATGAACAAGAAGCGACTCTCGAGGTCAATAATCTGCTTGAGAGACTTAAGGGCAGGAATCCTCAGCTGGGGGTATTCGTAGATGTAGAAGCTACAGATGTCTATCAGAAGGCGGGCATTGATCCATATAAAGATGGTGAAAAGATTGTTGAACTTGCTGATCTGATGCTGGGTATGATTAAGAAAGCTGGGTATGTGCCCGGAATTTACGCAAATACAGATTATTTTGATAATGTATTATATCCGGCTTCTCACTTCAATTCAGCAATTCGCTGGGTCGCAAGATATTATAATTACAATAGTAATCACTCTGACAGCAATCAGATACCGGAGGGCGATTGGGATATTTGGCAGTATGGCGGTACTGGCAGCGTGGCCGGGATAGATGGAAATGTTGATCTGGATGTAAAACTTACCGAACCATATAACAGGGATTACAATAATATAAAGACAGGTGTTTCCTACTGTGTTCATGTTCAAGATTATGGTGATCAGACAGAGGTGAAAAATGGAGCATCTGCTGGAACAACGGGTGAATCAAAGCGCCTCGAGGCGATAAGGATTCATCTTACTAATTCATCATTCAGCGGTTCTGTGGCTTACCGAACCCATATACAGAATATTGGCTGGGAAGACGGTTGGAAAACAGATGGACAGCTTTCCGGCACTGCTGGCCAGTCACTTCGGCTGGAAGCGATTCAGATTAAGCTTACAGGAGATGTGGCGGAACATTACGATATTTACTATCGTGTACATGCACAGAACTTCGGCTGGCTCGGATGGGCTGAAAACGGAGAGCCGGCGGGTACAGAAGGATGTGCTTATCGCCTTGAAGCCATTGAAATTCAGCTGGTGGACAAGGGAGGAGCAGCGCCAGGAAGCACAGAAAACGCATTCCGGCATGCAGGTGTTTCATATACAGTACATGTTCAGAATATTGGGTGGCAGAACAATGCCTTTGATGGACAAGAAGCCGGAACTACAGGTGAAAGTCTGCGCCTTGAAGGGATCAGAATTTCCATCCCAGAGCAGAAGTACTCCGGCAGCATTCAATATCGTACGCATATTCAGAATACTGGTTGGGAGAATGAATGGAAAGAAAATGGGCAGATGTCAGGGACTTCCGGTCAGGCGCTGCGCTTAGAGGCAATTCAAATACAGTTAACCGGAGAGATGGCCGGGCATTACGACATTTACTATCGTGTACATGCGCAGAACTTCGGCTGGCTTGGATGGGCGAAGAACGGAGAATCGGCTGGAACGGCAGGGTATTCATATCGCTTGGAGGCTATTGAAATTCAGCTTGTTCCTACAGGGGGAACAGCTCCGGGGACTGTTGGTAATTCGTTTTATGAAACGATACAACCAGATTGACATTCAGAGGATCAACTTCAACGAGATTTTGTAATGATCATGTGAATGAAAAAGATAATAAGAAACCCATTATATATCCTGAATTCCCGGAGTTATCTTTGCAATAATATTAAGCCTTGCAATATTTTATTCCGGGTGTATTATATAAATGAAAGAGCCCACCACGCATAAGGCGGAAACGTACTGCGGACCATGGTTGGGACTTTTTTTGTGGGAGAAAAGCTTGGGAGATACTCTTTCCCATTCACTAAAATCAGCACTGACAAATGAAGATCATATCGAATTTCAGCTGTGTGCGCAGATTGTGTATCAACTTGCCATCCAGTAGAAAGAAACAGAACAGTGAGTAAAATATGAGCCTGAACCGGGAACACGCAATCTGTGCCTTTAACACCTATGTTTCTGCCTACGACCCAGCGGACATCAAGATTAAACTGAAGATCGCCCACACCTTCCGCGTGGCCTCACTGGCCGACACCATCGCGCACAGCCTTAATCTCACGCAGGATGAATGCGACTTTGCGTGGGGCTCAGGCCTGCTGCACGACGTCGGGCGCTTTGAGCAGCTGCGCCGCTATCATACCTTTAACGACGCTCAGTCCGTCAACCATGGCGGACTGAGCGCTGACATTCTTTTTCGCGAAGGCAGAATCGACGCTTACGGCTTCCCGCCCGAATGGTATCCGATGCTTGAGACCGTCATCCGCCTGCATAATGTCTACGAGCTCCCGGACAGCCTGACGCCGGAAGAGCACCGCTTCGCAGCGATCCTGCGCGATGCGGACAAAATCGATATCTTTCGCGTGAACTGCGAAACTCCGCTTGAAGAGATCTACGACTGCCCGCTGGAAGAGTTCAAAACTTCGCCGATCTCCGATGCCGTACTTGACGACTGCCTAGCCTGCCGTACCGTTGAAGCTGGGCACCGGGTGACGGCGGCCGATGCCCTCGCAGCTCACATCGCCCTCGTTTTCGGGCTTGAATATCCCGAAAGCGTCCGCCAGGCTGCCTCCCAGGGGTATCTTCGGCAAATGCTGGACTTTAAAAGCGAAAATCCGGAAACCCGCAAGCGCCTGCAGCAGGTGCGCGGCGCAGTAGAAAGTTTTGTCAGCAGACACCAGACCTGACGCAGCCGGATTCGTACATCCTAAAGAGGAGCGCTGGAAATGAAAGAGAAAATTTACACCATTCCGCTGAATGACGCCGTAAATGCCGGTGATGAGTGCCCGCTTTGCTTTATGGAGCGAAAGATCGAACAGGATGCACTCGACCTGACACTGGGCGGCGCGTCCTCCTACATGAAACCCGACACCCGCGAGATGACTGACAAAGAGGGCTTCTGCCGCCGCCACTTCAAGATGATGTTTGACTACGGCAATGCACTGGGCTGCGCCTGGATCCTTTCCACCCACATGCGCCGCGTGAGCAGCGGGCTGGAAGAAGCCATGAAGTGTCACACGACTGTCTCACCGCAGAAGGGGCATCTTTCTTTCCTGAAAGGCCGGCCATCCGCTTTGGGTTCCTCTTCTGCAGGTTCCGGCAGGACCAGAACCGATTCCGTCGCTCAGTTTGCCTGCGCGCAGGAAAGCTCCTGCTTCATCTGCAACCGGATCGAGGATACAAAAAAGCGCTATATCGAGACCTTTTTCTACCTCTGGCAGAAAGATGATTCCTTCCGGGAGAAAATCCTCTCCGGCAGGGGCTTCTGCATTCCACACTTCGGAGATCTCTGCGAAGCCGCCCACACCTGCCTTCCGGAAAAAGAGCAGCAGGCATTCTTTGATGCCGTCTTCAAACTCATGCAAGACAATCTGTCCCGCGTAACCGGCGATGTCGACTGGATGATCGAGAAGTTCGACTACAAGCACGCCGACGACCCCTGGAAGAACTCCAAAGACGCCGTCCAGCGTGCCATGCAGAAACTGAAGGGCGGGTATCCGGCGGATAAGGCGTATCAGATGAAGAAGTAGTTTTCGATTATAAAATTGGAAGTAAATATTTTTTAAATTTATATTTTCGAATCATCTACGTATTGCAGCGCCTAAGCCGCGTTCTTATATCGCATAAAATTTAACGGCTGGGGCAAGCTGTTTTATCAATATCATCATGATAATAACGATGAGGATGATCATGCGCATGATTTTGTAACCTGCGGTCATCGTTGTTGCACGAATGGCAGATTATTAAATTATGTGATAAAATAAACCACTGCTAATTTCAAATCTTTTTTGATGGATGAATAAAAATATAGTGTGCTGATATTGGAGATGAATATATATTTTAAGAAGGAGCTGCTTTGATATATGGATGTTAAAATACTTGTTGCGGCTCATAAAAAATATAGAATGCCTACAGATCCAATGTATATCCCTATTCATGTCGGGGCTTCTTGTGTATCGGAGACGAATACAGGTTCTAAAGGTTTGGGGTATGCAAGAGATGATACGGGGCAAAATATTTCTTCAAAGAACTCAGAATATAGTGAGTTAACCGCAGTCTATTGGGCATGGAGAAATCTTTCAGCGGAATATATAGGTCTGGTACATTATCGGAGATATTTTTCAGTCTCTAAAAAAGGAAAAGATCCATTCGATAATATTATGACGAAAACTGAGGCAGATGAAATCTTAAAAGATCATGCTGTTATCATACCGAAAAAGCGGCACTATTTTATAGAAACTTTATACAGTCATTATGCAAATTCACTGGAAGAGAAACATCTAATTCTGGCAAGATGTATAATTCACGACAGATACCCAGAATACCTTCAAGTTTATGACAAGGTTATGCAAAGAACCTGGGGCTATATGTTCAATATGATGGTCATGCGCCGGGATTACTTTGATGCTTATTGCTCATGGCTGTTTGATATACTGTTTGAGTTGGAAACAAAAATTGATCTTACCGGATACACAGCTTTTGAACGCAGGCTGTTCGGCAGAGTGTCTGAACTATTGTTTGATGTATGGCTCGAGTATCAGGTTGAAAACGGAAAAATTAACAAAGATCAAATTCAGGAAGTGCCGATTATTTCGATGGAATCGGTCAACTGGTTCAAAAAAGGGACTGCGTTTCTGGCGGCCAAAATCTTTCACAAGAAATATAAGAAAAGTTTTTAATAAACATCATGAAAGGAATGCGCTTTTTGAGGGGGACTGTTTCTGATATTTAGCAGATATCCTTTCTGCGCCTGTTTAAAATGCTTAGTATTATCGTTCCAGTGTATCATGTCGAAATATCGTTATTGAGAAGATGCCTGAAAAGCCTGACTTCACAAAGTGAAAAGGATATAGAAGTACTGGTCGTCATGGACGGTGAGGACTCAGCGGTTCAAAAAGAGGTTGAAAGTAACTTTAATTCTTTTGAGAATGTTCACCTTCTATCGATCTGCCATCAGGGGGTTTCAGCGGCACGGAATGAGGGGGTTCGTCAGGCAGCAGGGGAATTTATTGCATTTGCAGATGCAGATGACTGGGTTGAACCAGATGGTTTTCAAAAAATGATGGCTGCGGCCAGACAATACAATTCAGACATCATCATGGCTGAACATGTTCTGGATTATGGAGAACATACAACACTTCATCAATATAAAGGAACTGCACAGGTTTTTTCAGAAGATCTTGATTCATTTAGAAATGACATACTGAAACCGCAGACTGGAGCAGGCTTTGCATGGGGAAAGCTGTTTTCTAGAAGATTATTAATTGAAAGTGCAGTTTATTTTAATCCGAATCTTTCTGCTGCTGAAGATGCTGAATTCGTGTTCAGAGCGGCATGCCATGCAAGGAATATCTGTTATATTCCGGATCTTGTGTACCATTATTGCATTAATTTCAAGTCAGCGGTTCGAAGTTTCCGGTCAGATTATGCAGAACGGTATATTCTTGCGATGAATACAGTGCGGACAGACATTATCGGAATGCAGAGTGAAGAACGGTTCTTGCAGTCCTATTTCAGCTTCGTGTTGTATCATCTTCTTTTAATTGCCGTGAATTATTCATATCATCCGGAAAATCCGGATTCAAAGCGGGAACGCAAGGCGCAGTTCAGAAAACTGATCGGCACAGAACCATTTGCTGAAGCTCTTCAGCATGTGCGATATAAGGACTTTTCGAAAACACGGGCTGTGACGCTTTGGTTCATTGTTCATCATCAGTATTCAGCTGTTTCCTGGATAGCCGGTTTCCGGCATCGTCAATTTAGAAAATTTTCAGGAAGGTAATTCGGTTCGTAAACATGAAGAAAATTTTGGTATTCGGAATTACGGATAATCCTGGTGGCATTGAAAGCTTCCTGATGAATTATTATCGAAAAATTGACCGTAATGTTTTACAGTTCGATTTTCTCTGTAATACAGAAACAGTTGCGTATGAAAAGGAAATCCTTTCGCTGGGGGGGACTGTCTACAGACTTCCTGCCAGAAGCCGTGACAGAAGAACTTTTGAAGCCTCATTAGAACAGTTTATGAAAGAGCATGCTTCAGAGTACTGCGCTATTTGGGAAAATGTTTGCAGTCTTGCAAATATTGATTACCTTACGGAAGCATTGAAATATGGCATCCCGAGGAGAATTATTCATAGCCATAACGGAGAAAACCCGGATAGTTTTCTCAGGGGAGTTCTTCACAGGATAAATCGGATCAGAGTGAGACATGTGGCGACGGATTTCTGGGCCTGTTCAAAAGAAGCCGCGAAATGGTTCTACGGTTCGTCAAAGGACTGTCGGATTATTCCCAATGCTATTGATATTTCAAGGTTTAAATTTGATCCGGTAATCCGTGAGGCATATCGAAAAGATTTAGGTATTGAGGAGAAACATGTTATTGGCCATGTAGGCCGGTTC
The DNA here is from genome assembly GCA_903789615.1 of uncultured Lachnospiraceae bacterium. Classification (GTDB taxonomy): domain Bacteria; phylum Bacillota; class Clostridia; order Lachnospirales; family Lachnospiraceae; genus UBA4285. Next base: position 15,086 of record CAIFEV010000005.1, on the reverse strand, counting down.
CATTTTCAAAAAAATCATGAATACCTGATTCGTGTATTTGCTCAATATATCAAGACGGATCCGAAAGCGCACCTTTTGTTAGTCGGGCAGGGGGAACTTGAAGACAAGATGAAACAGTTGGTTCGTGCATTAAAGCTGGAACAAGCTGTTACATTTCTGGGAGTTCGCAGCGATCTGCCGCAGCTATATCAGGCAATGGATTTGTTTGTCCTTCCCTCCGTATTTGAAGGACTACCGGTTGTGGCGCTTGAAGCGCAGGCTTCCGGATTGCCGTGTATTCTGGCAGATAGTGTTTCACAGGAAACAAAAGTAAATGAGAATGTTCAGTTTCTGCCTTTGAATAATTCAGAAGATACATGGATGGAAGCAATGAAGGATGCTTTTAATTATGATCCGAAGGCCAGAGCGGATCAAAGCCGGATGCTGAAGTCGAGATTTAACATTAATACGCAGATCAGTGAATTTGAGAAGGAATTTATCTGATCCATGGTGAAATAGGAATGAAACGATATTGTGTTATTGAAAAGGGACTTACGAAAAATCATGCCGGATCCAAGGCGAGAAACGATGCGGCGAAAATTCTTGAGGATTCTGGCTGGAAGGCACTTACGGTTCACCATATTGAGGGTAAGCCATCCCTTCACGATAAACTGCGAATGATACCTGTTGTTCGAAGAGACTGGCAGAATGTGTTGAAAGAAGTTGAACCGGCGTCTGAGCTGTTGATTCAGTATCCTCTTGCGATGTATCCGAAAGTAAGTCTTTTTGCAATTCCATATATCAGGAAACTGAAGAAAAAAAGAGTTAAGTTAACGTATCTGGTTCATGATCTTGACAGTCTTCGAGGTGTCAACGAAAATGTAGAAGATAGATTTTTACATGAGGCGGATCAGCTGATTGTGCACAATCGGACAATGCAAAGCTATCTTGTGCAGAAAGGGTATCCGGAGAAAGAGACAATCATTCTCGGATTATTTGATTATCTGGTTCCGGTTCCGGTTGACTTTTCTTTAAAACATGCTGCAAAAGATACGGTTATCATAGCTGGCAATCTCAGCCGTGAAAAAGCTGGATATATATATCAACTTGATGAGTTGGGAAGTGTATTGAAGTTTGTTCTATATGGACCAAATTACACTGGAACTGAAAAAACAGTTAATACATCATATCTTGGACAATTGACGCCGGATGAGATGCCGCAGACTCTCGATGGCGGGTTTGGATTAGTATGGGACGGTTCTTCGCTGGACACATGTTCCGGAGCATATGGGGAGTACCTGCGGTACAATAATCCACACAAAGCCTCGCTATACATTGCCAGTGGGATACCAATCGTCGTATGGGATGAGTCGGCTTTGGCAGATTTTGTACGGAAATACGGCATTGGAATTGTTGTTTCTTCCCTTCGCGAACTTCCGGAAAAAATATTAGAACTGGATGATGAAGCGTATGATAATATGAGAAAGAAGACCAGAGTCTTGGCTGGAAAGCTCTGGCAAGGCGAATTCCTGAGACAAGCCACAGAAGAAATGTGATACAGATTGTACAAGAGAGGCAAGCGTGATTCTGATTCTACTGATAGCTGTAACAGGTGGATTATTAGTCTTAAACTATTACCTGGGCAGGAAAGATATATTTGCGCCCGGTTTTTTGTTCTGCCTTGTCTTTTTTGTCGGGGAATTGGTCTGCCTGATTAATATTTCGTCTTTTGCAATAAAACTTCATGCAATTACGCTTCTGGTTATTTCTCTTGGACTAGTGGGGTTCACTCTGATTTCTTTCATCAGGTTCCGATATATGGATATAAGAGATACAGGAGACTATACTCGTGCGGATGTCCAGCCTGTTTCTTTATCCAATAAATGGTATCTTGTCCTGATTTTTCTTCAGCTGGCTACTATTGCCGGTTTTATTCTGTATCTCCAGAATTTAATGGATGCTTACCAGGAACTTTATGGTGTTACTGTCGGTGGGCTGACAGATCAGATAAGTATGTATGATACCCTTACGAAGTTCCGACAGACTCAATTCAGCCGGCTTTCTTCTGTCGTATCGATTCCGTATATTTGGCGAATTGGGAATCCTGTCTGCTATTCTTGTGAATATATTACGCTTTATATCCTGATCAATAACTGGGTCGCAAAGCATAAAATAAACTTGCCGCAGGTTTGTGTGATTGCATTGATGATCATACGGATTATTATCAACGGCAGCAGGAGCCCTATACTAAGAATCGTTACGGCAGCTCTGATGATTTATATTGTCCTGAAATATCGTTCTTCATCTGGAGACAGAGAGAGCCAGTTGAGAATGGCAGGCAGGATTGCGATTATTTTAGTTATTGCCTGTGCTGCCATGATCGCTCTGCTCTTTTCGATGGGCAGGGGTGATAAAATCGGCGATTTGAAGACATATCTGTTTATTTATACTGGTGCGCCGATCGTAAATCTTGACCATTTTCTTCAGGAATATTCGTATGGATTTTTAACCGGGAATACGGACAGTATTTATTTCGGCATGCAGACATTTCGAAGTCTGTATAATTACATAGGAAAACTTTTTCACAATCAGTCATTGCAGTATAAAAGTGTGTTGCCGTTTATGTACAGCGACAATGGGATAGAGATTGGAAATGTTTTTACGATGTTCCAGAATCCGGTCTATGATTTTGGCTTCATCGGGGCTTTTCTGTTAACTGTTATTATGGCTGTTTACTATGTAATGGCATATCGCAGAATAAGATTAAATCCGGATAAAAGTCAGAGAATTGACTACTGGCTCCTGTTTTACGCATATCTGATAAATGATTTGATTATGTCTGTTTTTTCATGCAGATTTTATGAAACAATTTTTGATGCACCATTTCTTAAATTTGCGGTTCTGACGTGGCTGATCGGCGGGCTGCTGGTGGAACATCATGTAAAAATTGGTCGAATTGTCTGGAATATCCCGATTTTTAAAAAGAAAACATGAGATCAGCATCAGTGATTGAGTTCAATGAAAGAATGAATCAGATGATCTTTTTCTTTGGTATGATGTTTGCAAAGAGAAAATCCGTCACACAGCTGGAATATTTTGATATTCATCGTTATACGGGCGAGAATATTTCCGGATCTCTGGAGCAGATCATGAATCTTCCATGGAAATAGTTGAAGTCCTGAAACAGGCTGATATACTGAACTGAAGTCGGCTTAATGATCTGCAGCATTCTGTAGAGCGGGGAGACAGAACTACTGAAGAGAACCGCCGGTAATATTTAAATTTCAGAATATTTCGCACGAGAATGATCAGGAAAGTGCGCAATATGTTTTTTAAAGTCTCGTTTGATATTTTACTGTTAAGAGCATTTACAAGAGAGGAGCAAGGGTGGGGAAACATACAGGAGGAAAAGTACGAACAGATAAAAAGCAAAGCAGGTTCACTAAATACTTAAAAATGTCTGTTGTTATTCTGTTCGTTTTTGTATTCTGTGCAGCATGGGCTTTTGATGCAGATTTTACAATGTGGCCTTTTGATAGTGTGGTTCTAGGCGATAGATCTATTTATATGAGATATCTTGCATATAACCGTGGCACAGATTTTACGGTTTTTAATGAAGCAGGGCAGGATTCGGATGCTGAGCAGCATAATTTTTTTATCATGACGGCTACTCCGAAGACATATGAGAAAAATGGCATTGCAGTATCGGTGAACAAGAACGGCTCTGTTACAGTTCAGGGAGTTAATGAAGGAACATTGTTGGAAGTCCCATTAAACGGGAAAGCGCAGACATTTCCGGAAGGAATGTACTATTTTAACATGTTCTCTGAATCTTCTGATGATATCTCGGATATCTCCGTCGAGTGGGTTGAAACCATTGCGTCTGAAGATACATCAAATGAAACGAAAAATATTTTGGATTTTCAAGATAATTCCGGAGAAATTGAATGTATTTCCGGTGCGAATTACATGTGTGTCCTGAAAATCCCGGAAGGCGCTGATATCTCTGACGGGGTTACGTTTTATCCTGTAATGTCACTGGAACAAACAGAATACATAAGTTCAGATTCCGATGAGAGTAATATAGAAAACTGCAAAATATCGTATTTGCGCGCAATTTATCCATATGAAGATCAGAAATACGGAAAAGTATTTACGATAAAAAAAGAAGATTTTCTTTCGCTGTCCGATAAAGAGTGGAGCGTATTTCAAAATAATATCCGTTATCTTTATTTCCCCCAATATACTTATATAAGTATCTTGTTTGAAGACGGGACGGGGATTCAGTTTAATAGTAAAGATCCCACTGCTACTATTTCTGGCAACATGGATTCTGCGGGGGTTATCATAGGCGAAAGTATTTGAATCAATAAGAAGGCAATGACTGTGCGAATACAATTGAATGGAAATCATTAGAACAGAATTGCTCTTTCGATTTTATTGCATAAGGAAAAATATGAGATTTTGTAAAAACAATGCTCGTTTCAAAATGGCTGAATTAATATGGATGGTAGCTATTTTTCTTTATACCACTATTGTGTTTATTAAAAATTCTTTATTATCGACTACTATTGTTATTTCGAATGCTCAATTGCACAAATTAGCGGTCTTGGGAGTAGTGTTGCTATTAGCTTCTGAAATTTTGGAATTTAAGCTGGATAAATCATATCTCTTCAAAAGCGTTGTAATTGGGGTGCTGCTCGGTGTTCTGTTCCTGATATCGTTTCGATGGTCAGGAACGAGTACTTTGCAAAAATATTATGCGCAGGTATTCTGCTATATTTTTGTTGCACGAAATATTGAATGGAAGCATACAAGTTTAGTGGTTGGCTTGGAACTTTTGCTATTGCTGATGGTGGTGTTTTTACTCACTAATTCCGGAAGACTTCCCAATTTCGTGTTTATTCAATCTGGTGGGACCAGAGTGAGACAATCTTTAGGGTTTTCATATTGTCTACAATTTACAGCGTGTCTATTGAATGCAGTATTGCTAATATTAAGCGCCAGAGGCAGGAAAATTCATATCATTTCGTTGGCAATATTAATGGTGGGATCAATATTGGTATATGAAATGACCGATGCCAGAATTGGTTTTGCGGGTATCTGTATTGCAATCGTAATAACTTTGGTATACAAGTTCTTTCCTATGATTGAAAGAAAAATGAGATGGCTGTTTTGGATATTAACTATATCTCCATTCGTATATTTGCTATTGTCTGTGATTGTGACAAAATTATATAATCCAGATGTGGCATGGATGGTGGCGATAAATGGAAAGCTTGAGTCCAGGCTTTCGCTAAGTCAAGAGGGACTGATAAATTTTGGAGTCAGTCTTTTTGGCCAAAATGTCAATTGGCAGGGTTCTGGTGCTGATTTTAACGGTTATACAGCGATAAATATAGGTACATACAATTGGATTGACAACGTATACATTAAAGAATTGATTGATCACGGGATTGTGTATGTAATGATATATCTCTTCCTTCTGACGATCGCACTGATTTGCTGTGCTCGAAAGGGACAGTATCTGAATATTCTGCTGATGGCTTTACTCTATGGAATAGGATTGATCGATGATAATCTACGTATCTATTGCTATAACAGCATGATATTAATGATAGGAACGGAATTCATGAAAGAAGACTGTACAAAAATAAATGTGAACTTCCTGCAAAAGGCACAATAAGTTCCATTTCTGCGATAAAAATTTATTGAGCTGTGATTTTCCTTGTTTTTCAGGTTGCATTTGGACAATAGCTCCTCATATTTAGTATGATTGTTACACTAAATGTGAAGCGCTTATATACATGAATACTTTCATGAGAATTCCTTCTGTGAAGTGCGGGATCATCACCTAGAAAAATGGTGCCTCGGAATGTTTCCACTCTATGCTTTCGACTATCCGCTTGTATTTCTGAGCGATGGACAAGACCGACTGTGGACATCTTTTCTATAAAGAGTACCCTGGGGCGGTGGACGATCGTAATTCTGGAACGATGATCAGCTCAAGGTGATTGCTCCTTGGTATGACGAAGCAAAAAGCTCTGCAGGATTACAACATTAGCTGCGATGATTTTCTAATAAGACCATAGAAAACCATAAGAATCTCAATGATCGAAATATTGGTCCTGTTTCCAAACGAAAAACCGAAATTGCAGTACAAGCCTTGAAATTTTGACACAGATGATATAGCATTTTGAGTGTATGTCTTATTGATTCTAAAAAATAAGAAGTGCTCTTCATGGCGCTTTGGGGAGAGGGATCATTGATGATGAACATTTCTAAAGGTGGAAGACTCTTCAATAAGATATCATTATGATAAAAAGGTTCGCAAAATGTACCCGGAATTGGAGAGACCAGGCACCAGTCTATCCTTTTGTTTTTCTGACAGATGGATAATCTAGTGGTCTGTGCCTTGTTCACCGCTGTGGGGTTATTTTTTGTAGCAAGCTGATTTGGTCCCGATTTTTAGTTGCTATATATCCTCATTTTCTTGCTTTGTTATTGCATAAACAACCATATTGCCAGTTATTATCTTGGTTTATGATCCAAGTGATCACTAGATGTGATTATTGTGAATTTTATATATTAGTCTGGTTATTCAGGATTCCTAATTTGAACCTTGAACGATTTTCGAGCTTGAGCCGTGACAGATCTGATCGCCTGCGGTCATATATATTTCAAAGAATGGACTGATGTTAAGATAGGATAGTAGTGCAGTGTGAACAGGTACCTTCCCTCGCAGAGCAAAAACTCATGCGTATGCTCGCTTGAATGTCATGGTTAGGCATCTATTCACGGAAAAGCCTGAGACTGAGTGGTGGGAGGATGAATGATATAAGAATATATTCCAGAATATTGCTGTGGATATTGCTTTTTTAAATGTATTGCACTAGATCAGTATTGCGTAATAAAAGAGGAAGTTAAAGAGAGAAAAGATGAAGATTTGTTTAGTTGGCTCATCCGGAGGGCATTTAATGCACCTGTATATGCTCAAGCCTTTCTGGGAAAAACACGAAAGGTTCTGGGTGACATTTGACAAAGAAGATGCCAGGAGCCTTCTGAAAGATGAGCGGATGATCCCCTGTTACTACCCGACGAACCGTTCCGTCAAAGGCCTGCTGATAAATACACGACTTGCATGGAAAGTCCTCAAGAAGGAAAAACCTGACATTATTATCTCTTCTGGCGCTGCTGTTGCTGTTCCATTTTTCTGGCTTGGAAAGCTGTTCGGAGCTAAGACGATATATATTGAGGTCTTTGACCGTATTGATAAATCCACACTAAGCGGCAGATTGGTTTATCCAGTTGCGGATAAATTCATCGTTGAGTGGGAGGAAATGAAAAGAGTCTATCCTAAAGCTATTAATCTGGGGAGTATATTTTAATGATATTTGTTACGGTAGGTACGCATGAGCAGCCTTTCAATCGCTTAGTGAAGAAAATCGACGATTTAAAGAGAGACGGCGTGATCACAGAGGAAGTGCTGATACAGACCGGCTTTTCTACGTATGAACCAAAATACTGCAATTGGAAGAAGCTGTTCCCTTTTTAGGACATGGGTGAGTACGTGGAACAGGCAAGAATTGTAATTACACACGGTGGGCCATCGTCTTTTATTATGCCTCTTCAGATTGGAAAGATCCCAATCGTAGTACCAAGGCAGAGCAGGTTCAATGAGCATGTCAACGATCATCAATTGCTTTTTGCGAGGGCGGTTAAAGAAAGATATGGTAATTTGATTGTCGTGGAGGATATCGAAACGTTAGGTGACGTGATCCGGGACTATGATAAGATTGCGATTGGTATGCATGGCAGTCAGTTGAATAACAATAAAAAGTTTTGTACAGCAGTAGAGAAGATGGCTGAGGATCTTATTAGGGAGAGGAAGAAGTGAAGGTAGGTATTCTTTCAATGCAAAGAATTAAAAATTACGGATCCTTTTTACAAGCCTTTGCTTTGAAGTCTATCGTCGAAGAGCTCGGAGGAGAGGTTCAATTTGTCGACTACCATCCAGGCAATACATTACTTCCTTCTGATGAAGGAACAGGAATCAAGAGAAAATTTTCAAAGGGAATGGAGGCTTTGAAGGGTGGAGCACCGCTTTCAGAGAAGATTCGCTTTATTAGTTATAAAAAGAATTATGCAAAGAATTATTATCCTTACCTCGGTATCACCGATCAGATGAACTATAGTCCGGAACTGGATGTGCTGATTGTGGGAAGTGACGAGGTATTTAATTGCGTTCAGAATAATACGAACGTTGGTTTCACACCGGAACTGTTCGGGCAGCAGAATCATGCCAAGAAACTTATCAGCTATGCGGCGTCCTTTGGCAACACAACCACTGAGAAATTGAAGAAGTATGGCGTAGACCGGAAAGTAGCGGGATGGCTTGAAAGCTTCGATGCGCTCTCTGTGAGAGATGAAAACAGTTGCAAGACAGTCAAAGAGTTAATTGGTATCGAGCCAGTCATAAGCCTCGATCCGGTTCTAATGTATGACTACATGTCCTGCGGAAAAATCCCTGAGAATGTAAACGAAGATAAATACATGCTTCTTTACGGATACTCCGGACGATTCAAAGCGGATGAGTGCAGGATGATTCGTTCATTTGCTAAGACAAGAGGGCTAAAGATCTTCTGCATCGGAGGCGTGCAGGACTGTTGCGATCGGTTCATCAACTGCGATCCGTTCAAAGTGATCGCGTACTTTGAGCATGCAGAATATATTGTTACTGATACATTTCATGGGACGATTATGAGCATCATTACGCGCAGATCGTTCGCCAGCATTGTTAGAGAGACGGGATATGGTAATAGCGAAAAATTGGTCGATCTTATGACGAGGTTAAAGCTGGAAAACCGCATCCTCGATAACATGAAGAAGTTGCCGGAATTATTGTGTAAAGAGATTGACTATACTAAAACCGATGAAGTGATCAGGGCAGAGAGACAGAAGACAAGAGATTATTTAAGTCAGTGGGTGGGTTGATGGACAATATTTCGATTGTCGGAAAGAGCTGTGTGGGATGCCGTTCCTGCGAACAGGTTTGTCCGGTAAAATGTATATCGATATCTGAAAATAACGAAGGATTTCTCTATCCATCTGCTGACATGGGTGCCTGCATCCACTGCGGGAAGTGTGTGAAGAGTTGCCCTGTGAATAATGAAGAGCAGCATCGTCATCATCCCGTATCGGTATGGGCTTTCACCAATAAGAACGAACAAAATGTCATGAACTCAGCATCTGGTGGTGCATCGGATATACTGGTTCGTTCAGTTCTTGGCGACAACGGAGTGGCTTTTGGCGCAGCCTATGACCAAGACCTTGCTGTTCATCACATAGAAGTAATATCCGATAAAGACGCAGGAAAGATTCAGTCCTCGAAATATGTTCAGTCGGATATAGGACACGTCTATTCTAAAATACAGCAGAGATTGGCAGAAGGGAAAAAGGTACTCTTTACGGGAACACCATGTCAGGTAGGTGGGCTTTATGCATTTCTCGGCGGCGACAAAGAGGGATTATATACGGTTGATCTTATCTGTCATGGCGTGCCGTCACCGAAGTTTTTCAAGAAGTACGTTGAATATATGAATCGAATAATGGGCGGAAGAATGATTTATTATAATTTTCGCTCAAAAGTTAAACGAGGATGGGGAACGCAGTATCTCCTGAAGATGCAAACAAAGACAAAGACAAAGACAAAGACAAAGGCACTCTCGCTTGATCGATACGGTTCTCATTTTATGCTTGCGGACTGCTTCAGGGAAAGCTGTTATCAGTGCGCCTATGCGAACACAAACAGAGTTGCTGATATAACAATTGGAGATTTCTGGGGAATCGCAAAAAGTCATCCGGAGAGTTATACCCCTAAGGGGGTTTCCAGTGTGTTTGTGAATACAGAGAAGGGGAATGAACTGCTGCCGATTATTCAGAAGAATGGAAGAATTGAGGAAGCTACACTTCAGGAAGGACTTGTGAAACAGGGAAATCTTGTTCAGCCTTCTGTTCGACCTGCAGGCCGGGATCATTTTTATGACCACATTGATGATCTGGATTTTATCGACAATATAAAGGTTGGACTGAAAATGAAAGAGCGAGTTAAGATTTTACTTCCGGCGGCAGTGGTGAATATGCTCAAGAAAATATAAATATTGCTACAGCTTATGAGAGAGGTGTTGAAAGTTGCGGTTTTATTTCATTCCAATTTAAGACCGATTATAATTATTGAGAACTGATAGTTGCATATATCACCGCAAGATTGACTCTGGGATAGAAGTTTTATTTATTTGCCAATCACATTAGAAGTTGAGTTGTTGTTAGCAATGTTGATTTTGAAATAAGTGGCGAAATGATGAATAAAGTGTTGATTATACTGTCGACATATAATGGAGAAAAATATCTACGTGAATTGCTGGATAGTGTTTTTTGCCAAGATTTTAAAAATATAGATCTACTTGTAAGAGATGATGGATCAACAGATTGTACTTTTGATATTTTACGAGAATATAGTAAATCTCATTCACTGCGAATTATCAGAGGTGAAAATAAGGGAGCTGCTGAAAGCTTTTTTGATCTTGTAGATACCGCTGATGTGTCGTATGACTTTTATGCTTTCTGTGATCAAGACGATGTTTGGCTCCCTCATAAGATATCGGTAGCAGTGGGAAAATTATTGGAATTATCGTCTACTATACCTGCGCTATATTATTCAGGTCAAATTTTAGTAGATGAAAAATTAAATGTACTTTCAAAACATAAAACGCATAGAAATCGAAGCGAAAAGGCGAATTTTATTTTTAATCAGATGGCTGGATGTACAGCTGTAGTAAATAATAAACTCTTCAGATTAATGAAGAAATATAGACCTCATAATGTTTTTATGCATGATGCATGGTGCTATAAGTTATGTATTACCTGTGGTGGACAGGTGGTTGCGGATGATCAAGAATATATTTATTACCGACAACATGAAGATAATACAATTGGATACAATAATAATCTAGTCGGTAAATTGAGGCAGATTAAGCCCGCACTGATAAATTCACCAAGTTCATATGCTGGTGAGCTTTTAAGAGGTTATAGTAAAGAAATTAATAGTGAGTGGCTTTCGTTTTTGAATGAATTAGTAAATAAAAATCCTTTTAATGCATGTAAATTGATTTTTGATAAGGATATACGATTTAATAGTGCATCAAAGAGAATGATTTTTATTATCAAAATATTATTAGGGAAGTATTGATATTTAATTAAAGGCGCACATGATTTGCGGAAAAGCATCGCTCAGAATGCCTTTATTCGGTGACGGTAGAAGTATATAATAGTCAGAATGCCTTTATTCGGTGACGGTAGAAGTATATAATAGATTGAAAGGGTGTTATTAATGAAAATTATAACACGGATAAGAAATAAATTTTTACCAGCTTGCAGATACATTCAGCACTTAGCTACAGATGATTATGTTGATAATATATTAAGTATCGCCGATTTTAGCAGGATTTCCAGCGAAAGCGCATCTAAAATAGAAAATGTTATCTTCGTCACACCATTCATGACGTTACATAGTGGAGGACTTACATCAACTCTACGCATAGCTAAACGATTATCTGATGCTGGAGTAAATGTGGAAATGACCTGCCCAACCAGCGTTGACTGTGAAACAATGATGCGTAATGCAAAAGCTAATTTGGAAAGTTATGATGCAAAGTATATCATCTGGAATGAGGTTATGCAGCATCAATATGATTTTGTCATAGCAGTCGAAGATATAATGATATATTATGCAAGAAAATTAAAAGGGCATTTAATCTATTTTGTGCAAGACTATGAACCTTACTTTCACCCAGTAGGTGACAGGTATTTTTTATCGAAAAAGGCATATGAATTGGGTGAAGACATAATATCCTTGGGAAACTGGAATATAGAAGAAATTAAGAAAAACTGTAAAAATAATGCAAACTTGGGAAGAATGTATTCCGTTGAATTTCCGTTTGAATCTCGGGAGTATCCTTACAGAAAACGTAATTTTGACGAATATAAAAATAAAAAAGAGATTAATATTGCGGTTTATATAAAAAGAGAGCCTAAGAGATTGCCCGGAATTGTAATGAGTATGATTACACATGCGTCCAAAGAGTTTGAAAAACGCGGAAAACATCTTAATATATATTATTTTGGATTACACAAGGTGGAAAAGCCTGCACTGGGAACAAACTTGGGACGTATTTCTAAAAAGGAAATACAAGAATTATATACCAAATGTGATTTTGGAATGGTTGCGTCAATGACAAATATCTCTCTTGTTCCTTATGAAATGATAGGCAGTGGATTGCCAGTTATTGAGTTTAAAGATGGATCATATACTTCATTTTTAGGAGAGGATACAGCTGTGCTCTTGGATACATTTGATTTCGAAGAACTGGTGAATAAGATTGAGTTTTATACAAATAATCCTTTACAACTAATGGAAATTACAAATAGGGCAAGGCAGAAGGTATCCAATTTGTCTTGGGATGATACTGGAAATCAGTTTTATAGAATACTTGAAACTATTGTCAAAAAGGAAATAAAAAGCTAAATCTGATAAAATAATGATTTCCCTCATGTTGGTACTATAAAACACTGATCAGCTCGTGGACATATTCTTACACGGCCTGCCACGTTTTCTTTTCGGCAGCTCCGTAATTGGTTTTGACAGACCAAGTGTTTCAATGAGTTGAAAGCTGTTCTTCAACGTGTGAATCCAGTATTCATCATCCGATGTCGCTTTTGCTGTCATCCTAATATATTGCGCTTACCAAGCGTTTGCATTAGTGCTTATAGGAAGGGGATTAGCACCATGATTTATATCGCTACTCATAAAAAATTTGATCCACCTAAAGATGCTGGATATATTCCAATTCAAGTAGGCGCCGCTGGAAAAGATGACATGCAATTTTTAAGGGATGATACAGGAGATAATATCTCAACAAAAAATAAAAATTATTGTGAACTAACAGGTGCATATTGGATTTGGAAAAATTCAGAGGATCCTTATAAAGGACTTGTGCATTATCGAAGATATTTTAGCTGTTCATTCTTTATGAAAAATATTATCAAGGAGAGTACAGTACAGAAGATTCTAGAAAGATACGATGTCATTCTGCCTTTTGAAATGAAATTGGCTACTACAGTACAGGAGAATTATACAAGAGGATGTGGGTTTGATAAGGATATTGATATTACCAGAGAAATAATCGCTGAACAGTATCCATCATACCTTGATGAATATAATGCTTTGTGGCAGGATCATAGCTTAAGATTATTTAATATGCTTATTGCTATATCCGAAGTTTATGATGCATATTCTGAGTGGCTGTTTAATATACTTTTTGAATTAGAGAGACGAACGGATATCACATCATATAATGATTATCAAAAACGAATATTTGGATTTATGAGTGAAAGATTACTAAATGTGTATTTTAGGCATAATAGCTTTAAAATTTTCCAGTGTGGAGTAGTGCCTACTGAGTCACAGTGGGGAATTACAAAGCGATTGAAAACAGGATTAAAACGAGAATTTTACTATCTTATTCAGAAATGAATTTAAGTGACTGAAACTTCTTACATGGAAAATGTCACTTAACCTGAAAATTAATAGTTTAGCCGATAAAAAGGCGCCGACCAGCTCTTTTCGTATAATAGATTCGGCAAAAAACAATCACACCATCAGAGAAGCACACCATTTTATCTGATAATGAGCAGGAAATTTCTAATTTCATTATGAATATTTCGGGCTTTTTTAGCCACCTGTCCGGTTGCCGAGAGCCATCATTCTATTTGGCATTGAGCCATGATCCCGACTAAACTGAGCCACTTATTGAAAACCTTCTTAGTATGTTGTGTCGATGAACACGAGAAGCACGATGTTCTGGCTGTTGATCCGATGAAGGAAGAATCTCTGGAAACCTATAAAAGCGTTTTCAATGGTTTGAAGGGCTGTTGCCTGCAGAGTCTGAAACTGATCATCAGAGAGGCGAACAAAGAGCTTGTTTCCGCTGTAAAGCAGTGCTTTCCGGGGAGTATTTTGGCAACGCTGCAAAGTAAAGTTCACTTTATGCGGAACAGCCTGGTGCATATACCTCAGATGCAGAAAGATTGTTCGCTTTTGAACTGAGTTCATCTGGCTTGCCCCTGGTGGTAAGTCGAGACCATAAAATTGCTCTGCGATTATCTGGTGACGCCTTGGAATGGGGGAATTATTCGGGAAATATTTTTTCAGTTGTGAAGTAGCTGGTTTTTGGTAGGTGGCATGACCTCCGGAATCAACAGGTTTCATGAAATACTCCTTGCAAGCAGTACGGGCTACATATACTGATTAAAAAGGCGTGACTCCTGTCTGCGAAGATTGAGCTGCTCAGCACAAACTAGTGTTTATGTCAAGGAGCTTTGCCAAAAAGTGGGGGATTTCAAAAAAATAAGCTCTCGAGAATTCAATATAATTAAAAATTACAGGATTCCGAGAGCGCACTATTTAATCATGGGGGATAATTATGCAGAAAAGACTGTCATGGCCAGATATTGCAAAGGCGATAGCTATTATTTTAGTAATAGCCGGGCATTCGTCTCCGCCGGCAACGATACATTCACTAATTTTTTCTTTTCATATGCCATTCTTTTTTATTATGAGTGGTTACTTTTATAAATATAGAGATGATAATTTAAAAAAAGACCTTCGTAGATTGATATGCCCATATATCATTTGTGTTATTCTACTTGTCTTGTTCTTGCATATTGATCGTTTTTCAAGTCCTTATGAAGGATATAAGCAACTAATAATATCGTCAGTTTATGCATCGGGTTCTAGTATAAATGGTGTTAAATTAATAGGGGCTATTTGGTTTTTACAGGCATTATTTGTTTCTAGGCGTCTGCTTGATTTTATTTTTTTTACATTTCGATGTGAAAAGGCACGGCTTATTTCTATTGTCAGTTTGCTAATAGTTTCTATAGCTCTTGCTTCGCAAAAAATTTATTTACCATTAGGCTTAGATGTTGGAATGCTTGTAAACGTCAAACCATCCGCCCTGGTCAAAAGAAAGGCCGCTGACTTTCATCAG
>CAIFEV010000004.1 GCA_903789615.1 uncultured Lachnospiraceae bacterium | reverse complement strand
TGGTATGCATGTAAAAGAAAGAGCGTGTGAAAAGCTTTCATTTTTTCACACGCCCGTTTTTGTTATAATGAATCCGGAACGAAAACGGGGCAGCTTTCTGAAAACGTAATCCAGGCTGCCTGAGTGAAGAAAGGATCAGAATGAAATTTATCAAAGTCGCTTCCAATTCGTTCAAATGCGTTTTAGACAAAAGAGATTTTGAAGACTACAATCTCACGATGCACGACTTTATAGCGCAGGATTCCGATAAGATCAAATCCTTTATCACGGATATATGCCAGAAGGCAGAGGAAGAGACGGGAATTCACCTCGACGGACATGTAATGTCGATCTCGATGGCCCAGCAGCCGGATCAGACCACGGTTCTGACCGTTTCGGCAAAGAACAACGTGGAGGATATGTTCGATGACCTTAAGAGCGAGCTGGAAAAGCGAATGGGCTCTGCACCGAAGACACGGAAAGAGAACAGGCCGGGCGAGATGAAAAGGCCGGCTTCTGCCGAGACGAAGACGAGGATTTATACATTTGCCAGTCTGCGTGCTTTCGAGAGATTTGCGGCGCAGAACGGGAAGACGTGGGGAATCGTCAACAGCCTCCGGAAGGCAGAGGACGGGCGGTACCTGCTTTTTGTGAGCAGAAACCGCGCATCAGAGGAGAAGTACAGGGCGTTCCGTCTGCGGCTTCTTGACTTTGCGGAGGCAGACCATAACACAACACAGGTGCATCAGGACGAGCTGATGGAGCATTCCAGGCCGTTCATCGAGGGCAACGCCGTGAACAAGGTGAGGAAATATTTATGATAATCCCTGATTTTCTTCCGAAGGGCGGCACGATTGGCGTGACGGCACCTTCGTTCGGATGCGTCAGCGAGCCGTACGCGAGTGCTTTCGGCAATGCGCTGCGCGTGTTTCAGACGTCCGGATACCGTGTGAAAACAACCCCGGACTGCTTTATGGATGACGGAACCGGCATATCGACTGATCCGGAGGAGTGCGCCAGAGAGTTCATGTCGCTGTACGCAGACAGCGGCGTTGACTTCATTCTCTCGGCCGGCGGCGGAGAGCTGATGTGTGAAACTCTCGGGAATATTGATTTTGAGCGTATCGCACAGGCAAAGCCGAAGTTTTTCGCCGGATATTCCGACAATACCAATCTGACGTTCACGCTTCCGACAATTCTTGACACAGCTTCGATATACTGTCCGTGTGCGCCTTCCTTCGGCATGGAACCCTGGCATGATTCCATCCGCCAGGACATGGAGCTGTTCTGTGGAGAGCGCATGACCGTTTCCGGATTTCCGACGTATGAGACACAGTCTCTGAAATCGGAAGAAAATCCGCTTGCACCGTATAACTGCACGGAAAAAAAGATACTGACGCTGTATGAGGGCTCCGGGAAGCGGCGGAGTGTGACGATGGAAGGCCGGCTGCTCGGAGGATGTCTTGACATCCTGACGATTTTGTGCGGAACGAAGTATGACAGAGTTGCAGAATTTAACAGAAGATACGGTTCAGAGGGTATCGTGTGGTTCCTCGAAGCCTGTGACCTGAATCCGCTGGCCATACGCCGGTCTCTGTGGCAGATGCGCAAGGCCGGTTGGTTTGAAGCGGCTTCCGGTTTTATATTCGGCAGGCCGCTAAACGGCGCCGAAGTCATGGGGCTTGGCGCCCATGAGGCGGCGCTCGGCGTGATACGGAAGTCTGGGAAACCGGTTATTTTTGACGCGGATCTCGGACATCTTCCGCCTGCAGTGCCGCTGGTCACGGGTGCCTTTGCGCAGGTGAGCGCGGATACGGATAATTTCTGCATCCGCTACGATTTTGACAGATGACGGGGAGAATATGAGCAGACAGTTTACGGGCATTGGCAGCCTTCCGAAAGGAGAAGCTTCGGACAAAATCACGGAAGGGTGCCTGGTGATGGAAGGCGGTGCGTTCCGCAGTCTCTACACGCAGGGCGTGCTGGACGCCCTCATGGAAAATGATCTCAATTTCCAGACCGTGATTGGCGTCTCTGCAGGCGGCATGTGCGGTGCCGGTTATGTGGCCGGTCAGATCGGCTGGTGCGCCAGGATAAATCTTGAGTTCCGGCACGACAGCAATTACATCGGCCTTGGTGCCATGCGGCACGATCACGGAATAACCGGATTTTCCTATCTGTACGACGAGCTGATGAAGGATTTTCCGTTTAATCTGGAGCGCTTCAATGACCCGTCGCGCCGGTTTCTTGTCTGCGCGACGGACGTGCTGACAGGAAAGCCGGCTTATTTTGAGCGCGGCCGGTGTGAGGATATTTTCAAGGCGATTCAGGCCTCCGCAACCGTACCGTATGTATCCAGGCCTGTTGAGATTGACGGCAGACCGTATCTTGACGGCGGTGCCACCGGAAGCACCAATATTCCGTATGACTGGGCCGTGAGACAGGAGTTTAAGCGGATCATTGTCGTGAAGACACGTGACAGAGCGTACCGGGCAGATCCGGCGAAGATCCGGACGACACCGGTCAACAGGCTGATGTACAGGCAGTACCCTGAATTTGAGAAAGGGCTTGAACTTGATCCGATGAATTACAACTCTCTTCTGGAGCGGATCGATGCGGATGCCATGGCGGGGCGCAACTTCACGATCGCGCCGAGTGTTCCGCTGGAAGTCGGCCGGTTTGAACCGGATGTGGACAAGCTTGCCCAGATTTATTACCGCGGTTACAACGATATGTACGGCGAAGTCGGCAGGCTGAGAGAATACCTGGCAAGAACGGCGGATAAAGAAGGCTGAGATCACAGTCCGGCAAACTTCCGTATTGTCTGAAAATACAGAACCGGATCGGCCTGTGAAGCCTGACAGTGGCCGGCATCCGGAACGATCAGGAGTTCCTTTTTGCAGGCGGCTGCGTCATAGAGTTTCGTGCACGCCGAGACGTCAATGATTTTATCTTCGCTGCCGTGGATAAACAGAGTCGGAATATTGCTTTTTTTCACGGCGTCAATCGCGGAGGCGCTGTACAGCCAGTAACCTCCCCGCAGTTTCAGGCACACGGCAGCGGCCGGTACAAAAAGCGCGGGCGGCACATGAAACCATTCTTCCGCTTTATCGACAAACATGGAGTACGTGTCGGTGTAGGCGGCGTCCGAGATGATCGCTCTGACCGGATACTGTCCTGACGTGAGCTGCGGCAGGCCGCTCATCATCAGGGCCGTGGCAGCACCCATAGACTGACCGTGTATGATGATCTGCGCCTGCGGATCAAGCGTTAAAATCCGGTCCAGCCATAGAAGGCAGTCATACCGGTCGGTCGCTCCCATTCCGATGAAATCCCCTTCGGAATCTCCCTGCGCCCGCAGGTCCGGCACGACACAACGGCACCCCATCCGGCTGTACCAGCAGGCGTACGGATACATATCCTGCTTTGAGCCGGTATAACCGTGCAGAAGAAGGACCCAGGTGTGAGAATTGTCCTGTGAGGTGTCTCCATCATCAGCCGGATACGGATTAAAAATCTCCGCGTCCAGTTCGTATCCGTCACCGGTCGTGACGGTCTGGCTTTCATGTGTCACCGAATTGTACCACTGACCGGCCACCGCGCTCTGGGCGGATGCATTTTCCGTGAGAGAGTCCGTTTGGACCTGCGATGCGAAGGATTCATCGGAAATCGTCTGAAATGCGTTAAGACGGCGCATGAATGACGAGATCAGCGCGGCACTAACCATAATATTCACGGCGGTCAGGTATACGGCGGCCAGACAGATGAGAGAAGTGATCAGAATCTTTTTCCGGCGTTTTCCCCGGCGCATCGCGTTCATCTGCAAAACCTCCTGGAAATCACATTGTTTTTATTTTAGCAGAACCTCTGCCGGAGATTGTGAAGGAAGTCTGAATCTGTTCATTTTCCCGAAAATCCGGTACAATACCGGTATAAAAAAACGTGAAAAGAGGTAATGAGATGGAAATCAAACGGGCTGCCTGTGTGCCGCTTCTGGTTCAGGATCCGTACACTTCGGTGTGGAGCGGATCGGATGCGGCGGCAGAAGGCGACACGATCCACTGGTCCGGAAAAAAGCAGCGGATTTTTGTAAGTGTATGCATCGGAGACAGGGAATACCGGCTTGTCGGAGGCTCAGGATGTGACAGAGAGGCCGGAGAGGGAGAAGAGACGCGCTGCAAGGCGATGCGGCAGGTCCTGACAGACGTGACGGCATTGTCTACGTCCCTGGAATATGAAAGCGGCGAGGCTTCCGTGAAACTTGTCTTCACGACGCCGCTTCTGGCGCAGGATCTGACGCTTCTCTCGCGGCCGTGCAGCTACATAGACGCACAGCTTTGGGTCAAAGAGAAAGCTGATTTGACGGAAAAACCGTACCTGAAGGTCACGGTCACCCCGGATCTGGTGAGCAGCGAAGCGGATGCGGAGCTCATCTTCCCGGCGGGGACCACGAAAGAAGGCCGTTTTATCTCCATGGGACGGGCAGATCAGCATCCGCTGGGCGGAAGCGGCGACAACGTTACCATTGACTGGGGATATGTCTATCTGGCGGCAGCAGGCAGGGACTGCCGTCTGTACACAGAAAACAACGGCCGGGGCATCACAGCCGAGATTCCTTTTGAGACAGAAGACGGGGAAGAACCCCGAACGAGTGCTCATCTTGTATTCGCCTGCGACGATCTGCTGTCTGTCAATTACTTCGGCCAGTGGCGCCGCGCATACTGGACGAGTGTGTATCCGGATATTCTCGCGGCTATTGACGATGCGATGCGCACACGCGAAGAGACGCTGCAGCGCACGGCGCAGCTTGACCGGCTCATAGAGGAGAAAGCGGCGGAGGCCATCGGGCCCGATTATGTGTATTTGTGCGACCTTGCCTATCGGCAGACGATTGCCGCCCACAAACTTGTCACGGATGAGGAGGGAAATCTTCTGTTTCTCTCCAAGGAAAATGACTCCAACGGCTGCATCGGAACCGTTGACGTGAGCTACCCGTCCGTTCCTCTGTTCCTGTGGCTGAATCCGGAGCTTGTCAAAGCCATGCTGCGCCCTGTATTTTTCTTTGCGGATACAGGCGCCTGGACCTTTGACTTTGCGCCGCACGACGTGGGGCGCTACCCGTATGCCTGGGGACAGGTGTACGGCCTGAACAAAAAGCCGTATGGGCAGAGCTGCTACTGGACCAGCCGGGACGGCGCTGTCTATCCGCCGTTTTACCAGTACCGCGGAGAGGATGACCTGTACGACCTGACATTTCAGATGCCGGTGGAAGAGTGCGGCAACATGCTCATCATGACTGCGGCGGTCTGTCTGGCTGAAAAGGATGCCGCTTTCGCGGTGCCATATACCGGGCTTCTGACCGGCTGGAAGGATTATCTGCTGAAGTACGGTGCCGATCCGTCCGGCCAGCTGTGCACGGACGATTTCGCGGGACATCTTTCCCACAACACCAACCTCGCTGTAAAAGCCGTGATGGGTATCGAGGCGTACAGTCAGATCTGCCGGCTGGCCGGGAAGAAAAAAGAGGCGGAAGAGGCACACCGACAGGCTGAGGCGATGGCTTCGTCCTGGGAAAAAAGAGCCGCGGCGGGCGGACACACCTCCCTTGTTTTTAACCGGCCTGATACGTGGAGCCTGAAATACAACATGGTCTGGGATCTGCTCTTTGATTCGCATCTGTTTACGCCGCAGATCATACAGGACGATATCCGATACGATCTTGCCATGGCTAATCCATACGGGACACCGCTTGACAACCGGGCGGACTACACAAAGAGTGACTGGATTCTCTGGGTGGCTGCCATGAGCCGCGACCGGGAAGAACGGCAGCAGCTTATCAGCGGTGTTGCCGCATATCTGCGGGAAACGCCGTCCCGCTTTCCGTTTTCGGACTGGTATGACACGAAAAGCGGCGCATACTGTCACTTCAAGGGCAGAAGCGTGCAGGGAGGCATCTTTATGCCTATTCTGGCAGATCTCTGGCGCAAAGGCATATAAAAGTGAGATGAAAAGGCCCGGCTGAACTGCCGGGCCTTACGGGGTAATCCGTACAGAATCTGTAAGAACAATAAAAAGCCCCTGAGAAATTCTCAGGGGCTTTTAAGTCGAAGCGACGTGATTCGAACACGCGACCTCTGCGTCCCGAACGCAGCGCTCTACCAAACTGAGCCACGCTTCGATGCGGTCTTGTGAGATGTCTCACTGCCGACTTTGCTAATATACACGATTTTCGCGAGAGTGTCAAGCGGAAATTCAGAAAATTTTAAACACATAAAATCTGCACAAGCATTCGCAAAGCGCAGCATGAAATCTGCTCATTTCCCGCTTTTAATCCGCCGTGCACATGTGACAAATGCCGAAATTGCGCAGGTATGGGAAAAAACACATGACATTTGCCATGACGCGCATTAGGATAGTTCCGGTGTCAGACGGGAAAGGCACTGTTTTTTGCCTGATTTAAAGGATTTAAGAGGACTGTATGAGAGAATTGACAGGAAAAGGGGCTGTGGCTGTGCTCAGATTTGCGGACAAGGCACAGAAAATGGACGCGCAGATGAAGCGCCGCATCCTTATGACGATTGCAGGAGTGTCCATATCCGGTGTCAGTGTTGGACTTTTCAGCGCTTCCGGGATGGGATATGACCCGTTCCAGGTGTTTGCGCACGGGACGTGGACGGAATTTGATGCAGTCGCGGGGCGGTCGTTTTCCTATGGATTATATTACATGGCTCTCTCCCTCATTATGCTTGTTGTAGTGGCCGCAGTGAACCGGAAGCTGATGGGACCAGGCACGCTGTTCAATCTTTTTCTGGTGGGATATATCGCGGATTTTTCCGGATTTGTCTGCAAGACGCTTTTCCCGGAGCCGGGTCTTGTGACGCGTCTTCTGCTTCTTGCGTCCGGGATCGTGATCATGTGCCTGTCGTCCGCTCTGTATTACGTGGCGAATCTCGGGGTGTCGGTATATGACGCGGTCGCACTGACGATCACTGAAAAAGAGAGCCGGGTTTCGTTCCGCTGGTGCAGGATCGCATGTGACCTGGTCTGCGTGCTGATCGGGTTTCACTTCGGCGCGGCAGTCGGGCTTGGAACAATCGTGACGGCATTTTTCATGGGACCGCTGATTGATCTGTTCCGCCGGACGGTGGCAGAGCCGATGCTCTACGGAAGAAAGGCTTCGGGACAGAAAGCATCTGTCAGCGAATCTGCGGCCTGATCCGGTTTGTATTCTCATATTGTTTGCGGGCGGACGGATATTTCCCGTCCGCCTTTTAATATGCCCCGGGGCATTACAGCTTGAATCAGCGTGCGGGGGTTGGTATTATGAAATAGAAAAGAACGTGACACGGCTGTTTCCCAGGAAACGGTGTAAATACATATGTACTAAAGGGGGTTCCTATGTACAGAGAAGAATATGAGCGCTGGCTGGCATCCGATCTTGAAGACGTAGATCTGAAGATGGAACTGCGCGGCATCAAAGATGACGACGCGGCCATAAAGGAGCGGTTTGCGGTTGCCCTGAAGTTCGGAACGGCGGGTCTTCGCGGAACGCTTGGAGCCGGTACGAACCGGATGAACATCTGGGTAGTGCGTCAGGCGACACAGGGAGTGGCTGACTGGGTAAAGACCCAGGGCGGCACGCAGACGGTGGCCATCAGCTATGACTCCAGACTGAAGGGCTGGACGTTCGCCAGAGATGCGGCGGGGGTTCTCGCCGCCAACGGGATTCATGTGAGAATCTTTGACGAACTGATGCCGGTGCCGGCGCTGTCCTTTGCCACGAGATTCTATCACTGTAATGCGGGAATCATGATCACGGCCTCCCACAATCCGGCGCAGTACAACGGCTACAAGGCATACGGACCGGACGGATGTCAGATGACCGATGACGCGGCAGCTGTCGTATATGATTCGATCCAGAAGACGGACGTGCTGACCGGTGCGAAGTACATGAGCTTTGCCGAGGGTGTTGAAAAGGGACTGATCCGTTTCGTCGGTGATGACTGCAAACAGGGACTGTATGATGCGATTGAGTCGCGGCAGATCAGACCGGGTGTAGCGAAGGGATCGGGTCTGAAGCTGGTGTACTCTCCGCTCAACGGAACCGGGCTGGTTCCGGTCACGCATGTGCTTCATGACATCGGAATTGAGGACATAACGATTGTTCCGGAGCAGGAGTATCCGAACGGGTATTTCACGACCTGTCCGTATCCGAATCCGGAGATTTTCGAGGCACTGAGCAGGGGACTGGAACTGGCGAAGAAAACAGGTGCGGATCTGATGCTTGCCACCGATCCGGATGCCGACCGCGTCGGCATTGCCATGCGCTGTCCGGACGGTTCCTATGAGCTTGTGACGGGCAATGAGATGGGGGTTCTGCTTCTGGACTATATCTGCGCAGGACGCATCGAAAAGGGCACCATGCCATCTGATCCGGTGGCGGTGAAGTCGATCGTGTCCACACCGCTTGCCAACCTGGTAGCGAAGCACTACGGCGTTGAGCTGCGGGAGACTCTGACGGGATTCAAGTGGATCGGCGATCAGATCGCGAAACTGGAGGCGGCCGGAGAAGTGGAGCGGTTCATTTTCGGCTTTGAGGAATCCTACGGATATCTCGCCGGCCCGTATGTCCGCGACAAGGATGCCGTCATCGCGTCTATGCTCATCTGCGAGATGGCAGCGTATTACCGCCTGATCGGCTCCTCGATCAAACAGCGGCTTGCGGAGATCTACAGCCAGTACGGCAGGTACCTTAACAAGGTGGATTCGTATTCCTTCCCGGGGCTTTCCGGTATGGACAAGATGGCGGGAATCATGGAGAATCTGCGGAAGAATCCGCCAGAGGAGTTCGCCGGGAAGAAGGTCGTAAAGGTGACGGACTACGAGAAGCCGGAGGAGACCAGCCTTCCGAAAGCCAATGTTCTCATTTACGCGCTGGATGACGGCTCGGTCATCGTGATCCGCCCGTCCGGCACGGAGCCGAAGATCAAGACGTACTTTACAACGAAGGGAAAAGATCTGAAGCAGGCAGAAGCAGAAAAAGAGAAGCTGGCTGAGGCTGTGAAGCCGCTGCTTGCGTGAATCCGGTAAAGATGTGAGGCTGTCAGGAACAGCAAAAAGGACTGCTGCGTATTTTCGCTCTCTTGTGCGGGGAGGAAAACGCGGCAGTCCTTTTTTGGCATTACAGAAAATACGGAAGACATCGGACGTTCATCATCCGATTCTGTCCTGTGCCGGGCCATGGCGTCCGGCGGCACGTTTCTCGTCCTTTCCGGTACGGAAATACGGAACAGCGTAGAAGATGAGGAAAGAGATCAGCGCAGCTATGCCGCCGGCGATAAGGTCCAGAACGGAGTGCTGCCTGATGAAGACGGTGGATATGATGATGAGGATTATGGAGAGCAGCACCCACAGATTCAGCCCGCGGCGTCCCTTAATTGCCCGGCAGGTGGTTATGCCGTCGTAAAGGCACAGGGAGATGTAGACGTGAAGGCTGGGGAAAACATTGGTCGGGGAATCGGTGCTCTCAATCCAGGAGACGAGACGCCCTGCTATATTATCTGGTATCACGTCCGGGCGAAGGTTCAGGGCCGTCGGCCAGATCAGATAAAAGGTCAGGATAGCGTAGGAACCGATCATAACCAGACGGCAGAAGTGAATGTATTCCTCGTCGGTTGCTTTCATCAGCATGATGAGCCACACGATGACGATGAGCCCTATCCAGTACAGATACGGAAAAACGAACCACTCGATGAACGGGATCCGGTCATCGAGTGGAGTGTGGATGTAATGAAGCCGCGGATTATCCGGGCGGATAATCCGCTCGTCCAGTGCAAAGAATATTCCGTAAATCACCCAGAGCAGAATCCCTGCGCCGATGCGTTTTCGCCGGTTCGGCGTAAAAAAGGATCTCAGTCTGGAAGTAAAGTCTGGCGCGCTGTTCACAGTGATATCACCCCGCATAAGAAAGTTCAGGTTATCTTGCGCAATGATATCATGAGACTACAATTTTTTCCAGTTCCTCCGGCAGGATCGTATCGGATGTGTCAAAGGCATCAGAGACCAGATACCGGTAAACAGCCGCCTGAAGTGTCCGCGCCTCCGGATACTGCTGCAGATCCTGCAGCCCGAGTGAGGAGAAAAGAAGCCGCCCGTTCAGGCACTTCCCGGCAAAGATCTGGGCCATATGGCGCAGACGGGCATAGCTGTCCATCTCGGTTACGATCGGGTGGATGTGGCGCGGCACGATAACCGCCTGGCGATTTGCCATCGGCCACCACTGCCAGTTGGTGTGAAACTCCGTCGGGAAATGCTCAAACAGCGGGCAGTTCGTGTCGATGTACTGTCCCATGCCGCCGGTCTGTTTCGGGAAAGTCCCGACTGACCAGAAATCCGTTGTGAACTGCCCGCGGATGGAGCCCGGAAGTGCCTCCGGGGTGGAAGCCGGCGAGAGATATACGCAGCCGCCGCGCTGCAGAATATCCAGGGCCTCCGGCGTGAGTGTCCGAAATTCATGAACTTCCTGCGGGCGGACCGGTTTTGCGTCCTCATAAATCCACACAGGCCATACGGCATTTTTCCCGGCAAATGTTACCTGAAGATCGAAGCGGGCCGGTGCGCAGAAAGCGCCGAGCGGAATCTCAAATTTCCCGGCAGGCGTCAGTCCGCCGGTGCGGGCCGTCACGGGGCTTCCTGTCCGGTGTTCTTCTTTTTCTT
Organism: uncultured Lachnospiraceae bacterium; assembly: GCA_903789615.1. Taxonomy (GTDB): domain Bacteria; phylum Bacillota; class Clostridia; order Lachnospirales; family Lachnospiraceae; genus UBA4285. Next base: position 239,930 of record CAIFEV010000004.1, on the reverse strand, counting down.
TTCCGGATGTCGGGCAGCTGCCGGTTCCTTCGTGCAGGGTGAGAGAAATTTCGGGCGTTCCGGTCACGTCAGAACAGCTGTAGTTGGCCACCCGGATTTCGAATTCCAGCGTGTCTGCGGTCGTGAATGTCCGCGAAGGCAGGAGTGCCAGGGGCGTCATATCCGTGAAGAAGGCGCGGAAGTTTTCCGGCTTTGAGAACGAATATGGCTTTGGCTCCATGTGGCTGTTAAGCATGCCGACAAGCGCCGTTCCCTGCCCGGGGAAATCCTGAAGACCAAGAAGCGAGAGACCGGACATCTCCGGGGTGCGCAGCGCAGCCTCCACCTCTGCCCGGTAGGAAAGAAGCGCGATCTCACCGGTTGCCTCAACAAACGATTTCCATCTGTCAAGCATCCCGGAGCGTGCAGCTTCCTCGCGCACAATCCGGTAGTTCGCCGGATCGGTGACGCCTTTGAATTCGCTGATTTCGTCAAAATCCGGAAGGACTTCAAACTGCCCGACTTCAAACCCGTAAACCGGCTGATCCGTCTCCTTGCGCAGTTTCCGGATGATATCACTGTAATTTCGGCGCGTATCCGGGTACTCGTTGTTGATAAATCCCGGGAGCGGTGTCCCCGAGCTTATACCGCGCAGGTGTTCCCCCTTGTAGGCCATTGCCGTGTGAAAATCGTTGAATGCGGCAGGCTCCTCGCGCTCTTTTTTTCCATTGGAGGCGTTTGCGTACAGACGGCTGGGGTCCGTGCTGCGTGCCGTCTTAAGGATCTTACCCATGTTTTCATAACCCGTCTCGTCCGTGTACAGCTCATTGCCCAGCGTCAGCATGACAAAGGACGGGTGATTCCCGTACGTCTTAAGGACGGACAGCAGTTCCCGCTCGTAATAGGAGGCACTCACGTTATCTGCGAGTGCATGACGCGGGTCCCAGTCGTTCAGCTCCGGCTCAACCATCATTCCGAGGAGATCGGCCGCCGTGAACGCCGCGTCCGGCGGAATGTGCGAGTGGAAGCGGACCAGGTTGACGCCGTAGGACTTGTACGTCTTCATGACAGACAGCCAGGCGTCCGTGTCCATCGGCTCGTATCCGGTCTCCGGGAATACGGCGCAGTTTGCCTCCGAGCGCAGGAAAAATGTACGGCCGTTAATCGTGAGACGGCGGGCTTCATTTACGCCGATGCTGCGCATTCCGAAAGAAACCTGATACCCGTCCGGTTCCGTGAGAACACGGGAGACATCAGGGGTACCAGCAGCTTCTGACTTTTCTTCCGGAATGAGAAGAGCCTTCATCTCATACAGATTTCCCTCATACTCGTCCCAGTGCTTTGCGTCTGCCGGGACCGTGAGACCGGAAAACGTGAAGCTGCTGATTCCGGCCGGAATGGCAAGCTGCCTGTCAAAAGGCTTTTCAAGCGCATCGCTCTTAAGATGAAGCCGGCCGCAGAACCCGGAAGCGGAATCGATTTCAGCCGTGACGGAAAGGCTTTTCAGATCATTTGAAGGGATCACCGTAAGTCGGCGCAGGAAGGTGCCAGGGCGGGTGTACAGGCAGAAACGCCCCAGGATTCCGTTCCAGTTGGTCTGCGTCTCGTCGGTCGCCGCCGAGGAGTTCAGGATCGCGTCGTGCGGGAGCCCCGGATAGCTGTTGTCCGATGTGAGGGCGATGCGGCTCCCTTTGCGGATCCGTCCGGTCACTTCGAAAATGTGCGGAGCAGCGAGGGTATCACAGTCATATGCCATAACCGCCTTTCCGTCAACGGACAGGGACAGGCAGCGCGCGCGTTCCGCATACAGAAATACCCGGCTGTTCTCCGGAAGATCCCACTCCACTGTGCGCGAAAACACGACCGGCCCTTCAAACGTATAGCGGCGCGTGAGACGTGTGCGGATGACAGAGGAAGAGTCATCTTTAAAGTCTCCGGTGTTTCCGGTTTCCTCCGGATGCGCGGGGCGGTCGGCCGTGTCGGTATGTCCGATTTTGTTTTCATCCAGTGTTCCGGGCAGTACGGCTTCATACCGGCTTCCGTCCGGCAGAGTGCACTCCCAGATCCCGTTCAGAGAATACGTCATTCTAAGCAGCTGCCTTTCTGTCCGCGAAAGCTGCAGGCAGCCTTCGGCGGGCAAATGTCTTTTCCTGCACATATTACAGGTACTGGCCTTATCGTACCGAAAGCGGCGGTCTGATGGGAATGCAGAATCTTTTCAAAAGATGGACGATATTATGATAAGATGATTGCATCAGGAGGCAGGAGGGCAGATCATGGCTGGAAGATATGCTGTGCCGGAAGACGGAGAGCGTCTGTCGGACGGGTTCAAACATGAGCAGATGTTTGTGCTGAATGCTCCGGACACGGACCGCTTTCGGGCGCTCACGGGGGATTCGGGACTGTTTCTGACAGATGTGGGATTTTATCCGGATGCTGCGGGCCATTACCGCGCCCGCCCCGCCGGAAGTTCTGCCGCGATCCTGCTGTATGTAAGAAAAGGCAGGGGAATCGTGCAGATTCCGGAGAGGACGGTGCGCCTTTCGGCTGATGAAGCACTGGTTATACCGCCGGGGACGCCGCATATATATTTCGCTGACAGGGAAGAGCCCTGGTCGCTGTTCTGGGTACATGCGGGCGGCGCGGCGCTCTCCGGCTATCTTACATCCTCTGGGAAGCGAAAGCTCACGGGACCCGGTGCGGCACAGAGAATGGAGATGTATTTCGAGATGATCTTCCAGACGCTGCAGGAAGGGCTGACAGACGGAAATTTCCGGTATCTTGACAGGCTGCTGCAGACGGTCTTCGCGGAGGTTTTCTGGCGGGAAGAGGCAGACAGGACAGCCGGAAGCAACCCGGTGGTGAGCCAGATCATCCGGTATTTTTACCGCAATCTCGGAAGGATGCTTACGCTTGCCGATCTTTCGGAAGAAACCGGACTGTCCGTCAGCCGCATCAGCGCACTCTTCAGGAAATATACGGGCAGTGCACCTCTGGTTTTCTTTACCCGCCTCAAGATGGAGAGGGCCTGCTATCTTCTGCGGACGAGCACAATGAATGTCGGAGAAGTCGCGCAGGAACTCGGTTTTGCAGATCCCTACTATTTTTCCCGTGTGTTCACGCGCGTCGTCGGGCAGAGCCCGAGAGCGTACCGCAGCAGTCCGGTATAAGAATATCGTCCATCTTTTGAAAGAAATCTGCATTCTCTGCTGCAGCCCCAGGGCGCTAGTATGAAGGCATACATCAGCCGGAGGTATGAGAAGAATGGACGATTTGAATTTTCATGGCAGAGCACAGGTGCGGGTCGAAAAGGTTACGATCCCGACGTACGGCGTCGGAGAGCCGGATAAAAACCCCATGTTTTTTGACAACCGGACCTACCAGGGCAGCAGCGGCAAAGTTTACCCGCTCCCCATTATCGAAAAAATATACGACACAAAGCAGGATGTGGACTACACGGCCGTCATCCTCGAAAATGAATACATCCGCGTCACGGTTCTGCCGGAACTCGGAGGCCGCATTCAGCGCGCATACGACAAGACCAACGGATATGATTTTGTCTACTATAATGAAGTGATAAAGCCGGCGCTGGTCGGTCTTCTGGGGCCATGGATAAGCGGCGGCATCGAGTTCAACTGGCCGCAGCATCACCGGCCGACTACATACAGTCCGGTCGATTACTGCATTGAAGAAAGTAAAGACGGCTGGAAGACAGTGATTCTCTCGGAGGTGGATCAGATGTACGGAACGAAGGGCGAGACGCGCATCAGCGTACAGCCCGGCCGTGCTGCGATTCGTATTCAGGGGAAACTGTACAACGGTACCAGTCTGCCGCAGACGTTCCTCTGGTGGGCCAACCCGGCCGTGGCTGTGAATGACAGCACACAGTCGGTATTTCCTCCGGACGTGCACGCCGTTTTTGATCACGGAAAACGCGATGTGAGCCGTTTCCCGATCGCCACGGGCATCTACTACAAGCACGACTATGGTGCGAGAGTGGATATCTCCCGTTACAAAAACATTCCGGTCCCGACAAGCTACATGTGTGCGCACTCCGACTATGACTTTGTGGGCGGATATGATTTCGGAAAGCAGGCGGGGATTTTGCACGTCGCCGATCATCATATATCCCCGGGCAAGAAACAGTGGACCTGGGGATGCGGTGACTTCGGCAAGGCATGGGACCGCAATCTGACCGACAAAAACGGCCCGTACATTGAGCTTATGACCGGCGTTTTCACGGACAACCAGCCGGATTTCACGTGGCTGGAGCCGTTTGAGGAGAAAAATTTCACCCAGTATTTCATGCCGTACAAAGCGATCGGATACGTGAAAAATGCGACAAAAGACCTGGCTGTGAATCTGACCGTAAAAGACGGGAAGGCTCTGGCGGGTGTATATGCCGTGCGTGAGTTTCCGGAGCTTACCGTCACACTTACGGATACTGCCACCGGCAGAACGCTTATTTCGGAGAGCGGGGCGTTTTCACCCAAACAGGCTTTCTTCCGGGAGGCGGCATTTGCCGGGAGAGAACAGGATCTGTGCCTTTCGGTGCGCGGTGCGTCCGGGAGGGAACTTATCTCCTGGCAGAAGCCGGAAGAAAAGATCGAGAAAATTCCGGATCCGATGCCGGCACCGGCTTCCCCGAAGGACACACCGACCACGGAAGAACTGTATCTGACCGGGAAGCATCTTGAACAGTACCGTCATGCGCACTGGAAACCGGACCCGTTTTATCTTGAGGCACTCCGCCGTGACCCTGGTGATATCCGCAGCAACACGGCATACGGTGAATTGCTTCTTCGCCGGGGAGAATTTGAGAAGAGTATCCCGTATTTTGATGCGGCGATAAAGCGCAGCACGCTGCGCAATCCGAATCCGCAGGACAGCCGCTGTATGGCGGACAGGGGACTGGCGAATTTTCTTCTCGGGCGGTTTGACGCAGCATTCGACGATTTTTACAAGAGCACATGGAGCGGCGCGCAGCAGGACATCAGTTTTTATTATCTGGCGCTTATCGACTGCCGGAGAGGAGATTTCGAAACGGCTCTTGAGCACATCGACAGTTCCCTTGTGAAAAATGGCGCCAATCTGAAAGCGCTGGCGATAAAAGGCGCTGTTTTAAATGAACTCGGGCGTCACGAAGAGGCAGATGCGCTGCTTGAGAGCGCACTTGCAAGAGATCCGTTTGCCTATGCGTGCCGCTTTGAGCTTTCCAGGAGCCATGAAGAGGAGAAAGAAACCTTCCGGAAGCTCGCACGCGGAAAAGAGAGCACATACCTGGAGACGGCGGATCTTTTCGCGGCGGCCGGGATGAACGGCCGTGCGTGTGAGGTGCTTGCGGCGGCACCGGAAAAACCTCTGGTATTGTACCGGCTTGCTTACCTGGCCGCAGAAGAGGGGAAAAGTGCGAAGGCGGACGAATACCGCGCCCGGGCAGCATCGGCTGACTTTTCCTATGTATTCCCGAACCGCGCTGAAGATCTGATCGTCCTGCAGTGGGCGGCGAATACCGGCAGACAGGATGCTATGGCGCGCTTCTGTCTCGGATGCATGCTGTACGCGTGGGAAAGACGGGATGAAGCGATCCGGTTCTGGGAAGAGAGCAGCCGCCTTCGTGACGGTTTCCCGACGGTGTGGCGGAACCTTGCGCTCGGATACTTCAATGTAAGGGGCGAAAAGGAAAAGGCACGGGAGGCGCTTGAGAAAGCATTTGCCATGGACAGGAGCGACGCGCGGGTGCTGATGGAGCTGGACCAGCTGTATGCGCGGCTGAAGCGCCCGGCTAAGAGCAGACTTGCGTTTCTGCTTGAAAACCGTGAAACGGCGGAAAAACGGGATGACCTGTATCTGGAGATCTGCAGTCTTCTCAATCTGCTCGGGAGACATGAGGAAGCGCTTCAGAGAATTCTCGCAAGACATTTCCACCCGTGGGAAGGCGGCGAAGGCAAGGTGTCTGCCCAGTATATTCTGGCGCTCACCGGCATGGCGCGGGGGGCGCTTGAAGCGAAAGACTGCGCGAAGGCAGAAGCGCTGCTCAAGGAGGCTCTGGTATTCCCGGAGAACCTTGGAGAGGGAAAGCTTGAAGGGGAGAAGGACAACCAGATCTGGTATCTGCTCGGACAGGCACAGGCTCTTGAGGGAAAAGAAAAAGAGGCCCGCGGGAGCTGGCGCCGGGCGACAGAAGGCGTGCAGGAGCCGTCCGGCATGATGTTCTACAATGACCAGCCGTCGGATATGATTCTGTATCAGGGACTCGCGTTTCTGGCTCTCGGAGAGAAGGATGAGGCCTGCCGGCGGTTCAACCGGCTGATTGATTACGGGGAGAAGCACTACTTCGACCACGTGACGATCGACTATTTCGCCGTGTCTCTGCCGGATCTGAAAGTGTTTGCGGATGACCTGGATGCCAGAAACCGCATCCACTGCCGGAAACTGATTGCCATGGGGCTGTACGGTCTGGGAATGAAGGAAGAGAGCAGAAAAATCCTCGGGGAACTGAGGGAAGAAGATCCGTATCTGGTGATTCTGTAACGTCGGTGTGATACCGCGCACGGCGCCTGATTCTTTCTTGTGAAGCAGCCATACGGATGGTAAGATGATAATAAAGCTGAAGTCAGAGACTCCGCGGTTTGTAAGCAGGGGTCTCTGATTTCGGATGGAATCTTACTTTGATCAGGCAGGTGGCACATTGAAACAGTTGCGCAACGCTGCGCTGCAGCTTGTATTGCTGGGAGTACTGGCCGTTCTTGCTGCACTTATCGCAGTGTCGACCGTCAGAGGACGGGCGGAGAATGAAGCACAGATCCACTCCCGGTACACATTTGTCGTGAGCGGACTTTCGAGTACGGACGTTGACCTGGAGACGGCGGCGGATATCTGGGAGCAGAAGTTTCTGGCCCAGTTTACGCAGAGCAATCTCCCGGCGGAAAAGAAGATCCGGGGTGTGAACCGGGAGCCGGTTCAGGTTCTTGATGAGGAGAACAACATCGTTGATCTCAAGTTTTCCTTTTCACCGGAGAGCAGCGATTCGGAGTTCTTTTCTTCCTGGAACGCGGTGATGACATCTTCGGGGAGTCTTTCCTGCGAATGGGTCGTGACGTTCAACCGGGAGGAGAGCACAGACCAGACCTATTCCATCAGCGTTTCGACGATTCAGAAACTGGAGGATTACAAGTCGGGACTTCAGACAGACGACACGTCAAAGTCCGGCCAGGCGGAGACCCAGAGCTCCGGCACCCAGACGGCCTCCTCGTCAAACTATTTGTACCGGATCCGCAATTCGTCGCTTCAGGTGTCCTTCAACGGAGGAAATTCGTACACGAATGTACCGCTTGAGGTGACCAGACTGCCGTATTCCAGCACAAGTGCGGAGGAACTGGCAGCCGGCAGCTATTATGTGTCTCCGGATATCACGGCGTTTCTCTCGGGAGGCATGGTCGTGGACGGGACCAGAGCGCCGGTGTCTCTGACATACAGCACGGACATGGGACAGAACTGGAAGAGCGTCGCAATCGATGAGATCTACGATGTGGATCTGTACTATCTGCGCGTGGTATCACCGGATGATATCATCGTCGCGCTCGGATATTCGAGGACCGATCAGACCGAGTACAGCAAGTTCTACTATGTGTCCGACGGGACGGTGCGGGAAGGCGGCAGCGGATACAAGAATCAGCCGCTGACCGGTATCATGTTCCTGAATGACAACGTCGGCTTTTTCAGCTATGCTTACGAAGACGGCGGGGAAGGGACGCTTTACGAGACCCGGGACGGCGGGAAGACGTATCAGCTGGTCCAGCTGGACAGTCAGCAGCTGGATTCCGGATCCGGAAATCTGTCGTGGAATTCCGTGTTCGTCCAGGCACTCGTGCCCAGACTCGACGAACAGGGAAATCTGATTGTTTACGTGACGCAGGGCGGCGGAACCAGATATAATAACGGCAAGACGATGGCCCGGTACATATCCACGGATGAGGGAAAAACTTTCACATATACGGGACAGACGGACTGATTTTCTTGAAATAACGGGCAGCCCGTGTTAGAATTCATTGACGGTCAAATGCAGGAAAGAGCGGGTTCCGCTATTTCCTGTCTATATTGAAGCGGGATCAGGGGTCTGCCTGACAAGCGGTACTTTGGAAAGCAGGAACCTGGGTTCCTGCTTTCTTTTTAAGCGGAGGTTCCTTTTGATGAAAGCGTACTTGATACTGGAGGACGGAACGGTCTTCACAGGGACGTCGATCGGCGCGGAAAAAGAGGTTATATCCGAAATCGTGTTCAATACATCGATGACCGGATATCTTGAAGTCCTCACGGATCCGTCATACGCCGGCCAGGCTGTCACCATGACGTATCCCCTGATCGGGAACTACGGCATCTGCTATGAGGACATGGAGTCTGACAGGGCCTGGCCGGACGGTTTCATCGTGCGGGAACTCTGCAGAGAACCGAGCAATTTCCGCAGCGCCAATACAGTGCAGAATTTTCTGCTGCGCTACGGGATTCCGGGCATCGAGGGGATTGATACCCGTGCGCTCACGCAGATTCTGCGGGAGAAGGGAACGTGCAACGGCATGATCACGACGCACCTCCCGGAAAGAATGGATGAGGCGCTGAAACGGATCCACGCATACAAAGTCGAGGGGGTTGTGGCGCGCGTCACGCACCGGCAGAAGCAGATTCTTCCGGGCAGCGGTCCGAAAGTTGCGCTTCTGGACCTTGGCGCCAAGAAAAATATCGCGGCGTCTTTGAACCGCCGCGGGTGCGAGGTGACAATCTATCCGGCATTCACCAGCGCGCAGGAGATCCTGGCCGGCAGTCCTGACGGCATCATGCTCAGCAACGGCCCGGGTGACCCGAAGGAATGTGTGGATGTAATTCGGGAGATCCGCAAGCTGTACTCCAGTGATGTGCCGATTTTTGCCATATGTCTCGGCCATCAGCTGATGGCGCTGGCGACGGGGGCCGACACGTACAAGCTCAAGTACGGCCACCGCGGCGCGAACCATCCGGTAAAGGACCTTACGACAGGCCGGGTGTACATCTCCACGCAGAATCACGGGTACGCGGTGGATGAAAAGACGCTTGACCCGGCCGTTGCCTCCCCGTCCTTTGTCAATGTAAATGACGGCACCAATGAAGGGCTGCAGTACAGAGGCAAGAAGATCTTCACGGTACAGTTCCACCCGGAAGCCTGCGCCGGACCGCAGGACACGGGATGGCTGTTTGATTCATTTGTCAGGGTGATGAAGGAGGGTAAGGCAGATGCCTAAGATTGCGGATATCAAGAAGGTTCTGGTCATCGGTTCCGGCCCGATTGTCATCGGACAGGCGGCGGAATTTGACTACGCGGGCACCCAGGCCTGCCGTTCCCTTCACGAGGAAGGGGTTGAGGTTGTTCTTCTGAACTCCAACCCGGCGACGATCATGACGGACAAGGATATTGCCGATGAGGTGTATATCGAGCCGCTGACGGTCGAGACCGTCGAGAGAATCATTGAGAAGGAGAAGCCGGACAGCATTCTGCCGACGCTCGGCGGACAGGCCGGTCTGAATCTGGCGATGGAGATCGCCGAGACAGATTTTCTGGAAAAGCATAACTGCCGTCTGATCGGCACGACGTCCCTTACGATCAAAAAGGCCGAGGACCGCCTGATGTTCAAGGAGACCATGGAGAAGATCGGCGAGCCGGTTGCTGCTTCCGAGGTCGTCCGAGACGTCGAGGCGGGCAAAAAGTTTGCCGCGAAGATCGGGTATCCGGTTGTCCTGCGCCCTGCATACACGCTGGGCGGTTCCGGCGGCGGCATTGCCCACAACGTCCGGGAGCTCGAGGAAATCCTGGCCAACGGCCTTCGTCTCTCACGCGTGCATGAGGTTCTGGTCGAGCGCTCGATCGCAGGCTGGAAGGAGATCGAATATGAGGTGATGCGGGATGGAGCCGGCAACTGCATCACAGTCTGCAACATGGAGAACCTGGATCCGGTCGGCGTTCACACCGGCGACTCCATCGTCGTTGCGCCGAGCCAGACGCTTTCGGACAAGGAATATCAGATGCTGCGCTCTTCGGCGCTGCGCATCATTGACGAGCTGGGGATCACCGGCGGCTGCAACGTACAGTACGCGCTGAATCCCGACAGCTTCGAGTACTGCGTGATCGAGGTCAATCCGCGTGTGAGCCGTTCTTCGGCGCTAGCTTCCAAGGCGACCGGATATCCGATCGCGAAGGTCGCGGCGAAAATCGCGCTCGGGTACACACTTGATGAGATTAAAAATGCCATCACCGGCAAGACGTATGCGTCCTTTGAACCGGCGTTGGACTACGTGGTCGTCAAGATTCCGAGACTTCCGTTTGATAAATTCATCTCGGCCAAGCGCACGCTGACGACGCAGATGAAGGCCACGGGTGAGGTGATGAGTATCTGCTCGAATTTCGAGGGTGCTCTGATGAAGGCGATCCGTTCTCTGGAACAGCACGTGAACAGTCTTATGTCCTATGACTTTTCCAAGCTGTCCGACACGGAAATCCTCGAGGATCTGAAGGTGGTGGATGACCGCCGGATCTGGAAGATCGCCGAGTGCCTGCGCCGCCATATGGATCCGGTTCAGCTGCACATCATCACTAAGATCGACATGTGGTTCATCTGCAAGATCCGGAACCTCGTCGAAATGGAAGAGAGACTGCAGAATGAGCCGCTGACCGAGGCGCTTCTGCGCGAGGCAAAGCGCATGGAGTTCCCGGATGAAGTGATTGCGGATCTGACGGGACGCAGCGTGACGGAGCTTGCCGAACTTCGCCGGGGCTACGGAATTCATCCGGTGTTCAAGATCGTGGACACCTGTGCGGCTGAATTCGCCGCGGCGACGCCGTACTATTACTCCATCTACGGAGGCCGGGATGAGAAGAACGAGTCCCGGGAGTCCGGAAAAGACAGAAAGAAGATTCTGGTTCTCGGTTCCGGCCCGATCCGCATAGGCCAGGGCATTGAGTTTGACTTCTGCTCGGTCCACTGCACCTGGGCGTTCAGGAAGATGGGATATGAGACCATCATCATCAACAACAACCCGGAGACTGTTTCGACGGACTTTGATATTGCGGACCGGCTGTACTTTGAGCCGCTCACCGCGGAAGACGTGAAGGCGGTCGTGGACATTGAGAAGCCGGACGGCGCCGTGATTCAGTTCGGCGGCCAGACGGCCATCAAGCTGACGCAGGATCTGATGAAGATGGGCGTTCCGATCCTCGGGACCTCTGCAAAGGACGTCGACGCGGCGGAAGACCGCGAGCTGTTCGACGAGATCCTGCAGCAGACGCAGATCCCGAGAGCCAAGGGCGCAACGGTCTACACGACAGAGGAGGCCATCAAAGTCGCAAACGAGCTGGGCTATCCGGTCCTGGTGCGTCCGTCTTACGTGCTCGGCGGACAGGGCATGCAGATTGCCGTATCCGACGAGGATGTGACCGCCTATATGGCTGTCATCAACCGCTATAAGCAGGATCACCCGATTCTCGTCGACAAATACCTGATGGGTAAGGAGATCGAAGTCGATGCTGTCTGCGACGGTCAGGACATCCTGATTCCGGGAATCATGGAGCATATCGAGCGCGCCGGCATTCACTCCGGCGATTCCATCTCTGTGTATCCGGCGCAGGACCTGGGAGAGAAGATTGAAAAGAAGATCGTGGAGGACACGGAGAAACTGGCAAGGGCCCTGCACGTAAAGGGTATGATCAACATCCAGTTCATCGACTACCACGATCAGGTCTATGTCATCGAGGTTAATCCACGCTCCAGCCGCACGGTGCCGTACATCAGCAAAGTGACGGGCATTCCGATTGTTCCGCTCGCCACGCAGGTCATCATGGGGAAAACCATCCGGGAACTCGGGTACCGCCCGGGACTGCAGAAGAAAGCGGACTACTATGCAATCAAGATGCCGGTATTCTCGTTTGAGAAGATCCGCGGCGCGGATATCTCCCTGGGACCGGAGATGAAGAGTACCGGCGAGTGCCTAGGCATATCAAAGAACTTTGACGAGGCGCTCTACAAGGCGTTCCTGGGAGCCGGCATCCGGCTTCCGAAGCACCGGCAGATCATCATGACACTGCGCGACGCGGACAAGGAAGACGGCGTTGACATCGCGAGACGTTTTGAGAAGCTCGGATACAAGATCTACGCGTCCCGCGGCACGGCAAGAGTCCTGCAGGAGCACGGCGTGCACGCCATCCGCGTGAACAAGATCGGACAGGAAGCTCCGACGCTGCTGGATCTGATCCTGACGCACAAGATCGATCTGGTCATCGACACGCCGGAGAGCGGTATCGAGCATGCGAGAGACGGCTTCACCATCCGCCGCACAGCCATTGAGACCGGTGTCCACTGCCTGACGAGCCTTGACACGGCGCACGCGCTGATAAGTTCGCTGGAGCACGCATTTGCCAGCAATGAGCTCTCGATCATCGACATCGCGAAGATCGATCAGCGGGTGGAGATGGAACACGAGACTCAGTGATAAAAACGGAAACATATGAAAATCCCGCGGGAGACAGCCGGAAAGCCGTCCTCTGCGGGATTGTTGTTTATTTGCGTTTCTTTTCCTTGACCTGCTCGGCATACATGCTCGGCGTGATCCCGGTTTTCTTTCGGAAGAGCTGCGAGAAGTACTGCGGATTGTTGCCGAATCCGATCTTTTCGGCGACGTCGGCGATCAGGACGTTCGGGGTGTTTTCAAGAATCTTCTGCGCCCGGTTAATCCGCACGTCGGTGAGATAAGCGGAGAATTTCTGCCCCATCTCGTGATGGAACTTCCGGGAGACATAGTCCACGTTCATATACAGGTACTGCTCGCAGATATACTTTAGCGTCAGGAGCGGGTTGTCAATGTTGCGGTTGACGTAATCACAGATCCGTTCGGTAAGGCTGTCATCGGCTCCCTTCTCTTTGCGGCGTGCTTCGAGGATTTCATGGATTTTCTCACTTACCTTGGCGTGCAGGACTTCGATGGAATTTTCCGTCTCGATTCCCTTGAGCCATTCAATTATGGCATAGCTCTCGGCCGTGTCATTGGTTATCTTGAGCAGAAAACTCACGGCCATCTGCCGGTAGAGAACCGGATCCCGGATGGCGCCGAAGGCCGCGATCAGGTTCTGTTCGTCTTCCTGCGTTCCGTGCTGTGCTTTTTCATACAGACTCTCAATCTGATGCGAGATCCCGGTGTAGTTGATCTCCATGAACGGCTGGAAATTGTTTATGTAATAGAAGCTTCCGTACCGGCGGATTTTGCCGATTAGAACCTCAACAAGTCTGCGGCCGTCCGGGACAGTAGTGTCTTCCCACTCAAGCGTTGTCGGTCCGAAATCGCCTTTCACGCGCGAGAGAAAATTGGTCACGTATCCGGTTTCCATCTTCGGGTCAGAATACATCAGCATATAGGTGTTGCGGACGTAGACGGAGTAGAGCGTCACCTGCGGCATGCGCCGGGTATATTCCTCTTTCAGTTCCGACAGAAAATCCCCGAGCTTTTCCGGCGGGAGATAATAAATGTAAAAGAGCCGGAAGGCGAAGTGGTCAAAGTCAAAATACGCCTCGTACTGCCGGATGAGCTCGTCTATTGGCTGATCCCTGAACATCGCCTCATTGATGATGGAGGCCATGACGCCCTGTCTGGCGGCGTCGTGCAGCATAAAGACTTCATTGTCGACCGGGTGCTTTTCCTTGGCCTTCCGCGCGTCCTGCAGAGCTTCGGCCGTGGCTTTCGCGATGTCGTCCTTGCTGCAGGGCTTCAGAAGGTAATGCCGGACGCCGTATTTCATGCTCTGCTGGGCGTACTCGAATTCACTGTATCCGGAAAGAATGATGAACTGCGTGTCCAGGTGCAGCTCGCTGCAGTTGCGGATCAGGTCGAGCCCGCTCATCCCCGGCATCCGGATATCCGCGATGCACACGTCCGGCGGGTCTTCGGTGATGGCGGTCATGGCGTCCACGCCGTTGCTGTAGGTCCCGGTCAGCGTAGCGCCGATGGATTCCCAGTCGATCATTTTTGAAATGCCTTCCAGAATTATCGGCTCATCGTCGACGATCATGATTTTCTGCATTTATCAACTCCTTGTCCCGGAACTGTCTTCTGTATGGTTTGTATCCGTAACGGATGTCTGAAACGGAATCCGGATGGAGGCCACGGCAAATCCGTTCTCGTTGGTCAGGGAAAGCCCGCAGGAATCCCCGAAGAGCAGATGAATTCTCGTCTGGATATTCAGAAGTCCGATACCAAATCCGTGGCCGGATCGCCTGTCTTCCGGCTGCTTTTTCTGACCTTCCTGCAGGTGTGCGAGCAGATCCTCCTGAAAGACGGAGCCGTCATTTTTGACTCGGCACACAAGGTCTTTCTCTATGTGACTGGCCTGCACGGTGATGTGACAGGTGCCGATCATCTCCTCCAGACCGTATTTTATCGCATTTTCCACGAGAGGCTGAAGAGAAAGCGTCGGAATCAGTGCTTCTTCCGTCCCCTCATCCACGGCAAATGTAAACACAAGGCGGTTGTTGTACCGGATCTCCTGAATGGTGATGTAGGAGCGGATGAGAGAAAGTTCTTCTTTCAGCGGGATCAGGGACTTGTGCGAGGAGAGTGTGGCGCGCAGCATCTTGCCCAGAGATTCTGCCATCTGCGAGATCTCCTCACTGCCGGAGAGCTGGGCCTTCCAGTAGATCGTGTCCAGCGTGTTGTACAGGAAGTGAGGGTTGATCTGGGCTTCCAGGGACCAGATCTGAGCGTCGCGGTACAGAATCTCATTTTTGTAGTTCTGGTCGATGAGTGTCGTGATCTGGTGCGTCATGTCGTCAAACTGCCGGTGCAGAACGCCGATCTCATCTTTCCGGTCACTGTAATCGGGCATTCCCTCAGGGGCAGGCCTCTGCAGGGAAAATGCGTGGATTTTTTCCACCAGGCGGTCGATGTGAACCAGGACCGAGTCAATCAGACGGTCGGTGAACTGAAGCAGAATCAGCACACCGAGAAGGATGACAATAAAGATCAGAATAACGGTGCGGTACAGGTTGCTGGTGATGGCATCGTACGGAATGAAAGCGGCGATGGTGAAATCGCTGAATTCCGGTACGTACGAGCAGGCGGCGAAGTAGTCGTGCCCGCCGGCGCGAAGTCGCGCATAGCTGCCGGGCTCCATGTGCCGGACCTCATCCGGAACCGAGGCTGTCTCATCGGACAGGTTGACACGTACGGATGATTTGTAACTTAAAACGGTGTTGTACTGGCCGAAATTGCGGATCATGATGTCGGACTCCGAGAGAAGAGCGGACACGTCCAGCGCGATGACGATGCACCCCAGATCGTCCAGAGCCATGCCGTCAATCTTGCGGATTTCCCGGACCAGATACAGGTAATCGGAATTCTCCGACCCCATGACCCAGCAGACGGCGCCGTTGGCGGCTTTTGCCTGCGCCTCGGCCGATGTCAGGATCGAAAGATCGATGTCTTTTGTGTAGGGGCTGGTGGTATAGACATTGTTATCGGTGCGGATCGCGATGTAGGAGATGGAGCCCCGGTTTGTTTCGAACATCGTCAGAAGATAGGAGGTCAGCGTGTTGTACACGACCGACGCCGTACGGGCAGTCGGTTCTTCCTCTTCCTGAAGCGAACTCAAAGCCTCCTGGACCTGCGATGCGGCAAGAATCGTGTAGGAAAGACTCTCCGCCTGCTGCAGTCTGTCGTGAATGGAAGAACCGGTGAAATTGAGGTTGGCGGCAAAGGAACGGTAAGACACCTTGTCGTAGGCGGATGCCAGGAGACGGTAGCAGACGGTGAAGAGCAGGATGACAACCGTCGAGTACAGCAGGAGAATAGACAGGAATTTTTTCCGCAGCGGAAGATTTGTAAACTTCCGGTGCAGCCTGCTTTTGCCCGTTGCTTTCTTCATATCTGCCTCGCATTCCTGACCAGTGTCGTATCACTTCTTGTTTTCTGCTTCTTTGATTTCGCTCAACGTCTCACCCTGCGCGGCTTCGAAATCAACACCGGTGCTGTTTGGCTCGTCGTTGTCAAACCGGTAGTCCTTGCCGGGAAGAATCGCGTTCAGGATGATGCCGACCAGCGAACCGACCGCCAGCCCCGAAAAGCTGACCGTCACTCCTCCTGCCGTCAGATCGATTGCACCGGCGGCGGAATAGTTGATGCCGATCGAGAGTACCAGGATCAGGGCCGCGATGATCACATTGCGGCTTTTGCTGAAGTCCACCCGGGTCTCGACGATGTTGCGCACGCCGACGGCGGAGATCATGCCGTAGAGTACAAGAGATATGCCGCCCATGGTCGCGGCCGGCATAACCTCAATGACGGCGGCGAACTTCGGACAGAAGGAGAGCAGGATTGCAAGAACTGCGGTGATGCGGATGACCATCGGGTCATAGACCTTCGTCAGCGTGAGTACGCCGGTGTTTTCGCCGTATGTGGTGTTGGCCGGTGCACCGAATAACGATGCGATGATGGTCGCGAGTCCGTCGCCGGTCAGCGTTCTGTGAAGACCCGGGTCCTTGATGAAGTTGCGGCCTGCCGTGGAAGAGATGGCCGAGATGTCTCCGATGTGCTCCATCATCGTGGCGAAGGCGATCGGGACGATCGTGACGGCCGACGTCACGAGCAGGCCGGTGTTCACATGGCCGCCCGTAAAGATGGAAAAGACCGTACGGCTGTAATCGACAGGGTTCCCGAACCAGGCAGCTTCCGCAACCGGTGTGAAATCGATCACGCCCGCGATGGCTGCTGCGATGTAGGAGCCGATGACGCCGAGGATGACCGGGATCACTTTCACCATGCCGATTCCCCAGATGTTGCAGACAACGATGATGACGATGGCCGTGAGTGCGATCCACCAGTGGGTGGAACAGTTGTCAATCGCGGACTTTGAGAGATTCAGGCCGATGGCGATGATGATCGGCCCTGTCACGATCGGAGGGAAATATCGCATAACCCGGTTGGCGGTAAAAATTCTGAAAAGCGCGGCCAGCAGCAGGTACAGCAGACCCGAACACGCAACGCCGAAGCACGCGTACGGAAGAAGTTCCGGCTCGCCGTGCGGCGCGATGGCGGCATATCCGGCCAGGAAAGCAAAGGAGGAACCCAGGAATGCCGGTACCTTTCCTTTTGACAGCAGATGGAACAGAAGTGTGCCGACTCCTGCGAACAGCAGTGTGTCACTCACGGAGATGCCGGTCAGAACCGGGACGAGCACCGTCGCGCCGAACATTGCGAAAAGGTGCTGAAATGCCAGGATGAGAACTCTTCCCGCTCCCAGCTGCCGTGCGTCATAGATCGGTTCTTCGCCGATCCGTATCCTGTCTTTACTCATACGTTTTCCCTCCCTGTTGTGCGTATGGTTTTTCAACTCAAACTTTTAAAAGTATAGAGCAATGAGGAGAAAAAAGAAAGTCCGGGCGCACAGGGGTTTTCTTTTTGACCGGGTCGTTTATAATTAGAATAACCGTGCCGGAGCGTGAGAGAGGATCCTGAGGATTCCATACTTCTCCGGCGGACATTCAACAGATTATAAAGAGGGAAATCATTTATGCGCAAAACCAATCTGCTTCTGAGATGGACATCGATCTTCTCTGTGCTTCTGGGCATTGTACTTCTGGCATCGGGTATCTGCACGGCTCTGTACTCCCGCAGCGCTTCTGCAGCCGATATCCGCGCGATTCTGGATATTTGCCTGGACCGGCTGCTCACCTGGAGCGCCATCCGCTCGTTTGGCGGGCAGGATATGATGCTGGCGGCGATCACCGTTGTGTTCGGTGTGATTTATCTGCTGCTGGGTGTTTCCGGCCTCACGAACCGCCGCCTTCTCTCCACGGTTATTTCCGCAGCACTTCTTGTTCTGCTCGTGATCACCAGCATGCGGACCGGCTATTCGCTGCTCATCAGCGCAGATGTTCTTCTCATGATTCTGTACTTCCTCGGGAGCCTGCATGTTGCAAGACGGTGACAGCTCCCGGCATTTGTCAAATGTGTATGAAAATTGGTATATGATCTGGCTGAAAGTAGGTAATTTGTTCAACCAGGTCATTTTTTTATATACCCTTTCGTTTGGAACGCCGGATATAATTAATTCATGATTTGAGTGTTTTACCATCATTTTCATTTTATTCCTGGAGGGAAAAACATGAGCAAACTTAAGAGAGGCGCAGCTGCGGCTCTGGCAGCTGCCATGGGCGCAGGACTTCTTGCAGGTTGCGGAAGTTCGTCAGGCGGTACGACAAGCGCAGCATCAGGAAGCACGACAACAACGGCAGCATCGGGCAGCGCCACCACGACAAAGGCGGCTTCCGGCAGCTCTTCTTCAGGCGATACGAACATGGTATTTGCCTGGTGGGGCAACCAGACCAGAAACGAGAGAACTTCCAACGCGATCACGAAATACCAGGAACAGAATCCGGGTGTGAAGATTGAGGGACAGTTCTCGGAGTGGAATGACTACTGGCAGAAGCTTGCGACCAACTCGGCCGGCAACGCGCTTCCGGACATTATCCAGATGGACTACCAGTATCTGAATCAGTACATGAACACCGGACTTCTGTATGACCTGACGGAATTCACAAAGGACGGAACGATCGACACGTCCAAGTGGAATCAGAACATGATCAATGCCGGAACAATGAACGGAAAGCTGGTTGCTGTCTGCGCCGGCATCAACGCTCCGGCGCTCGTATATGACAAGGCGATCACGGACAAGGCCGGTGTGACTATCAAAGACAACATGTCCATCGATGAGTTCATCGAGGCGAGCAAGAAGATCTACGAGACGACCGGTTACAAGACGAACATCCAGTACGGTACGGCGCAGGAGATCTTCAGCTACTGGAGCCGCGCGGACGGTTCGATTCTCTTCAACACCGGCAAGGTGGACGCAAAGCCCGAGAATCTCGCGAAGTACTTCAAGATCTACGAGGACGGAGAGAAGGACGGCTGGATGCTTTCCCCGACCGTATTCGCGGAGATTACCATCGGCTCTGTAGAGCAGGATCCGCTCGTATACGGTGATAACCCGGAGAATCAGTCCTGGTGCACTTTCTGCTGGTCCAACCAGTATGTGGCGGTTCTCAAGGCAGCCAAGGAAGGCCAGGACATGCAGATGACCACATGGCCGAGCGCAGATCCGAAGAAGTCGGATTTCCTGAAGCCGAGCCAGTTCTTCTCGGTATCCGCAAGCGCTAAGAACCCGAAGGCTGCAGCGGCATTTATCAACTGGCTGACCAACAGCGAGGATGCGAACAACATCCTGCTCGGTGAGCGCGGAATTCCGATGAACAGCGACATCGCGTCCAAGGTATCGGCTCAGCTCTCTGAGAACGATCAGAAGACATATACATTTGTCAACGACGTTGTTGCGAAGAACTGCTCCGACATCAACCCGCCGTATCCGGACGGATACACGGAAGCCGGCAAGGCTCTGAACACGATTCTCGAGGCAGTATGCTACGGGCAGGAGACGGCAGAACAGGCCGGCCAGGATCTTGTGGATCAGGGAACGGCAGCTCTGGCGGCCAAGGCGGCAGCAAGCAAGTAACATAAGGCTGGGGTTCACAGCTGCTTGAGGGGAAGGACGTACAGTCCTTCCTCTTTTTATTGAAAAATAAAAGTCTGCATTCAGACTTTCTTTCCTGGCATGAGAATTTGAAAAGGCAAATTGCATAAAATGGCTATGATGAAATTTTTAATAGTCGGCAATATGACCAAATTAGTCGGTTTTTTCACCTTGAAAGGAAATGAAAGTCGGACTATTCTATGTAATATAAAATATTAGCTCGTGAGGAGGCTTTTATATGACGAAAAGAGGTGCAGCAGCTGCAATGGCTGCGCTGATGGGAGCAGGAATGCTTGCAGGCTGCGGCAGTACGGGAGGAACCCAGACAAGTGCTGCGGCAAAGACATCTGCAGCAGCGGAGAAAACTACTGCGGCAGCATCGGCAGCTTCCGGAAACAGTTCGTCCGGCGATGTCAGCATGGTTTTTGCCTGGTGGGGCAACCAGACGAGGAATGAGCGCACAACGAAAGCGATTGAAAAGTATCAGGAGGAAAATCCGGGCGTAAAGATTGACGGTCAGTTTTCCGAGTGGAATGACTACTGGCAGAAAATGGCAACGGCTGCAGCCGGAGGGCAGGCACCGGACATCATGCAGCAGGACTACCAGTATATTAACCAGTATGCGAAATCCGGTCAGCTTCTGGATCTGAAGCCGTATATTGATAACGGAACCCTGGATGCCTCCAAGTGGGACAAGAATATGCTCGAAGCCGGCACGGTGGACGGCAAAGTCATCGCTATATGCGCGGGCATGAATGCGCCGGCTCTGGTTTACAATAAGACCATTACTGATGAAGCCGGAGTTACAATCAAGGACAATATGACCCTTGATGAATTTGTCGCGGCTGCAAAGACGATTTATGAAAAGACAGGATATAAGACGGACCTTTCCTATGGTACTGTTCAGGAACCCATGAATTATCTGCTGAGATCGGACGGCGTTGTCCTTTTTGGCGACGGGAAGCTCAATGCCACGAAAGAACAGCTGACGAAGTACTTCCAGGTATACGAGGACGGAATCAAAGAAGGATGGGAGCTCGGACCGGATGTCTACGCAGACATCACAATCGGTTCCATCGAGCAGGCGCCGATAGTGGCAGGAACGTCACCGGATAAATCGGCATGGAACACTCTGATGTGGTCCAACCAGTACACAGCGATGAACAAGCTGGCAAAAGAAGGAATGGATCTGGAGATGACCACATGGCCGAGCCCGGATCCGAAGAAGTCTGATTTCATTAAACCGGGTCAGTTCTTCTCTGTGACATCAGGCACAAAAAATCCGGAAGAAGCTGTAAAATTCCTGAATTATCTGATCAACAGCACCGACTGCAATGATATCCTTCTTGGCGAGCGGGGCGTTCCGATCAATTCTGATGTAGCCGACAAGATCAAGAGCCAGCTGGATGAGACGGATCAGAAGATTTACAACTACATCTATAATGTTGTTCAGCCGAACTGCTCTGTTATCAATCCACCCTATCCGGACGGATATGCGGAAGCCGGAAAGGCACTGAATAATGTAGTGGAAGAACTCTGCTACGGACAGATTGATGCATCCCAGGCAGCAGATGAATTTCTTGCACAGGGAGGAGCGGCACTCGCAGCCAAGGCGGGAAGCTGATTCTGTTACTCGGGATTTAAGTGGGACTGCAGGGGGAGCCTCCTGCCAGTCCCTTTTTCTGTGCGATATTTGGACATATTTGCCAAAAGAAGATTGCCAATTTATAAATAAAGTAGGTAATTTTGAAACAACGGGTAGGTTTTATGCGTTATAATTAACAAAAGCAGATCGTATAATAATGTCATATTCTTAAAAAGGAGTGATTGAAATGGGCAATCAGCAACCTGTGAAGACTGCCGCCTCCGCGCCAGTAAAAAAGCGCAAAATCGGCAATCCGATCAATAACGAGAAAACGGCCGGCTACATTTTCACGCTGCCGTTTACGTTCGGCTTCCTCATGTTCATGGTCGTGCCGATGGCGATCTCGCTGTACTACGCATTCTGTCAGTACAACATCCTGCAGCCGCCGGTATTCATCGGATGGGATAACTTCGCGAAGATGGGGAGCGACGCAATCTATCAGAAATCCATCGGCGTAACGTTTTACTTCGCCCTGGTTTCCACACCTCTGAGACTGATTTTCGCGCTTTTCGTCGCGATGCTTCTTCTCGAGAACAACAAGCTCTCCGGCTTCTACAGAGCGACATACTATCTGCCGTCCATCATCGGCGGATCCGTGGCCGTATCCGTTCTCTGGAAGCGTATGTGGGCTACCGACGGAACCATCAACCGGATTCTGGGTATCAACTTCCCGTGGCTTGGCGATACGAGAACCGCCATCTGGGTTCTGATCATCCTCGCTGTATGGCAGTTTGGTTCTTCCATGCTGATTTTCCTGTCCGCCTTAAAGCAGATTCCGCAGTCTCTCTATGAGGCGGCGATGGTTGACGGCGCGAACGGCTGGAAGAGATTCTGGAAGATCACCTTCCCGCTCCTCACACCGACCATTTTCTTCAACCTGGTTATGCAGCTGATCAATGGCTTCCTCGCTTTCACCCAGTGCTACATCATCACGCAGGGCAAGCCGATGTATTCGACCGAGTTCTACACGGTTTACATGTATGATCAGTCCTTCACATACTACAACACCGGTTACGGCGCCGCCATGGCCTGGGTAATGGTTCTCATCATCTCGGCAGTCACCGCGGTTCTGTTCGCGACCAAGAAGTTCTGGGTATATGACGGAGGATTATAAAATGAAAAAGAGAAATAAAACAGGATTTGTGATCAAGAATATTTTCATTTTTGCCTTCGCGATCGTGATGATCTATCCGCTTCTGTGGATGCTCTTCAGCTCCTTCAAGCCGACCAACACTATCTTCGCGACGGCCGGCCAGCTGATTCCGACGACCTGGACAACCGAGAACTACATCAACGGCTGGAAAGGCTTCGGCGGTGTCGGATTCGGCACCTTCATCACCAACTCCCTGATCATCGCGCTTTCCGCGACGCTCGGCACGATTGTGTCCTCCGCGCTCGTCGGATACGGTTTCGCGAGATTTGAGTTCAAGGGTAAGAGGATCCTTTTCACGGCCATGCTCCTTTCCATGATGCTTCCGGCGCAGGTTCTCATGATCCCGCAGTACCTCTGGTACAAGCAGCTGGGATGGGTGAACTCCTACATTCCGCTCATTGTACCGTACTGCTTCGCAATCCAGGGATTCTTCGTATACCTGTTCAGCAACTTCATCGGCGGCATTCCGAAGGACCTGGACGAGGCGGCCAAGATCGACGGCTGCTCCTACTGGCAGATTTTCGTGCGGATTATCCTTCCGCTGATGGTCCCGGCACTGGTTACCGGAACAATCTTCTCGTTCATGTGGAGATGGGATGATTTCCTTTCCGCCCTCATGTACGTTAACAAGTCTGCCATGTATCCCGTATCCCTGGCTCTGAAGCTTTTCTCCGATCCGGGAACATCGTCTGACTACGGCGCTATGTTCGCCATGGCCTGCGTATCCCTGATCCCGTCCGTTGTCCTGTTCCTTACATTCCAGCGTTACCTGGTTGAAGGTATCTCGACATCCGGTCTGAAGGGCTGAAAAAAGACATTTCAAAGTTGCTCCTGCCGGTGTTTTCAACCGGCAGGAGCTTTTTCTTTGGATGATGCAGATAACATTTGGAGGAATTATGAGCGGAAACGAGCCAAATACAGGTCTTGGTTTTGACCGGGAAGAACTGTTTGGTGCAATGGACAGAATCGTCAAACGCACCATGCAGATGGATCTGACGTGGGAATGGCCCTGCGGAGTGGCATACTACGGAATCTGTCGTGCGGCGCAGGCTTCGGGACAGGATGAATACCTGGAAATGGTGAAAGAGCGCGTGGATGAGCTGATAAGTCTTGGACTTCCGGGGCTGAACGTGAACACCTGTGCGATGGGGCACTGCCTGCTGGATCTGTACAGAAAGACAGGTGACAGGAAATATTCCGGAATTCTGGACAGTCAGATTGACTATCTGGAGAACAAAGCCCTCCGGTTCGGAGACGGCGTCCTGCAGCATACCGTCTCGGACGATAACGACTTTCCCGAGCAGTGCTGGGCTGACACGCTTTTTATGGCCGCCTATCTGCTTCTGAGGGTCGGAATCGAGCGCAGAGATGAGACGCTGATTTCGGACGCGCTTAAGCAGTGGTACTGGCATATCCTGTATCTGCAGGATAAAAACGGTCTGTTCTTTCACGGGTATTCCAATGTGAAGAAGAGCCACATGTCCGGCATCCACTGGGGCCGCGCCAATGCGTGGGCTGCCTATACGATGTCACACGTAAAACCGGATCTCCCGGGCTGGTATCTCTATCCGGAGTGTATGGATATCTGCGGAAGTCTTGATCTTCAGCTCTCCGCGCTGAAGATGTACCAGACGGAGAACGGACTCTGGCGCACCATCATCGACGATCCGGAGAGCTATGAGGAAGTTTCTGCTTCTGCCGGAATTGCTGCTGCGATGACCATATCCGGCAATCCGCTTCACTACAAGTATGTCAACCGGGCCATCGAAGGAGTCCTGAAGAACGTCGCGCCGGACGGCACCGTTGAGAATGTATCCGGCGGCACCGCGGTCATGCGTGATGCTGACGGATACCGCGGTGTAACAAGGAGATGGATCCAGGGCTGGGGACAGGGACTTGCGCTTGCGTTCTTTTCGGCGGTGATCGGGTCAGAGACGTGAATCTGAAATGTATAAAATAATTACGGAACAGTTGAAAAACTGTTCCGATTTTTATACAAAATGAACATTTTTTTAAATTCATGTCTGCTCTGTAAAATCCTATACTGCTTTCAGATTAAGAAAGTCTGATGTAAATCAGATGGGTGATGAACAGGAGGAAAAGACATGAAGGCGCAGAGAATTATTGCTGCAGCCATGGCCGGAGCTATGGCTGCCGGACTCACTGCCTGCGGATCCGGAAGCAGCACGCAGACAACGACAACAGGTGCAGCTGCAACAACGAAAGCAGCAGCCAACACCACTACAGCAGCTGCATCGGGAACAACAGGAGACAACGGTGCAATCCGTGTAGCCTGGTGGGGCAGCCAGGGAAGAAACAATTCGACAATTGAAGCGCTTGACGCATATGCTGCAAAAAATAATGTGACATTCAGCTATGAATACAACAGCTGGTCGAGCTATTTTGAAACACTGGCAACACAGTCTGTAGGCAACGATCTTCCGGATATCCTGCAGATGAGCACTACGGATATCATTAATTATTCCAAGAACGGGCAGGTAATTGATCTTCAGAAATATGTCGATGATGGAGCTATTGATATTTCAAAGATCGGAAAAGATGCGCTGAGCGGAGATTATGTAAATGGAGCACTTGCCGGCATCACAACAGGTGTAAATACGGTCACGGTTGCATATAATCCGGATATTTTCGAACAGGCAGGTGTTGCAGTTCCGGATGACACAAATTGGACTTTCTCGGAATTCTGCTCTCTGGCAGAAGAAATTTATAACAAGACAGGCATTCCGACTGAAATTCCATTTATCACGGAAGCCAGATGGTTTGTTGAATCGCTTGTGCGCAGCTATGGGGTTGACCTGTTCTCGAGCGACGGAAATTCTCTTCCCTGGGCTGATGATTCGAAGGTGTCAGCCGGAGTTGCAAAGGCAATGGATCAGGTTTACAAGGAAATCCAGGCCGGTGTTTTTGTGGATCCGGAAGTGATGCTCGGATGGTCTGCTACAGAAGATTCCTACATTGCCACCGGAAAATCTGCGATGAGCTATATGCTTTCCAACTACGTTGGTCAGTACAGCAAAGTGCTTGGGAAGGATCTGGGAATGCTGATGCTTCCGAAGGCAGATGACGGCACCACAAGCGGTATGTATACAAACTCGAATATGTACTGGTGCATTTCTTCCAACTGCAAAGATCCCGAAGCAGCAGCGAAAGTAATCAACTATCTGATCAATGATGAAGATGCTGCGAAACTTATTCTCACGGATCGTGGTATTTCACTGAATTCTGATATTCGCGACATGCTTGCAAAAGATGATTCTGTGAGCTCCAGTGATAAGGCGACGCTTGAGTACGTCAATAAAGTAAACAGTGTTGTCAAGGGCGTAAATCCGCCAGATCCGGCAAATTCAGCTGAGGCAATCAAGGTTCTGAAGGACGATTATCAGGCTGTATGCTACGGCGAGGCAAATGGCACGGACTGCATGGATGACTTTATCTCGCAGGCAGCTTCTATCCTGCCGCAGAAGTAACTTCAGAGCAGCATGAAATGAAGATTTCATAGTGGAAGGGAGGTGAGAGGATTTCCTCTCGCCTCCTTTTTCTTAAGAAAGGATTTGCAATGGGTAATCGCTCTTCAAACACAGCGGGTAACGGACGCGGACTTTCAAAAAATGCAAGGAATAATCTGCTCGGATATTTTTTTATCGGACCATGGCTGATTATGTTTCTGGCCTTTACGGTTGTTCCTTTTTTCGCTTCCCTTGTTCTGTCGTTCTGTGACTATAATATGCTTTCAGCTCCTACCTTTGTTGGGTGGGACAATTACGTCAAACTGTTTACGGAAGACAGGCTTTTCACAAAATCGCTTCTTATCACACTGAAATTTGTATTTATTTCGATTCCGTTGAGACTGATTTTTGCTCTGATTGTGGCTATGATATTAAACCGCGACAGCAAGATGGTCCCCATATACCGGGTCGTTTATTATCTGCCGTCGATTCTGGGCGGTTCAGTCGCTGTGTCTGTTCTGTGGAGATATGTATTTGCCAAGGAAGGCGTTTTCAATCAGTTTCTGAATCTTATTGGAATTCCCTGTAATATCAGCTGGATTTCCAATAAGGATACAGCTCTCTGGTGTATTATCCTTCTCTTTATCTGGCAGTTCGGATCCCCGATGCTCATCTTTCTGGCCGGGTTAAAGCAGATCCCAAAGACGTATTATGAGGCGGCAAGTATCGATGGTGCAGGGAAAGTGGTTACGTTCTTCCGCATTACACTGCCGCTGCTTTCTCCGATTTTCTTTTTCAATCTGGTCATGCAGATGATCGGCGGATTTATGGTGTTTTCGCAGGCAATGATTATCACAGACGGCGGTCCGCTGAATAACACCATGGTTTATGCTCTGTATCTGTATAAGCAGGCATTTGGCTATTATAAGATGGGATATGGGTGTGCGATGGCATGGATTCTGATGATAATTATCGGATTCTTCACACTTCTCGTATTCAAGTCATCCAGTGCATGGGTATTTTACGAAAATCAGATTAGTGAAGGAAACGGAAAAAAGAAAAGAAAGAGAGGGGGTAAAAAAGCATGAGCCGTAAAGCCAGAAAAATCTGGGGGACAGTTCTGTTTCATGTTATCATCTGTCTCATCGGTATCATAATGATTTACCCGCTGATCTGGATGTTCTTCAGTTCCTTCAAGGAAAGCAGCAAGGTCATGACGACCGTCGGCCAGCTGATTCCTGACAAATGGGATATTCAGAATTATATCAACGGATGGGCCGGGTTTGGAGGAACAACATTTGCGACATTCTTCAAGAACTCATTTATCGTGACGATTCTTTCTGTAATCGGAAATATCATCGCGTCTGCGATGGCGGCGTACGGTTTTACCAGAATCCGTTTTAAAGGCAGAAATTTCTTCTTCATCTGCATGATTATCACGATGATGGTTCCTTCTCAGGTTCTTGTCGTGCCGCAGTATCTGATATTTCACGGACTGGGATGGGTTAACACGTTTCTCCCGCTGATTGTCCCGGAATGGGGCGGCCGTGCGTTTTTCATATTCATGATTATGCAGTTCATGGCGGGAATTCCAAAAGATCTCGACGAAGCTGCAGAGATTGACGGCTGCGGGAAGATCAAACTGTTCACGAATATTATTCTGCCGCTGATTGTTCCGGCTCTTGCAACAAGTGCGATTTTTGGTTTCTACTGGAAATGGGATGACTTCATGGGCTCACTGCTGTATCTGAATTCTCCGGATAAGTATACGGTGTCCATAGCGTTGAAACTCTTTTCAGATCCGACAAGTGTAACAGACTATGGCGCAATGTTCGCTATGTGTGTATTGTCACTGCTCCCTGTAATCATTCTGTTCCTGTTTACGCAGAAATATATCGTCGAGGGTATTGCAACACAGGGCTTGAAAGGCTGAGAAGGCATCAGGTATTATACATTCTGGAAAGAAGGACCGACATGAAGAGACGTAAAACGATCGTTTGGAGAGTTATCTTTGTGTTGGTCTTTTCTTTGTTTATGAGCTTTGCAGCCGGAACTTTTGTCATTTACCGTCTGAAAGAACGCACCACGGAATATGTCTACAATCAGACGCAGAAACTGCTGGAAACTTCTGTATCAGATGCAGACAGTCAGATACAGTCAATTGACCAGAATTTATACAATCTGATTGGATCAGATTCTCTGCAGATGGAGGGAACTCTTCTTGCCGGTTCCGGAACAACGCCGCCTGCAGCTGGTACGCACAGGGCACTTGTTCAGGAGACAATTGATGCATTGCTTAATTCGAGTGCCCGTCGTGAATCTTCTGTGCTGTCAGCTGCGTTTTTTGACAGTACTGGAGACAGCCGGTATATTGCTGTCCGTCAGATGCTGACGCTGCCGGAGGAAACGGAGCAGGAAATTTTGAAGCTGGCCGATGCAGCAGATGGCTCTACCTGTTACATGGATGTGAGTGATGAGACAGGGAAACCTTACACCATGGTAATGGCTCGAAAGGTTATGGAGAAGAAAAATGTCTCGAGACGATACCTGGGGACGGTCGTATATTTTGTTGACATAAGCAGCATTGTCAGTGAAATTCTTAACGGAAACAGTTCTGTTCTGATAATTGAGGACAAAGAAGCTGGAATTTCATACACAATGAGCAGTCAGGGAGAGAAACTGACTCTGACAGATGAAGAAAGAGCTATTCAGCCGGGAACATATGCTGTTATCCGTTCCGGGAGCAGCAGATATTTTAAGACCGGATATGCCGGAAGCAGTCACTTCAGCTGTACACTTCTTACGGATTACGATGATTTGTTTAAAGACTGGAACGGTACTTTTCGGATGTATCAGCTGCTTTTTTCTGTCACGATGCTCATTACCCTGTGTCTGGGGGTGCTGCTGGCAAGGAGAACGGTGCTGGAACTTCGAAGGTTCGTTGCATTTATCCGGAAATCCGGACCGGAGGAATCTGAATTGATCCCCCGTGCGGATGCTGAATCATACAAAGACAGGGATGTCTGGCAGCTGGCACTCGTTTATAATGAAATGTCGGAACGGATTCAAGAACTGATTCGGGAGAATTATCAGAAACAGCTGTTAATCAAGGAAACAAAACTTCAATCCCTGCGCGCCCAGATGAATCCGCATTTCCTTTATAACACGTTGAATTCGGTATACTGGATGACAAGAGCTGCCGGTGTAAGGGATGCATCAGAGATGATCAACAGCCTCAGTGAACTTCTGAGAGCGGCTTTAAGTGATCAGAAAATGATTCACACGGTTGATGATGAGATCAATTTGCTGAGCCACTATTTTGTTATACAGAAATACAGATATGGTGAACGCCTCGAAGTGCGGTTTGATGTCGACGAATCCTGTCTCGGCAGGATGATGCCTGGTTTTTCCCTTCAGCCTCTTGCAGAAAATGCCATTGCATACGGGCTTGAAAATGTACTGGGCAGATGCCTGATAACGGTTCGCATATTTCCGGAAGGAAAGAACCTGAAAGCGCAGGTGAGAAACACAGGGCCGGCTCCGGAGAAAGATATTGTTGAGAAACTCCGCAGCGGAAAGATAAAAGCGAAGGGACACGGCATTGGTCTGATGAATATTGATCAGAGGATTCGCTTCATGTATGGAGACTCGTATGGTGTCAGCCTTTTTCGCGAGGGAGAGGAAACTGTTTCTCAGATTACGGTGGGACCGGTGAATCGTGACTTATGAACAAAGAATACACAATCATGGTGGTGGATGATGAGAAGCTGGTCCGTGAAGTCATAGCAGGCGCACTGGACTGGGCCAGCTATGGTGTGAAAGTCGTCAAGGCTGCGGCCAATGCTCCGGAAGCGCTGGATTATCTGGAACGGGCAGGCAGAAATGAAGAAGGATTTGAGAATGTCAATCTGATGCTGGCCGATGTCCGGATGCCTGTTATAAGCGGAATTGAACTGATCCGAAGAGTTTCCAGAGAGTATCCGGATGTCCGCTCTATCGTAATAAGCGGATATGCGGAATTTGACTATGCAAGAGAGGCTCTCCGCTGCGGAGCGAAGGACTATCTGCTCAAACCCATCAGTGAAGATACTTTGATGGAAGCTGTACTCCGCCAGAAAAACGAAAGAGAAAAAGAGGAACTGCTCAGACAGACCGGCGAAAGTGCACCAGCAGGAGAGAGCGTACATTTTTCATCGACAGTAAGCCGGATTATCAGCATCGTAAACAATGAGATTGCCAATGAAAATCTTTCTCTGAAATGGATATCTGCAAACCGGATGTTTCTGAATGAAAATTATCTGGGTAAGTTGTTTCAAAAGGAGACCGGTAAAAAATTCAGTACATGGCTTCTTGAAAAACGGATGGCGACAGCCATGGCGCTTATGGCAGAAAATCCGGATATTCAGATTCAGCAGGTGGCAGATGAGACTGGTTATGGGAACAATTCCCAGTATTTCAGTATTGCATTTAAAAAATACTCCGGGAAAACCCCGTCAGAGTATAAAAAAATATTGAGGAGCTGAAGAAATGAAGATCTGGTGTGCAATCGGTGATTCTTTTACGTATCTGAATGACCATCTGGATGAGACGGGATACCGCCTTCACAAGGGATATGTGACCAGGACGGTTGAAAAACTGGAGCCGGAACTAGGGACCGTCCGGGTCATCAACTGCGGGATAAACGGCGCGGCGACAGAGAATTTTCTTGATATGCCGTTTCCGGAAGCTGATTTTTACTCGATTCTGCTCGGGACCAATGACTGGTTCTCCTTTAAGACGCCCTGCGGAACGAAGAAAGATTTTGACGGGAAGTGCCCCGGTACGATTCTCGGGAATCTCGCCTGTATTATCGGAAACATCCGAAAGGTGAGCACGTCGCCCATTTTTGTCATGAACCCGGTGGAGAGAAGCGACTTTATCTATTGCCTGGATCACCATCATATCGACCATGGGAGCTACGCCCCGGAGGCAGGGCAGAATCTGTCCGACGTGGCAGCGGCAATATTCAGCTGCGTAGGCGGTGAACATGTATATCCGGTCAATCTGCATGACCGCTCGGGCATCACCGTGGCCAATGCCGTGAAGTTTCAGCGGAAACGGGTAAACGGAAAGGAGACGGATCTTCCCTATCCTGACTATATCGGGGTTCCGTACGACCCGGACCGGGATGAATATCCGTATCCGCCGGAAGCGGTCGGCCTGACGTATGACGGGCTGCATCCGTCCGATGAGGGTGCGGATATCATCGCCGGAATTCTGGCGCAGGAGATTGTGGAACGGATGAAATAATACACGTCAAAAAATAAGGAGCAGCTGACGCAACGTTAATGCAGACAGCTGCTCCTATATTATTAATATGTTTGAAAACGCAGGATCACTTCTTCTTTGCGGCTTTCTTCTGCTGACGGCGCGCGACAGCGGCAAGCTGCTGAAGTGCTTTTTTGGTCTGCGCTTCCTTTGAATCCTTGTTCTTCTTACCCATTTTTGACATATGAAAAAGCCTCCGATATAATAAATTGCAGATAAATCGTGTTCATTATACCACGTTCCGGTCAGGCGCATGTTTTCTTTTTCATGCAGACGGGTGCGGGAGATGATGGTATACTGGATAACTGTGTTGTATCGCATAAAGCGAACGATAACAGGAGGAAAATGTATATGAGAACTAAAGCGGGAAGGAACCAGTCCGGACAGGGCGGTTCACTCAGAATTCGCAGGAAGACAGCAGACCTGGTTCTGCTGGCATTTTTCACGGCGATCATTGTCTTCATGAGCATCACGCCTCTCGGGTATATCCCTCTGGGCGTCATCAATGCAACCATTATTCATGTTCCGGTCATCCTGGGCGCGATCCTTCTCGGACCGGCACAGGGGGCATTTCTGGGATTCATCTTCGGACTCACCAGTTTCCTGAAAAACACGTATATGCCTTCGACGCTCTCTGCCTTTGTGTTTTCACCGGTGCTGGCCTATTCTGTCATCGGTCCGTCCGGTATCTGGAAGAGTGCTTTCATCTGCTTTGTGCCCCGGATTCTGGTCGGGGTGCTTCCGTACTATGTCTTCAGAGGTGTCATGGCACTGGACACTTCCGGGAAAAAACGCATGGGACTGACGATTCTGGATATTCTCGTATCCCTTCTTGTCGCCTTCGGTGTGAGAGCGTTTTGTGTCAGATCAGGGCTCCCGGGGGCAGCGGCAGCTGTTATCGGAACTGCTGCCGCTGCGGCGGTTTTTGCTCTGTTTCTTATCTCGGTGAAAGGACGGAAGGGAGATGTCCTTGCGTATACTCTATCCGGAATAACGGGAGCGCTAACGAATACGCTCATCGTCATGCCGTCGATCTACATTCTGTACAGGGATTCATACGCCGCGGCTCTGAATGTTTCACCGGACGCGGTCCTGACGGTAATTCTCGGTGTTATCTCTTTTAACGGTGTGATTGAGGCGATTATTGCCGGCGTACTGGTGCTTGGCATCGGAAAGCCGCTGAGAAGAGCGAAAAACCGGAATCTGTAGACATAAATCCGACAGGGCTTTTGTCCCTGCCTTTCTGCCTGAAGGAGGCATTTGCATGAAAGAAAACCGCCGCGGCACGATACTGGCCATCGACATGGGCAACACCAATATCGTGGTGGGAGTTGCAGACGGAAAGAAGATTTCCTTTGAGGAGCGCATTTCGACCGATCACACCAAGACAGCTCTGGAATATGCTGTTTCGTTCAAGATGCTGCTGGAGCTGCACGGGATCAGCCCTGAGGCGATTCAGGGCGCGATTCTGTCATCTGTCGTTCCGCAGCTGAATCACCCGGTCCTGGAGGCAGTGGAAAAGGTCACCGGAATCCGCCCGCTCCTGGTCGGCGCCGGAATCCGCACGGGACTGAACATCCGCATGGATCAGTCGAAACAGGTTGGCTCGGACCAGATCGTAGATGCGGTCGGGGCCCTTGCTGAATACGGAGCACCGGTCATTATCATCGACTTCGGCACGGCGACGACATTTTCCCTTGTGGATGCGGCTGGAAATTATTCGGGCGGCGTCATCATACCGGGCCTCCAGGTGGCGGTTGATTCCCTCGTCACGCGCACAGCCCAGCTGCCGCGGATCTCTCTGGAAGCGCCGCCTAAGGTTATCGGCAGAAACACAGTTGATTGTATGGCAAGCGGCGCCGTCTACGGCTACGCGTCCATGATTGACGGAATGCTCGCGCGCATAGAAGAGGAGGCGGGACTGCGCGGCGCGGAAAGCCCGGTTAATCTTCCGGGCCGCTGCCACGTCGTGGCGACAGGCGGACTTGCCCGCACGGTCATCCCTGCCTGCCGCCGGAAAGACATTATCATTGACAACAGTCTTCTCATAAAGGGCCTGCAGCTCATCTACCTGAAAAATGTGGAGGAATGATATGCTGAAAGGAAAACATGTTCTGCTGGGGGTGTCCGGATCGATTGCGGCGTACAAGGCGGCGGATCTGGCCAGCCGGCTGGTAAAGGCGGGGTGCGATGTTCACGTCCTGATGACGGAAAATGCCTGTCATTTCATCAATCCCATCGCATTTGAGACACTTACGTCCAACAAGTGTCTGGTCGACACATTCGACCGGAATTTTCAGTATTCAGTGGAGCATGTGTCTTTAGCCGCGCAGGCCGATGTATTCCTTGTGGCCCCCGCCAGCGCCGATATCCTCGCGAAACTTTCGTGCGGGATCGCTGACGACATGCTGAGCACGACATGGCTTGCCTGCGAGTGTCCGAAGATTGTGGCTCCTGCCATGAATACTCGGATGTACAGAAATCCGGTCACGCAGGACAACCTGAAGCGGCTGGCCGGATACGGCGTGAGGGTTCTGACGCCTGCAAGCGGCCGCCTGGCGTGCGGCGAGACGGGAGAGGGGAAGCTGCCGGACGTCAGCCTTCTGTTTGAATCGATACGCGCTGCCTGTGAATTTGACAAGGATCTTGCCGGCAAAAAGGTACTTGTGACGGCGGGGCCGACGATGGAGGCGATTGATCCGGTACGGTTCATCAGCAATCACTCAACCGGCCGGATGGGATACTGCCTGGCGGAAATTGCCATGCTGCGCGGAGCGGATGTAACGCTTGTCTCAGGTCCGGTGAGTCTGCCGCCGGTGCCGTGGGTGAAAAGCATTCCGGTGCTAAGCGCTCAGGACATGTATGATGCCTGTATGGAATATGCCCCGGAATGTGATATCATTATAAAAGCAGCAGCCGTGGCAGATTACACCCCTGAGACGAGGGCAGATGAAAAAATAAAAAAACAGGATGATGACCTGACGCTGAAACTGAAAAGAACCAGAGATATTCTGGAACAGCTCGGGACAAACAAGCGCGAATGGCAGTTCCTCTGCGGCTTCTCGATGGAGACGGAGAATCTTCTTGAGAATTCAAGAAAAAAGCTCGAAAAGAAAAATCTGGATATGATCTGTGCCAACAGTCTGCGGACTCCCGGCGCGGGATTCGGAAGTGACACCAATGTCGTGACGGTGATAACGAAAGATTCCGAGACGCAGCTGCCGCTGATGAGCAAGGCTGAGACAGCGGAGAAAATTCTGGACCTGATTCGCGCCAAGATGCAGTAAAGGAGATAAAATGTGGCAGCCTGACAATGGAGACGGGACCTACTCAAACCCGATACTTTTTTCGGATTACTCTGATCCGGATGTGATCCGGGCCGGAGACGACTTTTTTATGACGGCCTCGAGTTTCAGCAATGTGCCGGGGCTTCCGATTCTTCATTCCAGGGATCTTGTGCACTGGAAAGTGATAAACTACGCCCTCCCCCGCATCCCGGAGTTCCGATACGAAAATCCGGTGCACGGATGCGGTGTCTGGGCCCCGGCAATCCGGCAGCACGGCGGGAAATTCTACATTTATTTTCCGATGCCGGACGAAGGGATATATGTCACGACGGCGGATGACCCGGCCGGAGAGTGGAGCGATCCGGTGAACATCCGTCCCGGCGCGGGCTGGATTGATCCCTGCCCGCTTTGGGATGATGACGGCCGCGCATATCTTGTAAATGCCCTGGCGGGATCGCGGGCCCACAGGAAGAGTGTGCTGTATATCTCGGAGATGGCACCGGACGGCATGAGTCTGATTTCCGGTCCGAAGCTTGTCTTTGACGGCGAGGCGACCGGAAATCCAACTGTTGAAGGTCCGAAACTCTATAAGCGGGGCGGATGGTATTACATCTTTGCTCCGGCCGGCGGCGTGAAACAGGGATGGCAGCTTGTTCTGAGAAGCCGGAATATTTACGGACCCTATGAATACCGCACGGTTCTGCATCAGGGAAACACAAAGGTGAACGGCCCGCACCAGGGCGCGTGGGTGACGACGCCGGCAGGAGAGGACTGGTTCATCCATTTTCAGGATCAGCAGGCTGCAGGGCGGGTGATTCACCTTGAACCGATGCGCTGGGTGACGGACTGGCCGGTGATCGGCGCTGCCGCGCCGGGAGACACCTGCGGCGTTCCGGTTACACGTTGTAACAAGCCGAAGATCCTGAACAATCTGGAGGAGAATGCGGCTCTGCTGGCAAGCCAGACGGATGTTGAGCCGGTTTGCAGCGATGAATTTGAGAATGCAGGTCCGAACCTGGCCTGGCAGTGGAACGCCAATCCGGACCCTGATTTCACGGATACACAGAAGCGCGGCAAGGGACTAGTTCTAAGTGCCATACCGGCCAACCGTCTGCGCCCGACGGGAGATCTGCGCAATCTGCTTCTGCAGAAATGGCCGGCTCCGCAGTTTTTCTGGGAATGCGAGATGGACGTGAGCGATCTTCATGACGGAGACAGAGCCGGCATTATTTCTCTCGGACAGAACTATCAGGTCCTGCAGGTCAGAAGACAGGGGAATTCGTATCTTCTGGAGACAATCGAAGGACACCAGGAATTTGACAGACAGAGCTGCTATACGGAAGAATACAAAGAGAGCAGCATACTGCCGGCTTCATTTGCCATGAAGAAGGAAAAAATCGTATATTTCCGGATGAGCGTGGTTTCGGCGGGAACCGTGCCTGCAAAGACAGATGAGAACGGTGAGATGGTTCCGGAGCACACACGCTGGCTTGTATCGCTTTCGGCAGGGCGGACTCGGGAAGAGAGTGAGAGCATCTTTCGCCGGGAAGCCGTGCCCGGAAGATGGGTCGGCGTGAAGAGCGGTCTGTTCTGTTCCCACAATGCAGACGTAAAAACGGACCCCGGGCGCATATGCGCCGCGTGGGTCCGCTATGGAAAAAATACCGATTTGTTTTGAAATCAATAGTACACGTTGCCGCCGATGTTTGTTCCGCTGATGCCTCTGGCGGCAGCGGTCTTCGCCGAAACAAAGTGAACATAAGGATGCGTGATGGTTCCGGAGAGAACGGCGCGGGCGGCTTCGTAGCAGCTTGCACTGGCGCCTCTGGCAAGAATTGCCTCAAACATGTAGGAATACTGAGAGGAGGCGATAAACTGCCCGGGAGCGTAGATGACCTCCAGAACAGACCCGCCGTAGGAACCGGAGTTCACGCGGTTCATGACGCAGGAGCCGACGGCGACTTCCGCGTCGTAGTTGTTCGGTCCTGCCTCGCCCTCCATGAGGGCGGCCATCACGTCAAGCTCTGTTGCAGAATAGGACGCAGAAGAAGAACCGGAGGAACTGCTGCTTTCTGCAGAAGTTGTCTGCTCCTCTGTCTGGGGCTCGGCGGTTTCCTGAGCTGCCGAGCTTTCGGACGCCTCGGCCGTTTCCGGGGTCTCTGCTTCCGTCTGCGCCGTGCTGCTTTGCGGTACGGTCAGAAGCGGTGAGCCGGCGCCAGAAGATGACGCCCCTGCGGTGTCTGATGAAGCGGCAGCCTGTGAGGACTCTGCGGCAATGCGCTCACTGTCGAGCTGCTCTGCTTCTGCTTCCATCTGGGCGCGGTATACATCGACCAGAGAATCCGCCTCTGCCAGGAGTTGAGCGTTCTGCTGCAGCTGGGCCCGTTTCTGGGCGATCATCTGTTCAAAGCCTTCCTGGGCGGCTGTCTGGGAACTTTTCAGTTCATTCAGGGCGGCGAGATCGTTTTCCTGCTGCTCTTTTTTCTGCTGCTCCCCGTTGATGATGTCGTTTAATTCCTGCAGCTTGCTCCTGTCATATGTGCTGATGGAGACGACGTAGGAAGTCCGCTTCAGAAATTCCGCGAAATCCTGGGATGAGAGGAGCATTTCAACTGTCGAATTGGAGCGGCTGTTCTCGTACATGTAGCGGACGCGCAGGGCCATTGCGTCATACATATCGGAAGCTTTGGCCTGATCCTCGGATATCTGTTCGCTCAGATCCGAAATCTGCTGATTCTTCTCCGAAATCTGCGAATCAATATCCGCAAGATTCTCCATGGAAGTATTCAGATCTCCGAGAAGAGAGTTCAGCTCTTCGGACAGCTGCGCACCGGACGCGCTGTAGCTGTCCGCCTGCTGACGGGCAGCATTCAGATCATCCTGCGTGTCTGCAAAGACAGTGTATGAAGGAAGCGCGGCCGAAGCGATCCCCACAACCGCAAAAGCCGCGGTGATGCGGAAACGGATATTCTTACTGGGTCTGAGTTTCTTCATCTGACTGAATTCCTGCTCCTTAAATGGTGTCAATATCGTCAAATAAATATTACAAATCTTAACAAATGTGTGACGAAACTTCTACAAGTATATAATGAACCATCATAATTTGCAACCCCCGCCCATTTTGGCCGGATGAAGCGCCATTTTGTGCTATTATGGAAGGCATGGATACATCACAATGGCAAATGAAAGACGGCTGCCTGGAAAAAATGGCGGAGAAATCGGAGAAGATAAAGATACCGGAAGGAATCCGCGAGATAGCTCCCTTTGCACTCTCTGAGCACCGGGAGATACAGGAGCTTTTCCTGCCGGACAGCCTGAAGAAGATCGGAGCGCACGCATTTTACAACTGCAGAAGCCTCGTGCAGATCTCCTTTTCCGACGCACTGGATGACATCGGCGACGGCGCGTTCAAGAACTGCGAGAAAATCGGGCGGCTTTTTATCCGCAGGAAAGGCGGCAGCATGCGGGGGCTGAAAGATATTCTCGCGGATCTGCACCAGGAAATTGAGGTGCACATCACGGGATCAGGCGGCCGGGAAGAAGTGCGGCTCATCTTTCCGTATTATATCATGAATTACGAAGAAAATACGCCGGCCCGCATTGTGAATCAGATCGCAGAAGGGTCCGGCGTCGAGTATCGGAACTGTGTCGGCAGCGGCGGGATCGACTTCCTTGGTTATGACCGGCTGTTTGACAGCAACCTCGCGGTGGATCTGAAGGAATCTTCGGCGAGAATTGCCATGGCACGGCTTGCATTTCCCGTCGGGCTGACTAAAAAGGCGCAGGAACAGTACCGCGAATACCTCGTGTCGCACGCCAGGGAGATTATCAGACGGATGATCGATTCAGACCGGGAGCAGGCTGTTCTGGATTTTCTGAATCTGAATCTCACAGATCACGGATTTCTCACGGAGACGATCGAGTACGCGAGAGCAGGCGGTCACAGTCAGGCACTCCTGTGTCTGCTGAACTATGAAAGGAGCCGTTTTGGAAGAAAGAAAAAAAGCTACGACTTCTTCTGAACAGTGGGCGGCACTCGGGGAACAGATTCTGAGTCAGGCCAGACAGGAACTGTTTCTTTCCATGCGGCAGCTGTTTCCGGCACTTTCCCGTTTTTCCTTCCGGGCCGAGAGCCGATTCCGGTATCTCGCCGATGATGCGGACACGATCTACTTCAATCCGATCCGCCTGGCACAGGAGTACGGGGACCGCCCTGTCAAGGTGAACCGGGCTTTTCTGCACATCACGTTTCACGCGCTTTTCTTCAACTGCTTTCCGCCGGAGGGAGTCAACCGATGTCTATGGGATCTTGCTTCGGACATCCAGACGGAATATATCATTGACGGGCTTGACACGGAGGCGACGAGGCTTCCGCAAAACGAAGCGAGGGAAGGTATTTACCGGGAACTTACGGAGGCTGTTCATGTGCTGTCCGCCGGCAATATCTACCGGTATCTTCTGGGCCGGGCGGACTGGGAGATGCAGGCGGCGTTTCTGACACCGGTCTTTGAAGTGGATGATCACGCACTGTGGTATACGCGCAAAGACAGAAAGCAGGAACAGCAGGAAGAGGAAAAAAGAGACTGGAAAAAACAGGCGAAGACACTTGCATCTTCCCTTCCGTCCGGTGCCGCGGGTAAGGGAGACGGGCGGCGCAGACTCATGAAACTGCTGGGGAGCGCCGCACATCCGGCAGGATCGTACCGCGAATTTCTGCGTAAATTCACCGAGAGGCGGGAAGAGTTAAAGACGGATCCGGACGCATTTGACTACGGATATTATGAGCTGGGGCTCGAACTGTACGGAAATATCCCTCTGCTGGAGGAACTTGAGTACAGGGACACGGAGAAAATCGGCGATTTCTGCATTGTGCTGGACACGTCCGGATCCTGCAGCGGAACTGTGCTGAGCCGTTTTCTGTCGGTTACGCTCTCCATTCTGTCAGACGAGACGTCTTTTTTTGAAAATACACGAATCCATGTCATTCAGTGCGACAATCAGATCCAGGATGACAGGGTGCTTGAGAGCAGGCAGGACACCCGGAAACTTCTGCAGGAGCTTTCCGAAAGAAAATTCCGGGTCAGGGGGTACGGCGGCACGGATTTCCGCCCGGTATTTGGCTATGTGGCAGATCTCGTCCGGGACAGAAAACTTACCCGCCTGCGCGGCATGCTGTATTTTACGGACGGATACGGAACGTTTCCAAAGGAAAGGCCGTCCTGGGATACCTGCTTTCTGCTTACGGGCGATTATGACAGCGATATACATGTGCCTGGCTGGGCTGTGAGGATGCAGCTGGGCTCGTGGGAGGATTTTAAAGATGAACATTAAACGGGCAAAAGAAGAGATCCGCAATACCGTGAAGGCCTATCTGGCAGAGGATGCGTCCGGAAAGCCGCTGATCGCGCGGGTTCACCAGAGACCTGTTCTTCTCATCGGTGCTCCGGGCATCGGAAAGACGGCGATCATGGAACAGGCCGCACACGAATGCGGCATTGCGCTCGTGGCATATACGATGACGCATCACACCAGACAGAGCGCGCTGGGACTTCCGCAAATCTGCCGGGAGGAATTTGACGGAAAAGAGTACGCGATGACCGAGTACACAATGAGTGAGATCATCGCCTCGATTTACCGCAAAGAGAAGGAGACCGGTCTTAAGAAAGGAATCCTGTTCATCGATGAGATCAACTGTGTGTCGGAAACCCTGACACCGGTCATGCTGCAGTTTCTGCAGGAAAAGACGTTCGGCTCGCACAGAGTGCCGGACGGATGGGTTATCTGCGCGGCGGGCAATCCGCCGGAGTACAACCGCTCCGTGCGGGAATTTGACGTGGTGACTCTGGACCGCGTGAAGAAGATCGAGGTAGAACCGGACTATGCGGTGTGGCGCGAATATGCGCGCTCGGCGGGCATTCACGGGAGTATCCTGGCCTATCTGGATGCCAGACAGGAGAATTTCTACAAGGTTGAGAGGACACCGGAGGGTCAGCACTTTGTCACGGCCAGAGGCTGGGAAGATCTCTCGGAACTGATGAAAGCGTACGAAAAAACAGGCCTTGAAATCGATGATGAGGTGATCGGTGAGTATCTCCAGGACCCGTCCGTTGCGGAGGATTTTGCGAATTTCCTTACGATGTACCGCAAATACGAGGAACTCTACAATGTCCGGGATATTCTTGACGGAAAGCAGTCTGCGCAGGTCGACGGACGCGTTGGGCAGGCTCCGTTTGACGAGCGCGTCAGCATAGTTTCCATGATCCTGTCCGGCCTGCACCGCTCGTTTGCGGATGCCTGGACTTTAGACCGCAAGACCGACATCTTGTTCCGTGTGCTTAAGAAAGTTCAGAAAGCGGGTGACACGGCGGCGTTTGCAAAAACAGCGCGGGAAGAAGCGGACAGACTTCACAGATTCCGCCTTGCGTCCGGTATGAGCCGTGAAGAAGAGACGGCTGATGACCTGGCGCTCTCGCAGCTTGAAAAATGGAACGCAAAGCTTGCCGGAAAGACATTTGACCTGCCGCAGCAGCAGTTTGATTTTCTGCGGCAGGAATTTACCGCTGTCACGGATGAGCGGACAGACGCTATGGATGCGGCGGGAAGAAAACTTTCCAATGCCTTCGCTTTCCTTGAAAAGCACTTCGCGCCGGCGGGGGTGCCCGGACCGGAGATGATTCTGTTCGTGACGGAACTTGCTGCCGGATTCTACAGCCTGTGGTTCATCGAGACGGAAGGATCGGAAAGTTTTGACCGTTACAACGCGATGCTGAAAGTTGACTCGGGGCGGGAAAAACTTCAGGACAGAATCCGCGCCGCTTCTTTACTTTAAAATGTTATAGTGCTAAAATTTCTGTAAATCGGACTGGAGGGCATTCAGAAATGAATGAAAAAATCAATACAGAGGAAGTCCGCCAGCTGTTCAGGGCGATCCTGGAGCTGAAGGATGAAAAGGAGTGCTTCGATTTCTTTGAAGACCTGTGCACGATCAATGAACTTCTCTCGCTTTCGCAGAGACTGGAGGTGGCGAGAATGCTCCGGGCGCATAAGACGTATCTGGACATCGCCAAAGAGACCGGTGCGTCGACGGCCACGATAAGCCGCGTCAACCGGTCTCTGAATTACGGAAACGACGGATACGATATGGTGTTCAAACGGATGAATCTGGAGTAACTATTCCGTTCAGCTCTTTGACCGGGGTCTGGCGGCGCGGCCGGTGCTTTTCTTTTCGGCGGCCGCCTTCTGCGCCCGGTACTCGCGGATCATCGTCTCGGCGGCCGTCTTGGAAAGCCAGGCGTCAAGAGACAGCAGAGAAATGAAAAGCGAAAACTGAAGATCCTGGCGCCTCTCGTCAGGTTCGTCTGCGAAAACGCCGTCAGTCTGCGAGCAGGCCTCTTTCAGCGCTGCCGTGAAGTTTTCATAATGCTTTCCGGCGAGGCGGTGGAGCTGTTCATAAAATTTCAGAATTTCTTTCTGTTCACGCTTTCCCTGGCCGCCGATCCCGGCGGGGGAAAGCACCGTGTCGATCTCATCAATCTTCAGGATGCTCTTCATGTAATAAATGATGAAGAGCTTGTAGATGTGTTCCTGAGAGTATTTCTTGCGATCCGGAGGCGGGAGCAGCCCGCTCTTCACGTAGTTGTTGATCATTGTCTTCGTGAAGGCGTGTTCCTTGTCTTCCTGTGGAAAGTACCGGTCCATCAGCGTCAGAACCTGATCCATATAAAGCGGAATGTCCGGCACCTCGTCCGGTGCGATCGCCCTGTTCTTCTCGATTCCGGCGACCGCCTTTTTCATGAACTCTTCATTATTATTCATATATGTACCCCCGAACCAGCTGGCAGATATCTGCATATTGACAGCAACAGTATATAGTATTAAAAACCATGTGTAAAGGATGAGACGGCGTTCGACATTTGCCGCAGTCTGCGTGTATAATTGTGGCAGTTGAGACTACGGAACCTGAAAGGGGAACGATCGCATGTTTGGAAAACAATTGGCGGATGTCATCGAGTGGAGCAGTTTTCGCGAGGGCGATATTTTCTGGAAATGGAACAACGAGGAGATCAAGAAAGGCTCCCGGCTCATTCTGCGGGCAGGGCAGGATGCGGTTTTTCTGCAGAACGGAAAGGTGGAAGGAATCTTTCAGGAGGAAGGGGCCTATGATATCGAATCGGACATCATTCCCTTTCTTTCGACGCTCAAGGGTTTCCGGTTCGGATTTAATTCAGGGCTGCGCGTGGAGATCCTGTTTGTGAACACGAAGGACATAACCTGCCGCTGGGGCACAAAAAATCCGGTTTCCATCCCGGCTCAGGGGCTGCCGGGCGGAATGCCGATACGCGCCTTCGGGAACTATGTGATCCGGGTGAGCGACTGCATGAAGCTCATTGACAGGATTGCGGGTGTACGGCCGTCGTTTTCGGTGGCGGATGTCTCGGAGCGCATTGGGGGGATTCTGGACACCCTGCTTTTGAAAAGGATCGTGTCCGAGGGAAAGGATATGTTCAATCTTCAGGTCAACGCAGCCGCGATTGGCGCGGGCATCCGGGACGATCTGAACAGAAAACTGAATCCGCTCGGTTTCACCTGTGAGGATTTCACCTGCTCTTCGTTCAGCTACCCTGAGGAGATCGCGAGAATGCAGGAAAAAGCAGCCGGACAGGCGATGGTCGCGGATGTGGACCGCTATACCCG
Source organism: uncultured Lachnospiraceae bacterium (assembly GCA_903789615.1). Lineage (GTDB taxonomy): Bacteria > Bacillota > Clostridia > Lachnospirales > Lachnospiraceae > UBA4285. Next base: position 196,804 of record CAIFEV010000004.1, on the reverse strand, counting down.
TATGGCCGCCGCAGACGGCATGAATCAGCCGGGAAATGGCAGCAATCTCGCGGGCGATGTGCTGCAGGCGGCGATGGGAATGCAGGCTGCACAGCAGATACTGAAAGGAAGCGGCGCCGGGACCGGGACGGCATCGGGGACATCTGCGGCTTCAGGTGTTCACTTCTGCCCGTCCTGCGGAAAGCCTGTCGCCCCCGGTCAGAAGTTCTGCGCTAACTGCGGGGCAAAGCTTCCGGAGAGCTTGTGAGCTCCGGAAAAAATACAGTAAGGAATGGAATAAGATGAATCTTTCACAACTGAATGAAATGCAGCGCAAAGCCGTACGCACAACAGAAGGGCCGGTACTTCTGCTTGCCGGTGCCGGATCCGGGAAGACGAGAGTGCTGACGTACCGGATCGCCTACCTGATTGAATCCTGCGGCGTTGACCCGTGGAATATTCTGGCTATCACATTTACCAACAAGGCTGCTGCAGAGATGCGGGACAGAGTGGATGCCGCCGCCGGACAGCAGGCCGGACGGGTCTGGGTGAGTACGTTTCATTCTGCGTGTGTGCGGATTCTGCGCGCCTATGGCAGCAGGATCGGCTATACGTCAAGTTTTTCAATCTACGACACGGATGACCAGAAAGCCTGTCTGCGGGAAGTCTGCAAGCGGCTGGAGATAGACACGAAAAAACTCAATGAGAAAACGATCCTCCGGGAGATGTCCCGGGCGAAGGATGAGCTGATGGGTCCGGAGGAATATGCGGCCGCTGCCGGATCAGATTTCCGTCTGAAACAGATCGCCGGGGTATACACGGAGTATGAGAATCAGCTGAAGAAAAACAACGCGATGGATTTTGACGACCTGATCTGCAAGACCATTGAGCTGTTTTCCCGGGAGCCGGAGGTGCTGGAGAGTTACCAGGACCGGTTCCGCTACATCATGGTCGACGAGTATCAGGATACGAACACTTCACAGTTCCGTCTCATCAGTCTGCTCGCAGGACGGTACCGGAACATCTGCGTCGTGGGCGACGACGACCAGTCCATTTACCGGTTCCGCGGCGCGAACATCTATAACATTCTGAATTTCGAGAAGGCGTATCCGGGAGCTGCTGTTATCCGGCTGGAGCAGAATTACCGCTCGACACAGACGATTCTGGATGCGGCCAACGCGGTGATCGCCAACAACACGGAGCGCAAGCCGAAGAAGCTCTGGACGGAAAATGCAAAAGGCGACAAGGTCCATCTGACAGTGTACGCGGACGGCAGGGCGGAGGCCGGCGGCGTCGCGTCGCAGATCCAGTCGCTCGTGCGGGACGGCTGGACATATAATGACATAGCGATTCTCTACCGGACCAACGCCCAGTCCAGAGCGCTTGAGGAGCGCTTTGTGGTGGAAGGAATACCGTACCGGATATTCGGCGGCGTTAACTTTTATGCGCGTCGGGAGATAAAGGACGTTCTCGCCTATCTTAAGGCGATTGACAATCCGGATGACGAACAGTCGGTCCGGCGGATTATCAATGTTCCCCGTCGCGGCATCGGAGATGTCACGCTTGACAAGATAAGCAGATATGCGGCGGCGGGAGGCAGTGGCCTGACATTCTGGGCGGCTTTGAAAAAGGCGCGCGAGATCCCCGGCATATCTGCGCGGACAGCCGGGAAGACGGAAGAATTTGTCAGCATGATGGAATTTCTGGCTGACTTCGCGTCCGCTCACAGCGTGCGGGACACTGTCGACATGGTTGTTGAGCGCAGCGGCTACCTGATTGCGGCGGCGGAAAATGAGACAAAAGAGGAAGTGGAGAGCCGGAAAGAAAATCTGAATGAGCTCATGACCAAGGCGGCGGCGTTCGATGAGGAAAATTCGCCGGCCAGTCTGTCCGGATTTCTCCAGGAAGTCTCTCTGGTCGCGGATATTGACCAGCTTGACGAATCGGCTCCGACGATCGCTATGATGACGCTGCACAGCGCGAAGGGACTGGAATTTCCATGCATTTTCATAACCGGTATGGAGGAAGGGCTGTTTCCCAGCTACATGTCCATTGTGAGCGATGATCCGAAGGCGGTGGAGGAAGAACGAAGACTGTGCTATGTCGGCATCACGCGGGCGCAGAAGGAATTGTTTCTTTCCGCTGCGAAATGCCGGATGATACGGGGCGAGACGCAGTACAACAAGATTTCCAGGTTTCTGAAAGAGATTCCCAGAGAGCTGCTGGCACTCGATGACAGAAGCGATTCCTGGGATGATCCGGATCTGTATGAGCGGGCGGCAGCCAGGCAGAACCGCCTGGCAAAGCAGCAGGAACGGGAGGAAATGACCATCGGAAAAAGAACCGGCAGCCGGCTCCTGAAGCTGTATGGGACGCCTTTAAAGGAACCGTATCACAGCAGCAGCGTCGGCGTCTCCTTTGAGAAGCGCCTGCAGGATTACCGGGAGACGCAGAAACCGGCGGCTTCCTCCCGCGTGAAGCCGGAAGCCGCGTGGACATCCGGACCGGCATTCGGCAAAGACCCGTCGGAACTGACGGCTTTCCGGAAAGCTGCAGACGGTCCGGGGTACGGTACCGGTGACAGGGTGTGCCACGCAAGATTTGGCGAGGGTACGGTGAAAGCGGTCGAAGACACGCCCCGCGACTACATGGTCACTGTTGATTTTGACGAAGCCGGCACGCGCAAGATGATGGCCGGCTTTGCAAAGCTGAGGAAAATCTGAGCCAAAAGGCGCGGCGGTGCGCCTGAAACGTGTATTTCTGTTGGAAGTGCCCCGTTTCCGTGCTATAATAACGGGGAATAAGAAGATTCGTGTTCATTCACATTTTTCAAGGAGGTCTGCCATATGGATACAGAGAAGATTCAGGAGCTGATCAGCCTGCTAAAGACAAAGAAGGAAGAGCTGGAGAATGAAGAGGTGAAGAAGACTCTGAAGATCTGCCTTATTGTACTTCTCTGCGCTGCAGGTGTCGGGATTCTGATTTTCGTGCTTTACAAATACTTTTCGCCGGATTATCTCGACGATGAGGATGATTTTGAAGACGAAGATGTGGATGACGACAAATGATTTGAGAAAACAGGAAGCGAAGAGGCGGTTTTGCGGCCGCCTCTTTTCTTTTGCCTTTAAAGCGGGCCGGCCGGTTGTTATAATAGCAGACGGATGGGCGTGCACAGACACGCCTGTTGTACTGCCTGGCAGACAAAAAAGATCCGGGCGGCAGAAAGGAAACAGGCCTGTATGAAGTTTGACGGCATCAAAAAGATTGACGAGGGCAGGTTCATCAGCCGGTACGATCTGTATTACACAACCGCAGATGACAGGAAAAAGACGTATGAGATCATCAGCCGGAATAAAAATATAACGACGGAAGAAGAGATCCGCAATCCGGGTCCGGACGGAGTTGTCATCATCGCCACGGACCGTTCGGGCATGCACATCCTGCTGAACCGGGAATTCCGGCTTTCGGTCGACGCATACATCTATAATTTTCCGGCGGGACTGATTGATGAGGGCGAGACGCCGGAAGTGGCGGCGGCGAGAGAGCTTCGCGAGGAAACCGGCCTGAGACTGATTCAGATCGACGACCGGCTGAATGACTCGTACAGTGCGATCGGCTTCGCCAATGAAACGAACGCGGTGGTGATCGGAAAGGCGGAAGGGACATTTGCCGCAAGCAGCAGCACGCTGGAAGAGATTGAGGCCCGCTGGTACACGCGGGCGGAAGTGAGAGAGCTTTTGAAGTCGGAGCGGTTCGCCGCGAGAACGCAGGCGTATTGCTATCTTTGGAGCAGAGAGGAGCAGGCATGAACGTTTATGCATTTATGACGGATGGTTTCGAGACGGTTGAAGCACTGGCAGTGATTGATATCCTGCGGCGCGCGGATATCCGCACAACGACGGTGAGCATCACGGGCAGTCATCACGTCACCAGCGCTCAGGATGTCACCGTGAAGACGGATGCTCTGTATGAGGAGATCGATTTTGACAAAATCAGCACGGACGATATGCTGTTTCTACCGGGAGGCCCCGGGACGTCCCACTATTACGAGGACAAGGCGCTGCTTGACCTGCTTGTGAAGCACGCGGAAAACGGCGGATGGATCGCAGCCATCTGCGCGGCTCCGTCGGTTCTCGGGAGACTGCGGATTCTGGCCGGCAAAAAGGCGGTCGCGTTTCCGGGGTATGAGGATGAACTCCTGGACGCCCAGGTTCTTCGCAGGCCGACCCGTGTTGTGACGGACGGGCACATTATTACGGCCAGAGGAATGGGATGTGCCGTCGATCTGGGCCTGGAGATCGTGCGGCAGACGCATGGCGATGAGGCAGCTCACGACTTAGGGCTTAAGTGCCAGTATCTTGACGAGTGACAGGGGCTTAAGGAGAGAAGAAAATTTTATGGAACACGAAGAGAGGCGGACAGAGAGAAGAAGACCGCACGGGGGACACAGAAGAAGGCGGAATTCGGGAAACCGCATTGCTGCGGTCTTTATCGCGGCAGTTGTCATAGCTGTCGCGATTGTCGCCGGTGCCTATCCGGTTCTGGCACGCGCCGGCCGTGTGTCGGCGGCGAAGGCGGAACTGAAGGCGTCGGCCGGAGATCAGGAAGTTTACGACAGTGTGTCGGTGATCCGGATGAAGCAGCCGGTGGAAGCGGACGATTATACAGCCATGACCGGTATGCGGTCAGCTGCAGACATCCTGATCGACGCCGATGCGTGCAAGATCGTCGCGGCGGGCGGAACCAGCGCTACAGGCGGAACGGCCCTGTATCAGACGAGAATCCGCCCGGCTTCCATGACGAAGGTTCTGACTCTCGTGACGATTGTTGAGAATCTCCCTGCGGACTGGCAGAGCAGAACTTATACCTTTGATGTGGACAAGCTTCAGTATCTGGTTACCGGACTGAACGCGTCACTGGCAGGATTTCTTTCCGGCGAGACAGCGACGGCCGAAGACATGATGTACGGTGTGATTCTCCCGTCCGGAGCGGACGCTGTCGAGGGGCTGATCGAGACATTCTTTCCGTCAGAAGAGGATTTTATGACGAAGATGAACGAGACCGCCCAGAAGATCGGGATGAGCAATTCCCATTTCACAAATCCTTACGGACTTGATGATCCGGACCTTTACTCGACGCCGGAGGATATCGCGAGGCTGTTTCAGTATGCTATGCACAACAGCATCTGCGAGGAGATCCTGACAGCCCGGTCGTACACGACACAGGTTATGAGCAAGCACTCGGAAGGCCTTTCTTTTACGAGCGGGGCCTATGCGACGATGGGCGGGACAGACGGAATGCCGGATGATGTGACGTACATCGGAGGCAAGACCGGCTACACCGAGAGCGGACACAGCATTGTCGTGATGTATTTGAAGAACGGTCATCATTACATCTGTGTGGCGGCAAATGCACAGACAGATCTTGACCGGAATTATGATGTCCGCGACATGCTTATTACCTATGCAAAGTGAGGAAATGCCGGATGCTGCGGTATCATACTTAATAAAATATATATAGATTTTCAAAAGCCCCTGTGCTATAATCGCAAAGTATGTTCTCAGAAAGACTCTGGGAACGGGAACAAGTTCCGGAAAACCGGGATTGCAAGGAGGATTTAAGAAACGATGAGTTTCAAGGTTGAGAACACTGACGAGAAGAACGTGGTTAAGCTTGTGATCGAAGTATCGGACGAGGAGTTCGAGAAAGGTCTGAATAAAGCATATAATAGAGAAAAGTCCCGGATCAACGTCCCGGGGTTCCGCCGCGGAAAGGCACCGCGCAAGCTTATCGAGAAGATGTACGGCGCGGATGTATTCTTCGAGGGAGCGGCCAATGAGGTGATTCCGGGTGAGTATTCCAAGGCCGCCGAAGAGAGCAAACTTGATATCGTTTCCCGTCCGAAGATTGCTGCCAGCCAGCTGGAAGTCGGCAAGCCGTTTATCTTTACGGCTGAAGTCGCCGTCCGCCCGGATGTAGAACTCGGTCAGTACAAGGGTGTTGAGGTTGATAAACAGGACACCGAAGTCACCGACAAGGATATCGAGGACGAACTGAAGAAGGTTCAGGAACAGAATGCGAGAAAGGTCGAGGTGACGGACCGCGCAGTCAAAGACGGCGATGAGACAGTCATTGATTTTGACGGTTTTGTTGACGGCAAGGAATTTGAGGGCGGAAAAGGTACGGACTATCCGCTCACAATCGGATCGCATTCCTTCATCCCGGGCTTTGAGGAGCAGGTTGTCGGCATGGAGATCGGCACGGAGAAGGACATCAACGTGACGTTCCCGGAAGACTATCATGCGGAAGAACTGAAAGGCAAGCCGGCCGTGTTCAAGGTCACGGTGAAGAAGATTACGGAGAAGCAGCTTCCGGAGCTCACGGACGAATTCGCCAGTGATGTTTCCGATTTTGAGACGCTGGATGCATATAAGGATGATCTGAAGAGCCAGATCGCAAAGCGCAAGGAAGATGCCGCCCGCAGCAGCAAAGAGACGCAGGCGATGGACAAGATCACGGCCGATGCGAAGATGGACATTCCGAAGGCTATGATCGACACGCAGTGCGAGAGAATGGCGGATGACTTCGCTCAGAGACTTTCCCAGCAGGGAATTCCGATTGATCAGTATTACAAGTACACCGGACTTACACCGGACAAGCTGCTTGAGCAGTTCCGCCCGGAAGCCGAGAAGAGAATTAAAAACAGCCTCTGCCTTGAGGAGATCGCGAAAGCGGAAAAACTTGAGGCAACCGATGAGGATCTTGAAGAACAGCTGAAGAAGATGGCTGATGCGTACAAGATGGACATCGAAAAGATCCGCTCCATGATGGGCGATGCCGAGAAGGAGCAGATGAAGGCTGATATCGCGATCGACAAGGCTGTCAGGTTCGTTGTCGATAATGCAGTTGAGACAGAGAAAAAGGCCGAAGAGGACACAAAGGCCGAAGACGAAAAGGCAGATGACAAGCAGTAATCTGCCGCAAGTCTCCTCTGTCGGAATCAGGAGGTGTGAGTTTTGAGTTTGATTCCATATGTCGTAGAGAACACGAGCCGCGGGGAGAGATCCTATGATATCTATTCCCGGCTCCTGAAGGACAGAATTATTTTCCTTGACGGAGAAGTCAATGATTCCAGCGCCAGCGTAATCGTCGCGGAGCTGCTGTTCCTGGAGGCGGAAGATCCGGACAAGGACATTTCCCTTTATATCAACAGCCCGGGCGGTTCGGTAACGGCAGGATTCGCGATTTATGACACAATGCAGTACATCAAGTGCGATGTGTCGACGATCTGTGTGGGGCTGGCAGCCAGCATGGGAGCATTCCTGCTGTCCGGCGGTACAAAGGGAAAGCGGCTTGCTCTTCCGAATTCCGAGATTATGATTCACCAGCCGTCCGGCGGTGTTCAGGGTAAGGAAACCGATATCCGGATTGTGGCGAAAAATATTCTGGAAACCCGTGACCGTCTGAACAGAATTCTTGCCGCCAACACCGGCAAGCCGATCGAGCAGATCAATGAGGACACGGAACGCGACAATTATATGACAGCAGAGCAGGCAAAAGAGTACGGCCTGATCGATAACGTCGTGGATAAGAGAAACTGATTTGAACCGGCGGGAGGCCCGATCTTTCGGATCAGGCTCCCCGCCTTCTTTTACTGTTAGTCAAGGGGTACTATGGCACAAAGATCATTTGACGGAAAAATCCGCTGCTCATTCTGCGGTAAGACCCAGGACCAGGTCAGAAAACTGATTTCCGGTCCGAACGGTGTCTATATCTGCGACGAATGTGTGGCACTGTGCAATGATATTTTAACCGAGGAATTTCAAACCGACAGCGACGAGGCGATTGAGGAAATGGATATCCGCCTCCGCAAACCGAAGGAAATCAAGGAATTTCTCGATCAGTATGTGATCGGCCAGGATGAGGCGAAAAAAGTTCTGGCGGTCGCGGTATACAATCACTATAAAAGAATTCTTTCCGGACGCAAGCTCGATGTTGAACTGCAGAAAAGCAATATTCTGATGCTCGGACCCACCGGTTCCGGCAAGACATTTCTGGCGCAGAACCTCGCAAGAATGCTGAATGTGCCATTTGCCATTGCCGACGCGACCACGCTGACGGAGGCGGGCTATGTCGGTGAGGATGTCGAGAACATTCTGCTGAAGCTCATTCAGGCGGCGGACTACGATGTGGAGAAGGCGCAGTACGGCATCATCTACATCGATGAAATTGACAAGATCACGAAGAAATCGGAGAATCTTTCCATCACCCGGGATGTATCCGGAGAAGGTGTACAGCAGGCTCTGCTGAAGATTCTGGAAGGCACGAAGGCTTCGGTTCCGCCGCAGGGCGGCAGAAAGCACCCACAGCAGGAGATGATCGAGATCGACACGACCAACATCCTGTTTATCTGCGGCGGCGCGTTTGACGGACTGGATCAGATCATCGAGCACAGGATGGATCAGTCGACGATCGGATTTAATTCTGTTCTGCACGAGAAACAGAAAAAAAGCGTCGGGGAGCTGTTCCACGAGGTCCTTCCGCAGGATCTGATCAAGTTCGGCCTTATTCCGGAATTCGTCGGCCGTCTTCCGGTTGTCGTGGCGCTGGATTCGCTGGACGAGGAATCGCTGGTCAGAATACTCACCGAGCCGAAAAATGCGATCGTCAAGCAGTACAAGGCACTTTTCTCGCTTGACAAGGTGGATCTGGAGTTTACGCCGGATGCGGTGCGCGAAGTTGCGCACAAGAGCTATGAGAGGAAGACAGGAGCCAGAGGGCTGCGTTCGATTCTCGAGTCGGTCATGAACGATATTATGTACAGCATACCGTCGGATGACAATATCAAGAAGGTTCTCATCACAAAGCAGGCGGTGGACAAGGAGTCCGACCCGATCGTCGAATACAGGAACGACACAGCCGTAAAAACGGAAGTGCCGGTGAAGAAAGCCGAATAAACGCACCGGTGAGGAAGGAATATGGAACAAGTGAAATTACCTGTCCTGGTGCTTGATGATATGACCGTGCTGCCACACGCGGTCATATCTTTTTCGTTCAGGCACCCGGAAAATACGGCGACGCTTCAGTGGCTTCAGAACCACGGCGAAACGGAAGTCTTTGCCGTGTGCCGCCGGAAGGACGCGGACATCTCCGCGCCGCCGCATGTATACGAACAGCTGTATCCGAACGGGACGCTTGCTATCATCCAGGAAAGCAGGATGACAGATCCGATCACATGGAAGGTGGCACTGGAAGGACGGACCCGCGGCGTGCTCACGGAAGTCACTTATGACAGCGACGGACTGCGCGGGTCTGTGCTGCTTCAGGACGAACCGGCGGACCCGGATATTCTGAAGAAAAAAGCAATGGAGGCGGAGCTTGCCGATGATCTGTCGGGACTGATAAAGAATCTTCCGGGCGTTCCGGAAGATGCCATGCGCAGGTTTAACTCCGTGACGTCCGACAGCAGTCTTCAGAGCATCATGGCTAATATCATCAGCCGTTTTGCTTCCGACAATGAAGACCGGCAGCAATTTCTGAAACTGACCGGCGTGGATGAGCAGTTTGCATTTACCGTGACATTTCTGAAGAAGGCTGCCGAGATCGCCCGGATCCGTGCGGAAATCGCTTCCAAGGTGCACAGCAGCCTCGATAAGAACCAGCGGGATTATGTGCTCCGCGAGGAAATGCGGGTCATCGGCCAGGAGCTCGGGGATCTGACGCCGGAGTCCGAGGCGGATGAGTTCCTGAAGAGAGTGGACAGCCTGACGGCTTCCGGGGAAGTGAAAAAGAAAATCCGCCGGGAGATTCAGCGGTTCAAGGCTCTGCAGCCCGGATCGCCGGACGCGAGCATGAGCCGCGCCTATATCGAGACGCTTGTTTCCATGCCGTGGGACAAGAGCGCTCCGGTCAAAACAGACCTTGAAAGCGCCAGAGAAGTGCTCGACCGGGATCACTACGGACTGGAAGAGGTGAAGGAGCGGATCATTGAGGCACTTAGCGTGCGCATAGCCACGCGTGGGAAAAAGGGAGACGCTCCGATTCTGTGCCTCGCCGGCCCTCCGGGAACCGGCAAGACTTCGATTGCCCGTTCGGTTGCATCGGCACTGGGCATTCCTTATATCCGGGTTGCGCTCGGCGGCGTTCACGACGAAGCAGAGATCCGCGGCCACCGCAGAACCTATGTGGGCGCGCTCCCGGGGCGGATCGCAGCAGGACTGAAAAGTGCAGGCGTGAACAATCCGCTTATGCTGCTGGATGAGATCGACAAGGTCGGCGGAGACGGTTTTCAGGGCGATCCGCAGGCGGCTCTCCTGGAAGTGCTGGACGGAGAGCAGAACCGGCATTTTGTCGATCACTACATTGATATGGAGACCGATCTCTCCAACGTTCTGTTCATATGCACCGCCAATGATCTTGGCAGGATCAGTCAGCCTCTGTACGACCGCATGGAGATCATCCAGCTTTCCGGATATACGGCAAATGAGAAACTTCACATCGCCAAGGAACATCTGATCCCCAAGCAGGTGGAGAAAAACGGGCTTGCTGCCGGACAGCTGAAAATTTCCGACAACGCCCTGATACGGATCGTCGAAGGGTATACAGCCGAGGCGGGCGTGAGACAGCTCGAGAGACAGATCGCAAAGATCTGCCGGATCAGCGTGAAAAGACTGTACAGGGACGGACAGATCCGCTCCGATGCAGTTTCGGTGACGGAACGGAATGTCTCAAAGTATCTCGGAAGGCAGAAATTTGAAAAGCCGGTCCTGCACTCGAAAGATGAGGTCGGCGTCGTGAACGGACTCGCATGGACTCAGGCCGGCGGCACAACACTTGAGATTGAGGTGCTCGTGCTGGAAGGCAAGCCGGGACTGATCATGACAGGCCAGCTCGGCGATGTGATGAAGGAATCCGCCCAGATCGCGGTCAGCTATGCGCGCTCCATCGCAGGGAAACCGGCGGACTATTATGAAACCCATCAGTTTCATCTCCACGTCCCGGAGGGCGCGGTGAAGAAGGATGGACCGAGCGCCGGCATTACCATGGCGACAGCCTTTTACTCGGCCATCACGGAACGCAGGGTCCGCAAAGATGTGGCTATGTCCGGCGAGATCACGCTGCGCGGCAAGGTCCTCCCGGTCGGAGGACTGAAAGAAAAACTTCTGGCAGCCCAGTCGGCCGGAATGCGCCGGGTGATTGTGTCAGAACAGAACCGTCCCGCCATTGAAGAACTGGACCCGGAGGTGACGCACGGGATGGAAATTGTATATGTGCGCACGTTCCGGCAGGTCCTTGATCAGGCGCTGACAGATGAAACCGGGAAGGAATGATATGATAACCGTAAAATCCGTAAATCTTACGACGGTCATCGGACCGACCAGCCGGATCCCGGAAAATGACATTCCGGAATTCGCCTTTGCCGGGAAGAGCAATGTCGGAAAGTCCTCACTGATCAACAGCCTGATGAACCGGAAGTCGTATGCCCGTGTTTCCCAGAAACCGGGGAAGACGCAGACGATTAACTACTACACTGTCAATGATGCATTCCTTCTGGTCGATCTGCCGGGCTACGGCTATGCAAAGGCTGGGGAGCAGGCACAGGCGGCGTGGAGCCGGATGATCGAGAAGTACCTGAATACCTCCGGTCAGCTCCGGCAGGTTTTCCTGCTTGCTGACGCCAGGCGCGAGGTGGCTGAAAATGACCGCATGATGCTGGACTGGATTCACGCAGCCGGGTTTGAGCCGGTGATCATTGCGACAAAGATGGACAAGCTGAAAAGAAGTGAAGTGAAAGGCAGACTTGAAGCGCTGCGGCGCGGATTTTCCCTTGGTGAAGTGGAAAAGCTGATACCGTTTTCGGCTCAGACCGGGCTCGGGCGAGAGCAGATTCTGGAAGAAATCGAAAAACAGCTGTGAAAAATAAACCCGGAAGAGTCTCATGGCTCTTCCGGGTTATGTGTTTCGTCGTCTCTTAAAAGCCGGTGCATCACGGTAGAATAAATATCCTGTGAGGCATCGCGCCATCTTCCGGACATCCGCTCGGCTTCCGTCCGGTCCGGCACCGAGAGATTCAGTTCAAATACGGTCTGTGCGTCCTCACGGATCTGGCAGTGCACAATATAATCGCCGGAGGTGGACTTATAGTAGTCGGATGTGATGCCCACTTCCGCCTGATAGTCATACCGGTGGTCTTTCAGATATCCTTCGACATCTTCCTGTATAGCCTTCGGGAGCATGGAACGGAAGGAGTCGATCGTGTACCGGCCGCTGTCGGTCAGCCTGTACTGTGTCGCGTTCCGGACAGTTGTCTCGTCAAGCAGCCGGTCCTCAACCAGCGAATGGAGTGTTTCCTGAGCTTTGAAGAAATTCGTGTAATTGTGCGAGATCAGGAAATCCGTTATGTGCGAGTTATTCAGCGGAAAGCGCACATTGCGCAGCATATACAGGATAATCAGTTTATATAATGTTTCAGCTTCATTGTTCATAGAGGATATTCTATCATATTGCCGCCCCTGTGGGAAAGAATGTAAAATGAAATTAAAATTACATGGTTCAGGGACACTTCCGCGCGATTGACAAAAATTGAACCAACGATATAATTGGGTAAGGTAACAGGAATTCCATTTGTCAGGACTTTATTCTTCTCACGCAAATCCGACAATCTATTCGCAATTCTTTCACAGATGGTTATAAACTGATCAGAGTCAGGAGTATACATGGCGATTACCAGAGAACAGCTTGGTTCACTGTCTCTTGCAAGTCTGCGCGAGACCGCTTCGTCTTTAGGACTGAAGGGGATCTCCAAGGTGCGCAAGAATGAACTGATCGATCTTCTTCTCGCGGAACAGGAAAAAAAGGAAAAACAGGAGATACAGGAGCAACCGGAAGAGGCTCCGGTTCCTGACAGAGTACAGGAGAAAGAGACAGGGCGCGCTTCAGTGCGCCGGAATCCGGTTCGAAGAAAAAAGACAGCCGTGCCGGCGCAGAAGACCGCCCCGGAAAAGGCAGCCTCTCATGCTGTGGAAAAAGTAAAACCTGCGGCAGAGTCCGCGGAAAAGGCGGCTGAGGAAACCGGAAAAGAAGAGGCCGGAAAGGACGCGCCGGCAGCGGGAACTTCCGGAAAAGGAAGGCGGTCAGCAAAGGCACAGCAGCGCCCCGGTGTAAAGAGAGCTTCCCGGGATGTTCCGTCTGGGCGCAGCGGTGCGAAAAAAGCGGAAAAAACGACGCCGGCGCACGGCAGCGAAACACGCCAGGACCGCCCGGCGGGGAAGACGGAGCCGGAAAGGACCGAGGAAATCCGGCCTGCATCCGGGCGGATGGGAGCGGAAAGCACGTCTGTTTCTCCTGATAGGCAGCCGGAACGGGCGGGGACAGAAAAGCCCAGGGATCTTTACGGCGAACAGGAAGAGGTGAAAGACGAACATGCGCTCGGGATACTGGAGATCATGACGGAAGGCTACGGCTTCATCCGCAGTGACAACTATCTTCCTGGTGAAAATGATGTCTATGTCTCCCAGACACTGATCCACCGCTTTCATCTGAGAACGGGCGATGTTCTCACCGGTATCCGCAAGTACAACAAGCCCGGCGACAAGTTTATGGCTCTTTCCTTTCTCTCGACGGTCAACGGGCGGTCTCCGATGGAGCTCGCAAGGCGGCCTGTCTTTGAGAAACTGACGCCGATTTTTCCGGATAAGAGGATCCGGCTGGAGAGTGAGGAAAGTCCGCTGGCCATGCGCATGGTGGATCTCATCTCGCCGATCGGCAGGGGACAGCGCGGCATGATTGTCGCCCAGCCGAAAGCCGGAAAGACGACCCTGCTGAAACAGATTGCGCGTTCGGTTGTTGCCAACGAGCCGTCGATGCATGTGATCATCCTTCTGATCGACGAGCGCCCCGAGGAAGTCACGGATATGAAGGAAACTGTGCTCGGCGACAATGTGGAAGTGATCTACTCGACATTTGACGAGCTGCCGGAGCATCACAAGCGCGTTGCCGAGATGACAATCGAGCGGGCAAAACGCCTGGTAGAGCAAAGCGAGGACGTCATTATCCTGCTTGACTCTATCACGAGGCTCGCAAGAGCATACAACCTGACGGTTACGCCGTCTGGCAAGACGCTCTCCGGAGGTCTCGATCCGACTGCACTGTACGGGCCGAAACGCTTCTTCGGCGCCGCCCGGAACACCAGAGAAGGCGGAAGCCTGACGATACTTGCAAGTGCGCTTGTAGAGACCGGGAGCAAGATGGACGATGTCGTTTTCGAGGAGTTCAAGGGTACCGGCAACATGGAACTGGTCCTTGACCGCAAGCTCTCCGAAAAAAGAGTGTTCCCTGCCATTGATCTGGCGAAATCCAGCACGCGCCGGGAGGACCTTCTTCTGACGTCGGATGAGGAGATCGCCGTGAGCAAGCTGCGGAGAGCCTTAAACGGTGTCCGGCCGGAGGAAGCGGCAGAGCGGATCATCGATCTGTTCTATAAGACACGCTCCAATGACACACTGGTAAAGCTTCTGCTCCAGAGAAATTATATCTGAGTGAAAAATCGGCTTGAACTTGCTATCAATATATGATACTCTTAAAAAGCTGTTGTAAAGACGGCATTATTCGACGGCGGACTTGTAAGCACAAGGGATGCGGTGAAGAGCTTCTTCATTAGTGTGCATGTAACCAGTACCGGTGCCGTAAGATAAGCCGATTGTTTTCTTCGTCGGAGGCAGATTCCGACGGGCGGACAGCAATGAAAAGAATAAGAGGTGAAATATTATGAAAAAGGACATTCAGCCGACCTACTATCACGACGCAAAGGTTATCTGCAACTGCGGCAATGAGTTCACGACGGGCTCCACAAAGCCGGAGATTCACGTAGAAATCTGCTCCAAGTGCCATCCGTTCTACACCGGCCAGCAGAAACAGATTTCTGCCCGCGGCCGTATCGACAAGTTCAACAAGAAATACGGTCTCAACTAATTCCGGGATTCGTGAAATCAGGCTCCCCGCGAGGCATTTAGCCCGCGGGGAGCTTTTTAAATAAGAGAAAG
This sequence comes from uncultured Lachnospiraceae bacterium, assembly GCA_903789615.1. Taxonomy (GTDB): domain Bacteria; phylum Bacillota; class Clostridia; order Lachnospirales; family Lachnospiraceae; genus UBA4285. Next base: position 181,784 of record CAIFEV010000004.1, on the reverse strand, counting down.
GAACAAATCTTGAAAAATTCCGGCATCGGAGGCCAGGCAGTTCTGGAGGGCATCATGATGAGAAGCGCCGCTTCTCAGGCTGTCGCAGTGCGGAAAAGCGACGGCTCTGTACAGGTGAAAACACAGATGCTTAGCACACCGGCCTGGCTGAAAAAGGTCAGAAAGGTTCCGGTCGTCCGGGGCGTGTGTTCCTTTTTCGTGTCGATGCTTGACGGAATCAGGGCAATCAACGATTCCGCCGATATGCTCGACGACGGGGAGGAAGGGAAAGACGACGGCGGAAAAGAAGAGAAAAATACAGGAGAAAAAACGCACAAAGATTCCGGGGCCGGCTTTGGGATGGTTCTGACGGTTCTGTTCGCGTTCGCCCTGGCTGTTTTTCTCTTCACGGTTCTTCCGTTCCGGCTGTCCAGACTGTTTTCCGGTTTCGGGTTTTCCGTGACGGCTCTGAACCTGATCGAGGGTGCCATCCGGATCCTGATTTTTATTGCGTATCTTGCCGGCATTTCCCTGGTAAAAGACATCCGCCGGACGTATATGTACCATGGCGCGGAGCACAAATGCATCAACTGTCTGGAGACCGGGCACGAACTGACAGTTGACAATGTGCTCGCGGCAAGCCGTTTTCACAGACGATGCAGCACCAGTTTTCTGTTTGTTGTCGTATTTATCAGTGTAGTTCTGTTCATTTTTATACGATCCGGCAATCCGGCTGTCCAGCTGCTTCTCCGGATTCTGCTGATTCCGCTTATCTCCGGAATCTCGTTTGAGCTTCTTATGTACGCCGGAAGCCATGACAATGTCCTGGCCCGCGCCATGTCAGCGCCGGGCCTGCTCATGCAGCGCCTGACGACGAAAGAACCGGATGCTGCTATGGCGGAAGTGGCGATACAGGCCGTGGAGGCTGTTTTTGACTGGAGAGAATATCTTGAGGAAAATGACCGGTGACATGCATGTCAGACAGCTGGCGGCGCTGGGAAAGGCAAGGCTGCAGGCGGCCGGCGTTGAGTGCGCAGATTACGACGCGAAACAGCTTCTGTTTTCCTGCACAGGCCTGACGGAAGCGTCCTACCTGGCAGATCCGGATAGAAGCGTGCCGCAGGAGGTGCAGAAGCGATACCGGCAGCTTATCTCACTTCGGGAACAGAGGATCCCGCTTCAGCTGATCCTTGGAAGCGCGTGGTTTTACGGCCGGGAATTTTTCGTGAACGGCGATGTTCTGATACCGCGCCCGGATACCGAAATCCTCGTTGAAGAAGCCATGAAAGAGATACAGCCGGGCGACAGCGTGCTTGACGTGTGCACCGGCAGCGGATGTATTCTGCTTACGATCGCCTGCGAACAAAAGCTGGGGGAGAGCCTTGGCACGGATATATCCGCGAAGGCACTTGCTGTGGCACAGGAAAACCGGAAACGTCTGTCCGAAGAAATCCGGGGATGCGTGCCTGCGTTTGCACAGGGGGATCTGCTGGAGCCTGCCGCAGGAAGGAAATTTGACGTGATTGTCTCCAATCCTCCGTATATCCCGGCCGGCGTGATCCCGCAGCTTGCGCCGGAGGTGAAAGATCACGATCCGCTTCAGGCCCTTGACGGCGGGGAGGACGGGCTTGTCTTTTACCGGCGGATAGCGGCCGGAGCAGGAGAGTTCCTTAAGCCTGACGGCCTTCTTTTCCTTGAGATCGGATATGACCAGGCACAGGCGGTGAGCCAGATCCTGCGGAACGCCTGTTTCACGGATATCACTGTGACGCGGGACTATGGCGGAAATGACCGGGTGATAAGAGGAGTGTATGGACGTTCTTGAACGACTGAACAATATCGAGCGGCATTATGAGGATATCATGGCACAACTGGCGGCGCCGGAAACGGCGGCGAATCAGGACCGGATGACGAAGCTTTTAAAAGAAGAGGGCAGTCTGACACCTCTCATCCATACGTTCCGGAAATTCCGGGAGTGCGCGGATGCGGCGCAGGAGACGCGGCAGATGCTTCTAAGCGAGACAGACCCGGAAATGAAGGAAATGGAAAAACAGGAGCTCTCCCGGCTCACGACACAGCAGGAAAGTCTGGAGAGAGAGCTTAAAATTCTGCTTCTGCCGAAAGATCCGAATGATGAGCGGAATGTCATCATGGAGATCCGCGCCGGAACCGGAGGAGAGGAGGCAGCTCTGTTTGCGGCGCAGCTCTTCCGCATGTACTCCCGGTTTGTGGAGCGCAGGGGCTGGAAACTTGAGGTGGTCAATGCGTTTCCTACCCAGCTGGGCGGCATGAAGGAAGTGGAGTTCATGGTGAAAGGGAAAGGTGCCTGGTCGGTGCTCAAGTACGAGAGCGGCGTTCACCGGGTACAGCGTGTGCCGGAGACAGAGTCGGCAGGTCGGATCCACACATCTGCAGCTTCTGTTGCCGTTCTGCCGGAGGCGAAGGAAGTGGATGTCCACATCGATGAGAAGGACATCCGGATCGACGTCATGCGGGCATCCGGGAACGGGGGACAGTGTGTCAATACGACCGATTCGGCCGTGCGCCTCACGCATTATCCGACCGGAATCGTAATTTATTCGCAGACGGAAAAGTCGCAGATTCAGAACAGGGAGAAAGCATTTGCCCTGCTGAGAGCAAAGCTGTATGTTCTGGAGAGTCAGAAGGCGCATGACGCACAGGCGGATGCCAGACGGTCCCAGATCGGCAGCGGCGACCGCTCGGAGAAGATCCGCACGTACAATTTTCCACAGGGACGGGTCACGGATCACAGGATTCATCTGACGCTGTACAGGATCGATGAGATCATGGACGGCGATCTGGACGGGCTTCTGGACGCGCTGATGACGGCAGACCAGGCGAAGAAATTCGAGGCTCAGGCTGCGGGACAGTTGTAAAGGGGATGCATTTATGGCGTATAAATTTTATGCGGTTCACCGGGGAAAGAATCCGGGTGTGTACACGGACTGGCCCTCCTGCCGGAAGCAGATCGAAGGTTTTGACGGGCCGGTGTACAAAGGATTTCAGGATTTTATGAGCGCGGTGCAGTTTGTGAAGGACGGGCCGGGTCCGGCAGGCAGCAGGCGCGCGCTGAAACATAAAGAAAACGGCGGCCTGGCGGGTGATGCACAGGCAGATTTCACGCCGCAGAAACCGTATGCATTTGTCGACGGGTCTTTTAACAGCCGGACGAAGACGTACGGATTCGGCGGATTTCTTGTGTATGACGATACGCGGGAAGTACTGACCGGAAGCGGAAAGGATCCGGAGCTTGCGTCCATGCGCAATGTCGCCGGGGAGATTCTGGGCTCGGAAGCGGCGGTGAAGAGGGGGCTGGAACTGGGACTGGCCAGGCTGACCATCTGTTATGATTATCTGGGCGTTGAGATGTGGGCGACCGGGCGGTGGAAGCGCAATCTGACGGCGACGCGCCGGTATCATGAAGAGATGCAGGAAGCCATGAAACAGATGGAGATTCGATTCGCGAAAATCAGGAGCCACACCGGCGTGGAGGGAAATGAAGAGGCGGACCGGCTGGCGAAGAAAAGCGCCGGCCTGCTTTAATGTATGTCTTCTTGCAAGCTCCGGAAGTTGATGATAGTATTATTTCAATACGAATCGCGCGGCAGGAAAATGCCGTGAGTCGTGAAGAGTCTTAAAAAGCATATCATACTGCGGCAATGCGCGCAGGGGAGGGGCATTATGCAGAATATTCCAGAAGTAAAGATTGGTATCGTGGCAGTCAGCCGTGACTGTTTCCCGATGAGCCTGTCCGTCGGAAGGCGGAAGGCGGTTGTGGAAGCATACCGGAAAAAGTATGGTGAGATCATCGAGTGCGGGGTGTGCATCGAGAAGGAAACCGATGTGCGCAGAGCACTGGATGAGCTGAAAATTTCGGGCGCCAATGCACTTGTCGTATACCTTGGCAACTTTGGCCCGGAGACAAGTGAGACTCTGCTGGCAAAAGAGTTTGACGGACCGGTGATGTTCGCGGCGGCCGCCGAGGAGACCGGTGACGATCTGATCGACGGACGCGGCGATGCATACTGCGGCATGCTCAATGCCAGCTACAACCTTGCACTTCGTGGCATCCGGGCGTATATTCCGGAATATCCGGTCGGCACGGCTCAGGAAGTGGCCGATATGATCGCGGATTTCCTTCCGGTTGCTCGCGGCGTCATCGCGCTGAAGAATCTCAAGATCATTTCCTTCGGACCGCGCCCGCAGGATTTCCTCGCCTGCAACGCGCCAATTAAGAGACTGTATGATCTGGGCGTTGAGATCGAAGAGAATTCGGAGCTGGATTTGTTCGAGGCATTCAACAAGCATGAGAACGATCCGAGAATACCGGAAACCGTAAAATCCATGGAAGAAGACCTGAAGGCGGGCAACCGCAAGCCGCAGATCCTTCCGAAACTCGCGCAGTACGAGCTCACGCTTCTGGACTGGATCCGTGACCACAAGGGAAAGAGACAGTATGTCGCTGTCGCCGGCAAGTGCTGGCCCGCATTCCAGACGCAGTTTCACTTTGTGCCCTGCTACGTGAATTCCCGCCTCACCGCGATGGGAATTCCGGTGTCCTGTGAAGTCGATATATACGGAGCCCTGTCCGAGTTCATCGGCACGGTTGTCAGCCAGGATGTCGTGACACTTCTTGACATTAACAACACGGTGCCGAGGGATCTGTACGAGTCCCAGATCAAAGGGAAATTCCCGTATGATATCAAGGATACGTTCATGGGCTTCCACTGCGGCAACACAGCCAGCTGCAAGCTTTCGTTCTACGAGATGCGCAACCAGCGGATCATGGCACGCACTCTGCCGGAGGAGTACACCAACGGCACCATCGAGGGCGATCTTGTTCCGGGACCGGTGACCTTCTACCGCCTGCAGAGCACAGCCGACGCAAAGCTTCGCGCCTACATCGCGGAAGGCGAGATCCTTCCGGTTGCCACCCGGTCCTTCGGCGGCATCGGCATCTTTGCGATCCCGGAGATGGGACGCTTCTACCGCCACGTGCTTCTGGAGAAGAACTATCCGCATCACGGTGCCGTGACATTCGCGCACAACGGCAAGGCGCTTTTCAACCTCTTCCGTTACCTCGGCGTGAGCGACATCGGATACAATCAGCCGAAGTCTCTCCCGTATCCGGGCGAGAATCCGTTCGGCAGATCATGACAAATGCCGCAATGCCGGCATATACAGCATCAAAAGCTTCTGACGGCGCAGTTTCCGTCGGAAGCTTTTATGGTATAATGGGGCGCATACGATTAAATATCAGGGAGGATAAGCACATGGCATCCTGGAAAGACAATGTACGGACTGTAGAGCCTTATGTCCCCGGCGAGCAGCCGAAAGCGGATGACGTCATCAAGCTGAACACCAATGAGAACCCGTATCCGCCGGCACCGGGAGTCCTTTCGGCTGCTGAGATGTTCGGGAATGACAATTCCGCCAGACTTCGGAAATATCCGGATCCTGACGCCGGCATACTGACGCAGGCACTGTCGGAATTCTATCACGTGCCGCAGGATCAGATATTTGTCGGCGTGGGGTCGGACGATGTGCTTTCCATGGCGTTTCTGACATTTTTCAATTCCAGAAAGCCGATTCTCTTTCCGGACATCACGTATTCGTTCTATCCTGTATGGGCAGAGCTCTACCGCATTCCGTATGACACCCAGCCGCTTGACGCGGATTTTAACATTGTTCCGGCCGATTACGTCGGCAGAGAAAACGGCGGTATCGTTTTTCCGAATCCAAATGCACCGACCGGTGTTTTTCTAGGGCTTGACAGCGTTGAGGAAATTGTCAGGGCCAACCGGGACAGTGTCGTCATCGTGGATGAGGCGTATATCGATTTCGGCGGAGTATCCGCACTTCCGCTCATTGAAAAGTATGACAACCTGCTGATCACGCAGACATTTTCCAAGTCCAGGAGCATGGCGGGGATGCGCATCGGTTTCGCATTCGGAAACAGAGAGCTCATCCGGGCCATGAAGGATGTTAAATTCTCCTTTAATTCCTACACGATGAACGCAGCCGCACTGGCGATGGGTACGGCAGCTGTTGAAGACAGGAAATATTTTGAAAGCTGCTGCGCAAAGATCGTGAAGACCCGCGAGGAGACAAAGAAAAGACTGCAGGATCTCGGCTTCTCTTTCCCGGACTCGAAGACCAATTTTATCTTTGCAAAGCACCGGTCGGTCCCGGCTTCCTGGCTCTTTGAGGAGCTGAAGAAGCGAAGGATCTATGTGCGGTATTTTCCGCAGAAGCGGATCGACGATTATCTGCGGATCACCATAGGGACAGATGAGCAGATGGATGCGCTTGTAAAGGCGCTGGGAGAGCTAATCCATGGCTATTCCCTTTGAGAACCGGAATTTTCAGAAGGAGCTGGATGCGCTTACGGGCAGGCTGCAGGCAGAGGAAAAGGTGCCGACACTGCTCCTTCATGCCTGCTGTGCACCGTGTTCCAGCTACTGCATTGAATATCTTTCGGAATACTTTCATGTCACCGTCTTTTACTACAATCCGAACATCACTTCGTCCGCGGAGTATCAGAAGCGCGTCAGTGAAGAGAAGCGGTTTATCCGTGAGTTTCCGGCGAAATACCCGGTCTCTCTGATTGAAGGGGCGTATGAGCCGCAGCGGTTCGAGGAAATGTCCGAAGGACTTGAGGAGGAACCGGAGGGCGGTGCAAGGTGTGTGAAGTGCTACCGGCTCCGCCTGGAGGAGACGGCCAGGTTCGCAAAAAGCAGGGGCTTTGACTATTTCACGACGACGCTCAGCATCAGCCCGCTCAAAAAATCCCCGGTTCTCAACGCCATCGGGCAGGCGCTCGAGAAGCAGTATGGCGTTTCGTATCTGTACAGCGATTTCAAGAAAAAGAACGGATACCGCCGTTCGGTGGAACTCTCCCGTGAATACGGCCTGTACCGCCAGAACTACTGCGGATGCCGCTTTTCCGTGCGGGACGGGAAGAATTAAAAAAGTCTGAAAAATGGCGGGAAGGCCGCATTTGCCAGAGGGTTCGCCTTGAACTTGAAGAACGCTCCTGATAAAATAATGACAGTATTTGATCCGTATTTTACCAGAAACTGAGGAGGGTTCTGCATATGAGCAGACGTCATTCTGTATTCAAGACTGTTGTCGGCCTGGCGGCTGCGGCCGGTGCCGCGAAGGTGGGCTACGACCAGTATAAGAAGACCAAAGAAAAGTTCGAGAGACAGGAGCAGGAGAGCGAAAGCGAACTGATCCGCAAGTACAATACGATTTTCGAGCGCCGTGTCGTTGAGGCAGATGAGGAGACGTTCCAGGGGTGTGAGATCAATGCCGTCGGCGCGCATTTCATCCTGGATCTCGGCAAGTCGGTCTTTACCAAGGATGTGTACATCAGTCTGTCGGCCAAGGCAAGCAGCGTAAAGATCATTCTCCCGCAGAATGTCGGCGCACAGTGTGATATCACAAGAACGGCGAGTGTGGTACAGAACTTTGCCGAGGATACGGCAGAGGAATATGACTGCCGGATTTTCGTCATCGGCGATGCGATCGGAAGCCGCATTGAGGTCATTCCGATGAGTTTTTACGCGGATGATGATTTTGACGAGGAAGACGAGCAGAAAACGGAAGAAGCCGCTTCCTTACAGGAACAGAAAGCAGATGAGCCGGAAACCGCGGCTTCCGAAGCAAAAGAAGCCAGGGAAGATGACGCGCCGGAAACAAAGGGAACGGAAGAAGGCGAAGAGATTCCGATTTCCGGAGACAGCGGCGATGACCTCGAGGTCGACGAAGTCGACAAGGATTAAGCAGTATGAAACTGATGATTGCTTCCGATATTCACGGATCAGCCGTTTACTGCCGGAAGATGCTTGAGGCGATGCAGCGGGAGAAGCCGGATAAGCTGATTCTGCTCGGTGATATCCTGTACCACGGCCCGAGAAACGATCTTCCTGCCGGCTACGCGCCGAAGGAAGTTATTGCCATGCTGAATCCGCTGCGCGGCCGGATTCTCTGTGTCCGCGGAAACTGTGACACGGAAGTGGATCAGATGGTTCTGGATTTCAGCGTCCTCTCCGAGCAGGCGATTCTTTTCGTGAACGGGAAAACACTGGTGCTGAAGCACGGCCACAGGTTGTCCGGCATGGATCTGCCGCCTGTACAGCCGGGGGAATATCTTGTCTGCGGACACACCCATGTCCCGAAGATAGAGAAGCGGGAAGGCGGCTACTGGTACGTAAATCCTGGCTCTGTTTCCATCCCGAAGGAAAACAGTCCCCACAGCTACTGTATTTTTACCGACCATTTCGTCTGGAAAGACCTGGAGGGATCGGTGTTTATGGAAGAAACGGACGTCTCGTGATAAATTTTCGCTGTAATTTTATACCGGCTTAATTGAATTTACCTGGCGCGGCGGATACAGTATAAACGGATATAAGATTTCCACGCAGGAGAAATTTGTACTATGAACCGTATTCGTCAGAAAATGCAGCAATTCATGTACGGCCGCAACGGTACCGATGATCTGAGCCGGGTCAGCCTCTGGACGGCGCTGATCCTGATGATCATCTCGATCTTCACAAACAATATTGTGTATCTGATCGGCATGATCTTCCTGTTTTACAGTATATTCCGGATGTACTCGAGAAACATCGGTGCCAGAAGATCGGAAAACGACAAGTTCCTGTATTTCTGTTCCCAGACAGGAAACAGCTTCCGCAAATTCAGGGCGCAGTTGGCAGACAGAAAGACGCACCGGATTTTCCGCTGCCCGAACTGCAGGCAGAAAATCCGGGTGCCGAAGGGCAAGGGCAATATCCTGATCCGATGCCCGAAGTGCGGAATCGAGTTCCGGAAACACACGTAAGACCGGAAACAGAAATGAATGACCCGCTGGGCTGGGCTGCTCTGAAGAAGAGCGGCCTTTTTTTAGTGAAGGCGGCTGTGCATCCGCTCTTGTGCACCTGTTATCCTGATGGCAAACGTGTTAAAATAAGTTCGTATGCTATGAAACGAAAATGTAAGGGAACGAAACCGACATGAAAAAAGGAATCCTAAAGAAATCCGCAGGACTTATTCTGGCGGCAGTACTGGGCGCCGGCAGCCTTGCAGGCTGCGGAGTGAAATTCACGCCGGACTGGGAACAGGCCGCGCAGAATGCCAACAGCATCAGCTATGAGGCGCCTCAGGGCGGCACGGCCGTAAAAACGCAGACCACAACGACTGCGGCAGCAAAGACGGATGCAGCTGCCGGAGCGCAGACGACATCTGTTTCCGGCAGTACGGAAACGGAAGCCCAGACAGCTGCCGCTCAGAGCGGCGGACGGCAGATTCATGAACCGGAGATCACCGATGCGATCCGGGCCCTTGACAATACATCTGTCGGCACCGGTGCCAATACAACCGACCGGGATGAGAACAATGTCCCAAACGGGTACAAGTACTATCAGAACCGCTGGGGATCGCAGTACAATGCCGTGTGGCTCGGGGACACGAGTGAAAAGACAATCTATCTCACTTTTGATGTTGGATATGATGAGGGCAACGCGGAGAAGATCCTGAACACGCTGGCTGAGAAAAATGTGAAGGCGACATTCTTTGTGACGCAGGCGCTGGTGGACAGTGAACCGGATACGCTCAAGCGCATGATCCGTGACGGCCATACGGTCGGCAATCACACGATCAGTCATCCTTCTGCCGGTGAACCGTCTCTGTCCCTTGAGGAACAGGTAAGCGACATTCTGCCGCTCGAGGAGCAGGTGTACAGCGAGACAGGCTACGAGATGCGGTATTTCCGGTATCCGGAGGGGACATTTTCCGACCAGAGTCTTGCACTTCTGAACGCGATGGGATTTACATGCGTGTTCTGGAGCTTTTCCTATAAGGACTGGGATACCTCCAGCCAGCCGGATCAGACAGAGGCGCTGAATGAAATGGTGAGCCAGCTGCATCCCGGAGCTGTATATCTTCTTCACGCAGTGTCTGACACGAATACCGCGGTTCTCGGGAGTCTGATCGACGCTGCGAGGCAGCAGGGATACACATTTGCGGCATTTGGAAATGACAACCAGTATTAACTTTTTTGAGGAAGGGTGAAATTGAAAAATTTACGTGGAATGAGGCGGCTTATGGCAGCAGGAGCTCTTTGCCTTGGCGCGGTGCTCACGGCGGGATGCACGGTCAGAGCCGTTCCGGATCCGGCTGCGGCAGCGGCTTCCGCCAACGCTCTTCTCGCCGGATCATCACCGAAGTCAGTATCATCCGGTTCTTCCGGCACCTCAGGTCAGGCAGCACAGACGACAACGCCGGCATCGGAGACGACTGCGGCCGCATCCGCACGGCAGATCTCTTCGATTGAAATCACAGACGATATACTCGCTGCGGATAGCACAAGCTATGACACAGGAGCCAGGCTGGATGACAGAGACTCCAGCAACGTGCCGAACGGATACCGGTACTACATGACGAACTGGGGGACAAGCCGGAACGCATCCTGGCTCGGTGATACGGCACAGAATATTGTCTATCTGACCTTTGACTGTACCGGGCCTGAGGCTAATGTCTCCGCTATCCTCTCGACATTAAAGGAAGCCGGCGTGAAGGCGACCTTTTTTGTGACGCAGGATTTTGTAAATGAACAGCCGCAGCTGGTTCAGGAAATTCTTGAGGACGGCCATACTCTTGGAAACGGATCAGTGAGCTACCCGACGGAAGGCGAGCCGTCCCTTTCTCCGGAAGAACAGGTGAAGGATATCATGCCGCTGGAGGATGATGTCTATCAGAAATATAACTATGAGATGCAGTATTTCCGCTTCCCGAACGGAAAGTTCAGTGACCAGTCTTTGATGATCGCGCAGAAGATGGGATTTCGCAGTGTTTTCTGGAGTTTCTCCTATACCGACACGCAGGCTTCTGCTTCCGAGGCCCTTCAGACGATGGAAGAACAGATCCATCCGGGAGAGATCATGCGCCTCGGCGTGCGGTCCGATGCAGTTTCCGGCGCGCTTGCAGACTATATCAGCTATGCGCACGACCAGGGATTCAAATTCGCGGTATTCGGCAGTGACGAACGGTATTAATTCACCATGACCGGAATATGACTTCTTCAGGCGGTTCTCATTGTACTTTTTTAAGTACTTAATGAGAATCGCTTGCATTTTTATCAGCCCTTTGTTATATTCACAGTGTAAAGAGATTCAGGAACCGCAAAAAAGAAATGACGCCGGCAACGGCGATTTTTAGAGGCGATTCTTGTATACAATGTACAAACATCTATACAATTTATGTTAGTCCATCGGAGGTTGACATGCAGACTAAGGAACAGTGGGAAACATTCAAAGGCCGGCTCTGGAAGGAAGAAGTCAATGTACGGGATTTCATTCAGAACAACTATACACCGTATGACGGCGATGAGTCTTTTCTTGAGGGACCGACAGAAGCCACAAACACTCTCTGGGGCAAACTGAAGGAACTGCAGAAAGAAGAGAGAGCCAAGGGCGGCGTCCTGGATATGGACACCGATATTGTTTCCGGAATCACTTCTCACAAGCCGGGATATATTGATGAGGCGACAAAGGATCTGGAGAAGGTTGTAGGCCTTCAGACAGACAAGCCGCTCAAGAGAGCATTCATGCCGTACGGCGGCATCAAGATGGCGGAGGAGGCCTGCCAGACATACGGCTATACTCCGAATCCGGAGCTTCACAAGATCTTCACCGAGTATCACAAGACACACAATCAGGCGGTGTTTGACGCGTACACACCGGAGATGCGCTCCGTGCGTCACAACCACATCATCACCGGTCTTCCGGACACCTACGGCCGCGGCCGTATCGTCGGAGACTACAGAAGAGTAGCTCTGTACGGAATTGATTATCTGATCTCCCAGAAGCAGGAAGACCTTGCAAACTGCGGTGACGGCACGATGACAGACGATGTTATCCGTCTTCGCGAAGAGATTGCCGATCAGATCAAGGCCCTGAAGGCAATGAAGGTTATGGCTGCTTCCTACGGCTATGATATCTCCCAGCCGGCCAGGGATGCGAAGGAAGCGGTTCAGTGGCTGTACTTCGGATATCTTGCAGCCATCAAGACTCAGAACGGCGCCGCAATGAGCGTAGGCCGTGTTTCCACCTTCCTTGACATCTACATCAGCCGCGATCTCAAGGCCGGAAAGATCACAGAGAAGGAAGCACAGGAGCTCATCGACCATCTGGTTATGAAGTTCCGCATGGTCAAGTTCGCGAGAATCCCGTCCTACAACCAGCTGTTCTCCGGAGACCCGGTATGGGCAACCCTGGAAGTTGCCGGCAAGGGCAGCGACGGCCGCTCGATGGTGACAAAGAACGATTTCCGTTTCCTGCACACACTTGAGAACATGGGACCGAGCCCGGAGCCGAACCTCACGGTTCTGTATTCCTCCTCGCTTCCGGAGAACTTCAAGAAATACGCAGCAAAGATTTCCGTTGATACCAGCTCCATCCAGTACGAGAACGACGATGTTATGCGTCCGATCTGGGGCGACGACTACAGCATCTGCTGCTGCGTATCCGCAACCCAGACCGGCAAGGAGATGCAGTTCTTCGGTGCCCGCGCAAACCTGGCCAAGTGCCTTCTGTACGCGGTAAACGGCGGTGTCGATGTCCTGACGAAGCAGCAGTGCGGACCGGCTTACAGACCGATCACGAGCGAGTATCTTGACTACGATGAAGTGATCGAGAAGTACAAGAAGATGCTTGACTGGCTGGCAGGCCTGTATGTGAATACCCTGAACCTGATCCAGTACATGCATGACAAGTATTACTACGAAGCAGCTGAGATGGCTCTGATCGACACGGATGTGCGCCGTACATTTGCCACCGGTATTGCCGGATTCTCACATGTGGTTGATTCACTCTCCGCTATCAAGTATGCGAAGGTAAAGACGATCCGCGATGAGAACGGACTGGTTGTCGATTACGAGACAGAAGGCGACTTCCCGAGATACGGAAACGACGATGACCGCGCTGATGACATCGCTGTATGGCTTCTGCATGAGTTTATCAAGGACGTAAAGAAGCATCACACATACCGCGATTCCGAGCCGACCACCTCGATCCTCACAATCACCAGCAACGTGGTTTACGGAAAGAGAACCGGCGCTATGCCGGACGGCAGAAAGGCAGGCGAGCCGCTGTCTCCGGGTGCAAATCCGGCATACGGCGCTGAGAAGTCCGGACTTCTGGCTTCTCTCAACTCTGTCGCCAAGCTTCCGTACGAGTGGGCACTGGATGGTATCTCCAACACCCAGACCATGAACCCGGATGCACTGGGACACGATGAGGCGGAGAGAGTTGAGAACCTGACACATGTTCTCGACGGATATTTCGATCAGGGTGCGCATCATCTGAATGTCAACGTATTCGGCAAGGAAAAGCTTCTGGACGCTATGGCTCATCCGGAGAAGGAAGAGTATGCAAACTTCACCATCCGTGTATCCGGCTATGCGGTCAAGTTCATCGACCTGACCAAAGAGCAGCAGATGGATGTAATTTCCAGAACCTTCCACGATCATATGTGATGATATCTGTGCACGAAGCACAGATGACACACGCAATATGCTTCTGACCCGGAACTGCCGCAGACTGTCCTTTACAGTGCGGCAGTTCCGCTTTTTATAAGAGAGGAGACCAGCATGACGACAGGGTATGTGAATTCCGTTGAAAGCTTCGGATCTGTTGACGGACCGGGCGTGCGCTACATCTTTTTCCTGCAGGGGTGTCATATGCGCTGCCGGTACTGCCACAACCCGGAGACCTGGAGCCTGAAGGGAGGCGAGGGGATGACCGCGCGGGAAGCACTCGACAAGGCTCTTCGCTACCGGAATTACTGGGGAGACAAGGGCGGCATCACGGTTAGCGGCGGAGAAGCACTGCTGCAGATCGATTTTGTGACGGAACTGTTTGAGCTGGCCAAAGCAGAGGGAATTAACACGGCACTCGACACGGCCGGAAATCCGTTTACCACTCAGGAACCTTTCTTCTCGAAATTTAAGCGGCTGATGAAGGTGACCGACCTTGTGATCCTGGATATCAAACAGATGAATCCGGATGAGCACAAAGCGCTGACAGGCTGGACCAATGAAAACATCCTTGAGATGGCGCGCTGGTGTTCGGATCACGGCGTGGATCTGTGGATCCGCAAGGTGCTCGTTCCGGGACTGACCGACTCGGATGAAGAGCTGAAGGCACTCCGTGATTTTGTCGCCGGGCTGAAAAGTGTGAAGCGGTTTGAAGTTCTGCCGTACCATACACTCGGACTGGCCAAGTGGAAGAAGCTTGGCATTCCGTACACACTTGAAGGAGTTAAACCGCCGACAAAAGAAGAAATTGAGCGGGCAGAAAAAATCCTGGAAACGAATAAGTACGACGGATTCCGGAAATAATGAAAGGCAAGCAGCTTCCTGATTGGAGGCTGCTTTTTGCTTTCACAGCAGCGGTGTTAAATTACCGTTTGCACGGGAAAATCCCGGATTTCTTGTAAAAGACCGGCTGTGGTTGTAAGATGGGCATAAACAGTCTGATGGGGAGGGAACCGTAATGGTTCATGATATGACGGAGGGACGGATCACGCCGATGCTGATCCGCTTCACGATTCCGCTGGTGCTGGGGAATGTATTTCAGCTACTGTACAACGCGACAGACAGCATCATCGTCGGAAAGTTCGTCGGTGAAGAAGCTCTGGCGGCGGTTGGAACCAGCAATCCGATCATGACGCTGGCTATTCTGTTTATTACGGGAATGTGCATCGGCGCCGGTATCCTGATGGGTATGTATTACGGAAAGAAGGACATCGCCGCGCTCAAGCGGCAGATCTCGTCAGCGATGATCGGCGGACTGATTTTTTCCCTCTGCTTCGCGGCGGTATGTATCCTCTTTGCGCCGCAGCTTCTCCGGCTGATCCGCACGCAGGAAGAGGTTATGGACGAGGCTGTCGTATATCTGCGGATTGTGCTTGTCGGACTTGTCTTCACCTTTGTCTATAATTTTTTTGCCAACACGATGCGGGCGCTGGGTGATGCAAACACACCGCTTCTGTTTCTGGTGATTTCTGCTGCGCTCAATGTCGCGGGGGATCTGATATTTGTCATCGTATTTAACCTCGGCAGTGTCGGATGCGCCATAGCGACGGTTGTCTCGGAAGCACTCTCGGCGCTGTTCTGTGTACTCTATGTCTCGAAGCGGATCCCGATCCTGGAACTGGGGCGGGAGTGGCTGGTTTTTGACCGGAAACTGTTCGGAAAAACCGTGGCGTTCGGTCTCACGAGTGCGATGCAGCAGGCTACGGTTCAGCTCGGCAAGATCGCAATGCAGGCACTTGCCAATTCGATGAGCGTCACGGTTATGGCAACATTTGCCGCGGTCAACCGGATCGACGATTTTGCGTATACGCCGCAGCAGAACATCGGCCATGCGATGTCAAGCTTTATGGCGCAGAACGAGGGCGCCGGCAGAGAGGACCGTGTTAAAAAGGGATTCCTTGCAGGGATGCGGATCGAGGCGGTATACGGGATTGCCATCGCGCTGATCTGCTTCTTTTTCGCCGGACCGCTGATGAAGCTTTTCATCGATGATATGGAAGTCATCAGCACGGGCGTCCGGTATCTGGAACTCATTGCGTTTATGTATCTTCTTCCTGCTATGACCAACGGCGTGCAGGGATTTTTCAGGGGTATCGGGGATATGAAGGTTACACTCATCTCGAGTACCGTCAACATGGCGGTACGCGTGGCAGCCGGCTTTTTCCTCGTCTATGGATTCGGCATGGAAATCGAAGCGTTCCCGTGGGCGTACCTGGCCGGCTGGATCGCCATGCTTGCTGCCGAGGTCCCGCTGCTGCTCAGAAAATTCAATCATCCGCTGGCGGGAGCAAAGAAAAAAGGAAACGGTTAAAACTGACAGAACGTCGGATTGATTTCAGAAAGGCAAACGTATGCAGCTGACATTTTTGGGAGCGGACCATGAGGTGACCGGAAGCTGCCATTTTCTGCAGGCCTGCGGCCTGAATATTCTCCTGGACTGCGGCATGGAACAGGGCAATGATGTCTATGAAAATCAGACACTTCCGGTTGACCCGAAAGAGGTGAATTATATCTTTCTGTCCCACGCGCACATCGACCATTCCGGGCTGATTCCGATGATGTACGGTCACGGATTTCGCGGCCGCGTCGTGACGACCGAGGCGACAAAGGATCTGTGCGGGATCATGCTGAAGGACTCCGCACATATTCAGGAGTCCGAGGCACAGTGGCGCAACCGGAAGGCCAGACGTTCCGGAAATGTTCTTCAGACCTTTGAGCCGATCTATACGATGGAAGATGCCGTCGGATGCCTGGAGCTGTTCGACGGGTGCTCGTATAACAAGATTTATACGATCGCGGACGGACTGAAACTCCGGTTTCAGGATGTGGGACATCTGCTGGGCAGCGCATGCATGGAGATTTGGATCACCGAAGGCGATACCACGAAAAAACTGGTTTTCTCCGGCGATCTGGGCAATGTCGACAAGCCGGTCATCCGGGATCCCACATACAATGTAAAAGAAGCGGATTATGTGATCATGGAGTCGACCTACGGCGACCGCGAACACGCTCCGGAACCGGACTATGTGCACTTCCTCGCGGATGTCATCAACCGCACGCTTTCGCGCGGAGGCAATGTAGTCATACCGTCATTCGCCGTCGGGAGAACGCAGGAGCTTTTGTATTTTATCCGGGAGCTGAAGGAGCAGCATCTGGAGAAGCAGGATTTTGACGTCTATGTGGACAGCCCGCTGGCGATCGAGGCGACGAACATCTTTCAGGAAAATATCTACGGATACTTTGACGACGAGGCACTCGCGCTGGTGAAGCAGGGGATCAATCCGCTGGTGTTCCCGGGGCTTAAGTTTGCGACTACGAGTGAAGAGTCCAAACAGATCAATTTCGATCCGACGCCGAAGGTAATCATCTCGGCATCGGGCATGTGCGAGGCAGGGCGGATCCGGCATCACCTGAAGCACAATCTGTGGAGGCCGGAGTGCACGATCCTTTTTGCAGGGTATCAGGCAGTCGGCACGACGGGACGCGCGATTCTTGACGGGAAAAAGGAGATTACCCTGTTTGGCGAACCAATCTCTGTCAAGGCGGAGATCGTACAGATTCCCGACAGCTCCGGACACGCGGACAGGGACGGCCTGATACGCTGGCTTATGTCGATCGATACGAAAAAGCCGGAACGCGTCTTTATCGTCCACGGCGAGGATGCAGTCTGTGACTCCTTTGCGGCACTTCTCCATGACAAATACGGGTATAACACCACGGCTCCGTACACCGGGATGAGCTTTGATCTAAAGACGGGGCAGATGCTGCGCGAGGGGAACCGGGAGCGCAGATCCAGACGGACGACTGCAAAACAGCGGCGCGCCGAGGGCGTATTTGCGCGTCTCGTCGCAGCCGGCGAGCGCCTGATGGAGGTCATCCGACACAACGAGGGCGGAGCAAACAAAGACCTCGCAAAGTTTACGAATCAGATCAATATGCTTTGTGACAAGTGGGACAGATAATGAAACCTGATGAGCTGGAGATTCTGGAACGCTGGAAGAAAGAAAATCAGAATCATCTTGAAAAACTGAAGCAGACCGGAAAGAAGATCAAGGGCGTCGGTGTGCTGCGGATGCTGTTCGGCCGCACGACCGTGGTTGTGGTTCTGATCCTGCTGCAGGCATATGTGCTGTACCTGATGCTTGTCGCCGCGATCGACATCTCCCAGTATATAAATCTGAGCCTGAGTGTGCTTGGCTTCTGCATTTTCGTCAGTATCGTGAATTCGGACATGAACTCCAGCTTTAAGATCGCCTGGATCACGCCAATTCTCGTCTTTCCGGTGTTTGGCGGCTTCTTCTATCTGTACTGTGAGCTGGACCTGGGAAAGAGACGGCTGATAAAGAAGACGCTGAAGATTGAGGACATTGTCTCCAGTCAGATGAAGGTCGATGAGCGGGAACAGGAACATTTCCGGCAAGAGGCGCCGGACGAGCGGGGGATTCTGGAATATTTCCGGAAATCCGGCAACACACCGGCTTTTTCCTGTGAGTATGCGCAGTTCTTTTCATCCGGAGAGGAGAAGATTCCGAGACTGATTGAAATGCTGAAGAAAGCAAAACGCTTTATCTTTCTGGAGTATTTCATCATCTTCGAAGGCTCCGTCTGGGATGATGTTCTGGCGGTGCTGAAGGAGAAGGCTGCTGAGGGAGTTGAAGTGAGGGTCCTGTACGACGGCATGTCGTCTCTCACGCGGCTTCCGATCGGGTATTTCAAGAAGCTCGAAAAGATGGGAATCCACTCCCGTGCATTCGCCCCGATCCGGCCGGTACTGTCGACTTACCAGAATAACCGGGACCACCGCAAGATAGTCGTGATCGACGGCAAGGTTGCGTTTTCCGGCGGTATCAATCTGGCGGACGAGTATGCGAACCGGATTGTCCGGTTCGGATACTGGAAGGACAGCGGTGTCATGGTAGCCGGTGAGAGCGTGACGGCGTTCACATATATGTTTCTTAAAATGTGGACCATTGCGGGCAAAGAACCGGAACTGTCCGAAGAAGAGATGAAGAAATATGCGTACTGCCATGAAAACAGCCTGACACTAGACGAGAGAACGGCGCTCTCGGAAATCCGCTGCCGGAGAGAGGGCGGATTTGTCGTGCCGTTTGGCGACAATCCGTACGACGATTATCTCATCGGGCGGACTGTCTACATGGATATTCTGAACCGGGCGCAGCACTATGTACATATCATGACGCCGTATCTGATTCTTGACGACGAAATGGTGACGGCACTTATTTATGCCGCCCAGCGCGGTGTGGATGTATCGATTATTATGCCGCACATCCCCGATAAAAAGCTGATCTATGCCGTTGCGAGAACATATTACAAGAATCTGATCCGGCACGGCGTGAAGATCTATGAGTTTGTTCCGGGATTTGTGCACGCCAAGGAGTTTATTTCGGACGGCGTGCGGGCAACCTGCGGCACGATCAACCTGGATTACCGGAGTTTCTATCTGCACTTTGAGGATGCCGTGTATTTCTCACGGGTCGGAATCATCGATGATATGGAAGCGGATTTTCAGAAGACTCTGGAAGCGTGCGAGGAAATCACGCTGACCCGCGCGGAGCAGTTCCCGAAACTGTTTCTGCTCGGCAGCATGTTCCTGCGTATCATTGCACCGCTCCTGTAACTTGCTTTTTCGGAGCGTATAGGTGTATATTTATGCAGTATACTGATTTAGGTGGAAACACAAAATAGCATACGAAGAAAGGGGTATACACATGACGAAGAAAATCTCTGTAGAAGCATTTCTCGAGTACGGCGGCGTTCAGTATAAAGAGGCCGACCTCGTGAAAAAGGCACAGGAGCAGTACAAAAAGGATCACAGCGATGAGATCCGGACAGTGAATATATATCTCAAGCCGGAGGATAAGGCGGCGTATTACGTGATCAACGACAATGCCGGAATGGTAAATTTCTGAAACGGTTTTGAAGGATAACAGGAGGTAGAGATGTTTACGGTCTCGGTGCTGCTTGATTCCGTAGAAAAAGTGGAGGATTTCATCAGTCGTATCAGCAAATACGCCTGCGGCTTTGATATCGAATCAGGACACACGACAGTCGACGCGAAGTCGATGATCGCAATGTTCAGCCTGGACCTGAGCCAGCCGCTCAGGCTCACAATCAATGATGACCACGGAGAACTGGAAGACATTCTCCGGGATATCGGCGAGTACCTTGCGTAATACGATGAATCTCTGAGAGCTCCGAAAGGAGCTCTTTTTTCGTGAAGGCATGTTATATAAAAACGGTATGGCACTTAAAGTGTGAGTATGAGAAATCCAGCGTTCATGCGCCGGGGCCTGCAGACATAAAAAAAACCGCTCTGGAAACCAGAACGGTTTTAGATGCGGAAGATGAGACTTGAACTCACACGGGAAGTAATATCCCACAAGAACCTGAATCTTGCTCGTCTGCCTATTCCGACACTTCCGCTTAAGTGCAGTCGGCGGGACTTGAACCCGCACGAGCGCAATGCTCACTAGATCCTTAGTCTAGCGCGTATGCCAATTCCGCCACGACTGCATTTGAATTGTCTGCCGCTTGCCTGCGACTCGTATATAATAGCAAAACGGGCATTTTCTGTCAACAGGAAATTTGAAATAATCCGGATTTGCGCGAAAAGAGGGGCGTACCGCCAAAAGGCGGGTGTGGCAGTCCGGCTTGTGCAGACAGTTCTGCTACCGTATAATGCTGAAGAAACGACAGAGGATTTCAGATAAGAAGCAGGCAGGTTTATGGAAAGCTTTATTTTTGCAGTCAACTCGACACTTCCGGTATTTCTTGTCATGGTCATCGGCTGGGTGCTGGGACGGCTGAACGTGATAGGAAAAGGATTTGAGATTGAAGCAAACCGGTTCGTGTTCAAGTGCGCACTGCCGGTGATGCTGTTTCAGCAGATTGCAGGAAGCGATATCCGCAATAATTTTGACCTTCGGTTTGTCCTGTACTGCGCCATTGTGACAACGGTGTGTTTTGCAGCGGAGTGGCTTCTCGCGGAGCTTACCCTGAAGGAAAAGGAGAGCGTGGGGGCTTTCGTGCAGGGGGCTTTCCGCTCGAGCGCGGCCATTCTCGGCATGGCATTCATCCAGAATATGTACGGGGACACCGGTATGGCCCCGCTGATGATCGCGAGTGCGGTTCCGCTGTACAACATCTTTTCGGTTCTGGTCCTCACATTCGGCTCATCGGAAAAGTACGGCGGAGACGATATGCGCGGCATGAAGCTGTCCGCTCAGATGAAGAAAGCATTTGTCAACATTCTGAAGAATCCGATTATCATCGGAATCGTACTGGGACTGCCGTTTTCGTATTTTAACGTGCAGTTCCCCGTGATCGTGAGCAAGACGATGAGCCTTGTGTCCCAGACGGCTACACCGGTTGCGCTGCTGTGCATCGGGGCGGGATTCAAGGGGGCGCAGGCGATAAAGAAAATCAGGCCGACCATAGGAGCCGGTTTTATCAAGCTGGTGGGGCAGATGGTCATCTTTCTTCCGCTCGCCGCCTGGATAGGTTTCCGGAATCAGGAACTTGTCGCGATCATCATCATGCTGGGTTCGCCTGCCACGGCGACAGGCTACGTGATGGCGCAGAACATGGGCAATGACGCCGATCTGTCGTCGTCGATCATTGTGCTCACGACGCTGCTCTCGTCTGTCACGCTGACGCTTTTTATTTTCATCTGCCGCGCGGCCGGGATGATATAAAACGGTTTGAATCTTATATAGGCGTATGCTATAATTCTCTTCAGGTTTGAAAGCAAGGAGGACGCTATGAAGCACATCAAGACGATTAATCACACGGTTCTCAAGGATTCCATGGCAGCGGGCGGCTGCGGCGAATGCCAGACTTCCTGCCAGTCTGCATGCAAGACATCCTGCACAGTGGGCAATCAGCACTGCGAGAACAAAAACCGGTAACTGACAGTCAGAGTTGTACATAAGGGGGTGCCGTTTCGTTTTGGCGCTCTCTTATTATTTTTAAAGTTTTTTATTTCAAAAGATTTCGGGGACGTATGATTCATCAGTATAAATTAAACGGATATAATATCGTCATGGACGTGGAGTCAGGTTCGGTTCATCTGGTGGATGACCTTGCCTATGAGATGATTCCGCTCTGGCAGAGCAGCAGCAGAGAAGAACTGGTCCAGAAAATGCGGGACCGCTATCCGGAAGAGGACATCCGCGACACATATGACGAGATCGGAGAGCTGAAGAAAGAAGGACGCCTGTTCACGGAGGATATCTACAGGGATTATGTGGACGCGTTCAAGTCAAGGCCGGTTCAGGTAAAGGCTCTCTGCCTGCACATCGCACACGACTGCAATCTTGCATGCCGCTACTGTTTTGCAGGAGAAGGGGAGTATCACGGACGCCGTGCGCTCATGAGCTATGAGGTCGGGAAAAAAGCGCTTGATTTTCTGGTCAGGAATTCCGGAAACCACCGGAACCTGGAGGTTGATTTCTTCGGCGGCGAGCCGACAATGAATTTTGAAGTCGTTAAGCAGCTGGTTGCTTACGGAAGAAGTCTTGAAAAGCCTTACAACAAGAATTTCCGTTTTACGCTGACAACCAATGGCATCCTGCTCGATGATTCCATGTGTGAATTCATCAACCGGGAGATGTCCAATGTTGTACTGAGCATCGACGGCCGCAAGGAGATCAATGATTTCATGCGTCCGACGCGCAATCATGCCGGCAGCACGTATGACATCATCATGCCGAAGTACAAAAAGCTGGCGGAAAGCCGTCATCAGATGAATTATTATGTCCGCGGCACATTCACGCATTACAATCTGGACTTCGCAAAAGATGTCCTGCACTTCGCCGACGAGGGATTCGAGCAGATTTCCGTGGAACCGGTTGTGGCAAAGCCGGAAGATGACTATGCGATCCGCGAAGAGGACATGCCGCAGATCATGGAGAACTATGAGGAACTGGCGGCTGAGCTGCTAAAGCGCAAACTCGAGGGGCGCGGTTTCAATTTCTTTCACTTTATGATTGATATCGACCGCGGTCCGTGTGTTGCCAAAAGGCTTCAGGGCTGCGGGTCCGGATGTGAGTACCTTGCGGTGACTCCGTGGGGGGATCTGTATCCGTGCCACCAGTTTGTGGGGGATGAAAAGTTCCTTATGGGCAATGTCGATGAAGGCATCACACGCCCGGATATCCGGCAGATGTTCCGCCAGAGCAATGTGTACACAAGAGAAAAGTGCCGGAACTGCTTTGCCAAGTATTACTGCAGCGGCGGATGTTCTGCCAATGCCTATAATTTCAATCAGTCCATCGATGAACCGTACGAGATCGGATGCGAGATGCAGCGCAAGCGCATCGAGTGCGCTCTGATGATCCGGGCGGCGCTTGCCGACGCGCGCGGTGAAGATGCGGAAGTAAATTCATAAGGAGAAAGGAAGAGCAGGATTGTTATGGTAAAGTACAGTAAAGCCAGGATGGCCGTGTACAGCATCATCCTTCTGGTGGCGCTCATCGGCCTCTCGGTTGTCTCGCTCATCGGCATCGGACCGGATGCTTCCGGTTCGATCAGCGCGATCCGCCGCGGTCTTGATCTGGCCGGTGGTGTGAGCGTCACGTATGAGGCACAGGATGAAAATCCGTCCGCGCAGGACATGGAGGACACGATCTACAAGCTGCAGAAACGTGTCGAGGGCGACAGCACCGAATCCCAGGTGTATCAGTCCGGTTCGAACCGGATCACAGTTGAGATCCCGGGTGTGACCAACGCAGACGAGATCCTGCAGGAGCTGGGGACTCCGGGATCGCTTGAGTTTCTGGATTCAACCGGTTACACGTCGATGAAGAACGGCGAGGATTACACACCGCTTCTGACCGGATCGGACGTGAAGGAAGCACAGGCTTACACCGACACTTCCTCCAGCTCGTCAAACTCACCGTACGGGGTGTCCCTCACATTTACCGACGATGGCGCGGCGAAGTTCGAGCAGGCGACATCGGACAATGTCGGCAGCTACATCTACATCGTGTATGACGGCGAGGTTGTATCGGCCCCGAGAGTTAATGAGGCCATCAGCGGCGGCTCTGCTGTCATCACGGGCATGGAGACGTATGATGCGGCAAACAACCTGGCTACATATATCCGTATCGGTGCCATTCCGCTGACTCTGACGGAAGTTTCGTCCAATATCGTAGGCGCACAGCTGGGAAGCAGTGCGATCCATCTGGCCAAGATCGCGGCGGTTGTCGGTTTGATCGTGCTTGCCGTCTTCATGATTGTGCTTTACCGTATGCCGGGCGTTGTGGCCATGATCGCGCTGTGGCTGTATCTCGCCATGGAGATGGTCATTCTCTCCGCTTACCAGCTGACCCTGACGCTGCCCGGAATCGCCGGCATCATCCTCGGACTTGGCATGGCGGTTGACGCGAACATCATCATTTACTCGCGCATCAAGGAAGAGATTGGTCTCGGAAGAAGTGTTGACAATGCGATCGGCGCAGGCTACCACAAGGCAATGTCCTCCATCGTCGACGGAAACGTGACAACAATCATTGCCGGCATTGTTCTGGAGATCTTCGGTTCCGGCACGATCAAGGGCTTCGCGACGACACTGATCCTGGGCAATGTCCTGTCCATGTTCACGGCGTTCATCGTGACACGCACGATTATGCGCCTGTTCTACAACTTAGGCTTTAAAGATCCGAAGTTCTACGGCAAGACAGTATACAAGAAGAATTACGACTTCCTGAAGGTGCGCAAAAAGTGCTACATCTTCTCCGCTGCGCTTATCGCATCCGGATTTGCCGCGCTCGGCATCTTCAAGGCTTCAACCGGCAGCATCCTGAATTTCTCGATTGAATTTGCCGGCGGTACGCAGACGACATTTACGTTTGATAAGGAATACACGCAGGGAGAAATCGAATCGCAGATCATTCCGGTAATCCAGCAGGCTGCCGGCATCTCCCAGGTTCAGCAGCAGAAGGTGAAAGATTCCACGCAGGTGACCTTCAAGACCTCGACACTGGATCAGGATCAGCGCCGTGCCGTTGAGGATGCAGTCACCGCACAGTTCCCGATTCAGGACGGAACGGTTGTAGAATCCGACTCGATATCGGGCTCCGTGAGCTCGACGATGCGGCGTGACGCCCTTGTGTCGGTTGTAATCGCCCTTGCGTGCATGCTCCTGTACATCTGGCTGAGATTCCGTGACATCAAGTTTGCGAGCGCAGCGGTACTTGCTCTGTTCCACGATATCCTGGTTGTCTTTGCCTTCTACGCGTGGTCCCGCACGACGGTCGGCACGACATTCATCGCTTGTATGCTCACGATCCTCGGCTATTCGATCAATGCGACGATCATCATTTTCGACCGTATCCGCGAACTGCTGAAGAGCGCGAACAGCAGGACGGACATAACGGAACTTGTGAACCGGGCAATCACCAATACACTCCAGCGAAGCCTGAATACGAATATTTCGACATTTATCATGCTGGCGGCGCTGTTCATCTTCGGCGTATCAAGTGTCCGTGAGTTCTCGGCTCCGCTGATGGTCGGCGTTATCTGCGGTGCGTATTCGTCCATCTTCATCACATCCGCTCTCTGGTATGATTTCGGAGGGAAGAAGAAGGGTGCAGCGGACGCGTATCAGAAGAAAATAAAGGAAAAGCCGAAAAAACGCAGCGACGGTGCTGTTGTTTAAAGAAGAAACGGTAAAGCCGCATCAGAGAACAGAAGCTCTGGTGCGGCTTTTTAAGAGGTGAAGAAACTTGGAAGACCAATCTGTCTGGATGGCCAGGCGCTGCAGCGCAGATTACAGGGCACTTGCCGGAAAGCGGGAACTGGATCCGGTCGTGGCACGTGTTCTGGCAGAGAATCTCGGCAGCACGGATCCGGAGACCGTCCGGCTGTATCTGGAAGGCGGCATGAAGGATCTGCAGGCGCCGGAAAAAATCAAAGAACTCCCGCAGGCGGCTGCCCTGCTGAAGCGCAAGTGTGCGGAAGGAAAGAGAATCCGGATTATAGGCGATTACGATGCCGACGGGATCTGCTCGACGGCGATCCTGATGAAGGTTCTCGAAAATCTTGGCGCAGACGTAAGTTTTTCTATACCGGACCGCATCGCGGACGGGTATGGCATGAATGTCCGCATGATCCGGGAGGCCGTCTCGGACGGTGTTGACACGATTCTGACGTGTGACAATGGAATATCGGCCGCAGAAGCGGTCAAGGCAGCAAAAGCGGCCGGGATGACGGTCATCATAACAGATCACCATGAACTGCCGGTTATAGATGGTATCAGTCAGCGCCCGGCCTCTGACGTGGCAGTGGACTGCCGGAGGCCGGATGAGACGGCGTCATTCCGGGATTACTGCGGCGCGGCACTTTCCTTTCAGCTTGCCCGGCTTCTGACCGGGGATGCGCGGCTTCTCTCGGAACTCGCGTGCCTTGCGTCTGTCGCCACAGTGACCGATGTCATGCCGCTTGAAAAAGACAACCGGATTCTTGTGAAGTACGGACTTGCGCACCTGCCGTCCACAGAAAATAAAGGGCTTCAGGCGCTTTATGAAAGCACAGGGATACAGGGAAGAACATTTACATCGTACATTCTGGGATTTGTCATCGGACCGTGTCTGAATGCGAGCGGGAGACTGGCGTCGGCTGACATCGCCGTGAAACTTCTTCTGACGCGGGATCCATCAGAGGCGGCGGATCTGGCCCGCACGCTGCGAGACCTGAATGAAAAGAGAAAAGATATGACGGAAAAGCAGACAGAGGAGGCCCTTGAACTCGTCCGGAAGAGAGATGTTGACAAAAAGCCGGTTCTTGTTCTGCATCTGCCGGAGTGCCCGGAGGCCGTGGCCGGCATTGTTGCCGGACGCGTGAAAGAGCGCTGCTACCGCCCGACACTGGTGGTCGTTGATACGGATAAAGGTTCAAAGGGATCCGGCCGCTCCATAGAAGGGTATGATATGTTCCGGGAGTTAAGCCGTGTGAAGGAACTCTTTACGGCATTCGGAGGACATCCGAAGGCGGCCGGCTTTTCGCTGCCGACGGAAAATGTGGGAGAGCTTGACAGGCGTCTCAATGAACTGCAGACGCTGACGGACCGCGAACTGACGGAAGTGACACAGGTGGACCCGCTGAACATGGATTACAGCGGCATGGAGCGCGTGGCGAGACAGATTCCTCTCCTTGAACCTTTCGGAGAGGGGAATGCCTCGCCCGCCTTTGCGGACCGCGGCCTGTATGTGGCCGGAACGAGGGTGTTCGGGCGAAGCCGCAACGTGTGTGATGTCACGCTGCGCACGGCGCGCGGAAACACTCTGCACGCCAGAATGTTCGGATCCTCCGGGTTTAACGGCGGAAGGGATCTGCCCGCGCCGGGCAGTACGATCGCCGCCTGCTACGAACCGTCCGTCAACGTATATCAGGGACGGGAGTCTCTGCAGATCGTGATCCGCAAATTCAAGACGCAGAAGGCTCCTTCATCTCCCTGCTGACCAATGCTGCCGCTTCCGCATGACTCATACGGCTTAATGCGGCATTGGTGCAGATGCCGGTGATTTCCTCGCCAAACCAGGCAGGCTTCTGATAACCCTCGGCCTCTTCAAGGGTCGGAAATTCCACTTCTGCCCACCGGAGTCCTTCAAGATCTCCGTGAAAGATGTCCAGCTCGATTATGAGATTCCCGTCCGGAATTTCGTACCGGTCTTTGCAGATGCGGATGCCGTCGGCCTTTGCGAGCAGGTGGGCATAACTTTCCGGCGTGAGCGGGAGATTATACTCCGTGTGCGCGGTGCCTTTGCCGTTCTTATAGGTGAGATAGAATTCTCCGTCATCGCGGCGGACTCTGACAGTCGGTGAGACACTTAAGTATCCCTGTTCAATCACCCGTTTCCGAAAGGCGGACAGATCCTGCGGAATACTCCGGACGCGGAAACGGCGCTCAATCTCTACATGTTCCATAAAATGCTCCTTCAGGCGCAAAGAAAAAGCCGGCTCGGATACCGAACCGGCTTTTTCAGATCACAGAAATTCACTTGCTTGCATTGACTGCTGCTTTCAAAGTCTTTCCGGCTTTGAATTTCGGAGCCTTTGATGCAGGGATCTCAATTTCCTTCCCTGTCTGGGGATTCTTTCCCGTGCGTGCAGCTCTGCTGGATACTTCAAATGTTCCGAACCCTACAAGCTGTACCTTCTGATCCTTCTTCAGCTCCTCTGTCACAGCTGCAGTGAAAGCTGCGAGAGCCTTCTCGGAATCCTTTTTTGAGAGACCGGATTTCTCAGCAACAGCGGCAATTAACTCACTCTTGTTCATTAAGAGGGACCTCCTTGTGCCTGATTGATATGTACTATTTATACTCTATTTAACCGGTACTGTCAATGGAAACTCAAGAGCTGGTGCGGGTTTGCGGACATCGGACCTCTTTACAGCACTTCCTGGGACAGTTGTTCCCACTGTTCATATAATGCTTCGAGTCTGGAGTCGGTCTCATCCTTCTGTTTCTGAAGTTCTCCGAGTTTTCCCGCGTTTGTGGAATTGGCGGGATCGGCCATTTCTCTTTCGATATCCGAAAGTTTTTCCTCAAGACGGCCGATTGTATCCTCGCAGTCTTTTAAGGCCGCCTTTCTGCGTTTTTCTTCCTTTTTCGCTTCCTTATCTTTCCGGAACTGTTCGGCCCTGTTTTCTGACTTTGGCAAAGGTTCTGCGTTATCCGGTGTACCGGAGATTTTCGCGGCGGCGGTGACAGCCTCCTTTTTCTCAAGATAATAATCGTAATTTCCGATGTAGTTTAGAAGTGTCCCTTCCGTGAGCTCCATGATCCGGGTTGCTGTTTTGTTGATGAAGTACCGGTCATGCGAGACATACAGGACCGTGCCGGTATAGCTGTTAATGGCGCTCTCGAGGATCTCTTTTGATGTGATGTCCAGGTGATTGGTCGGCTCATCCAGAATCAGAAAGTTTGCATTGGACAGCATGAGCTTTGCAAGCGACACACGGCCGCGCTCACCGCCGGAGAGATCCCGGATGAGTTTGAACACGTCATCGCCGGTGAACAGAAATGCCGCCAGCGTGCTGCGGATTGTGGTATTGTCCAGATCCGGATAGGCGTCGTGAAGTTCGTCAAAGAGAGACTTGTCCGGATCAAGGACGTGGTGCTCCTGGTCATAGTATCCGATGGATACCTTCGTGCCGATCCGGACAGTCCCGGAATCGGCCGGAATAATTCCGTTCAGGATTTTCAGGATCGTGGTCTTTCCGGTCCCGTTGTCGCCGATCAGAGCGACCCGTTCGCCGCGGTAAATCTCAAAGGACAGATCTTTAAAAAGCGGAGCGTTTCCGTCAAAAGCCTTGGAAAGCCCATCCACACTCAGCACGTCTTTACCCGACTCCACACGCGGTGAGAGGCGGATCTGCATGGAATCATTCAATTCTTCGGGTTTCTCCACCGGGGTGATTCTGTCCAGCATTTTCTCTCTGGACTCAGCCCGGCGGATCGACTTCTCCCGGTTGAACTGTTTCAGCTTCCGGATGACAGCTTCCTGATGCTGTATGTCCCGCTGCTGATTCAGATATTCCTTCATCTGCATGTTGCGGATGATTTCTTTTTTCCGGGAGTAATCCGTGTAATTGCCGGTAAAGACGGTGCAGTGACCGTTTTCGATTTCGATGATTTTATTCACGGTCCGGTCCATGAAGTACCGGTCGTGGGCAACCAGAAGTACTGCACCGGGATAACTGTTCAGATATCCTTCGAGCCACTGGATCGAATGGATATCCAGGTGGTTGGTCGGCTCGTCCAGCAGAAGCAGATCCGGCTTCATCAGCAGCAGTTTTCCCAGCGCAACGCGGGTCTTCTGACCGCCTGAAAGTGTTCCGACCGGCAGGCGGAAGTCGTCTTCAGAAAAGCCCAGTCCTTTCAGGATACCGGTCACCTCTCCCTTGTAGGCATACCCGTTCTTGCGCTGGAAATCATCCGAGAGTGCGTGATATTTCTCAAGGTATCCGGTAAGCTTCCCTTCCGGTACCCCGGCCATATTTTTCTCCATGGCGACAATGGCTGCTTCCTCATCGAGAAGATCCTGGCGCACGTGCAGAAGCTCCTCGTAGATGGACTGCGTGCCGTGCAGATTCTGATTCTGATGAAGATAGCCGGTGACAGCACCCTGCGCGAGGGCGACAGTTCCCGCATCCGTGTCAAGTTCCCCGGTGATGATATTTAAGAATGTCGACTTTCCTGCGCCGTTGATGCCGACAATTGCGGCCTTTTCGCGGCTGTCCAGCGTGAAGGATGCATCCTTCAGAACGGTTTTCCCGGCAAATGTTTTCTCAATGCCCGATACACTTAGCAGCATAGTATTCTCCAGATCCGGAAGTGAGCAGATGGTTTTCTGCCTTCCCAAAAAGCGCATAATCCTTTTCAGTATACATCATTCCCGGCGAAATGAAAGAAATACGGGAGACAGGACTTTTATTTTTGCTGTGAAAGAATTATCATATAAGAGTTATAGTTGGAGGAAACTGCCTTTCTATAATAATCTGTCACCGGGATGAACGTTTCCGGCGGAGGTGTACATGGGTACTAAAAAAATTTCATCGGTTGTCATCCGCAGACTGCCGCGGTATTACCGGTATCTGGGAGAACTGAAGGACAGCGGAGTCGAGAGGATATCCTCGAAAGAGCTCAGCGCCCGGATGAAGGTGACAGCTTCCCAGATCCGGCAGGACCTGAACAATTTCGGAGGATTCGGGCAGCAGGGATATGGGTATAATGTTGAGCATCTTTTCAATGAAATCGCGAAGATTCTTGGGATTGACCGCCCGCACTCGATGATCATCATCGGAGCCGGAAATTTCGGGCAGGCCATTGCAAAGTACAGCGATTTCCGCAAAAGGGGATTCTGCCTGGAGGGAATTTTTGACAATGATCCGGCAAAGGAGGGGAAAGAGATCTCCGGCGTGAAAGTTCAGATGATGGACAAACTGCCGGATTTCATCCGTGACAATCATATCGAGATCGCGGCACTGCTGGTGCCGAAATCTGCGGCCGCGTCGATCACAAAAGTGCTTGTAGACAGCGGAATCAAAGCAATCTGGAATTTCGCGCACACGGATTTGAATGTGCCGGATTCTATCCCGGTTGAGAATGTTCATCTCTCGGAGAGTCTGATGCGTCTGTCATACAGTCTGTCCGGCCAGGGGAGTATGAAGGAAAGGGAAGAGCAATGAGAGCACTTCTGACAGCAGAAGAAGCAAAACGGGTGGATGCGGAATCGATTCAGAAGTTCCGCATCCCTTCTTTGGTTCTGATGGAGCGGGCGGCGCTGGCTGTGACCGAAGCTCTGATACGCGATTTCAGGCCAGGCATTAACACCCGCATTCTTTGTGTCTGCACATATGGGAACAACGGTGCGGACGGACTTGCTGCCGCAAGGCAGCTGCACGAAAGAGGATTTAAGGCAGATGTTCTGCTTTTCGGCAGCCGGGAGAAAAAAGGAACGGAGGAACTCGAACGGCAGCGGGAAATTCTCGCCGCGCTGAATATTCCGGTCTATTACGCGTATGAGATGCCGGTTCTTGCCGGTTACGATATCATCGTGGACGCGATTTTCGGGATCGGGCTGAACCGTCCTGTGAAAGAGCCGTACGCTTCCCTTATCAAGGCGGTCAATAACGCGGGCGCAAGGGTTCTCTCCATAGACATAGCCTCCGGCGTCATGGCCACGACCGGTCAGGCGGAGGGGGCCGCGATCCGGGCGGATGAAACCGTGACATTCGGGTACGCAAAGCGGGGGCATTTCCTGTATCCGGGTGCATCCTGCACGGGAAAACTCATCGTCGCCCCGATCGGTTTTGCGCCGGAGCCGGTGCTGACGGGAACGGAAAACTGGGTCCGCTGTCCCGGTGAGGAAGAGCTTGCGTTTCTGCCGGCCCGGACGGCCGACTCCAACAAAGGAACCTATGGGAGAGCGCTGCTTGCCGCCGGTTCACAGGAATTCGGCGGTGCCGCCTGTCTTGCCGCTTCAGCGGCATACCACGCAGGTGCCGGACTGGTGGAGGTACTGACACATAAAGACAACCGGCTGGCGGTTTTAAACCGGCTGCCGGAGGCCATCGTGAGCACCTGGGAGAGCGAAACACAGGCTGCACAGACGCTTGCGGCATCTGCGCAGCGGGCCGCCTGCATCGCCGCAGGGCCGGGCCTTGGCACCGGGCAGACGGCACACCGCCTGGTGCACGAGTGCCTGTGCCAAAATCTCCCTCTGATTCTTGACGCGGATGCCCTCAACTGCCTGGCCGCTGAAAAGGAAGCAGGAATCGGACTTATGAAGAGCAGGCAGGCCCTCACGGTGATAACGCCCCACATGGGGGAGATGAGCCGCCTGACCGGACTGCCGGTTGCAGAACTGAAAAAAGACAGTATCGGTGCCGCATCGGAATTTGCCGGCAATACTGGAACCCTTGTTGTTCTGAAGGATGCACGTACGGTGATAACGGATGGGAAACGCACCTGGCTTTCCTGTGCGGGGAATTCCGGCATGTCGGTCGGAGGGTCCGGCGATGTGCTGACCGGGCTGCTCGCCGGACTTTTCGCTCAGGCATATGCGCATGCAAAAGGCCGGGATGATACGCTGCTTGCTGCACTCGGTGTCTATATTCACGGAGCGGCCGGCGACGCGGCGGCGAAGTCCCTCGGAGAGCGATGCATGCTGGCGGAAGATATTGTTAGACATCTGCCGGATGTGCTAAAATGAATGGCAAATTCGCGTGCCCCGGAGGCATGGTTTGGAGGTCTGTATTACGGACGGGTATGAGAGGCTATATGAGACTGTCGATCTGGATGCGGTGAGGGCCAACGCAAAGGCGTTGATCTCAAACGTGAGTCCCGGGACAAAGATCTATGCGGTTGTCAAGGCGGATGCATACGGGTGCGGTGATGTTCCCGTTGCAAAGGCTCTTGAGGATCTTGTGGACGGGTACTGCGTCGCGACGCTTCCGGAGGCGGTCAATCTGCGCCGCAACGGAATCGGAAAAGACAAAGCTGTCAAACTTCTGGGATATGTAGAACCGGAGGAGTACCGTCTTCTCATCGCCAATGATATCGAGGCGGTCGTCTTTGATTTTGAGACGGCAGCTGCGCTCTCGGATACAGCTGTAAAAATAAACCACGAGGCGCTGTGCCAGATAGCGGTTGACACCGGTATGCGGCGGATCGGCATGGAGCCGACAAAAGAAAATGCCGAAATGGTGAAACGGATCGCCGCTCTGCCGCAGCTCTCCATCCGCGGTGCCTTTACACATTTTGCAAAAGCCGATGAGACGAACAAGGCATCAGCAAAACACCAGTATGCCCTTTTTGATGCATTCCGCAGGGAGCTGGAAAGGCTTGGAGTGGATATTCCGGTGTACAACTGCGCCAATTCGGCGGCTGTCATCGATCTTCCGGACTTCAGGATGGACGGCGTGCGGCTGGGAATATCGCTCTACGGCATGTATCCTTCCGATGCGGTGAATAAAGCGGGGGTGCAGCTTAAACCGGTCATCTCGCTCACCAGCCGGATCGCAATGATTAAAGATGTCCCGGCAGGAACGGCTGTCGGGTACGGCGGAACATTTGTCACGAAGAGACCGACGCGCATTGCGACGGTGACGGCCGGATACGGCGACGGATATCCGCGGAATCTGTCAAACAGAGGCCAGGTCATCATAGGCGGAAAAAAAGCACCGATCATAGGCCGCGTGTGCATGGACCAGTTCATGGCGGACGTGACGGACATCCCGGATGCGAAGCGGCATATGCCGGTGACGCTCATCGGGCGCCAGGGGGAAGCGGTCATAACGGTTGAGGATGCTGCTGCGAAGGCCGGAACGTTTAATTATGAGTTTGTCTGTGATCTCGGGAAGCGGATCCCGAGGGTATATCTGAAGGGCGGCAAAACCGTACTGCGCCGGGACTGGTTTTACACAGACTGGAATTTACAATAAATCGAATGGAAAGGAACAGGGGATACACATGAACGGGGATGATCCTGGGGACCGAAAGGATACTTTTTTTTCCGGACTCTTTCACAGAAAAAAAGCTGACAAGGTGACGGAGGAGGAGATTCTCGACCTTGTGAATGAGGGGCAGGAGAGCGGAGCTCTGCGTGACAGTGAAGCCGAGATGATCGGGAATGTTCTGAATTTTTCCGATACGCAGGTGCATGAGATCATGACGCACACGGCCGAGATCGACAGCTTCAGCGGGTCCATGACTGTGGAAGAGGCGCTTGAGAGGGCGGTCGAGGACCGGTATTCCAGGCACCCGGTGATAAATGGCGACATCGACAATGTCATTGGCATCATGCACCTGAAGGATCTCGCCGGCGGGTATCTTAAGCCGGAGCTCCGGAACCGGCAGCTCTCGGATCTGGGGGATGACCTGCTGATCCCGCCGTATTTCATCCCGGAGACGCAGAATATCAATAAGCTCTTCCGCATCATGCAGCACCGCAAGATCCACATGGCGGTCGTAATCGACGAGTACGGTCAGACGGCGGGGATTGTCACGATGGAAGATATCCTGGAGGAGCTCGTCGGAGATATAGAGGACGAGCACGACGAGGAGGACCGGGACATTATCCCGGATACGGACGGCTCGTGGATCATCAGCGGACAGGCACAACTTGATGACGTGGAGGAGAAACTGGGAGTCCATTTTGACGTTCCCGAGGACATCACCACTGTCAACGGGTTTATGACAGACCGAATGGGGCGGATACCGGAAGTGGGCGATACGTTCGAAACGGAATGCGATGGCTGGAATTTCCGCGTACTTCTGGTGAAAGACAGAGTGATTCGACGCGTAAAAGCGAAAAAATCAAAGTAAATGCGGAATCAGGTTGACAGTTTAAATTGCAATCACTATAATATGCGATAATTTCAAGCAGAAAGGCAGGAAACAGCTTGAGAAATGCAGTCTTTTCCATACTGGTTGAGAATTCGACAGGAGTTCTTAGCCGGGTAGCGGGTCTTTTCACCCGCAGGGGATACAACATCGAGAGTATTACTGCCGGGCATCTTCTGGATGAGGGCCTCACCCGGATCACAATCGCCACAAGCGGAGACGATGCCGTGCTTGAACAGATTCAGAAGCAGCTGGCCAAGCTGATTGATGTCAAGGAAATCAAGGAACTTCCGCCGGATTCTTCTGTCAACCGGGAGCTGATGCTGATTAAGGTAAGATGCGATGCTGCCACCCGAAAGGACATTCTTTCCATTGTAGACATTTTCCGCGCGAACATTATCGATGCCGGACCGGAATCCATGATTATCGAGATTACCGGAGAACAGGATAAACTTCACGCATTTATCGAGCTTCTCAAAGATTTTAAGATCGAAGAAATCGCGAGGACCGGAATCACGGCCCTGGAGCGCGGCACTTCGATTTTAAAATGAATAAAGGTAAAGGATCAGGAGGTATTTATCAATGGCACAGCAGGCAAGAATTTTCTATCAGCAGGACTGCAATGTATCCTTACTTGAGGGCAAGAAGATTGCCATCATCGGCTACGGCAGCCAGGGCCACGCACATGCTCTGAATCTGAAGGATTCCGGATGCGACGTTATCGTCGGCCTGTATGAGGGATCCAAGTCCTGGAAGAAGGCTGAAGATCAGGGACTTAAGGTCTACACAGCAGCAGAAGCTGCAAAGCAGGCCGATATTATCATGATCCTCATCAACGATGAGAAGCAGAAGGCAATGTATGAGAAGGATATCGCTCCGAACCTCAAGGCCGGCGATATGCTCATGTTCGCACATGGTTTCAATATTCACTACGGTCTCATTGTACCGCCGAAGGATGTCGACGTTACGATGATCGCTCCGAAGGCTCCGGGCCACACGGTAAGAAGCGAGTATCAGGCTGGCAAGGGCACGCCGATGCTTGTTGCGGTTCAGCAGGATGCAACCGGCAAGGCTCTGGACATGGCACTGGCTTACGGCGCAGCAATCGGCGGCGCAAGAGCCGGACTTCTTGAGACAACATTCCGCACTGAGACCGAGACAGATCTCTTCGGCGAGCAGGCCGTTCTTTGCGGCGGCGTATGCGCTCTGATGCAGGCAGGTTTTGATACTCTGTGCGAGGCGGGATACGATCCGCGCAATGCATACTTCGAGTGCATCCATGAGATGAAGCTCATCGTAGACCTGATCTACCAGAGCGGTTTCGCCGGCATGCGCTACTCCATCTCCAATACGGCGGAGTACGGCGATTACATCACCGGCCCGAAGATCATCACCGAGGATACAAAGAAGGCTATGAGACAGATTCTTTCCGATATCCAGGATGGCACCTTCGCGAAAGATTTCCTGCTTGACATGAGCCCGGCAGGCGGTCAGGTTCACTTCAAGATGCTCCGCCAGAAGGCTGCCGAGCATCCGTCGGAGAAGGTTGGCGCAGAGATCAGAAAGCTGTATTCCTGGAGCGACGACGACAAGCTCATCAACAACTGATTTCAAAATCAACAGTTTTAAAAAAGCGGCTGTGCGGGATTTCTCCGTACAGCTGCTTTTTAACTGCCTGCAAATGGAAAAGTTTTACCGGTGTTTCTCTTGTTTTATCCGGGAATTTCCTTTATCCTTTAAACGTTGGCGGATCTTCCGGGAAATTTCCTTTAAGAGACCGCAGCTGTATATATGGAGGAATGATGGAAGAGGAAGAAAGAAAAGAAAATAAAAGAGTGCCGATCCGACGGGATATGCGCCGATGGTACTCGAACAGAAGCAGACTGAAGATGATTCTGGCCGCCTTCTCTGCGGCGGCTGTCGTCGTGGCTCTTGTCGGCGGAGTCAGCGCGTTCAGCAGCCGCAGGAATGCGGCGGGGCAGGATCCGACTGCATCCGGAATCGCAAGCGCTTCGTCCGGGGAGGAGACCAGGGGTGAGACGTCCGCACAGTCCCAGACGGCGGCAGCTGTCACGACACAGTCCGGCGGACGGCAGATCCACCGGGTTGAGATCACGGACAGTCTTCGCGCACTCGATAATACTTCGATCGGAACGGGGGCAAACCTGAACGACAGAGACGAAAACAACGTCCCGAACGGATACAAGTATTACATGAGCAAGTACGGCACGAATTATGATGCCGTATGGCTGGCCGACACCAGTGAAAAGACGATCTATGTGACCTTTGACTGCGGGTATGACGTGGGGAACACGGAAAAAATCCTGGATACACTGGACGCACGGGGCATCCGGGGCACATTTTTTATAACGCAGGCGTTCTTTGATTCCAAGCCGGATATTCTGCAGCGCATGATTTCAGAGGGACACACGGTTGGCAATCACACCATAAGTCATCCGTCGGCCGGTGAGCCGTCGTATTCACTCGAGGAGCAGGTTGAGGATGTGATGCCGCTGGAAGACGAGGTGTACGACACATACGGGTATGAGATGCGCTATTTCCGGTATCCGGAAGGGCAGTTCTCCGAGCAGAGCCTTGCGCTGATGAACTCGATGGGGTTTGAGTGTGTGTTCTGGAGTTTCGCGTACCACGACTGGGACACTTCTGCACAGCCGGATCAGACGGAAGCGCTTCAGGAGATGCAAGATCAGCTTCACCCCGGTGCGATTTATCTGCTGCATGCCGTGTCGGACACGAATACGGCGGTCCTGGGTGATTTTCTCGATTATGCGAGAAGCCAGGGGTACAGCTTCGCGGCGTTTGGAAACGATGCGCGATACTGAAGCTGCATCGGAATGCAGCCGGAAGCAGCGGCCAGTTTTATGTTTTAAGTGCCGGGCGGATATGCTATAATACAGAAAATCAGGCGGGGTGATGTAATGACTGTATACAGAAGGGTTATTCTGAAGCTTTCCGGGGAGGCGCTGACAGGCGGCGGATCCGGATATGATAATGACCTCATCGGCAATATTGCAGATCAGGTGAAGCAGATCCGGGAGAACGGGAGCTCTGTGGGCATCGTGATCGGCGGAGGAAATTACTGGAGAGGCAGGGCCAGCAGCGGTATAGACCGGACAAAAGCGGATCAGATCGGCATGCTGGCGACTGTGATGAACTGCATCTATGTGTCGGAGATTTTCCGCAATCACGGTCTTGCAACGCGGATTCTGACACCATTTGCCGTGGGAACGATGACGAGCCTGTTCTCAAAGGACCTGGCTGTGTCACTTCTTGATTCGGGGACGGTTGTGTTCTTTGCCGGCGGCACCGGACATCCGTACTTTTCGACGGATACCGGTATTGCCCTGCGCGCGGCAGAGCTTGACGCGGATGCGATTTTGCTCGCAAAGAATATCGACGGCGTGTACACGGCGGATCCGAAGATCGACCCGCAGGCAAAGCGCTATGAACAGATTTCCATCAAAGAAGTCGTGGAGAAGGAACTGGGAGTCATTGATCTCACCGCTTCCGTGATGTGTATGGAGAATCACATTCCGCTGATGATCTTTGATCTGAAAGAAAAAAACAGCATAGTAAATGCGATGACAGGCCATTTGAACGGAACACTCGTCACCGCCTGAAAGGACAGATATGAGCGACCTGAAAGAATATGAAGACAAGATGAAGAAATCCCACGAAGCACTTCGCGAGGAACTCACCGCAATCCGCGCGGGACGCGCGAATCCGCACATTCTCGACAAGCTTACGGTTCTGTATTACGGAGCCCCCACACCGCTGCCGCAGGTTGCCAATGTATCGGTCCCTGAGGCGAGAATGCTTCAGATTCAGCCGTGGGATCCGTCACTTATCAAAGAGATCATGAAGGCGATCCAGACCTCCGACATCGGCATCACGCCGGGCACGGACGGCAAGGTCGTGCGGCTTGTATATCCGGAGCTGACGGAAGACAGGCGAAAGGAACTCGCGAAGGAAGTCAAGAAGAAAGGCGAGGACGCGAAGGTCGCCATCCGCAATATCCGCCGCGACGCAAATGACAGCTTCAAGAAAGAGAACAAGGCCGGGACGATCTCGGATGATGAGCTCTCCAACATGGAGGACAGCATTCAGAAGCTGACAGACGAATTCACGAAAAAGATTGATGATACAGTGAAGAACAAGATGACCGAAGTCATGACTTTGTGATGCCTGATCAGGTTTCTGATCCGTAGGGGCCCCTTAATCTGCGGGACACTTACGGATTTTTTTGCAGTGAGGAATGCGATGGATATCAGAAATGAGAAGCTGGGTCTTGTTATCCCCTGTCATGTTGCCATCATCATGGACGGAAACGGACGCTGGGCAAAAAAGCGCCATATGCCGCGCACATACGGGCATGCGGCGGGTGCATCCAATGTAAAGTCAGTCGTCAGGATCGCCGATGATATCGGTGTCCAGTACCTGACAATCTATGCTTTTTCAACGGAAAACTGGAAACGGTCGGCAGAAGAGGTCTCGGCGCTGATGACGCTTCTGAAGAAATACCTTCACGACTACATCGGCGAGTGCAATGAGAACAACGTCCGCTGCCGCATCATCGGGCGCCGGGAAGGCTTGAGAGAAGATCTGCTCGCCGAGATTGTCGCGCTGGAAGAGGCGACGAAGACCAATACCGGTCTTCAGTTCACCATTGCGATCAACTATGGCGGGAGGGATGAGATAACCCGCGCGGTACAGCAGATCGCAACAGAGGTGCAGGAAGGAAAGCTTGGTCCGGACCTGATCACGGAAGAGACGATCAGCCGGCATCTTGACACAAGAGACCTGCCGGACCCGGACCTGCTCATACGCACCAGCGGCGAAGAGCGGCTCAGTAATTATCTGCCGTGGCAGCTTGCATACACGGAATTTTATTTCACCGATGTTTTCTGGCCGGATTTCGGAAGAGAAGAACTGATCGAAGCGGTGAAGAAGTACAATCAGCGCGAGAGGCGTTTCGGAGGGGTTAAATCCTGAAAGCATGAAGGGAGAGACAGAACATGAAGAAAAGAATTGCCAGCGGATGCGTACTGGGAGTTCTCATCGTGACAGCACTGGTCTTCGGGGGCTGGTTCCTGTTTTTCTTCTGCCTGGTGTGCTCAGCTGTCGGGATGTTTGAGTTCTACCGCGCGGTGGATATGAGAAGAACGGCGCCCGCTGTGGCTGGTTTTATAACGCTGTTTATTTATTATCTGAGTCTGCTGGCGGGCGGAATGCTTCTGCAGACAGCGATCCTGTGCTGTGGATTTCTGGCACAGATGATGGTGTATGTTGTGACATTCCCGAAATACCGGACGGAGCAGATTTCCTATGCGTATTTCGGTCTTGTGTGGGCCGGCGTCATGATTTCGTTCATTTATCAGACGAGATGCCTCCCGAACGGTGAGTACACAGCCTGGCTTATCTTTGCCGGAAGCTGGGTCAATGATACCTGTGCATACTTTTCGGGCAGAGCCTTCGGAAGACACAAGATGGCTGCGCAGCTCTCGCCGCATAAGACAATCGAAGGGGCTGTCGGCGGCATCCTCGGATCCGGCCTGGCGTCGCTCATCTTCGGATTCATAATGCACTCACTGGGAATGCTGGACATTCCGGGACAGGGCATGATCTTCTTCATGACTGGTGTCATCGGCGCAGTGTTCGGAATTTTCGGAGACCTGTCTGCATCTGCCATCAAGCGCAATCATGACATTAAGGATTACGGCCGGATTATTCCGGGACACGGCGGTATTCTGGACCGCTTTGACTCTGTTATTTTCACGGCTCCGGCTGTGTACTACACATTTCAGCTGCTGGTCATGCTGAAGAGCTGAAGACAAAAGACAGACGGTATTCACCGGAAAGAAGGAGCGGATATGAAAAGAATTTCGATTCTGGGATCGACCGGTTCCATCGGAAGTCAGACACTGGATGTGATCCGGCAAAGCCATGGGGAACTTCAGGCTGTCGCTCTGGCTGCGGGGCACAACATTAAAAAGCTGGCGCAGCAGGCGAGGGAGTTTCACGTGAGCCTGGTAAGCGTCGCGGACAAGTCGCTTGAGGGTGACCTGAAAGCACTGCTCTCGGACACGGATGTAAAGGTCGTGAGCGGCGATGAAGGCCTGTTGGAAGCCGCCACGTACGGAAAAGCGGATACGGTTCTGACCGCAGTTGTCGGTATGATGGGAATCCGCCCGACAATTGCCGCTATCTCAGCCGGGAAGGAGATTGCGCTGGCCAACAAGGAGACACTCGTCACGGCGGGTCACATCATCACGAAGCTTGCGAAGCAGAAGGGAATTACCATCTACCCGGTGGACTCGGAGCACTCCGCGATATTTCAGTCTCTGCACGGCGAGTTTCATGACGAGATCGAAAAGATTCTTCTGACGTGCTCCGGCGGGCCGTTCCGTGGAATGAAACACGATGAGCTTGTCCATGTAAAGGCCGCCGATGCCCTCAAACATCCGAACTGGAACATGGGGCACAAGATCACAATTGATTCCTCAACGTTGGTGAATAAAGGACTGGAGGTCATGGAGGCGGAGTGGCTTTTTGACGTACCGGCACAGAAGGTTCAGGTCATCGTTCAGCCGCAGAGCATCATTCATTCCATGGTGCAGTTTCAGGACGGAGGGATCATGGGGCAGCTGGGCAGCCCGGACATGCGTCTTCCGATCGCCTACGCCCTGTATTTTCCGCACAGAAAACCGCTGAATTCAAAGCGCGTCGATTTCTTTGAACTCGGGAAAATCACGTTTGAGAAGCCTGATATGGATACGTTCACAGGCCTGAAGCTTGCCTACGAAGCGGCGGAAGCAGGCGGCAATGTGCCGACGGCGTTTAATGCCGCCAACGAGTACGCGGTTGCCAGATTCTTAAAGGATGAAATCGGCTTCTTTGACATTCCGGCCATGATCGACGAGGCCATGCAGGCCTGTACCTATGTCGCAGACCCGTCGGTAGAGGAAATTCTGGAGACAGAAGCAAAGACATATGAACTCCTCCGCAGGAAACATAAATAAAGGATAAACTACATGATCATCAACATACTGCTGTCTGTACTTCTCATCAGCGTCCTGATCATCGTCCATGAGTTCGGGCATTTTCTCGCCGCCAGGGCAAATGGCGTTGCGGTTCTGGAATTTGCAATCGGATTCGGGCCGCATCTGTTCAAACACCGGCACGGTGACACGGATTACTGCATCAATGCGATTCCGTTCGGCGGCTACTGCATGATGCTGGGCGCGGATGACGAAGAACCGGGCGCGGGGGAGGCGCCGGAAGACGAAGCGGGGGAAGATGAACTGACGGACCGGGATATCCATACCCGGGAACTGCTGAAAAAATACGGAAATGGTGCCAGGCTTTCGGAAAAGAACGTCGGCGTTCGCATCAGCATAGCGCTTGCGGGGCCTCTTTTTAATTTCCTTCTGGCTTTTGTTCTGAGCGTACTGGTGATCGGCAATGTCGGAGTTGATAAGCCGGTCATCGGAAGCGTGGCGGAAGATTCGCCTGCCGCTTCATCGGGCCTTCAGGCGGGAGATGAGATCAAACGGGTAAACGGGCACTTGATGACATTTGCCAGGGATTATGACTTCTATATCTCGTACCATGGCTCGCAGACGCTTGATATCAGCTACGTGCGGGACGGTGTAACGTATGAGACCAGTGTCGTGCCGCAGCGGCAGAAGGAGCAGGCGTACCGGATCGGCATCCTGCTGCAGAGCGACAGCACGGTGAGCTCGGTGACGGAGGATTCTCCGGCTGACAGGGCCGGCATCCGGTCCGGCGACATCATCCGCCAGGTGTGGGATACAGATATAACGGACGGAAATTCCGCTGTGGAAGCAATCCGCGCGGCCGGCGGCAGCTCCGTAGCGGTGACGGTCGAGAGAAACGGTCAGCTCATGACCGTTTCCGTGACGCCGCAGCTTCAGACGAGCGTGGGGTACTACACCGGAATCACGGTTCCGGGGACCCGTCAGAAAGTCGGAGCGCTTTCGGCGATTGCCGCTGCGGCGCAGGATGTATGGTACTGGAGCAAGGCTGTCATACAGAGCCTCGGCATGATGTTCACAGGCCAGGTGACCGTAAACGATCTCTCGGGCCCTGTCGGCATCGTTCAGACAGTCAGTGAAGTCGTGAATGCCAGCCGTCCGGACGGCGTATTCTACGTGGTTATGAACCTTCTGTTCTTCACGGAGGCGATCTCGGCGAATCTCGGGGTCATGAATCTGCTCCCGCTGCCCGGACTTGACGGCGGGAGGATCCTGATCCTTATCATCGAGGCAGTCCGCCGCAAACCGATGAAGAAAGAGCACGAGGGAATGGTACAGATGGTGGGGATGGTATTCCTGTTCGCCCTGAGCATCTATGTGCTGTTCCACGACATAACAAGACTGTTCTGAGCATCTTCTTAATTACAGGAGAGAAAAGGAGTCTATTGTTGAACCGGATCAGAAGAATTTCAAAGGAAGTTTCCATCGGCGGCGTGAAGATCGGGGGGAACAATCCCATTGCCATTCAGTCCATGACCAATACCAGGACGGAGGACGTGAAGGCGACGGTCGAACAGATCCTGCGGCTGGAAAAAGCCGGATGCCAGATCATCCGCTGCACGGTTCCCACGCCGGAGGCAGCTTTGGCGCTTAAGGAAATCAAGAAACAGATCCACATTCCGCTTGTGGCAGACATTCATTTCGACTACCGGATGGCGATCGCCGCCATGGAGAACGGAGCGGACAAGATCCGCATCAATCCCGGTAATATAGGCGGAAAAGACCAGGTCAGAGCGGTTGTTTCCTGCGCAAAGGAGCGGAACATCCCGATCCGGGTAGGCGTAAACAGCGGGTCTCTGGAAAAGGATCTGGTTGAGAAGTACGGCGGCGTGACCGCCGGGGGTCTTGTGGAGAGCGCCCTGGACAAGGCTCACATGATCGAAGACATGGGATACGACAATCTCGTGATCTCCATAAAATCATCGGACGTGATGATGTGCGTGAAGGCTCATGAGCTGATCGCGGACAGGACCTACCATCCGCTTCATGTCGGCATTACGGAGGCGGGCACCCTTTTTCGCGGCACGATCAAGTCTTCCGTGGGACTCGCCCTGATTCTCGGACAGGGGATCGGAGACACGATCCGGGTGTCGCTGACGGACGACCCGGTGAAGGAAGTGGAAGCGGCAAAAGAAATTCTGCGCACGCTGGGGCTTGAAAAGGGCGGCATCGAAGTCGTGAGCTGCCCGACCTGCGGCCGGACGCAGATCGATCTCATCGGTCTCGCAAAACAGGTGGAAGATCTGGTGAAGGACTACCCGGATCTGAACATCAAGGTGGCCGTCATGGGCTGCGTCGTCAACGGCCCCGGCGAGGCGAAGGAGGCAGATCTCGGCATCGCCGGAGGAAAAGGAAAAGGGCTCGTCATGCGCCGCGGCAAAGTCATCGCTACGCTGCCGGAAGAGCAGCTGCTGCCGGCGCTCAGGAAAGAACTGGATAATTGGCAATGAGTTCTATGCTGTTTTTTGATGTTTTTCGCCAGCTGAATCTCCCGCAGAATCTGCGGGAGAGCCTGGCGGATGTCACTGTCACGAAAATATCCCAGACCACGACGCACACAAGTGTGCTGATCTACACGATGAGCTCCCGGATTCTTCCGAAGCGGCAGCTCTTTGAGACGGAAAAGCTGCTGAAAAAGCAGTATTTTCCGAAGGACGGGCGGGTGCGGATCATGG
This sequence comes from uncultured Lachnospiraceae bacterium, assembly GCA_903789615.1. Taxonomy (GTDB): domain Bacteria; phylum Bacillota; class Clostridia; order Lachnospirales; family Lachnospiraceae; genus UBA4285. The sequence continues at coordinate 137,566 of CAIFEV010000004.1, read as the reverse complement.
ACCGCTATCACCTCCCGGAGCAGTATACGCCGAAATATATTGTGGAAGAATACAAGGACAGTATTGACTTTGAACTCCGTCAGTACTGGCCCCTTCTTTTTTCGCTCTACACGGCGTCTGACATCGATCTGACGGACAATGTCCTCACGATCTGTGTGCCGGGCGGCATGATCGCCGACTCGTACAAGGATTCGCTTCAGCAGTACTTTGAACAGATATTCCGGGTGCGCTTCGGCCGTCCGGTCCTGGTTGAAATGCAGGAAAAAACCGACAACCAGGAGGCATTTCTGAAAGAAAAGGCCGCCAGAATGGACCGCCGTGTCCGGGAGATCCAGAACCGGGCAGAGGCCGGCACCAGGCGGCAGGCGGCCGCGCAGAAACTCACCCGGACGCAGCCATCAGACGGCGGGAGCCGCCCTGCAGCAAAGACATCCGCACCGGCTGCCACTGCTGCAGGAACAGGTCACGGAGGATACCGGCAGGGAGAAACAAACGGACAGAAGAAATTCTATCGCAAGCCGGAGAATCCGGATGTGCTCTACGGCCGGGATTTTGATGACGAACCGGTCCCGATTTCTTCGATTGAGACGGAGATGGGCCGCGTGACGATTGACGGCATGATCCGCAAGGTCGAGGAGTTTCCGATTCGCGGAGAGCGTGTGATTCTGACGTTTGACGTAACGGATTTCACGGATACGATCTCCTGCAAGATGTTTCTGAGGAATGAAGAACTGCCGGATGTAAAGGGGTACATCAGGGAGGGCAGTTTTATCCTGCTGCGCGGCATCACGCAGGTGGACACATACGCGGGCGGCGATGTTACAATCACGCGCGTGGAGGGTATCCGCAAGTCTGTTGATCACCGGAAGACACGGGAGGACCTGTCCGCCGACAAACGGGTGGAGCTGCACTGCCACACCAAGATGAGCGACATGGACGGCGTGTCCTATGCAAAGGACATCATTAAACAGGCGATCAAATGGGGGCACAAGGCAGTCGCGATCACGGACCACGGCGTCGTGCAGGCATTCACCGATGCGTATCACACGATGCAGGGGCTCTATAAGGATTACGACAAAACGCGGGAGAATCTTGATTTCAAGGTGCTGTACGGCTGTGAGGTGTACCTGGTTGATGATACAAGAAAGCTGGTGGTCAATCCGAAGGGACAGAGCCTGAAGGATACATTTGTCGTGTTTGATATCGAGACGACCGGCTTCTCGGCGGAGCACAACGAGATTATCGAGATCGGCGCCGTCAAGGTAAAGAACGGAGAAGTCTCCGACCGCTTTTCGACGTTTGTGCGGCCGCTTGAGGGCGTGCCGCCGCGGATCACGGAGCTCACCAGTATCACCGGAGAGATGGTGAGGGAAGCACCGCCCGTGGAGGAGGTACTTCCGAAGTTCCTGGAGTTCATCGGCGATGCGGCGGTCGTCGCGCACAATGCGGAATTCGACACAAGCTTCATCACCGCGAAGGCGGCCGCGATGGGAATTGAGACCGACTTCACGATCGTGGATACCATGACGCTCGCCCAGTTTCTCGTCCCGTCACTGAACAACTACAGACTGGAGACACTGGTCCGGTATTTTAATGTAAATACGGGATTTCATCATCACCGGGCTGTGGATGATGCGGAGGTGACGGCCGGAATCTACATCTGCCTGATCCGGATGCTTGCGGAACGGGATATTTTTGATCTCGACACGCTCAATGAGCGGGGCTGCATGAGTGATGACACGATAAAAAAGCTGCATCAGCATCACGCCATTATCTTGGCGGCCAGTGAGCAGGGGCGGATCAACCTTTACCGGCTGATCACCGCCTCGCATATGCAGTATTTTTACCGCTATCCGAAGGTCCCCAAGAGCCTTGTTCTCAAATACCGGGAGGGGCTCATCATCGGGAGCGCGTGTGTGGCGGGCGAACTCTACCAGGCGCTTCTGCGCGGCGTGACACCGACGGAAATTGCGCGGATCGTAAATTTTTATGACTACCTGGAGATTCAGCCGCTGGCCAACAACCACTTTCTGATTGAAGATGACGAGAGCTTCATAAACAGTGACGAGGACCTGCGGGACATGAACCGGCGCATCGTGAATCTGGGCGAGCGGTTTCACAAACCGGTCGTCGCCACATCCGACGCGCATTTCCTGAACCCGGAGGACGAGATCTACCGGTCCATAATTCTTGCCGGAAAGGGAATGGGCGGTGAGGATCCGGCTCCACTGTATCTGCACACCACGGACGAGATGCTCCATGAGTTTGACTATCTCGGGCCAAAAAAGGCATTTGAAGTCGTGGTAAGAAATCCGGAGAGAATCCGCCGCATGTGCGAACCCATCATTCCGGTTCGTCCGGACAAGCGGCCTCCGGTTATCGCCAACTCTGACCAGACACTGCGGAAGATCTGCACGACAAGAGCGCACGAGATCTACGGGCCCGTCCTGCCGGACATTGTGGAAAAGCGGCTCGACAAGGAGCTGAATTCCATCATCTCCAACGGTTACTCGGTCATGTACATCATCGCCCAGCAGCTCGTCTGGAAGGCCAATGACGACGGATATATGGTCGGTTCCCGGGGTTCGGTCGGGAGCTCTTTTGCCGCGTATACGGCCGGAATCACGGAGGTCAATTCGCTGGCGCCGCATTATCTGTGCCCGGTCTGCCACTTCGTGGATTTTGATGATCCGGAATGCAAGAAGCACGCGGGAGGCGCCGGGATCGACATGCCGGACAAGTACTGTCCGAAGTGCGGCCACAAGCTGAAGAAGATGGGATTTGACATTCCGTTTGAGACGTTCCTGGGGTTCAAGGGGAACAAGGAACCGGATATCGACCTGAACTTTTCCAACGAATATCAGAGTAAGGCGCACGCCTATACAGAGGTTATCTTCGGAAAGGGCCAGACCTTCAAGGCCGGAACCATCGGCACGGTTGCGGACAAGACGGCTTACGGATTTGTGATGCACTATTTCGAGGATATGGGCGAAAAGGAGAACCGCGTTATCCGAAAGCGGCGGTGCGAGATGGAACGTCTGGCAGCCGGGTGCGTGGATGTGCGCCGCACGACAGGCCAGCACCCGGGCGGCATCGTCGTACTTCCGATCGGCGAGGACATCAACACCTTCACACCGGTGCAGCACCCGGCAAATGATATGAAGACGCCGATTACAACGACGCACTTCGATTATCACAGTATCGACCACAACCTGCTGAAGCTGGACATCCTGGGGCACCTGGATCCGACGATGATCCGCATGCTGCAGGATCTGACAGGCCTTGACCCGATGGAGATCCCGATGGATTCCAAAGAAGTCATGGAGCTGTTCGAGAGCACGAAATCGCTGGGAATCACGCCGGATCAGATCGGCGGGTGCGAGCTGGGAGCGCTGGGCATACCGGAATTCGGCACGGACAACGCCATGCAGATGCTGAAGGAGACCAGGCCGAAGCAGTTTGCGGACCTGGTGCGCATATCGGGTCTGTCGCACGGAACCGACGTGTGGCACGGAAACGCCCAGGACCTCATCCGGGAGGGAAAGGCGACGATTTCCACGGCGATCTGCACGCGCGATGACATCATGACCTACCTGATCGGCAAGGGGATGGACCACGAGAAGTCATTTACCATCATGGAGAAAGTCCGCAAGGGAAAGGGGCTTAAGCCCGAGTGGATCGAGGAGATGAAGGCACACGGCGTTCCGGACTGGTACATCGGGTCCTGTCAGAAGATCAAGTACATGTTCCCGAAGGCGCACGCGGCAGCCTACGTAATGATGGCGTGGCGCGTCGCCTACTGCAAGGTGTTCTACCCGCTTGCCTACTACACGGCCTACTTCTCGATCCGCGCGAACGCATTCGACTATGAGATGATGGCGCAGGGGCCGGAGGTGCTTGCTGGGTACCTGGCGGAGTACCGCGAGAAAAAGAAGACGGGATCCCTTACCGGACCGGAGGAAGACGCGCTCAAGGACATGAGGATCGTGGAGGAGATGTATGCGAGAGGCTTCCGGTTCGTACCGATTGACATCTACAAGGCCAAAGCGAGACGGTTCCAGATCATTGACGGAAAGATCATGCCTTCCTTCAAGGTGGTGAGCAAGATCGGCGAAGTCGCCGGAGAGTCGATTGAGATTGCAGCGGAGAAGGGAAAGTTCCTGTCAAAGGAAGATCTGAAAAACCGCGCGAAGGTCGGACAGACCGTCATCGACAAGCTTGACTCTTTACATCTGCTGGATGGTATGTCAGAATCGAACCAGCTGTCCATCTTTGACATGATGGGCGGGCTGTGATCCGGAACACCGGATACGATAAAGGAAGCTGAGGATGATCATGATTAAAAATTACCTGTGGATCTTTCTGATCTCCATGGTGCCGCTCGTGGAGCTGCGCGGCGCGATCCCCGTGTCGCAGGCCATGCAGCTGCCGCTCGTGCCGTCTTACATTGTCAGTGTCATCGGCAACATGGTGCCGGTGCCGTTCATCTATCTGTTTGCGAGACGTCTCCTTGAATGGGGAAAGGACAAGCGGTTCATCGGAAAGTTCTTCACCTTCTGCCTGGAGAAAGGCGAAAAGGGAGGCGAAAAGCTGAAGGCCAAGGCGGGAAGAGGACTTTTCGTGGCACTGATGCTCTTCGTGGGAGTGCCGCTTCCGGGAACCGGAGCGTGGACAGGAACTCTCGCTGCGTCCATTCTGGACATGGGGTTCAAGAAAAGCACCGCGGCTGTACTGCTCGGCGTCGTCATCGCCGGCGTCATTATGGGACTGGCGTCAGCCGGGATCTTCGGAGCCATTTTTGCGGCGTCGTAAAAGTTTTTTTGAAAATCCGAAAAAAGTGCTTGCAATCATTTGCCATATTGTGTATATTAAATGGGCGCGAGCGAATGGCTTCTTGGTCAAGTGGTTAAGACGTCGCCCTCTCACGGCGAAGACAGGAGTTCGACTCTCCTAGAAGCTACTCGGATATCAGTAAAAAGAGTGGACCGTAAGGTTCACTCTTTTTATTAGGTCCGGCGCCAACTAACCGGCGGAACATACAGATCTGATCAAAAGGAGAAACATTTGAAAGCAAAAGACAGGATTGAGAGCGGAGCTCTGAAGCTGCTCACACCGGTTCTTGAAGCGCACGGCGTCAGGCTCTGGGACTGTGAGTACACCAGAGAGGGCAGAGACTGGTACCTTCGGCTGACGATCGACAAGGACGGAGGCGTCAGTATCGATGACTGCGAGGCGGTGAGCCGGGATGCAAATGAGATTCTGGATAAGTCAGATCTGATTCAGGACGCATACACTTTTGAAGTGAGCTCACCCGGGCTCACGAGAGTGCTCAGGCGCCCGAGGGATTTTGAAAACAGCATCGGCCGAAAGGTTGATGTCCGGCTCTACGAAGCGAAGGACGGACTGAAAGAATTCACGGCTGTTCTGAAGCAAGCTGACGCAGACCATGTGACGCTGGGGATGGAAGACGGCTCTGAGCAGACGTTTGACAGGAAAGACCTGGCCCTCATACGTCTGGCATTTGCCGGCTGATTACAGGAGGATTAAAGGAAAATGGCTGGAAAGAAGAAAGATGCCGTCGTCGATTCCGGAAAGCAGCTTCTCGAAGCGCTCGATCTGATCGAGAAGGAAAAGGGAATCAGCAGGGAACTCATGTTCCAGACGATCGAAGACGCGCTCAAGGAAGAGTACAAGGCGGAGTACGAAAAAAAGCAGGGGGATTCCCGCCGCCAGGCTGCCGGTTCCGGCGCGAAGAAAGCCACCAATGTAGAAGTTGATATTGACCATGAGACCGGAAAGATCCACATTTATTCCGAGCGTACCGTCGTTTCCGACGAGGACCACAGGACTTCTCCGGAAAAGTGGATGAACATCGGAATTACAAAGGCCAGACAGCTTGACCCTTCCGCACAGATCGGCTCGATGATGCGCCTTGAGATGCGCGCGGACGAATTCAAGAGAACGGCGGCAAAGAAGGCGAAGAGCACCATCATCCAGAAGATCCGCGAGAAGGAGAAGGAAGCGATCGTCAATGAGTTCGCGCCGATGGTCGGGCACATTGTCACGGGCAAGGTTGAGAGAGTAACCGATCACGGCGATATTCTCATCAACCTGAGAAGCGACACCATCACGCCGGGCAGAAGAGCCGGACAAGACGAGTCGGAAGAGTACCGCACGCCGACGATGCTCCGGGAGAAGGATCAGATCCGCGGTGAGGTATATCATCCGGGTGAGCATATCCGCGTGTACATCCAGAAAGTCGAAGACGGCGGAAAGGCCGGTGTGACCATCGAGGTCTCCAGAACCGCGAAAGAGCTTGTCAAGGAGCTGTTCGAGGAAGAAGTGTCCGAAATTCACGACGGCATCGTGCAGATCCGGTCCATCGCCCGCGAGGCCGGGAGCCGGACCAAGATTGCCGTCAGCAGCAGTGACCCGAATGTCGATCCGATCGGCGCATGCGTCGGACCGGGAGGCACCCGCGTCCGCACGATCGTAAACGAACTGGGCGGCGAGCAGATCGATGTCGTCGCCTGGGACGAAAATCCGGCCATCTTTATCGGCAACGCCTTAAGCCCCGCTTCCGTAAGCCAGATCTTCGGTGAGATCGGCGATGACGACGAAACCCAGGATGAGACGGAAGGGCGCAGACGGACAAACAACAGCGCCAACAAGGCAATCGTAATCGTTCCGGACGACCAGCTGTCTCTTGCAATCGGCAAAACCGGACAGAACGTACGGCTTGCGGCTCAGCTGACGAATTACCACATCGACATCAAGTCGGAAAGTGAATTCTATGAAGCCAACCCGGATGCGGCCGAAGACTTTGAGGGCGAAGAAGAGTACGACGGAGAGCCGGAAGAAGACCGTATCTATCTGGATGACGGCGATATGCCGGAGGAAGGCAGTACGGCAGAGAACGCACCGGAAGACATTCCGGATGAAGACGGCAGGGAAGATTAAGACAGGAGTGTGATCGTTTGGCAGAAAAAAAGATCCCGATGCGCCAGTGCGTCGGATGCCGCACGGTGAAACCGAAAAAGGAACTGATCCGGATTGTCAGGCTCCCGGACGACACATTTGCCCTGGACACGACGGGAAGGAAAAACGGGCGGGGTGCCTACATCTGCCGCGATCCGCAGTGCCTTCAGAAGGCAAAGATGACAGGCGGACTGAACAAGGCATTCCGGGAAAATGTCCCGCCCCGGGTATACGAGCAGCTTGGGGAGGAACTGGAAAAACTTGAACAGCAGTGAAGAGAAAACATCCAGAGAAAAGGCGCTCGGCATGCTCGGACTGGCGACCAGAGCCGGAAAGAGCTGCAGCGGAGAATTTTCCGCTGAAAATGCCCTGAAGAAAGGAAAGGCGGCGCTTGTCATTCTGTCGGAGGACGCGTCGGACAACACGGTAAAGCACTTTTCAGATATGAGTGCGCACCGCCAGGTCCCGTGCATACGGCTGGGAACAAAAGAACAACTCGGAAAGTTCTGCGGAAAAGCATACCGGTCGGTGGCTGTAGTCACGGATCCGGGATTTGCAGAACAAATCCGGAAACGGATGTCGCCCTGAAAGGCTCATTCTTAGGAGGAGGTCGGTATGAGAATCTATGAACTGGCAAAAGAACTGGGGATTGAGAATTCAAGAGACATCGTGAATTTCTTAAGTACGGCGGATGTAGAATACAAAGCTTCCAGCGGCCTGACGGAGGAAGAAGCCGAAAGGGTCCGTGAAAAGTTCGGAAAGAAGAAGGGTACAGACAGGAAAGTGGCAGATAACGAAAAGAATCCGGAAAAGAAGCCGGAACAGAGAGAAGAGAACAAGACCCAGCAGGCCAAGGCTGCTGACGACAAGCAGAAGAAGACGCGGACCTTCTTCCATTTTGATTTCCGTCAGTCCGGAAACGCGAATCACTCCGGCGCTTTCACAGGGGGCAGACAGGCAGGCGGAAGGAAGTCTTCAGACCGCAGCGGGATCCGCAAAAACGGCGGTGCAAAGCCGGCGGCCAGGCGGCCGATCACTGCGAAGCAGCGGGCAGCCATGGAAGAAGAGCAGGAGCGCACGGCACCGGTAAAAGAGGCCAGAGAACTGACACAGGAAGAGATGCTGGAGCAGATCCGAAACCGCAATGCGAAAGCCGCAGCCCTGAATCAGGAGAGCGAGCCGGCGGTAAAAGAGACGAAGCCGGCAGCAGATAAGACTGCCGCTGAGCATACAAAGGTACAAGAAGCTGCGAAAAAACCGCAGGAACAGCAGGCTAGGGAGCCGGAAAGAGAGGCGGCTTCCGCACCGGAAAAATCCGAGCCGGCTGCCGAAAAAGCGCCGCAGCGCCAGGAAGAGCAGCACCATAAGGAGGCGGAACCTGCAGCTGAGGCCCACCGGGAGCAGGAAAGAACAGCCAGACCGGAAAAGGAAAAAGCAAAGCAGCAGGCTGCAAAGGAAGTGAAGAGTGAGGCGGCTCCGACCGGAAAACCGAGCGACGACCTGAAAGTCGGGCAGAATGTATTTGCCCAGATGCGCGAGCTTCAGAAGGCAAGACAGAGTTCGCGCAGTACGGGTTCCGACCGCAGAAACAGCGGCGACAGAAACGGCAGCTATCGCAGGAACGGCAGCCAGGGCCAGGGAGGCTACAGCCGCGGCGGAAACGACAGAAACGGTCAGGGAAACCGCGACCGGTCCACGTATTCCGGCGGATACAGCCGGAACGGCCAGGGCTCGTCCCAGGGCGGATACCGCGGCAGGCAGGGAGGCTTCCGCGGAAATGACCGTCAGGAAGGCGGTTATAACAAGGACAGGGCTGCGCAGGGCAGAAGTTTCGGAGCAGGATCCCGTCCGGGCGCGGCTAAGAAAATGTCCGGAGAGGGCGGATTTGCAGCTTCGGCACGTCCGGAGGCAAAGAATTACTCACGCCGCCGGGAGAATCACAAGAAAGAAGAGATTCTGGACGATGAGAAGGAAAATCTGACAGTTCTCGCCAAGCAGAGTCACAAGAAACAGCAGAAGAAGAAAGAAGAGGATTCCATCCGTACCATCACGGTTCCGGCATCTGTCTCTCTTTCGGATTTTGCGGACATGCTGAAGGTGCCGGCAGCGGAACTTGTCAAGAAGCTGTTCCTGTCCGGCAAGGCCGTAACCATCAATGACGAGATCGATTATGACACAGCCGAGCAGCTGGCTCTCGAGTACAACTGTCTGTGCGAGAAGGAAGTTGTCAAGGATCCGATCGAGGAACTTCTCAAAGAACCGGAAGAAGATCCGAAGGATCTTGTGCCGCGTCCGCCGGTTGTCTGCGTCATGGGCCACGTCGATCACGGTAAGACATCCCTGCTGGATTATATCCGCAAGTCGCATGTCACCGAGAAGGAGTCCGGAGGCATCACCCAGGCCATCGGCGCCTACACCGTAAAGACCAAGAGCAACCGCCAGATCACGTTCCTGGATACCCCGGGACATGAGGCCTTCACCGCCATGCGTATGCGCGGCGCCCAGGCGACCGATATCGCGGTTCTGGTTGTTGCGGCGGACGACGGCGTTATGCCGCAGACCATTGAGGCAATCAACCACGCAAAGGCTGCCAATGTCACAATCATCGTGGCAGTCAACAAGATCGACAAGCCGAATGCCAACGTTGAAAAGGTCAAGCAGGAACTCGTCGAGTACGGTCTTGTCGCAACGGACTGGGGCGGGGACACCGAGTTCTGTCCGGTATCCGCGAAAACCGGCGAGGGCGTTGACGATCTTCTTGAGACCATCATGCTGACCGCTGATATCCTCGATCTTCGCGCCAACCCGGACCGCGATGCCCGCGGAATCGTCATCGAGGCACAGCTCTCCAAGGGCAGAGGTCCTGTTGCCACAGTTCTGGTTCAGAAAGGTACACTGCATGTCGGCGACTTCGCAGCTGCCGGCGAGCACTACGGCCGTGTCCGCGCGATGACCAATGACAAGAACAAGCGCGTGCGCGAAGCCGGACCGTCTGTCCCGGTTGAGATTCAGGGACTTAACGGCGTTCCGAATGCCGGCGAGGTACTGAAGGCATTTGACACGGAGCGCGAGGCGAGAAGCTTTTCCGAGACATTTATCACGCAGGGCAAGAAACAGCTGGTCGAGGAGTCCAAGAAGCGCGTGTCGCTGGAGGATCTGTTCAGCCAGATCAAGGCCGGCAAGGTCAAGGAGCTGAACCTGATTGTGAAGGCGGACGTACAGGGGTCTGTGGAAGCCGTGAAGCAGAGTCTTCTCAAGCTTTCCAACGACGAGGTTGTGGTGAAGGTTATCCACGCCGGCGTCGGAAACATCAACGAATCCGATGTTATTCTGGCTTCCGCGTCCAATGCCATCATCATCGGCTTCAACGTCAAACCGGAGAATCAGGCAAAGACGGCAGCAGACGAGGAAAATGTCGACATCCGCCTGTACACGGTCATCTACAACGCGATCGAAGATGTTCAGGATGCTCTGAAGGGCATGCTGGAGCCGATCTACGAGGAGAAGATCATGGGCCACGCGGAGATCCGTCAGATCTTCAAGGCTTCCGGCGTCGGAAACATCGCCGGTGCACTGGTCACAGACGGCCGCATCACCGCAAAGTCCACAGCCCGTGTATTCCGCGGCAAGGACAAGATCTTCGAAGGAAAGATCGCTTCCCTCAAGCGTTTCAAGGACGAGGCAAAGGAAGTAAAGGCCGGCCTGGAATGCGGCATTGTGTTTGAGAACTTCGGCGGTTTCGCAGAAGGCGACACCGTGGAGGCATCCGAGATGGTTGAAGTTCCGAGAAAGTAAACGGGAAAAAGTGTATAATACATGAAGCGGGTCTTGTCACATTCTTTTAAGCGGCAGGACCCGCTTTTCTAAGACACATGCGTGTTACCCTACAGGAGAAAGATATGCGCAAAAACAGCCGAAAAAACGTACGGATCAACGCGGAAGTTCAGAGATCGCTGTCGGGAATTATCCGGAATCTGAAGGATCCGAGGATCGCTCCGCTGACCTCCGTGACCGATGTATATGTAGCCCCGGACCTCAAGACCTGCAAGGTCATGATCAGTGTCCTGGGAGATGAAGAGGAACGGAAAAAGACGATGGAAGGCCTTACCAGCGCTGCCGGATTTATCCGGAAAGAGCTGGCGGCAGACGTAAACCTGCGCAATACGCCGGAGCTCACCTTCGTTCCGGACCGCTCGATCGAAAACGGCGTCCGGATGAGCAAACTCATCGATGATGTCATTGCGAAGGACAAGGCCGCCGAAGAGAAGCGCCGGGAGGCCGGAGGGGAACCGGAAGATGAAGAAGCTTGAGGAATACCTGAAGGGTGTATCCAGTCTGGCTGTGACGGCGCACATCAACCCGGACGGCGACGCCACGGGTTCGGTCCTTGCTGTTCTGAATTATATGAAGGACAATCATCCGGAGATACAGACAAATGTGTATCTGCAGGAACCGGAAAAGGAACTTGCCTTTCTGCCGGGCTGCGGCGAGATTCACACGGAACTTTCCGCGGACAAGGTATATGATCTGTTTATGATCTGCGACTGTTCCACACTGGACAGGATCGACCCGTTCGCACCTGCGTACCGGTCAGCCGGCCGCAGACTCTGCGTGGATCACCACAAGAGCAATGCGGGTGATTTTGCAGAGGACAATGAAGTGTACCCGGATGTAAGCTCCACCTGTGAGATCCTCTATGATCTGATGGGGACGGAACACATCGGCCGGAACACGGCAGAGTGCCTTTACACCGGCATTGTCCACGACACAGGTGTGTTCAAGTATTCCTGCACCAGCCGCCACACGATGGAAATCGCCGGTGATCTTATGGACAGAGGTCTTGACACGACATCCATCATCGACAACAGTTTTTACTCCAAGACGTATGTGCAGAACCAGATTCTGGGGCGGGCGCTCCTGGAGAGTGTACTCTTCTTCAACGGCCGCTGTATTTTCTCGGTTATTCCGGAATCGGTCATGAAGTTTTACGGCGTCACGGGTGCGGATATGGGAGGCGTCATCGAACAGCTGCGGCTGACCGAAGGCGTCGAGGTGGCGATTTTTCTGTATGAGACACAGACGGGCGTCTATAAGGTGAGCCTCCGATCGAAAAAATTCATCGATGTGTCAAAGATTGCCGTCGCATACGGCGGAGGAGGGCATGCGCGGGCGGCAGGCTTTACGGCTTCCGGGCGCTCCCGGGCGATAATCAATGAGATCTCGGCGATGATCGCGCAGCAGCTTGAAGATGCGCAGGCGCAAAGCGGGACATAACGCTGCCGGCGATAAAATTTAACAGGAGACAAACGACATGGACGGTGTTCTGAATATATTCAAGGAAAAGGGATATACGTCCTTTGATGTCTGCCGGAAACTCCGCGGTATCCTGCACGAGAAGCATATCGGCCACGCGGGGACGCTTGACCCGGAGGCGGAGGGGGTTCTTCTGGTGGCACTCGGCCGCGCGACGAAGGCGATCGGGGACCTGACGGACGGAGTGAAGACGTATGAGGCGGTCCTGCAGCTCGGTGTTACGACCGACACGCAGGACATGACCGGCAGCATCCTCTCGCGTAAAGCCGTGCGGGTGACAAGGGACGAACTTCTCGCCGCACTGCACGTTTTTGACGGCGGATATGACCAGGTCCCGCCAATGTACTCTGCACTGCACGTAAACGGAAAGCGCCTGTATGAGCTCGCGAGAAGAGGAGAGACGGTTGCACGGGAGGCGAGGCACGTCACCATCTACGATGTGCACGTCAACGATATGGATATCGAAGGGGACAGCCCTTCAAACCGTGTGCGTTTCACGATCCGCTGCTCCAAAGGAACCTATGTGCGCACCTTCTGCGCGGATGTGGGGTGCGTACTTGGCTGCGGGGGCGCAATGGAAAGCCTTCTGCGTACCCGGGTCGGGCAGTATGACGCGAAAGACTCGCTGACGCTTCAGCAGATTCAGCAGGCAGCTGACAAGGGAGAGGCTGAGAGACTGCTGCTCCCGGTACAGGACATCTATGCTGACCTGCCGTCTGTAACCGTTCCGCCCGCTCTTGGCATTCGCGTGAGAAATGGCGGGAGCTTTCCTGCAGACGGGGCAGACTTTCCTGAAGAGGCGCGGGTTCGCGTGTTCGACAGGGACGGGAATTTTATCGGAATCTACCGGATGGAGAAAAGACAGCTGGTCCCGGAGAAGATGTTTCTGGTGGGAATGGTCTGATGGGAGAAAATTTACGGATGCAGTATCTGCACGGAACGAAAAATTTATACCTGCCGTCGGACAGTGCCGTGACGCTCGGAAAATTTGACGGGGTGCACAAAGGCCACCAGAAGCTGATTCGGAAAGTGGAGGAGCTTTCAAGGGAGCGAGGTCTCCTCTCGGCTGCCTTCACGTTTGACCACATCCCGCTCCGGCTGCTGCCGCCGTCCGGACAGAGGTTTTTAAGCACCAATGAGGAGAGGCGGCACGCATTTGAGCAGATGGGACTGGCATATGAGGTGGAATTTCCATTCACCGAAGAGCTCATGAACATGAGTGCGCAGGATTTTATCGGCGAGATTCTGGTCAGGAGACTGCGCGCAAAGGCGGTTGTCGTCGGGAGTGACTACCGGTTTGGAAAAGGGCGCGCCGGGGATGCTGACCTGCTTGTCAGAGCCGGAAAAGATGCGGGATTTGAGACATTTGTCATGGAAAAGGAGCGGTGGAACGGGCAGGAGATCTCCAGTACTCTGGTGCGCCGGAAACTCATGGAGGCGCGGATGGAGGACGTCACGGAGATGCTCGGGCACCCCTACCAGGTGGCGGGTGTTGTGGCACTCGGAAATCAGCTCGGACGGAAGATGGATATGCCCACCCTCAACCTCTACCCGCAGGCGCGAAAGCTTCTGCCGCCAAATGGCGTCTATGCGAGCCGGACAAGACTGGGCGGAAGGGTATACGACGGTGTGACGGATATCGGGGTGCGGCCGACCATCGGACAGAAGGAGAATCAGATCCGGGTTGAGACGAACCTGTTCGGCTACAGCCGGGTGGGGGAGGACTACGGGCGCCCGATTGAGGTGATGCTGTGCGCGTTTCTTCGCCCGGAGAAGAAATTCGAAAACCTTGAGCGCCTGCAGAAACAGATGCACGAGGACGCAAAGGCGTCGCAAAAATACTTGCAACTGCACACGGCGCTGTGATACAATCAGCACGTTGAGCCGTCATTCAGGAACCGGAAACTCCGACCGTCCCTTAATGACAGGCCGAAAGAATTTGAATCAGGAGGATTCACTATGATCAGCAAAGAACTGAAGACACAGATCATCAACGAGTATGGCAGAAAGCCGGGAGACACAGGTTCGCCGGAAGTTCAGATTGCCATCCTCACCGAGCGCATCAACGAGCTCAACGCACATCTCGCGAAGAACCCGCTGGATCATCATTCCAGAAGAGGTCTTCTTAAGATGGTCGGCAGCAGAAGAAACCTTCTCGAGTATCTCAAGAAGAAGGATCTCGAGGGCTACCGTAACCTGATTGCGAAGCTCGGTCTGAGAAAGTAAAGAACGAAAGCAAAGGCTTTCGTCTGTAAACGCAGGGTCAGCCGCTTAACAAGGCAATCCCCTGCGTTTTTTATAGCGTGTTCGAAGGAAAGAAGAAAAAGAAGCAAAAGGAGAAACCAACACAGATGTACAAGACTTATTCCATGGAACTGGCCGGCAGGACGCTTCGCGTTGACATCGGCAGGGTCGCAGCCCAGGCAAACGGCGCGGCGTTCATGCACTACGGTGACACAGTCGTCCTCTCGACTGTAGCAGCTTCCAAGGAGCCCAGAGAAGGCGTGGATTTCTTCCCGCTCTCCGTTGACTTTGAGGAGAAGATGTACGCCGTTGGCCTGATTCCGGGCGGATTCAACAAGCGCGAGGGCAAGGCAAGCACCAACGCGGTTCTCACGTCCCGCGTGATCGACCGGCCGATGCGCCCGTTGTTCCCGAAGGACCTGAGAAATGACGTGGCTCTCGACAACACCGTTCTCTCGGTGGACCCGGAGTGCCGTCCGGAACTGCTTGCGATGCTCGGTTCTTCCATCGCGACAAGCATCTCAGATGTTCCGTTTGACGGTCCGTGCGCTATGACGCAGGTCGGCATGAAGAACGGTGAGTTCATCATCAACCCCGGCCAGAAGGACTGGGATGAGGGCGATCTCCAGCTGACGGTCGCTTCGACTTCCGAAAAGGTCATCATGATCGAGGCCGGCGCGAAGGAGCTTCCGGAAGACAAAATGATCGAGGCCATCTACAAGGCCCATGACGTGAACCAGACCATCATTGCCTTCATTAAAAAAATCGTGGCGGAGTGCGGAAAAGAGAAATTCACCTATCAGAGCTTTGCCGTTCCGGAAGATCTGATGAACGCAATTCATGAGGACATCCCGGATGACGTCATGGAGACGGCTGTATTCACGGACGACAAGCAGCAGAGAGACCGCAACATTGACGAGCTGACCGACAGGCTGAAGGAAAAGTACTCAGATAACGAGGAGTGGCTCGCGAGAATCCCGGACGCGATGTATCAGTATGAGAAGAAGACCGTGCGCCGGATGATTCTCAGGGAGCACAAGAGACCCGACGGCCGCCGGATCGATCAGATCCGCCCGCTGGCAGCGGAAGTGGACATTATCCCGAGAGTGCATGGCTCGGCGATGTTTACCCGCGGACAGACACAGATCTGCAATATCACAACCCTGGCTCCGCTTTCCGAGGCGCAGAAGATCGAAGGTCTTGATCCGAACATCACATCGAAGCGCTATCTGCACCAGTATAACTTCCCGTCATGGTCCGTCGGCGAGACAAAGCCGAACAGAGGACCGGGCAGACGCGAGATCGGCCACGGCGCGCTCGCCGAGAAGGCCCTGATCCCGGTACTCCCGAGTGCTGAGGAGTTCCCGTACGCAATCCGCACGGTTTCCGAGACATTTGAGTCCAACGGTTCCACTTCGCAGGCTTCGATCTGTGCATCCACCATGTCGCTCATGGCGGCCGGCGTTCCGATCAAAAAGCAGGTTGCCGGTATCTCCTGCGGACTTGTAACCGGCGATACCGATGATGACTATGTCGTTCTCACCGATATCCAGGGGCTGGAGGACTTCTTCGGTGACATGGACTTCAAGGTGGCCGGAACACATGACGGCATCACCGCCATCCAGATGGACATCAAGATTCACGGCCTCACACGCCCGATCGTGGAAGAAGCAATTGCCAGAACGAAGCAGGCCAGAGAGTACATCATCAATGAAGTTATGACTCCGTGCATCGCGAAGCCGCGTCCGACTGTCAATGAATATGCGCCGAAGATCATTCAGATGACGATTGATCCGGACAAGATCGGCGAGGTTGTCGGACAGAGAGGCAAGAACATCAACGCCATCATCGAAGAGTGCGGCGTCAAGATCGACATCGATGACTCCGGTTTCGTATCCATCTGCGGAACGAATCAGGCTGGCATGGACAAGGCGAAGGGGTATATCGAGACCATCGTGTCCGACTTCGAGGAAGGTAAGATCTATGAAGGCCGCGTTGTTTCCATCAAAGAATTCGGCGCGTTCATCCAGTTTGCACCGGGTAAGGAAGGGCTGGTTCACATCTCCAAGATCGCCAGGAAGCGGATTGATCACGTGGAGGATGTTCTCACGCTCGGCGACCACGTCCGCTGCAAGTGCCTGGGGAAGGACAGAATGGGAAGATTCAGCTTCTCGATCAAGGATGCAGAATAACTAAGCAAAAAGACGATAGAGGTTAGTATGTCAGGACATTCAAAATTTGCCAATATCCGCGCAAAGAAAGAAAAGAACGATGCGGCGAAGGGCAAGATCTTCACCCGTATCGGCAAGGAAATCATGGTCGCTGTCAAAGAGGGCGGCCCGGATGTCAATAACAACAGCAAGCTGAAGGCTGTGGTCGCGAAGGCCAAGGCCAACAACATGCCAAATGATACCATCGAGCGCAGCATCAAGAAGGCTGCCAACTCGACGGAGGCAGAACTGGAGACCATCCGCTATGAGGGGTACGGCCCGGCAGGCGTTGCGATCATCGTCGAAGCACTGACGGACAACCGCAACCGCGCAGCTTCCAACATCCGTCACGCTTTCACCAGAGGAAACGGAAACATCGGCACACCGGGATGCGTATCGTTCCTGTTCAACGAGAAGGGGCAGATCATCGTCGCAAAAGAAGACTGCGACAAGGACGCCGACGCGATGATGGAATTCGCACTCGAGGCGGGCGCAGAGGACATCTCCGAGGAGGAAGACTCCTACGAGATTATCACCGATCCGGACAGCTTCAACGATGTGGAAGAGGCGTTTGAAAACGCCGGGATCCCGATGGCTTCGGCTGAAGTCACGATGATCCCGTCCACGACGGTTAAGCTGACCAGCGCCGAGGACATCGCCAACATGAACAAGATCCTCGAGACACTCGATGAGGACGACGACGTTCAGAACGTATGGCACAACTGGGAAGAAGAGTAAATCACCCGTAAGCCTTTTAAAGATGCCGGGCCGGACCTTATGTTTAAGGGTCCGGTCCGGTTTTTGCTATACTAAACGCATGAGAAGAAAGAGAAAAAAACGCAGACAGGTGTTGGCCGGCGCCCCGATCCTGGCATTTCTGGCGGCTGCGATCGCCGCCCAGTTTCAGATGGGGCCGTTTGTGTCACAGGCCGGCAGCGGCGGCAGTTCATATGAGACAGAACCTGCTGCGGTTTACACAGAACAGGCAGATACAGCCGGTACGTTTGACTATGACCAGATCCCGGAATACGCGGGAAGTCCGTCCGTCACGGTAAACGGAAATGTTCCGTTCTTTCAGGATGCAGCGGGAAGCACCGATTCATACGAAACGTTTTCAGATCTCGACACACTCGGGCGGTGCGGACCGGCCGAGGCGTGTCTCGGAGAGGATCTGATGCCGGTAGAGCCGCGAGGTTCCATCGGCATGGTTAAACCTTCCGGCTGGCACACGGTCAAGTATGACGGAATAGAAGGAAATTACCTTTATAACCGGTGTCACCTCATCGCCTTTGAGCTGTCCGGAGAAAACGCCAATCCGGAGAATCTGATCACCGGCACCCGCTATATGAACGTGGAAGGCATGCTTCCATACGAAAATGAGACGGCGGACTTCATCCGCAGCACCGGTTTCCACGTTCACTACCGGGTGACGCCGGTCTTTGAGGGCAGTGACCTGGTTGCCCGGGGCGTGCTTATAGAGGCGGAGTCGCTTGAAGACGGAGGTGCCGGACTGCGTTTCTGTGTGTTCTGTTACAATGTCCAGCCGGGCATTGCAATCGACTATTCGGACGGAAGCAGTGAGGGACCGGAATTCACGGGAGGATAATGTACAGATGAAAGAAACAGAAGTGCAGGGAATGACGATTCCGGCAGGAGACCGTGACTGTCTGCTGTACGGCGAAGAACGCGCGCCGTTCATCCTGATTCAGCCGACAGATGAACACGACACGGAGGCGCTTTCAGAGGAAATCTGCGCAGTCCGGACTTCCGGAATCCCGTTTCTTCTTGTCAGTGTTCCGGTTCTGGACTGGGAACGGGAACTGGTCCCCTGGACGGCAGATGCGCCCTACGGGAACCGGAAATTCGGCCCGGACGCCGGAAAGTTTCTGGAGCGCATCAGCGCAAACGTAATCCCGGAGGCAATGCGGCTTTCGCCCGGTGCCCGCCTGATCATCGGAGGTTATTCACTGGCCGGCTTCTTTGCGCTCTGGAGCAGTTTCCAGACGGATGCCTTCGCCGGATGTGCGGCGGCTTCCCCGTCCGTGTGGGTCGACGGCTGGACCGGGTATGCTGACACGCACGCCCCGCTTGCGCGTGTTTACAGCCTGAGTCTCGGTGACCGGGAAGAAAAGGCAAAAAATCCGCTTTTGCGGACTGTGGGGAGCTGCATGAAACGTCAGGTTGCAGTCTTTGAGAAAGCCATCGATGAGAGATGCGGAAACATCCGTGACGTACAGTTTCAGATGAACCCGGGAAACCACTTTCAGGACAGCGGGAAACGGACCGGAGATGCGTTTGCAAAGGCGATGCAGATGTGCCTGGAGGCAGAAAAGAACTGACACACGCAAAAATTGTTCAATATGTATGGAAATATAGTTGCCACAGAAAACCATATTGTAAAATATGCCTCTGCATGATAGAATCATCTCACCAGATATTCCGGGCAGGACGTGAAAACAGGCCCGGACTGCAGGAGGGTATTTTATGACGAAGAGGAAACTTTTTGCCGGGATTCTGGCCGCGTGCACGGGCGCAGGACTTCTGGCAGGCTGCGGAGGCGGAAATGCCGCGCAGTCGTCCGGTGCTGCGGATTCAACGGCATCTGCTTCAGCGTCCGCTTCCGCGTCGGAAGCTGCCACCAAGGCGTCTTCCGGAGGATCGGGTGATGCGGTGAGCATGGTGTTTGCCTGGTGGGGGAACCAGGTGCGCAACGAAAACACACAGAATGCGATTAACCTGTACATGCAGGAGAATCCGAATGTGCAGATCGAAGGACAGTTCTCCCAGTGGGGCGACTACTGGCAGAAACTGGCGACGCTTTCGGCCGGGAACAACCTTCCGGATGTCATCCAGCAGGACTATGCCTATGTGGAGCAGTACACGAACAGTGATCAGCTCTATCCGCTGGATGAGTTCGTCAAGGACGGTACGATCGACACTTCCAAGTGGAATCAGTCCATGATCGACGCCGGAACCGTCGACGGAAAATTCGTCGCGGTCTGCAACGGGATCAACGCACCGGCACTTATGTACGACAAGGCAATCACCGATGCGGCCGGTGTGACGATCAAGGACAACATGACGCTCGACGAGTTCATCGAAGTCAGCAGGACGATCTACGAGAAGACCGGATACAAGACGAACCTTTCGTATGGCATTGCCGACGGCCTCTTCAGCTACTGGATGAGAGCCGAGGGAGTGGTTATGTTCGGCAAGGACAAGATCCAGTGCACGAAGGAACAGCTGGCTCCGTATTTTCAGATGTACGTGGACGGGTTTAAGGATGGCTGGATGATTGAGCCGGCCGTTTTCGCAGACCGTTCTATCGGCACGGTTGAGCAGGACGCTCTGACATACGGAGACAGCCCGGACACCCGCTCGTGGTGTGCATTCCAGTGGTCAAATATGTACATTGCCGTGTGCAACAACGCGCAGGAAGGCCAGAATATTCAGATGACAACCTGGCCGAGCAAGGATCCGAAAAAGTCCAATTTCCTGAAAGCCGGACAGTTCTTCTCAATTTCCAGAGATGCGAAGAATCCGAAGGAAGCCGCGAAGTTCATCAACTGGCTGATCAACGACGAGGGAGCCAATGACTGCCTGAAAGGCGAGCGCGGAATTCCGATGAATTCGGACATTGCAGACTATGTAGTGAAAAAGCTGACGGAAAAAGACCAGCTGATTTATACATATGTTGAGGATGTCGCGGCTCCGAACAGCTCCAATATCAACCCGCCGGATCCGGCAGGTGCTTCTGAGGCCAAGAGCGTCTTCAACAAGGTGTTTGAGCAGGTTGCATACGGTCAGATGACAGCCGAACAGGGAGCAGAGCAGTTTATCACGGAAGGCAGTGCCGCACTCGCGGCCAAGGCCGGATAATATGAAGAAAGAAGCAGCCGGCCGTTTCAAAACGAAGCGGCCGGCTGCTGTTTGAACGAGACGCATGAGAGCCTGACACACCAATGCGTCTCAAATTTTTTCTTTTCCTTTTTTCTCCCGCATGACAATTCCATATTTCTCGCGGAATGCGCCGATGGCAGCTTTCCCGGGACCGGACACCGGGCGGATCCATCTGCCGGAATACATATGGATCTGCATGATGATGTAGCGGACGGGTTCGTCACAGTAGCAGAGTGCGAAGACCACCAGGAACGGCCAGTGAAAGAAGTCATTTGCCAGGTGGATCGCCGGCTGCACCATGCCGAACATGAACAGGATCTCAAGGGACGAGCCGAAGGCCGGGTCGCCGCCTGCACGGTAGGTGTCGTTCATGCACCAGTTGCCCATGCGGATGCAGGCAGCCGCCGCGTAGATAAGAAGCATTCCGTATGCCGTCTGGAACGAATCGCCGGAGAGCCCCATAACGGAAAGCAGCGGCGTGTGGAGCGCAATGAGCGCGAGGCAGGCACTCAGGGTGAGAATCTGGCACAGGTAGATGAGCCGGTAGGCTCTTGACCAGCTTTCTTCGTGTTTTCCGGCGCCGATCTCTTTGCCGATGAGAACGGTGGCCGCATTGGAGAAGCCGCTGAAGAATGCGATGATGATTCCCTCCAGTGTGCGGAATACCGCTGTCGCGGCGATGGCATACTCTGCCTGGTGACCGAGCACGATGTTGATCATCATGTTGCCGATGCCGATCAGAGCTTCATTGGCGATGATCGGAGCGGATTTCACCAGATATTCCTTCAGCAGCGGCCGCTTCCAGCGGAAGTGCATCGAAAAATCGAGCACGTAGGGAATGCGGCGGATTTTTGAGAGAAACACAATCACCGCGACGTTGACGATGCAGGAGACGATCGTGCCGACAGCCGCACCGGCAACACCCATGGCAGGAAATCCAAGGTGCCCGAAGATCAGGATGAAGTTAACGGTGAAATTGGTGAGAATCGCGCAGATACCGCCGATGAGCGGGATGTGCACGTGACCGGTCGAGCGGAGCAGTGCGCTTTGTGCCATGGCGATCACCTGGAACGGATAGGAAAAGCCGACGAGACGGATGTAGGAGGCACCGATCTGCTGGATGGCTTCATTGTCCGTGTACAGACGCATGACGGAGAGTGGCGCGAATACGGCAAAACTTCCGAACACGAGGCCGGAGATCATCATGAAGACAAGCGTCATGCCAAAGGAACGCCGGATATTGTCGTGGTCCTGCGCGCCGTAAAACTGGGAGAAGAACAGCATTCCGCCGCCGACAAATCCCCAGTATCCCGAAAACATGAGACTGGAATACTGCGCGCACAGCCCGACGGCGCCGACGCTCTGTTCGCCAAGGGATGCGATCATAATGGTGTCGATCATACTGCCCGTGGTTGTCAGCAGATTCTGAAGCGCAACCGGAAACGCGATGGCCGAGACCATCGCGATGAGAGAGCGAAGCGACGTTTTGTTCCTGATTTTTCCTGCCAGACTGTTCATCATACATTCCCCCGAAATGAAACCTGAGTCTTCAGTGTATCAGATTCACTGTATGGACGCCACAAAAAATGCATGGAAAATGGAGACATACGATTGATTTTTTTCCGTTTCCGGAGGTGTGCGGTTTCTCTTCGCGCACCGTATCTTTTCCTGTTTGAATTCCTGGCAGCACTAACAGCGCTTCGCGCAGGGTCCTTTCCTGAAATTCTGTGTGAAGGCGTTCTGGAGCTGTGCCTTCTGTTTTTATCGGTCTCGGACTGGGAACGGGCTGTTATTCCGAATCCGCTGATCCGGCTTCCTGCCGTATGCCGTACGATTTTCCTTCTCTGCACGTCAGGATGGCAGACACTTCTTCTGAGTCTGGCCAGCGCCGCACTTCTTGCTCTGCTCCTGGTGCTCATCTCACAGATCGGAGAGCATTTTACCGGAGCCGGGCATTTTGGCGGGGGAGATATCAAACTGTTTGCTCTCGCCGGGCTGTACCTCGGGGTAAAACGAGGGCTGTGGTGCATCATTCTTGCCTGTATTTTCGGGATCATCACATCGCGGAGTATACACAGAAGACGGTTTCCGTTCGGACCCGCCATCAGCGCGGCATTGATCTGCTGCCTTCTGCTGCCCGGGTAAGAGGATGATGCTATAATAAGGACAAAACCTGGACTCACAGATTGTACTGCAGCGCACGCAAAAACGCATGCGGCCTGGGGTCCGACAGATAAAGGAGAAGAAAAATGAGCTTTAAAGACTCGAAGGTTGTGATCGTCGGGGCCGGAAACGTAGGGTCGACGACAGCGTACAGCATTCTGAATCAGGGACTGTGTGAAGAAGTTGTTCTCATCGATGTCAACAGAGACAAGGCCTATGCGGAAGCACTTGACATGGCGCATTCGGTGTATTTCATGAACCGGAATATAAACGTTCACGCCGGTGACTACAAAGACTGCGCTGACGCGGAGGTCGTCATCATTACGGCTTCAGCTCCCATGCCCAAGGATTCCACGAGCCGGCTTGAGATGCTCGCACCCAGCATGAAGATCATGAAGAGCATTGTGAGCAGCATCATGGAGAGCGGCTTTAACGGCATCATTCTGGTGATTTCCAATCCGGTCGACATCATGACCTACTATGCGTGGAAGATCTCGGGGCTTCCGGCAAAACAGGTCATCGGCAGCGGCACGAATCTGGACAGCGCGAGACTGTGCTGCGAGCTCGCGAGGCTCTATGACCTGGATGCGAAGAGCGTCTCGGCATTTGTCTGTGGAGAGCACGGCGACAGTGAATTTGTCGTGTGGAATTCGGCAACGATCGGCGGCAAGAAAATCGACGACGTGATGCGGGACAACGCGCCGCGCACGGGGTCGGCGACAAAGCAGAGCCTGCTTACGATGACGGCCAGGTCCGGATGGGAGATTTTCAGCCGCAAGGGCAATACCTGCTACGGCATCGCGGCCTCGGCGACATCCATCGTGAAATCCATTCTGTTCAACGAAAACCAGATTTATCCGGTCTCTGTGAACGTGGACGGAGCGTATGGTTTGAACGGCGTATTTCTGTCCGTTCCGACCATCATCGACAAGACGGGAGCAAAGGAGATTGTCGAGATCAAGCTGCAGCCCGATGAGGAAGAAGCGCTGCACAAGTCGGCCGGCGTGCTGAAGGCATTCTATACGGAACTGGAAATGTAAATAAAAAGGGCGTGTGAAAAAATGAAAACTTTTCACACGTCCCTTTCTTTTACTTGCATACCAGTAATCTTTCTTCTAAAAAAGCGTATAATCCCCCTTACCCCATAAATCCGATGATTATCAGGTATATGCAGTAATGCTTCTCTTCATCTGCTTATTGTGAAATTTATAGAGATTCTGCCCGATAGAAACCAGAAACACCTCAAGCAGCACTGATTTGAGGCCTCTTCGAACAATTCTTTTGTACCATCTGTCATTTTTCATGATGCCAAATGTTCCTTCGGCCTGTATAGATCGGTTCATCCTGAGAAGTGCCCCATGGATACTTTCCAAATTGTTGATTACTTCCTGATGCATGGCCGTGAGTTCCTGATTGATCCTTACGGTCCGGTTCTTATCTGTCCTTTTGCATCTCTCTGCATAGGGACATCCTCTGCAATCTTCACATTGATAGATCTCTTCCTGCCTTCCATATTGATTTCCTTTTACATTTCGGCGGTACTGCAGGTGAAACTCTTTTCCATTTGGGCAGCGCATAACCCCATCTTCACCGATTGGAAAATTCACGGCTCGGAATGGGTCATCACGGTAATTCCTGTCTTTCGTCTCTTTCTTGAACATGGGGAATTTCATATATTTTTCCATTCCGGTTTGTTCGCAGAATATATAGTTGTTATAGGAGCCATATCCTGCATCTGCAACAGGATATTTCGGATAAAAACCATAAACGCCCCTGAATTTATTCATTAGCGGTATAAAACAGTCCATATCTGAGCGATAGTGATTTACATCAATGACAGCGATATATTCGTCGGCAACGCCAACTTGAACGTTATATGCAGGAAGAAGCTGGTCATTCCTCATATAGTCCGTTTTAATGCGCATGAAAGTGGCGGAGTGATCCGTTTTGGAATAACTGTTTCTTTCATCACCGCAGATGGAGATCTTTTCAACATATTCTTCGAGTTTGGCGGCATATTCCACAAGCTTCTCATAATGGCGCTGCTGAATCGTTTTGTGATGGCCTCTTCCATGGGCAAACTCTGTTTCTTTCAGCTGATACAGTTCAGCATATTTTTCTGCGGCTTCTCTGATATATTCGGGAGCGTATTCTGTATTGATGCTGAACCGCATGTCCGTGTACTGTAATTCCTCGTTTATCACATGAAATAGTGCTGTTATTTTACTGAAAAGCCGGTACCTTGATTTCTCCGTGGCTTTTTTCCAGACCCAGGAGTATTTGTTTGCGTTCGCTTCAAACTTGGAACCGTCTATGTAAAGATGCTGGAGGTCCACATGTTCTGTCTCAAATATCTTTTTATTTATGTCATTGAATATTTCTTCAATGGAATCTCCGAGGACTTCATTGATAAAGTATCCGAACGTGCGATATGAGGGGGTTTCATGCTCCATAAGATACATGAAACGGAGGTTGACCCTGCACTGGTCCTCCAGTTCACGCAATGAAATATAGCCATTCATCATGAATCCGAATAATACAGTTTTCAGCATGCTGACCGGGTTATATCTGAGCCTTCCCGTATAATGTTTCGGTAAGTGCTTCAGATACTTCTCCAGTTTGATTTCTCCCATAAATCTGTCAAATGTCAGCACCGGATCACAAATATCCAGATAATCAGAAATAAGCATTGGCAAAACTGCCTGTTTTGGATTAGAATAAATGTTGTTAATATTAAACATCGCAATTTAATTTTAACACAAAAAGAAGAACCTCGGGCTCTTATGAACCTTTGGTTCTTCTTTTTATAAGCTGTGTTTTTTCACAGCCCCTTTTTTCAGGCATTAAAGACGTACCGGTCCATGCGGTCCAGTGCTTCCCGGATGCGGTGTGTCGGGGAGGCGAGATTGATCCGGATGCAGTCGGGAGCTTCAAAGAGATGCCCGTCCTGCCAGCCGATGCCGTAGTCCCAGCCTTTCTGAAGAAGTTCTCTCTGCGCCATGCCGTGTTCTTTAAGCCATCCGGAGCAGTCAAGAAACATCATGTATGTTCCTTCAGTGCGGAATGTGAAGACACCCGGGAATTTCTGCGTGACCATGTCGTATGCCAGGTTGACATTGTCCGACAGGACAGGCAGCAGCTGGTTCAGCCATTCGTTTCCCTCCTCACTGTATGCACCGATCAGGGCGTGCTCGGAGAAGACATTCATGTTGTTGTAGACCAGCTTCGCGCTGATGCCCTGAACCCGCTCGCGGACCGCACGGTTGTAAATGACGCTGTAGCTGCCGATGAGACCGGCAAGGTTGAAGGTTTTGGACGGCGCATAGAAACTGACGGTGTGGTACTTTGCCCAGTCGCTCACGGACGCAGCCGGTGTGTAGACGTGTCCGTTCATGAGGAGATCGGACCATATCTCATCGACGATGACTCAGACATCGTTTCTTTCATACACTTCCATGGCCGCCCGGATCTCATCCCGGCTCCAGGCCCTTCCGCACGGATTGTGCGGATTGCAGAAAATCGCAATGTGAATGTGATTTTCTTTGATCTTCCGGTCCATGTCCTCATAGTCCATCCGCCATACACCGGAAGTATCTGTTTTCAGCGGACTGTGGACGATGTGATACCCGTTACCTGTCACACAGCTGGTAAATCCCATGTAGGTCGGGCTGTGCAGCAAAACCGCGTCCCCGGGGGAGGCAAAGACCTTCAGTGCGGATACGACGCCTCCGAGGACGCCGTTTTCGTAACCGATCTCCTCTCGTGAAAGATCGGTGACGCCCTTGCGGATCCGGTGCCAGAAGGCTATCGCGTCGTAGTACTGGTCTGTCGGGACAAAATACCCGAATGCCGGATGCTGTGCCCGGGCGATGATCGCATCCTGAATGGACTTTGCGGTCGGGAAATTCATATCGGCTACCCACATCGGAATTTCGTCGAATCCCTTCATGGGCTTTGACGGAGCTGTGCCCTTAAACTGTTCACTTCCTACAGCGTCAACGGCGATCGCATCATGGCCGCGGCGGTCAATGAGCGTCTCAAAATCATACTTCACGGCAGATCCTCCCTTAGTACGGCATGTTTCCTGATATGATTATACGACGGACAGCTTCATTTCCGACAGAAACATTTTAGGAGAAAATCATCATTGATTTACCCCTTTTCCTACGGTACCATTACTTGTAATGGGTGGGGAAAAGGGGCTTCCTGACTCTGCCCGGGGGTACTTGTGCATGATTAAACTCAACGACTATCTGTACAACGGGGATACGGTGCTCAAGATTCTGCGCAATTATTCGCGGGATCTCAAAAACAGCGCCAGACAGACGCACAATCATCTGGATATGGTGCACAGTAACTTTCTTCTGGAGGTGCTGGAGTTGCTTGAGCACAATGAATTCCTCACGGCCCAGTCCCAGCGGATCCGTGAGTTTTACTACTACATGGCGGGGCAGTATCCGTACCTTGCCTTCACATTCAAGGGACGCATCAAGTCGCTGATCCGGATCGAAGAAAAGTTTAACGGGTATGTGGTAGAATATATCAGCGAATATCACCGGCGCACGGGCGGGTATCCGAAGCTTCCGGAACTGATCGCGCAGGTGCAGCGCTTCCACGATATCATTGCCTATCGCATCATTCTGGAAATTCCGAAGTGCCACATCCCGGCAGAAGAAGAGAGAAAAGAAGCGGAGCTGAAAGTTCTCTACGAAATCGCCAATGTACTGCCGGAGTTCCTGGAGGAGCGGGGCTTCACGCCGCAGCTCACCGGCATCGAGCAGGACAGCAAGTCGCCGATGCTCGACGATTTCGTGAAACCGTACTTCCGGGACTACGTGACCAATGTGAAGGACTACGGATATCGTTCTCTTCACATCACTTTTTACGACAACAGCGCCAGAAGTTTTATCGAGATGCAGCTGCGCACCAAGGACATGGACGACGCGGCGGAGATCGGCCTTGCCAATCACAAGCTCTACGAGCTGAATCAGGAATATGAGCGGGGCAGAAGGGAAGCGGTTCCGGCCGGGGAGTCGGTGTACTTTGACGAGGCCTATGAGCGTGTCATGGCGCTTCAGAACCTGGATCTGTCCGGTGTGGACGTGTGTATGTTCAAGGCGGTCGACAATCACCTGATGAACGACGGCTGCGGGCTGTACCGCGGGCGGCTGATCACGCCGTTTGAGCATCTGTCGCGCTTCCAGAATGATTCATCGCCGGACGGACCGGAGGGAAGCTCAGGCTTTGCGCAGAGGGGGGAGCGTTCATGAATATTCCGGTTTTCTGTGTTCTGCTGGCGTACGCGGCAGCCTCCGTCTATGACACGGTTGCTGCCGGAAGTGGCCGGAAGCGCGTTGTGAAGCCGCTTCTGATGCCGCTGTTGTTTCTGCTGTGCTGCGTGTACTGGCAGGATACGGACAGGGAGTTTGTATATCCGCTGCTTTGCGGGATTTTCTTCGGATGGCTGGGAGATGTACTTCTGCTTCAGAAAGGAGAAGTCTGGTTTGCCGGCGGACTGCTTTCCTTTCTACTCGGGCACATCTCGTATGCGGCCGGCTTTCTTAGCCGCGCTTCCGCTCACCTTAGGACATCACAGGCAGCGGCGGCAGCCGCCGTTTATGCCGGGGTCCTTATAATCACGGCATTCCGCCTGGTTCCGGTTTCGCCAAAGAAACTCAAAGTACCGGTTGTAGTCTATATGACCGCCATTTTGTTCATGAGTTACACGGCGCTGCTCTTTGCCGCCGCCAGTTCGCAATCCGGTGTCTTGTCCTTTGCGGGCTCGCTGGCATTTGTCATCTCGGACCTGATTCTGTATGTCGGCGTTTTAAGGGGCAAAAGCGACGGGGCGGCTGTGATGGGGACGTACACGGCAGCGCAGCTTCTCATAGCGCTCGGTATTCTTTTGTAAATTCACTCCATGGAGGGTTGGAAATGATGGACATCAATGCGATGAAAAAAAAGTTCGCCGATGTGTTCGGCGCGCAGCCAGACGGGCTGTATTTTGCGCCGGGGCGTGTGAACCTGATCGGCGAGCACACGGATTACAACGGCGGCCACGTGTTTCCGTGTGCGCTGACGTTCGGTATCTATGGGCTTATCCGGCGCCGGAGTGACCGGACGATGCGGTTCTTTTCGATGAATTATCCGGAGGCCGGCGTCCTGGAGGCTTCCCTTGACAACCTTGCGTATGATAAGGCCGCGTCCTGGACGAATTATCCGAAGGGTGTCATCTGGGCTATGGGACAAAAAGAAGTGCAGATTCCCAGTGGCTTTGATTTCCTGATTGACGGGGACATTCCGGCCGGAGCAGGACTTTCCTCTTCGGCGGCGCTTGAAGTGCTGACCGGACTTGCCGTACGGGATACGTTCGGTCTTTCTTTCAGCATGACGGATCTGGCCCTGCTGGGACAGAAGACGGAAAATGACTTCTGCGGTCTCTCCAGCGGCATCATGGACCAGTTCGCGAGCGCGATGGGAAGGGCAAACAGCGCCATTTTCCTTGATACCGCGAAGCTGGCGTACTCGTATGTGCCGCTCATGCTGAAGCACGCTCAGATTGTGCTCACCAACAGCAACGTGAAGCACAGCCTTGTCTCGTCGGCTTACAATGAGAGACGGCAGCAGTGCGCCGAGGCACTTGCCCGCCTTCAGGCCAAAGCGGACATCCGTACCCTGTGCGACCTGAAACCGGAGCAGTTTGAGGCGATAAAAGATGTTATCGGCGATCCGGTCATCACGCGCCGCGCAAAGCATGCCGTCTACGAGGACGACAGAACCGTGAAGGCGGTTGAATGCCTGAAGAAGGATGACATCAAAGCGTTCGGACAGCTCATGAATGCATCGCACATCTCGCTTCGGGATGACTACGAGACGTCCTGTCCGGAGACCGATCTGCTGGCACAGATTGCGTGGTCAATCCCGGGTGTGTACGGCTCCCGGATCACAGGCGGCGGTTTCGGCGGATGCACGGTCAGCATCATCGACAATGACGCCATCGGCGCGTATGAAGCGGCAGTGGACGCGCAGTACGAGAAACAGACCGGAAAGAAAGCAGATATCTACGTCGCCTCTGTCGGTGACGGCGCGCACAGAATTGAGTGAGTCTGACTAAAAGTTTGAAAGGAAGCGGAGTATGAGCGCGACAGAAGAGGGAATCCGGAGACTCGTGGCATATGGTGCTGCCACCGGGCTGATTGAAAAGGAAGACGTGATGTATGCGGCCAATCAGCTGCTGGACGTGTGCCGGTTTGAGCCGGAACCGGATTTCACGGCATTTGACATTGAGCCGGCAAAGGACACATCGGATCTGGAAGAGATTTTAAAGGAGCTCATCGATGACGCGGTGGCGCGGGGTGTCTGCGAGGACGGCCTGGCAGGCCGGGACCTGTTTGACACGAGGCTCATGAACTGCCTGACACCGCGTCCCTCGCAGGTGATCACGGAGTTTCACAGGCTGTACGGACAGAGCCCGGAGGCGGCAACCGGATACTTCTACAAGCTGTCAAGGGACAGCGATTACATCCGGACATACCGGGTGAAGAAGGACCTCAAGTGGGTGACGAGGACAAAGTACGGCGATCTTGATATCACGATCAATCTTTCCAAGCCGGAAAAGGACCCGAAGGCAATCGCCGCGGCGGCAAAGCGCGGAAGCGCCAGCTATCCGAAGTGTCTTCTGTGCCCGGAAAATGAGGGCTACGCCGGAAGGCTCGACCATCCGGCCAGGCAGACCATCCGTCTGATTCCGCTTACGCTTGGCGGACAGACCTGGTACATGCAGTACAGCCCGTATGTTTACTACAACGAGCACTGTATTGTGCTTTCCGGTGAGCATATGCCGATGAAAATCGACCGGATGACCTTCACGCGGCTGCTTCAGTTTGTGGATATGTTCCCGCATTACACGATCGGGTCCAACGCGGACCTTCCGATTGTCGGCGGCTCCATTCTGACCCATGAGCACTTTCAGGGCGGGCGGTATACATTCGCCATGGCGAAGGCGCCTGTACGGGAGAAGCTTTCCTTTGCGGGATACGAAGATGTGACGGCCGGGATCGTAAACTGGCCGATGTCGGTGATCCGGCTGGACGGAGAAAACCCGGAACGGCTGACAGAACTGGCAGACAAAATCCTCACGGCGTGGCGCGGGTATTCGGATGAAGAGGCACAGATTCTCGCGTACACAACGAAGGACGGCAGCAGGACGCCGCACAATACCATAACTCCGATAGCCCGCCGGCGTGGGGGCAAGTTTGAGCTTGACCTTGTTCTGCGCAACAACCGGACGACGGACGAGTATCCGCTCGGAATCTTTCATCCGCACCAGGAACTGCATCACATCAAGAAGGAGAATATCGGCCTGATCGAGGTGATGGGGCTTGCGGTTCTGCCGTCTAGGCTCAAGTCGGAGATGGCGCTTGTCATGGATACGATTCTTGCCGGAGGCCGGGTGGAGGACGATCCGCGGATCGCGCCGCATGCCGCCTGGGTGAGAGACATCATCAGCCGTCATCCGGAATTCGCACCGGAAAAGGCACCGTTTGCGCCGGAAGTTAAAGAAACCTTACGGCTGCTCCTGCGGGAGGAGATCGGCGTTGTGTTCTTAAGAGTCCTGGAGGACGCCGGCGTGTTCAAGGATACGGACGCGGGGCGTGAAAGTTTTATAAAATTTGTCGATTCTGTGAACAGTGGCCGGTGACAGGGTGAAATCATTTTCTGATTGTGCTAGTATATAGTCAATACTATTTTACAGAAAGAAGGCACGATTATGGGATTATTCGGTAGCAAAGATCCGTCCGAGAAGATGGCCAGGCTGGTAGCGAAGCACAAGTTCTCGGATCTGGACAAGTATGTCCATGAGGACAAGGACACACAGCTCAAGCTTGCAAAGGCCTGCGCCGGGTCGTCTGACAACAGCTGCATCGACCTGATCTTCCGTCTGATGGACGCGGGTGATGACGATGTCAAGATCGAGTGCTGCAACACGCTGCAGAAGGTGGGCTCGGAGCATGCGGTTACGTTCCTGCAGCAGTACATGGCTGCGGCGCCGGAAGGCAGCAAGCTCAGAGAAGCTCTTGTCGACGCCATTCAGGCCTGCCATAAGAACGGCTGAAGCCGTTGTCCGCTTACGTTTGCGAACCGAAAACAAAAGGACCCCGGGGCTTTCCTTTGGCTCCGGGGCTTTTTGTGCCCCTAAACTTGTTTTTTTAGAAAAGCTTGCGTATCATATTAGCCACACACTTTTTTGAGGAGGATGGATCATGAACGGTGCAGAAGCCATGGTGAGATGTCTCCAGGAAGAGGGCGTGACGACGATCTTCGGAATTCCCGGCGTTGCTATCGCTCCTTTCTATGAAGCCATATACAATCAGGACAGTATCCGGCACATTCTGGTGCGGCAGGAGCAGGCAGCCGGTCACGCGGCGAGCGGATACGCGAGGATTTCCCGCAGGCCCGGAGTTTGCGTCACGTCATCGGGTCCCGGAGCCACGAACCTGATCACGGCTCTTGCGACAGCCTATGCGGACAGCATTCCGGTCGTTGCGATAACCGGCCAGGTAAACAGCTCGCTGCTCGGGCGCGATGTATTCCAGGAAGCGGACATGCGCGGCGCCACCTCAAGTTTTGTAAAGTACAGCTATCTCGTCAAAGATGTAGATGATATCCCGCGGGTGTTCCGCGAAGCATTTTACATTGCGAATACGGGCAGAAAAGGACCGGTTCTGATTGACATCCCTTGCGACGTGCAGGCGCAGAAACTTGAAAAAGCTTTTTCTTACCCGGAAAATGTCGACATCCGCGGCTACAAACCGACCGCCAGAGGCAACAAGTCGCAGATGGACAAGGTCATCGAGACGATAAATAAATCGATGAAGCCTCTGATCTGTGCCGGCGGCGGCGTCATCCTTGGCAATTCGGAAACAGAAATCCGTTCGTTCTGTGAAAAGTTCAACATCCCGCTCGTCTCCACGATGATGGGTATCGGAGTCATGCCGAAGAAACATCCGCTGTATTTCGGGATGCTAGGCAACAACGGAAAGCCATACGCCAACCGGGCGGTTTCCGGCGCAGATCTGCTGATTATCGTCGGCGCCCGGGTGGCGGACCGTGCGGTTCCGAAGCCCGACGCGCTCGAACAGCGCCTGAAGGTCATCCACATCGATGTTGACTCCGCCGAGATCGGCAAGAACCTTGGCCCAACGATTCCGCTTGTTGGCGACGCGAAGCTCATTTTCCGGGAACTTCTGAACGCGGACATTCACATTGATACGGAAAACTGGATCCGCACCCTTGAGGAATTTAAAAAGAATACCGTCGATACCCGTGTGTTCAGTGAAAAACTGGTGAATCCGATGACGCTCGTCACGACCCTTTCCGAAAAAATGGACGATGACGGCATCTATGTGGCAGACGTAGGGCAGAATCAGCTCTGGTCCGCCGACAACTATGTCATGAAAAATGGACGCTTCCTCACAACCGGCGGCATGGGAACGATGGGATATTCCATCCCGGCATCCATCGGCGCAAAGTACGCCGCGCCGGACAAACAGGTTGTTACGGTTGTCGGGGACGGCGCTTTTCAGATGTCCATGTATGAACTGGGCACCATTGCGGTGAACCGGCTGCCGATGAAGCTTATCGTAGTCAAGAACCGGTACCTGGGGCTTGTGCGGGAACATCAGGAAAAAGTATATCAAGGTCATTACTCCGGCGTCGCCCTGTATGATTATCCGAAGTACGACAAGCTGGCGGAGAGCTATGACATGGAATACTTTCATGTCGACTCAAACGATGCGCTCCCGGAAGCACTGGACAGATTCCTGTCCTGTGACAAAGCCGCGCTGATGGTGTGTGACGTAGACAGTTCGGACAAGACGAAGTGAGAGGAGACGCTGTATGAGAGGAATATTTTCGGTTCTGGTTGAGAACAAGGACGGCGTTCTTTCTGCGATCTCCGGGCTGTTTGCGCGCCGCGGTTTTAACATCGACTCCCTGGCTGTGGGAACGACCGACCAGAGGGATATCTCGAGCATGACGATCGTATCCACCGGCGACGAGCGGACGATCTCGCAGATCGAGAAACAGCTGAACAAAAAGGTCGATGTCATCAAGGTGCGCCGGCTCGACGAGACGAGGACGGTGGAGCTGGAGATGCTTCTGATAAAGGTCGCATACTCGGCGACAAACCGCGCGGCTTTAATCGAGCTGTGCTCCGTCATGGGCGCAAAGATCATGCATGTCTCTCCGAAATATATGATCATCGAGATGGCCAGTGATCCCGAGTCCATCGAGGACTTCATCATGCTGTGCAAACCGTTCGGCATCCTCGAGACGCAGAGGACCGGGACGATCGCGATGGCAAAAAAGTGAGAAGACCGCTGAAGTGAATGGCGCATCCGGTAAGAAAAAGCCGCAGTCCTTAATTGCAGGGCTGCGGCTTGTTTTATCGCAGGGATGAAGTTTCCGGTTCGGCAGGAGAGTGGTCTTTAAAGGATATCGATCGTCTCTCCGGCGAGTGCCTTGTTCATGCTGCGCACGGCGCAGAACTTTCCGCACATGCTGCAGGTGTCGGAGTGGTCGTCCTCCGGAAGGCGGCTGTCGCGGATGGACTTTGCATGTTCCGGGTCAAGCGCCTCTTTATACTGGGCTTCCCAGTCAAGTTTCCGTCGTGCATCAGCCATCCGGTCGTCCTGCTCGCGTGCTCCCGGAATACCCCTGGCGATGTCGGCGGCGTGTGCGGCGATCCGGCTCGCCATGATCCCCTCGTGGACGTCATCGACATTCGGAAGGGCTAGATGTTCGGCCGGAGTCACATAGCACAGGAAAGCCGCGCCGTTCATGGCGGCGATGGCGCCACCGATGGCCGCCGTGATGTGGTCGTATCCCGGAGCGATGTCTGTCACAAGCGGTCCGAGGACATAGAAGGGCGCGCCGTGGCATACGGACTGTTCGAGCTTCATATTGGCAGCGATCTGGTCCATCGGCACATGGCCCGGTCCCTCGATCATAACCTGCACATCCTTTTCCCACGCGCGGCGGGTCAGCTCACCCAGACGCAGGAGCTCTTCGATCTGTACGCCGTCTGTGGCGTCGGCCAGGCATCCCGGACGGCACGCGTCTCCGAGTGAGATCGTGACGTCGTACTGACGGCAGATGTCAAGAATCTCGTCGAAATATTCATAAAACGGGTTCTCCTGCCCGGTCATGCTCATCCATGCAAAGACCAGAGATCCTCCGCGGCTCACGATATTCATCTTCCGGCCGCCGGACTTTATCTGTTCGATTGTTTTCCGGGTTATTCCGCAGTGAAGCGTTACGAAATCGACGCCGTCCTGCGCGTGAAGCCGCACGACGTCGATAAAATCCTTCGCGGTGAGTGTGTTCAGGTCCCGCTGATAGTGAATGACGGCGTCGTAGACCGGAACCGTTCCGATCATAGCCGGACATTCGTGCGTAAGCTTCTGCCGGAACGGCTGCGTGTTGCCGTGGCTCGAGAGGTCCATGATGGCCTCGGCGCCGCAGTCCACGGCGTCCATGACCTTCTTCATCTCGACGTCGTAGTCCCGGCAGTCGCGGGATACGCCGAGGTTCACATTGATCTTGGTCCTTAACATGGAACCGACACCGTTCGGGTCGATGCAGGTGTGAAGGCGGTTTGCCGGAATCACGGCTTTTCCTGAGGCAACCCATCCGCGGATCTCCTCCGGCGTGCGGTGTTCTTTCTCTGCCACCGTCTTCATCTCGGGCGTGATGATGCCTTTTCTGGCGGCATCCATCTGGGTTGTGTAGTAACGTTTCATAGTACCTGCTCCTTTCATGAGCTGATTCGGGCCTGAGGTGGTGCTCCCAACAGGCCGGGCAAAGAACACCGCAGCGTTTTCCTCTAAAATGTTCCGGGAAAAGAGCGCAGTAAGCCTTTGCCAGATTGACAGTTACTTTTCTATGCTAGCACCTGCTGTCCCTCCCTGCAACCGCCTGCATCTGCCGGAAGGACTCTGCGTCCGCATCTGCCGGGAGGCGTTTTCGGAAAGATTTTTGTGCCTCCCTTCATGACGATGCTATTGCGCCGGGCTGTGTGATATAATATCGGTAGTAACGCATTCAAACATTTATCGAATGGGAAAGGAAGTTCACAGTGGCAGAATGGAAAAACTTTGATCAGCTTGCCGCGGCAGGCGAACTTGAGGATACCGGGAGAGTTGATCTCAAGGCAGCCATGAGCGGTGAGAACGGAGCGGAGCGCGTAAAGAAGTATCATATCCCCATGGCGGAAGGCCTGGACTACAATTACGCTGCCAAGGCTGTCGACGATGCGATCCTGGAGAAGCTCGTGAAGCTCGCCGGTGAGGCCCAGCTGGCTGAGAAGTTCCGGGAACTGTATAACGGCGCCGTTGTCAACACCGGTGAGAAGAGACTGGTTCTGCATCATCTGACGAGAGGTCAGCTGGGAGACGCTGTCATAGCCGACGGCGTTGACAAGAGAGCTTTCTATGTGGAGCAGCAGGAGCGGATTGCCGACTTTGCAAATAAAGTACATGCCGGTGAAATCGTAAATGAGAACGGCGAGAAGTTCACCACAGTTGTTCAGATCGGCATCGGCGGCAGCGACCTGGGTCCGAGAGCGATGTACCTGGCGCTGGAGAACTGGGCGAAGGCATCCGGAACCCTGAAGATGACGGCGAAGTTCATCAGCAACGTGGATCCGGATGACGCCGCGCAGGTTCTGAACTCGACCGATGTGGCCCATGCGATTTTTATTCTGGTCTCCAAGTCGGGGACGACGCTTGAGACGCTGACCAACGAGACATTTGTCAAGAATGCGCTCGTGAAGGACGGCCTGGATCCGGCAAAGCACATGATCGCCGTGACGAGTGAGACGAGCCCGCTCGCCAAGAATGAAGGGTATCTCGCGGCGTTCTTCATGGACGACTATATCGGCGGACGGTACTCGTCCACGTCGGCGGTCGGCGGAGCGGTTCTCTCACTTGCGTTCGGACCGGAAGTCTTCGCGCAGTTCCTGGAAGGTGCTGCGGCCGAGGACAGAAAGGCAGCGGAGAGTGATCCGATGAAGAACCCGGATATGCTCGACGCGCTGATCGGCGTGTACGAGAGAAATATTCTGGGGTACGAGAGCACGGCAATCCTGCCGTATTCGCAGGCGCTGTCCCGCTTCCCGGCACATCTGCAGCAGCTTGACATGGAGAGCAACGGCAAGAGCGTGAACCGTTTCGGAGAGCCGGTCTTTTATCCGACCGGTCCGGTTATCTTCGGTGAGCCGGGGACGAACGGGCAGCACTCGTTCTACCAGCTGCTTCATCAGGGAAGAAACATCATCCCGCTGCAGTTCATTGGATTCAGGAAGAATCAGTGCGGAATGGACGACACGATTCAGGGGAGCACAAGCCAGCAGAAGTTGTGCGCCAATGTGGCGGCCCAGATCGTCGCGTTCGCGTGCGGCAGAAGCAGCGAAGACCGGAACAAGAACTTCGAGGGAGGCAGGCCGTCGAGCATCATCACCGGCGATCAGGTAAACCCGAAGACTCTCGGCGCCCTGCTCGCGCACTATGAGAACAAGGTTATGTTCCAGGGCTTCTGCTGGAACCTGAACAGCTTCGACCAGGAAGGCGTTCAGCTCGGCAAGATTCTCGCGAAGAAAGTTCTTGCACACGAGACAGACGGCGCACTGGCGCAGTACAGCCGGATGCTTGACATCTGACAGGCGGGCAATAGACGCAGGAAAAGATGCGTCTTTCGTCCGAAATAAAAATATCAGGACTCCTGTATGCTGTCCCGCTGACTTTCTGCGAAACGACAGATGTCGGCGAGGCAGCATTTTCTGCACTCCGGATTCCTTGCCATGCAGACGGCGCGCCCGTGATCGACGAGCCGGTGGCAGAAATCATTGCTCTCTTCCGGCGGGATAATCTTCCAGAGTGCTCTTTCCACTTTCGCGGGTTCTTTTATGTTGTCGACAAGCCCGATGCGGTTTGAGAGGCGGATGCAGTGCGTGTCCGTCACAATAGCCGGCTTTCCGTATACGTCGCCCATGATGAGATTCGCGCTCTTGCGCCCGACGCCCGGAAGCGTTAGCAGCGTATTCAGATCGTCCGGAACCCGGTCGTGGTACTGCGCGTGCAGAACCTTCATGCATGCGCTGATGTCACGTGCCTTGCTGTGCCCGAGCCCGCAGGGGCGCACGATGGCCTCGATGTCGGTCGGATCCGCCGCAGCCAGAGCCTCTACATCCGGGAATTCCTTCAGCAGATCCTGCATGACAATGTTGACCCGCTTGTCTGTGCACTGCGCGGCAAGCCGAACCGAGACGAGGAGCTGCCACGCGTTTTCATAGTCCAGTGTGCACTGCGCCGCCGGATATACGGCTTTCAGTCTCCGGATTACTTCGAGTGCTTTTTCCTGTACCGTCATGTATCATCCCTCCAGTGCAGCCTGTGCAGCTGCCCGTCTTTCTTCATCCCCTGAAAATGGTTCTGCCGCAGTGCCTCGTAGAGTACGATGGCGGCAGAGTTGCAAAGATTCAGAGAGCGTTCGCACTCCATCATCGGAATGCGGATACAGTCCGCCTCGTGGCCGACCAGAATCTCCTCCGGTATCCCCCGGCTCTCCGGCCCGAACATGATATAGTCGTCCGGCCCGAACGCGGCATCGGTGTACACCTGGTGCGCCTTTGTCGTCGCGAGCCAGATCCGGCTCCGGTGCGCCTGCGCTTCTTTCTGAAGCTGGCCGAAATCCTCGTACAGATGCAGTTTCAAACGCGGCCAGTAATCCAGGCCGGCGCGGCGTATATACCTGTCATCGAGAAAGAAACCCAGCGGTTTTATAAGATGCAGGCTGGCGCCCGCCGCCACGCAGGTGCGGCCGATATTGCCGGTGTTGTACGGGATCTCCGGCTCATACAGAACAATGTGAATCATGCTTTCTTACCCTTTCGCAGATTGACGGCCAGGATGCCGATGACAAATATAACCGTTCCCCCGATCACCCATCCGGTGACGGGCTCGTGAAAGAGCACCGCGGACCAGAGGATGGTGAGGATGGACATCGAACTCTGGATAATGGTCGCGATGAGCGCCGACACGCGTTTCATGGCGAGAGCCTGCAGAAGGAATCCGACGGCTGTCACCATACCCAGTTCCAGCATCCCGAGGACCGAGAGCGGTGTCGGAGTGCCGGTGAGCAGCGCCCCGCCGGCAGGAAGAAATGGAAGGCATACGAGCGCACCGACAAGGAACATGGAATAGTTGAGTGCAACCGGGTCCATATCGGCAACCAGTTTTTTCTGGACTACATTGAACAGGCCGGCGCCGACACCGCCGAGACTGAGGATGAGAAGGAGTCTGGCCTGACCGTTCAGAAATTCCGAAGCGCCGGCACCGTTCCAGGATACCAGCACAACGCCGAGGATTGTGAGAAGTGTACCAAAGAATTTGCGCAGTGTCAGCCGGTCCTGCCCCAGAATGGCGGAAACGATGAGTACCGTGATGGTCTGTGACGGAAGCACGAGCACAGTTCCGTAGGAGTATCCGGCCATGACACCGTAGTTCTCGGCCATGTAATGGACAGCCTTGAAGATGCCGCCGAGCACTACAAGAAAACTGAACGCCGGACGCACTCGTTTGTGTCTGGCAAGCTGGATGCAAAAGAGGATCAGACTGCCGATCACGAAGCGGAAGAGAGAAGTCATGAAAGGCGACAGGAAATTTCCGGTCAGCTTGATGGCCATTCCGCCAAAGCTGAACAGCAGTGTCTGCAGAATAAGATATATGTATGATGTCATGTGGTAATGCGCCCCCCAAAAAGCTTTTTGTTATCATACCATACCGAAGTGTGTTAGAATCAACTTTAAAAGTTTTGAAGTGTGTTAGAATCAGCTTTAAAGACTTTGAAGGGATTTTCAGGAAAATGAAGCAGTATAAGATTCTGTGCATCAATCCGGGTTCGACGTCCACGAAGGTATCGCTTCACCTCAATGAAAAGAAGATTTTCCAGACGTCTGTATTTCATGACTCCAGCGTTCTGCTGAAGTTCCCGGATATAAACGACCAGCTCCCGTACCGGATGAAGGTCGTCGGGAAATTCATAAAAGACAACAACATCGATCTGACCGGTCTTGACGCGATCGTCGGACGCGGCGGCAGCTGTGCTCCGTGCGAGAGCGGCACGTATCTGGTCAATCAGAAGCTTATTGATGACACCAAAAACTGCCGGGGAGGACTGTACCATTCATCCATGCTCGGCGTTCAGATGGCTGCGCAGCTGCACAAGGAGTACGGCGGCCTGGTACTGATGGTGGATCCGCCGGTTGTCGACGAGCTGCAGGATCTTGCCCGCTTCACCGGCGTGAAGGGAATACGCCGCCGGGCGGTTTCCCACGCGCTGAATCTTAAGGCGACGGCCCGGTATCACGCCGCACGCATGGGCGAGACATACGAAGAGAAAAACTATATCGTCTGCCATATCGACGGCGGCATATCCATCACGGCACACCGCCACGGCCGCATGATTGACGGAAACGACGCGGGCGGCGGCGAAGGACCGTTCACACCTACGCGCATGGGCAGCATGGCGGTGACCGATGTCCTGAAATACTTCCGGAACAAAACGCCCAGGGAGATCCGGGACCTCTGCTCGCAGGCGGGAGGCTTAAGCAGCTATTTCGGAACGTCGGACTCCGACAAAATTCACGCGCAGATTGAAGCGGGCGACAGTCAGGCGAAGGCTGTCTGGGACGCCGGCATCTACCAGTGCTGTAAGTGGATCGGATCGATGGCTGCGGTACTTGAGGGAAAAGTGGACGCGATTATTCTGACCGGCGGGCTGATGCGATTCCCTGAGGTCGAGGAGACCATAAAGACACGCTGCGGCTGGATCGCCCCGGTGTATTCCTACCCGGGCGAGCTGGAGCACGAGGCGATGGCAGCGGGTGCGTACCGGGTTCTTACCGGACAGGAACGCCCTAAAATATACACAGGAACCCCTGTGAGTCAGTGATAAGGTGACAGGCACATGAAAGTGAAAGAAGAAGGAGGACAGGGGGGAAAAGCAAGAAAATTAAGGATCCGGACCGGTCTTGCCGCAGCTGGTCTGCTGACAGTTCTTTGCGCGATTTCGGCACTGCACCCGGGAAAGAAGGGGGCAGAAGGCGGCGCAGATGAAGGACTGGACGGAAATGCATCGTCGGACACATTGGACGAACCATTTGCCATACCGGACCTGTTTTCGGATTCCGGTGATCAGGAATCGGTTCTGGATGAAAGCACCATCAACTGCTGGGGGGATTCCATGACCCAGGGGATAAACGGGGACGGGATATCCTATCCGGAGGTCCTGGAGCAGCTGACCGGTATCAAGACCAATAATTTCGGCATCGCCGGCGAGAATACGCTGGAAATCATGCAGCGGTGCGCGGAATACGGCGACCAGTCAAACGACATCATGATCATTGAGATGGGTGACAACGGGGGATGGGACAGTCTGCCGGAGCTGATTGAGCAGTATCAGGAGATGATAGAGAAGGCCGGCTGCGACCGGTACATCATCATTTCGTCCACCGACGACCCGGACGATCCGGAATCTATCTGGTTTGAGCCGGATGACGGACTCGGGATCAGCAACACAACCTATGAACAGGCGCTTGTGGATGCCTTCGGGGATCATGTGTTCCTTGCCAGACGCTATCTGGTGATGAACGGTCTGAAGCTCAACGGCCTGAAGGCAGGGAAGCAGGATTATCGCCGGGCGTTTGAAGGCGATATATCCACGAAACTGCGGCATACAGAGATCGACAATACGCATCTGAACGGGTCCGGTTACACGGCACAGGCCATCGGCGTGTATGCCAAGGGCGTGGAGCTGGGATACTGGCCGGATATGGGAGTCGATATCGGACTCTCCACGACCGAAGACATGGAAGGGAATTTTTTCACAAAACGCGGATTTCTTACTCATTGAAAAATCAGCCGGATGAAGTCAGCTAAAGACTTCATCCGGCTGATTTTGCTTTCCGCCGGTTATGGTGCGGCGCTTTCTTTTTCGAATTTCTTTTTTTCTGAAGGTTTAACCCGGTAGGATTCCAGGATCGAGTGTATGCAGCGGTGAAGATGCGGCAGATATTCGTCCAGTGTACAGGGGGTCTCATACATGATCGTGCTGTAGCCCGTGGAATTCACAAGCTCGATGATTGTGAAAAGCAGAAGCTCCGGCGTGTCGCAATTGTAATGGCTTGCCTGCAGAGCAGCCAGAAAGTTCTGATAGATCTTGTTGAAATTATTGGTGTCATTTTTGTCGGCCATCTCGAATGCGTGCTCAAAGACACCCCACGACAGATTCTTGGAGATGAAATTGAGAAGCATCTTATTCTGCTGCAGGTGATACAGGATGTAGTCAACCA
The DNA here is from genome assembly GCA_903789615.1 of uncultured Lachnospiraceae bacterium. Taxonomy (GTDB): domain Bacteria; phylum Bacillota; class Clostridia; order Lachnospirales; family Lachnospiraceae; genus UBA4285. The sequence continues at coordinate 95,347 of CAIFEV010000004.1, read as the reverse complement.
GCGAAAACAGATACCCTTCCGCAGAATCCGGCTTCTCCGGCGCATCAGCGATCGCCTTCTCAGCTTCCAGAAGAATCTGGGATGACATTTTCGCAACGAGCTGGTCGCGGAGGTCGTATTTATCCTTGAAATACAGATAGAACGTACCTTTTGCCAGGCCGGATTCCCGTACGATATCCGAGATGGTTGTCTTATTGAAACCCTGCTGGGTGAAGAGTGTATAGGCGTGATTTAAAAGAGAAGCTCTTTTGTAGAGTTTATTCTGAGCAGCTTTTCCCATTTGTATTTGTTGCCTTTCGGACAAAACCGGTTAACAGCCGGATCTGATATACCCCGGCATCACTCCTTCGATTTATAGAAAGTTTACACAATTATTGACCGAAAGTCAAATTTATTATTGAACTTTGGTCATTTTTGTTATATTATAACTCGGGTCAAAGAAATGAACATCAGTCATAAATTATTTGAAGAGAGGAAGGCATTGCAAAGTGGTTAAGGTCGGGAAATGGATCGCGAAGAACAGAATTCTGATTCTGGTCCTCGCCGTGCTTCTTCTGATCCCGTCGTACTTCGGGTTCAAGAGTACCAGAACGAACTACGACCTGCTGACGTATCTGCCGGAAAATCTGGACACAGTCCAGGGGCAGAACATCGTCGTGGATCAGTACGGCATGGGGGCGTTCTCGATGGTCGTCGTCGAGAACAAGAGTCTGAAGGATGTGGCAAAACTGGAGCAGGACATCGAGGCGATTCCCCACGTAAAGGATGTGCTCTGGTATGACGACGTGGCAGACATCAATCTGCCGGTACAGATGATTCCGGAAAATCTCCGGACCAGGTTCTTTAACGGCGACGCGACGATGATGCTGGTGCTGCTTGACAATACATCATCCGCGGACAGTACACTGGCGGCGGAGCAGCAGATCCGCGGCGTTCTGGATTCTGACTGCTACATCAACGGGATTCCTTCCGTCATGAATGACCTGAAGGACCTGACCGATCAGGAGCTCCCGATCTACGTCGGGATCGCGGTGCTCATGAGTCTCATTGCGATGCTGCTTCTGACGGATTCCTTTGCCGTACCGTTTCTGTTTCTGCTGGACATCGCATTTGCCGTTGTCTACAACATGGGCACGAACGTGATGTTCGGATCGATTTCCTACATCACAAAGGCAATTGCGGCGGTTCTTCAGCTGGCTGTCACCATGGACTATTCCATCTTCCTGCTGGGCAGCTACCGCGAGAACAAGCTGCGCTTCCCGGGTGACAACAACCGCGCCATGGGACACGCAATCGCCAATACATTCAAATCCATCATCGGAAGTTCCGTGACAACCATTGCCGGTTTCATCGCGCTGTGCTTCATGAGCTTCACGCTGGGTCTTGACCTCGGCCTGGTTATGGCCAAGGGCGTTCTGTTCGGCGTACTCTCCTGCGTGACAATCCTTCCGTCGCTGGTTCTGTTCTTTGACAAGGCGATTGAGAAGACAAAACACAAGCCGCTCATGGGGAAGCTTGACAAAGCATCGAATTTTATCACGAAGCATTACAGGCTCTGGATCGTTCTCTTCTGCATCATTTTGGTGCCGGCAGTTTACGGCAACAATCATGTGCAGAACTACTATGATCTTTCCGGGTCGCTTCCGTCGGATCTGCCGTCCCGGATAGGCTTCAAAAAGGTTGAGGACGATTTCGGGAGCACCACGATTGACATGGTTTTGTTTGACAAGAACATGCCGGCCAAAGAGAAGGCCGATATGCTCTCTGACTTGGAAGGTGTCGACGGCGTCAACTACTGCATCGGCTTGAATTCACTTGTCGGCAGCAACGTTCCGGATTCCATGGTTCCGCTTAAGGTCCGCAATATGCTGCAGTCCGACAAATATGAGATGTGTTTCGTGGGAACCGGCTACTATGTGGGATCGGATGAGGCAAACGCACAGGTCGAGAAGCTCAACAGCATCATAAAGCAGTACGACGCAAATGCACTGCTCGTGGGCGAGGCTCCGATGACACATGACCTGGTCGAGGTGACCAATGTTGACTTCATTCACGTCAACACCGCGTCGCTGGGCATCATTTTCGTGATTATCCTGCTTTTGTTCCGCTCCGTGAGCCTGCCGGTCATCCTGGAACTGGTCATTGAGTCGGCCATCATCATCAACATGTCGATTCCGTACTTCACGAATACGTCGATTGTGTTCGTCGCCAGCATTATCCTGGGCACCGTTCAGCTCGGATCGACGGTCGACTACGCAATCCTGATGACGAGCCGGTACCAGAAAGAGCGGCAGAGAGGAAAAGACCGGAACACAGCCATTCAGATCGCACACCGCACGAGCATGGGCTCCATCATTACCAGCGGCATTTCCTTCTTCGCCGCGACCTTCGGAGTTGCAATGTACTCCAACATCGACGTCATTCACTCGATGTGCCTGATGCTTGCCCGCGGCGCCCTGATCAGCACGGTTGTCGTGATCTTCATTCTGCCGGGCATGCTGAAGATTTTCGGCGGCCTGATCGAGCACACATCCTGGCACTTCCTGGGGAAGGGCGGTAAAGGAAAAGAAAAGGCAGCGCCTGCACCGGCGATGACGGCGTCTGAAACTCATATAGACGGTAACAACGGTTGAGAAAGGATGAGGTACGGGTTATGAACAGAAATAAAAAACTTCTTGTGAAGAATACAGCCGAAAAGGCAGCGGCCGTCGGAATGGCCGCACTGGTTGGAATCGGAGCCGGCGCTGTGCCGGTTCTGGCTTCAGATACGGGTGATGCCACGGTGACCAAGGATGAGACCGTCTACGTGAATGCGGACGCAAGCGGCAGGACATCTGACATCACGGTCTCCGATCAGCTGAGCGGCGTGGGAACCGGAGCGGTTTCGGACTCCTCCGATCTGAAGGATATTCAGAACACCAAGGGAGACGAGACATACAGCGGAAGCGGAGACGCAATGACCTGGAACGCACAGGGCAGTGATATCTTCTATCAGGGCAAGTCAGACAAGGAACTGCCGGTCGGCGTGAAATTCACGTATTACCTCGACGGAAAGGAAATCTCTGCTTCGGATCTGGCCGGAAAGAGCGGCAAGGTAACCATCAAAATCGGGTATTCGAACAATTCGAAAAGAACAGTCAGAGTCGGCGGCAAAGATGTGGATATGAGCACGCCATTTGTCATGATGACAGGGCTTATCCTTCCTTCTGACAAATTCTCGAATGTCACGATTGACAACGGAAGGGTACTCAATGACGGCAGCCGCAGCATCGTGCTCGGGTACGGTGCTCCGGGACTGGCGGACACGCTGGACCTGACGGAGATAAAGGACAGGGCCGAGACGGCGGCAGACGGGGCCGGTGATTTTTCGGATCAGGCGAGGAGCCTGACAGACAGGCTGAAAGATATTGATCTTCCGGAGACGGTTACGATCACGGCGGATGTCACGGACTTCTCGCTCGGCTCGACGTATACGGTCGCGATGGACAACCTGTTTGAAGATGTAGATCTTAGCGACGCCGATTCGCTTGACACGGTTCGCGACAAGATAACCGAGCTTGAGGATGCGACGGCGCAGCTTGTCGACGGGAGTCAGACTCTTGCCGACGGCACGCAGACGCTCGCAGACAGCTACGGGGAGCTTGATGACGGCATCAGCGAGCTGAGAGACGGCGCGAAGAGCGCACAGGACGGCGTCAGCCAGTACACGGACGGTGTTTCCCAGGCGGCGGACGGCGCAGCGCAGCTCGCAGACGGAACGGCACAGGCCGTTTCCGGTTCGGGCGAACTGGCGGACGGCATGAACACGCTTGCGTCCAATTCCGACGCACTGAAAAGCGGCAGCAGCCAGCTGGATGAGGGCGCCGACAGGCTTCTAAATGGTGCACGGGAACTTTTCTACGGACTGTCCGCAACCGACACGACAGGTCTCACGGGCGGTGTGATAGCTTACACATCTGGCGCGGATGCAGTGAATGCCGGGGCACAGCAGCTTAAGAGTGCAACGGAAAATCTTCCGGATGAGACGGACAAACTTGCGCAGGGCGTTTCGGATTACACGGACGGTGCCGGCAGACTTGCTTCCGGCGCAAGCCAGCTCTCTGCCGCGATGAACACCGGCAGTGACACCACCCAGTCGCTTACATCCGGGGCTGAGAGCCTGAAAAACGGCGTTGACGCCTACACGGCCGGGACAGATAAGCTGGCGGCAGGCACTGTGGCACTGGCTGATGACACTACCGGCCTTCCGGCACTTAAAAGCGGGGTGACAAGCCTCACCTCCGGCGTTTCCGCCCTGGCTTCCGGCGTGCAGCAGGCGGCCGGCGGCATGAAGAGTGCGGCGGATTCGATGAGCGCCACGGCGGAGTCGGCTAAGAAAGGCGTTTCGGAGATATCAACTGCGCTTACAGACCTCAGCGGGGCACAGCAGAATGCGGCAGGACTTCTGACGCAGTCAAAGACCAGCCTTTCCACGCTTCAGAGCTCTCTTACCAGTGCTGCTTCCGGGGCCGGGCAGATCGCCGGCGGCTTAAGCCAGCTGAATCAGAATGGCAGCACGATTGCTTCCGCCGCAGCCGCGGCTGGTAAAAATGCCGGTGTTTCCGCCGCACAGCAGTACGTGAACAGTATAAGCGGACTCACAGATGAGCAGAAAGCCAAAGTGATGGAAGCGGTAAAACCAGCGTTCGACACGGCTGCGACAACTGCGGCAAACGGCACGGCTTCCGGGTACAGCGGTACTCTTTTGACCCTTCAGAACAGTGCTTCCACGCTTTCATCAGAGCTTTCAAGTGCTGCGGATGAAGTCGGGAAAACAAGTTCGTCCCTGGACAGCATCCAGAAGCAAGTGGATGACGCCGGAACTCAGATTAAAAAGGGAAAGGAAGACCTGGAGAGTGTTCAGACAGGACTGTCTGACAGCCTTACATCGCTGACCGACGGCGCTGCAAAGCTGAGTGAGAGTTATAACAGCCTGACAGACGGCGCAAAGAACCTGTCTGACGGCGCTGATAAGGTGAATGCAGGCCTTGACAAGGCTATAGACGGTGTACAGAAGGCAAATGCCGGCGCATCGCAGCTCTCGGGACAGTCGAAGGCGCTGCGTGACGGAGCCGCATCGCTTGCAGACGGAACAAAGCAGGCCGGGGCGGCTGCGCAGCAGATAAGCGAAGGACTTCAGACACTGACGAAGAACAGCCGGACTCTGGTTGACGGCGCAAATACCCTCGCATCAGGCTCGGAAGTTCTGACCCAGGGAATCGCACAGCTTGCAGCCGGAACGGCACAGCTTTCTGCCAGCTCAAACACTCTGAATCAGGGCGTTGCGAGTGCGGCAGACGGTGCAGGTCAGCTGGCTGATGGTCTGGCACAGACAAAGAGCGGAACGGGCAGCCTGAGAGACGGCATCTATGCATACACAGACGGCGTGGCAGCGGCCGCTGCCGGTGCCAATGCACTGGCCGATGGTGCCGGACAGCTTGATGCCGGTGCCGGACAGCTTGTTGACGGACTGAATCAGATTACTGCCAACAACGCGGCGCTGAGGGACGGTATGAGTCAGCTGTCGGATGGCACCGACACCCTCGCCGACGGAAGTTCGCAGGTAAAGGACGGTATCAGCCAGTTAAGTGACGGTGCTGACGAACTTGCCGAAGGCATGAAGAAGTATTCGGAAGAGGCGATCAACAAGCTTACGGATTCGCTTATAAATACACTGGATGATGTCAGCGATCTCACGGACAGACTAAAAGCCGTGACCGGCGATGAGCTGTCGTACAAGAACTACAGCGGTATTTCCAAAGACATGGACGGAAGTGTGAAGTTTATAATCTCGACGGACAGCATCGGTGATAACAACTGATAACGGAAGCCTGTGAAGCAGAGGCTGCTGCTCTTTGTGCCGGAAACGGCAGGAAGGGCGGCGGCCTTTTTGATGCTTTGTGTAAAATAGACATATTTTTTGCGATATTCCACATTTTCCACGGCAGTTTTTATTGTATAATGAGGCCATATCAGGTTACAGGAGGAAAAAATGGAAAAGCTGAATCTGAATGCATTTGCCGATGAAGCCTCTCCCATGATCGACGGGCAGATTAAAGCCTGCCTGCGGAACGGTCTTCAGGGATTGGAGATCCGGGGCGTCGACGGCGTGAACGTGACGGAGATTTCGGACGGTACGGCCAGAACCGTGAAGAAGAAGCTGGATGACGCCGGACTGAAGGTATGGTCGATCGGATCGCCGATCGGAAAAATCAACATCGTGACGGACAACTGGGAGGAGCATCTGGAAAAGCTCCGCCGGACGATTGAGATCGCACATATCCTGGACACGAAGTACATCCGCATGTTTTCGTTCTATTATCCGGAGGGGGACAAGCCGGAACAGTACCGCGGCGAGGTGCTGGAGCGCCTGAATAAAATGGCTGACATCGCCGGGGCGGAAGACATTGTGCTGTGTCATGAGAACGAAAAGGGGATCTACGGCGACATCGCGACCCGTTGCTATGATATCCTTACAAGTATTCCGAGAATCCGCGGTGTATTTGATCCGGCCAACTTCGTTCAGTCCGGTCAGGAAACGCTTCCTGCCTGGGAGATGCTGAAAAGTCATATTTTCTATATGCATATAAAAGACGCTTTTTCCGATATGCGGGTTGTGCCGGCCGGCAGGGGCGAGGGCCATGTTCCGGAGATCGTGAAAGAATATCTGGCGCAGGGCGGAAGAGAGTTTACGGTGGAACCGCATCTGAAGGTGTTCGGAAGTCTCAAGGGACTTGAACAGGAAGGTGCGAAGAGCATGATCGGCGGAGTTTATCAGTACCGGACGAATGACGAGGCGTTTGACGCTGCATGCGGCGCGCTCCGGGACATTCTGGCCGGCTGCGGATATGGAGAGGACAGATAAATGAGCGAAGAAGTGAGAATCGGCATCATCGGTATCGGAAACATGGGATCGTCTCATGCCACGCGCATCGCCAGAGGCGATATCCGGGGCATGCGCCTTGTTGCTGTGGCTGACAAGAAGAGCAGCCGCCGCGAGTGGGCGAAGGAGAATCTTCCGGCGAACGTTGCCATTTACGAGAATGAGACACAGCTGATGGAAGATCCGAATGTGACGGCGGTTCTGATTGCGGTTCCGCATTACGATCATCCGGGATTTGCTATACGGGCGATGGAGAAGGGCCTTGATGTCATGTCTGAAAAGCCGGCGGGCGTGTACACAAAGCAGGTCCGCGAGGAGATCGCGGCGGCCGACAGGCATCCGGACGTGACATTCGCCATGATGTTTAACCAGCGCACGAATCCGCTGTACATCAAGATGCACGAGCTTGTGACGAGCGGACAGTACGGCGCCATCAAGCGCGTGAACTGGATTATAACGGACTGGTACAGGACGCAGCAGTATTATGATTCGGGAGACTGGCGCGCTACGTGGAACGGAGAGGGCGGCGGCGTACTCCTCAATCAGTGCCCGCACCAGCTGGATCTGCTGCAGTGGATCTGCGGACTTCCCAGTAAAGTTCAGGCTTTCATGTACGAAGGCAAATGGCACAACATCGAAGTGGAAGATGATGTGACCTGCTTCATGGAATTCCCGAACGGCGCAACGGGCGTATTCATCACATCGACGGGAGACGCGCCGGGCGACAACCGTTTTGAGGTAGACCTCGAGAAGGCGCAGATCATCGTCGAGCACGACAAGCTGTATGTATATGAGCTGGACGAAAATGAGCGCAAGTACTGCTTTGAGGCGACGGAAGGATTTAAGAAGCCGTCGGGGCACGAAGTGCACTTTGAACTCAGCAAAGACAATCCGCAGCACAACGGAGTTCTGCAGGCATTTGCCGATCATATTCTTCACGGCGCGCCGCTGGTGGCAGACGGAAGAGAAGGGATACGGGGCCTGACGCTTTCCAACGCGATGCATCTCTCGGCCTGGCTGAAGCAGCCCGTGGAGATTCCGTTCGATGAGGATCTTTTCCTGAACCTTCTGAATGAAAAGCGCGCGCATTCGGCAAAGAAAGAGCACGTAGCCGAGTCCACGAACGCGGATATGGACAGCACTTACTGATAAAGATTTCCCCCGGTGTATCTATAAAGAGCACCGGGGGAAGTTTATGTATTCAGATGGAATCAGGCCGTTTTCTGAAGTGTCGGATCCATGAGCTCCAGATTCTCCAGAACTTCCGTGACTGAACGCACCGGAATGATCGTCAGAGCGTCTCGTACTTCCTGTGCGACGCTCCTAAGATCATCCACGTTGTCGGCCGGTATGAAGACGGTCTTTACGCCGGCTCTCTGGGCAGCCATCAGTTTTTCCGGAAGACCTCCGATCGCGGTCACACTGCCGCGCAGGGAGACTTCTCCGGTCATGGCGATGTTCGGACTGACTTCCTTCCCGGCTGCCAGGGAGGCAAGCGCGGTCGTAAGCGTGATTCCGGCTGACGGACCGTCTTTCGGAACGGCTCCTTCCGGAACATGGATGTGGAGGTCATTCTTTTCAAACAGTCCGGCTTTGTCCGGGTACAGGTATTTTACGAGACTGACAGCAATCTGGGCAGATTCCTTCATGACATCCCCGAGCTGTCCGGTGATGATCACTTTGCCGCTTCCTTTTGTGAGCAGCGTCTCGATGTACAGGATTTCGCCTCCGACCTGCGTCCAGGCAAGACCAGTCACGACGCCGGGACGGCTCTTGGAAAGAACCTTGTCGTGGTGCACCGGCCGCATATCAAGGTCATCCCGCAGGCTGTCTTTTGTGACGGTTATACCTGTTCCTTCCCCGCTTTCGATGCGGACCGCAGCCATGCGACAGAGCGCGTCGATGCACTTGCGAAGGCCCCGCACGCCGGCTTCCATCGTATAGTCGGAGACGAGTGCTCCGAGAGTCTCATCGGATACCGTCAGCTGCCCGGTCATAAGTCCGGCTTCTTCCATGGCCTTCGGCAGCAGGTGGCGTTTTGCGATCTGCTGCTTCTCTTTCGGCGTGTAGCCGGTGAAACGGATTACCTCCATGCGGTTTAAGAGCGGCTCCGGTATGGTGTCGGTGGTATTCGCCGTGCAGATGAACATCACGTCAGACAGATCATAGGGAACATTCATGTAGTGATCGGTGAAGGTGCTGTTCTGCTCCGGGTCCAGCACTTCCAGAAGCGCGCTTGCCGGGTCACCGTTATAGGATGCGGAGAGCTTGTCCACCTCGTCCAGAACCATGACCGGATTGGAGACTCCGCTCCTGGCAATGCCGTCCATAATGCGGCCGGGCATGGCTCCGATGTAGGTTCTGCGGTGGCCGCGGATATCGGCCTCATCCCTGACGCCGCCCAGACTCACCCGGACGTACTTCCTGCCCAGAGCTTTTGCGATGCTGCGGCCGATGCTGGTCTTGCCGGTGCCGGGCGCACCGACGAACAGCAGAATCGAGCCCTGCTGGCGGTGCTTCAGGTTCATGACGGCAAGCTGCTGGATGATGCGCTCCTTGACTTTCTTAAGTCCGTAGTGTTCTTCGTCCAGGACCTTCCTGGCTTCCGACAGATCAATGTGCTTCATGTCCTCCTTCTTCCAGGAGAGACTTGTGATGAAGTCGAGGTAGTCATACAGCATGCCGGACTCGGCACTCTGCTGGCCTTCCTGTTTAAGGCGGTTCAGCACCTTGCCCGCTTCGCGGCGCGCGGTTTCATTCATGCCGCTCCCGGCGATCTTTTTCCCGAGGCGCTGCAGATCGGTGATATTTTCCGGGTGCATCTCATCCAGTTCCTTCTGCAGATATTCCATCTGCTTTTTGATGGCAGATTCCCGGTACATGTCCTGGTATTCTTTCTGACGGGATGCATTCGCTTCACCGGTGACCTTCGCAACTTCCAGCGTCCCGTACAGAATCCGCTCAATCTCTGCGGCCCGTTTTGACCGGCTGTCCTCAGCCAGAAGCCCGTAGCGTTCTTCTGCAGAGCTCATCAGCCAGGGCGAAACAAGACAGGCAAGTGAATTCAGAGACGTGACGGAGGTGAGAATGTTCTGAATCCAGCCGGTTCCCTGATGCCCGGAGGCGGCCTTCAGGATGGAACTTTTGAGGGCGGAAAGTTTTTCAGCCGCCTCTGCTTCCGGAAGGTCTTCCGTATCCGGCCGGCGGGAGATGGAAAGATCGATGGAGTGATCCGCATTCACATACACCTCATCGACGTTTACGCGGTGACCGGACCGGATCCGGACATACCCCTGCGGGCTGTTCTCGGCGACTGTACCCAGTACGCCGACCGGATAGAAACTCTGAGAGGTCAGCTCAGAGCGCTCCTGCTCCTCCTTCATCGGCAGAAGCACAATTTTTTCGCCTTCCCGGACATCGCGGCCCGCAAGGGCGTTAAACTGACCGGTCTGAAAATATATGTCGCAGTCCGGGAGAATCATGTGATTGTATACAGGTATGACAAACATAGGCTATGCTCCTTTACTATCAGCACTCATGGTAAATGAGTGCCAGAATCTATGGCAAAAAACAGGCCCCAAAACGGGGCATTGAGCGGGGGATTTCTTGACGAATCCCCGTCGGCTGTTTTAAACTGGCCTAAACGTATCACGAACCTTGACAGTTGTCAAGGCTGAGAGGGGAATTCATTGTATTGCGGTTCAAACAAGACGGCACTTGCCTCACAGGAACAGATTGCGGATGCATTTGTCAGCCTGCTGCGGGAAAAGCCCTATAATTCCATAAGTATCTGTCAGATCTGCCGGAAAGCCGGCATCTCAAGACAGACGTTCTATTCCCTGTTTGCGTCTAAGGAGAATATCGTGGCGTACGAGCTGGAGCGCAGGCACGGCTTTACGCCGGGAATTACCTGCAGCGGGAACGAGATGACGCTTGAACAGCTCTGCCGCGAGTACAGCTGCTATATCCGGGAAAAAAGAGATTTTCTGGAGCTGCTGGCTCAAAACGGGATCTTTTATCAGCTTCACGACTGTCTGTACCAGTCGTTTATGAACTGCTCCTGTTTCCTTTCGTCCCAGAGTGAAGAAAGACGTGCGTATGCCTCGGAATTCATTGCCGGCGGGCTGTCCGGCGCGGCCCGGATATACATTGAAAAGGGACAGCAGGACGGAGGCAGCAGCCTGGAAGAAACTCTGATCCTGCTCTTCTCCGGGAAATTTCTTGACACGTAAATAAAAACAGCCGGACACTCTGCCCGGCTGCGGCCTTCTACTGAAACGGAGTCGTGTTTCTTTATTCTTCAGGAAGGGTCTTTGCGCGCTTAAGCGCCGGCCAGATGCATACAGTAAGGGCTGTTCCGATGAGGGCGGTGATGAGCTGCGTTGTGGAGAACTGTGCCTGAAGGACCGGAAGCATCTTCTGCATCGTCTCGGGCAGATACACTGGGAGAAGCCAGCTGCTGACGGCGCCCCACATGAAAGCGGCCTTGACGCAAGATCCGATGATGCCTCCGATGGCGATCCGGGCGCTGCGGCCTGCCGGCTTTCTGAGCCTGACAGCGAAAAGCCAGACAAAGAAGACGAGAATTGCATTGCCGATCGCGATCATGACCATCATCATCGGGATTGCCGCGATGACGGGGCTTCCCGTAATGAAAAAGGAGAAGACAGGCGTCACGACACTCAGGATAACGCCATATCCCAGTCCGCAGGCCACTGCCGTGAGCATGAGACAGGTGTTGACGATTGGGCCCGTGATGAAGACGCTTGTGTTTTTGAAGAACATGCTTGCAATACAGATTGCGAGCATCAGTGCGGCAATGGTAAGTTTCCTGACATTGGTTTTCATAGTGTTAGTTCCCTCTTTATAGAATAATAAAGTCTGCTTCAGTCTTTCTTCTTTTTCTTTTCTTTTTCTCTGTCGGTCCGGTTTTTATGCTTTTTTGTCCCCGTGGTATCATCATCGTCCCGGTAATCATGAAAAGCAGCTTCAAGGCTGACAAGAGACGGAATCCAGTCGGCATACCCGGTTTCCGCCGCCTGCCGGAAATCAGCCTCGTCCATGGAACCTTGAAGATTTTTCACTGATTTTTCGACCGGCTGGATAACACCTGCACCGGCGATGCAGCCTCCGGGACATCCCATGCCCTCAAGAAGATAACCGTCGTACTTGTGCGTCTTTGTTGCGATCATCATCATCTTTTTGCAGTCAGCCAGTCCGTCTGCCTGCGCCACCTTTACTTCGCGTTCCGGGTCGATCTTTTTGATGTAATTGACAACAGCCTGAGCGACGCCGCCGCTCTTTGCAAATCCGCGGCCGTCCGCACTCGCGTCGTGCAGAGGCTCATCTTCAGGGAGTTTTGTGAAGTCAACGTCTTTTGCAAGGAACATTCCCAGAAGTTCCTCAAAGGTGAGGCAGAAGTCGACATAGCTCTTTACGGACCGGCGGCTTGCCTCCTGCTTTTTGGAGAGACACGGACCGATAAAGGCGATTCTGCACTCCGGGTGGTGTTCCTTCAGAAGCCTTGCTGTGAGAACCATAGGCGTAAGTGTCATGGAAATGTTCTGTGCGTAATCCGGAAAATTCTTCTTGGCCATCATGGCCCAGGCAGGGCAGCAGCTGGTACCCATGAAGCGCAGCCTGTCCGGAACCTCGCGCAGAAAATCCTTTGCTTCTTCAATCGTGCACAGATCGGCGCCGACGGCCACCTCTGCCACGTCGGCAAACCCGAGCGCTTTAAATGCGGAACGGATTCGTTTCTGCGTGAAATCTTTTCCAAACTGACCGGCAATGGCCGGTGCAACGATGGCGTATACCGGCGTGTCACTCTGAATCGCCTTGATGGTCTGAAAGATCTGACTCTTGTCCACAATCGCCGCGAAGGGGCAGGAGACCAGGCACATGCCGCAGGCTACACATTTGTCCTGGTCGATTTGTGCGCGGCCGTACTTGTCGGAGTGAATGGCACCGACACCGCAGGCCTTCTCGCAGGGGCGCTCCTGATGAATGATGGCGTGGTACGGACAGGCTGCGACACAGCGGCCGCATTGAATACATTTATCCTGGTCGATCACAGAGCTGCCGCTGACCATGGAAACAGCCTTTTTCGGGCACACCTCGATACACGGATGTTCAAGGCAGCCCTGGCACCCATTAGTCACGAAGACGCGGTTCACCGGGCAGGAGTTGCACGCGAATTTTATAATGTCGACAAGCGGCGGCTCATAGTACTTGTCGGCGATCATACTCTCATCGACACCTTCGGACACTTTGTGATGTTCCGTGATTTTCCGGATGGAAAGTCCCATGGCAACGCGCAGCCGCTCGCGTACGATTTCACGCTCCAGGAAAATATTGGAACGGACAGAAGCCATCTCACCCGGGATGATTTTGTAAGGGAGATTGTCCAATGCCTCGGGTCCCTCGTTGTTGTAGGCCATGCGGGCGATCTCGGTAAATACTTTCTGCCGCAGGTCCGTCTTGGTGGTTTTGACTCCTCGCAAGGAAGTCACCTCCTTTGTAATCTGACTGGGATATGAAATTCACGAATGGTAATTCTGCTATTATTATAATGGAAGCAGACAGATTCGTAAATGCCGCAGGAAAGGGGCACGGAATGCTTTTTTTAACAAAAGGGTCTATCTGAATATAAAAAATTTAAGATTGTTGCGGATTTCACAATATTTTTACTCGACAATGACAGCGGATATGGTAAAATGACTCATGGTAATGAAACAAAGCCAAACGATTTGGGAGGTTTTAAAAATGTCAAAGATTGATCTGGCACAGTACGGTATTACCGGAACGACAGAAATCGTTTACAATCCGTCCTACGAAGAACTCTTCAAAGAAGAGACAAAGCCGGAACTTACCGGCTATGAAGTGGGCAGGGTAAGCGACCTGGGCGCTGTTGACGTATTTACCGGCATCTATACAGGCCGTTCTCCTAAGGATAAGTTCATCGTAATGGATGAGAATTCCAAGGACACTGTATGGTGGACGAGCGATGAGTATCCGAATGACAACCATCCGGCTTCCGAGGAAGCATGGAAGGCATGCAAGGAGCTCGCAAAGAAAGAACTTTCCGGCAAGAAGCTGTATGTCATCGACGGTTTCTGCGGTGCCAACAAGGATACCCGCATGGCTGTCCGCTTCATCATGGAAGTTGCATGGCAGGCTCATTTCGTAAAGAACATGTTCATCCGCCCGACAGCAGAAGAACAGGAGAACTTTAAGCCGGATTTCGTTGTCTACAACGCGTCCAAGGCTAAGGTTGAGAACTACAAGGAGCTCGGACTTCATTCCGAGACAGCCGTTCTCTTCAACATCACCAGCAAGGAGCAGGTAATCCTGAACACCTGGTACGGCGGTGAGATGAAGAAGGGCATGTTCTCCATGATGAACTACTTCCTGCCGCTCAAGGGCATTGCTTCCATGCACTGCTCCGCAAACACGGACCTGAACGGCGAGCATACCTGCATCTTCTTCGGTCTTTCCGGCACCGGCAAGACGACACTTTCCACAGATCCGAAGCGTCTGCTCATCGGTGATGACGAGCACGGCTGGGACGATAACGGCGTATTTAACCTCGAGGGAGGCTGCTACGCAAAGGTTATCAACCTCGACAAGGACGCAGAGCCGGATATTTACGGCGCCATCAAGAGAAATGCTCTTCTTGAGAACGTAACGATCGCCGATGACGGAAAGCTTGACTTCGCTGACAAGTCCGTGACCGAGAACACCCGTGTTTCTTATCCGATCAATCACATTGAGAAGATCGTTAAGCCGATCTCCCATGGCCCGGCTGCAGACAACGTTATCTTCCTTTCCGCAGATGCATTCGGCGTTCTTCCGCCGGTTTCCATTCTGACACCGGAGCAGACCCAGTACTACTTCCTGTCCGGTTTCACCGCCAAGCTTGCCGGAACCGAGCGCGGAATCACGGAGCCGACACCGACCTTCTCCGCATGCTTCGGACAGGCATTCCTGGAGCTGCACCCGACCAAGTACGGCCAGGAACTCGTAAAGAGAATGCAGATGAGCGGCGCAAAGGCATATCTTGTAAACACCGGCTGGAACGGCACAGGCAAGAGAATCTCCATCAAGGATACCCGCGGCATCATCACTGCTATTCAGAACGGTGACGTTGCAAAGGCTCCGACCAAGAAGATTCCGTACTTTGATTTCGAAGTTCCGACCGAGCTTCCGGGAGTTGATCCGGCTATTCTGGATCCGAGAGACACCTATAAGTCGGCTGCCGAGTGGGACGAGAAGGCTAAGGATCTGGCTGCCAGATTCATCAAGAACTTCAAGAAGTACGAAGGCAACGAAGCCGGCAAGGCTCTGGTTGCTGCAGGCCCGAAGCTTGATTAAGTTTTGAATTCCCAAATCTGAAACGTAAGTAAGGAGCGCCTTCCCGGGCTGAACCGGGGAGGCGTTTTTTGGCGAAATCCGGAAAATCCTGTATAATAGCATCAGAATTTGCAGGATGAGGTGACCAACTAATGAAACGAAATACATTTGCTATGAAAATTGATGCCGGGAAAACCGGTGAGTTTCGGCTGATGCTCGGGAAGAACTGGAGGGAGATAACTTCCCTGCTTGACAGAATGTCCGCAGATAATTTCAGTCTCTGGCAGATGGGAGAACTTGTATTCGGCTACTGTGAGACGCCGGACGGTCCGGAAATGCCGGAATTTTCGTCATCATGCGGCCGGATTGCAGATGAATTCACCGGCTGTGCGGAGTGGATCGCAAGACCCGGGAACGGAATGCGGCTGATGTATCATGACTTCGGTGTTATCCGGAAAAACAAGGAACTCATACGGCACAGAGTGTTTGCGACAAGGCTGAAGGGAGAGTTCCAGGAGGAATACAAGAGAAGACACGACGGCCTGATTCAGGCGCGCGGCGGGAAGACGGATCCGGGACCGGACAGCAACTTCTCCATCTGGAATGCGGGACGGTATATTTTCGGTTATGACGAGATTGATGTCACGATGGAGAGAGAACAGACGGAAGAAGAGCACGCGCAGACAGTGCGATGGGAGACCGGAATGCTTTCGATCATGGACTGGATTACAGATGACGTCGACTGGCTTACGGGGGAACGGCACCCGCATGTCATAAAGCTGGCGTCTCACAGTCTGAATTGCATACAACCCGCGAAAGACTTATAATATATAGGCCAGAGTGCCGCATGAACAGCGGCCGGACAACTGCAGACAGTAAACAGGCCTTTCGGTGCGCCAGAGAAAAGACGCAGCCGGTGGCAGAATTGAGGAAATGCATGAAAGGACAACTGAAAGGAGATTACGGAAGGATTTCGATCGATCCTCACGTAATTGCGCAGTATGCCGGAACGACAGCAATCGAATGCTTCGGTATTGTCGGCATGGCGGCAGTGAGCATGAAAGACGGTCTTGTCAAGCTGCTCAAAGGCTCCTCGCTGACCCGCGGGATCCAGGTGGCCATTGATGACGAAAATCAGATCACGATCGATTTTCACGTAATTGTCGCATATGAAGTCAGCATCGAGACGGTATGCCAGAACCTCATAGAGAATGTGAAATATAAAGTCGAAGAGTTCACCGGACTGAAGATCCGAAAGATCAACATCTATGTTGACGGTGTGCGCGTGATAGACTGAGAATACTGAGGGTAAGGAGATAATACCGTGTCAGTTAAGACAATTGATGCTGAACTTGCAAGAAATATGTTCCTGGCAGGCGCCAAGAACCTTGACTCAAAAAAAGACTGGATCAATGACCTGAATGTATTCCCGGTTCCGGACGGCGATACCGGTACAAACATGACCATGACGATCATGTCAGCTGCTCATGCGGCATCGGAGATCGCAAGCCCCACATTCCGCACGCTCGGCAAGGCTGTTTCAAGCGGTTCCCTTCGCGGCGCGCGGGGGAATTCCGGCGTAATTCTCTCCCAGCTGTTCCGCGGCTTTATGAAAGAAGTCCGCGAAATGGAGGAGATCAGTGTAAAGGACCTGGCTGCCGCGACGCTCAGAGCGACAGAGACGGCTTACAAGGCTGTCATGAAACCGAAGGAAGGCACGATCCTGACGGTCGCCAAAGCGGTTTCAGACAAGGCGGCCGTCATTGGCGATGAGACCGATGATATGGAAACGGCGCTGACACAGATCATCGAGCACGCGGAATATGTTCTCTCCAAAACACCGGAGATGCTTCCGGTACTCAAGGAGGCTGGTGTCGTTGACTCCGGCGGTCAGGGACTTGTCGTCATCCTGCGCGGAATGCTCGACGCACTGGCTGGAAGGGTTACAGACTTCTCACTGGATACGCCGGCTGAAAAGACAGAGACAAAGCAGCAGCCGAAGCTGCGCTTCCCGTACGCAGTGGAATTTATTCTTGAGCCCGAAAAACCGTTTTCCGATGCGGTGAAGAATAATTTCAAGGCCTACCTTATGTCTGTCGGAGAGTCGGCTGTAGTTATTGTTTCCGCTGACAATGTAAAAATACATGTCGAAACCGATCATCCGGGCGATGTCATCGAAAACGGACTGAAATACGGTCAGATCCGCAGCGTGACGGTCGACAACCTGTACAGTGAACATTCCGAATCGATTGTGTCACAGGCGGAGATCCAGGCAGCCAGAGCCGGAGAGACCATTCCGATGGAGCAGCCGCTTGCCGCCGCAAAGGAAGAAGACGGCGGCGAGAGCAGAAAGTTCGGCTTTGTGACAGTCGCAGCCGGAGAGGGAATCGGCGAAATTTTCAAGGGACTCGGCTGCGACAAGGTCATCATGGGCGGCCAGACAATGAATCCTTCCACGGCGGACATTCTGGATGCCGCGGAGGCGATCAATGCCGATACGATCTTTGTCCTCCCGAACAACAAAAACATCATTATGGCAGCGCAGCAGGCGGCCGGCCTGATTGGCGGCAAGAAGCTCATCGTCATCCCGACCCGTACGATTCCGCAGGGGATTGCGGCCATGATCGGTTTTGAGCCGACCCGCTCGGCATCGGAGAATATCGAAGCTTTGAACGACGCGATCAGCAACGTGCAGTCCGGCGAGGTCACCTATGCAGTGCGCGATACAACGATCGACGGGAGAAAGATCCTGAAGGGCAACATGATGGGGCTTACCGATGCTGGACTTGCCGCAGTCGGAAGCGATATAACCGATGTGCTGATCGGCATGATTGAATCCATGAAACGGGACGAGTCAGAACTCATCACGCTGTATTACGGCAAGGACGTGATGGAGCAGGACGCGGACATGATGGCCGAGAAGGTGCGGGAACATTTCCCGGATCTGGAAGTGGAGCTGCAGAGCGGCGGCCAGCCGGTTTACTATTACATCGTCTCTGTGGAGTGAGATGGATATAAAAACAATAAAGGGGGTCGGTGATAAAACGGCCTCCATTCTTAACAGGCTTTCCATATACACGGCTGAGGACCTGATACATCTGTATCCGAGGGACTACGATGTATATGAAAAGCCTGTTCTGATTAAGGATATCACGAAGGAAAATGAAGGACATACAGTTGCAGTTGACGGTGTGATCGTCGGCGGGGTACAGCTGTACCGGGCCGGGCATTTCAGCGTCATTTCAGTGATTATCCGGGACATGGACGGAAACGGTATGAAAGCCAACTGGTTTAACATGCCGTATCTGAAAGCGAAACTTGTCCGCGGCCAGCGATTTGTATTCCGGGGGTATCTGTCTGCAAAAAACGGCCAGAGAGTGCTGGAGCAGCCCGCGATGTGGAAACCGGCCGAATTTGAAGAAGAGGTCGGAGTCTATCATCCGAAATATCCGCTGACCAAAGGCATTTCAAATGCACAGATGACGCGGATGGTGAAATCCGCGTTGAAACTCTGCGAAGGTGAACTTGCGCAGGATCCGATGCCGCGATGGCTGAGACGTCAGTATCAGCTGGCGGAATACAATTTTGCCGTGCGCTCCATCCATTTCCCGGGCAGCCGGGAGGAATTTCTTCAGGCCCATCGAAGGCTTATTTTTGAGGAATTCTTTTTGTTCATACTGTCTGTTTCAGGACTCAAAGACAGCAAGGCAAAGAGAGCCAACACGCATTTTATCCCTGCTTCTGACTGGGAGAGGAAACTTACAGCCTCTCTGCCGTACGAGCTTACCGCCGCCCAGAAACGTACGCTTCATGAGATTGAAGCGGATATGTCAGGACCGTCCCTTATGAACCGGCTGGTACAGGGTGACGTCGGTTCCGGCAAAACGATTGTCGCGGCCGCAGCTCTTGTCAATGCGGCGGCGGCCGGCTTTCAGGCTGCCATCATGGCGCCGACGGAAGTCCTTGCACGGCAGGAATACAATACGATATGCAGTCTGCTGAAGAAAGCGGATATTCCCGTTGAAGCCGGGCTGCTTACCGGATCCCTCACGCCTAAAAAAAAGAAAGAAGCGCAGGAGAGAATCGCTTCCGGAAAGACGCAGATTGTATGCGGGACACAGGCGCTCATTCAGGAAAAGGTCAACTTTCAGAATCTCGGGCTCGTTGTCACCGATGAACAGCACCGGTTTGGCGTTGAACAGAGAACGACACTTTCCGGGAAAGGGAATGATCCGCACGTGCTGGTCATGAGTGCCACACCGATTCCGAGAACTCTTGCACTGATCTTATACGGAGATCTTGACATTTCGGTCATCGATCAGCTCCCGGCCGGCCGAAAACGCATCCTGAATGCGGTTGTCGGGAGGGAGGAACGCCCGAAGATTGAAAGATTCCTTTCCGGAAAGATTCGTGAAGGACGGCAGGCCTACGTAATCTGCCCGATGGTGGAAGATAATTCGGAAATCGATGCGGAGAATGTAACGGATTACAGCCGGG
The DNA here is from genome assembly GCA_903789615.1 of uncultured Lachnospiraceae bacterium. Classification (GTDB taxonomy): domain Bacteria; phylum Bacillota; class Clostridia; order Lachnospirales; family Lachnospiraceae; genus UBA4285. Next base: position 75,576 of record CAIFEV010000004.1, on the reverse strand, counting down.
AATTACAGAAAAAACTTGGCGGGTCTGTAAAGGTCGGGATGCTGAACGGACGCATGAAGCCGGATGAAAAGAATTCGATTATGGAATCATTTGCCGGCGGTGGTATTGATATCCTTGTATCGACTACAGTAGTTGAAGTCGGGGTCAATGTTCCAAACGCTACCGTCATGGTAGTCGAAGACGCAAACCGTTTCGGGCTCGCCCAGCTTCACCAGCTTCGGGGACGGGTCGGAAGAGGGAGCGAGCAGAGCTACTGTGTATTTGTGACGAATGACAAGAGCCCTGCGGCCATGAAGCGATTGGACATCCTTGCGCATACGGACGACGGATTTGCGATTGCCGAGGAGGACCTGAAGCTGCGCGGCCCCGGTGAATTTTTCGGAGAAAGGCAGAGCGGCGAATTTGCCTTTGCCGCTGGGGATATATACGCAGATTCTGATATATTGAAAGAAGCTGCACAGGCGGCTGAGGAGATCCGGCGAAGGGATCCGGATCTTGCGGCAGAAGAAAATGAACCACTGAAGCGCCGGCTTTCGGAATTCACGGAAGAAAAGCTGGGAAAGATCGGCTTATAGAAAAGGTATCCAGATAAAAGCCCGACAGTCAGGAGATGATGATTTTGAAACGGCAGATGGATTTTACAATGGCAAGACCGGGACTCGTAAAGAAAGGGGACGAAGTCGAGATTACGGAAGGAAAGCTCATGAGCAGCTACTACTACACGATTGAGCCGGCTGTCGCGATGAGTGCGAATTACCGCAAAACAGAAAGACTACACTCCACGCACGGCGTTGTTGTTGAGGTGGGCGAGACGAACCGGGGCTATTTTGTCCGCGCCGAGTTTGATGAGCCGGATGATCCGCCTGTCTGACAATCTGGACGGCTTGCCGGGACATGCACGCATTTTTCTTTTCAATGACCGGTTCGTGTGGTACGATAAATCCGCATGAAGACAATTCCTGGAGAAAGGAAGATTTCAAGTATATGAAGACACTCGAAGATTATATCAGGACCATTCCGGATTTTCCGAAGAAGGGCATTATGTTCCGCGACATCACGACGGTTCTGAAAGACCCGGACGGTCTGAAGCTCAGTATCGATGAAATGACGAAGCTGATCGGAGACACGGATTTTGACGTGATCGTCGGATCGGAGTCGAGGGGCTTTATTTTCGGCATGCCGATTGCCTATAACCTTCACAAGGCTTTTGTGCCGGTCCGCAAGCCGGGAAAGCTTCCGGCAGAGACGGTGTCCGAGTCCTATAATCTCGAGTATGGAACCGCAACAATTGAGATCCACAAGGATGCCATTAAACCGGGACAGAAGGTTGTCATCGTCGATGACCTGATCGCCACCGGAGGAACGGCGCAGGCGGCCATCAAACTGGTGGAGAAGCTCGGCGGACAGGTCGTTAAGTGCGTTTTCCTGATTGAGCTCGCCGGCCTGGAAGGCAGAAAGCTTCTGGACGGATATGACGTGGAAGCGGCGGTTGTTTATCCGGGTAAATAACGAGACAGTTTTGAACAAGAATCTGGGGCGGCTTGGGGATTCCAAGGCCGCCCTTTTGCGGCCGGGAGAAATATATGGCACCAGGTATTGTCATCCTGCTCCTGACGGCCGGCATCGTGCTGCTGGCCGTCAGACAGGGGAGAGGCGAACAGAAAAGAAGAAGGGAAGATTTTAAGCGGCAGTTCGGGAAGCTGTCTTCCCGCCGACTCACGGAAAATCTTCGAAGACATGCGGGAAGCCGGGCGAAGAGCATATGCGCGGCGGATCCCGGAAAGTTTTATGTCGATGACCGGACCTGGGCAGATCTGGAAATGGACCGGGTCTTTGATGCGATTGACACGGGACTTTCTCCTGCCGGACGGGAATATCTGTACACCTCTCTGCGGCTGCCGCTGGAGGCAGCCGGGGAGGCACAGGAACTTGACGCGCTGGCGGAAAGTTTCCGGTCTGACGCGTCACGGCGCGAGAAAACATATCTGTGTTTTGACGGACTGCGCCGCGGCGGCCGGCTGCGCGCTGGCAGACGGGATGTGCTGTCGCTGTATGAGTATCTGGACGCGCTTACAAGTCTGGAACCGGTTTCCTGCCTTCCTTCGGCTGCTGCGTGCGCGGCCTTTTTTGCGTCTGTTGTATTTTTTATTACTTCACCCGCAGCCGGTATTCTGGTGCTGATGGCAGTGATCGCCGTGAATCTCTGGTCCTACTTCCGCATCCGCGGGAAGCTCGGTAAATTTTTCCGCAGTCTTCAGAAAGCCGTGCAGCTTGCAGATTTTGCCAGAAACTACAGCCGGGCATTTCCAGGACAGGATTCGGGCCCTTCCGGGCGGATTGCAGAACTTTCCCGAAAGCTTTCTCCTCTGAGGAGGAATGCATGGCTTCTGGAAGCGGGAGCCGGAAACAGTTCTCTGCCGGATGTCCTCATGAGTTATGTGCGGATGCTGACGCACTGTGATCTGATTTATTTCTGCCGGTGTGCAAAAAGAGCCGGAAGATACAGGGACGATCTGATGGAACTGTATGAAACCGCTGGGCTTGTCGAGACGGCGCTTGCCGTGGCTTCCCTTCGCTGTCACCTTTCCGTGTGGTGCAGGCCGCAGCGCGCTGACGGGAGATACCTGAAGCTGGATGAATGCATTCATCCGCTGATCGATACCTGTGTTCCGAATTCCGTTGTCCTCACGCAGAATCTGCTTCTGACAGGCTCAAATGCGTCGGGAAAGTCAACATTCTTGCGAACGGCTGCCATCGCGGTGCTGCTTGGCGAGGCACTTGACACAGTCCCGGCGAAACTGGCGGTGATGGCACCCTTTGCCGTGATGAGTTCGATGTCGGCTTCCGACAGCCTGGAGGCGGGAGCCAGCCTGTACATGGCGGAGATCCGGAGTCTGAAACGGATCACGGATGAGGCTGCACAGAACAGGCGGCCGGTCCTTGTTCTGGCGGATGAAATCCTCAGAGGGACGAATACGGCGGAGAGAATCGCCGGAAGCGCGGAGATTCTGCGCTGGCTCGGGCACAGGAAGTGCCTTGTGATAGCGGCGACACACGATGGAGAACTCACGAAGATGCTCGCAGGAGACGCTCCGGAAGACTATAAAAATATGCATTTTCCGGAAAATACCGATGAGAGCGGTGTTGTGTTCTCTTATAAACTGCAGCCCGGTCCGGCTGACACGAGCAATGCCATCCGTCTTCTGGAGCGCACCGGATTTCCGGAGGAAATTACCAGCCGCGCCCGGAAAGACGCGCATGCCTTCTTGCATAGAAAGCAGGCGGGGTGTAATATTTAACAGTATGCTCTATTTATTCGGAGGTTTTATTTATGCAGTACAGAGGCGTAAATGAATTACGTGAGCTGTTCCTTGAGTTTTTTGAAGAAAAAGGATGTCTGCGTCTGCCCAGTTTCTCACTGGTTCCGCACAATGACAATTCTCTTCTGATTATCAATTCCGGCATGGCGCCGATGAAACCGTGGTTCACCGGCCAGGAGGTTCCGCCGCGCAGGAGAGTGACAACCTGCCAGAAGTGTATCCGCACCGGCGACCTGGAAAATGTTGGCAAAACAGCGCGCCACGGCACATATTTTGAGATGCTGGGCAATTTCTCGTTCGGCGATTACTTCAAGAAAGAAGCGATTCCGTGGGCCTGGGAGTTTCTCACCGAGCGCGTCGGCCTTGAACCGGAAAGACTGTATCCGTCCGTTTATGTCGATGACCAGGAGGCGTATGACATCTGGCTGAACGACATGCATGTCCCGGCGGATCACATTTATAAATTCGGAAAAGAGGACAATTTCTGGGAGCACGGCTCCGGCCCGTGCGGTCCGTGCACCGAGATTTACTATGACCGCGGTGAGAAGTACGGAAACGGTCCGGAGGATGTCATGGGCGGTGAAGGCGACCGCTACATGGAGGTCTGGAATGTCGTATTCTCGCAGTTCAATAATGACGGCCACGGCAACTACACCGATCTTGTCCAGAAGAACATCGATACCGGAATGGGCCTGGAGCGCCTCGCTGTGGCGGTTCAGGATGTCGGTTCCATTTTTGATGTTGATACCCTGAAGAGTCTGCGCGATCTGATCTGCCGGATGGCCGGCGGCATCGGCTACGAGCAGCCCGGCACAGAAATTTCGGACGTTTCAGTCCGCATCTGCACGGACCATGCGAGAGCCATGACATTTATGATCTCCGACGGGATCATGCCGTCCAACAACGGCCGCGGATATGTGCTCCGCCGCATCATCCGCCGCGCTGTGCGCCACGGGAGAAAACTGGGAATCTCCGGTTCCTTCCTTCCGACTCTGGCGGAAAATGTCATCGACGGGTCAAAAGCCGGATATCCGGAGCTCGAAGAGAAGCGGGCGTTCATCCTTTCTGTAATACGTGCGGAGGAAGAGAAGTTCGAGAAAACCTACGAGCAGGGCATGAACATCCTGGATGAGATGATCGGCACGCTTAAGAAAGAAGGGAAGGGCGAGCTCTCAGGCGATGACGCTTTCCGTCTGTATGACACCTACGGATTCCCGATTGACAATACAAGAGAGATTCTCGAGGAGAACGGTCTTACTGTCGATGGGAAGGGATTCGAGGCGGCCATGAAGAAACAGAAAGACCTGGCTCGCGAGGACAGAAAGAAATCCGGAAAAAACAATGAGTACATGGGTGCTGCAGCCACTGTTTACGAGGACATGGATCCGGCTGTGACATCGGCATTTACCGGGTATGACAGAACGGAAGATAAAGGCCGGATCGTTGCGGCTGCCTCACTTTCAGAGGACGGTTCCGAGGAGGACTCCGTGACGGAGGCACTTTCCGACGGTGAATTTGGCGCGATCATCACGGACAAAACGCCGTTTTACGGCACGATGGGCGGACAGATCGGCGACACGGGTGTTATCAGCGGGCCGGAAGGCGCACGTTTTACGGTCAGAAGTACGATTCATGTGAGCGGCGGCAAGATCGCACATATCGGCAGGGCTGAGAGCGGGATGTTTCGCTGCGGGGAAACCGTGCAGCTTCAGGTTGACCGGAAGCGCCGGGGAGCCATCTGCGCGAATCACAGTGCGACGCATCTTCTGCAGAAGGCACTGCGTGAGGTGCTCGGAACACATGTCGAACAGGCAGGTTCCTATCAGGATGAAAACCGCACGCGTTTTGATTTCAGCCATTTTCAGGCGATGACGCCGGAGGAGATCGGCCGGGTAGAGGATATTGTCAATGAGAAGATCGCCGCTGACCTTCCGGTTGTGACGCAGGTCATGAGCCTGGAGGAAGCCAGAAAGACCGGTGCTATGGCGCTGTTTGGCGAAAAGTACGGTGACAGGGTGCGCGTTGTGAAGATGGGAGATTTCTCTATCGAGCTCTGCGGAGGCACGCATGTCGCGCATACCGGTCAGATCCGTCAGTTCAAGATTCTCTCAGAGTCCGGGGTGGCTGCCGGTGTGCGCCGGATTGAGGCAATCACAGGTGACGCCGTGACAGAGTACTACAAAGAAGAAGAAAAGAAACTTCATGAAGCGGCAGCGCTCCTGAAAGCCTCGCCGGATACGGTCGCTGAGCACATACGGAAACTACAGGACGAGCTGAAAGCGCTTCGCTCCGAAAATGAATCGCTGAGGAGCGCACAGGCGGCGAGCGCCATAAATGACTGGGAGAGCAAGGTTCAGGAAGTAAAGGGTGTGAAGCTCCTTGCGGACAGTCTCAAAGGCGTTGACATGAACGGCCTGCGGGAGCTGGGTGACAAAATAAAGAGCCGCCTCGGCGAAGGCGTTATTGTTCTCGTCTCTGACACGGACGGCAAGGTGAGCGTGATGGCGATGGCAACCGATGCAGCCGTGAAGAAAGGCGCCCACGCCGGAAATCTCATCCGGGCCCTCGCAGGGCTTGTCGGCGGCGGCGGCGGCGGCCGCCCGCAGATGGCGCAGGCCGGAGGCAAAATAGCAGCCGGGATCCCGGAACTTATCAATGCGGCTCCGGAAGAACTCGCAAAACAGCTTCACTGATCCTGTTACCGGGCACGATGTCACAGCGGAAACGGCACATTTTGAGCCGCCAGCCGTATTTCTTCTTGACGGGAGCCTCGTGCGTGATATAATAGCACATGTGCATGGTTCAGCCTTGGGAGCAATCTGCATAATCTGCATTTGAGAAAGGTGGTCGGGAAAAACAGCTTATGTCGAGTGTCAAGGTTAGAGACAATGAGACGATTGAAGGCGCATTAAAGCGCTTCAAGAGAAATTGCGCAAAAGCGGGCATTCAGCAGGAGATTCGTAAGAGAGAGCATTACGAAAAGCCGAGCGTAAGACGCAAGAAAAAGTCTGAAGCAGCCAGAAAAAGAAAGTTCAAGTAATTTCTGATTGAATCAGTAAAAGAACCGGTGCGGGCGAACAGTTCGTACCGGATTTTTTTTAGCATGGGGAGCGGAAGCTTCTGAAAGAGAGAATCTTCAGGATATGAGTGTTATCGAATCCTCCATTGATGTGCCGGCGGACATTGCTCCGGTTGTCTTCGGGCAGCTTGACGCCAACATTAAAAAAATTGAGAAGGCACTTCGGGTCACCGTCATTGCAAGGGACGGACGGCTGAAGATCATCGGAACAGACAGTGCGGCGGGGGCGGCCGGCGGTGTCATCAGCACGCTGAGTGAACTTGCGAGGCGCAACGGCATTGTGACAGAACAGAATGTGGATTATGCGCTTTCTCTGGCTGAGGAAAACAGAGAAGCGGAGGTTCTGGAAGTTGATGCGGATGTCATCGCGCGGACGATAACCGGGAAGCCCATCAAACCGAAGACAATCGGGCAGAAGAAATATATTCAGGCCATCCGCGACAAGATGATCGTGTTTGGCGTGGGACCTGCCGGCACCGGAAAGACGTATCTGGCTATGGCAATGGCAATTTCAGCTTTCCGCGCCAATGAGGTCGGGCGGATTATTCTCACGCGCCCGGCCATTGAAGCCGGCGAAAAACTCGGGTTTCTGCCCGGCGATCTTCAGAGCAAGGTCGACCCGTATCTGAGGCCGCTGTACGATGCGCTGTTTGAAATCATGGGACCGGAGAGTTTTTCTTCCAATATGGAGAAAGGGCTGATTGAGGTCGCCCCGCTGGCATATATGAGGGGGCGGACGCTCGACAACGCATTTATCATCCTGGATGAGGCACAGAACACGACGCCGTCCCAGATGAAAATGTTTCTAACCCGGATCGGCTTCGGCTCCAAAGTCGTGGTGACAGGCGACCAGACACAGAAGGATCTACCGCGGGACACGGTGAGCGGACTGGATGTGGCACTCCGGGTTCTGTCACGGGTAGATGAGATCGGGCAGATCCGTCTCACGGCACAGGATGTGGTCAGACATCCTCTGGTGCAGAAAATTGTGCGGGCATATGAAGAATATGAAATGGCAAAGAAACGGAAGAAAGGAAGCGGGAAATGATTACATCTGTGAATTATGATACCGACCTGCGGCTTGATTTTCCGGCGGATGAGGTGATCCGCCAGGTTGTAGAGACGGCGGCGGCACAGGAATCATTTCCGGTGCAGTTTGAACTCTCTGTGACACTCACGGACAATGACAGAATCTGGCAGATCAACCGGCAGTACCGAGGCGTGGACCGCCCGACCGATGTCCTTTCCTTTCCTGCCCTTCAGTTCCCTTCTGCAGGAGATTTTTCCAGGGTGATTTCCGACAAGGAAAGATCTCCTGAAGACTTCATTGATCCGGAGACCGGCCTTCTGATTCTGGGCGATATCGTAATCAGTCTTGAAAAGGTGGAAGAACAGGCGGAAGAGTATGGCCACAGCCGTAAGCGCGAGCTGGCGTTTCTGACGGCTCACAGCATGATGCATCTGTTCGGGTATGATCACATGGAAGACGCGGAGCGGGAAGTCATGGAGAAACATCAGGAAGCTGTGCTGGAGAAACTCGGAATTACCAGGGACTGACGAAACAAAAAGTGCAAAGAAAAAATTTCAAGGCTGTCAAGTATTTTTACTTGACAGCCTTTGTAATTCTATGGTATGGTTAATCCGCTGCTCCGGGAGCAAAAGCACGCATGAAGGAGTTTTTTCGTTGGAGGAAATTGTCGAGAAAAGTCTGCTGTTTGACTTTTACGGAAGTCTGCTGACAGAACATCAGAGCAGAATTTACCGGATGGCTGTATTCAACGATCTTTCGCTCTCGGAAATCGCAGAGGCAGCCGGAATCAGCCGTCAGGCGGCTTCAGATCTGCTCAGACGGGTGGACAGACAGCTCGGGGAATATGAAAACAAACTGCACCTGGTGGAGAAATTCAAAGAGGTGCGGCGCTGTGCCCAGAAGATCCGGGAACTGTCCGACGGGCAGGATCCGGAAAGCTTCAGGCAGATCGGCGGACTAGCTGACAGAATACTGGGAGAAATCTGAATGGCATTTGAGAGTCTCAGCGAAAAACTTCAGAATGTATTTAAGAATCTTCGCGGGAAAGGCCGGCTGAAGGAATCGGATGTACGGGAAGCCATGAAGGAAGTCAAGATGGCTCTCCTCGAGGCCGATGTCAACTACAAGGTTGTGAAAAACTTTGTAAATACCGTCACAGAACGGGCGATCGGCCAGGATGTGATGCAGAGCCTCACGCCTGGACAGATGGTTGTCAAGATCGTCAATGAAGAACTGACGAAGCTGATGGGTTCCGAGACGACGGAAATCCCGGTCAGGCAGGGTAAGCTGACCGTCGTGCTGATGAGTGGACTGCAGGGCGCCGGCAAGACGACGACCGCCGCCAAGCTTGCCGGAAAATTCAAGGCAAAGGGTGTAAAGCCGCTTCTCGCAGCGTGCGATGTGTACCGCCCGGCGGCCATTGACCAGCTGAAGATTAACGGTCAGAAACAGGGCGTGGAAGTCTTCTCCATGGGAAGCGGCGAGAACCCGGTGAACATCGCAAAAGCTGCATATGCTCATGCCCGGGAGAATAATTTCGGCGTCCTGATCATCGATACAGCCGGCCGGCTCCATATCGATGAAGAGATGATGCAGGAACTCGTCAACATCAAGGAAGCGGTTCCTGTCGATATGACAGTTCTGGTTGTGGACGCCATGACCGGTCAGGATGCGGTGAATGTCGCGAAGACATTCGACGGCAAGGTCGGAGTGGACGGTGTGATCCTGACCAAAATGGACGGCGACACCCGCGGCGGCGCCGCGCTGTCGATCAAAGCCGTGACCGGAAAGCCGATCCTGTATGTCGGCATGGGGGAGAAGCTCTCTGATCTGCAGCAGTTCTATCCGGACCGGATGGCAAGCCGGATTCTGGGGATGGGAGATGTTCTGACACTGATTGAAAATGCCCAGAAGAACATTGACCAGGAAAAAGCTGCCCAGATGAATGAAAAGCTGAAGAAGGCAGACTTTGACTTCAACGACTATCTCACGAGTCTCGAGCAGGTCCGCAGGATGGGCGGAATCGGCTCCGTCATGAACATGCTTCCGGGCCTCGGCGTGTCCGGAAAAGCAAAGCTAACGGATGACGATGCGGCAAATGCCGAAGACAATATGCACCGGATCGAGAGTATTATATTTTCGATGACGCCGAAGGAACGGGCCAATCCACAGCTGTTGAACCCTTCCCGGAAACGCCGGATCGCAAAGGGTGCCGGGGTGGATATAGGCGAAGTGAACCGGCTTTGCAAACAGTTCGAGCAGATGCGCCGCATGGTGAAGCAGATGCCCGGCATGATGAAAGGTGGTAAGAAGGGACTTTTCGGACGAAAACTTCCTTTTTAACATACATATAGAAATCTTTCTGGAAACAAGAGGAGAATGAGAAATGGTAAAGATCAGATTAAACAGAGTCGGCCAGAAGAAGAACGCGATCTACAGAGTTGTTGTTGCGGATTCCCGCACTGCACAGGGCAGCAAGGTTATCGACCAGATCGGAACCTATGACCCGAACTTCGAGCCTGCAAAGATCGTCATCGATGCAGAGAAGGCAAAGAAGTGGATCGCCAACGGTGCACAGCCGACCGAAATCGCAGCAAAACTTCTGAAGGCAGCTGGCGTAGAAAAATAAATCTCCGGAGGGTACGATATGAAAGAATTAGTCGAAGTCATCGCAAAGGCACTTGTTGATGACCCCGATTCTGTCGTCGTAACGGGGACCGAAAAGGATAAGGTTCTGGTACTGAAGCTGCGCGTCGCTCCCGGCGACATGGGCAAGGTGATCGGCAAGGGCGGAAGAATCGCAAAAGCGATCCGCTCCGTCGTTTCTGCTGCTTCCACCGGCATGAGCAAGCGGGTTGTCGTTGACATTGACGATCAGTGACGCATGGCGGAAGGGTCAGATCTGAGGATCGGTGTGCTCGCTTCGACGCACGGGATCCATGGGGAAGTGAATATCCTGCCGGTCACGGGTGATCCGGAGCGGTTCAGAACGCTGAAAGACTGTTATCTGGTCTGCAGAGGGAAGAAGCTGCCGCTGCACGCTGAGGGCGTGAAGTTCGTCAGGAAATTTGCTGTCATAAAATTCAAAGAATTCGGGGACATATCCGAGGCGGAACGCTACCGGGGCGCCGATGTGTATGTGACGCGGGAAAACGCGCTCACACCGCCTCCGGGAGAGTATTTCATCGCGGACCTGATCGGCCAGAAGGTCATTACAGACGAAGGTGAGCCTCTGGGAATTCTTGAGGATATTTTTGAGACAGGTGCATCAAACGTGTACAGCGTCATCACGCCGGAGGGAAGGGAGATCCTGATCCCGGCCATTAAGCCATTTGTCATCGGCCATGACATGGAAAATGGCATCACAACGGTGCATCTGATTCCGGGCATGCGGGAGTAAGTTTTTTCTTGCGAAAGGTCCGGGGTTGTGGTATCTTAAAAAAGCTGTTGATAAAACGAGATGGTCCTCTGTTACAGGCCTGCGGGTCATGTATTACGAACATCAAGGTATGGAGGTTCTTATGAACGATATTATCAGAGAGATTGAGAAGGAGCAGATGAAAGAGAATCTGCCGCAGTTCCGCACGGGCGATACGGTTGCCGTATCCGCGAAGATCCGCGAGGGAAACCGTGAGAGAATTCAGGTTTTTGAGGGAACTGTCATCAAGATTCAGGGTACAGGCGCACGCACGACGTTCACAGTCCGCAAGATTAGCAACGGCGTAGGCGTTGAAAAGAGCTGGCCGCTTCATTCTCCGAACGTTGAGGCCGTAAAGGTCATCCGCGAAGGAAAGGCAAGAAGAGCGAAGCTGTATTATCTGCGTGAGAGAACCGGCAAGGCTGCAAAGGTAAAGGCAGCACAGCAGTCATAATCCGCCGGAATCCTTAAAGCGAGGCATCCTGTATTCTGTGTTAACGGAAACAGGATGCTTTTCTTTTCTGTCAGGAGAGGAGTGCCCTTTGTATCCGTACAGTTATTCTCGCAGCACGAAAACACAGCCGCAGCCCGGGCAGACAGTTCTTTCTGTCCTGAAAATTGTCTCAGGTTTCATGATGCTTGTTATCACGGCTTTCTGCGCCGTATATTTTCTGGCCATGCAGGTGCCGGTCACGAGTTCGTCCATGAGTCCGGCGCTTTCTTCCGGAGAGACGGTGCTTTCCAGCAGTGCGGTGTATTCCTTTACTGCCCCGCAGCGCCTGGATATCTGTGCTTTCCGGGTGAACGGGCGCGTATATGTGAAGCGGATCATCGGCCTCCCGGGCGAGACGGTCCGGATAACGGACGGACGCGTGTATATCAATGATGTGGAACTGGAGGGAGACGTCACCGATCAGAAGGCTATTTCGCCGGGACTGGCGTCAGACGGCATCACACTGGGAGATGACGAGTACTTCGTTCTCGGCGACAACCGGAACAACAGTGAGGACAGCCGTTCCATCTCCATCGGCACGGTGAAGCGTTCCCAAATCATCGGCAAATGCTGGTGCCGTCTGACGTCACTCGGTCCTTATCTGATGTAAGGGACAGATTTGCGAGGAAAATATGAAATATCAGTGGTACCCGGGCCATATGGCCAAAGCCCGGCGCATGATGGAGGAAAGTATCCGTCTTGTGGACGTGGTGATCGAGATCGTTGACGCGAGATGTCCCGCGTCAAGCCGCAACCCGGACATTGACCGGATGGCTGCCGGAAAAGGAAGAATCATCATCCTTAACAAAGCGGACCTGGCGGATCCGGCGGTGACAGCGCGCTGGTCCGCATATTTTGAAGACGACGGGATTCCCTGCCTGAGTGCTGATGCAAGGCGGCGCGTAAATGTCAGGGCTCTGACGCAGATGACCCGGAAGGTGTGCGAAGAAAGAAATGCCAGACTCCGCGCGAAGGGGATGAAGACGGACCATGTACGGGCTATGATAGCGGGAATACCCAACGTCGGGAAGTCGACCTGGATTAACTCGCTGTCCGGCCGCGCATCGGCAAAGACCGGGAACAAGCCCGGCGTGACTCGCGGCGGCCAGTGGATCGCCGTCGGAAGCACCTTTGAACTGCTCGACACGCCGGGAATTCTCTGGCCGGGAATGGACGGAGAACAAACCGGCAGAAATCTCGCCCTGACAGGTTCCATGCGGGATGAGGTAATCAATATCGAAGAGCTGGCACTCGATCTCATCACATTTCTTCTGAAGTCTTATCCGGGCGTGCTCACCGCCCGCTACGGCATCGATGAGTCTGAGACAGAAGAGACGGCAAGGGATGATATGATTCTGCGGCCGGGCACTTCGCTTAACGCTATCCGCTGTATGGAGGACATCTGCACCCGGCGCGCTTTTGTTAGAAAAGGCGGCGGCGTGGATTTCGACCGCGCGGCAAGAGCCATTCTGGACGACTTCAGGAGCGGACGGCTGGGAAAGATCAGTCTTGAAAAGCCTCCCGCAAAGGAGTGACGCATGAGCACAGCACAGGAAGAACGGGAACAAAGAAGACAGCTCAGGCAGAAGCAGGAAGAGGAACGACTCGAAAAGCTCTGCGAATTTGAAAAGCAGTATCCGGACTGCGAGCTAATCTGCGGCATCGACGAGGTTGGCCGCGGACCGCTGGCGGGGCCGGTGGTGGCAGGTGCCGTGATCCTGCCCAGAGGCGTCAGAATTCTACACATCAATGATTCGAAAAAGCTTTCGGAAAAGCGGCGCAATGAGCTGTTTGAAGTAATTGCAGAGAGGGCCGTCCGCTGGTCTGTTGCCAGTTCGTCCCCGAAGCGCATTGACGAGATCAACATTCTTCAGGCGGACTATGAGGCCATGCAGAAGGCCATCCGCCGGCTCGGTGTCACACCGGATCTCATTCTGGCCGATGCTGTCACGATCCCGGGTGTTTCAATCCGGCAGAACGGCATTGTGCACGGTGATGCACTGGTGCAGCCGATTGCCGCGGCAAGCATTATGGCAAAGGTCACCAGAGACCGATACATGACGGCTGTGGACAGACTGTATCCGGAGTATTCCTTTGCGTCCAACAAGGGGTACGGGACGGCCGCACACATCGCGGCTCTTAAGAAATACGGTCCCTGCCCGATACACCGGATGACATTTATCCAGAAATTTATCGGAGAACAGGATTGAACAGACGGAGTGTGGGCACCGGGTACGAGCTCAGGGCAGCCGAAAAACTGCAGAAAAAGGGATACCAGATCCTGGAACACAGCTACCGCTCGCGGACCGGAGAGATCGACCTGATCGCGCTGGACGGCGGTGTGCTCGTCTTCATTGAAGTCAAATACCGCGCCAGCGGTTCGTTCGGCTCATCGCTGGAAGCGGTGAATGCAAAGAAACAGGCCAGAATCCGCCGCTGTGCTCTGTATTACATGACCGTTCACGGGTACGATCCGGACCGAACGGCCGTTCGGTTTGATGTCGCCGGTTTTGACGGCGAAAGGTTTACCCTTCTGAAAGGAGCGTTTTGAGATTGAGCACAGAAACCATGCCTGAAATCACACGGTATAATTACGGCGCTTCCTTTTCCTCCTGTCCGGAGAACGGGCGGGATACACTTATCCTGCATGAGGGCTGTGTTCCGTATCTGTCTTTTCGGGCGTTTGACGGGCTTCCCGGCATTCAGGCTGCATTTTCCACGCGCCTGGGGGGCGTCTCAAAGGGGTTCCGCTCTTCCATGGACCTCGGTTTTCACGAAGCACTGGACACAACGCCGAAAGAACACGAAGAGCTCGCCCGGGCAGCATCGGAGAATTTCCGGCGGATGGGAGAGACGCTCGGGATTCAGCCTGAGCAGATGGTTTACTCCCAGCAGACGCACACCGTCAATATCCTCACAGTCACTGGGCATCATAAAGGCATGGGGATCGTGAAGGCGCGCGATTTCACGGACGTAGACGGTCTTGTGACCGGTGAGCCGGGGATCTGCCTGGTCACGGCATTTGCCGACTGCAATCCCGTGCTCTTCGCGGACCGCACCGGCAAGGCCGTCGGAGCGGCCCACGCAGGGTGGAAGGGAACCGTCGGCGGCATAGCCGGAAAGATGGCGGACAGGCTGAACCGGGAATTCGGCTGCCGCAGGGAGGACCTGATCGTTCAGATCGGGCCGGGGATCTGCGGCAGGTGCTATGAGGTGAGAGAGGACACGGCCCGGTATTTCCGGGATGCGTATCCGGAAAGCGAACTGCCGTGCATCCTGAAGAAAAAGGACGAAGAGCACTATCTTCTGAATCTTTTCGCCGCGAATTACTTCAACTGTATTCATGCCGGAATTCCGGCAGAAAATATCTATATCTCTGACCTGTGCACCTTTGAAAATCCGGGGCTGCTTTTTTCACACCGCGCAAGCCACGGAAAGCGCGGCATTCTCTGCGCTTTTATCATGATTCGGAAATAAATACAGCCTGCGGCGGGGAATAGCAGATCCCTTTTCGCAGGCTGTATTTCTTTCTGAATTCAAATAACAGTGGAAAATGACCGGATGCGGTGGTCCGGGATTATTCCTGCGGCTTTTCTTCTGCCGCCTGGTTTTCCTGTGCTTCCGCCACAGCTGTGTCAGCTTGTTCCGGCGAAGAGGATTCCTTGTCTGCCTCCGGAGCAGCGGTGCTTTCTTCCGGCTTTTCCGCTTTTGCAGCTTCTGCCAGGTTTGCTCCGCACTTCGGGCAGAAGGCGACATCCTTGTCGATTTCAGCCCCGCACTTCGGGCAGATTGCTTTTCCGCGCACGCCGGAGAGCTGCTTCTTCAGGTCGTCAATGGATTTATACTCGGAGCGGATGGCCTCGATTGTGCCGGAAAACTCACTGTCAGGGTCGTCTGCGTGAGCCGTATAGTATGCCTTGCCAAGATTCAGAAGCGCCTCGTTGATTGTGTTCTTCTTGTCGCGGATGCTGGCCTGAATCTTTGTTTCATTGACGAACTGCTGTGTGCTGTTGGAAATATTCTTTCCGACACCGGAAAGCTGATCGCTGAATTTGTTAAAAAGTCCCATGCTGAACCTCCCAGAGAAGTAATATTCATGTTTCGTGCTTAAAAACAGTATAGCATGAGGAACTAAAAATAAATCTAAAAATATGCTGAACCTTGCTTAAGAATCGAAAAATAATATTCCTTGTAACAGCAGCACCGCTGCGTTATACTGGATTCACATTCTTCTTAAATTCATTCCAGCCGTAAAGAGAATATGCAGCTTGACGGACAGCAGGAAAGGGCGGTTTGTGTTTTTACCGGCCCTGCTCTTGTAGCGGCAGGGCCAGGCAGCGGGAAGACGGCAGTGCTTACCCGCCGCGTCGTACACCTGACAGAAACAAGGGGCGTTGCGCCCGAACATATCCTGGTTCTGACCTTTACGCGGGCGGCCGCGGGAGAGATGGAAGCCCGGTACCGCAAGCTGGCGGGGCCGGGGCTTTCTGGTGTGATGTTCGGCACCTTTCATTCGGTGTTTTTCAGGATCCTGCGGGAAAGCTGCGGCTTTTCCGGAAGCAGTCTACTGACAGGTGAATCCCGCCAAAAGCTTGTGCAGCGCTTCTGCCGGAGTGTGACACCCCGGCTGGCTGATAATCCGGACTTCGTGAGGGACGTAAGCTCGGAAATCAGCAAAGTTCGCAGAATTCACGCCCGGATAAGTGAATATGAGTCGGATGTCATGCCGCCGGAGGCCTTCCGCTCTGTCTACCAGATGTACACGGGATATCTCCGTGAAAAACGAAAGCTTGACTTTGACGACTGCATTCTGGAAAGTCTGCGGATATTCAGGACCAGACCGGATATTCTGAAAAAATGGCAGGATCTGTTCCGCTTTATCCTGGTCGATGAGTTTCAGGACGTCTCTGCGTATCAGTTTGAACTGGTGCGGCTGCTCGCCGGAAGTCAGGCAAATCTTTTTGCTGTCGGGGATGACGATCAGGGAATCTACGGGTTTCGGGGCGCAGGAAGCGGTATCATGCAGGCATTTTTAGACGCATACCCGGACTGCACCTTCATCACGCTTGCGCTCAATTACCGCTGCCGATCCGATATCGTGAAAGCATCAAGAGCTGTGATTGAACAGAACAAAAACCGGATTGAAAAGGATCTGAAAGCGGCATGCCGGGAATCCGGGAGCGTACGTATTGTACGGGCACCCGATGCATACGCCGAGGCGCTCTACATTGCCGGAGATATCCGAAAGGCTCTGCGCGATCACGCGGCGTCAGCGTACACGGATTTTGCGATTCTTGTGAGGACAAGACCTGCGGCGCTCATCTTTCATGAGATCCTTGAGCAATACGGGATTCCCGATACTCTGAAAAGTGGAGATAAGTCGGAAATCCGGGAAGATGTCTTTGCGTATCTGAAGCTGGCCGGCAATCCGGACAACCGGGAAATGCTGTACCGGATCCTCAACCGGCCGGACAGAGGTCTGGAGAGGGAGGCGTTCGGACGCGGTCCGGGAAGTTTTGAGCAGGCGAGGCGTTTTGAGACGGGAGACAGGGAGGCAGTCCGGAAAATTGACAGGCTGGAGGATGATCTGCGTATCCTGAAAAATCTTCCGCCGTTTGCAGCCGTGAATTTTCTGCGGAAGGGAATCGGCTATGAGGACTGGTTTAAGCGCCGGGAATACGCGAAGGGAAGAGACGGGCAGAAGGTGGTTCAGGAGCTTGACGCGCTGCAGGCAGAGGCCGCCGGCTACCAGACCGCATCTCTCTGGGAGACCGCAATTCTTGACAGAGAGGCTGCGGCGACAGGCGGCAAAGGAGGTCCGGCGGTGACGCTTACCACGATTCACGCCAGCAAGGGACTGGAGTACGCGAGAGTGTATATTCCGGCTGTCAACGAAGGGATTCTTCCGTATTCCCGTGCGCTTACGCCGGATGCGGTGGAAGAGGAGCGGAGACTGTTTTACGTGGGGATGACGCGTGCGAAGACAAGCCTGACGCTTCTCACAGAAAAAACGCGGCGTCACCGTCCGCAGACGGCAAGCCGTTTCCTGGATCCCCTTTCAGAATTTCCGGTTTATGATCTCCCGGAAGCGTCCGCGTCTTCTGCCTCATCGGCGAGTTCTTCCATCTCCATGGCATCCAGCTCTTCCTCAAAGGCGTCCGATACAACTTCGTATTCCTCGTCGGAATCGATGTATCCAAGGGAAGGTTCACCGTTCTCATCCTCATCATACCGGTAGAGATACACTTCTTCGTCATCGTTGTCCTGAAGAGGAAGCAGCGCAATATAGCGCGCATCTCCCGCCGGGAAGATCCGCAGGATGGAGCATTCCACCTCTCTGCCCCCTTCCAGACTCAGAGTCACCGTGTCAAATGAATAATCTGCCATAACTACCACACTTTCCATTCAATATACACTACAGTAGCAAATATGCCGGGTTTGCGCAACATACAGATTTCCGGAAGAAATTTAAGCGGATTCGATTCTATACTTGAAAATATTAGGCGCCGAATCTAGAATAGGACCGTGGCAGACAGTAAGAAGTGATATCTGCAGGAGAATGGGGAGTACAATGGATAAAATCGACCGCAAACTGATCACATGCCTCCAGGAAAACGCGAGACTGCCGCTCAAGACGCTGGCGGAAAACGTATATCTGTCGTCTCCGGCTGTTTCCGCGAGAATCGAGCGGCTGGAGAAAGAGGGTGTTATCGAAGGGTACGAGGCGCGCGTGAATATGCGCAAGCTCGGATACCACATCACAGCCTTTATCAACCTGGAGGTGGCCCCTGACCAGAAACCGCAGTTTTATCCTTTTGCCAGGGAATGCCCGAACATCATCGAATGCAACTGCGTCACAGGCAATTATTCCATGCTTCTGAAGGTAGTATTCCCGAGCACGATGGAGCTGGACACATTCATCGGCCAGCTGCAGAAGTTCGGCCGGACCAGCACGCAGATCGTGTTCTCGACACCTGTCGGGCCGAGAGGAATTGATGTCAATGCGCCGGTACCTTCTGAAGAAGGGGAACGGGGCGAAAGCCGCAGGGAACACCGCGAAAAGAAAGAAAAGACGGAAGGAAAAGAAGAAGGGGAGCCCGGAAAATAATCGGGGAAATCCGGGCTTGACAAGTGGAGCGGCTTCTGGTATTTTTTCGAGTAACAAATGCAAAGAAGGGAAGCAGTAGTTTTCCTGACTCCGCACAGAGAGCGGCCGGCTGGTGTAAGACCGCGGGAGAAGGGGAGATGAACTCGTCCTGGAGCAGCTGCCTGAAAGAATAGTAGGAGCAGACGGAAGCCAACCGTTACAGCGGCAGGTCATGAATGTGACCGCAGAGAGCAGGGCCTTTGTGAAAAGGCTTTGAAAAAGAGTGGTACCGCGAAGTGTGTGATTCTTCGTCTCTTTTTCCGGAAAGCGTCTTGAGGCGCGCCGGGAGAAGAGATTTTTTTGTCTCTTCTCCCGGGAAAGACAATCGTTTGAGGAGGTCAGAGACATGTTTGATTATCGTCAGTACACAAGGGGATATTTCCTTCCGCCGGTTCCGTGCTTTGACTGGGCGAAAAAGGATTACATTGATAAAGCGCCCGCATGGTGTTCCGTGGACCTGCGCGACGGCAATCAGGCTCTTATCGAGCCGATGAGCCTTGAAGAGAAGCTCGAATTCTTCCGGATGCTCGTCAAAATCGGGTTCAAAGAGATCGAAGTCGGCTTCCCGGCCGCATCGGAGACGGAATACGAATTCACCCGCACGCTGATTGAGAAGAATATGATTCCGGATGACGTCACCATCCAGGTCCTGACACAGGCCAGAGAGCACATCATCCGCAAAACTTTTGAGGCTGTGCGCGGCTGCCCGAAGGCAATCGTCCACGTGTACAATTCGACATCGGTTGCGCAGCGCGAGCAGGTGTTCCGCAAAAATAAAGAAGAAATCAAAAAAATCGCCGTTGACGGAGCGAAAATGTTAAAGCAGCTGGCCGATGAGGACGGAGGGAACTTCCAGTTTGAGTACAGCCCCGAGTCCTTCACCGGCACGGAACCGGAATACGCACTGGAAGTGTGCAACGCCGTCATTGATGTCTGGAATCCGACGCCGGAGCGCAAGTGCATCATCAACCTTCCGGCAACGGTTGAAATGTCTCTTCCGCATGTATTTGCCCAGCAGGTCGAGTACATGAGCAAGAATCTGCACAGCCGGGGAAATGTCATTCTCTCTCTTCATCCGCACAATGACCGCGGAACCGGTGTGGCGGACGCAGAGCTTGGCATTCTGGCCGGAGCGGACCGCATTGAAGGGACACTTTTCGGGAACGGTGAGCGTACCGGCAACTGCGATATCGTCACACTGGCTATGAACATGTATGCGCAGGGGGTTGATCCGAAGCTGGATTTCTCGGACATGCAGACGGTCGCCAGAACTTATGAGCGCCTGACGCGCATGCAGGTTGAGGCCCGCCGCCCGTACTGCGGAAAGCTTGTGTTTGCGGCGTTTTCCGGATCGCATCAGGATGCCATCAGCAAGGGCATGCACTACCGCGCCGAGCATGACACTAAGCACTGGAATGTCCCGTATCTTCCGATCAATCCGGAAGATGTCGGCCGCACCTACGATTCGGATGTCATCCGTATCAATTCCCAGTCCGGAAAAGGCGGTGTCGCATACGTTCTGGAGCACACCTACGGCATGGTCGTTCCGAAGAAGATGCGCGAGGATCTCGGATACGCCGTCAAGGATGTGTCCGATGAAGAGCACAAGGAGCTTGCACCGGATGAGGTGCTCGAGATCTTCGACAGGCGCTACAAAGACTTCAATCCGCACTTCTCGGTTCCGGAAGTTCACTTCGTTCAGGAGAGCGGAATTCAGTCGGTTGTGACGATTGTGGAATCCGGGACAGGAAAGAAACAGATTGTCAACGCGGGGGGCAATGGCCGTCTGGACGCAGTATCCAATGCGCTTTCCGATCACTTCGGCCGTCCGTGCGAGGTAATGCTCTATGAAGAGCATGCACTGCGAGAATCTTCTGACTCCTCGGCCATCGCATATGTCGGGATCCGTGACAAGGACGGAAATGAATACTTCGGGGCAGGTGTTGATCACGACATCATCCGTGCTTCCATTTCCGCGCTTGTCTCCGCCATGAACCGCGAACTGGGAAGTAAAAGCTGAATATCAGAATATTGATACGGGCAGTCCGGAGGAAGAATACCGGGCTGCCTTTCTTTTATGGAAAAAAAGGCTCTTTTATGGTAGAATCCGTAAGTTGAGTGTGGCAGAAAAAGAAGTAAAAGGCCGCCGGAATCGTTTTTTCAGGTGAATATGGATAAGACAGTAATACTATGCTCCGCCTCGCCGAGGCGGCAGGAACTGCTGAAACTGCTGGTTCCTGCGTTTGAGATCGTAAAGAGTGAAGCGGATGAGACCTGCAGCTGCAGCGATGCCGGCGCGTTTTCCGAAGAACTTTCAAGGCGCAAGGCAAAAGCCGTCTGGGAGAGACTGACTGCACAGCGGCAGAAAGAAGTTATTCTCATCAGCGCGGATACTTCCGTCTGGCTGGACGGCGAAGAATTCGGAAAACCGGCTGACAGACAGGATGCATTCTCGATGATCAGCCGCCTTGCCGGGCACACGCACACCGTGGTGACGGGCGTGACCGTGCTTGATGATGAGCGGGAGGTAAGCTTTTCAGAAAAGACGCAGGTTTCGGTTCTTCCGATGCAGGAAGAGGAAATTGAAAGCTATGTGAACAGCCGGGAGCCGTATGACAAAGCCGGCGGATACGGGATACAGGGGCGGTTCTGCCGCTATATCTCCGGTATCCGGGGAGATTATTTTACAGTGGTCGGCCTTCCGGTGAGTCATCTCTGGCAGGTTCTGAAAACCTTTGGGTTCAGGTAAATGAAGATAACCATTCTGTGTGTCGGAAAAATCAAGGAATCGTTTTATCGGGAAGCGCTTGCCGAATACGCAAAGCGGCTCTCCCGTTTCTGTACGTTTGCGATAACTGAAGTTGCTGACGAGAATACGCCGCAGACAGCTTCTGCTGCCATAGAAGATGAAATCCGCCGTACGGAAGGGCAGCGGCTGCTTGCGCACATACGGCCGGATGACTATGTGACCGCTCTTGCGATCGGCGGGAAAAGCTGGGATTCAGAAAGCTACAGCCGGCATCTGTCGGATCTGATGCTGCACGGAAAGAGTTCTGTGACATTTGTCATCGGGGGCTCTCTGGGACTGTCTGAAGAGGTCCTCGCACGCGCCGATGAGAAGCTTTCTTTCTCTTCGTTCACATTTCCGCACCAGCTTATGCGCGTGATCCTGGCGGAGCAGATATACCGCTGGTTCAAGATCATGAATCACGAGCCATATCACAAATGACCGGGAGTAAGTTGCATGAAACATGACACGCAAAAACAGTCCGGACGGCGTTTCGGATTTCTGGCAGTTCCGATTGCCGCGGCCGTTCTGATCGTATATATTCTTTTTTTTAATGGAAATCCGTTGTACTTCACGTTCGGGCTTCTCCCGGATACAATGCTGCGGGCAAAGGACCAGACGGTTTCCATGGCTGCCGGGAAGCTGCTGCTCTCGGAAGTACATCAGGAGTACCGGGATATTTTCGGCGAGGAGATCTGGAACGAAGAGGCGCCGGACGGGACTTCGATGGAAGAATACGCCAGGGACCAGGTCCGGCAGATGCTTGGCCGGGTGGCACTTATCAATGCGGTGGCAGAAGATGAGGGCATCGTGCTTTCGGATGCAGAAGAGTCGAAGGCTTCACTGGCAGCAGTCCGGTATCTGTCTCTAACGCCGGAGGCAAACCGCGAGGCACTCGGGCTTACGGAAGAAAACCTGACGCAGATGTTCCGGCAGTTTGCCGTCGCGCATAAATACT
This sequence comes from uncultured Lachnospiraceae bacterium, assembly GCA_903789615.1. Classification (GTDB taxonomy): domain Bacteria; phylum Bacillota; class Clostridia; order Lachnospirales; family Lachnospiraceae; genus UBA4285. The sequence goes on along the minus strand of CAIFEV010000004.1, from coordinate 53,343 downwards.
ATGACACGATTTCGGCGGATATCTCGGCGAAAACAGAGGTGAGTGCCGATGAGGCGAGAGTGATCGACATTCAGTATGTTGCCGCCTCGTCGCAGGAAGAAGCAGAACGGCTTAAGGACAGGATCGACGCCGGACAGACGTTTATCGCGGCCTGTCAGGGAGAGACAGATCTTTCCCCGGAGGAGACGGAGCTTGTCCGGGGAATGACGGAGAGTTCCTTTGAGGAGGCAGCTTTTGCCCTGACAACGGGTGAAAATTCCGATATCATCGCTTCAGGAGACCGGTATTACATCATTCACTGTCTGAGCGACAATGAGGCGGGCAGAACAGAGGCCAATATCACCAGGCTGAAGAACGAGAAAGTTCTTTCGGAGTTTAATACGGCTCTGTCGCCGGCGCTTGCTTCCACCTATGTGGAAGTGAACACGCTGTTCTGGAACCGGATCGACATCTCATCGCTTCCGGATCCGGCGGTGACATTTACCGATGTGTATGACGAGTATTTTTCGTAGGATAAGGATTTTGAATGGCTGAGCAGTATAACGCAAACAGTATTGAGGTTCTCCAGGGACTGGAGGCAGTGCGCATGCGCCCCGGCATGTATATCGGAAGTGTCGGGACAAAGGGACTGGATCATCTGATTTATGAGATCATGGACAACTCGGTCGACGAGCACCTGGCCGGGTACTGTACCGATATCAATATCACGCTGAATCCGGACGGATCCGCGACCGTTTCGGACAACGGCCGGGGAATTCCGGTCGGAATCCAGAAGCAGACGGGCAAGCCGGCCGTCGAGGTCGTGTTCACTGTTCTGCACGCCGGCGGAAAGTTCGGCGGAAATGGCTATAAGATTTCCGGCGGTCTGCACGGCGTCGGCGCCTCAGTGGTCAATGCTCTCTCAAAATGGCTCGAGGTCACGGTACGGGTTGACGGCGAGGTGTGGCACCAGCGCTATGAAAAGGGCATCACGGTGAGTCCGCTGACAAAGACGGGGACATGCCGGAAGAAGGACAGCGGAACAACGGTCCGGTTTCTGCCGGACGACGAGATTTTTGAGAAGACCTGGTTCAAGAGCGAGGCACTCCAGAGCCGTTTTCACGAGTGTGCTTATCTGAATCCGGGACTCACGATTCATTACACGGACAACCGCAGGCCGGATGCGCCGGAGAGTTTCACATATCACGAAGAGGACGGCCTGAAAGCGTTTATCCGTGATCTGAACAAGGGAAAAGAAACCGTTACGGACGTAATTTCCTATCATCGCAAGAGCGACGGAATCGACGTAGAGGCTGCCTTCCAGTTTGTCAATGAATTTGAGGAAAATATTCTCGGATTCTGCAACAACATCTACACCCAGGAGGGCGGCACTCATGTTTCGGCGTACAAGGCACGCTTTACGCAGGTGATCAACCAGTATGCAAGAGAGCTTGGCATTCTGAAGGACAAAGACAGCAACTTCACCGGGGCTGACGTTAGAAACGGCATGACCGCCATTGTGGCGATCAAACATCCGAACCCGCGGTTTGAAGGGCAGACTAAGACGAAGCTGGACAACCCGGACGCCGGAACCGCTGTCGGAAATGTGACCGGCGAGGAACTGCAGCTTTATTTTGACCGCAATCTGGAGGCGCTGAAGGCGGTGATTGGCTGCGCCCAGAAATCGGCAAAAATCCGTCACGCGGAGGAGAAGGCGAAGACAAATCTTCTGAGCAGGCCGAAATTTTCCATCGACAGCAACGGGAAGCTCGCCAACTGCGAATCCCGCAGCGCCCAGGAATGCGAAGTGTTTATTGTCGAGGGAGATTCCGCCGGCGGATCTGCCAAGACGGCGAGAGACCGCCGTACGCAGGCGATTCTGCCCATCCGCGGAAAGATTCTCAACGTCGAGAAAGCGTCGATTGACAAGGTGCTTGCCAACGCGGAAATCCAGACTATGATCGATTCGTTCGGCTGCGGTTTCATGGAAGGATACGGAAATGATTTCGACATCAGCCGGCTCCGCTACAACAAGATCATCATCATGACCGATGCCGATGTGGACGGCGCGCACATCGACACGCTTCTTCTGACATTTTTCTACCGGTTCATGCCGGAACTGATCCAGGAAGGACATGTATACCTCGCCACGCCGCCTCTGTACAAAGTTGTCCCGAAGCGCGGACACGGCGAGTATCTGTATGATGACCGGGCCCTTGAAAAATACAGGAAGACCCACAAAGAAGGCTCCTTCACGCTGCAGCGCTATAAGGGACTCGGTGAGATGGACCCGCAGCAGCTCTGGGAGACGACTCTTGACCCGCAGACCCGTATCTTAAAGCGTGTCGAGATTGAGGACGCGCAGATGGCCGCGCACGTCACGGAAATGCTCATGGGCACGGATGTGAATGTGCGCAGGGACTTCATCCAGAAGCACGCCGCGGAGGCGGAACTGGACGTATAAGCAGAAAGGGAATTCATGTCAGAACAGATCATTTCGACCGAATACTCCGATGTCATGCAGAAGTCATACATCGACTATTCGATGAGTGTCATAACGTCACGGGCTGTTCCGGACATCCGGGACGGTCTGAAACCGGTACAGCGGCGGGTTCTGTACGCGATGCAGCAGCTCGGTCTTTCCTATGACAAGCCGCACCGCAAATCGGCGAGAATCGTCGGCGATGCCATGGGTAAGTATCATCCGCACGGCGACTCATCCATTTATGAGACGCTGGTGGTGATGGCACAGGGGTTCAAAAAGTCCATGCCGCTCGTTGACGGCCACGGTAACTTCGGCTCGATCGAGGGCGACGGCGCCGCTGCCATGCGGTATACAGAGGCCCGTCTGACAAAGTTCGCACAGGATGTATATCTTTCGGATCTTGACAAGAATGTTGTCGATTTTGTGCCGAACTTTGATGAGACGGAGCGTGAGCCGGAGGTTCTTCCGGTCCGGATTCCCAATCTCCTGGTCAACGGTTCCGACGGCATCGCGGTCGGCATGGTCACCAACATTCCGCCGCACAATCTGGCAGAAGTCTGTGATGCGGAGTGCGCGTATCTGGACGGCATGTTGAAAGGGAAAGTGCCCACGACGGCAGAACTTATGCGATACTGCAAGGGGCCTGATTTCCCGACGGGCGGTATCGTGATCAACCGTTCGGAGCTGGAGGATATCTACACCCGCGGTACCGGAAAGATCAAGCTGCGCGGCAAGGTTGTCTTTGAAAAGGCGGAAAAGCGCGGGGAGCATGACCGGCTTGTCATCACCGAAATTCCGTACACCATGATCGGCAGCGGAATCGGAAAGTTCATCCATGACGTCGTTGATCTCATCGAAAGCCGTCAGGCATCCGATGTGCTGGATATCACCAATGCCTCCTCGAAAGAGGGAATCCGCATTGTACTGGAACTGAAGAAAAATGCCGATGTTTCGTATCTGGAGAATCTCCTCTACAAGAAGACCCGGCTGGAAGACACGTTCGGCGTCAACACGCTGGCCATCGTAAACGGAAAGCCGCAGACGCTCGGCCTCGGCGATATTCTAAGGCACCATCTTGATTTCCGGTTTGAGATGGGGCAGAGAAAGTACACGACTCTTCTCAAAAAAGAAGAGGAAAACCGGGAGATCCGGGAAGGCCTCATCAAGGCTGTCGACTGCATTGATCTGATCATTGAGGTCCTGCGCGGCAGCAAAAATATCACGATGGCGAAGGAGTGCCTGATACACGGAACAACAGAAGGGATCCGCTTCAGGTCGGAAGCTTCCAGAAAGGCTGCTTCACAGTTTTCCTTTACGGAGCGGCAGGCCTCGGCGATTCTGGAGATGCGCATGTACCGCCTGATCGGGCTGGAAATCGACCAGCTGCGCAGAGAATATCAGGAGTCGCTGGACAAGATTGCACGCTACCAGAAAATTCTCGGATCAAAGGCTGAGATGGCCAAAGTCATACGGGAAGATTTACAGAAGATTAAAAAGACGTTCGGAAGTGAACGCCGCACCGTGGTGGAAGACGGACAGCAGGCGGTTCTGGAGGAAAAGAAGATCGAGGAGCAGGAAGTATACTTCCTGATGGACCGCTTCGGATACGCCAAGACGATTGACGGAGCGACGTATGAGCGCAATCTAGATCAGATTCAGAACAAATTCCGGTACTGTCTGCCGATTCTGAACACGGACAAAATCGGAGTCTTCACCGACACCGGCCGGTATCACCAGGTCAAGGTCAGCGACATTCCGTTCGGGCGCTTCAAGGACAAGGGCACACCGCTTGACAATCTCGGCAATTACGACAGCTCCGGAGAAGAGATACTGCTTCTTCAGCCGCGGTCCGTTCTCCTGAATCAGAGTCTGCTTTTTGTCACGCAGCGCGGTATGGTGAAACTCGTGAAAGGCAGTGAATTTGACACGCAGATGCGCACCGTCGTGTCGACAAAACTCGCAGACGGCGACAAGGTTCTCCAGGTACTCCCGACGGATGCGACAAGCATCTCCACTTCGCACTTCAACGAGGACGGAACGATCGGAGAAGAACTGTCTGTCAACACGGCGGAAAATGTAATCCTGCAGACGGAAGAAAACTTCATGATCCGTTTCCGTCTGTCGGAAGTCGCTTTTCAGAAGAAAAATGCCATCGGTGTCCGCGGCATACGCCTCGGAGACGATGACAGGGTCTGCGATGTCTATCTGATCAGCGGCAGTGATGAGACGATCGTCCATGTGGGGAACCGGGACGTCCATCTGGAGCGCCTGAAGCTTTCTCACAGAGGCGGAAAGGGAACCAGACAGAAATAAACGCAGAGGAGTCATATGTCCCGGGACATGAAGAACAAAATCGCAGAAGCCGCAAAAATGCTGATGCTGACACAGAAAAACAAGAAACTCACAGTCAGTGACATCGTCAGAGAGTGCCACATCACCAGACAGACCTTCTATTATCACTTTGACGACATTCCGTCGCTTCTGAAGTGGGCACTCGAACAGGACACCGAACGGATTCTGCAGGAATTTATCACGGCAGAGGATCCGGAAGCGAAATTCAGCGAGTGGATGAAGGAGATGGTCGCTTTCACGCCGATCATTCAGAAAGGGCTTTCCAGCAGCTACGGGATGGAGCTCGAGCAGATCGTCACGCAGTATGTTTACGGCTTCTTCCACACTGTTGTCGAGAAGAAGCACCTGTATGTCAGCCAGACGCCGGAAGAGCTGGATGTCATCATCCGGTACAACACGCAGGCAATCGTCGGTATCATCCGCGGATGGACGGCGAAGGACAGCGATTCCATTGACATGATCAGCCGCGTCATCTACGGGCTGATGTCCGGAGAGATAACGCCGAACGAAAAGTAAAGGAGGAACGCATATGAAAGAGGTCAAATCCCCCAAAAAGCCTCTGATCTATTACTACGGGATCGTTTTTCTGATTCTGATACTCTTCAATCTGATTGTGACACCGCTTGTTCAGAAGTCCCGGATAGAAGAGACAGATTACGGCACCTTCATGGAAATGACCAACAACAAGGAGATCGGTCTTGTTGAGGTCGACGATGACCAGATCATCTTCACCAACAAAGATCAGTCGAAGGTCTACAAGACCGGTGCCATGAACGATCCGAATCTCACACAGCGGCTGTATGATTCCGGCGCGAAATTCACGAAAAATATTGATCAGCAGATGTCGCCCGTCGTGAGCTTTCTGATCTCCTTTGTCCTGCCGATCGTGATCTTCATCGCTCTGGGACAGTATCTGAGCAAAAAACTGGCGGAACAGATCGGCGGAAAAAACTCCATGGCGTTCGGCATGGGCAAGAGCAGCGCGAGAGTCTATGTTCCGTCTTCGTCCGGCATCAAATTTGATGACGTGGCCGGAGAGGATGAGGCAAAGGAAAATCTGACGGAGATCGTAGACTATCTGCATGACCCGAAGAAATATACGGACATCGGAGCAACTCTTCCGAAAGGCGTTCTTCTTGTCGGCCCTCCGGGAACCGGTAAGACAATGCTTGCCAAGGCGGTTGCCGGCGAAGCGGGCGTTCCGTTCTTCTCCATTGCCGGCTCGGAATTCGTCGAGATGTTCGTCGGAGCCGGAGCCGCCAAGGTCCGCGACCTGTTCCGGCAGGCCAAGGAAAAAGCGCCCTGTATCGTCTTCATCGATGAGATCGACGCCATCGGCGGAAAACGAAGCGGACAGGTGGGCGGAAATGATGAGCGCGAGCAGACGCTGAACCAGCTGCTGACAGAAATGGACGGCTTTGAGGGAAATAACGGCGTCATCATCCTGGCTGCTACGAACCGCCCGGAGTCGCTTGACCCGGCGCTCACCAGACCGGGCCGGTTTGACAGACGTGTTCCGGTAGAACTTCCGGACCTGAAGGGCCGTGAAGCAATCCTGAAGGTCCATGCCCGGAAGATAAAGACGGCAGATGATGTGGACTTTCACACTATCGCCCGCATGGCCGCCGGCGCATCCGGCGCCGAGCTCGCCAACATCGTCAACGAGGCGGCTCTGCGCGCAGTGCGTGACAAGCGTTCGGTTGTGACGGAGGCGGATCTCGAGGAGAGTATCGAGGTCGTCATCGCCGGATATCAGAAGAAGGGAACGGTTCTGTCCGACCAGGAGAAAAAAGTAGTCGCATACCACGAGATCGGACACGCGCTTGTCGCGGCGCTGCAGTCTCACTCGGCGCCTGTCCAGAAGATCACCATCATTCCGAGAACCTCCGGTGCTCTCGGCTACACCATGCAGGTGGAACAGGGCGACAAGTATCTCCTGTCAAAAGAGGAGCTCATGAACAAGATCACGACGCTGACCGGCGGACGGGCTGCCGAGGAAGTTGTGTTCGGACTCGTCACGACCGGTGCGTCCAACGACATCGAACAGGCTACAAAGCTGGCCCGCGCGATGATCACGAGGTACGGAATGAGTGACACATTTGACATGGTTGCCATGGAGAATGTCCAGAATCAGTATCTGGGCGGCGACACGACACTTGCCTGCTCACCGGAGACGCAGACGCAGATCGACAAAAAAGTGGTGGATATTGTGCGGGAACAGCATGAGAAGGCCAGGAAGATGCTCTCAGAAAACCGGCCGCTTCTTGACCGGCTCGCCGGATATCTGTATGAAAAAGAGACGATCACCGGCGATGAATTCATGAAGATTGTCCATGAGAAGGAAGGTGCGTCGGCGTGAAGAACAGATCCGGGTTCGGCTGGATGGAGCTTGTGACGGGAATTCTGATGATACTTCTCGGGATATTAAGCTTCCTGGAGCCGTCGGAATTTATCTCCGGGCTCATCTATCTTTACGGGATCATTGCGGTAATCACCGGAATCGTTGATATCGTTTTCTTTATGAAGGTCAGTCGTACCGGAGTCGGTCCGGCCGTTTCGCTCATCACCGGAACGATCAGCCTGATGGCGGGCATCATGCTCATGATTGCCCCGGGAATGGGACAGTGGATCATTGCGTTCCTGTTCCCGCTCTGGTTCATCACACACTGCGTGTCGGGGCTCTCGCACGCCGGGCTCATCCGTAACCTGGCGGGAAATGGTGCGTTCATCGCAACGTTGATTCTCAATGTATGCGGGCTGATCCTGTCCGTCATGATGATCATCAGCCCGAAATATGCACTTGTCTCGACAAGCTGGATGATCGGTCTGTTTCTGGTTGTGCTTGGTATCGGGAGCGTGATCATCGGCTGCAGCGCGATCGGAGAAAAGCGGTAACAATAATACGCAAAGCCCTGAATTTTTGCACAGCATGAAAAATGTCATCGGAAACGCCCTTTTCACGGGGGATTTTCGATGACATTTTTTATCTCTGTGACAGCCTGTCAGATGAATTTTTCTGTTGTCACTTCATCGCGGGATTTTCTTTCAGATACTCTCCGGCTTGTGCGATTTCCTTTTGCATGGCTTCCGGGCCGGGAGCTCCGGGCGTGAGGCGCTTGTTAACGCAGGTCTTCAGCGATATCGCCTCGTAGATGTCGCTCTCAAATGCCGGACAGATCTTTTTGTACTCTTGCAGCGGAAGATCGTCCAGCGCGCACTGCCGATTAATGCAGATGAGAACGAGACTTCCGATTATGCCGTGCGCGTCGCGGAACGGAATTCCCTTGCGAACCAGGTAGTCGGCAGCGTCGGTGGCATTGGTGAAACCTTTTTTCGCGGAATCCTCCATGCGGTCATACCGGAACTTCATCGTGCGGATCATCTCCGTGAAAAGCCGTATGCATGCGTTGGTCGTGTCCATGGCGTCAAATGACATCTCCTTGTCCTCCTGAAGGTCCTTGTCATAGGCAAGCGGAAGTCCTTTCATGACGGTGAGAAGACTCATGAGAGCGCCATAGACGCGCCCGGTCTTTCCGCGGACAAGTTCCGCGATGTCCGGGTTCTTCTTTTGCGGCATAATGCTTGAGCCCGTTGAATATGCATCATCAAGTTCAATAAACTGATATTCATTGGAATTCCAGATGCAGATCTCTTCGGAAAAGCGGGAGAGATGCATCATGATCAGGGCCAGAGCATCAAGATATTCGATCAGATAATCGCGGTCCGATACGGAGTCCATACTGTTGGCCGTCGGTCCGGCAAACCCGAGCGCCTCTGCGGTAAATTCGCGGTCGAGCGGATAGGTGGTTCCGGCGAGTGCACCGGATCCCAGCGGACAGTAGTTCATGCGGCAGTACAGGTCAGCCAGACGTCCTCTGTCGCGCCGGAACATCTCAAAGTACGCGCCGAAGTGATGGGCGACTGTCACCGGCTGTGCCTTCTGCAGGTGCGTGAATCCCGGCATGAATTTATCCACGTTATTCTTCATGATCGTCAGGATTTCATTTTCCAGTCCATACAGTTCCCGGTCTGTTTCTTTGACCTGTTCGCGGGTGTACAGGCGCATGTCAAGCGCGACCTGATCATTTCTGGAGCGGCCGGTATGCAGTTTCTTGCCGGTGTCACCGATCCGTTCAATGAGATTCGCCTCGACAAATGTGTGAATATCCTCATACTGCGTGTCAATGACAAGCTTTCCGGACTCGATATCTGAAAGAATCTCTTTCAGCCCTTCGACGATCCGGCGGCTTTCCTCTTCGGTGATGATCCCGGTTCTGCCCAGCATTGTGGCATGAGCGATGCTTCCCTCGATATCCTGCCGGTAAAAACGGCGGTCAAACGTGATGGAGGCGTTAAATTCATTGACAAGTGCGTTGGTTTCCTTTGTAAAACGGCCACCCCAGAGTTTCATTCTTGTATGTCATCCTTTCTTTTCAGCTTTGTTTCGGAGTGAATAACCAGGTCACTCTCCAGAAAAAGACGCTCGATCCCCGCCGGAAGCCGGCGCATCTGCCCCTTTGCAATACGCCGCCTGAGCAGATACAGAAACGCCATCAGGAAAATGCTGATAAACGAGATCCAAATCCCGGCGGTCAGGTACCTTGGCCGGAACGTAAGCTCAATCTCATGGATCCCGGAAGACAGCGGGACGGAGAGGAACGCATCCTTCCAGGCACTGAGGTCAGTCTCCTGACCGTCAACCGTAAGAGTCCATCCGCCGTCATACGGAATGGTGAGCAGAAGTGTTCCTGCCTGACCAGCGGTTATTGTACCACGGATTGATGTAGATGTATGACTTGATACGTTCAGAGAAGACGTTTTGAGATTGGCGACGGTCTGCGTTAACTTTTCCGGATCCATCAGCCAGGCAGTCAGCTGCATGGACTGTGAGGCTGAGACGCTCACCGTTGTTCCGGCCTGTACATATCCTGCGTCGACGATCTTGTTCCCGTTTTTCAAGTCGTCGGCGGTGCGTGTTCTGCCGGTGTCATCATAGGAGAGCGTTACGGAGCTGACTTTATCCGATCCGACAACAAAGTACAGATGCCCCGCTTTCTCTGTTGTCACCGAAACTTTTGAATCTGTCGGGTAACTTCCGAGACTCTCAAACAGCCCGTCAACCCCCGCGGCCAGGCTTGCAAAGCTGTTCTGCGTCTGAATCGCATTGGATGATGAGGAAGTGCTCCAGCTGCTCTCAAGGCCTGCAGGAACCATGAATCCGACCGGGAGTACTGCTGTGTTCCGGTACAGATAATACCCGTCTTTTGAAGTGACCTGTGAAAGAAGCGGGTCCTCCGGCAGCTGTTCGGAGCTGAGAAGATATTTTACGTCAAACAGCGCATTAGTCAGAGCCGTTGATCCGGCGTAGTTGTATTCATTCATGGAGGACTCCAGACCAAGAGCCTGGAACAGCTCCGTGACACCGCTGCTTGACGTGGAAGAGAAGACGGAGATTGACGGATAGTGTGACCACGCGCCGTCATTTTTCGTCCTGGATCCGCGGATCTTTTCCATGCGCCAGAAAGAAGAGTCACTTTCTTTTGCAGTCCCGACAAGCGAGGCAAGCGTCTCATTGTCCGAGAGATATCCGCTGCGGTCCGTCTTTGACAGACCGGTCAGGTCCATGTTTATGGCTGCTTCTGAGATTGACGTCACGAAGATGAGCAGAAGACAGATGTATCCGGTTGTCTTCTTTTTTCTTGCGGCGACTGTCAGAATCACATAGACGATGATGAAGAGAAGCGACAGGTAGATGACGCGGAAGTCGTACTGATAGGTGTCCTTGTAGGACGAGGTATCTCTGGCATACAGCTGCTCGAACCAGAAAATAAGGCCGCATGCGATTCCGGCCGCCGCGGCAATCTGGCGCATCGTGTAATCCCGGATGCTGATGAGTGCCTCGTATGCCGTAAGCAGCACAAAGAAGATGTAGATGAATGACTGACGGCATGACAGACTGTTCGGATAATGCATGCCGTGCCAGATGTAGTCAAACACATTGATGTTAAAAGAAAACAGGAAAACCAGTAAAAGCAGGCAGCGCGCTATCTTCTGCCTGGCCGATAACCGCGGTGAGATGACGTAGAGCGGGAGCAGGAAAAGAACAGCCACACTGCAGAATACGTTCGGATATTTCTCGCCGAAAGTCACCGGGATTCCGGTCATGTGCCGGCTGATCATCAGCACAAACGGAAAATACTGGCTCAGAACTTTCGGAAACGTTGAGTCAGCTGATGCGGAAAGCGAAAAGGTGTAAATCTCGGGCAAAAGAAGGACAGCGGCCATGCCGGCTGCGAGGCCCGAGTAGAGGACAAAGTGCAGAACGGCATTTCCGATACGTCTCTTCTTGTCTCTTCCTTCCATCAGAACGAGGCGGAAGACAAAATACACGACACAGGAAATGCACACCATGATGGAAATATAATAGTTGGTGAAGATGCACAGTCCAAGCGCAACGCCGTAGAGCGTGCAGGAATTGCTGTCTACAAGACGCTCGATTCCAAGCATGATGAGCGGCAGAAGCACGATACAGTCAAGCCACATGGTGCACCAGCAGTACGCCGCCCAGTAACCGCTGCAGGCGTAGAACATGGCGACAACACAGATGATGGGGTCGGACCGGCGGTAGTGCTGGTTGACATAATATGCGAAAGCAAGAGCCGCAAGACCTCCCTTGATCATGATGAAGAAATCCATGAAATCTACAAGCAGACTCTGCGGGAGGAAGATGCAGAGCCAGTTGAGCGGACTCGCAGCGTAATAGGCGTAAAGGGTCACAAAGTTGGTGCCCATGCCGATGTTCCAGGAATAGAGGAGGCTCTCGCCGTGCAGCACCTTGTACCGGAACTCCGCCAGAAACGGAGCATACTGATGGTACATATCCGAATACAGATACAGGGAAGAACCGCCGGGAAAAATCCCGCGGCCGATGAAGAGTCCGGCATAGATGATCACCGGAAGGAGAAATGACAGCAGAAACATCATCTTCACAGGATCTGATGACAGGTTCTGCTTTTTACGGGTCTTTGTCCGGATCAAAATCAGCCTCCCTAAAATTAGCATTTGTTCCTATATTTTACACGTCCGGGAAGAAAGCCGCAACCGTGAGGACGCGTTCCTGCATGCAGCCCGAAGCGGTGCATTTCACGAACCACAAGCGTCAGGCACTTGTAATTGTTGCGTTTCTACACTAAAATGTTACAAAATGTAGCTTCACAGACTTTCAGCATCCGGGAACGGAGGAAAAACTGAAAGGAAGGAAACAATCATGGCAGAAATATCTGCCGGCTTTGCGGACTGCCGCGGCAGCCGCATTTCTGTGCCTGTCGGGGCTGTTCTACACAGCCGCCTGTGCCGGCTGCGCGGGAAGTGCGGGGAGCGGGGATGTCATCATCAGACAGTCTGAAGAAATGCAGTCAGGCGAGGCTTATGACAACGCGGCAGAAGAACGGTCTGAAACGGAAGCTCCCGGCACGGTTTTCGTGTATGTGTGCGGTGAGGTTTCTGAGGAGGGCGTGTATACTCTGCCGGCGGGGAGCCGGGTCGCGGACGCGATCAATGCGGCCGGCGGCGCGAAAGAAGAAGCCGACCTGCGCCAGCTGAATCTGGCTGAAACGGTGCAGGATGCCCAGAAGATTCTGGTGCCGTCCGCCGCACCGCAGAGTGCAGGAGATGACACAGGGACTGTGCTGGAAACAGACGGCAGGATAGACATAAACCGGGCCGATGCGGCGGCGCTGATGACACTTCCGGGAATCGGGGAAGCGAAAGCGGCAGCCATCATCGCGTACCGGAACGAACACGGGCCGTTTGCCGCGGCGGAAGATATCATGAATGTTCCGGGGATCAAGCAGAGTGCATTCGAAAAGATAAGAGACCGGATACGGGTTTGAGGCGGGAGAGTAAAATTGGCGAACAGGATTCTGGTAGTCGACGACGAAAAACTGATTGTTAAGGGACTTAAGTTTTCGCTGGAGCAGGACGAGTACGAAGTCGGCTGCGCATATGACGGAGAGCAGGCTGTCAGCATGGTCCGGTCGGAAGCGTACGATGTGATGCTGCTTGACCTGATGCTTCCGAAAATGGACGGGCTTACGGTATGCAGAACTGTCCGGGAGTTCTCGGACATTCCGATCATCATGCTGACGGCCAAGGGCGATGACATGGACAAAATCATGGGGCTGGAATATGGGGCGGATGACTATATCACGAAGCCGTTCAATATTCTGGAAGTAAAAGCCAGAATCCGCGCCATCCTTCGCCGCAGAAACTCCTACGAGACGCGCAGGGCCGGAAAACAGAAGCCGTCGGCGACCTACGGCAATTTCACTATGGATTTCGAGGCACGATCGGTGAAAGTGGGGGACCGGGAAGTTGGGCTTACCGCGAAGGAATTTGATCTTCTTGAAATTCTTGTCAAAAACGCGGGCAGAGTGTATTCCAGAGAAGAGCTTCTGCGGGCGGTCTGGGGTGATAATTATCCGGGCGACGCGCGCACGGTGGACGTGCATATACGCCGGCTAAGAGAAAAGCTGGAATCCAACCCCAGCAGTCCGGATTATGTACACACCAAATGGGGCGTCGGGTATTATTTCCAGGCCTGACGCGTGCATGTAAACAGGTATCCGGGGCGGAATATTCTGATCCGCTCCGGGAAAGGTAAGTTCATCTCGGATGAGTTTTTCCGGTTTTTACAGGCAGGCTGCTGATAAGATAAAACTTTTTTTTAAAAGTCTGTCGGGGATTCTGCTGAATTACAAAACTGTACTGTTTGCCATCATCGTGGCAGCCGGCCTGGTTCCGGTTACTGTTTTTTCTGTGGTGCAGAGAAATATCCAGCGGGAGGAGTCGATTCAAAATGAGCTCTCCCAGCTGCAGATCCGCGCCGTGATTCTTTCCGATGACATCACTGCGTATCCGGATCTGACAACAGCGCGGCGTGCCGGTGTTTTTCTGCAGTATTCCAAATACACTTCACTCAACGCCATGCGCATCCGCATCGTGGACACCTCGATGAAGGTTGTACTGGACACATATGAGCAGGAAAATGACAAATATCTCGTAAATCCGCGGGTGCTGAAAGCCTTTTCAACATGGAGCACAGCCAGCACGGACAGCGACAGCGGGAAAACGATCGAGACGGCGGTCCCGCTCGAATCTCTGTCCGGTGACAGGCTCGGTGTATTCGTCATCAGCATGGATGTGACGCAGATTGACGCGCAGTTCGCCAGCCTTGACTCATCAACCGGAATTATTCTGGGGATTATTGTGCTGCTCGTCCTTTTTTGCGCGTTTCTGGCGGCAAGATGGCTGGACCGGAAAGAGAAGAACATCAACGTGGCTCTCTCTGAGATTGCTGCCGGCCATACCTCCCTGCGCCTGCGGACAGGCAGAATGAAAGACAGCGCAAAGTCCGCGGAGCTCATCAATGAGATTCTGGACAATTCTTCGCTTCTTGACAAGACGCGCGAAGAATTTGTCTCCAACGTGTCGCACGAGCTGAAGACTCCGATGACGTCCATCAAGGTACTGGCGGACTCCCTGAATTCGGCCGGCGATGTGCCGATTGAGATGTACCGGGATTTTATGAAGGACATTACGCGGGAGATCGACCGGGAAAATAAAATTATCGGGGATCTTCTGTCACTGGCGCGCATGGACCGCCCGGAATCAACACTTACCATCACGAATGTAAACATGAATGAGCTTGTGGAGACCACGCTCAAGCGTCTTGCGCCGCTGGCAGATCTGCGCCGGACAGAACTGCTGTTTGAGAGCTACCGCACCGTCACCGCAGAAGTCGATGAGATCAAGATGACCCAGGTTGTGACCAACCTCGTTGAAAATGCGATCAAATACGGCACGGAAGGCGGCTGGGTGCGGGTGTTCCTGAATGCGGACTATCAGTACTTTTTCCTTCGTATTGAGGACAACGGAATCGGCATTCCGAAAGACATGCAGGCGCATGTGTTCGAGCGTTTCTACCGGGTTGACAAGACAAGATCACGGGAGACAGGCGGAACAGGCCTTGGCCTTGCCATCGTGCGCAGCATCGTCCTCATGCATCACGGCACAATCCGGCTGCATTCGGAGACAGAGGCGGAAGGCGGTGCGTCGCACGGCTCGGTATTTACCATACGGATCCCGCTGAAATATTCCGACGCGGCATTAAAGAGCAGCGCGGCAAAGGACAGCCGGGAGACAGATCAGCCAGATGCAAAGGGCAGAAGGGAGCGCGGAAAATGAGACATACAAAACCAGCGGTTTCTTTTTTTCTCGCACTTCTTCTTGTGCTGTCATCGGTGCTGCCGGGCTGCAGAAATACGCAGACAGAGTATTCCGTGTACTACGCCGACTCGACGGAGAGCCAGCTGATCCCGTACACCGTGAAGATCGACGACTCCGGCATGACTCCGGAAGAAATCATGATGCGTCTGCTTCAGGAAATGAGTACGCCCCGGAAGGGCAGTGACGCCGTCGTGATCAAACCGACCGATGTAACGGAAACGGGTGTGACGCTCACGGACAAGGTGGCTTCGGTTGAAATAGAAGGGGATTACGCCGGCATGAATACCGTGACGGAACTTTTGTACCGGACGGCGGTTGTGAGGGAACTCACGCAGGTGTACGGAGTCGAGAGAGTTACGTTCACCCAGAACGGAGAGGTGATCACAAATAATAACTCAGACGTGCTCGAGAACATGTCGGCTTCCGCGTACGTAGACGACTCCGGAGACAAAGGCGGCAGTGTGGAATGGCGGGACATCAGTCTTTACTTTGCCAGCAAGGACGGCACAAAGCTTGTCCGCACCACAATGACGGTTGCCTACAACAAGAACATGTCCCTTGAGAAGATTGTTGTCAGCAAACTTCTCGCCGGTCCGACGGATTCCAGACTTCAGGCGACCATTCCGGACACTGTCTCGGTGCTTTCGGTATCCCTGCGCGACGGCATCTGCTACGTGAATCTAAGCGAGTCATTTCTGACGGACTATGCCAATGTGAGCGGCGATCTGCCGATTTATTCGATCGTGGATTCTCTCTGCGATCTGGGAACCGTGAAAGGTGTGCGCATTCTTGTCAATGGCTCCACGTCTTCTGTATTCCGGGAGACCATACCGCTTGACAGCACCTTCACGGCAGATTACTCCAAAGTAGAAGAGTGACTGCATGATATCTACAATACAGGAAGCGGGGTGAGGTACGATCAAACGGCCTCTTTTTGCCGCTGCCGCAGGCTGGCTTGTCTGTCTTGTCTGCGCAGAGGCGGGGTGTTCCTTTTTGACGCTTGCGGCCGGGCTTATCTGTGCCGGCCTGTATCTTTTTTTCTGTATCGCCGGACATTTCAGCCGGCATCTCCCATCTGAAATTCCCGTCATCCGTGCATTCTCTGAGACTCCCGGAATGCTTTTTGCAGCCCTGCTTGCCGTGGCCGGCAGTCTCTGGCTTCCGCACCGGATGCAGGAACTCAGGCCGCAGGCGATTATCCGGGCTTCGGAGAGCGGCCTGAACCTTGAAATCACTGGCACTGTAAAGAGCATCACAGAGACAAAATCCGGATACAGAGCTGTTCTGTCCGGATGCGCCTGTTCCTCTGAGGCAGGAGAGGCTGCCGGTTTTTCTGTCCGCCTTACGGGGCTCACCGGAGAACTGCAGCCGGGGACAACCCTGCGTGTCAAAGGGAAAGCCTGCGGATTTGAGACGGCCAGGAATGACGGAAATTTTGACGAGGCGGCCTGGATGTTCTCGGAAGACATTGTGTGCCAGATTAAAAAACCGGAAATCCTTTCGGAGCATCCGCCGGAGAGTATGCTGTATAAGGTGTCCTGGAAGATGCGGCTGAGACTGGAAGAGATCTTTCATGCGGTGTGTCCGGATGAAGAAACAGCAGGTGTATTTATCTCACTGCTGACAGGCGACCGGTCGCAGCTTGATGCGGATCTGAAATCTTTGTGGCAGAAGGCCGGCATTGCACATCTTCTGGCTATCAGCTCCCTGCACATCACGTTTGCCGGTGCCGCCGCATACCGCATTGTATCCCTTGCCGGCGCCACGCGGGGAGTGCGGTGCGCAGTTGGAGCAGCTGCCGCGGCGTACTTCTGCTTTTTCACGGGCAGCGGTGTTTCGGCGATGCGGGCACTCATTATGTTTCTGCTCACAATGCTTGCGGATCTGACCGGCCGTACGTATGACCGGATCAGCGCCCTTTCTCTTTCCTTTATTCTCATCACGGCAGACCGCTGCGGCGCCATCCACTCTGTAAGTCTGATTCTTTCCTACAGTGCAGTGGCCGGTCTTGCTTTCCTGTATCCGCTGTTTAACCGCCGCGCGGCAGAATGTAAAAACTTCTTTGTGCGTCAGGCACTGGATGCCGTGTCGGCAGGCCTTTCCGTGTCGCTTGCC
The DNA here is from genome assembly GCA_903789615.1 of uncultured Lachnospiraceae bacterium. Classification (GTDB taxonomy): domain Bacteria; phylum Bacillota; class Clostridia; order Lachnospirales; family Lachnospiraceae; genus UBA4285. Next base: position 36,125 of record CAIFEV010000004.1, on the reverse strand, counting down.
ATGGCGCCGGCTCAGGCGCTGTTATTCTATGAGATTCCGGTGGGATCCTTTTTTATCAATCTGCTGATTCTTCCTCTGTCTTCCCTGCTTCTTGCCAGCGTCTTTCTTACCGGAGCCGCCGGTGCCGTAAGTTTTTCAGCCGGCAGTTTTTTTGCTGCGTCCGGTTCTGTTCTGCTTGATTTTTTCAGCGGACTTGGCCGTCTTTCGCTGTCTGTGCCAGGATTGGTCATCATCACCGGACGCCCGGAAAATTTCACGGTTCTGGCGTATTTTCTGTGCCTTGCTGCAGGAATCTGGCTTTCAGAGCAGACTTTCGGCCCCGGAAGCGGCAGAAAAAAGCGAAGGAAGAAGAGACGTATGTATATGGCAGGTATCGTCTGTTTTGTGATTGCTGTACTGCTGATACCGGGATCGTCCGTGCTGCCGCACATACCGGCTTCTTCGGTCCTGTACATGCTTGATGTCGGGCAGGGAGACTGCCTGGTGCTTGAGACACCGGACGCAAAAGTCTGGATTATTGACTGCGGTTCGACATCTGAACCGGATGCGGGCAGCGGACGCCTGGCGCCGTTTCTGAAAATTCACGGCCTCCGGAAAATTGACGGAATCTTTATCTCGCACGGTGACGCGGATCACATTAACGGAGCACAGCAGATCCTGGAGGATTCCGATTTTCAGGTGGAACATCTGTTCCTTTCGGATATCGGCAACCGGAGCGAAGCGGAAACTCTGGCACAGAAAACCGCAGAAGCGAAGGGAACAGCCGTCACCGGTCTGGCCAGAGGCGACAGCGTGTCCGGAAACGGTTATACATTTGCCGTCCTGTCGCCGGAAGCGGGGACAAAGGAGGAGAACCGGAATGAAGAGAGCCTCGTGATCCGGTATGCGGAAGAGGGATTTTCCGTGCTTTTTGCCGGTGATGCGGGGGAGGAGACGGAAAAAACTCTTCTTGCGGCAGGAAGCACCGGAGATGTAACGGTACTCAAAACAGGCCATCACGGATCAAAAAGCGCCAGCTCCCCGGAATTTCTGAAAGCTTTGTCGCCGGAAATCGCACTGATTTCCTGCGGCGAGAACAATCGTTACGGACATCCGTCTGTGCAGACGCTTGAGCGGATGCATCAGGCGGGAATACGGTATTTTGTCACGGCCGAAAACGGACAGCTGACCGTTCGCCATGAGCAGGGGCTTGTGGTAAACTTGAAAATAAAGGAGATTCCGGATCATGGCTTACAGAAAAGATGATTTTGACGCACTCAACGAGATCAACAGAGAGATTAAAGAAGGAAATTTCCGTCATGTCTATCTGCTCTACGGAGAAGAGGACTATCTGAGACAGCAGTTCACCTCGCGCCTTAAGGAAGCGATCACGGGAGGGAATGAAATGAACTGCACACTCTTCCAGGGGGCTTCCGCAGATGTCGATGAAATCCTGTCCACAGCCGGAACACTGCCGTTTTTTGCCGAACGGAGGCTGATTGTTCTTGACGAGTGCGGATTTTTCAAGAAGTCGCTGCCAAAAATCCTGGAGCTGGTTGAGAAGACGCCGGATTATCTGTACCTGATCTTCACCGAAAAATCCGTCGAGAGTACATCCAGGCTCTATAAGGCGATTTCAAAAAAAGGACTTGCGGCGAAGATGAGTACCCCTTCGGAAAGTTCTCTGCAGCAGTGGACCCGGATGCAGTTTTTAGCGGCGGGAAAATCCATCGAGCCGGGTGCCGTCTCGCTTCTCATTGAGATGACCGGCAGTACGATGGGGCTGCTGAAGGGGGAGATTGACAAGCTGATTTCCTACTGCGCAGGCGCCCCCGTCGTCCGGTACGCGGATGTTCAGGCCGTCAGCTCGACGGTTGCCGACAGCACAATCTTCACCCTTATTGATTTCATCGGGAAGAAAAATCAGAAGCGCGCGCTCGCCTGCTACCGGGAGATGCTCATGCAGAATGTAAGCGCCTCCTATATTCTGACGCGCATGGAGATTCAGTTTACCGGGATCCTGGGAGTGATGGAAGGGAGAAAGGCGGGAGAATCGCCGGACAGACTCGCGAAACAGCTTAAGGCCGCGCCGTTTCAGATCCGGAAATATACCGAACAGGCTGTCAACTACACCGCACAGAACGTGAAAGAGATTCTCACATCCTGCGCGGTCCTGGACGAGAAGATCAAGACCGGGAGAATGAAAGACAATATCGCCGTGGAGATGCTTATCATCAAGGCGATTCAGCTGTGAAGGGGAAACACAAAAAAGGCTTTCCGCAGGGTGATACGGAAAGCCTTTGCTTACATATTCTGAATGTTCAGAACTTTACGCGAGCTTGTTGACCATCTTCGTAAGACGGGAGACCTTGTTCGCTGCTGTATTCTTGTGAAGAATGCCCTTGGAAGCAGCCTTCTCGATTACAGACGTGGCACTCTTAAGTGCTGCGGAAGCAGCTTCCTTGTCGGAAGCAGCGCAGGCGGCCTCGACCTTCTTTACAGAAGTCTTTACGTTCGTTTTGATTGCCTTATTGCGCTCTGCTCTTTTGGCACTCGTGATGACTCTCTTCTTTGCAGACTTGATGTTTGCCAAGATGAACACCTCCAAATAAATGATTGATAATTTTGAGTTACGCCGATGGAGGCGCAGACACGGACGTCTCACATACGAACATACGCAAAGTATTGTATTATACGGATTTTGGAAAGTCAACCCTGATTTGCGCCTTTGACTGCGCTTCGTCAGCCGCCGCTATTGACGGGAACATCCTGCGGCTGATACAATACCGGTATACTTTTATAAGGCGGACACAAAACGCCTTAAACAGCGCCGGAGAGCATACCTCTCCATGGGCTTTTTATTCATCTATTTTTCTAATAGCAATTTATTCTTTTCTTTAAGCACGGGAGTTCTCCCGTTCCCCCAAACAGGTGCATAAAAAGCTTTTTCGCGCGCAGTTAATTTTCTTTATTGAAAGGGGAAAAGTCATGAAACAGCAGGTAACGGAAGAAAAACAGTACTTTGAATTTCTTCGGGCTCTTGTGCGGCAGGTTCAGGACCTGGCGCCGGAGGGGACAGCCGTCTGCTCCCGGAAGATCCGCAGGATCAACGGATGCATCATCGACGGTCTTCAGATCCGGAGGCGCGACAGTACTCTCAGCCCGACGGTCTATGTGAGGCCGTATTTTTCTCAGTACCGGAACGGCACCGGCATCCGGGAACTGGCAGAGAATATCTGCCGGATCTGCCTGGACACGGAAGAGAATCCGGAGCTGAATCTGGAGTTCTTCCGGAATTACTCCAATCTCAAAGGAACCATCGCCTACAAGGTCATCAATTATGCAGCAAACCGGGAACTTCTCGCAGACATCCCGCATATCCGGGTCCTGGATCTGGCTGTCGTGTATTACTGCCTGATTGACAGAGACGAGTATTTCACGTCATTTGTCATCCGCAGCCGGGATCTGAAGACTTGGGGGATCACGGAACAGAAACTCTTTCGCGAGGCGGCTGTAAATACGCCGAAACTCCTGCCGCCCCGGGTGCGCCCTCTGAACGAGATTCTGCGCAGCATGATGGAAGAGCATATCCGGGCCCTGGAGCTGGGAGAAGACGGAGAGGATGCTCTGCGGGACAGGCATTTCTGCCGGGAGGAGGCAAGAATCCTGTCGCAGGATGATGAGGGGGTTCCGGAGATATACGTTCTGACAAATGAGGCAAAGATTCAGGGCGCCGCATGCATGCTCTACGAAAATGTGCTGAAGGAATTCGCGGAGAAAATCGGAAGCGACCTGATCGTGATCCCGTCTTCGGTTCATGAGGTTCTGCTTCTTCCGGACAAGGTGTTCCGGGGGCCTTCAGAAAGCCGGATGCATCAGGAGCTTATCCGGGATTTTGACAGGATGGTCTGCGATGTGAACCGGACCGAGGTGGTGCCGGATGAAGTCCTGTCCGACCACGTTTACTTTTATTTACGCGACGAGCAAAAGCTGAGTCTGTAAAAAAGCCGCCTTTAAGGGAAATCCTTAAAGGCGGCAGTTTATGTGCGTGGAGGGGATCGAACCCTCGGCCTTTCGCTCCGGAGGCGAACGCTCTATCCGCTGAGCTACACGCACGAACAATAATTACTATACAACAAAAGAACTCCGGTGGCAAGGATTGTTTGCTATAATATTGAAGCGGCGGTGTGCGTAAGAACCGCACCGGAAAAAAGAAGGCACATGAGGAAACCGGAAGTGACAATCCGAATCAACAAATATCTGAGCATGAACGGCGTTTGTTCCAGGCGCGCGGCCGACAGACTCATCGCGGACGGCCGGGTGAAAATCTCCGGCAGGACAGCTGCAGAAGGGGATCAGGTCGCGGAAGGCATGACCGTCACCGTGGACGGCAGACCTGTTGCGCTGCAGAAGCAGGATGTACTGCTCGCATTCAACAAGCCAAGGGGTATCGTCTGCACGGCATCCGATAAACAGGGTGACAACGACATTATCCGGTATATTCACTACGGCCGGAGAATTTTCACCATCGGGAGGCTGGACAAGGACTCCGAGGGTCTGATTCTGCTGACCAACAACGGCGAGATCATGAACCGGATGACCAGTGCAAGGTATCGGCACGAAAAAGAATACATTGTAGATATTGACCGGCCGGTTAGTGATGCATTTGTCAGGAAGATGGCAGAGGGGGTGCGGCTGGAGGAACTGGACCGCACGACGGCGCCCTGCGTGTGTGAAAAGACCGGGGAGAGGCAGTTTCGGATCGTGCTGATACAGGGGCTGAACCGGCAGATCCGCCGGATGAGTGAGGCCTGCGGCGCCCATGTGGTTCGGCTGAAACGGGTCCGGGAGATGAATATCCGGCTTGACGGACTTCCTGTCGGAAAGTGGCGCGACGTGAGTCCGGAAGAACGGCGGGAACTTATGCGGGAACTGGGGATGGATCATGAAAGATGAAGAAACGATGAAACGGATGAAGGAGCTTGTCGCGCTCTTAAATAAGGCGGGGAAAGCGTACTACTCGGAGAACGGGGAGATCATGTCCAACTTCGAGTACGACAAGCTGTACGATGAGCTGAAAAAACTGGAAGAGGAGACTGGAAGCGTGCTGTCTGATTCTCCGACGGTCCATGTGGGATATGAGACACTCTCGTCTCTTCCGAAGGAAGCGCATGAAAAGCCTATGCTCTCGCTTGACAAGACAAAGAGCGTCGACACTCTTGTCGACTGGCTTGGCGAAAGGGAGGCGCTTCTGTCCTGGAAGATGGACGGACTCACGGTCGTTCTTACGTATGAGAACGGCGAACTGGCAAAGGCGGTGACCCGCGGGAACGGACTGGTCGGAGAGATCGTTACGAACAACGCGCGTGTTTTCAAGAACCTTCCTCTGCACATCCCGTATAAGGGGAAGCTTATCCTTCGCGGCGAGGCCATCATCACCTATCCGGACTTCAAACGGATAAACGAGGAACTGCCGGAGACGGAGGCAAAATACAAGAATCCGCGCAACCTCTGTGCGGGGGCGGTGCGGCAGCTGAACAACCGCATCACCCAGCAGCGGAATGTGCGTTTTTATGCTTTTGCTCTGGTGCAGGCGGACGGGGTGGATTTTAAAAATTCCCGGGAGCAGCAGTTCCTCTGGCTCTCCTCGCTCGGATTTACGGTGGTAGGATACCGCCGGGTCACCGGTGCAACGCTTGCGGCTGCCGTAAAACAGTTTGAAAAAGAGATACCGGACAACGATTTTCCGTCAGACGGTCTGGTGCTGCTGCTGGATGACATCGCATACGGCGACTCCCTGGGCACAACGGCGAAGTTTCCGCGCAACGCAATTGCGTTCAAATGGAAGGATGAAACGGCGGACACGACGCTGCGCCGCGTCGAGTGGCTCGCGAGCCGCACGGGACTCATCAACCCGGTTGCCGTATTTGATGAGGTTGAGCTGGAAGGCACAAAGGTAAAACGCGCGAGCATTCACAACGTGAGCATCGTCGAGAGCCTGAAGCTCGGCATCGGTGACACAATCCGGGTATTCAAGGCCAACATGATCATCCCGCAGATTGCCGAAAACCTGACGCGCAGCGGGACCCTGCCGATCCCGGACCGCTGTCCGGTGTGCGGCGCGAAGACGGTTGTTCATGAGGACGGCGATGTCCGCACGCTGTACTGCCCGAACCCCAGCTGTCAGGCAAAGCACGTGAAGGCGTTCGCTCATTTCGCTAGCCGGGACGCCATGAACATCGAAGGCCTGAGCGAGATGACCCTGGAAAAGTTCATTCAGAACGGTTTTGTGCACTCTTTCCGGGATCTGTATCATCTTGACCGCTACCGCACGGAGATTGTCGCGATGAAAGGCTTCGGCGACAAATTCTTTGACAATCTGATGACCGCCGTGGAGCACTCCCGCGACACTTCTGTTACGCGTGTTATATACGGATTCGGAATCGCGGGGATAGGACTTGCCACGGCGCGCCTTATTGTCGGCGCAATCGGGCAGGATCCGGACGGGCTCATGAACGCAGCGGAAGATCAGCTGACGGCCATAAACGGCATCGGACAGACGGCGGCGCAGGCCTGGACACAGTTCTTTGCCGATCCGGCGAAACGAAAAGATTTTGAGGATGTTTTGTCTGAAGTCCGTCTTGAGAAAGAGACGACAAAACGACAGGAGAGTGTGGCGGGGAAGACATTTGTCATAACGGGAAGCCTTCAGCATTTTGCAAACCGGCCGGCTCTGCGGGATCTGATCGTATCCATGGGCGGAAAGGTCAGCGGTTCCGTGTCCTCAAAGACATCGTACCTGATAAACAACGACAAAGAGTCAAAGTCCGCCAAGAATCAGGCGGCAGGCAGGCTGGGGATTCCGGTTATATCCGAGGAGGACTTCCTCAAACTTGCAGGCCGGGAGGATCTGCTGTAGAATGGCACATACTGGCTGGATCAGCAGCTCATTTGTTTGATACGGGTATAAGAAAGCAGGTTTTATGCCGATCAAAATACAGAACGGACTTCCGGCAAAGCAGCAGCTGGAACACGAGAACATCTTCGTTATGGACGAAAGCCGCGCCCTCGCGCAGGACATCCGTCCGCTGAAGGTACTCATCGTCAACCTGATGCCGCTCAAAGAGAACACCGAGCGGGATCTTCTGCGCTGCCTGTCCAACTCGCCGCTGCAGACGGACATATCGTTTCTGCAGCTGGAAAGCCATATATCCAAGCACACATCGCCGCTTCACATGGCGCAGTTCTACAAGACGTTCGGGGAGATCCGCAAGAAGAAATTCGACGGTATGATCATCACGGGTGCGCCGGTCGAGACAATCCCGTTTGAACAGGTAGATTACTGGGAAGAGATCACGAAGGTCATGGACTGGGGTGACTCCCATGTGACAAGCACCCTCTACATCTGCTGGGGCGCGCAGGCAGGGCTCTATCATCACTACGGGATCCGCAAGGAACTTCTGCCATCCAAGCTGTCCGGCGTGTACCGCCACCGGGTCATGAACCGCAAGGAGCCTCTTGTGCGCGGATTTGACGACTATTTTTACGCTCCGCATTCACGCTACACAGAAGCCTGTCAGAGCCAGATCCGCGAGGATGCGCGTCTGAAAATCCTTGCGGACTCCCGGGAGGCCGGCATCTATATTATTATGGCTGAAGAGGGAAAGAAGATATTTGTCATGGGGCACCCGGAGTATGACCGCATGACGCTGCACAACGAGTATGTCCGCGATCTGGACAAGGGCATCGGGCCGGACCTGCCGGTTCATTATTACCCGAATGATGATCCGACTCAGAGACCGGTTCTTTCGTGGCGCTCCCACGCGAATATCCTGTATGCCAACTGGCTGAACTACTATGTATACCAGATCACGCCGTACATCCTCACGGATGATCCGACCGACTCGTAAGGAGGAATCATGAGGCTTCTTGTTCAGGTCGTCTCCCATGCGTCCGTCAGAACGGAAGGGGAGATAATCGGAGAAATCGGAACCGGCTTTCTCATTTTTGCCGGGTTCACGGACGGGGATGATGAGGCGGTCGTCGACCGTCTCCTTGACAAATGTATGAAACTGCGGATCCTCCCCGATGAAAACGGAAAGACCAACCGCAGCCTTGCGGACAAGGACGGTTCCGTTCTTATCGTTTCGCAGTTTACGCTGTATGCGGATATGCGCAGAGGGCACCGTCCCGGCTTCACGAGGGCGCTGGAACCGAAACGGGCGGAAGAGCTCTATGAATATCTGCTTAAAAAAGCAGCGGAATACGGAAGACCTGTCAGGCACGGGAAGTTCGGCGCCGAGATGCAGGTTGAACTCACAAATGAGGGACCATTCACGGTGATGCTGGATTCAGCAGAAGTTTGAGGAGGAACTGTTCTTGGATGGAAATTTGAGAAATTTTCTCTATCAGCTTCTGTTTTCCCTGCCGGCGACTCTGCTTGCCATCAGCGTTCATGAGTCCGCCCACGCGCTTGTTTCCTACCTGTGCGGCGACACGCAGGTAAAAGCGGACGGCCGTATCTCCCTGAACCCGTTTCATCATCTGGATCTTGTCGGGACACTCTGCCTGATATTCTTTCACTTCGGCTGGGCAAAGCCGGTTGTCGTGAACACGTCCGGGTACAAACACAAGCGGCTGGATTTTCTGCTGGTTGCGCTCGCGGGTCCGGTCAGCAATTTTCTCCTGGCGGCACTCTCGGCATTCTTTGAGTGCCTGGTATATTACCGGATGACACCCGGAATCCCGAAGGCGATCCTTTTTCAGCTTCTGATGTGTCTGACCGTCATCGACATCGGACTCGGCGTGTTCAATCTCATCCCGATTCCGCCGCTTGACGGCAGCAACGCGCTTCTGTGCCTTCTGCCGCGCTCTGCAGCCGGGAAAATCAGCCGGTACCGCCGGTATTCACCGCTCCTTCTGGTTATTCTGCTTATCGTGCTGAGCTACGCGGGAGGAGATTTTCTGGCCGCCGCAAACGCATTTCTCTATAACCGGCTGATCGGACTCTTTTCCGGTCTGTTCAGTACCGGTGCGCTTCCGGCAGCTGTCTGAAGGAGGCTTTTTAGTTATGATTCAGGATCGGGACGTACTGCCTCTCAACTTTTTCAATTACGGCGGGATTTTTTCCGGAAGCTGCGTGAACATGCGTTACAAGATACGCAGAAAGGGCGGCGGTGAGGAACCGTATCTACTTGAAGCGCTGGTATGGCCGGGACCGTATGACGAGAAAGATACAAAAGAAGAGCTGATACAGCGGCAGGAATTTCCCTGCACTCAGGAGGGGAGAGCTGACGCAGTCTCCTGGCTGAATGAAATGTACGAAAAAGGCGGAAGTACATTTTCCGAGAAGAGGGGACTGCTCGACGCGGATGACAATCTGCGGGAACCGCTTCCTTAAAAAGTCTGTGAGAACAAGGAGGCTTATCACATGTGGTATGACGAGACTGTATTTTATCAGATATATCCGCTTGGCTTCTGCGGCGCGCCGCAGCACAACGACGGCATTCAGACGCATCGGATCCGGAAGGTGCTGAACTGGATCGGTCATCTTAAGAAACTGGGAGTCGGCGGAGTCTACTTCGGGCCGGTCTTCGAGAGCGATGAGCACGGGTATGACACCCGGGACTATCGCAAGATCGATGTGCGTCTGGGAACACAGGAAGACTTCCGGGACGTTGCAGATGCGCTCCACGAGGCGGGGATCCGCGTCGTGCTGGACGGCGTGTTCAACCATGTCGGCCGCGGATTCTGGGCTTTTAAGGATGTTCAGGAAAAAAGAGAGAATTCTCCGTACAAAGACTGGTTTCACATCCGTTTCGACGGAAACAGTCCGTACAATGACGGCTTCTGGTATGAGGGCTGGGAAGGCTATTACAATCTGGTGAAGCTGAATCTGAATAACCCGGCGGTCAGAGACTATCTGCTTTCCTGCGTGGATTTCTGGATCGACGAATTCGGCATAGACGGCATCCGACTGGATGTCGCGTACTGCCTGACCGACGAATTCATGCAGCTTCTGTCGGCGCATGTGCGGCAGAGAAATCCGGAGTTCTTTCTGCTCGGCGAGATCCTGCACGGTGACTACAATCGTCTGATCAATGACCGGATGCTGCAGAGCGCGACCAACTACGAGTGTTACAAGGGCTTGTACTCAAGCATGAATTCCTACAATCTCTTTGAGATTGCCTATTCGCTCAACCGGCAGTTCGGAAGCGAACCTTGGACGCTGTACCGGGGAAAGAATCTGTGGACATTTGTCGACAATCACGATGTGAACCGGATTGCGAGCACACTCACAAACCAGGCGCATCTGCCGCTCATCTACGCGCTTGCCTTCGGCATGCCGGGCATTCCCTGCATATACTACGGAAGCGAGTGGGGCGCAAAGGGCATTAAAGAAAACGGCTCAGACGCAGGAATCCGGCAGTGTTACGAGGCGCCGGTCTGGAACGACCTCACAAGTTTCATCGCGGCGGCTTCTCATGCCCGCAGCAGCAGCGAGGCGCTTGCCCACGGCGGATACAGACAGCTGGCACTCACGAACCGCCAGTTTGTCTTCGAAAGGGAGTCAGATCTTGACCGCGTGATCGTCGCGCTGAATATCGACGAAAACCCGTTCACGATGCATTTCAACGCCCGGGCCGGCGAGGGCGTCGATCTTCTCACCGGCAGAAAGCATGATTTTGGCGGAGGCTCGCAGCTTCCCGGTTACAGCGCATTCTTCTGGCGCGTCCCCAAATCTTAATATCCGGCAGCGCCGGCCCGGCTCAGATCCTGACAAATGCCGGCCGGCGCTTTTTAAAGACAGTCACATATCGAAATCCGCAGGAGAGCAGAAGTTCCCGGCAGGCTCCGAAATGAAACGCGATATCCTCCGGCCGGTGAGCGTCGCTGCCGACAGTCAGAATTTCCCCGCCGAGCTGCCGGTAGCGCGTCAATATCTGCCTTCCCGGATTCGGTTCGCGCCCATAGCAAAAACCCGCCGTGTTGACTTCAATCCCTTTTTCGAGCGCAATCAGCTTCTTCAAAATTTCATCGATCTGGTCTGTGCAGGAATCCGGAAGACGGAAGTCTTTCGGCCGGCCCGGAATGTAGCGGGTGATATAGTCAAGATGCCCGTATACATCGAAATTGCGGCAGCAGGAGAGATTCTCCAGAATAGAGTCGAAGTACTCGCCGAGGGCGTCTGTCACACTGCGGCCTTCCCAGAAAGAAGGATAATACGGGTCATTTCCGCGCACCAGATGGGACGAACCGATGATGAAATCCAGACGGCCTTCCGGGTCGTATGCGTTCACGCGGTCCGCCACGCTCTTCTGAAGCCCCTGCTCGACGCCAAGAAGCAGCGTGAAAGAATCCGGGAGTGCCGGGCGAAGAGCTTCATAGGCGCTCAGATATTCATCCGGATCAAGATTAAAAACAGTTTTCCCGTCTTCCGGCGGATAGTCAAAATCATTGTGTTCTGTCACACAGATGCCGGACAGCTTTCCGACAGCCGTCCGGATGACGTCTTCCGGGCGGGCTTTGGAATCTGAAGAGAAGCAGCTGTGCAGATGACAGTCAAAGCGTATTTGTTCGGACATAACAGTAAAAAGAAATCCTTTCTTCTGACACTGACACGCCGGCCGTTTACGGCGTGAATCCCGAGGGAAATCATCAGAAATCATTCGTAGCAATCATAATCGAATCGGGCCTGTAAATCCAGAGCGGACAGCCGTTTAAGGTATCGTTCCGTTCTCGTAAAATTTTGTTAAACCCGTGTCAGACCGTTCTTTCCCACTTGTTTTTCCGGCGGTACATGAGTAAAATATTCATAGTTAATGACATATTAACAAACTTCATTTCTAGGAGGACTATTATGGCAGTAAGAGTAGCGATCAATGGATTTGGCCGTATCGGCCGTCTGGCTTTCAGACAGATGTTCCAGGCTGAAGGGTATGAAGTCGTTGCAATTAACGATCTTACTTCCCCGGCTATGCTTGCCTATCTTCTGAAGTACGACACAACACACGGCAGATACAACGGCACCGTTGAGTCGACTGACGACGCTATTATCGTAAATGGCAAGAAGATCACCATCTATAAGGAGAAGGACGCAGCCAACCTTCCGTGGAAGGAACTTGACATTGATGTAGTTCTTGAGTGCACAGGCTTCTACACATCCAAGGAGAAGTCCATGGCTCACATCAAGGCTGGTGCCAAGCACGTTGTCATCTCTGCTCCGGCCGGCAATGACCTCAAGACCATCGTTTACAATGTAAACCACAAGACCCTCACCGCTGATGATCAGATCATCTCTGCTGCATCCTGCACGACCAACTGCCTTGCACCGATGGCCAAGGGTCTGAATGACCTCTGCCCGATCGAGTCCGGCTTCATGACGACAGTTCATGCTTACACCGGCGATCAGATGATCCTTGACGGACCGCAGAGAAAGGGCAACCTTCGTCGTTCCAGAGCAGGCGCTCAGAACATCACACCGGCTTCCTCCGGTGCAGCCAAGGCAATCGGCCTCGTTCTTCCGGAACTTTCCGGCAAGCTCAACGGCGCCGCTCAGCGTGTTCCGGTAGCTACCGGTTCCACGACCATCCTTGACGCTGTTGTAGCCGGCAAGGTAACCGCTGAGGAAGTTAACGCTCAGATGAAGAAGGAAGAGACAGAGTCCTTCGAGTACAACACTGATGAGATCGTTTCCTCCGATATCATCAACAGCACCGCAGGCTCGATCTTCGACGCAACCCAGACAAAGGTTCTGCCGATGGGCGACAAGACTCTGGTTCAGGTAGTTTCCTGGTACGACAACGAGAACTCCTACACAAGCCAGATGGTTCGCACGATCAAGTACTTCGGTTCTCTGATCGCAAAATAATCTGCCCCATAAAAAGGGCATGAGATGCTAAGCATCCCGTAAATTCACCAGGCGGAGCCCGGTGCCTGTTTTCAAGGCTCCGGGCTCTTTTTCAGGAGGGAATAATGGCAGCATTTAACAAGAAGACAGTGGATGACATCAATGTGAAGGGCCAGAGAGTCCTCTGCAGATGCGACTTCAACGTTCCGCTTGACGGCACCAGAATCACAGACGAGACCCGTCTTGTGGCTGCACTGCCGACGATCAAAAAGCTTATCGCAGACGGCGGCAGAGTAATCCTCTGCTCGCATCTGGGCAAGCCGAAGGGGCCGGATCCGAAGCTCTCCCTTGCTCCGGTAGCAGACAGGCTCACCGAGCTTCTCGGACAGCCGGTTACGTTTGCGGCTGACGACACCGTTGTGGGTCCGAACGCAAGAGAAGCCGTCGCCAACATGAAGGACGGCGACGTGATCCTTCTTCAGAACACCCGCTACAGAGCAGAGGAGACAAAGAACGGCGACGAATTCAGCAGGGAGCTGGCTTCTCTGGCTGATGTATTTGTCAACGATGCATTCGGCACGGCGCACCGCGCACACTGCTCCAATGTCGGCGTAACAAAGTACATCAAGACCTGTGTTGTCGGGTATCTGATGGAGAAGGAGATTAAGTTCCTCGGAAACGCGGTCAACGATCCGAAGCGCCCGTTTGTGGCTATCCTCGGCGGTTCCAAGGTTTCTTCCAAGATCTCCGTCATCAACAACCTTCTCGACAAGGTTGATACGCTGATCATCGGCGGCGGCATGGCATACACCTTCATGAAGGCACAGGGCGGCAGCATCGGCAAGTCTCTTGTCGAGAACGACTACATTGACTATGCAAAGGAAATGATGCAGAAGGCCGAAAAGAACGGCGTGAAGCTTCTGATCCCGGTTGACACCATCGTAACGAAGGAATTCAGCAACGATTCCCCGGCTCATGACGTAGAAGCGGGCAAGATCGCGGATGACGAGATGGGTATGGATATCGGTCCGAAGACGCAGAAACTTTTTGCGGATGCTCTGGCCGGCGCCAAGACGGTTGTATGGAACGGCCCGATGGGCGTATTCGAGTTCCCGAACTTCGCCAAGGGCACGATCGCGATCGCACAGGCTATGGCGGATCTGAAGGATGCCACGACCATCATCGGCGGCGGCGATTCGGCAGCAGCTGTAAACAGCCTGGGCTTCGGCGACAAGATGACCCACATCAGCACCGGCGGCGGCGCTTCCCTCGAGTTCCTGGAAGGCAAGGAACTTCCGGGCGTGGCAGCTGCAAATGACAGAGACTAAAAAGCAGTTTGGCGGCAGGTTTTAAGCCGGCCGCCGGGAGAATATTCAAATGCGCAGAAAAGTAATTGCAGGTAACTGGAAGATGAACATGACGCCGACGCAGGCAAAGGCTCTCGTGGCCACCCTTGCAGACGGCGTTAAGAATCCGGATGTGGATGTTATCTACTGTGTTCCGGCTATCGACATTCCTGTCGTGGCTGAAGTCATCAAGGGCAGTGCGGTAGGTCTTGGTGCCGAGAACATGTACTACGAGGAGAAGGGCGCCTACACGGGTGAGATCTCCCCGGAGATGCTCACGGATGCCGGCGTGAAGTATGTCATTATCGGCCATTCCGAGAGGAGACAGTACTTCAAGGAAGATGACGAGTGCATCAACAAAAAGGTCCTCAAGGCTTTCGAACATGGCATCACACCAATCCTCTGCTGCGGCGAGACACTTGAGCAGCGTGAGGAGGGCATCACCCTCAGCTGGATCAGGGGCCAGATCAAGGCTGCCTTAAACGGCGTAACCGCCAGTCAGGTGCAGTCCATGATCATCGCCTATGAGCCGATCTGGGCAATCGGAACCGGTAAGGTTGCGACGACCGCACAGGCTGAGGAAGTATGCGGTGCCATCCGCACGTATATCGCAGAGCTGTACGATAAAACCACCGCTGAGACCGTACGCATCCAGTACGGCGGCTCCGTGAAGCCGGACAACGCAGCAGAACTCTTCGCGCAGCCGGATATTGACGGCGGTCTTGTGGGCGGCGCCAGCCTGAAACCGGATTTCGCAAAGATCGTGAATTACAACAGGTAATTTTCTTCTCTATTCACCCGCCGGAATGAAAGTATCCTCCGGCGGGTGATATTATTATGTGCGGCAGCAGACAGAAGCGGATGGCTTTTGTCCGTAGATTCAAAATGTGCTGAAATCTCTGGAATCCCGGAGCCCGCGATAAAAGACTTGATTCCCGCCGCCGGATTCTATATAATTTATCAGGTACGATTATCTGGAGGCGAAGATTACAATGTTTGGTTACAGCATCGCTGATATCTGCAGATTTATCTGCATGGCTCTGTTTATCGTCGACGCCATCGCGCTGACAATCATGATCCTGATGCAGGAGAGCAAAGAGCCGGGGCTTTCCGGTGTTATCGCCGGAGCAGGCGAATCCTACTGGGGCCGGATCAAGGGCAGGACACTGGAAGGAAATCTCGTGAGACTCACGACAATCGGAACGATTGTTTTCATGGTTCTCGGGCTTGTCCTCGATATGAATTTCTGATGTATTGTTTTGTTATCCCTCCATCGCCGCCCGGCATGGAGGGTATTTTTTTAAAAGGAGATGCCGGAAGAAAATGAGCAGGTCAGATTTAAAGAAGAGAAAGAAAATTCTTTCGGATCTCATCACGAAAGACAAGTCCTATACACCGATGCGCAAACGCGAGATCGCAGCGCTTCTCGGGATTCCGAAATCTGAAGAAGGACGGCTTTCCGAGGCTCTTGAGTCTCTGATCAGCGACGGCAGTATTTGTTTTTCCCGGGGACGATACTCCAAACGCGAGAAGAGGGACTTTACGGGCACATTTCTTGCCAACCGGCGCGGTTTCGGCTTTGTCCGGCCGGATGACGGAAGCGGGGATATCTTTATTCCGAGGAATGCTACGGGCGGAGCCTTTCATCTGGACACCGTACAGGGGAGGATCACGTCCCCTGCTTCCGCCGGAAGACGAAAAGAAGGAGAGATAACGACCATCTCCGGCCACGGCGTTTCCCGGATAGCCGGAACCTTTGAGAAACGCAGCCAGGCCGCCTGTGTTGTTCCGGACAACACATCGATTCCGCTGGAAATCTCCATCCCGGAAGACGCCGAAAACGGAGCAAAAGACGGAGACAAAGTGCTCGCTTTCATAACGGATTACGGAGCTTCCGACGGATGTGCAAAGGGGCAGATAAAAGAAATCATCGGCTCACAGAATACACCGGGAGCAGATATCACCAGTCTGGTCATGGCATACGATATCCCGTCCGATTTCCCGGAAGAAGTGCTCGCTCAGGCAAAAGCTCTTCCAAAACGCGTATATCCCCGTGATATGAAAGGCCGTGATGATTTCCGGGAACTTCTCACAGTGACTGTCGACGGCCCGCACACCCGGGATTTTGATGATGCCGTGTCGCTCACCATGGAAGACGGCGTCTATCATCTGGGGGTACATATTGCGGATGTGTCCCATTATGTGCCGGAGGGATCGGCACTTGACAGAGAGGCGATAAACCGCGGGACGAGCTGCTACCTGCCGGACCGTGTCATTCCGATGCTCCCGGTACAGCTTTCCAACGGGATCTGTTCCCTGAATGAAAAGCGCAACCGGCTGACACTTTCCTGTATGATGGATTTTGACGCCGACGGAAACCGCCTGTCTTACAGAATCTGCAAATCGGTCATCCGCACGGCCCACCGCATGATATACGGCGATGTTCAGAAAATTTTTGACGGCGATGCGAAAACCAGAGAAACCTATGCGGATGTGGTCCCGATGCTGGAGGATATGCACCGCCTGGCTCACAAGCTTTTTGAACGGCGCAGGAAACGCGGCATGATCGACTTTGATTTTCCGGAAGCCGAAATCGTGCTGAAGAAAAACGGACAGCCAAAGGACATACTGCTGCGGAAGCGCACCGATGCGACCCAGATGATTGAGGAATTCATGCTCGCTGCCAATGAGACGGTTGCAGAGGATTTCTTTTGCAAAAAGATTCCATTCCTCTACAGGCGTCACGGAAAACCGGATGCCGAAAAGATCCAGGAGCTGAAGCGTGTCACGGCTGCGTTTGGATTCACACTGCAGGGGGATCCGGAAGACATAAGCCCCATGCAGATCCAGAGACTTCTTGCTCAGACGGAAGGCTCCGATGCGCAGGAGATGATACATACACTTGTTCTGCGTTCCATGCAGCGGGCGGATTACGGCCCGGCCTGTCAGGGCCATTTCGGCCTTGCGAGCCGGTATTACTGCCATTTCACATCTCCGATCCGGCGATATCCGGACCTTCAGATTCACCGGATTATAACGGAGAGTCTAGACGGGACATTGGATGATGCCAGAAAAGAGCACTACAGTTCGATTCTGGGAGATATCGGCGCGAAGACATCGGCGTGCGAGCGGCGTGCGGATGAGCTGGAGCGCGAGGGTGACCAGCTGAAGATGTGCGAGTATATGCAGGAACACATCGGCGGGGAATACGACGGAACCGTTTCCGGCATAACAAGCTGGGGCATCTATGTGCGCCTTGCAAACTGCGTGGAAGGTATGGTGAGTGTTTCGTCTCTGCATGGGTACTACATCTACGATGAGGCACACTACTGCATGCGGCGTTCGGACGGACAGAGACAGTTCACATTCGGACAGAAGGTACAGATCCGCGTCGTAGCCGCGGACCCGGTCACACGCAACATCGACTTTGAGATGGCCGGGGATGAGGCACCGGTAAAACGGACGAAATCTGAGAGTATACGCCAAGTCAGCCGGTCCGGCGGCAAACACACAAAGCACAAAGAAAGACACGGGAATGGCAGCGGCAGCCCGGCGTCAAAGGAAACGCAGAAACACGAATTTCAGGTAAAACGGCATGGCAGGAAGAGAAACAGGCGAAAAAATTCTGGCAAATAACAAGAAAGCCTTTTTTGACTATTTTATAGAAGAACAACTGGAGGCAGGCATCGAGCTGGCAGGGACGGAAGTGAAATCAATCCGTCAGGGCAAGGTTTCCATCAAGGAATCGTATATCCGGATTGAAAACCGGCAGGTGTACATCATCGGCATGAATGTGACGCCGTATGAAAAGGGCAATATTTTCAACCGGGATCCCCTGCGGGTGAGAAGGCTTCTGCTGCACAGGGATCAGATCAACAAACTCGAGGCCGCCGCATCCCGGTCCGGTTACACGATCGTTCCGCTCAATGTCCATCTGACGCGCGGCCGCGTCAAAGTGCAGATCGGCCTCGGCAAGGGCAAGAAGAATTATGACAAGAGAGATTCCATCGCCAAACGGGATCAGCAGAGAGCCATTGAACGGGAATTCCGCATGCGCGTGAAATGATGACTTGCGAAGTGCCGGCATTTGTGTTTTAATGTCCTGTACGGGGTAGTAAAGGTTTCGACAGGGATTTCGAAGCTGGTGAAGCCGATCCGAAGGCGATCTGCGTCAGGACCGCAACTTAAACTAGACGCTGATAACAACAGAGTCGCTCTTACTGCCTGACCTGGTCAGTCAGTAAGACAAATTCGCTTCCTGCGGGAAGCGGGTCCGTCCGGTGCACCTGTACGCCGGGTCACGGATCTCATTATACAGGGCACGATGCCGGGTAAGCTTTGCCCCGGTACTCGGTCAACAGCGAGAGCTGCATGAAGCTACCTTTCCTGCGTGTTGTGTTCACCCGCCGCGCCCGAAAGGGAAATGGCCGCAAGGCCGGAAACGATGAACTATGATCGGTAGAAGAACAGGGGACAGATCTTTGGACACGGGTTCGACTCCCGTCTACTCCATAATCCCGAACATCCCGGAAATCCTGCAGACAGGCGGATTTCCGGGATGTTTTTGTCCTGGGATTGCAAAGGGGGCAGCAAAAAGGCTGCACTTTTGCGATGCCGTTATTACGCAGGGGAAAATAATCTATTATCTGAGAAATGGAAAAGAAGACGGCAGTATGGATGATGCCAAGCAAGAGGGGGCGAAAGAATGATTATTTCATATGAGGATAGAAATTATATATGTGAATATATTCCAGATGCCATAAGCCTTTTGGATGGCAGTGATGTTGATGCGATGTTACGCGTCAGTTAGAGAGATTTATCGAAAGAAATGGATTTGCGCCACCTAAATATGAGGATTATAACTATATAGGGAGAAAAGTGCAGAAAATATATGATCATATATATGAAGACAATTTGTTAAAGGAATAGAAGGATTTTGGATTCACTGCTACTGGCAAAATTCAGAAATGGGAGAACCAAATCCATTATGAAACGTCTCAGCAGATGAAGACTTATATGAATTTTTTTGCAAGAATGATGTTATCGACATTTATGGACGCGAGTCTGTCTCGTGGGGACGTCTATAAAGCGGAAACCTGACGGCCGCGCCGCGCCCCAAAGGGCGTAAACGCGATATTAAAAATAAAAAAATCCTCTTTTCACGAAAAAAGTGTTGACATATGGTTAACACTATGTTAAGATATAATCATCAAAGGGAAAGGAGGTACGGATATGGATGACATGATAAAAGCACTCACAGTAATCGCCTTGATCCTGCAAATCATGAAAGCCTTAAAAGACTTGAGCGATTAACCTGAGTGCCGCATCGGAGGTGAAAGCCTCCGGTGCCTTGATTATACCATATCTGCAAAAGAAAATGCTGAGCACAGTCACAACAATTCTGATCGCCTTGATTGTCTGCAAGGTAATTGACTTCAGGCACCTGACAGGGTTTGATGTTCTCATCCTTGCGCTGGCTGTTATCGACATTTGCCTGCAGATTGCTGTAGCAGTCCGCAAGCGTAAATAATGCCGAGAGGAAATCCAAACAGCCAGACGAGGGCGTCAGAGAAGTACCAGAAGAAGGCAGGGTACAAAGTCAAAGGGTTCAAGCTGAAAGGCGACGTGGCCGACAGATTCGCAAGTGCCTGTGAAAGGGCGGGAATCAGTCAGGCGGCGGCAATAACAAAGCTGATGGAGCAGTTCATCAGCGAGCACAAGGAACAGTAAGAGAGGGTGACCGGGAAACCGGCCGCCCTTTTTATATGCCTGATAAAAAATAAGCCAGAGTTGGTGAGGTGAATGGCGAATGAGGATAACTTAAAACCAGTACGAACCGAGAGCGAAGCGAGAGAAAAGGGGACAAAAGGCGGTATCGCATCCGGCAAATCCCGCCGCCGCAAGAAGGCTATGAAGGAACGCCTTCAGGAAGCTTTAGAGTGTTCCGTGGTCAACCCGAAGGTCAAGAAGATGATGCAGAGCGTCGGGATGGAAGACGGCCGCACAAATTATGATGCCGTGACCGCCAGCATCATTGCCGGGGCAATTCAGGGCGCTCCGGGATATGCCCGTCTTCTCATGGAGCTGATCGGCGAGACCGGGGAGGAGAAGCGGGCAGACAAGGCCGATAAGAGGGATGCGAAACGGCTGCGGATGCAGGAAGAGGAGTTCCGCCGGAAGCACATGGATGAAGACGGAGAGGATGACTCCGGCGATGACGGGTTTATAGAAGCGCTGGAGGCCGCTGCCGAAGATGACTGGACGAATGAAGACATTTAATGGCAGCCGTTTCCGTTTCGACCCGTTTTCCAAAAAGCAGCGTCAGATCTTCACCTGGTGGAACCGAAAGAGCCCCGTGCATGATGCCAACGGGATCATCGCAGACGGCGCAATCCGGTCCGGAAAGACGCTGTGCATGTCCCTGTCCTTCGTGATGTGGGCGATGGAGAACTTTGACGGCGAGAATTTCGCGATGTGCGGGAAGACAATTGGATCCTTCCGCCGGAATGTCATGTCCAGTCTCTGGAGAACCTTGAAAGGCAGAGGATACCGCTATGAGTATCACCGGACGGACAGTCTGATCATCATCAGCCGGGGAAGCCGGAGCAATTCCTTTTACATCTTCGGCGGGAAGGATGAGAGTTCGCAGGACCTGATACAGGGTATCACGCTGGCAGGCGTCTTCCTGGACGAGGTTGCCCTGATGCCGGAGTCCTTTGTCAACCAGGCGACATCCCGCTGCTCCGTGGACGGGTCAAAGTGGTGGTTCAACTGCAACCCGGACGGGCCGTACCACTGGTTCAAGAAGGAATGGCTTGACAAGGCACAGGAGAAGAAGCTGATCCACCTGCATTTCACACTGGATGACAACCTGTCCTTAACGGAGACGATCAAGGACCGATACGAGCACCTGTATACCGGCGTGTTCTATAAGCGCTATATTCTGGGGCTCTGGTGCATGGCGGAGGGCATGATCTATGACATGTTCGACGAAGACCGTCATGTGAAGCCGATCGCGGACATCGCGCCGAAACTGATTGACAACCAGAAGAACCGGTTCGTTTCCTGCGACTACGGAACCCAGAACGCAACCGTGTTCCTGCTCTGGAACAAAGGAATGGATGGAAGATGGTACTGCATCCGGGAATATTACTATTCCGGGCGGGATAAGGGAAAGCAGAAGACGGATTCGGAATATGCCGATGACCTGCTGAAGTGGCTGGACGGGACGAAGATCAGAGCGATGATCGTTGACCCGGCGGCCGCTTCTTTTATTGCCGAGCTGAGAAAAAGGAGTGTGCAGGTTATGAAAGGAAGTAACGACGTCCTGGACGGGATCCGCACCGTGGGAACCCTGCTCAATCATGACCGGATTCTTTTTGCGGATACCTGCACGAACACGATTCAGGAGTTCGGCTCGTATGTGTGGGACGAAAAGGCAGCGGCAAACGGGGAAGACCGGCCAGTCAAGAAGGCAGACCATGCGATGGATGCCGTCCGGTACATGTGTTACACGGTCATTTCCCGCGGGAGAGCAAAGCTGAAAGGATGAGAGGCATGTATATATTCACAATGCCGGCCGAGAGCTGGGACGAACACAATCCTGACAAGGCCGGGATCCAGCGGCTGATTGAGAAACATTACTCTATGGCCGGCCGCATGATAAAGCTCAAGAGATACTACGAAGGCGATCATGACATCCTGCATGATATAGACCGGGCCAACCGGCTTGTCTGCAATCACGCGAAAGAGATCAGCGACGCGGCTTTTTCGTATTTCCTCGGTAATCCGGTCGCCTATAAGGACATCACCGGCGGCGATCTCACACCGCTCACGGATGCCCTGCGGCTGGCAGATGCCGATGAGACGGACGGGGACAACGGACTCAGCGAGTCCATTTTCGGGCACACATATGAGTACATCTACACGAAGAAGGATGAGACCGATCTGGTAACCCGGAACCTCTCCCCGATCCACACCTTCATGGTCTATGACGACACGATCGAGCAGAACGAGCTGTTCGCCGTGTACTACTACGTCAAAAAGGACGACACCAATGCGCATGTGGACCATACAATTGCGACCGTGCTCACGCAGAACTTCAAGTGGGTATTTGATATCCAGAAGATGCCCTCGGCTGTCTCGGTGATCTCCGGTCCGGAACCGCACTTCATGGGTGAGGTCCCGGTGATTGAGTACCTGAACAACCGGCTCGGGATCGGGGACTTTGAGCTTCAGATCCCGCTGATTGACGCGTATGACGCGCTGATGTCGGACCGGATCACGGACAAGGAACAGTTTATTGACGCCATCCTTGCCCTGTATGGCACGCTCCTGGGCGATGATGACGACGCGGACGAGAACGGAGAGACGAGCCACGACAAGGCTGTGAAATCTCTTCACGCAAAGAAGATTCTGGAGCTTCCATCCGACGCCAAAGCGGAATACCTGACCCGCACCTTTGATGAGAACGGCGTGGAAATCCTCAAGAAAGCCATTGAACAGGATATCCACAAGTTCTCCCAGATCCCGTGCATGACGGATGAGAACTTTGCCGGCAATACGTCCGGTGTTGCGATGGAGTTCAAGCTTCTGGGCATTGAGAACATCACGAAGATCAAGACGCGGTATTACCGCAAGGGGCTCCGGAAGCGGATCCGGATCTTCTGCAACTGGATGAAGCTCAACGCATCAGGGAATATCGACCCGAAGCGGGTGACGGCGGTCTTCACGCGGGCCCTGCCAAAGAACAATCTGGAGATCAGCCAGATGGTGGCCAACCTTAAGGGGATGGTATCCGCCAAGACTCTGCTGGCTCAGATCCCGTTTGTCGATAACCCGGACGAGGAAATCGAGGCGGTTGACGAGGAGAATCAGAAGGCCATCGAGCGCCAGCAGGCGTTATTTAGCAATGCAGCACCGACTGATACTACCGGAGCAGAAGGTGCAGGAGACGTGGGCGACGGCCAGAACGGCGCGCAGGAAGCTAATCCGGCCTCCGAAAGCAGTCAGGCAGGAAACAGCCCGAACGGTTCCCAGAAGGAAAACCTGAAGCCGGATGACAGCAAAGATGCCCCGCCTGATGCGCCAGGAGGCGCAGGAAAGCGATCGGAAACAAAGAAGAAGGATTTACCGGAGGACAGGAACAAACGCAAATCTGACGGCAAACCGGAGGCCTGAGGTGAATGCAGAACAACATCGACTACTGGAAGCGCCGCCAGATCCGGGAGGCCTTCAACGTATTCTCACAGGCGGAAATCGCGGCGGATGAAATCGCAAAGCTGTACATAAAAGCCTCGGCGTACATGACCACAAAGATGCAGGGCGTGTATGACAAATTCAAGCGCAAGTACGGTCTCACCGACGAGCAGGCAAAGCAGCTTCTGGCCGCTGCCAGCGACCGGGGTTCCATCGATGCGGCGCTCCAGGCACTGAAGAACAGCCCGCAGACCGAACCGGTAACAGAGCTCCGGAAGGTGGTGGAATCGGCGGCATACGCCGCGCGGATCCGGCAGATACGGGAGTTGGAAATCTCCGCCGGGCTGGTCATGAATGCCATCTATAAGCAGGAGCTTGCGAAGAACACAGCCCTGTATCAGAAGCTCATCCCGGACAGTTACCGCAAAAGCATCTTTGCCATACAGCAAAGAGCCGGCATTGCCTTTTCCTTCTCGGATGTGAACCCGAAGCTGATGGACCGTCTGCTGCATAGTAAATGGTCCGGGAAGAACTATTCCGTCAGGCTGTGGGGTAACACGCAGGAGGTGGCGGAGAACGTCAAAGAGCAGATCATCCTCGGGGCACTCACGGGAAAGACCGAGCGGGAGATGGCAGAAGCCCTGGATGAGACATTTGCCAAAGGGGCGAGAGTATCCCGGCGGCTGATCCGGACGGAGAGCAACTACATCTTCACGCAGGCGGATATGGCCGCCCGTAAGGAATGCGATATCCGCCGGTACATGTATCTTGCCACGCTGGACATGAAGACCTGCGCAGAGACCTGCGGGAAGCTGGACGGACGGATCTTCCTTGTGAAGGACCAGAAGCCCGGTTATAACTGCCCGCCGATGCATCCGTGGTGCCGGTGCACGACGCTCGCCATTCTTTCTGACGAATGGATCAGGACACAGACAAGACGGGCGAGAGATCCGGAGACCGGAAGGACGTACAAGGTACCGCTTTCCATGACTTACGGGGAATGGAAAAAGAAGTACCTCAATAAAAATTCGGAAAAGAGCAGCCAGGATTCAGACATCATAAAGTTGCCAGATGAACAAATCTTTAGGACGCTCAGTTCTAGAGCTCAAAATTATGATATACTTAATCCAGAGACGGGCGAGTACTTTCATTTTGTTGAGGGAACCAAAATACAAAACCGGCAAGTATTCGCGGGTTATAAAACCAAGCACCCTCTTGATCCGAATGTGCGAGAAGGATTGGCAGAGCAGATTGGAGGGGATCCAGATAAATGGCAACATTGCAAGGGCTGTGGCCACATAAATGCTAATGGCGAAGACCGACTTGCTGAAGTTCACTGGTTTCAAGAAGAAAGCGTTGGAAAATACAAATTCAAAATAAAGAGGTGGTTGGAATGAGGGTTAGATATAAAGGAAAAACTGATTTTCTTGTGCTGACACACAACCACATATATGACGTTATATCTGTCGAGAGAGATTGGTACAGAATCAAAGATGATTCTGGAGAGGATTATTTATATCCTCGTGAAATGTTTGATGTTGTCAGCGACAAGTCGAAGGATTGTGCATAACACAATTATTATGGACTTTGAAAGCACGGTGCGAAAGTATCGTGCTTTTTTGATGCCCGAAAGGAGAACATATGCAGGAAAAAGCAAAACAGATGGTTGTCGATTATTTCAACAGTCGTTCAGACAAAGCAGATAGATTCACGATCAGCACAGACGACGTATTTGTTGTCTGGTTCTGCAAGACTCTGCAGAACTGGAAGGCGCTGTTATCCACAACCGTATCGGATGGGATGTACTACGAAATCACATATAACGGCGATAAGAAGGAGGCCTATCTTGATGCCTACAAGAAGTGGGAGAATGTCAGGATAACAGATTAAGGCGGTGCCAGGTGGAAGAGCTGAACATCATTTACCGGATCTTGAAGTATCTTCAGAAATCCCTTGACTGCGACGAGTTCAATCCGGAAGGAATCTCGCCGGAGCGGCTGCATATATCCCGGAGCAAGTGGCAGAAGCTCCTGATCATGCTGCAGGATGAGGGATATATCAAAGGGCTTGTATATGACCGGACGTTTGACGAGTATTCACCGCAGATCGAAGAGCCGATCAGCCCCGTCATCACGCTGGAAGGCCTTGAATACCTGAGCGAGAACAGCACCATGAAGAAGATAGCACGGATTGCCAAAGGCATAAAGGACAGTATACCCGGAGCCTGACAGGTTCCAAAAACAATTCTACAACTTTAAAGGAACTAAATCAGGCACTTGGCAAGGAGACGATCGATACCTACAATACTGGGGAGAGCCGGGGACGGGAGCAGTCCCGCAGCCTGAACTATCAGAAGCTGGGACATGATCTGTTGTCTGTTGATGGGCTTGCAGTTCTGGATGGATCTAAAGGCATTCTGCAGCTGAGAGGTGTCCGGCCATTTCTGTCATCCAAGTATGGCCTGACGAAACATCCGAACTACTACCTGACCGGGGACTGTGACAAGAAGAACCTGTTCGATATTGAGAAGTTTCTGAGCAGACAGATGAGACTGAAGCCGGACGAGAAATACGAGGTGGTGAATGGAGATCTTGCGGCAAAGTTTATATGCACTGATAATGACAAATCTTGAGGTCGCAATTTGCGACCTCAAGTGAATATGGAAGTCGCAGGGATCTTCCCTATGTGTTTAAAGAAAGCAGGATAGTTATGCTTTCTGCCGTTATTAATATAAATGCTGCAGTAGAAACCAGTACCCGTATTACGAATTCTTTTGTTGAAATGCGCCGCTTTACTGCCAGTAAGGCCGTTCTGCTTGAAAGAATCAGTGCTGTTGAATTGGAACTGCATCAATCTGTTGCGGAATACATAGCAGTCAGACGTCACCTGTGAAGGCATCTGGCTGCTTGTTTTCTGGATCTGACTGAGCATGAAGGGTGCAGACGCACGAGATGATGGAAGTGCTTTGCATCACCGGAGAAAGAAAACAAAAGAATCACATCCATCATGTAGGCGAAAAAAGCAGCAGATCAAAGGAGAACGGATTATCTATGTGTATACAGTTTGCTGAGAGTTGGCAAAACTTGTGTGAAATACTGACCAAGCTGCTGATTTAGCCTTTCAGGTGTTTCCGGCATGCCTCTGTCGATCCATTCTTCAACCCAGCCGCTGATACCATCAGCGAAAAAGACCTTCTGATAGGCATCCTCGTTTGAAAGGTCATTAGTCAAGCCTATTTTGGCGCGAATTGCGGCGCGCAGGATGCTGTCTCTTCCAGTTTTATGAAGAGATTCATAGAATGACTGATGTTCTTTGAGGTGATGGAACAGGCTTTCGAATACGTTCCATGGCCTGGAATCAGGAGCTGCTTCAAATTCCGCCGCCCATTTCTGAATCAGGGATTGAGCATGCCGACCCAGTATTTCTTCTTTGTTCTGATAATGGCGGTAGAAGGAAGCGCGCCCGACACCTGCCTGATTGCAGAGTTCCCGAACGGAGATTTCATCTAAAGATTTGGTGTTTAACAAATTAATCAGTGTCTCCGCAAGTTTTTGCTGGACGTAATAATCTTTGCTCTGCATGAGTCACTTTGATCCTTTCTGTCTCATTTTTTGTGAGACACTTGTCTCACTATCAGCTCTATGATAGTCTTTTGAAAATAAAAAGGCAACGGAGGCTGATATAAAGGCCTTTTTTCTTAATGGAAGAGCTTCCTTAAAGATGGGTGGCTGAAAATGAAAGGACGATAAAAATGAGATTTCGGGATTTATCTTCACATTGGAAGAACGTGATTGTATTTCTGTTTGCGGCTGCGCTGCTCCTGACTGTTTTCAGCATCCTGCATGTATATCTGACATTGGGATCGCTGATTCACGTCATGTTGGGGTGAAGATATGAAATTTCGGGAATTATCAAAAAAATGGAAAGCGATTGTGATTCTGCTGTCGGTACTGTCGGTGCTGCTTGTGATATTCAATGTCGGGTTCGTATATTTTCTGAACTCGTACAGAAACAATTGTGAAGAGCAGAGGAATGCTATGAAAAAGGAAGATGCGGATCTGATCGGTCAAAGAATCAGCATCCAGCGGAATGGTACCAATCCTGTAGCAGTAAACATATATGTTCCGGATCGCGATGAACAGGAACGGATTCCGGTTGTCTTCAATATCCACGGCGGCGGTTTTGTGGCCGGAGATGCGGATGCGCTGGATACGCAGAGCAAACGTGTCGCTCAGCAGTGGAATGCAGTCATTGTCAGCGTGAACTATACAACATCAGATCTAAAACCCATTTCTTACGGAGTGAGGGAGATTACAGATGCAGTCGATTATTTCTATGACCATGCAAAAGAATATCATGTGAAACCGGAAGAGATTTACATGATCGGGTACAGTGCCGGAGCGTATTATGCAGCGGAAGCGGCAAGAGATCTGGAAAAGAAAGACTGCCATCTGAAGGGCTTGATTCTTTGCTATCCGTGGACGACCGGTTTATCAAATGAAAATTTCGGAAGCGACTGGCCACAAACATTATTTATTCTTGCCGGGCAGGATCCCATCTCCCAGAAGGCAAAGAACTATATCGCCGGGATGGAAGATGCAGGTTTGGAACCGGATGTTCAGGAGTATACGGACGCGCAGCATAGTTTCATCGAGTCAAATAATCCAGAAGGGATGAATGATCCATCCGAAAGCGCGAAGAACGTGATCAATGAGAAGCAGAAGCAGCTTGCCAGAGGAGCAGAGTTTGAAATAGGCAAATGGATCAATCATACAAGCGACATGGTATCTCTTACTATTGCGAGCAGGGATCTGAGGGAAGGATAAGATTATGACCAGAAAAAAGAAAAGAAACATCTGTATTGTGTCAATACTGGCTGCTGTAATCATTACATTTGTGTTGCTCGGCAGTAACATCACGAATGCTGTGATCAGTAAAACGATGGGCAGGGATTTGCCACAGCTGTCAGGAGAACCGGATGTCGGAAAATGGTACACGGTCAATATTGACGATACAGTCAGCTCTGATGGAAGCAAATGGCAGGGATATTTCCGAAAAGGAAGCGAGAGCAAAGTCCTTCTGTATTTTTATGGCGGCGGGTTCAGTGTAAACGATTATACGGCAGCGAGGTCTATGGACGTTGAAGGGGGATTCTACAATCCCCGCCTGGGTACAGGCTTAAACGTCATGACGTACGCTATTAGGAAATGGGGAATTGGAAATTCCGCTGATGACAATATGTTCAAGGACTGGACGTTTATCGGAGTACCATATTGCAACGGAGACTTTCATGCCGGGACAGGCGAAAAAGAATATACCGCATTGGATGGCAGCACCCGGAAGATTTACTATCACGAATATACGAATTATCGCTACCTGATTGAAAAGATTTTTAACTATATTGATTCTTCACCGGATCAGCTGGTGATTGCAGGGTCAAGTGCCGGCGGCTTCGGAACGGCTATACTGGCAGACGATGCCATTGAACGGTTCAATAATCCGAAAGACGTTGCGGTTCTCGTGGATAGTTCTCTGCTGATCAATGATCATTGGCATGACATCATGGTAAACGAGTGGCATACTCCCAAAGCATTCAGTGATGCCGTTACATCAGACAATATCACGCTGGATTCTCTCACTGCATTGCGTAACAAAAGAGACAACGTAAAAATACTGTTTGACTGCTCCGTGCGCGACTACAATCTGTCCATGGCTCAACGTTTTTTTGACGAAGGCTCACAGCAGGAGATGCCATTAAAAATTGGGAAAGCGGAAGGCGACAGGTTCCAGCAAATCCTGAAGCAGATGGTGTCTGACATGCAGGAACAAATTCCGGGATGCGGCATCTACATTTGGGACGAGGAATCTCAGGCAGATGGGCATTTAACAGTTCATACCGCTGCGGGAACAAAAATATTTTTTGACAGCAAAAGTAGGAATCCGAGTATGGCACAGTGGCTTGAAAATGCAGTGAATGGCGAGGTTGAGAGCTTTGGCATGGAATTGCTGGATCGCGATTATTCAAATTCAAAATAACTGTTGCGAACCGGAGATCGTTGTTAGTCACGTTTTCGGTTTCTAATCGCTGGAATTCCGGCAAATATCGACACTACATCCATCGATGTGGAATACATAGCAGTCAGACGTTACCTGTGAGGGCATCTGGCTGCTTGTTTTGTTTTCAGGATCTGGTTGAACGGGAACGGTGCAGACGCACGAGATGATGGAAGTCCTTTGTATCACCAGAGAAAGGAAACAAAAGAATCACATCCATATGCATAGCCGGTCAAGCAGGCAAAGCCACGCCTGATCCACATCCAGACAGAT
Source organism: uncultured Lachnospiraceae bacterium (assembly GCA_903789615.1). GTDB lineage: Bacteria > Bacillota > Clostridia > Lachnospirales > Lachnospiraceae > UBA4285. Next base: position 6,425 of record CAIFEV010000004.1, on the reverse strand, counting down.
CTCTTGAACAACTTCCGGAGACTTGGTGTCATAGCAACGGCTCTGGATGGCAAGGAGCGGCTTCGGGTCATATATCTTGAAATAGTAGTTCTTTTGTGCAGCGCAATTTATAACATCCGTGCAAAAAGAAGGTTTTCCCTGTATAACATAATTCAGATTGCATGTGATCTATGCACAGCGGCAATTGTATAGATTGTATATGCGCTTCATGGTATCCTGTTGGATGATTTGGGAACATGGACAGGAGATTTCCTCATCGTACAAAACAGGATTGGAATTTCATTGGCATTGAAACTCTCGTTGCTGAACCAACGAAAAAAGCAAATGGGGGTATGCCTTAAGTCATGAACCGGATTACGAATACATTCTGGGGACAAATCACGGCGTCAGCAAATGTCTTCAAAAGAAAATACGGAACACATCTATTGCAATATTGAATTTTGAATCTGTCTTCTGAAATCGCGAAAGTCCCACAATTCTGTGCTTTTGTTTATGTTTTCTGCTATAATGAACTTAGTTTGGACGAACAGGTAAATATCAGAGAGAGGGAGGTATGTATGGGCGAAGACCTGATTGGCACAGCTGTTTCACATGCCAGATTCGGACATGGAACGATTGAAACTGTTGAAGACAGATATGTCACGGTCGCATTTAACAGGGATCACGCCGAAAAGACGTTCCAGTACCCGGACGCATTTGAAAAATTCATCAAAGCGGAAGATCCGGCTGTGGAGACAATTGTGAAGAAAGATCTGCAGACGGCCATCGCGCAACGAGAGCAGGAGGAGGCGGAGATGTCCGCAAACATCCGGACGGCTCTTGACAAGATCGCCGAAGTCCAGAAACAGGCAGAGGAAAAGAAAAAGGCGGGCAAGTCAAAGAGCCGGAGGGACGAGGCACAAGAGGAATATGCCTGAGTCCGGAAGCATCCGCTGCAGGAGAATCGTGCGGTGAATTCAAAAGAACGTGTACTGAATCTGCTGGAAGGATCAGGGGGAGAATTCCTTTCGGGAGAGTTTATTGCCGGAAGTCTTGGAATTTCACGGACTTCTGTATGGAAAGCGATCCGCACTCTTCGCGATGAGGGCGAAGAGATTGAAGCCGTGACCAACCGGGGCTACCGGCTGGCTGACAGACCGGGTGTGCTTTCCGGACGGAAGCTCCGCGAAGAACTGCCAGAAGACGGGCGCCTGCTCTTTCTGCAGAAGACAGATTCAACCAACCGGGAGGCTAAGCTTCTTGCGATGCAGGGTGCAGCAGATGGCACGGCACTTGTCGCGAGGCAGCAGTCTGAGGGCGCCGGGCACGGAACTCATCGTTTCTGGTCTCCGGAGGGCGGAATATATCTGAGCGTGATCCGCCGCAAGGAAATTTCCACGTGGAAAGACAGCCGGGATATAACAATGTTCGGGGCGTGTGCAGCGTGTCAGGCGATACACGATGTGTGCGGCATTTCCTGCCGGATCCGCCCGGTCAACGACCTGTATCGCGGCGGAAAGAAGATCGGAGGCATTCTCACGGAAACGATGGGAGATGCGGAAACCGGAACCACCAGCTGGGCCGTTATCGGTGTCGGGATCAGTTTCTGCATCCCGCAGGATTCTTTTCCGAATGAGCTAATGGGGCGCTGCACTTCTCTGTATCCGGACGGTAAGGCAGAAGAAAGCGCCAGCCATCTGGCCTCGGAAATAATCCGCCGCCTGAGAGGAACGTCTCCCGAAAGGGATCTTCTCAAAGCCATGTACAAAGAATGGGTCCTGGAAGATAAGCGGGAATAAAGAGCACACCTCCTGCCGGACTTCTGCAAAACGACAGCCGGTAAGAGGGAAGAGAACCGGAAAATAAAAAGACCGCCGCGGCAGATCTCGGGAGGAGATTGCCGCGGCGTTTGGCGTGCAGCATGCGCAAACAGTATTTCCTTTAAAGACAGATTACGGATTGTTTCGCGCGCAGCGCTATCCACACCCCTTCCTTTCAGTTTTCTGACACATCTTCGGGAGCGTTAACCGGATGCCGTCTGATGTATTCTTTGATTGCCTCAAAGCTCTGTTCGCTCAGCGCATGTTCCATATGGCATGCGTCATTGGCTGCTGTTGTCTCGTCGATGCCGAGCTCCTTCAGCCATTTGCTGAAACATTTGTGGCGCTCATAGATCATGCTGGCAATTTTCCTGCCTTCCGGTGTAAGATAGATGTAGCCGGCGGGAGTCACCGTGATCTTGCCGGACTGCCGGAGATTCTTCATGGCCACACTCACGCTGGACTTCTTGTATCCCATGTCATTGGCTATATCAACCGAGCGAACGACCGGAAGCTTTTCACTTAACATCAGAATCCGCTCGAGGTAATCTTCAGAAGACTCACTGATACGCACTTGTTATACCTCCTGTTTGACGAAATAATCAGAGTTAGTTCTATCGTACCTGAGTATAACATTAACACTCAGTCCGTGCAAGAGGTTATATAAAAAAGGAAATCGGAAAATGGATTCTTATAAAGTATTGGTTGCAGACGACGAAAGCCGGATGCGCAAGCTGGTTCACGACTTTCTTGCCCGCAGAGGGTATATTGTGCTGGAGGCCGGAGACGGTCAGGAGGCGCTTGATCTTTTTTATTCAGATAAAAACATTGCCCTCGTGATTCTGGATGTCATGATGCCGAAGGTGAACGGGTACGATGTGTGCCGGGAAATCCGGCAGTCGTCCTCTATTCCGGTGATCATCCTCACCGCAAAGGGAGAAGAGGATGATGAGCTCACCGGGTTTAACTGCGGGGCCGATGAATATATTTCAAAGCCGTTTTCCCCCAGAATTCTGACAGCGCGTGTTGATGCGCTTCTGCGCCGTTCATATCCGGAGGAAACCGGAAACAAACCGGTCACCATCGGCGGCATTACGCTTGACAAGACAGCGCACCGCGTCAGTGTAGAAGGTCAGGAAGTCGAGCTGTCCTTCAAGGAATTCGAGCTGCTCGAATACTTCATGAAAAATAACGGCGTTGCCCTGTCCCGCGAGAAAATTCTGAACAATGTCTGGAACTATGACTACTACGGGGATGCGCGGACGATCGATACGCATGTAAAGAAACTCCGGCACAAACTGGGACCGTGCGGGGACTATATCCAGACCATCTGGGGGATGGGATACAAGTTCAGCCCCACGGCCTGACCGGGGCTTCCCGACGGAGGTGTGAACACAGGTGCTTCAGAAAGACAAATCCGTTAAAACGCAGAACAGGAGCGGCGCAGAAAAGGTGAGTTTCTTTCACTCAATCCGTTTCCGGATCACCGTCCTCATCTCAGCCATCGTGCTGGGGATGACCTGTATTCTGCTTCTTTTCAACACATTTTTTGTAGAGCCGTATTATCTGCGGACAAAGCGCAGGGACATGGCGGCTGCTTACAGCGCCGTGAACTCGGTTATGAACGATTACATGAGCGGGGATACCTCAAAGGATGACGCGACAAAACAGCTTGATCAGATGGTCTCTCCTTATTCTGTCAATCTTCTCATTATTGACAGCAGCTGGCAGGTGATTTATTCCAATACGCGCGATGCCGGCATGATGCTAAAAAAAGTACAGGATACCGTGCTCGGCGGCATTCCGTTTCATGACGGCGATGAAGACGGAGGCAGTGTCACCATCATCGAAAAAACAGATTCCTATACATTGCAGAAATCCTATGACAGCCGTCTCAATGACAACTTTTACGAGTTGTGGGGCACGTACGGGAATGGCACGACCGTGCTGATGCGGATGCCGCTCTTAAGTGTGAGGGATACGATTGACATGACCAACCGGTTCATTCAGATCGCCGGTGTGCTGATTTTTATCATCGGTGTCCTTGCGGCCTCCGGATTCTCCGGTCTGATTTCAAGACCCATCAAACATCTTTCAGAAATTGCCAGCCGGATGAGTTCGCTGGACTTCAATGCCCGGTATGAGGGGCACGACAAGAGCGAAATCGGTGTGCTCGGTCAGAAGATGAACGAGATGAGCGGAAATCTGGAAGAGGTGATCGGAGAGCTCAAGTCTGCCAATACGCAGCTGCAGCGCGACATCGAGCGCAAGACGCAGATCGACAACATGCGCAAGGAATTCCTGAGCAATGTGTCACATGACCTGAAAACGCCGATCGCTCTGATTCAGGGGTATGCGGAAGGCCTTCGGGACGGAATCGCCGACGATCCGGACAGCAGCGCGTATTACTGCGATGTGATCCTGGATGAGGCAAAAAAGATGAACATCATGGTCCGCCGTCTGCTGGATCTGAACCAGATTGAGTTCGGAAACGAAAAGCCCGTCATGAAGCGCTTTGATCTGGCGCAGCTTCTGCATGACTGCGTTGCGGCAAACCGGCTGACGGCCCAGAAGGACGGCATCGAACTGACGTACGAGGGACCGGAGAGCGGCATCGACGCGTGGTCCGACGAGACAAAAGTCGATGAGATGATAACCAATTATCTGTCCAATGCGATCCACTACGCGTCCGGCAGAAAGCAGGTTCGTGTCTGGGAGACAGACGAGGCTGGCAACCGGCGCGTTCACGTGTTCAATACCGGGGCACAGATTCCGGAAGAGGAGACGGACAGGATCTGGGAGAAATTCTACAAAATCGACAAAGCCCGGACACTCGAATACGGCGGAAACGGCATCGGACTGAGCATCGTGAAGGCGATATGCGACTCGTACGGAAAGCAGTGCGGTGTCCTGAATCACCCGGATGGCGTGGAATTCTGGTTTGATGTGGACGGAAGCGCCCTGAGCGGCCAGAGCTCCATTGAAGATGCCGGTGGCCGGGAAAACGGCGGAGCGCAGCCGCGGACAGCGTGCAGATAAAAATATGCCGTCAGCCTGAATACATGTAAACTCAGGAAAAATCTGTGCCAAGAACTGCTTCCCGGCTGCAGGCAGCCGCTTCCTCACCGGTCAGAAAATGCAGGAAGGATGCGCGCGTGTCGGGTGAGCCGGCGCCTTCGCCGCTGCATCCATACTGCGCGAAAAATGCGCTCGTGTGCGTCTGCGGTTTGTTCCAGTCGTCGACTCCCTGCGGATTTACGGAAGCATCCATCCTGCAGTTCAGAAAGACCGCCTTAGCAAAGTCTCTCCAGGGGCGCGCAAGAAACGCGCTGCCTTTCGGGCAGTCTCCGGTGAAACGGCAGTGTTCGAATACATAGCCGAACGGCTCTCCTTCCTGCGTTGACGGTGCACAGTAGAACGCGTCCGGGAAGCGGCCGCTGTCGACAGCAAAAAGTGTGCAGTCATAAAAGTACGCCCTTGCGGAACCGAAGATGAAGTCGATTTCACCGGCAATAAAGCAGGATTCATAGAGCTGACGGCCGGGGATGCGCGGCGCGTCTTTGGTTGGACCCGTGAAGCCGCCTTTCTCGATCTCCTTTGGCGGAAGAGGCCCCGTGAAGAGAGTATCCTGGGCGCCGAGAATCCTGCAGTTTTTAAATGAAATCCGATCGCCCTCCGCATAGACGGCGATGGCCTGTCCGGCCAGTCTGCCGGGACCGGCGGTGTTCTCCACGCAGATGCCCTCGGCGTGAAAATGATTTGCGAATACGAGCAGGGTATAGGAGCGGAAGGTGCCGCGGCGGCTTCCGTCCGGCATTGTCATGTTCGCGCTGTAACCGGCACATATCCGCGTGACGTCACTTCCCTGTCCGATGATTGTGACGTTGGGTTTCCGGATCTCCACGCGCTCTTGCCACGTACCGGCAGAAAGCCGTATCGTGCCGCCGGTGGCGGGCAGCGCGTCGACAGCTTCCTGAATACTTGTGAAGCGGCCGGATTCATCTAAAGCAACGGTTATTTCTACATTTGTCATGGAACACTCCTGTCTTTTTGCTGTCAATTGCGAACGGAACTGGTATAATAGGCACGAATCTCAGGCCGGAAAGGAGCAGGGCTATGGAAATCCGCACAGGAATACGCGATGTCGGGACGTACCTGTCCCTGCGGGAGTCCGTAGGCTGGATCCGGCTCACACGGGCACAGGCTCAGAAGGCACTTGCCGGCAGTCTGGAAGTCTTCACCGTCTTTGACGGGGAAAAACCGATCGGCATGGCGAGGCTTGTCGGTGACGGCGCCGTAGTGAGTTATGTGCAGGATCTGATCATTGTCCCCGAGTATCAGGGGCAGCGCATCGGAAGTATGCTGCTTGATACCGTGACGCGCTATGTCCGGAAGAATATGCTGCCGGGAACCCGGATGATGTTTGACCTGATGTGCCGCAAGGGGATGGAAGAGTTCTATCTGAAACACGGCTTCACGGCCAGACCCACCAAAGATCTGGGGCCGGGCATGATCGAGTACATCTACAAGTATCCGGACGGAAGCACGGAAATCAGAAATTTTTAAAAAATGGGCGTGTGAAAAAATGAAAACTTTTCACACGTCCCTTTCTTTTACTTGCATACC